>NZ_JAATNW010000009.1 GCF_012911815.1 Alteromonas ponticola | reverse complement strand
ATCTGAGCCATGATCAAACTCTTCAATTAAAATCGAAAAACTATATATATGAATCGTCGGTTGACACTCTTAACGAGTGCCCACACAGATTGTCTTGTTATAAATTGTTAAAGAGCAATTTTGTCAATCGGACTTGCCGATTGGCACGCTTTTCAGCTTTTTGCTTTCCAGCGTTGCTTCAGGTTCTCCCCGAAGCGGGACGCGCATTCTACGCGTTTGGTTTTCAGTGTCAACATGTTTTTTTCAAATTTTCTCAAACTTGTTTAACCGTCTTCACCTCGTTCTAATTTGCCCGTAGGCCCCTCAAAACGTGGAGCGCATTCTACGCATCTAATTTTATCCGTCAACACCTTTTTTAACTTTTTTGACCTTTTGCCTAAATTTTGACTCAAACCCCTATAATTGTTAAAAACATGATCGGCAAACAACCACTTATGAGCCCTTTTATATAAGAATTGTCGAAAATATAAATAAGAGGTAAACTATCCAAAGCCTCCAAAGATACATTAAAAACACAATAAGGTAGGTTTATGAAAGTAGGCTTTATACAGTGCGCCTTAATCAGCGCCATTTTTGCAATAGCAGGATATCTGGTTTTCACATCTACAGGCTACAATGCGAGTCTCCCGGTGACTGTAGCGGTTTCGCTATTAGTAAGTGGGATAGTGACGCCGTGGTTAGCGTCGTTGTTCAGTAATTCCAGTTCATCTTCTTCGTCCTCCTCTTCTCAGGAAACTGCAACTTTATATGTAGGGAATCTTCCTTATAAAGCTAACGAAGATGCAGTAAAGGAGTATTTTAAAAACTATATTGATGTTCAATCTGTTCGTTTGATGAAGGATCGCAGAACCGGTAAACGTAAAGGGTATGGTTTTATTGAAGTATTAACCAGTGACGTTGACAGTGCGATTAGCAAACTCAACGACAAAGTTTTTCTTGAACGTACTCTGAAAGTCAGAGCTGCAAAAGATAAAATTGCCGTTGAATAATCAACTCCAGCTGGTTCTATAAAAAAACCTGGCATTGCCAGGTTTTTTTTTAATTACGCATCAGCTTCACTAGGCACCGGGGTGGGCATTGCATTAACCAATCGTTTATTAAACTCATTAAAACGGTTAATTGCCGAAACTAAGTCAGGTACCTGAACGTCTTCCATTTCGCTGATTAATCCATTCACCAGACTACCGTACTCGTTTCCACTTTCCAGCTTTTCCTCGGCCTTATTGAGTAGTTCCATCATTTTGTCCATATATTTGGCGATGGAGTTAATCACGTTACCATTTCCCAGCGACCCTTCGCTGTCTTCTTTAAAGTTTTTAACGTTTTGATAAGCTTGAGTTACCTCAGTCTGCTTTGTATGGTTTAACTGCATGGCGAAACCAGCCAGTTCTTCATCATTAAAGCCAACTTTTAACGCTTGATCGAACGCTTTGTCCAAATCACCGGAAAAAAAGGTGTCAGCGAGATCATGAGCTTGCCCGACTAAGTCGGCTATTGCCTCCATCTCGTCTTCATCCAGTTCACCTTTCAAGGAAAAGCTGATACCGGTTTTTTCATAAAAAGAATAGCTTTGCAGATTGGCAAGCGACCCCGCATTGTCTGAGTTGTCACTCACTACATTTTTATCTCCGACTGCAGTAAATGATTGCTGACTATATTGAAACTGTCGCAGACTCTCAAAACTCAACGTTAGTTCATCACCATCTTTAGTACGAATTAACATGGCGCCATCTTTACTTTCTCTCGCCGCCAGGCTTGCTGACTGAACATTTTGCGTAGCGTTGGTACTATTCTTTTGGTCTGAGCCCAATAAACGCTTCTCCAAATCATCAAGCCTATCGCCTATTAAACTGCGACTGCGATCGATACCCTCTGCGATGTCATCATTCATCAACCCACCGATATCTTTTTCAGCTAACGCGATGCCTTTTGCGACACCTTCACGAGCCTGGCCGATCAGTTCACTCAGCTTTTCAGACGATGCGCCGCTTTTCGCAGCACCATTGATTACGTTGCCGACAAACTTCATTACGTTTTTCGCAATTTCTTCAAAATCAAACAGTGAGGACTTCTTTTCGTTATCTGCGCCAGCGTCAGATTTGTGACTTTTTGCGGAGTTTTGTTTGCCGTCGAGTACCACGGCATTATCCAATGCCTGACTCAACATCTTCATACCGATAGTCGTTTGCGTGCTGCTGACACTGACTTTTGCGGCTTGCTGCTGTTGAAACTCTGCGGCCTGGCGTAACCCTTCTTCCTGCAACTGTTTTTTGATAGCCTTATCCGGGTTGACAGCAGGCTGCTGCTCACCAAGAAACGCCTTCATTTGACCCACGTTCATAATTTGATCCTCACTAACCTCAACTTATTATCGGCCGTGTTGCTGAATAGTTTAGTTTATGTACGATAATTATTGAAAATACGTCTGAAGATTGCAGTGAACCTGAAACTGATTACAATGCGTCTCCTGACGTAAATGAGGTGACCCAATGACACGCGAGCAACTAAATAGCGAATACACAGAGCAATTACATGAGAAAACCACTCGGTTAACTCAATTGTTGTCGCCTTTTGACGCTCCAACCCCCGCCGTCTTTGCGTCTTCGCCAGAGCACTTTCGCATGCGCGCCGAATTCAGGGTGTGGCATGAGGGCGATGATTTGTATCACATTATGTTTGATCAACAGAGCAAAGCAAAATATCGCGTAGACCAGCTACCGGCCGCTTGCACAACTATTAATCAGGCAATGACTGCATTGATCAATGAAATTCGCCATATGCCTACCTTGCGACGCAAGCTATTTCAGGTTGATTATCTGTGCGGCTTAAGTAACGAACTGGTGATTAGTCTGCTCTACCACAAACAACTTGATACTGAGTGGGAAAAGGCAGCACGCGAGTTAAAGCAGACACTGTCTCAGCAGTTTAGTGTGAATCTAATCGGTCGGGCGCGCAAACAGAAAGTAGTAATTGACCAGGATTATATCGTCGAAAGCCTGCCCATCAATGGAACAAATTACTTTTTTAAGCATATTGAGAATAGTTTTACTCAGCCCAATGCAGAAGTGAACTGCGATATGATCGAGTGGGCATTGTCGGTATGCGGTGATACATCGTCTGATTTACTCGAATTATATTGCGGCGCGGGAAACTTCTCGTTGCCTCTCGCACAGAAGTTCAGACGGGTCATTGGCACTGAAATCGCCAAGCCTTCTGTGGCGGCCGCTCAATACAGTATCCAACGCAATCAAATTGACAATGTAGAGATTGTCAGACTGTCTGCAGAGGAGTTTGTTGAAGCGATACAGGGAAAGCGGGAATTCTCGCGACTGAAAGGAATCGACCTTACCACCTACGACTTTTCAACCGTGTTGGTTGACCCACCCCGTGCTGGTCTGGATCCCGACTCAACAGCCATGATCCAGGCCTACAATGAGATAGTCTATATATCCTGTAATCCTGAAACGCTGAAGGACAACTTAACACAACTGTACCAGACCCATGAAATAGAAGCCTGTGCGCTGTTTGACCAGTTCCCGTTTACGCACCATATCGAAGTGGGTGTAAAACTAAAACGGCGAGCTTGCTGATTGTCCGAAGTTAGTTTCTGTAGATTACCGCGCCATGCTGCACAAAACGTAATTGAGATTTGACGCGATTGCCAATCTCTTTACGCAATGGCACATCAGCTTCAAGTGCTTCCGCTCCTGCGCTAAATACCAGTCTGACCATAGCTTCTGCTTGCAGGCTCGCCAATTGGTGATCAACGTTTTGCTGTTCAATAATGTAGTCGGTTAACTCTTCAATAAAGTGCTGAATTTCGCGCAATACCGCCATACGGTAAGCCGCTGACGTACCCGTATGTTCACGCAACAACAAACGAAACACGTTGGTATTTGCCGTGATAAATTCCATAAAGGTGTCAACCGAAGTATCTATGACCCCGCCGCCAGTTTCGATGCGACGCCTTGCTTGCCGCATTAATTGCCGTAAAGCCAGGCCAGCCTCATCTACTAATGTCAGACCGAGCTCATCAATATCTTTAAAGTGGCGATAAAAGGAGGTGGGCGCGATACCAGCGGCGCGTGAGACCTCCCGTAAACTTATTGCAGACAGGCTGCGGTTTTCATCCAGTAAGGTGAAGGCGGCATTAATAATATTTTGTCTGGTTTTAAGTTTTTGTTCCTGACGGCTCACTGTTGGCACTGCTCCTTAATAAATCAATGCAGATGATAACCTAAAAAATTGAATTCGTAAGGCAATTGTAGGTTTGACCCATTTCGCTAACTTAATTTAATAAATAATTAATTCGATAACCTTGCCTAACGCGCACGAAAACGTTAAATTAGCGTACAGTTGTAAGCTGAGATTTATACATGCAAAGACCTCCTTTAATTTTGACTAATGCTATCGTTTTTATCGTCACGGCCCTGATCGCCTTTGTCGGCGTCCCTGTTTGGGCGTTCGCGTATGGAATCGATACCGCAGAAATCGTTGCAGCTGTAGTGCTGTTTTTCTTTACCGGCATGTCGATTACCGCTGGCTACCACAGACTTTGGTCGCATAAAACTTATGATGCCAATATTATTGTCAGAGCTGTATTGGCGGTGGGTGGTGCGATGGCGCTGCAGAACAGTATTCTTCACTGGTCGTCAGACCACCGTGTTCATCATCGCCATGTTGATGATATTGATGACGATCCCTACTCGGCTAAGCGCGGCCTGTGGTTTGCCCATATAGGCTGGATGCTGCGTGAGTACCAGACCAAGCGCTATTCCGATTACAGTAATTGTCGAGACCTGCAAAGAGATCCGGTAGTGATGTGGCAACACAAGTACTACTTGCCTATTGTGCTGGCTGCAAATTTTGGTATTACCGGTTTTCTAGGCTGGTTGAACGGCGATATTCTGGGCATGATTCTGGTAGCTGGGGTACTACGTTTGGTACTGGTGCATCACGTCACGTTCTTCATAAATTCATTAGCCCACTTTTGGGGCAAGCAACCGTTTACTGACACCAATACCGCAAAAGACAATGGCATTATTGCACTGTTCACATTTGGTGAGGGTTACCATAATTTTCATCATATTTTTGAATACGACTATAGAAACGGTATCAAGTGGTGGCAGTATGATCCAACCAAATGGTTAATCCGTGGCTTGTCATTTGTTGGCCTAACAACAAACCTGCGTCGCTGCCCGGAAGAACGTATAGAAAAAGCCAAATTACAAATGAAATTGAAAAATGCCAATGATAAGTTGTCGCATCTACCCAATGCTCAGGAGATCCTGACCAAAGTTCACGAAGAGTATGATTTACTGATTGAACGAATGACTGAGTATTACACCACCAAGAAGCGTTTGGTAGCAATTAAACAAAAATGTCTGCAACGCAGCGTTGAGCGCCTCGAACTTGATTTTAAATACAAAGAATTAAAGCAGTCGCTGCAATTGCAAAAGCAGAAGTGGTTGCAACTGCATGATCTATCTTTAAGTATTGCGTAATTGCAATTTTATTCGCTGTTGAAGCCTGGCTACTTGCCAGGCTTTTTTTATTCTATTTTTCCGCTTACGAAAAAGTTGTGTTGTCTCAATAGCTTGATAAACTTCTCTCTAATCTCTATTGGAGGTCAATTCGTAGCAACCCTGTGAGTAAGTAAAGGTAAACGACGCCATGACTAAGAAAACCGCTGTCTCTAAAAAGCCCTATGACTTTGATGCCATCGTAATAGGAACAGGCCCGGGGGGCGAAGGCGTTGCTATGCAATTAGCAAAAGCTGGCAAAAATGTGGCTATTATTGAGCGCTACAAGTCGGTTGGCGGTGGTTGCACTCATTGGGGCACGATCCCTTCTAAAGCGCTGCGACATTCAGTAAATCGTTTGATTGAATACAATACCACGCCATTGTTTTCTGATAACCATACTAATCATACGCTGACTTTCTCTGAGGTAATGCGGCAGGCCAGTGGCGTCATCAAAAATCAGGTCCGTTTGCGCTCCTCTTTTTATGATCGCAATCGGGTATCGCTTTATCATGGCGAAGCCAGCTTTGTAGATAAAAATACGCTTAAAGTAGTACGTGCAGATGGCTCCGAAGACACACTGACCTCTAAACAGTTTGCCATTGCCACAGGCTCGCGGCCCTATTGCCCTGAAGACATTGATTTTAGTCATCCACGTATTTACAACTCCGACACCATCTTGTCCCTTGATCATGATCCGAAGTCCATCATCATTTATGGTGCAGGAGTAATTGGTTCCGAATATGCCAGTATATTCCGTGGTATGGGTGTTAAGGTCGATCTGGTCAATATGCGCGATCGCTTACTGTCTTTTTTGGATGCAGAGATTTCTGATGCATTAAGTTACCACTTGTGGAACAACGGCGTGGTCATTCGCCATACTGAAGCCTATAAATCAGTTGAAGGACGGGATGATTGCGTTATTTTAAATTTAGAATCCGGTAAGCGAATGCGTGCCGATTGTTTACTCTTTGCTAATGGACGCACCGGCAATACTGACATGCTGAACTTAAGTAACGTCGGCCTTGAGGCGGACTCTCGCGGTCAGTTAAAAGTGAATAAAAATTATCAAACTGAGGTGGATAATATATTTGCGGTCGGCGACGTTATCGGCTACCCGAGTCTGGCCTCAGCGGCATACAATCAAGGCCGTTTCGCGGCTGAAGCCATGTTGGAGGGGGCGACGGATGATCGCATGGTGGAAGATATTCCCACCGGTATTTACACCATTCCTGAAATCAGTTCGGTGGGTAAGACCGAGCAGGAACTTACAGCCCACAAAATTCCTTATGAAGTCGGCCGCGCCCAATTTAAGCATCTTGCGAGAGCACAAATAGCTTCAACCAAGGTGGGAAGCTTAAAAATCCTGTTTCACCGCGAGACCAAAGAGATTTTAGGGATCCATTGTTTTGGTGAACGCGCTTCAGAGATTGTGCATATCGGGCAAGCCATAATGCAACAAAAAAATGGAGGCAATACGTTGGATTATTTTGTGAATACAACGTTCAACTACCCAACAATGGCAGAGGCATATCGCGTGGCAGCCTTAAATGGTTTGAATCGAATTTTTAATGACTGAATCACTAAAAGCGTAAGGCTTGATAACCCACACGATGCCCAAAGAACCATTTCAAAACCTGATTAATCGCGCCAGACAATGTACGGTATGCGAAGCTGAGCTGCCACAACCGCCACGTCCAATATTCTCAGCCTCTGAGACAGCCAAGATCGTAATTGTTGGCCAGGCGCCGGGAATTAAAGCCCACGATTCATCCACGCCCTGGAATGATGCCAGTGGCGACAGATTGCGAGAATGGACGGGGCTTGATAGAAACCTGTTTTACGATGTCCGGCATGTGGCTTTAATACCCATGGGATTCTGCTTTCCCGGCTACAAAAATGGGGCTGATGCGCCGCCCCGAAAAGAATGCGCCCCAATTTGGCACGCACAGCTGCTATCCAGAATTGCACCAAAATTGATAATCCTCGCCGGGCGCTACGCACAGAACTATTACTTACCTCAATACCGAACCCTCACTGAGGCGGTGGCGCAACATAACCAGACCCATAGCAATATAATGGTTGTTCCTCATCCATCAGGAAGAAATAACCGCTGGCTAACCAGAAATCCCTGGTTTGCAGAAACTGTCTTACCGCGTTTAAAAGCGGTTGTAGCAGAAACATTGCGTTAACAAACAATTACAGAGTATAGGCCGCTGCTTAAGGCGACCCTTGTTCCCCCGTCCGCTCTTTTAGAAATGGCATCAGTTCAGAAAATGGCATGGGTTTGGCGAACAAATAACCCTGAGCTTCATCACAACCCAGTTTTAGCATATAACTGGCCTGTTCCCTTTTTTCTACGCCTTCCGCGATCGTCAGTAAGCCTAGCTTATTACCCAATGTCACAATCGTTTCGGCAATAACGGCACTTTTACCGGGGGTGATGTCATTCACGAATGAGCGGTCTACCTTTAACCGATCCAAAGGCAATTTTTGCAAATAACTCATGGACGAAAACCCCGTTCCAAAATCGTCTATCGCAATCGCTACCCCAAACTCTTTCAGCGAACGTAACGCATCAATTACAATTTGCGGTTCATCCATCACTACGCTTTCAGTAATTTCAAGTTCAAGCTTGCTGGGATCACAATCAAAACGCTTGATCACTGCCTTAACCTTGTCAATAAACTGCCTGTCTCTAAACTGCAAAATAGAAATGTTTACCGCGACGCGAAGGTGGCCAAAACCGGCATTTTTAAGCTCCTGAATACGCCGACACGATTCTTCCAGCACCCATTCGCCTATATCCACAATAAGCCCGGAATATTCTGCTAGCGGAACGAATACTGCAGGTGAGATATAACCACTTTCGGTGTCAGGCCAACGTAACAGCCCTTCCATGCCCACAACATTTTCAGAGACCAGATCGACCTGAGGTTGAAACCAAAGCTCTAATTTACGATCGGCAAAATCATTGCGTAACCGCCTGATCATATTTAACTGCCAGGTGGTTTTTTCTTCAATTTCCGGCGCAAAATATTCGAAATTTTCTGCGATATTCTTTTTTGCCCGGTTTAGTGCAATGTTGATGCGTTTGAGTACTTCAATACCACTTTGTCGCTCTCTACCCAGTTTATACAGGCCAATGGTGACATTAATTGGAATAGTGTGATCGCCTGCGCTGAACGAGGAGCGAAATACCTGATTCAAGCGTTTTGGGCTAAGTTCTTTTTCATCGCCAATTAAGCCAAATACATCACCCCCAATGCGACTTTTTTTAACTTTCTCATCGAATTCACTTTCTAATCGTTGCGCTACCGCTTTTAACAGTTCGTTACCCGCCTCCTGGCCTAAACCATCGTTGATGTCTGAAAAATGATTAATATCAACTAACACCGCGCAGGCATTTTCGGTGTCATACAGATGAGGTTTATCAAGCATATTGATAAACTCATTGCGATTTGGCAGGCGTGTCAGCCAGTCACGAAACGCGGCATTACGTAATTCATGAAATAAATAAACGTTTTCATACCCTACAGAAATACTGGACAAAAAGACTTCAAGCAGCTGCTTATCCATCTTGCTCAATTCACGGCTCATATTCACATACACTGCCGCTTCGAAACCCGAACTATTGATGTAAAGCACCGAGCAGGAAGGTTCGAAGATGTGATTTTTTACTCTTAGACACCGATTCACGTGCTCAACAATGTCTTCATTGTGTATTTTAGAAATAGGCTCGTTAATAAAGCTAGCGAAATCACCCGCCGCACCGAGCACGTAAACGCCGTCATCATCTCTATCCAGTACTGAGCCCGCACGGGCGCAGACCAAGCCTTCTGCGTCCAGTCCCATTAAGGAACTGATCTGAGTGACCACACCTTCGCAGAAACCTTTTACAGAATGTTCTTCGAGCAAGTTCGACGCCGAAGAAATGATTTTTTGCAGTCCTAGACGACTTTGATTGATGGTTAAAATCTGTTGATAAGAGCGAATTGATGAAATTATTGCGGTCAGTAACTTGCCACGGGTCAGCTCTGTCTTGGTTTTGTAATCGTTTATGTCATACGCTTTAATGATATGTTCTTCTGGCGCATAGCCAGGCTGACCGGTGCGCAAAATAATACGAGGCTCTGAAAGATCCATTTCTTCGCGAAGAAACTTCACCACATGCAGTCCAGCATCATCGGTTTCCATTACGACGTCCAGCAGGATAATGGCAATCTCGCGACCGTATTCATTAAGTATTGCTTTTGCTTGCTCGGCGGAATAAGCGTGCAGGAAATTCAGTTTTCTATCGTGAACGATTAAATCTGAGAGGGCCAGACGAGTTACGGTGTGAATTTCTTCATCATCATCAACGATTAAGATATTCCATACTTTGTATACTTTGGTATCTAATTCGCTGTGACTATCCTCATCGAGGAAAACCAGCTCATCATTTTCGTAATCAGTTTGCGACATCGTGTCTGAAACCCTCATTACCACTGTTAATCCATCCTACTCTTATGGGAGGTAATTGCAAAGTTTATACGCCAGTGCGATAGTGTAAAGTGTTAGTAGCAATACCTACTTAATACGTTGCTTTCCCGTTTTTCTGACTTAGTTTCGTTGACTTAAATATGAAGATAATTAGTAGCCCCAATTCGTCGCCATTAAATCAGGTAACTACTGAAAAAATAGACAAACCAGTTGAAAAGGCAAGTAAACGGGAAGAATCGGTCATTGCACCAGCTAATACAGTGCAGGATAAGATGAAAGCCATGTTTGTCAAAGTGGGAATTAAACCTGCTATGACGATGCATGACTACAAAAGCAGAAAGTCGGTGGTAGACAGAAGACGCGACATATTAGCATCGAATAAAATTGCCAATTTACAAAGCATTCTTAATTTCGCACTGGCAACGTCGGTGACCGAATCAGACACTGACACACTCGATCCGGATTGGTTTTTTGCCTTTACCAGTCTGGCAGAAAATATTTACTCACAGGCTATGCAGGAATTGTGGGGGCGTATTTTCGCGGCTGAAGTTGTTAAACCAGGTAGCTTTTCACTGCGCAGCCTGGAAACTTTAAAAGCGTTAACACAAAGAGATGCACGTCTGTTCACCCGAGCAGTGTCCATGGCGAGTTTGCGCGCGGGGGACCCGGTACCGCGAATTTTGGTCGGCTACCACCAGCGTAGAGGATTAAGCACGTTGTTGCGAAAGGTGCATCCGCATCAATTGAATCTTTCTGCACACGGTCTGTCATACCCCGACTTGCTGGCATTGAATGATATGAAATTACTTTACGCCAGTGAGATTGAGAGCGGCGAGTTGCAACCTGGTAACACGGTGCAGTGGCGATGCGGATCAAGCAGTTTTACCATTACCGCCAACCGTAAAGGTGTGGCGCTGGTGTATTATAAATTTACTGCGGTGGGTGCAGAACTGGCAAAGTTAATTACCAGACAGGATCAACCGCATTATTTAGCCGCAGTAAAGCAAATCCTTATGCCTTTCTTCACTATACAGTGAGTTTTTTCAGTGTGGGGAAAGCTTATAAATAGGTAGGCGGTGACGTTAAATGCCGTCGCCAAACTCATGTAAGCCACACTCTCTTTTCAGCCCAAAGAAGCGCGTATCCTGCTCTTCCATGCCTTCTTCGATGCTTCGAGTGGTATGCCAGTCGCCTATTGACACATACCCTTCTTCCCACAGCGGGTGATAAGGCAGTTCATGTTCTTTCAGATAGTAATGCAGGTCCTTATTGCTCCAATCGATAACGGGATACAATTTAAACTGACCATTTACTTTTTGCAGCACTGGTAACTTTTCTCTGGCATCTGACTGACTTCTGCGCAACCCAGCAAACCAGGTTTTGGCATCTAACTCAGCCAACGCCCGTTGCATGGGTTCAACTTTATTCATCTGATTGTACTTCTCAATCCCATCAACACCTTGTTCCCACAACCTGCCAAACCTGGCCTCCTGCCATGCGGCAGTCATTGGAGAACGATACACTTTTAAATTTAGCTGTAATCGCTCAGTTAACTGATCGGCAAACGCATAGGTTTCAGGAAAAAGGTAGCCGGTATCGGTCAGTACTACCGGGATCGCTGGCGCTGCCTGAGTAAGCAGGTGCAACATGACTGCCGATTGTGCGCCAAAGCTGGTTGATAGCACGTGGTTGGCGGGGAGATTTTTAAGCCCCCACGTTACCCTTTGTTGGGCCGACATGGTCTCCAGCTGTTGGTTTATTTCCACCAGCTCTGATGAAGAAATATCTAATGACAACGAAGCCACGGACGCAAGATTACCTTTACTCATAAAAGTCTCTGGCTGAATCAACTACGGGTTTGACAATATCTTTGCGAATCACAAAATCACCGAATGCTTCATTCGCATTGCGTTCTTGCGCCCAGCGACCAATAAGCTCATCCAGGCTAGCCATAATTTCCTGCTCGCTGATATTTTCGCGGTACATGCGCGGAATACGCGTACCCTCTCGATTGCCTCCAAGATGGAGGTTATACTTGCCCGGGCCTTTACCTACCAGTCCTACTTCAGCTAGCATCGCGCGACCACATCCGTTAGGACAACCTGTAACCCGAAAGATAATACTGTCATTTGCAACATTGTGCTTTGCCAGCAAACTTTCCAGCTCTGTTACTGCATCAGGTAAATAACGTTCGGCTTCTGCCATCGCCAGCGGACACGTCGGTAATGACACACATGCCATTGAGTCTTTCCGTTGTAACGAGGTATCAGCCTGGATCAGTCCATATTGAACTGCCAGTGCTTCGATTTTATCTTTTTGATCCGCGGGTACCCCAGCGATGATCAGATTTTGATTCGCGGTTAAACGAAAATCACCCTGATGCACTTTGGCGATCTCTGCACAACCTGTTTTTAATGGTTTATTGGGAAAATCCAGAATACGTCCATTCTCTATGAATACCGTTAAATGATGCTTGCCGTCGATGCCTTCAACCCAGCCAAAGCGATCGCCCCGTCCGGTAAATTCATAAGGACGGCTTTCTGCAAATGAAACCCCAGCACGTTTTTCGACTTCCGCCTTAAAGGTGTCAACACCCACTCGCTCAAGGGTGTACTTGGTTTTCGCATTTTTGCGATTAACCCTGTTACCCCAATCCCGCTGAGTTGATACGACCGCTTCAGCGACTGCCAACGTGTGTTCCAAAGGAATGAAACCAAAATCATCGGCCTTGCGGGGATAAGTGGTGGTATCGCCGTGGGTCATTGCCAGACCGCCACCTACCAGCACGTTAAATCCAATCAGCTGGCCGTTTTCAGCAATCGCAACGAAGTTGAGATCATTCGCATGTACGTCAACATCATTCTGTGGGGGTATTACTACCGTCGTTTTAAATTTTCTTGGCAGGTAGTTGTCGCCTAAGATCGGCTCCACTTCCTGTTCGGTGCTTTCCACCTTCTCACCATCAAGCCAGATTTCTGCGTAGGCTCGGGTTTTCGGCAACAAATGTTCACTGATTTTCGCGGCCCACTCCCACGCTTGTTGATGCACTTCAGATTCAACCGGATTAGAGGTACACAGAACATTTCGATTAACATCGCCCGCCGTTGCGATCGAATCGATACCCGTTTTATTTAATGTTTGGTGCATCATTTTAATATCAGGCTTTAACACACCGTGAAATTGGAAGGTCTGGCGTGTAGTTAAACGGATACTGCCGTAAATAGAATGCTCCTCGGCAAATTTATCAATAACCAGCCATTGTTCAGGAGTTATAACGCCACCGGGCAAACGGGCGCGCAGCATCACATTTTGCAGCGGTTCTAATTTTTGTTTAGCCCGTTCTGCTCGAAGATCACGGTCATCCTGCTGATACATGCCATGGAATCGAATCAGCTGAAAATTATCGCCGTTAAAGCCACCAGTAAGATCATCTTTAAGATCTTGCTCAATGGTGCCGCGAAGGTGACGACTTTCACGTTTTAAGCGTTCGTTGTCGGATAACTGCCCTTCTACAACATGTGGTGATTTTTCGTTACTCATTAGTAGACATCCTTCTGATATCGTTTCGCTTTGCGCAGTGCTAATACATATTCTTTTGCTTCTTGCTCAGATTTATTTCCGAACTTTTCGACGATATGCAACAAAGCACCTTCAACATCTTTGGCCATGTGCATGGCATCGCCACACACATAAAAATGGGCACCTGCCTCCAGCCATTCAAAGACTTCTTTGCCGTGCTCCATTAATCGATGTTGAACGTAAATTTTTTCTTTCTGATCGCGGGAAAATGCCAAAGTGATATTGGTTAACAGTCCTGACTTTTTGTAACCCTGCCATTCCACCTGATATAAAAAATCCTGGGTAAAATGCGGATTACCAAAGAACAACCAGTTTTTACCTTCTGCTTCTCTGGCATCTCTTTCTTGCATAAACGCTCTGAACGGCGCGATCCCCGTCCCCGGACCTACCATAATAATGGGCGTATCATCACTTTCTGGCAGACTGAAATGGTTATTCTTTTCCACATACACTTTAACTTCCTGGCCTTCCTCTACCCTTTCGCACAAGAAACCGGATGCTCCGCCCTGATGACGCTGCCCAAAGGCCATATAATCCACATGTGCTACGGTTAAATGTACCTCGTCTTCCACCTCAGCCTGGCTGGAAGCGATGGAATACAACCGTGGGGCCAACGGGCGTAACGCGTCAACCAGCTGTTGTGGCGCCAACTTACCTGGATGTTCGCGGACAATATCAATCAGTTGTCGTTCGGAAAGATAAGTTCTGAACGTCGCTGCATCATCCATCAACGATTTTAATGCAGAGGATTGCAGCTGCTCCTGATAGGCTTTGACGAAACCAGGATAACTCAGGGTAAGCTCAAGCTTCTCTGACAGTGCCTGGCGCAGCGACATTGACTCTTCTTTAACGGTAACCTGACTGTCGCCATTAAGTGAAAGTAGTGAGATGAATTCATCCACCAGTGCAGGAGCGTTAGTAAACCATACGCCAAGCGCATCCCCAGGCTTGTAAGTCAGCCCTGAATCTTCCAGACTAATTTCGATATGCCGGATATCTTTCACCGAATCTCTGCCGGTTATTTTTTGCGACTCAATTAAACTGGCCGCGAACGGACGTTGCTTGTCGTATTGGCTTGCGGGTTGTGAAACTGACGCCGACGATTCTGTGGTGACCTGTTGTGACGCGCCTGACAAATCATCTTTTAACTGTGTAATTAATTTATCTGACCAATCTGCTGCCTGCTGCTCAAAATCGACATCGCAGTCCGCCCGTTCGCATAATGCCTTTGCACCCAACGCTGCTAATCGGCTGTCAAAATCTTTGCCTGTCTGGCAGAAGAATTCATAGCTGCTGTCACCCAGACTTAGCACGGCATAATTCAACGCGGGCAGTTTCGGCGCTTTTTTACCACCAAGAAACTCGTGCAGTTCCATCGCGTCATCAGGTGCATCTCCTTCGCCATGGGTGCTGACAAACACCACCATGTGCGTTTCATTTTTGATTTGACGCGGTTTAAAGTCAGCCATACTAACCAACTTATTCGTATAGCCAGCAGCATCTGCTTTAGTTTTAAATTGGTGTGCCAATGCCTTCGCGTTACCTGTTTGCGAACCATATAAAATAGTTAGTCCAGGTGCTGAAGATGAGGATGCACTTGGCGCTACACTCGCAACTGGCGCACCAGAGGCTGACAGGCCAGCTAAATACCCACTTACCCAGGTAAGCTGCTGCGAATTTAACCCGGCGATCGCCTGGGTAATAGCATTAAATTGTTGCTCATTTAAGAGAGACGGCAGTACTGCCTTGTTTACTGAATTGTCTGACATAACTCGAAAGCCTTAAACTAATGGCATAAGGCTAACGAGTTTATCTAAATAGAGAAAAGAATAAATCTAACTTTTTAATAACCTAAAGTGATTAAAAAAGTGATCTTACTTAAAAGTGAATCTCTAAACCGGCGAATGCGCCGTCAAATTTCATATCTGCATAGACATCGTCAAGGTCTTCAATGTCTACATTAACTCGTCTGTAACCCAGTTGTGCTGTCATGTCCACGGCAATACTATCAATAAATGAATAGGCTAAGGCAACCTGAAAATCACTCAACTTATGATCATCAACGCTCAGATAAGAACCTTCTGCGTAAGCTGCTAAACCTGTAAAAGGTAGACCAACCTGGACACGAGAATAAAGCATAGGCACCACGCCACTAAATTCACGACGACCTTCAACCGCTGGTTCTTCATCTGTAGCCAGCGACGCAACGGACAATATACCATCTACATATTTGCCATTTAGTCCCACATCGAAACTGACTAAATCATTGTCAAATAATTCATAGTACAAAATAAAATCCGTGGTTGTCAGATCAGACACAGTCGCTACCGTGGTATTAGCGGTATAGGTGTTATCATTAAAAGTAAAATCGCTTTGCAGCGTGGTATCACCTTTACTGTCTAAAGAGGTATGGTTTATTTTAACATTTGGGATAAAAGGTAGCGGATGCTCAACGGCTGCATAAATTGCGGTGTTGGTTTCATCTTCAAAGTTAAAATTTGCCATTGAGTTGTTATCAGCAAAGCTACCCGAAGTTTCGGTTTGCCAACCTTGACCACCCACATAAAGTCCAGCTACCGTATCGGCCATTACCGGTGAAGCAAATAAAGCGATAAATGAAGTGGTGAGTAACGCTTTTTTCATTAAATTATCCTTGATTAAGTAGTTCTGATAATTCTATCAGGGCAGCATTGGCTCTTGAAATATAATTTGCCATAACTAAGGAGTGATTTGCTAACATCCCAAATCCGCCACCATTTAGTATCATAGGGCTCCAGACTGTCTGTTGCGTCGCCTCCAGTTCTCGGATAATTTGTCGCAAGCTGACCAACGCATTTTTATTTTCCAGGATATCAGCAAATTCAATCTCAACTGCTTTCAAAAAATGCAGCAACGCCCAGGTTGCTCCTCTTGCTTCATAAAAGTTGTCGTCTAACTTCCACCAACTGGTTTTAGTTCTTTTATCGCCGACGGCGGTCGATTGTCGTGCCCGTTTATCGCCGGCCAAATCAGTATTGTAACGAGCAGTTTCAACACTGGCACTCAGTCGTTGGGACAAGCTACCCATACGTTTTTCCACCTGCTTGAGCCACTCGCGTAGATTATCTGCTCGCGTATAAAACTGATGGTCGCCGGCTTCATCTTTTACTAATTCGCGGCGATACGCTTTAATAAGGTTGATCGCCGCTTTATACTCAGACTCAGCTGAAGGCAGCATCCAGCTGCGGCTGTCTATGTTAAATTTGGGCTGCGCTTTAACCAAAAACGAATTCTCCAGCGACTGTGATTGAGAGCGGCTAAAATCCTTCCGCATCGACAGCGCCAGGTCACGCACCATTTCTAGTACGCCAAACTCCCAAGCCGGCATATTATCCAGCAAAATTCCGGGTGGCATCATGTCATTGCTCAAATAACCACCGGGCTTTTTCATCAGCGTTTCTGAAACCGTAATCATAGTGGTAGTCATGGTATAACCGGCAATACGGGTATGTGCCGGATCACTGGCTTGGGCGCGAGTATTAGCGCGAACATCAAAAATTGAAGGTTGCAGGCTCCAATACCAACCAATTAACCAGAATAAAACAAACAGGATCGCGAGTGTGATAGATATGGATTTTGCAGTTAAATACTGTCTCATAGCGAGTTCTTCATCCCTAATAGCTGAGGTTTGCGCGGGCGGTTATGCAAACCATTGTAAAACAGTATTACGTGGTGAGAAGTAAATTGTTCACCGCCCGCTTGGTATAACTAACGCATCTGCGCAATGAAATATACATGAGTGTATCAGGATACCGCATGATTTGAATTATCTTTGCATAAGACGTAAATAGCTGCTGCAACCAGCAGAATTGGCCAAAATGCTCCCACGCCCATCGCAAGCAATGCTATTGCAGCCGCGCCCAGACCAATTATCAGGGCTCCGATAAGGCTGACCGCAATGATAAAGCCGATAATCACAAATAGGACGCCTAATGCAGCCACCGTCAGTACGCTCTCAAAGGGGGAAAGAATTTCGTCATCAAATACAATATTGACTCCCCACCAGCTATTCGCAACATCACCGAGACAGTATGCCAGGGTCAGGGCAATGATTATTGCAATTAAAAAGTTCTTCACAACTCTCTCCTTGGCAATAATATTACCGCGGCGACATACGCCAACACAGCTAGACCTGGTAAGAAAAATAACGATACCACCGCAGCAACGCGAACCCAAACGGCATCAAGGTCAAAGTAACGAGCCAACCCTGCACACACGCCTGAAATGACAGCATTGTGCATTTGTCTGTATACACGTTTTTGATTTGAAACTGTTTTCATGATGTTACCTCTACTCTATTTTGTGTGATGCCCGCTTGCGCGGGCGCATCGTTCAGGTGTTATGCAGCGTATTTCTGTTTTAATTCAGCCAGCTCTTTGTCAATATCATCGTTTGCAGTTAATTCACGAAACTGTGCATTTAACGATGTATCGTTGTCATCATTTCTGGCGGTCAGATCATACGCTTCCACTTGCGCTTCCAGGTTATCAATACGTTGCTCGTACTGTTCAAATCGCGCCATTGCATTTTCAATTTTATTGCTATGCTCAACGGCTTTTGCTTTAAGACGAACTGTTGCAGATTGCTTTCTGTTAGCCAGCGCCTTTTGTTTGCTGCGCGCTTCAGAAAGCTTACTTTGCAAACGGGATGTGTCGTCCTGCAAGTTAGTCAACAGCTCCTCAACCTGCGCCAACTGATCGTTGACGGCCGTGGCCTGTTCTGAGTACTTTTGTTTTTCCTGTAAAGCCGAACGAGCCAGATCTTCCTTACCTTTGCTCATTGCAAGTTCAGCCTTTTTCATCCAGCTGTCTGCTTCCAATTGAAATTTTTCCTGCTGTCTTTGAAAGAGCTTTTGCTGCGCAATATATTTTGCAGCTTCAGAACGAATTTCGACTAATGTTTCTTCCATCTCCTGGATAATCAGACGAATCACTTTTTCAGGATCTTCGGCTTTATCCAGCATGGCGTTAAGGTTTGCTTGTACAATATCGGTCATTCGAGAAAACATACCCATGATCATTCCTCCAAGAATTTGTGTTTTGCGTTTTCACAAGAATGATTACAATAGTTGTGCCAAACATTTTACTCATTGTTTTTTATAGTATTTTTAAAATTCCTGCATTTTTATTTTTATTCATTTCCGATAGTGTTAGTCAAATTAACCACTTTATGTTACGGATTTGACCAACTCGAATTTAGTGGGAAATGACTGTAATTGGATAGGTACGAACAAAAAAAAGCGGAGGGCTGTTCACCTTCCGCTTTTTTCAAATTGTGTTGCGTTTGATTATCGCTTAAACCAGTGCATTCCAGTGTAAAAAATCACAGCGCTTACGATAAAAGTCACAACGGGTAAAATTACCATAGTGAGTACGAACGCGGGCTGGAACATACCAGACCTACTGAGCTCGTTTTGCTGTCTGTTGCGCTTCAGAATTAGAAAGGGCTGCAAGCTCAGTGATTTCTACGCTACCTTTCACTTCATCTTCACTCAAAGAAAAGTTAAACGCAGTGTTAGTAATGCTTTGCTGTAACTTAGCTGACAATTCAGCCTTGGTCAGGGTAACTGCATTCTCTACAAACTGACCTACCGCACGTTCAACAACCGACTCCTGAGCATGTGCAGTTACACTACCTAAAGTTAATGCAGCGGCAGCAAAAATAGTAATGGGTTTCATAGTGGCATCCTTCGTTACGGTATTTCATGATTGAAAGTTAATTTGTAACTTAGGATAGCGAACACCGTGCCAAAAAAATAACCACTTGATTTTAAATAAAAAAACAATAATTTATCACGCCATCACAATTTTTAAACTTGTCTGCAAACCAAGAAATGACAAATTTAACCACTGCACTTAGTTAATTTGACCACTCTACTCCCGATTAAATGCTACGACTTGTTGTTGTGCCTGTCTGACCGCATCCAGTGCATTGGAAAGCAAATCCGGATCAGGGTTTTTACCCGTTCCGTTTTGGCTAAGGTAGCGCCGCCAGATCTTCCCCCCAGCCTGACCTTGAAAAAGGCCTAACATATGCCTTGCCGCATGCCAGGGTCGAAAACCGGTTTCGCTCTGTCTATTGATGTACTCTTGCATCTTAGCAACGACATCATCACGGGTAAGGGCTGGGTTACTACAGTTGAAAATAGTACTGTCCACATCGGCCAGCAAATAGGGATTGGCGTAAACCTCACGCCCCATCATCACGCCGTCTATTTGTTGCAGATGCGATTGCGCCTGAGCTAACGTTTTAACGCCACCGTTAAGTGATACATGTAAGTCGGGGTGTGCCTGTTTAAGCTGATAAACGCGCGGATAATTCAACGGTGGAATTTCCCGGTTTTCCTTAGGGCTCAATCCTTGTAGCCAGGCTTTTCTGGCGTGCACGATGAAAACCTCACAGCCACCTTCAGCGACTACTTCCACAAAGCGTGCGAAATCAGCGTACTCGTCCATGTCGTCAATCCCAATTCGGCACTTTACCGTAACCGGAATATCTACCACTTTACGCATTTCATTAATACAGGCAGCGACGGTTTCAGGATTCGCCATCAAACAGGCACCAAAACTGCCATTTTTGACCCGATCGGAGGGACAGCCGACATTAATGTTAACTTCATCGTAACCGCGCTCTTGCGCCATCACCGCACATCGGGCCATGTCCGCCGGATCAGAACCGCCAAGTTGCAACGCAACCGGATGTTCTTCTTCGTTGAACGCCAAGTAATCCCCTTTGCCATGAATAAGCGCACCGGTGGTAACCATTTCGGTGTACAACAAGGTCTGTTTAGACAGCAAACGTAGAAAATAACGGCAATGACGATCTGTCCAATCCAGCATGGGCGCTACGGAGAAACGGCGATCGATAACAGATGATGACTCTTTCAACTTAACCTCATAACTTAATTACACGCTAACAAGAATTGCTCATTAACTTTATTGCAGTTTTTAATTTCTATTCTAGGCTTTCGGTACCAAATCAAAGCCCATTATGTGGAGCGGAATTTAAGATGAGGTGCGACGAAACGTGTATTTTAACATTTCTTAATCACTTTGAAAGAATCGAATTTTTAATTTGATAGGAACAGCGAATTTCCAATTATGGGAGTCAAAGAAAATGATGACGCAATGATTCGAAACTGGCAGGCGTACTTCTTTTTCTGTAAACCGAAAAAAATTTCTTACTACGAGCGAATGTCAGATTTATTTACACCCTCCCCCTGTTCATTTTTTAACCACATGAAAACATTAAATATTTTTAATGGTGTGATTTATGCTTAGCCACTCTTGAATAAACAAGAGGAACTATATCTATGAAAATAATGAGAAAATTTAGCACGCTTATCGTTAGAGTAGCGTTAGTTAGTGGGATGTTCATGAGTCTTTCATCAGCACAGGCGGCTCTATTACTTATGGTCGATTTGAGCGTGGAAGATCGCATCACCATTAATGCTACCAACGGTCTGTCATCAGCGACGGTCAGTGGAAGCGATTTTACCGGCTTTTATCTTGAGAACTTTTTCGAAGCCGATAACAATGTAGTTTCCGCAACCCTGGTTTCGGGCGATCTCGTCAGTGCACAAGATGTCTCCAATTTGTCGCCGCAATTGTTCAGGGCGGGTGGTACGGACACAGGATTGAACGTGTTCAGTTACACAGCAGGGCCGTTTTCAAGCTTTGTTGCTGGACAAACAGCATTTGATGGGGCGGCTACCTGGGCAGTCTCATCCGCAGTATATCAGGATGCACTGAACGGAGCGCTAAGCGGCGATATCTGGTTTCCCGCGGACGATGACAGTGATCTAAGCACTGCTACACTTATCGGTCAGTGGGTGGTAGGCGTTGATGTTCCGGAAGCACCTACTTTTGCTTTATTCAGTCTGTTATTTTTTGCTTTTTCGCGTTCACGTAAAGCGTAACTGACGAAAATTTGGGGGGGGCGCCCTCCTAATTTTTACCTCCAGCCAAACACCTTACTTAAGCCAGAATGGTAGCGCGAACTTAGAGATTTATCCTTCGGGTGCGTAATTCACCTCGCGTTTTGATTGAACGTTATGAAATTAAATGCCATGCTACCGACTGGACGATGCTAATCGATGCGTGCCATTACACATTTTTTAGTGAAAGTTATTGATGTAATTATCCTGCGCCCGATGTTAGCAACTTTAATAGTTAAACTTTTAGAATTAACCAGCCCCGCTAACAGTATAAGTAAACGTTTAACGCGTGGTACGGCGGTGGGATAGTTTCCGTTACACAATCTATGGAATATATAGATGCCTCTATCGGCTGCAAAAGCGGTTAAGTTAAAGCTCCGAACTGCAGGTTTTAAAATCCTTGCCGGATTTTCTTTGGTCATTATCATTGCGGTTTCGACCTCTCTCCCAGCAAACCCATGGATTGCTTTTTGTTTCCCCATCGTTTGGCTGATTCTGTCTATTATGGCGTTAATCAAACCCGCCTATGCCGATTTTGCAGTTAAAACCTGGGTGTTATTGACAACGCCCGCAGCCCCGCTTCTCGTGCTAGCGAACGGCTTACTACCCGCAACATTGGTATCCATCGCAACCATTTTCCCAATGATGCTGGCTTCAGGGTGGTGGCGATTTATTCCATTGGTCTCGATCGCTTTTTGCACCTTTCTGGTTCCTCTGTCTGCGGTACCCTACGATGAAGCTGTGTGGATACGCCTGAGTATCACTAACATTGCCGTTGCGGTCATGGTTTATGCGCTGATTTATCATTTAGAAAAGGCATTAATTGCCAGTTTAAAACAAACAGCAGCCATTTCCGACGCATTAACCATGGCTAACCAAGCCAAGCAAACCCAGTCCAATTTTCTCTCGACGATGTCGCACGAAATCAGAACGCCAATGAACGGCATATTAGGATTGGTAGAGAGTGTTTTAAATCACCCAATATCGGAACAGCAGCGGCCTAAATTGGAATTGATAAAGCGCTCGGGGGTATCCCTCAACCGGATTCTAAATGATATTTTGGACCTGTCGAAAATGACCGCCGGGAAGTTAGCAATAGAACGACTTCCTACCAATTTAAGACAGGTCATTAACGACGTAATCGCAACCTATGTTGATTTAGTGGCAAGTAAACAGGTCACGCTGTCAGCCATGGTGGATCCTGCGCTTGAAAGTGCCCATATATGTGATCCCACAAGGGTTTCACAAATTTTGAGTAATTTGGTGAGCAATGCGATCAAATTTACGGACGAAGGCAGTATCCAGATAGAGGTGAAGGTGTTAAAGGCTGGCGAGCAAGAGCAACATCTTCGTTTTTTAATTACCGATACGGGCTCGGGCATGGACAATGAAAAGCTGAGCTCAATATTTGAACCCTACGTTCAGGCCAACCACTCTGATGCACGAAAATTCGGTGGCACAGGTTTAGGGTTACAAATCACTAAGCACCTTGTTGAGTCAATGGGCGGTAGCGTAAACGTTGAAAGTAACAAAGGTCAGGGGAGTAAATTTTGGTTCGACGTTTTGTTTGAGGTTGCACCTGCATTAACTCCGGCAGAAAGTGCAAATGAACGTGAATCAAACTTTCTTGAAGGAAATATCCTCGTTGTAGATGACAATGAGATCAACCGCATTGTCGTCAGAGAGATGTTAGCACAATACAATTTGAACATCTTTTTCGCTACAAACGGTGTGGATGCAGTGAAAGCGGCCACCTCTGACAATTTTCAGCTTATTCTTATGGACCTTAACATGCCCTTGATGGATGGTTACGAAGCGACAAAAGAGATCAGGAAACTGGGTAAAGATACACCTATCGTAGCATTTTCAGCTGCAGTGTTAGCGGAAGAGGTAGAACGCGCCATCGACGCTGGCGCCAATCAGCATTTAGCCAAGCCAATTAACCAAAATGAATTAGCAAAAGTTTTAAAAAAGTATCTCTAAAATACAAACGGTTGAGATGTTAGCTTTCGAGCGACCTTAATACGCTGTGCTTTGCTCCATTTACATCCATGACTTTCTGCTGCTCTCAGCTGCGTAAAGCGCAGAGTTTGCCATCTCCCACGCGTCTTTCTCAGATATAAAAGGAATGGTGACAGTTCCACTGGCTAACAATATTTTTAGCGTCGCAATCTGCTTACGTTGCATAAAGACGCTTTGTACAACAGAAATTTGCTGAACCTTGTACTTTTCCAGACATTGGTAATCCTGTCCCATTCTTCCGCTGCGGACATAAATATAACGCTGGTCGTAACCGTATCCCCAGCGCCACCAGCGCAATATTAGTATCAGTGTAAATGCAATACTAACGGCTAAGATGATACCCACTTCCTGCCACTGCTGATGATAAGCGGAAATGCTAATGAGTAATATTGCCAGTGGCCAAATCCAGCCTCCTAGCCAGAAGGTTAAAAACTGCTTACTCACACTTTTGTACTTTATTCTATAAATTTGGCTATCCGGCATAGCGCCATTTACCAGAGCACGTACCTCGGCAACTGTAACAGACGGGATGAGCAGTTTGGACGGCGACATTAGTTCAGCGTGCTGTTCTGTTCCCGTTGTATTTTGCTCAAAGTAAAGGTTGACGCGGCCGAGCAACTTATCCAACCAATCCTGTTTTGCCGTAATCACCTGAATTCTGGATTGTTTCATGCTGACTTCCTGCTTGCTTAACAATCCGCTCCGACGAATGTACCTATCCTGATCACGGCTTAAGGTATATCCATAGAGGGTCAGCAAAGCGCCACCAATGGAGAGCAATGCCAACAACGCGGTTAGGATCACGATGGCGGTAAGTGTATACAACCCAACCTGCCACCATGCGGCAGACTCACCACCTAACAGCTGATCGAGGTTTAACCCTTTAGACTGCAACCAGCTAAACACATATCCAGACGCATTGTCGTAAAATGGCGCAGCGGCGCCCAGCAGGATCCACACACGATTATTGGTGATCCCATGAATAATCAGATCTTTCATACTTCTTTGATTGACTATTTCTTCATTTTCTTCATTTGCATGGAAAGGGGCCGTGGGAACATCAGGCGAGCCATTTTGGGCATCAAACGTATTGGCTAACACATGCTTTTTTAGCTTTTGCGCGTACGCTAGCGGAACCGCCACTATCTTAGCTTCTTCGTCTGCGCTTCCTGCGGTATCAAACACTACTGAAGCAAATTTAAATGGCCGATAGTAAAATGGCTGCTCAACTTTCACGTTCTGTATGCGCCAGAAAGGCAAGTTAATGTGGCGGCGATTCAACACCCCGCTTTTTACTTCAATATGCTGATTGTGCACCCTGAAAAAGTAAAAATAATAACTAATCAACCCACTTAAAGACATCAGTGAAACTACACCAACTGCAGCGGAAATGAGGTATGACGCGCTGTGCATCTCAAACACGTTGGAGCTGATCGCTAAGGCAGGGATCACGTAAATCAAGAACTGGGCAAACTGTTTAATATTGCTGGCAGTAAAATATGCGATAGATATAGGCGCAAGACGTTGCCATTCACTGCCCATATCAATCTGACTATGTTGCTTTTGAGCACGACTGATGTCGTCCTCCAATTGCGTCCCGCTCATCGTGCATCCAGATCTTTATGATCAAGAATAAACTGTCTGAGCTGGACAGCCGTCGTCACAGGTAAACCCGGAATTTCGAAGGTGTGTGCGCTGCCCCCGGCAGAGAAAACCTGCAACCGCGCTAAACCTGCTAAACGCTCAAAAGGACCCCGTTTCAGTTCTATATGTTGCACACGTAAAATGGGCTGACAGGTCACTTTTCGAAACACAAGCCCCTTGTGTAAAATCAGATCCTGCTGGCGAATGGCATAGCGAATAAGTGGGTCTGCAAACCAATGGTAAGCAAAGGACCAGATCCCGAGGAAGCTAATTACGCCCAGCGCGAGCGGATACACGGAAAGGAGTTGAGTGGGTAATTGAAGCCAGGGCTGAAACCGTAGAATGCTTATCCCAATGCCAAGTATTGAAAAAATGACGACAACCGATATCAGGTTCATCAATCTGTATCGAGTGGATAATGGATGAGTTGCCACGACCCTGGCATCGGGCAACTGATCAGGTAAAACAGGCTCATTACTAAAATCGTTAATTTCCATTTACTCCATATCCACTAGCGAAATACGCAGAATAAAAGAAAAAACCGTTGGCGTCATGTTTGTTTAGCTGAATAACGCCAACCCTTTATACGAGGTATTTTAGCGGTCGGCAAATCCACTACCGTACGCAGAGAATGGTAACTCTAACCCCAGTTCAGGAACCTGCCTGGCAATCCACGCAGGGAACGTGTTGCTGTTCGGTCCGGGAAATACGCGATATTCATTTGCCCACGGGTAGCGAGCAATTGCGGTGTTAATTTGTGGGATAAGTTCGGCCGCTTTGTCCCCTTTGATGGAAAGTAACTTTTTCGGTTTAGCGCCGTACCAGAATTTATCCGGCGTTCTGGTTTGAGATTGTCGCAATGCTGGAAGACCGTCCTCTACGCGCCACCCCACGACTTCAAATAGTGAGTATTTGTCTGCGTTTGATTCCTTCAACGCAATCCAGGTATGCACAGCGATTAACCCTTTCCATCCATAAGCATCTGCCGCATACACCTCGATTACAGCTCTGGGCTCAACATCGGGATCGGGCGCGATACCCGCGGGTTCTCGACTGGCAGTTTGCCAGCCGTCGTTCGAGCAAGCTGACATCAGTAACGTGACTACTGTTAACAACAGGATCCGTAGATTCATTTCACTATTTACTCTTTTTGACGACACCGAGGTTATGATTACTTATTGATACTAATTTTAGTTTACCAGTAGACACGGTGATAGGGGAGCTGAGTCGAATAGGATTATTAAGGCTCAGCTCTCTGCTATATCAGGTTAAAGAATGCCTAAGTGGCTGGCGTGGAATTCAAGATGACTGCGAATGAAGGTAGCGATAAAGAAATAACTATGATCGTAGCCTTCATGCATATTCAGCGTGATGGGGGTGTCACTTTGCTGTGCGGCATTAAGTAATCGCTCAGGTTTTAACTGTTCTTTCAGGAACTGATCGCTGGTGCCCTGCTCAATTAATACAGGAATAGTGTGTTGTTTCTGGCTGATTAGCCAGGACGCATCGTATTGTTGCCACTTCGATTTATCGTCACCCAAGTAAGCAGATAATGCTTTTTCACCCCACGGACAACTCATTGGATTGGCGATGGGACTGAACGCAGACACTGAAACAAAACGATTGGGTTGGCGCAGGCCAATTACCAAGGCTCCATGCCCTCCCATCGAATGACCGCTGATGGCGCGCTCGCGAGTCACCGGTAACGCCGTCTCAATCAACGCAGGTAGCTCTTCAGTAACGTAAGAGTACATCTGATAATGCTGCTGCCAGGGGGCTTCGCTGGCATCAACATAGAACCCCGCCCCCAAACCAAAATCATAATCGCCGTTCTCATCATCAGGCACATTGTCACCACGTGGGCTGGTATCTGGCGCAACAATCGCCAGTCCCAGATCGGCTGCCCACTTCATGGCCCCCGCTTTTTGCATGAAGTTTTCATCGGTACAGGTTAATCCTGACAGCCAGTAAAGTACGGGAACCGGATTATCTTTGCTGGCAAAGGGTGGCAAAAAAACGGCAAACGTCATCTCGCAGTGAGT
Organism: Alteromonas ponticola; assembly: GCF_012911815.1. Lineage (GTDB taxonomy): Bacteria > Pseudomonadota > Gammaproteobacteria > Enterobacterales > Alteromonadaceae > Alteromonas > Alteromonas ponticola. Next base: position 91,749 of record NZ_JAATNW010000009.1, on the reverse strand, counting down.
CATCTCTGAATGATGACGGTAACGAATATGTCTGCCGCCAAACGCTTTATTCTCGCTGATTATTTCCATTTTTATCCCTTAATCAAAGCTGACGACACTGCGAATACTTTTCCCTTCATGCAATAAGTCGAAGGCATGATTGATATCTTTCAATGGCATTGTGTGAGTGATGAACTTTTTAAGTGGGATCTCGCCATTTAAATATTGCTCAACTATACCCGGAAGCTCAGAACGCCCCTTTACGCCACCAAATGCGGTACCGCGCCAGACTCTGCCGGTGACCAGCTGAAAGGGCCGTGTACTGATTTCTTTGCCTGCACCGGCCACACCAATAATGACAGATTCTCCCCAGCCCTTATGGCAGCACTCAAGTGCCGAACGCATCACATCAACATTACCGATACATTCAAACGAATAATCGACGCCACCATCGGTGAGATCAACAATCACTTCCTGAATTGGCTTGTCATAGTCTTTAGGATTGATCACATCAGTCGCACCCAGTTGTTTGGCCAGTTCAAATTTATCGGTATTGATGTCGATGGCGATAATCTGTTTGGCTTTGGCCATCACAGCACCAATAATCACCGACAGTCCAATGCCGCCTAAGCCAAATACCGCGATAGTCGCTCCGGGCTCTGCTTTGGCGGTGTTGAGCACGGCACCCATGCCAGTGGTAACGCCACAGCCCAGCAGGCAAACTTCCTCAAGCGGCGCATCTTTATTGACTTTCGCCAGCGATATTTCGGGTAATACGGTGTACTCAGAAAAGGTAGAGGTGCCCATGTAGTGATAAATCGGTTTCCCCTCTTTTGAAAAACGCGTGGTGCCGTCTGGCATCAACCCTTTGCCCTGAGTCTCTCGAATTTTTCCACACAGGTTGGTTTTACCTGATTTACAAAATTTACACTCACCACACTCTGGAGTATAGAGCGGAATAACATGATCGCCCGGCTTGAGTGAAGTCACCCCTTCACCCACCGATGCAACCACACCACCCCCTTCGTGGCCCATGATGCAGGGAAACACACCTTCCGGGTCTTCGCCGGATAAGGTAAAGGCATCAGTATGACACACCCCTGTCGCCAGAATTTTTATGCGTACTTCACCCGCTTGTGGTGGCGCAACGTCGATTTTTTCTATAGACAGCGGCTTACCCGCCTCCCATGCAACCGCGGCATTACAGGATATAGTTTGGCCTTCCATTTCGTTCCCCATTTGATTTTAAGTAATAAAGTAAAGGGTCTATCGGATTTTTGATCAAGTTCGTTTACAATAACAACGGCATTTTTAAGGTAGTCAGCATGATTAAAAATATCGGACATCACATTATCGGTGGTTTATCCACTCTGTTGTATGTAATCAATACGGTGATATGGACGCTGCCCGTGATTGCCCTCTCCTTTTTCAAACTTGTTCCGATCTCACCCTGGCGTCGATTCATCTCGCATATCTTGGACGGTTGCGCTACGGCGTGGATTACGTTTAACAACCTTATTCAGAAGCTCACCAGCCCAACCCGGCTGCACGTAAAAGGGACCGATTCACTTGCGCCGAAAGATTGGTACCTGGTTATTGCAAACCACCAGTCGTGGGTAGATATCTTGGTATTACAGCGGGTTTTCAACCGTAAAATTCCTTTTCTTAAATTTTTTCTCAAAAAAGAATTAATTTTTGTGCCACTGCTTGGATTAGCTTGGTGGGCATTAGACTTCCCCTTTATGCGTCGATACAGCAAGTCATTTCTGGCGAAAAATCCACATATGAAAGGTAAGGATATGGAAACCACCCGGCGCGCCTGCGAAAAGTTTAAATTCAAACCGGTCAGCATCATGAACTTCGTTGAAGGCACCCGTTTTACCAAACAGAAACATTTAAAACAGGCTTCACCTTTCTCACACCTGTTGAAGCCCAAAGCCGGTGGCATTGCCTTTGTGCTCAGTGCCATGGGCGACCAACTACATAAGCTGGTTGATGTAACCATTGATTATCCCTCCGGCATTCCCACCTTTTGGGACTTTGTCAGCGGCAAGGTTCGCGACATCCGTGTCAATGTGAGCGTGACGCCGATAAAAGAAATTATGCAGGGCGGACTGATATCAGACAATTACTTTGACGATCCACAGGAACGCGTCAAATTTCAAGCCTGGCTCAACGAACGCTGGCAGCAAAAAGATAACTTGCTGTCGTCAGTTAACTCGACGCAAAAGCCATTATGAAAATCGTTTCACTGCTTATTTTTCTTATCCATACGCCCCTGCAGGTAATTAATCTGGCATTTTGGGGCAGCCTTATCATTTTGTTCGGGCTGGTCAAGCTGGCGCTTCCTATTCCCTCAGTTCAAAAATTTTTAGCTAACCTGATGCATCGTTTTTTGTTTGGGTTTGGTGCGGTAAGTGTAAAGATGGTTCGTATTTTTAATGACGTTGATGTCCAGATTGATGTGCATGGCGAACTGTCAAAACAGCATTGGTATTTAATTATGGCCAACCATTTAAGCTGGCTGGATATCATTTTGCTGATTGAGTTTGCTGCGAAGCGAATACCCGCACCGAAGTTTTTTCTCAAAAAAGAGTTAATCTGGATGCCCTTTGTGGGGCTGGGCGCATGGGCACTTGAAATGCCGTTTATGAGCCGATACTCGCAATCATATTTAAAAAAATATCCACACAAACGCGGACAGGACATCGAAACGACTAAGCGGTATTGTCATAAATTCAAAACCATGCCGACCACTGTGATTAATTTTGTCGAAGGCACGCGATTTACTGACAATAAGCACCAGTTGAAGCAAAGCTGCTATCAACATCTGCTTCCCCCCAAAGCGGGCGGAATTGCTTTCACACTGGCGACCATGGGTGATCTGTTTACCAACATTCTGGATATATCGTTGCTCTACCCACAAAATAGACATCATCCCATGTATGCTATGTTAAGTGGGCAAATGAAACGTATAGTGATCGATGTCAACATCATTCCACTTCCAGAGCAGGCGTGCGGTGATTACTTTAGTGACGCGGTGTACCGTCTGCAGTTTCAGGACTGGTTGAACGAACGTTGGGCAGCAAAAGATGCCCGCATAGCAAAAATCATGGAGCATTAAAGTTTGAGCATCGCGTCTTCAGCAAAAAGTGAATTTGTCAGTGCCTTGCAGACACTGCTTCCGTCCATAAGCACTGAGGACACCCTATACAACGTCATTGCTGTTAGCTGTATTCTAACTGTTTCCTTTATCTTACTCATGACGTGTCGGGTCATCTTGCGACCACAAATCGGCAGATGGGTTGAGCGTACCAAAAACACCTGGGATGATGCTTTGTTCGCGCACGGCTTTTTCCGTCAATTAATGCACTTAATACCTGCAGTCATTATCTTTATCAGCACCCCTGTGCTAATTGACGAAGTCGGCATTTTGCAGGGTTTTTTGATCAAAGCCGCCCAGCTTTACATGCTTTTCACCACATTGCTGGCCCTGTATGCGATTTTAAATACTCTGGAAGATAAATATAACGAGTCGCACCTTTCTCAGCGTGCATCTATCACCGGCTTTATTCAGGTTGCTAAACTATTTTTCGCCATCATGGTGCTGTTATTTAGCATTTCGCTCATCATTGAAAAAAGTCCACTGATTATCGTCTCCGGTCTAACCGCCTTGGCGGCGGTATTAATTTTGGTGTTTAAGGACACCATAATGGGCTTTGTCGCTGGTATCCAGATTGCAGCTAATCGAATGTTCAACACCGGAGACTGGATCCAGATTGATAAATTTGGTGTCGACGGTGAAATTCTTGAATTAGGGTTGACCAATGTAAAGGTGCAAAACTGGGATAAAACTATATCCACCATTCCCTCTTATTCGTTAACCAATGAGGCGGTGAAAAACTGGCGCGGCATGCAGATGTCCGGGGGCAGAAGAATTAAGCGGGCCATCCACATTGACATGCACTCGGTTAAACTGTGCAATGAGGAAATGCTTAAGCGGTTCAGCAAAATTCGCTACATCTCTGAATATGTGGACGACAAGATTGACGAATTAAGGGCATATCACAAAGACTACTCGATCGACGAGTCTGACCTGTTAAATACCAGAAAACTGACTAATGTTGGTACGTTTCGCGCTTATCTCGAAGCCTACCTCAGCAAACATCCCAAAATTAATCAATCGCTGACCGTTATGGTGCGACAGCTGCCCCCCAATGAGTATGGCTTACCGTTGGAAATATATTGCTTTAGTGCAGAAAAAGCCTGGGTTGAGTATGAAAAAATACAGGCAAATATTTTTGACCATGTACTGGCCATGATGCCCCTGTTTGACTTACGCGTATTTCAGCGGGACGCTCACTTGATGACGCCGCTTTCGTCGCCCGAGCCGCAAGCCACTCCGACTGAAAAAGAAAAAGGTGAAACGGATTAACGTTTCACCTTTTTCACTCAATAGCATAGGTGGTTACGGCGTTAGGATAGTGCGTAACCCATCAACAGACAGATAACCAGACCAGAAACACCAAAAAACCCGTACTCGATTTTTTCCTGCATGCCATGAGCCCCTTTCTTTGAACTCATCATACCCATAATAATGCTGCTTAAGCCCAAAACAAAGGCAACCAGACCAAGACCAAAGCCAATTGCGCTAAACCATTCGTTCATTGTTAAACCTCTAAGTACGGTAAAATAAAAAGCTGGCTATACGTTAAACGTTCACTTTTTATTTTTTAACTATTCACTTTTGCAAACCTACCGTGAACTATAGCACACGCACGGATAGTCAAAATTTCGCGGCACATTATGCATGAAAAACGGCAGGAAAGGTACATTAACCAAGCAAATAGTAATATGGTTAAAAAGACAATTTATTTTGTGACAAACCAGTATTTGGTCACATTCGCCAACCAAACCAAAAGGGTTCAAACCAACCTATTGAATTTTATGGTAAATATTTTTGGCTTAACGCTTGCTATCAGAGTGGTATACCAAATTTTCAATAAGTAGGGACTTCTCATGAAAACGTTTTTAGCTCTCGCTGTGTCTGCCGCTATCGTATCTTCACCCGTGTTCGCGCACTCCTCAGATTCAGATTGTGATGTTAATCTGGATGGCAATCTGCGCTATGACAAGGGCTTGCTCGAGGTTGAGACCGATGACGGCACAGTCTTCAGTATAGATAAATCACATAAGCTCTACGTAGACGGTAACGCATATACCCTGAACGCGAAACAACAGCGCGCCGTGAGCGATTATTATCAAAACATCAGCGATGCTATACCTATGACCGTCAATATTGCTACTGAAGGCTTGCAACTTGCCAGCAGCGCCGTATCTGAAGTCTTTGCGGAGTTGCTGGGTGATGACGATATCGTGCGTGACTTTGATGAACTATTCACTGAACTTAGTGACGAAATCAACACACGCTTTTATGACAGCGAAGGTGGCTATCGAGTGGACACCCGCGAATTTAACGATGACGATTGGATGAGCTCAACCTGGGAAGATCGGTTTGAAGAACGGGTCGAATCATTAGTAGAGCAATCCATCGGCCGCATTTTGATTTCCGTGGGTCAGGAGTTGGTTTGGGAAGGAGGCGATATTGATGCCTTCGCCAACAAAATGGAGCGTTTTGGTGAAAATATTGAAGACAAAGTAGAGCATCAGGCTGAAGCTCTTGAGGATAAAGCAGAAGAACTCTGCCACGTGTTGAGAAAAGCCGATAAGGCTGAAAACGAATTGCAGTCGCAAATCAGCCAGCTTGCCTCTTTAAACGTACTCGATATTGATTAATCCGGACCGCGAATCCAGCCAACTCAGGTATTCGGCTCAATTAGATCACACCGCATACAGAGAGGACGTTCGTCCTCTCTGTTTTCTACATAAATGTATTATCGGCTCCCATGGGCGATCACATCTGCATTACAATCAGTATAATTTATTATTTCTACGAGTAAGTGTATGACACAAAGTGTAACGCTCTGTGGTTGTGGCTGGCTGGGCAATTATTTACTGAAAGCGCTCGCTGGAAACTATGCTGTGCTAGGCACCACCCGTCATAGCAACCGTGCCGAACAGATTAAACACAATGGTGCCAGCGTGTTGTTTTTTCAGCTTGGCGACGATCCTGCTCAGCTATGTCAACAAAGTGAAAATGCCCGCGTGGTTTTAAATATACCGCCTGGCAGACGCAATCAGGATTTAACTGAATATACCCGTCAGATGTGTGCCCTGATTGATAGTTTTGTCGCCCACGAAGCTCGCCAAATCATCTTTATCAGCACAACATCTGTGTATGGTGAGAACGAACGAGTGGTAACCGAACATTCGGAGCTGATACCACTAACTGCGTCCGCCAAAGCTCATTGTGCTATTGAAAATCATCTGCGAAGGCTCGCTAACGAAAAAGCTACTGTCGTGAGATTAGCAGGGCTGGTAGGGCCTGATCGGCATCCGGCGAAATCACTTTCGGGCAAGCAGCTTTCACAGGCAAACAAGGTAGTCAACCTGGTTCATATTGACGACGTGGTCGCCGCATTAAAGAAAGTAATCGACCATGGCGCACCTGCGCAAACCCTGCACTTATGCAGTCAGGCACATCCCACCCGGCAAGATTATTACACCTGGTGTGCTGAGAAGATGGGCATTCCTGTACCAGAATTTGATGGTGAAGATAAACAGCTGAAAGGTAAGCAGATTGATGCATCCGCAAGTTGGCAATATTTAGGGCTGACGCCAAGATACGCCAGCCCGTTTGATATGATAATTTAACCGAAGAGGCTTATGCCGAAGTATTTCAACGCGACGGTGTTAACAAATATCACCAGCAAAATAACCGGGATAAAGGTGCCGACTGACACGTCTACGTATTTCTCAAAGAAGCTGCCTTTATATTGTGGTGCACCTTCGTCCAGCGCTTCATTAAAATTATGCTTCTTCCAGCGATAAATTACGAAGATACAAATTAACAACCCATTGAGGGGTAAAATGGTTTCGTAAAACACGTCGAACACGATATCAAAAAATGACTTTTGCGCGCCTGCATAACTAGTGAATGAGGTAAAGAAATCGCTGTAACCGAACGACATGGCACACATGCAAGCCAGCACTATTAATAATACACCTAGTATCATCAAAGCCGGTTTACGGTTTACATCTTTTTCGCTCATCAACGCAGCTACAGGTACTTCAAAGATTGACACCAAGGAGGTGATGGCAGCAAAAAATACCAGCAGGAAGAAAACACCCGCGACAATTGACGCCCCCATGTAACCAATAGTCGCTTGCAAGGCGAGGAAAATCTTGGGTAAGAACGTAAAGATCATGCCAATTGAAGATTCACTCAGTTGCGAAGGATCTGTCTGCGGGTTGAACGAGAAAATGGCCGGTAGAATCATCAGACCCGCAGTAAATGCCACAGCCGTATCGGTAATCGCCACCAGCTTAGCTGAGCCAGGAACATCAGAACGATTGTCAATATAGCTACCGTAAGTGATCATGATCCCCATGCCCAGTGAGAGCGAAAAGAACGCTTGCGCTAAGGCGCCATTGACGACTTCGGCGGTGATCTTGGAAAAGTCAGGGATCAGGTAGAATTTAACCCCGGCCATTGCGTTATCTTGCGTCAATACGAAACCGACCAGTAATAACAGCATCAAAAACAGTGAAGGCATCAGCAATTTTGCTGCTTTTTCAATACCTTCCTTCACCCCACCTTGCAAGATGAGGTAGACAATGCCGACAACGGCTGCCATATAACCGAAAATAGCCGGGCTGTTGATGAACTCGCCAAACATTTCTGGATTGGCCAACGCATCTAAATTTCCCATAAAGACTTCGGTAAGGTAGCCTAATATCCAAATGGTGATCACCATGTAGAACACGGCTATCATGAAGGGGGTGATGATGGAAAGCCAGCCGGCTAATTTCCATCCCGTCGAGTTCCCGCCAAGAATGCGGTATGCGCCTAAAGGATCCTTTTTCGCTTTTCGTCCTACTGACATTTCCGCCAGCATTACGGGTAAACAAATTGCAAAGACAAAGATGGCATACATCAATAAGAAAGCACCACCACCATTTTTCGCTGCACCGACCGGAAATCCAACCAGATTCCCTATTCCTACAGCAGAACCGGCTGCCGCTAAAATGAATCCAATGCGCGATCCGAACTGTTCTCTCGCCCCGCTCATACCCTACATTCCTCATAAACTTATTATTGTTGACTTGTTGGCCTGATAAATTGGCTGTTTCTTTTTTATTAAAGGTAAAAAGGTTTAACGCTAAGCGAGTTAGCGCTTAAACCCTATCAGGCTTCGGCATGTTAACAGCAGTGAAATGAAAAGTCTTGAGGTTCAATGCAAGTTCTTGCGCACGCCTTAGGTGGTCAGAGCTTTACCATGGAATGGCCTTGCCTTCCCAATCAAGAAAGTGGCAATGAGGGGGGGTGTGTAAATTTTTTGTAACAGAAAGCAATTGCTGTGCGGCAAAATCTGGGTCAAATAAATTTTCAGATTTAACATTGCCTTGAAAGGGTTTGGACAAATCAGTGTTCACCGTGCCAGGCTGATAGCTTACCAAAACGGTATTTTTCACTCGCCTTGCATATTCGATACTGGCCGTTTTAACCAGTTGGTTGAGCGCGGCTTTAGACGCGCGATAACCGTACCACCCGCCTAATTGATTGTCGGCAATACTGCCGACTCTAGCACTTACGCAAGTGATGCAGGCTCCATCTGCGTTAATCACGTTGATAAGATGTTTTAACCAGAGTGCAGGAATTATCGCGTTTACGCGGAAGTACTCTGCCAGCGCAGGCTCACTAATGTCCTCCAGTTTTTTTTCTGGGGAAAGCCGTTGTCCATGCAGAACCCCCACCGTAAAAAACACGCGCATTACGCGCAGTTTCTGTTGTTGCATCGACTCCATCAGTTTGCGTATTGATGCTTCATCAGCGGTATCCAGCTCTTTGGTAGTGACGTTGGCGGGCCAATCTGGCTGCCGTTCGAAAGATCGGGCAATGGCGATTAATTGCGTCTCCGGTTCCTGTTTTGCCAGTGCACTTACAAGCGCCCTGCCTATACCACCATTCGCGCCGATTACCATATTGATGGCCTGCATCATTTGATCATCCTAAATTTCGTTATTGCATAACTTACGCAATTAAAGTTTAACTGGATGCCTTGAAGTTATCGTATATAGAACCCACAGTGATGTTTTAGCAAAGAGGTTACGAAATTTATGCAAACAATTACCTTGGGTGGTGGCTGCTTCTGGTGCATCGAATCAGCCTTTAATAAAGTCGATGGTGTGGTAAAAGCGGAATCTGGTTATGCCAATGGCACCAAGGCATCACCCACGTATGAGGAGGTCTGTACCGGCTCTACAGGGCATGCGGAGGTTGTGCAGGTTACGTTTAATCCTGAAACATTGTCACTTCGCGAAGTGTTAGAAATCTTTTTTGCACTGCATGACCCTACGCAATTAAATCGGCAGGGCAACGACGTCGGTACACAATACCGCTCTGGAATTTATTACCACTCAGTCGAGCAAAAGCAGGCCGCAGAAAACATTATTCAGGAAATGACCGATGAAGAAACCTGGCCGGATCCAATCGTGACTGAAGTTGAAGAAGTAAGTAATTACTACTCTGCAGAAAGCTACCATCAGGGCTATTTTGAAAATAATCCACAAAATCAATATTGCGCAATGGTAGTGGGCCCCAAATTGGCCAAATTCAAAAAGACGTTTGCCAGTAAGCTAAAAAAGTCCGATTAAGGTATCTTCAAAAAGAGCGGAATCATGTCAAGCGACAGTGAGTCCGCTCTTTTTTATTTTTTACTTTTTACTTTTATTTTTTAATTAAACCATTGTGGATTGAGGGGAATCGAAAACAGTAGTGGTGCGAAGACTTTATAGTTGGCTTCACTGTCAGCACATTTCACGTTTTTCAAATAATTTTTCTTCCATGGATCGTTAATCATCCACAGTTGATCACCCATCACGGCTAAGCCTTCAATAGAAGCGTTATCCATTACATCTTTAGTTTCACATTCGCCGCTGGTGCTGGTGTTAGGCGCAGTGAAATAAAGAGGGATCTGTTTAGTGGCAAGTTCGTTTTCCGTATCAATTACCCACAATTCGTCGTCGTTGCGCGCGGCGGCTAATAAAAAACGCTTCTTTGATGCAGGATCTATATAGAACTCCAATCCATTAATAGGATGGTTGCCGCTGGAAAACGCAGGTAGCGCTAACCCAGCATCGCTTACCACAGCAAATTCGTTCGAAGACCAAAAATCGTCATCGATAGTTAAGCTGAATATACGGGGATTTCCCGCCGCATCTTTTTCTAATGCCAGGTACAGCTTGCCTTCAGGCGAAATTGCCATCCCTTCAATACCATCATTGGGAAAGTCACCCACGTTGAGGGCAGCAGGAAATTGAATGGGTCGGGCATGACTTAGTTCAATCTGACCATCAGTTTGCCTTTCCAGGCGCACCAATAAGGTAGGATAGTCGGTTGAACCGGTATTTTCATAGCGCTGCTGACACCTCGGCGTCAGCGCGCCGGTTCGGGTAGCGTCTTCGGTCACCGTATAAAACACATTGGAGTTATTCGGATCGACGACCAGCGCTTCATAATCAGGCTCGTCCATCAAATAATTTGCAAAGCAGTCTCTGCGAACATGGTATCCGGTATTAAATACCGGCGCTTTTGCGTCTAACTGAGCGGTTTTCGGATCGATTATATGCAGTCTGCGACGCTGTTCTTCCAGCGCACTTCCATCAGAAATAGTCACCAGTTTGCCCTCCCAGTGAACCAGACCTGACGGCTGCGGATCCCGCATCAAACTGCCATCCGCTTCGGTGATCCAGCGACCATTAAGTTCCACTGACTGCGTTAAAGCTGAGTCAGCAGTTACCATTTTTCCTTTTGCGTTCTCTGGCTCAGCACACCCCTGACAGCTGAGAAACACCCATCCCAACACTATTGCTCGTAAATTCATTCGACCTTCCTTTTAAACACGTTGAAATATTCTCCCATTCTTATTTCTCAGGCAAGCCCGGTAGCTTCACTCCACCATAGGTACCTAAATTTACAATTGTTTACTGATTCAATACAGCGGGAAGCTGTATTCATGATGACATTTGACTTATAGTTTTGCTGAACGGAATGAAGGAACATCTTATCAGCGAACAAAAAGCATTACCCATTGTGATTGCCGGCCCAATCTTGCGCCGAGTCGATGCCGAACGCATAGTGGTATGGGCTATTTCATCTAAGCCCTCCCAATTAGGCGTGAAACTATCGCATGGAAACACCGATGTTTCCATTGCGGCGCAAAACAACCGCTGTATTCAAATTGGCGAGCGTGCTTTCGTCTGGCTACTTGAAGTGAGTGTAACAACCCCTTTTAAACCCGCTGAGCGCTATCATTATGATCTTACCTTTGATAACGCAGACTACGCGACGTTGTGGAAAGGCGAGAAGCAGCCACTGCTTTATGCGACTGAACACCATTTCAGCTTTTGCTATCAACCTACGCTTACCAATATATTGCATGGCTCTTGTCGTAAGCCACATTTTGATGGCGATGACGCATTAATCCAGGCAGATAAACTGGTTGAACGCGAATTTTATAACAACGAACCACGACCAGATCTATTGCTTTTCACCGGTGATCAGGTTTATGCAGATGATGTTGCCGGCCCTACCCTGCAAGCCATTCAGCAAGTGACCAGCATGCTGGGTTTATATGAAGAATCACTGGAAGGTGCCGTGGTAAGTCACAGCGCCGAGTTACGTGAGCATGAGTTAAATTTTTATCAGCGCCAACAAATTCTACCGCAGATTGCCACTAACACAGCGCTATCCAAGCTATTTTTCGGAGCGGCGCAAAAGCCAGTCTTTACTTCAGTGAATGCGCAGAATCACCTTATCTCATTTGCGGAAATTATGGCGATGTACATCTTATGCTGGTCAGAAACGATGTGGGAATTTGTCCATTTTGATGCTTCCAAAATTAAGCAGGAATTCCAAACTCGGTTTAACGAAGAAGAGCCTGTTATTCGCGCATTTTCAAAGAATTTGCTCCAAGTCAGACGCGTCATGGCGCATCTGCCGACCATGATGATTTTCGATGATCATGATGTAACAGATGATTGGAATCTTACCCGAGGATGGGAAGAGGAAGTCTATAACCATCCATTTTCCAACCGCATGGTCGGCAATGCGCTGATGGCTTACTGGTTGTGTCAGGGCTGGGGCAATGCACCTGAAAATTTTGACGACATCGAAACATTCGCCAAGCAGGTATTTACTGGAAATCAGCTACACCAGCATGATGCCTTTATTACATTGCTCCATGAACATGAGCATTGGCATTTTAGTCTGGATACACAACCTCCACTTTATGTCATGGATACCCGCACTCGACGCTGGCGTTCTGAATCGAGCAAGCAAAAACCTTCAGGCTTAATGGACTGGGAAGCACTGTGTGAATTCCAGCAGGCGATTATTGGCAAGCCCAGTGTTATTGTTGTGTCGGCTGCCCCCATATACGGCGTGAAAATTATTGAAACGATTCAGAAAATATTTACGTTTTTTGGCAAGGCACTCACTGTAGATGCAGAAAACTGGATGGCCCACAGAGGGACCGCCAATGTGATTTTAAACGTGTTTCGTCATCTCAAAACACCGCCCAAGTTCATCATACTTTCTGGTGATGTACATTACTCGTTTGTCTACGATGTACGTTTGCGTTTCAGGCGCAACAGTCCGCACATAACCCAGTTTACCTGCAGTGGATTGAAAAATGCTTTTCCATCCGCACTGTTACAAAGACTGGATAAACTAAACCGCTGGCTGTATAGCCCGGACTCACCGCTGAACCTTTTTACCAGACGTCGCAACATGTCAGTTAGTGCTTGCAAACCCTACACTGGAAATACACAAACATTGCTCAACAAACCCGGAATAGGCCAGTTGTTGCTAACGCAGGACCACAATGTAAAACAGTGTAATACGTTGTGTAATGACGGAGAAAAGGTAGAATTCGCTATTATTGACGATGAGCAAACAAGAGGAAACGAGTAAGTAATGTCTTCACTGTCTATCGGCCTGTTCTATGGCTCTACTACCTGCTACACAGAAATGGCAGCAGAAAAAATTCAGGCACAACTGAACGCGCTTTTCGATGAGCAGGTGGTGAGTATGCATAACATTCAGGAAACCCCGCTGAAGCAGGCTGAACAATTTGACATTATTATTTTTGGCATTTCCACCTGGGATTTTGGTGAGCTTCAGGAAGACTGGGAGTCATGCTGGGAAGATGTGTACAAATTAGAACTTCGCGGTAAGACAGTGGCCCTGTTCGGTTTGGGTGATCAGATTGGCTACACCGATTGGTTCCAGGATGCGTTAGGTATGCTCCACGATGCTATATTACCCTTAGATTGTAAAATCATTGGTTATTGGCCCAATCAAGGTTACGATTTTGCCGAATCCAAAGCATTGTCTGAGGATAAATCGCATTTTGTTGGCTTATCTTTAGATGACGAAAATCAGTATGATTTAACTGACGAGCGTATTCACACCTGGTGCCACCAGCTGCTTGATGAGTTAAGTTAACTTTTGATGCCCAGCGATCAGCCCCGCCTGCACCGCGAATATTTCAGAAATGGCAATTCACACAGGGACGGCGCAGACGTTTCGTTTCAGGATATTAAAAAGCTCTTCCGCTTTAGGACAATTACTATAGGCCGTTGGGTCAACCCGGCAGAGCAGCAAATCGCCGCAAACCTGTTCTTTGATGCCTTATACGACCTGGCAGATATTTTACAGGTTAACGAGCAGGTCATTTCGTTGAACGGCAGCCTCTCGCTGGCATTTGGCAGTGGCGGACAAAAGCATGTCAGCGCCCACTATGATTCAGGCAAGCGTCAACTTTCTTTAGCAAAAAATGCCGGGGGCGGCGCGCTGGCCCATGAATGGTTTCACGCGTTCGATCATTACATTGCGAAAAAGGCGTTCAAGTCCGCCCAACCCAAAGACTTTGCATCAACGTTATGGCTTGCTGAGTCGCCGATAATTGCTCACCCCCTCAATCACAAACTAGATGCCTGCTTCCAGACTATTTTTCTGAATGAAACTTTTGAGCCGAATGAATTTGTTAATCGCAGCATGCAAGCAGACAAAGCCATGGGCATGTATTATTACTCACAACCCCAAGAGCTGGCTGCCAGAGCATTTGAGGCCTGCATACAGGACAACCCCATAAAGAATGCGTTTCTCGTTCAGGGCACGAAACAATCGGCAGAGGCTAGACTTGGTATCTATCCTCATGATATCTTGCGAAACCGAATACAAGATGCCGTGCATGATTATTTTGTACATTTAGGGGTGGGCGTAGCTCACACTGCCCAATATGCAGAAGGCAAATAAAGTTTTGGCAGATCAGTAAGTGAAAATTTCAAACTGATTTGAAAGAAAAGTAATCCAGTTTTGTAACAAAATACTATTTATTTTGATTACATACAGTATACTTAATCGTTCAAGTGTAAGAGAAGAAAGTACCGAGAGATGAAAAGAAAAAAGCATACTTCCGCCGATGACGAGGCGCAAATTGACATGACCCCCATGCTGGACATCGTGTTCATCATGTTGATTTTCTTCATTGTTACCACTTCATTCGTGAAAGAGAAAGGATTGGATGTAAACCGTCCTGAAAACAACACAAAAACGGACAAACCTTCTAAGTCATTATCAATCCGTATTGATGAAAATGGCACAATCATGATGAATGGTCGAGAAGTGGATATTCGTCGCGTAGTTGCGAATACTCAGACCTTCCTGGCTGAAAATAATACTGACTCTGCGGGTATCCAAGCGGATAAAGATACAGAGCACGGTGTTGTGGTTGAAGTGATGAACCAGGTTAAAATTGCTGGAATTGAAAAAGTTTCGGTACTGGTTAAATCGTAATTATATGTTAATTAAAAAAACCGCCTTAATGGCGGTTTTTTTATTTTTTAAGCTACCTTATTGCCAATTTAGTGTTGCTAATTTTTATTACACATCCGATAGTTGCCACTTAAATTGCAGAAGAGCCCCCCATGGATAAACAAGTTTATGCATTTGATGCCGCGCTTTACGACGAGTTAAAAGGCATCAATATCCTTCAGGCCGTAGCGCCGCTGAACTACCGCCTGGAAAAAACCACGTTCCTCGAATCAAACTACCGGTATACCCCTAAATTTGCTTATGCTGAAACTCAGGTTGACGTATTCTCCCGCAAGCGAGCATTGTACAACCTCCCTTTGGAAAACCTGACCAACCCAACGCTGATTAAACTGTACCAGCAGGTAATTCATTCGTATGCCGATAAGTTAGATCAGTTCCTCGCCGTCGGTACGCCGGATTTCTTGTATGACTCCATGCGTTACTATGGTGAACCCACAGTAAAAGATATTCGCAATGCGCACTTCATTCTTCATCTTCCTGATGAGCCGGAAGAAAATGAAAAAGAATACGACTCGAGTGGGATCAGTAGGTGGTTGACGGGTTTTGCCCAAGAGGCAGGCTATGAATATGAGATTGTATTAGACAACACCATGATCGCCAATGCCATGGTGTCCGATATCAAGGTAAAGATTAATCAAGGCGCACGCATTAAGGAAACCGAATTAAAAGCGCTGGCGCATCATGAGCTAGGCGTCCATTTAGCCACTACGCTGAATGCCAAGCAGCAACCACTCAAAATTATGACACTGGGTTCACCGGTGAACACCACAACGCAGGAAGGCCTGGCTATACTGTGTGAGTACTTGTCGGGTAACCTGACCTTATCCCGTTTGAAGGTGCTGGCAATGCGCGTATTAGCCGTAGCTTCGTTAATCAAAGACAAGCACTTTAATGAGACATTCTTATTGCTAAAAGAGCAATACCACGTCCCCGATGAACTGGCTTTTACAATCACAGCGCGCGTTTATCGTGGCGGTGGTTTCACTAAAGATTATCTGTATTTGCAGGGCTTCAGACAAATGCTCAATGCCTACGAGCAACGTACTGATTTTCATCATTTGTTGTGTGGTAAGGCATCACTTGAGCAGCTAGACCTCATTTCTGAAATGGTCAGCGAGGGATACCTGATTGCTCCCAAATTCATCAGCCCCGCAATCGAAAAACCCGCACAGTTAAGCGAAGTGGATAAATTTATTGCTCACGCGATAAAGTAGATATTGAATGCATGAAAATCAAAATACAAAAAGCCGGCAAAATTGCCGGCTTTGTTTTATAACTATTAGCGTTACTTATTCTTCACACGCTTTCCAAGTTTGTCCTTCATCGTAAGAACATTCATCAGTGTGCGTACCATCTTCAAAACGGGTGTATTTTTTCCAGTTACCATCACTATCATATTGGATGCTGACGTACGTATCACCTTCCCACCAGTATTGGCGCTTATACCAGTAGTCACTTGCAACTCGCACTTCCTCATCAAATTTATAGCCTAAATTTTCAGACTCGGAAATTAAATCAGCAAAGTCGAAGTCTTCGCTTCGCCCTTCAAAATTTACCCATTCTGATAGTCCGACAATATTCTCTTCGTACTGTCTGATGTCTGACAGATATTGCTTTCCATCCTGCTCATATTGAATATCGAACTCTCTACGAAAAACCGCCCCTGTAATTTCTGGTTCAGGGCATGCTTCGATTGTTGCAACATGAGTATCGCGCGGACTGTGATTCATTAATGAATATGTCACCTCTGACTTGACGACACTTACTTCTTCAGAGAAAGCACAGTTGTATCCTTTTACACTACCGCTGTAAATGAAGTCACTCGTTAAAGTATATTCACCGTCCCCCCACTCTGAGGAGAGTGCATCACGGTAGTAAATGGGGGTAACCACTTCTTCAAGCGTATCTGACATCATGTCTTCTCTTGAATAAAAGTTATCACCTTCAAAAACTACGACATCTCTGAACCAGTGCTCATCTTCATCGTCAGAATAATGAAGGTTAGTTCCTTTATAATATACGACTCGAACTTCATCAGCAGATGGATATTGCTCTTTTACCACACTCGTGTAAGACAAGCTTTTTTGTAATCCCTGTACAATTTCCTGAGCCAAGGCTTTAGATTCTTCATTACCTTCAGCAATGAAATCTTCGAAAATTTCATCTTCGCTGATGTTGTAGAAGCTGACCGTATTGTAGATAGTGCTATCAATTAACTGCGCAACACTGTCACGATTTTCCTGATCCGCCACCAGGGTTTCACAGTCGCTGATTGTGCTACCGTTCAACTCTTCTTGAATGCCCTGCCACAACGCTGTGGTTAAAGGCGAAATATGCAACAAGGTTTCATCAGTAATAGCGTCGAGAACCGGTGGCCGCACCATTTGATAGGCTTCCGTCACTTCGCCTAAATCTTCATCGATTGCACCCACAGGAACATCTACATACCAGGTTGAGTATTGCGCACACTGACGTTCAGTTTCAGACAGCTCTAATGAATAATCGCCCGCATCGCCAGATACAGCGCTGGGCTCGTCGTCATCTTTGACGCCATTACTATTAAAATCTATCCACACCGTGGCTCCGGATACATAGCCGTCAATGACTTTTCCGCCGACTGAATACGCAGGAGGAGTTGAATCTTCATCATCCGAACCTTCATCTGAAGAACCGTTATCTGAGGCATTTTCACTGGGAGCGTTGTCAGTAACCGGTGCGGGAATGACGTTTTCTTCTTTGTCGCTACTGCCACAGGCAGATAACAGGAGGGATACAGCGATCGCTGCGAGAGTATATGTTGTTTTCATTTTCTATCTTCCATGTTGAACTACGCGCACATTTATATGCAGATAAAAACATACCAAATTTATTTTTAATAAGGAAACATTATGTGGATAAAATTTAAGCTTACATAAAAAAGCCGCCTTAACGGCGGCTCACGTGAAATAATTATCTGCGTTTTCGCAAACGCACTAAAGACATTAACAATAACATTGCTGTTGCCGGTGCGAACACCTCTGCTGGGGTAACTACGTTTAACGCAGAAAACACAGCAGTCTGACTTTCGGTATACACCCCGACTCTGCCACCCGCAAATAGCAGATCGTCAAAATTAAAATTAATTACTGAGTCAGTCAGGTCTGGATTCTGATCTGATGGCGTTTGCGCAGACTGATCACCGGGGACCGCTTGAGTGGCGCCAGACAACGTAAGAGCAAAGCTATCACCCTCGCGTGAGAGTGAAAACGAGTACAAAGCTTCGTCGGTCCAAAACAGGTCGCTCCAATTCATCACCGTGTTGCTTACGCCGTTTTCTTCTTTGACCAGAAACAGCCCCGACTTACCGGTGATATCGCTCACTCCACCCTGGCTCCATCCCAGGCGATAGTGATTACCAGCATCCTGCCAATCAAACACGATACCTAAAATATCGTTGTCGTTACACGACCCTTCAGCGGGCGATGCACACGAGCTGTTGTTAGCATACGTAGGCGAAAACTGGCCGCTGAAGATAAAATTGTTGTTCAGTGAAAAGTCACTGATTAGCGAGCCAGATGAATTGCTCAGCTTAGTGGGGGTATTCGTCAGCAATCGCTTCCAGCCATCATTGTTGCTGATACGATTAGATGAGGGAGATAATTCGTAACTCCAGTTTTTAGTCTCAACCGGAATCACGGCTGCGGAGCTTACACTCGAAATACAAATTGCAAAAACTGCTGCAAACAACCTTTTCAAACCACTTCTCCACTTCTATTTTGCCTGTATTTTAATCAATAATTAATGTAAAGGCAATTTATCTTTCATGACTCACCTATTCAAGCCAATCGGCGCTTGCACCTTGTTCGGACAAGTGGTTAAAATCTGTCCCTACAGAGCGCACCTGTAACATTAATAATAACTATGCCTCTGTTTAAATAAAAACAAGTACAAAAATTTATGCGCTATTTTTCACTATTTTTAATTAGCTCCCTGCTTTGGCTAGGCGTTGGGTTGACGCCTACAGCCGGGGTTCTTGCTGCAAATTTGACTCATCAACAGTTCTGGCAAGCGTTTGAACAAACCTACGATCAGACGCTAACGGTGATGGAGACCCCGCAAACCCTGTCCAACGCAGCTGAAATCCTTAGCAAGTCGTGTTCGCAAACCATTTTAGCTCATAGCATTAGCCCCTATTTGCAAGAGCAGGCCGAATACTGGAAATACAACTACGGTATCGAGCTGAGAGGAGGCTTAACCAGTGGCGACATTGAATCCAGCGATATTGATGAACAAGGCAGTACCTATGTCGAGTTATCCTGGGACGTCCTGGACAACGGTTATAAAGAATTTCAGCATCGCAGCAAAGACTATCAACGACAGGCACAACTTGAGAAAGTGCTGCACGATATCCGTAAACAGACGTTTGACTATCGTTGCCGTGAATATCAGATAAACACCCGGTTTGATACGACGCTGTTGGATTTAAAGCGTACTTTACTCACCCTGATGGAACGTGTTTATGAAGTCGAGGAAGAAGCATATTTTAATGGTGATAGTCAACTCGACGAACTGCTGATATCGGAAGAGTCGGTAGTGCAGTTGCGTTATCAAGTGAGTCAATTGCAAATAAACGCGACCGACGGCAGTGAGGTGACCAACCCACCGCTGATTGACGTAGATATCGATGCAATTTTGACGGCATCAGCGCAAAATACCAGTCACTCCACGGCAGAAAGATTGCGCAGACTGGAGTACGTCGACGCCAATCCTTATCAGGACGGCGCCAGACTTCGTCTGTTTGTCAGAAAAGAACTGGATATTTTAGCCTCGCAGCGAGACGACCTGGTCGCGGGTTTACGTTTTTCAATTCCTTTAGCGTTTAAACATAAGGTCGATGAGTCAGTAAAACTTAATCAGCTTGAAAGAGATGCACAAGCGGATAAATGGGAGCGCAACCAGCGCACTAAGCAGGCTTATGCCAGTTTTCAGGACCAGCTACAACGGGTTATAACCCAAAAATATCGTTACAAAAGAGCCAATGAACGCATCCGCAGAGTGCTGGTAAAACGCACCATGGACGAATCATTACGCCCGTCCGCCGTAGCTGCCCGACTGAAGAACTATACAGAATCGGCCATTGAATTACTGGAAGCCAAGCGCGAATTATACGCGCGCATTAACAACATTTTTCTGGTCAGTCAGGTGCCGTTTTCTCCTGACAAACTTGCGCCTTCGCCCCGAGTAAAGTTGACAGAACGCCACCGTCCCAACCAGCGTTCGCTTTACATATGGTCACAAACATTCAATCAAATGAGTAATGCGCAGTTACATCTGTTATTACGCACCAAGCATGTTCAACGGCCGATTATTTCGTACTCAAAAAATACTCAGCTACCCAAGCTGTCCGCCTTCATTGCTGAATTATCAGCAAAAGGTAAGCCGGTTGAGTTGATGTTCAGCACCAACACGTGGATTCGAAAAGATAAGCGCGAAGATGCACTTGAACAGATTGGCAAGGCCCGGGCATACACAAATTCAGTTCACCTGGACGTTGAGCCGCAGGTGCTGTCCGATTATGCGCAAAACAAAATGGCGTATCAGCAAGACTATGTCGCCCTGGTCGCGGCCATCAGAGCTTCGTTCCCCGATCTTCAGTTGTCGTTATCGGTACCGTTTCACTGGCAGGAAGCAACGTATCGTCAATTACAACCCATGGTCGAACGCATGTATGTAATGTTGTACGAAACACCGGTGGCTGAGGTCATTAAACGCCGGGCTGACAAACTATTACCCTTTATTGGTAAAGATAAATTTGTCGCGGCGCTGAGAACCCAGGACTTCGCCAATGAATATGAACTTGAAAAAATGATCCGCTATCTCACTGAAGAGGGCGTAAACCAGTTTGCGATTCACGATGCAGAAGGGTTTATTAACTGGAAGACGTTGCCATGAAACTTCACAATAAAAAAAGTGTTCTGAATGCGGCACCGTATTCGCAACCACCCAGAAAGAAGACCCCGATTATCACCCAATGGCTTTATATAATCTTTTTGCTCGGCATCTGTGCTTATGTTGTCTATTTTTTATTGAAACAGGCGTTCACGATTCAAACTGCCGGAGTCATTGAAACCGAATCTGTGGCGGTAAAATCACCTTATTCAGGATTACTGACCCAGTTTGACAAACGCTTAGGCCAAGCGGTTTCGCGAGGGGACATTATTGGTACCATTTCGCCCGCGGAAAACTGCGAACCAGAAGACAATACCAAAGATGAAAGAGCGTTACGGTACCGAATACAAGACGCTCGGTTTGCCTTACAACTGTTAATCGACGAACACCAGATCGACCAGCAGGAATTTCAACGCCTGCAAGCGCAAGACAGAAAACTAAAACGAGCACTGGAGATCAGCGCACCGTTAAATCATGACAGCGACAAATTACGCGTAGTCCTGGCCAAGCAGGAAGCGGAAATTAAAATGGAAAGGCAGAAAATTAATGCGCTGGAAAGTCGCTACCAGGAACTCACAGAGCTTACCCCTCCCATTCAACCGGAACGTTGCCGTCCACGATCCATAATGGCCAACCAGTCTGGAACCATTGCCACACTGGCGGTAGTGAAGGGTGATGCAGTAAAAGCCGGTGAAACCTTGCTGACACTGACGCCAGAAGCCCCACAACTGACCCTCACGGCTTATCTGGAAGTCAGTGAATTTGATGATTTGACCATTGGTGATACGCTTTCCATTGTTTTGCCCGATGAGAGTAACTCCAGCGGCAAGGTCACTCAGATTTCGTCCTCGGCCAGTGGTCGCCAGCAGCTCGAATATGACGGTTACCGCCCGGTTTTGCCGCAGCTAAGAGTAACTTTAGTCCCTGTCGATGCAGTTGAAGCACAAAAGTGGGCACGCTTTAATCAATTTCAGGTACTAGTGGAAGGAGTGCAGTAGCATGAAAATTTACGGATTAACAAGCGAAGCATCCTTCATCCTTCCCAGTATTGAGACGTTATCGATAGATGATCTGCTGGACGATACTGCAACCGTCAAAGGTGCCGTATTGCATTACACACACAGTAACAAGGGCAAACTGCATCATTGGGTTCAGCGTATTCGACAACATCCCCATCCCCGCATATATCTGATGCCGCTGGCCCTGATTTACGAGACAGAAAAGCCACCTGCCTCTTTGCAAAAACAATTCGATGAGTGTGTGTCCGCTTCCCAACTAGTGAGCGCCTCAACCACCAAGAGTGCGTTATTTGAACGTGTCGCTCAATGGTTAGAGCGCGTTCCCAATCTGGATAAGGACACCGCTGATAGCAGCATTCCGTTTAAAATTCTGCGCCTGATGGCAAGTCGTAACAAACGCTTGGAACCTATATTAACCCCACACAATAATAATGGCTTTGTGTATCCTGCGATTGAAGGGTTATTCGAACGCAATGATGATAGCCCCAAAAACAGTCTGGATTTTCTGCATAAACAGCAGTTTCTTGGCCGCGAATTTTTCAAACGCGCCCATTTTTGCCCTACCTGTGACGGAGCATTCTTAAATTTCATTGAAACCTGCACCGACTGTGGTGCCGAAAACTTAAAGAAAGAAGAGCTGGTGCATCACTTTAAATGTGGTCACGTGGATAATTTGTCGAATTTTGAGCGCAATAATCAGCTGGTTTGCCCAAAATGTGATGAGCGCCTCAAACACATCGGCGTTGACTACGACAAGCCTTCGGTTGTTTACCAGTGCCGGCAATGCACTTTGCAATTTCAGGACCCGGTACTGAAAGTCCAGTGTTACTCCTGCGAAAGTGAAGCGAACATTGATGATGTCAATGTGGCCGATATTTACGCATACGAGCTTAGTGCCATCGGTTTAAACGCGGCGCTTTATGGCCTCGATGCATTGTTCACCTCCATTCTACAGACTGATTTGCAACTCTACAGCCATCGTGAATTTAAAAGTTTCATTCATATAGAAAAAGCACGCATTGGCCGCTACAAAAAATCCACCAGCTGCGTGGCCACAATTTACTTTGAAAATCTGGACAGTATTTTTCATCGTCTGGGCAAACGTACCGAGCAATTGTTTAAAGAAATCAGCGCGGTATTTAAATCCGTTTTCAGAGAATCCGATGTTATCTCGGCATTGAACGAGAGCGTATTTATTATACTGATGACAGAAACATCTGAAGAAAACGCCAATCTTGCGCTTAATCGCTTAAAAACGGCTATTCAGGATTTGTTTGCAGCGAATCTGGCGGCCAAGCTTTCGGTGGGCATTTTGACTCGCGTTCACCGAATTGACAGTGAAAGCGATTTAAACCTGATGCTGGAGAATGCGTTAAAGGTAAACCATAAATGAGCCTTGAGGGCCTGTTCGCGTTTGTCCAGAATCTGACCCTCGCACAGGTTTTAGCCTATTTCTGGCCTTTCTTTCTGTTGGACATGCTGCGTTACGTTATTATCGAGTCGCTGTTAATCGGTAAATTTTTGTTTAAACGCAAACGCAGAAGACAGCAACGCGCTAGCGCGCGTCATCAGCTTTTTATGGAACGCCCGCTCGTTTCGATAATTGTGCCGGGAAAGAATGAAGGAAAGCACATCCCAGCCCTTGCCAACTCGCTAACCCATCAAACGTACCAGAACTTTGAGCTTATCATTGTGGATGACGGCTCCGACGACAATACAGCACTCATTTGCCGACAACTGTTAAAGCAAGGCAAAATTGATCGTTTTTTCAGAAATGAGGTCAGAGGGGGTAAGGCATCCGGCGCGAATACCGCATTACGTTTCTCGCAAGGTAAATTTATAGTTCATATAGATGCAGACTCCCATCTGGCTGCCGATGCCATCGAGCAAATTCTATTGCCTTTCTATCTGGATGCCAGTGTGGGTGCTGTAGGAGGGGACGTGCGGGTAGCCAATGAAGATGCCAGTTTTGCTACGCGTTTGCAAACCATCGAATATATCAAAACGATTAGCGCAGGACGCGTTGCGGCTTCTGAACTGGGTATTTTACGCATTATTTCAGGCGCTCATGGCGCCTTCAGACGAGACGTACTTGACCAGGTGTACGGCTGGGACGTAGGGCCCGGTCTGGACGGCGACATTACGCTTAAGATCAGAAAGCTGGGATACCGTGTTGTGCATGCGGTTCACGCTGTGTGTTACACCAATGTCCCATCCAGGTTCACCAACCTACGCCGACAACGCTATCGCTGGGATCGCTCGCTGGTCCGCTTCAGATTGCGAAAACATTTAAACATGTTAGCCCCCTCGGCTAATTTTCGCAGCTCATCATTTTTCTCAATTATCGAAAACATTGTTTTTAACGTTTTTTTCGATTTCAAATGGATAGTCTACGTGGTTTACATGCTGTATACAGCACCCAGTTACCTCGGCTACGTGTTTATCATTAACTACTTTTTGTACTTTATCGCCAATATTGTCCAGTTTGTCATCGCCAGAACATTGATCGCACCTTCCTACCGGACGATTGACGGATTAACACCTTTTTTCCTTCCGCTGATGCCATTTTACACCGGACTATATTTACGTGCCGTGAGAACGTATGCCTATCTGATGGAATTTCTTCACAAAACGTCATACGACGACCCGTGGAATCCCTGGAAGGTTTCACGCATCGCCAAAAAAGAAAAATTATAAGGGGTGTTTATACCCATCCGCCGTGACGCTCACTCACACATCACAGCGAATCAGTTTTGAGCTTTTTGTCCTGCACCAGCTTGGTGATGATGCTAGTGAGGTTAGTGATGTTAAAAATTGTTCCAAATATACTGCCAACAGCAATTGCGTAAATTAAACCCAGTATTTCTGCCAGGATAAACCATTGACGAATGCGCGTGGCATCTCTGAGAACAATTGACCCTACGGTAAAAATAAGCGCGGAAGAGTAAGCAAAGAATATTAACCAGTCGTGATCCAGGATAAACCACTCATAAGCCAGAAACGCCAGATTGGCCGCAACAAACCCTATCAGCACACCCTTGCCACGATTTTTCAGGGCAACGACGTTTCTGATGCTGGCCAGCAGACATCCGATACCCGCAGCCATCGCATCCAGCATGAAGAAATGAATGCTGACGCAAAAAAGCGCGACCGCTGAGACCACCAAGTAGCGTTCTACGGTATTTTGACGATATCCAATAAAATTAAAAATTACCGCAAGAGCGCCAAAGCCCTCAGCCCAAAACTGCATAAACCAACCCTACGAAAACTCAAACTATACGTATCAACGAAGCTTGCTAATCATTGTATGGTCATTAGGCAGAGAAAATGATTTCAACACCAAATCGGCAGGATACGCAAATAAGCCAAAACGATTCCCTTTGGTATGGCTTAACACAACCGCATGTGCCGGCATAGACTCCATATCATGATGGCAAGGATCAAAAAGCGGAACATCATACTTGCCCAGCGACAAAATGGCTACTTTTTGTTGTTCATGATAGACAAAGCGTTCTGCCACAGGGTGTTGGAGGATGGCATAGACCTGAAATTTAGGTACACGCCACTCGGTGCCGCGCCATTGAAAGGGTTGAATCTGGATCCGCTTGACAATCTTTTCGATACACTCGGGTAACATGCTCGCCTCCGTGATGTAGCTTGATGCCTTTAAAAGTGCAGATAAAACTCCCTGCACAGCGTTTTAAATTCCTGACTATATTGCGCTTGCTGATTTCTGATAATTAATGTTTGCCTGTGTATTTGATACTGTTTATGCCGGTTTTCGGATTGACGAAATTTGAATGCGACCACATGAGCAGGCTTCAACTCGTTGTGTTGTATGGCTAACTCTGCCTCACAAATCAGATTGACGGCATTGGCAAGAGAAACAACTTCTGCTCGCCTGGCTGCAGGATACAGGCAGTAAAAAAAGCCGGTTTGGGAGAGATACTGCGCAACCCACCCCATTACTGTGGAAATCGATAGCCCACCGTCAATTCTTGCCAGCTTTCGCTGTGGGGTTAACTGCGTATACGCATTTGTGTGAAGCGTAGGTGACGCAAAATAAGGGGGGTTGGCGATAATGGATGCATACGGATACGCTGGTTTAAAGTGCATTAAATCGCCATGAACTGCGTTTAGGCGACGCGCCCAGGGAGACGCGTCAAAATTACGTTTTGCTTGCTCTGCGGCCAGCTCATCAATTTCAATGGCGTCAATCTGTGCGACTTTCGATTTTTGCGCCATCATTAATGCCAATATGCCGCTGCCCGTGCCTATGTCCAGTATAGGCCCTTCAGTTAGCGCAGGATTTGCCCAGCTGCCTAACACCAGACTATCCGTATTGACCTTCATCGCGCATTGATGTTGGTCGACCGCAAACTGCTTACACTGAAACACAGTGCGTTTAATCGTCATCAAAGACCTGAAGTTTTATCATTTTATGCGCTACCTCTATGGCTGAGACAGGTCGATATTTTTTTAACGGTCCCATCAGCAACATCCCCAGAACGGGGGCTATCGTTTGTGCAATATCTTCCAACGGCCGATTCTCGTGCCGTTCGCCAAGCAACAATGAAGGGCGCACCGCTGAAGCATTTTTCAGTTGTGACATCCCCATAATCGCGTTCTCTAATTCACCTTTAACCCGCAGATAAAAATTGCTGCTCTTAGCGTTAGCGCCAATAGACGAAATCCACACGAAACTTTTGCAGCGCTGTGCTCGAGCAAGCTGCGCTGCTACATGAACGTATTCAAAATCGACTTTGCGGAACGCTTCCTGACTACCCGCCTTTTGAATGGTAGTGCCTAAGCAACAATACACGTGGTCAACTTTGAAATAGCCTTCGTACTCTTGCAGAGCGTCAAAATTAATGACCAGCCAATTCACTTTTTTTTGTTCATGGGCTACCAGTGACAGAGGCATAGGACGGCGAACCAAACAAGTGACCTGCTTGTATCGCGGATCGTTTTGTAGTTGCCTGATTAGTGCTTTTCCGACCAATCCTGTTGCTCCCAGGACCAATGCCGTTTTAAATTGCGCCACCTTATGCCATCCTATTGCCAACAATAACGATAAATTTGTTGTGCGTTTTTGCTTATTTAGACCTGCACACTTATTACGTGAACAGATCACATAATAAAACGATTTAATATAATCTATCTACTTTTTACTTTTTACTTATTTAGTTATTACTAATTACTTTGCATCAACAAGACGATATTAGAATGAAAAAAGCCTTACTATGCGGAGCCATTATGCTCACCACGTTTGCCAATGCAGAACAACTCACTATTGAGCGGATATTCGAATCTCCCTCATTAGACGGTAATGCGCCTACGAAACTGAAAGTATCACCTGACTCTGAGCGGGTTACTTTTTTAAAGGGCAAAACGTCAGATTATGAGAAACTTGACCTGTGGGAATATCACATTGCGACCGGAAAAACGCGCATGTTGTTTGATTCAGACACACTGCAAAGCGGTGAAGTTGAATTATCCGATGAAGAAAAAGCCCGTCGTGAACGCATGCGTTTAAAGGGAACTGGCATTGTCAGCTACGAATGGTCAGCGGACGGCAAAGCGCTGTTATTCCCTCTTGGCGGCGATGTTTATTACCATAAACTGGGCGAACAAGGGGCTCGACGTTTACTTGAGACTGAAGCGTTTGAAACCGACATAAAGCTTTCGCCAAAAGGCAATTATATTTCCTACATCCGCGACCAGAACCTTTTTGTCAAACATATTGCTTCTGGCAAAGAGACTGCTATCACACAGGAAGGTGGCGGTGATATCAAATTTGGCATGGCCGAGTTTGTGGCTCAGGAAGAAATGAGCCGCATGACGGGTTATTGGTGGTCGCCTGATGAACGCTATATCGCCTTTACCAAAGTCGATGAATCGCCGGTAGAAGTGATTACCCGCTCAGAGATTTACGCCGATGAAATTAAAATGATTGAGCAAAAATACCCTGCGGCGGGTAAGGCCAATGTGAAAATTGCACTGGCCATTCAGCACATCGCAGACAATGCGCGACAGTGGGTAGATCTGGGTAAGAACGAAGACATTTACCTGGCTCGGGGAAACTGGATGCCGGATAGCAAAACGTTTACCTACCAGTGGCAAAGCCGCGATCAACAACAACTTGAATTACGTGCTTATAATGTTAAGGCAGAATCCCAGAAAGTGTTACTTCGCGAGCAAAGCAACACCTGGGTCAACCTGCATGATGATTTAAGCTTTTTGAAACAGTCACCGCAGTTTATCTGGGCCTCGGAAAAAGATGGTTTCAAACACCTTTACCTGATGGATAATGACGGCAAGCAGGTGCGCCAGCTTACTCAGGGTGAGTGGGTCGTAGATAAGCTCGAAGCCATCAACGAAAAGAAAGGGATGGTCTATTTTACCGGCCGCAAAGATACGCCCATTGAAAGCCACCTTTACTCTGTTCCACTTGCCGGCGGCAAAATTTCGCGTATTACCTCTGAAGATGGGTTTCACGATGTTGAATTCAGCTCAGATGCCGGTGTTTACGTAGATAGTTTTTCAACCGTCAACCGCCCGCCGCAGGTCAGCTTGCACAAAGCCGACGGTAACCAAATTACCTGGCTTGAAGAAAACAAGCTGGACGACGCGCATCCATTGACCCCCTATATGGCAGGATGGACAAAACCTGAGTTTGGCACTTTCCAGACTAAAGATAACGCTACCCTGCACTATCGCATATTCAAACCTGAAAACCTTGATAAGAAGCGCCCTGCCATCGTGTTTTTATATGGTGGCCCACATGCACAAGTGGTACAAAATAAGTGGTATGGGGGTCGTGGTTTACTCATGCAGCACTGGGTTGACCAGGGTTATGTGGTATTCAGTGTCGATAACCGGGGTTCCAACTATCGCGGCAAAGCGTTCGAAGATCCGATTTATAAAAAAATGGGTTCCATCGAAGTAGATGATCAGGTGGCCGGTGTAGAGTTTTTACGCACGTTACCTTATGTTGACGCTGAGCGGATTGGTGTGCATGGTCACAGTTACGGTGGTTACATGACACTCATGACTATGTTCAAAGCGCCTGATTATTTTGCAGCGGGTGTGTCTGGTGCACCGGTAACTGACTGGCGTATGTATGACACCCATTATACTGAACGCTACATGGGTAACCCACAAACCGACGATCAGGCTTATACCGACGCATCCGTGTTTCCCTATGCTGAAAACCTGAAAGGGCCACTGCTGATCTATCATGGAATGGCAGATGACAACGTGCTGTTCACTCACAGCACCCGTCTCTATAAGCACTTACAAGATCTGGCGATTCCATTTGAAACCATGGACTATCCTGGCAAAAAGCATAGTATCAAGGGAAAAGCCACCGGCATTCACCTGTACAAAACGATTACCAATTTCTTCAATCGTAATCTCAATCCTCAGCAGTAATCCTCTGGTTGAGCGTAATCATACGATTACGCTCCTTCTACCCAAATAACCTGTCCGCTAACATCTTTTGCACGCCTTGTGCGGCATGTTTACTGAGTTCAATTTTTAACGGCGAGTCTTGTCCTGAAACCCATAAGGTCAGTTCAGAATCGGTATCAAAATGCCCTGCGGATTCAACCACAAACTGGGTAATCGCGCGATACGGGATAGAATGATAATTCACCTTTCTGCCAGTTAATCCCTGCTTATCGATAAACATCACCCGACCAGAAGTAAAAATGACCAGATCGCGTACCAGTTTATAGGCCTTAATCACTTGCTCATTGTCGGCCAAAATAGCTGCTAGTTCTTCTCTCACTTCTTCGGCACTGGTTTCGCTGGCATTCCCCATTAAAGTATCTAAAAGCCCCATTTAGCCCTCCTTTTTCTTCGCTTTCATTAGTTACAGTGTTAGTGTAGCAACACAAACAGTTAAATAAATTACAACATAATCAATGGCCAGTATCTCTTTCGCTGACATTCAGGCAGCGCATCATCGCATCCAGCATAAAATTAAGCGTACACCACTTTTGGAGTCAACATTATTAAACCGGTGGTTGGGTCAGCGCATCATTTTTAAGGCCGATTGCTTGCAAACCGTTGGGGCATTT
Organism: Alteromonas ponticola; assembly: GCF_012911815.1. Lineage (GTDB taxonomy): Bacteria > Pseudomonadota > Gammaproteobacteria > Enterobacterales > Alteromonadaceae > Alteromonas > Alteromonas ponticola. The sequence continues at coordinate 61,717 of NZ_JAATNW010000009.1, read as the reverse complement.
AAAATTCGGGGAGCGACTAATTTTGTTGCCTGTCTAAAAGAGCAAGGCAACTTACCTGACCATATCGTTGCTAACAGCTCTGGAAATCATGCGCAGGCGGTCGCCTGTGCCGCGAAAGAATTTGGTATCCCGGCGACGATTTTTGCGGCAAAAACCATTTCTGAAGTGAAAGCCGCGGCCACACGTAGTTATGGCGCTGAACTTAAGCTTTTCGAGACGCGCAAAGAGGCAGATATTGCAGTGGCTGAAGCGGCACGCGAGCCCGGTACAGTGTGGATACCCCCCTATAATCATGCAGATATTATTGCCGGTCAGGGGACCTGTGCATTAGAGGCAATTGAAGACGCCGGGCATGCTGATGCTATTTTTGCTCCCTGTGGCGGAGGCGGGTTGCTAAGTGGCTCGTTTATTACCGCGCGTGAACTGTTACCCAATGCCAAAGTCATCGGCAGTGAGCCTTTGCTGGCGAATGACGCGGCCCGCTCAATACAGAGCGGACAGATTGAAACATTGATGGAAACCCCTGACACACTCGCTGATGGTGCTGCCACGCCGTGTCTGGGTGACTTAACCTTTCCCTATATTCAACAACTCGACGAGTTCTACGAAGTCAATGAACAGCAAATCGCATACTGGACGCAGTGGCTGCAACATTTACTTAAACTGCATGTGGAACCCACCTGCGCTATGAGTATGGCTGCGGTGGTCTCGTGGGCCCTGTCAGCACCACCGGGGCAGACGGCAATTGTGCTCATAACAGGCGGTAACATCAGCCAGCAGTCGATGTTAAAAATATGGCAGACTGATTATTTACTGCAGCCACCCAACATTACTGAACAGGAGTAAGGCTATGCGACAAAAACTGGTTTTTTTATTACTTTTATTCGCTGGATTTTCGGCGAGTGCAGCAACCTTTGTCACTAACGTAAAAGGTTATACGCTGGACAATGATGGCACGCTGATCAGCTTTTCCTCACTTTTGATCAAAGATGGCAAGGTGCAGGCACTGGATCCTGACAGCCAGCCGGATGATGTCGAGGTAGTAGACGGTCAGGGCAAATATATGTTGCCTGGACTCATTGACGCCCACGGACACCTGTTAGGCTTAGGCGATAATCTACTAAAGGTCGATCTTCGTGAGACAACCAGCGAAAAGGACGCTGCCCGTGCCGTGTCGGAGTATGCGCTCGGCAAAGTGGATGTTAATTGGATCACTGGACGTGGGTGGAACCAGGAACTATGGTCTGACCGCGCCTTTCCGCAAAAAACATCTCTGGACAAACTAAATATTGATAAGCCTATCTGGCTTATTCGTGTAGACGGTCATGCGGGATGGGCAAACAGTAAGGCTTTAGCGATCGCGGGTATCGACAAATCAACCAAGGATCCTGAGGGGGGTGAAATTATTCGCGATGCTCAGGGTAACCCTACCGGCGTCCTTATTGATAACGCCATGGGGATGGTTGAAAAACACATGCCCTCTGAATCTGCACAGGTAATGGAGGCCCAGTTACGCGCCGCAGGTGAACATCTGTTGAGTCAGGGCATAACCAGCATGCATGACGCTGGCGTGGGTCACAATGTCTATACTTTTTACCTGGCTAAAGCCGTAGCAGAGACACTGCCGTTGCGCGTCTATGCCATGGTCAGCGCTACCGATCCCCAGTTGGGCAGCATTCTGGAACGTGGCAAAGTTATCGACCCCGATGGAATGCTCGTTATACGCAGCGTTAAGGCCTACGGTGATGGGGCGCTGGGTAGCCGCGGAGCTGCATTGCTAGAGCCGTACAGTGACGCTAAGCATCAGCATGGGCTTCTACTCACCGCGCAAGAGGATATGCCGGGGTTGTTTAATGATGTGATTGCCGCAGGCTTTCAACTTAACTATCACGCAATTGGCGATAAAGCCAATAGACTTGCCCTTGATCAGTTTGAAAAAACGTTCAGTGATGTCGGGGGGAAAGCGTTGCGTAATCGCATTGAGCACGCGCAGGTGATTGCAATTGATGATCTGCCACGCTTTGCAGCATTAGGTGTACTGCCTTCAATGCAACCCACTCATGCCACCAGTGATAAGAATATGGCTGAAGATCGCGTTGGTAAAGAGCGGATCAAAGGCGCTTACGCGTGGCAAACGCTGATTGATTCAGGCGTAAGAGTACCTCTGGGTTCTGATTTCCCAGTGGAACTGGCTAATCCGTTCTACGGTCTGCATGCTGCGGTGACCCGTCAGGATAGAGATAACCAACCCGTTGAAGGCTGGTATCCAGAAGAAGCGTTAACGGTTGAACAAGCATTTAGAGGCTTCACCTTAGATGCAGCATACGCCGCTCACATGGAAGATGAAATTGGCACCCTGACCCCGGGAAAATGGGCTGATTTTATTTTGATAGATCAGGACATTTTCGCTATTCCCGCTGAAGACATCTGGAAAACCCAGGTGTTACAGACTTGGATAGCGGGTAAAGCCGTATTCGAGGGAAATAAAAAGTAGGCAACTTTCACACTATTGCAGTGGTCGTGATTCACAGTTACGGCCACTAATTGAGCCATCGTGGGCGCGGTATACTTTAATGAAGATAAACAGATGTGTTACTCCCTTCTATTGCTGTTCTCATTGAATTGGAAATTTTGACAGGGGTAACACACTGATATGGAACAGTTCGACTACATAATTCCCTTTATAAGCATCATTTACGGTATCGCGATAGCGGACTTGTTATCGAGTGTTTATAGACTGGTTGAAGAACGCCAGCGGGTCAGGATGCATCCTATCCCTTTTATATGGGCGGCTGTTTGTTTTACTGCGATCATTAATGGATGGTGGGCGTTTTTCCAGATAATGGAAAATTTTACGGTGAAAAGTGCAGGTAATCTTTTTATATTAAGCTTTCTACCAACGTTAACCTTTTTGTTTAGCTCAGCAGTGCTACCAAGTCGAATAAGCTCTGAATGCGATTTATGGATGTTTTACCGAAAAAACAGGGTGATTTTTTTCGGTACATTCGCCGCTTATTTACTCAGTGTACCAACCATTTTGTATCTTTTGTTTGACCAATTTAATCAGCTTTACGTGATAAGTCAGCTGGTGGGTTGTTTGTTACTGATATTATGTATCTTGGTTGAGAGGCAGTGGTTGCACTGGTTAATTTCCCTTTATTTCGCCTACAACATTGCAGCAGGTTTATTCAATCAGACATTAAATAGTTTATCCTAGCGCATTAACCGGACGCTGAAATGGATAAGTTTGAAGGTAGAAGAGGGCAACAATGAGCGCCCTCTTATCGTATCCACGGATTGAAACTATTTAGCGGTTAGCAAACCAGGGAAACTTTGATTCGAAACAATCTTACCGATCAAATTTTGAACTGCAGGCATTAATGCCTGTGCGGTCTGATTGCACGCAGTTTCACCATAGAAACTTGAGGTAAACTCGTAGTTCTCAGAAACTGACAGGGAATTGCCATTATTTGAATTGATTGTAAGCGCTAAATTCCACTGTCCGCTCGCAGAAGAGAAGTCGATAGAATCTAACACTCCGGTCAATACTACTGGAGCATCAGCTTGGTAAACATTCGCCATTTTAAGTTCATCAACAAATGCTTTCTGAATAAACATCTCAAATGAACGACCGTCAGGAGTTTTGATGGGTCCTACACCGCGGCACATGATACTCGTCAAGCTTTTTTCAGCTGCGGTAAAGTCGCCGACAAATACATTCGCGCCTTCAATCGACTTGAGGGATGAATTGTTGTCAACTGATACCGCATATCTGTTAACCGAATAGGTTGAGCACCCAGTGAGAGCAAGCACGGCAACTAAAAGTCCAAATTTTTTTATCATTATTTTTCCTTTAATAGATTTTTAATATAACGTCAAAGGCGACATTAAAATTCAACTTATATCTGTTGAACCGCAAACAGTGTACGCAAACCTTACGCTATAAATCAATAAATCTAATTCACTGAGTTAATCCTGTTAGTCTCCGGTCGACCAAACACCTTACCAACAAAGATTTACGAGTTTGTTATTCATCTAATAAAGCGTCTTTATCCACCTTTCTTCAGTGATAAAGCTCCAGTGCCAGCTTTTCCATTTATCATCCAGGCCGGTCGCGACAATATCTTCGACGGTTTTACCGTCCGCTTTGTGCTTTTCCACGAAGGCTTTAGTTTCTTCAATCATACCAAGGAACTTTTCGTAGTCAGCCTTGGTTGCCATCGGGCCGTGCCCGGGAATGATTTTAGTGGTGTCATTAGTTTTTGCTAACAGGGTTTTTACGGATTGGATATACCCGTCGACCGAACCACCGGATTGCAAATCAATAAAGGGGAACAGGCCATTAAAAAACAAATCACCGGTGTGCAGAATGTTAGGCTCTTTGATCCAGACCACACTGTCACCATCGGTATGTCCGTTGGGCAAATGGATGATTTCCAACGTTTCATCATTAAAATGTATTTTGATGCCATCCTGGTAAGTCACCACCGGTAACGCAGCATCATCTGCTTTTTCATCTGACAACAATCTCACTCTTACATTTTCATGTGCCATGATGGTGCTGTTTTTGTGGGTATGAAACCAGCTGTTGCCGCCTGTATGGTCCCCATGAAAATGGGTATTAATGATGAACCTAGGTGCGTCGCTGCCTAGTTTCGAAAGAGTAGCAGCAATTTTTTCTGCTAAGGGTTCATATTGGTCGTCAATTATCAGGATACCATCTTCGCCCGCTGACACGCCGATGTTACCGCCCTGCCCGGATAGCATATGGATCGAACCACCTAACGAGGTATCTTTAATTTCAGTTCCTGCGAATCTGTCTGTCGCAACTGCAGCAAACGATACTATCGACACTAATGTCACTACAAACTGTTGGCGTAGGCTCATGATATTCCTTAATTTAGGCTAGAAAATGTTGTATCAGTTCACTGTAGTAGAAAGTGTTGTTTAGAGCCAATATCCAGACTAATCTTTTATATAGGCAAAGCGCGGGATATTCTGGTCATTTATGCAAACTGTCTCGCAAAACATTGTTAACGGCCTCACCCATAGCGTTCTTTCGCCATAGCACGGTCGATAGACCACCACCAATTCATCAGTTTCAGAATGCCTGGCCACACCCAAAACCTCATACTCGTTGCCCTTGTAGTGCCGGTACAATCCCGGTTGCAGGTGGTTATTAGTGTTTTTCATGTTGTAGTATCCAAGGGTAAAATCAGTTGTTCAAATGGGGTATTTTCAGCCAGGCTAATGTGCAATCCCACTAATCTAATAGCGCGCTGCTGCGCACGCTGGAACGCTTCAGCTAGCAAATTGTTAAAAAACGGAAGTGATAATTGGGCATGTTTATGTTCAACGGTAGTTAACTGAAAATCGTTAAATTTAAGTTTAACTCCTAATGATTTAATGCGGATAGCCTGCCCCGAGCGAGCTTCATAATTTTGCACGCGCTCTTGTATTTTCTCAAACAAGCCGGGTAACAAACTTTCGCACTCGGTTAGCGTGTGGATATCTTCCCCCAGGGTGCGTTCAACGCCAATAGATTTACGCTCTCTACTCGTATTAATAGTACGCTCATCCACGCCGTGTGCCCTGTTGTACAGGACAACGCCAAACTTACCTAACTCTTTTTGTAAGCGCTCAAATGGGTAATGTCGTACATCTTCGCAGGTATTCAAGCCGAGACGATTTAGTTTTTGCACCGTTACTTTACCAACGCCGGGAATTTTTCCTAAAGGCAATCGACGCACAAATTCATCGAGTTTGTCTGGTGTAATTACACACAGACCATCAGGTTTGTTTTCATCGCTGGCGATTTTAGCCACAAACTTGCACGATGCCACGCCCGCAGATGCGGTGAGATGCAGTTCCTCTTGTATTCGCCGCCGTATGTCTTGGGCGATGCGCGTTGCACTGCCTGAAAAAAGCTGTACGTGCGTTACGTCGAGATAAGCCTCATCCAGAGAAAGTGGCTCAATGAGATGGGTATAGTCAGCGAATATTTGTCTGATTTTGTGCGACTCACGTACATACACATCCATCCGCCCTTTCACTAACGTAAGGTTAGGACACAATTTTAGCGCGTAAGCAGTTGCCATCGCTGAACGCACACCGAATTTTCGCGCCGGATAGTTACACGTGGAGATGACTCCCCGCCCTTTGGCACTGCCTCCAATAGCGATGGGGATATCTCTAAGCGAAGGATTGTCACGCATTTCAACGGCCGCGTAAAAGCAATCCATATCAACGTGAATTATTTTTCGCACACGTAATCAAACAAACTGTACACATAGACAGTATTATAAGACGATAATCATTAAGAAATCATCTTCATTAGGGGTATATGCTGCAAAAAGAGGGCTGCCTGATTCTCAGGCAGCATGAGAATTAGAGAATTTGGTTTTGCTTCCATTCATCCAGTTTTTTCTGGCGTGCTTCTTCCTTTTCCATTCGTGCTTTTTTACGATCACAGGGTTCGGGGCAATCACAGGCTTTTTCTATACCCAATGCGCCCAGCCCCCCACAGCTGCCAGCGATGCTTTTACGTTGCACCAGAAAGCCAACGGCCATAGCGAGAACCATCGCCAAAAAGAAAAAAAATGCTAGTATAAATGTCGACATCAACAACCTCTTTAATCGTGCATTTCTACAATGCGGTTAAATTCATCGGACGCATATTCTTCGAATTCAGTCCCGTTTTTACGAATCAGATAGACAGCAAGATTATGTTCCTGCGCTAGTGCCTTTGCGTCGTCCCAGCCGATTACATTAAACGCGGTAGCCAGGCCATCTGCGGTCATAGATGATTTATCGACCACAGTCGCGGAAACTAAATCGTGTTGAATAGGCTTTCCTGTACGAGGATCAATTAAGTGCGAATAACGAACCCCATCTTGTTCATAAAAATTTCTATAGTCGCCTGACGTTGCAATGGCATGTTTACCAATAGAGACAACACGTTGCACACTCCGCTGGGTAGAAACCGGCTTCTCAATAGCAATTCGCCACTCGTCACCATCGCCACGATGTCCAGATACCCGCATTTCACCCCCAATCTCAACCAGGTAGTTGGACAGTTTGTGCTCCTCCAGTATCGAAACCACTTCATCGACGCCATATCCTTTGGCAATAGTGGATAAATCAACATAGACCATAGGGTGCAATTTTTTAAGCGCAGTTCCATTCAGCTGGATTTTATCCAGCCCTACATATTCGCGCACATCCCTTATTGCATTGTCATCTGGAATACGCTCTGGACGCTTGTTAGGTCCAAACCCCCATAGGTTTACCAGCGGTCCCACCGTAATATCGAGTACGCCGTCGCTAAGCTCTCCTAACCTGATTGCTTCCTGAATGACCAGCGCAGTCTCCGTCGACAAGGTTATCGGGTCGGTAAATCGATTCTGATTGAAACGAGACAACTCAGACGTGGGATCGTACGTTGACATCAGCTGGTTTATTTCAGCCAGGCGTAAATCAATTGATTCTTGCAGGCCGGCAGGACCTTCTTTTCCGTCTACCACATACTTGACATTATAGGTGGTGCCCATGGTCTCACCTTGCAGATGAACCACGGGAAGTGTTGTATCGCTACAACCACCCAAAAATAAAAGAGTAACGAGCCACACAATGGCTACACTTGTTTGCCTCAACACAGTTTCTCTCTATAAAATCTAAAAAAGGGGGCGTTTCGCCCCCTTTTTACAACGCTTATCGTTACTTAACCACCAAAGTCATCAAGCATGATATTTTCGTCTTCTACCCCGAGATCTTTAAGCATATTGATAACGGCGGCATTCATCATTGGTGGACCACACATGTAAAACTCGCAGTCCTCCGGCGCTGGGTGATCTTTCAGGTAGTTTTCCAACAATACCTGGTGAATAAAGCCGGTGTACCCTTCCCAGTTATCTTCAGGCTGCGGGTCTGATAAAGCCACATGCCATTCGAAGTTGTCATTCTCTTCAGCCAGCATATCAAAATCTTCTACATAGAACATTTCGCGAAGTGAACGGGCACCGTACCAAAAACTGATTTTACGATTGGTCTTAATTCGACGAAGCTGATCGAAGATGTGCGAACGCATGGGCGCCATGCCTGCACCACCACCAACAAAGACCATTTCAGCTTCAGTTTCTTTAGCAAAGAACTCACCAAATGGACCGGAAATGGTGGCTTTATCACCCGCTTTCAAACTCCAGATGTACGATGACATTTTACCTGCTGGTAAAGAAAGGTTATTAGGTGGCGGCGTAGCAATACGCACGTTCAACATAATAATCCCTTCTTCCTCTGGGTAATTTGCCATGGAGTAAGCACGGATAGTTTCATCGTCTACTTTAGATTCGATATCAAAGAAACCAAAACGCTCCCAGTCACCGCGGAATTTTTCTGGTACATCAAAGTCTTTATACTTAACATGGTGAGCGGGTGCTTCAATTTGAATGTAGCCACCGGCACGGAATGGTACGCTCTCACCATTTGGAATTTTGAGCTTAAGCTCTTTAATAAACGTGGCTTTGTTATCATTAGAAATAACTTCACAATCCCACTTTTTGATACCAAACACTTCTTCAGGAAGTTCGATATCCATATCCTGCTTAACCGCAACCTGACATGATAAGCGACACCCCTCACGGGCTTCACGCTTAGTGATATGATCCAATTCGGTCGGCAAGATTTCACCACCACCTGATTTCACATCTACACGGCATTGGCCACAAGAGCCACCACCACCGCACGCAGAGGACACAAATATTCCAGCTTCTGCCAAGGCACCAAGCAGTTTGCCGCCTGGTTCTGTTTGAATGGCTTTTTCTGGATCATTATTGATGGTAATTTTCACTTCACCACTGGGCACAAGTTTCGACTTGGCGAACATGATGATAAATACAAGCGCAAGCACGATGGCAATAAACATGCCCACGCCAAGATAGATTTCTACCTGATTCATTTAGTTGCTCCCACGCTTTATTAAAGCTGTATACCAGTAAACGACTGGAAGCCAAGGGCCATCAGACCCGCGATCATAAACACTGAACCTAAACCACGAATTCCATCGGGCATATCAGCATATTTAAGTTTTTCTCGTACCGCAGCCAGCAGAACAATTGCAATTGCCCAGCCAAATCCACTACCAATACCGTAAACAATACTTTCAGTGAAGTTGTACTCGCGCTGAACAGCGAAAGCAACACCACCGAAAATGGCACAGTTCACGGTAATTAACGGCAAGAAGATACCAAGTGCGTTGTATAAGGCAGGAAAAAACTTATCCAGACTCATTTCCAGAATTTGCACCAGTGCTGCGATAACACCAATAAACGTCAAGAAATTAAGAAAGCTTAGATCGGCGTCAGGAAACCCTGCCCAAGCCAGCGCACCCGGCGCCAGGATATTCACGTAAATAACCTGATTCACCGGTACAGAAATACCCAGTACTACGATTACCGCTACACCCAGGCCCATTGCTGTTTTTACTTTCTTTGAAACCGCGAGGAACGTACACATTCCAAGGAACAAAGACAGCGCCATGTTTTCAACAAAAACAGAGCGAACAAATAAAGATAAATAATATTCCATGACTTATTCCTTAGGCTCTACTTGTTCTGGACGAATAGTACGAATAAACCAGATCATTCCCGCAATCAGGAAGAACGAGCTGAATGGAAGAATTAATAATCCGTTACCCTGATACCAGCCGCCATTTTGCACCAATGGCAGAATCTCGAAGCCAAGGATAGTTCCAAAACCAAACAGCTCTTTGATTGTACCAATAACAATCAGGATGAAGGAGTAGCCTAATCCGTTACCGATGCCATCTAAGAAGCTCATCAGCGGTGGACTCTTCATCGCATAGGCTTCGGCACGTCCCATCACTATGCAGTTAGTAATGATAAGACCAACGAACACCGAGAGCTGTTTGGAAATCTCGTAAGAGTAAGCTTTCAAGATTTGGTCAACAACAATTACTAACGAAGCAATGATCGTCATTTGAATAATAATTCGCACACTAGATGGGATCTGGTTGCGAATAAGTGAGATAAACAAATTAGAAAACGCAACAACACTGGTTAATGCCAGTGACATAACTAATGCGGTTTCCAGTTTGGTGGTAATTGCCAGCGCAGAACAGATACCCAGTACCTGCAATGCGATGGGGTTATTATCTAGAATCGGCCCAAAGAGAGCCTTTTTCATTTCTTTAGCGTCTGCCATGAAAAGCTCCCCTTATGAACGCCAAGCTTGTTTTTTCAAAAACGGACCAAAACCGTTTTCACCTACCCAGTAACGAATCGTGTTTTCAACACCGTTACTGGTTAATGTCGCACCGGATAGACCGTCTACGGCATATGGATCATCTGGATTAGCACTTTTCTTTACGCGAATGGCCACATCGCCATCTTCGTAAAGTTTTTTACCTTCCCACTTTTCCTGCCAGGCGGGATTCTGTACTTCACCACCAAGCCCTGGTGTTTCTTTCTGCTGATAGTAAACCAGCTCTGCTACCGTTTCACCGTCAGCGTCTAAGGCAAGAAAGCCATACATCAAGTCCCACAAGCCACTGCCATGAACAGGGAGAATAATGCGGTTAACATCATTACCCTCTTTAACTAACCAGACAGAGGCAACGTTTGCACGACGTTGAAAGCCAACATTGCTGCCTTCTACTTTCGTGCTCCAATTAGCTTGTTTGGCAGCTTTATACATGTCGTAATCTGGCGTAGGCGCTTCAGTAAATTCACCTGTGTCCAAATCAACATAGCGCTGTTCAACATTTTCACTGAACGTTGATTCAATCTGGCTACCACTCATACCCATTTCATACAGGCCAGCAGCTGCCAGAATATTTGATTTCTTATCCAATGCAGCGTTGGTTTCCTGGATTGAGCGTAAACCCACCGCGGCACCTGATACTACGATTGAACATACTAAACAGACGGCAACTACGATGCCGACGGTTTTTCCTAAAGATTCTTTTTTAGCCGACACGTGCTAACCTCCGTTTGATGTTGCTTTGCGCGACGAAATAGTCAAACAACGGCGCCCATAAGTTTGCAAATAGAATGGCTAACATAACCCCCTCAGGGAATGCAGGGTTAAGCACACGGATTAGTACCGTCATTACACCAATAAATATACCGAAAGCCCATTTACCTTTATTAGTAAAGGCAGCAGAGACCGGGTCGGTTGCCATAAAGAACATTGCAAACGCCAACCCGCCTATAACAAAGTGCCAATGCGCAGGCATGGCAAACATGGGGTTGGTATCACTACCAATAAGATTGAGTAAGGTGGCAAAGCCCGCCACACCAATGGCAACACCAGCAACTATTCGCCAGCTTGCTATGCGCATGTAAAGTATAAATAAACCGCCAATAATGATGGCTAACGTAGACACTTCACCTGCAGATCCCTGGATAAGACCAAAAAAGCTATCCCACCAGCGGTTCATATCAGCGTAATCAAAGTTACCCGCAGCAGCCTGACTTAGTGAGGTTGCACCAGAGTAACCATCTGCGGCCACCCACACTTGATCACCTGAGATTTGTGCCGGGTAAGCAAAGTATAAGAATGCACGCCCGGATAAAGCTGGATTCAGGAAATTACGACCGGTACCACCAAATACTTCTTTAGCGATAACCACACCGAAGGTAATCCCCAGTGCCACCTGCCATAACGGAATGGTCGCAGGCAAGGTTAATGCGAACAATACAGAGGTAACAAAGAAGCCTTCGTTAACCTCGTGTTTTCTTACCGAGGCAAACAATACTTCCCAAAAACCACCAACAATAAACGTGACCGCATAAATCGGTAGCCAGAAACAGGCGCCGTAAAGGAACAGGCCTAAACCACCGGCATTAGCCAGGTCTCCACCTAACGCGGTGAACAGCCCCGCCTGCCAGGTATCTGGAAGCGTTCCGGCGCCAGCAGCAAGTGCGTCCTGGGCCTGAAAACCAATGTTGTACATCCCAAAGAACATCGCAGGGAATGTCGCCATCCATACCATGATCATGATACGTTTTAAGTCGATACTGTCACGGACGTGAGTTCCCGCCTTGTTTACTTTACCTGGCGTGTAGAAAATAGTGGCTGCGGCTTCGTAGAGTGCATACCACTTTTCATATTTTCCACCCGGTTCAAAATCAGGTTCGATCTTTTCTAAATACGCTTTCAAACCCATGACTTAACCCTCTTTCTCGATCTTGGTTAAACAGTTACGCAGAATCGGGCCGTAATTGTATTTGCCGGGACAAACGTACGTACAAAGCGCCAAATCTTCTTCGTCTAACTCTAAGCAACCCATTTGTTGTGCACTGTCGGTGTCACCTGAAATCAGGTCACGCAGTAACAGCGTGGGTAGAATATCTAACGGCATAATGCGTTCATAATTACCAATTGGCACCATTGAGCGCTCTGACCCGTTGGTGGACGTTGTCATATCGTAAGACTTATTACTCAAGTGCCCTAAATATGCATTTGTCACCGAGTGCATGTCAGAGCCTGGTGATAACCAGCCAAACAGTTTTTTCTCACGTCCTTCCATCAGGAGTGAAACCTGAAGATGGAAGCGGCCAAGAAAACCATGTACGCCCTGTGCTGTGGTTCCGTATAAAACTGAACCTGATACCGCTCTTACATCTCCATCGATTACTTCATTGGCAGTCAACTCGCCAATGTCTGCACCGATTAAGGTACGTACAAGACGCGGTTTAACCGCTGCTGGTCCGCCAAGCGCAACGACACGACGGTTATCCAGCTCGCCTGTTTTTAATAGCGAACCAATGGCCATCACATCCTGGTAGTTAACATGCCAGACGATTTTTTTAGCCCCGGCAGATTCTAAATAGTGGATGTGCGTACCAACCAGACCCGCAGGGTGTGGTCCGCCGAACTCTTCTACATCAACCGCAGCATCACCAATCGCTACATTAGCGCCAGCTGCCTTCGTTACGAAAACTTTGCCGCCACTAAGCACTGTCATTGCTTTTAAGCCATGGATAAAATCCTGCTCTCGTTCAGCAATAATCTGGGTAGGGTCAGCAGCTAACGGGTTGGTGTCCATCGCATTCACAAAAATTGCTACTGGGATGGTATTCAATGCAGGCGCTTTGCTGAAGGGACGCGTGCGTATCGCTGTCCACATCCCAGAATCAACCAGCGTTTGCTGAAGTTGTTCTCTGGTTGCGTTCGCAATGTCAGCTTCAGAAACGGTAGGAAACACTACCTTTTCGTCACCTTGCACTTTGATAACCACTGACTGGAGTACACGCTTGGCGCCGCGGTTAACTTCAACCACTTCACCAGCAGCAGGCGCAGTAAACTTAACACCAGCGTTCTTTTTGTCTTCAAAAAGAATCTGGCCTTTTTGTACCTGATCACCTACCTGTACGTGCATCGTTGGGCGCATGCCCACATATTCTTCTCCCAGAATGGCAACGCGCGTCACAGCTGCTCCATCGGAGATTTGCTGCTCAGGCGCTCCCTTGATAGGGAGGTCGAGACCTTTCTTGATTTTTATCATATGTATTTGCACTACTCTAAATTAAAAATACCCTTTCGCATTACCGCTAAACAGCGAACGCTTATGCAAAAAAGCACTAATGACATAAAAACATAGCCTATTTACACCAAACTGGCTACGCAGTGCTACCCCAGAACAATTGCTTCCCGGTGATACCTGGATCACTGCGTTGTGTAGTTGTGGAGCTTATGCTTGTTAGCGACGTCATCCGTGAATATTGCGTAGCTATGCATGAGAAAAGCTATATCTAAATAGGAGTAAACTAAAGTACCCCTACATAATTTCGGGATTTTAACATTAACCGGCCACTTTGTGCCATGCAAATAATGGATAAACCGCCAATTTTTTGATCGACAATTGTGTCTAAGGCGCGGAAATGCGGAATACTGGCAGTCGAAATGTAAAAGGCCTGCTCTATCGCAGGCCTTCAATCACTCATTACCAGTGTACCATAGGGTCAACATCCTGATCATAATCAACACCATCTATATCAAAGCCAAACAGCTTCAAAAACTCATGGTTGTATCCCTTGTAATCACTCAGTTGATGGAAGTTTTCTTGTGTTGTCTGATCCCACAACGCCTTAATTTTTGCCTGCGTCGCGTCATTGGTTTCTTTACCGTCCATGCGGTAACGATTTTGCTCATCGAGGGTCGGATTGTCACCATATAAGCATGTGTTGAACAAACCGTGAATTTGTTCGATGCAGCCCTCATGTGTGCCCTCTTCTTTCATCACTTTATAAATTAATGAAATATACAACGGCATAACTGGAATGGCTGAGCTGGCTTGAGTAACCAGAGCTTTTAATGATGAAACATGGGCATCGACTGACAAGTTGCTGTGTTCACCATTGATTGCAGCGGCGGCGCGATCCAGGTCTTCCTTAGCTTTACCGATAGTGGCCTGTCCGTAAATTGGCCAGGTCAGCTCCTTACCAATGTAAGTATAAGCCGTGGTTTTTGCGCCGTCTGCCAACACATCCGCTTTCACTAGCGCGTTAATCCAGCGCTCCCAATCTTCGCCGCCCATCACTTTGATAGTATGCGCTATTTCTTCGTCATTCGCTGGCTCTAGACTGACATCATGAACCTTATCTTTATCAGTGTCATAGGTTTTCGTGGTATATGCCTGCCCTACCGGTTTCAGGGTAGATTTATAAGTAATACCTGAGTCCGGGTCGGTACGGCGTGGTGAGGCCAGGCTGTAAATCACCAAATCAATTTTACCCAGATCGGCTTTAATTTTTTCGATGACCTGAGACTTCATTTCATCCGAAAACGCATCGCCGTTGAGGGTATCAGCATATAGCTCTGCTTCTCTGGCTTCTTGATGGAACGCAGCAGTATTATACCAGCCGGCGGTTCCCGTTTTTCTTTCACTGGGCTCTTTTTCGAAACACACACCCAGTGTTTTGGCGCCATACCCAAATGCTGAGGTTATACGAGAAGCCAGACCGTAACCGGTAGAACAACCTATCACCAGCACATTTTTAGGGCCTTCGGCATCCATTTTTTGCTGCTTTACATATTCAATTTGTTCTTTTACCGCTGTTGCACAGCCCACTGGATGAGCGTTGGTGCAGATAAAGCCTCGAACTTTCGGCTTAATAACCATAATATTTTATCCTTTACTTAGATGCGGGTATTGTATGCATGCAATCGATGATAACAACTCGGAGCAGCTAATTATTCGCGTAAATTAAAATACGCCTGCTCTGAAAGCCCGTTGTATTTTGCAATACGCTGATAAAAGTCGGCATACGACTTATACACTTTATTAAAGGTCGCGTCTTGCGCCGATTTTTCTGCAAGTACCTCTTTGGTGGCAGCCTTGAGTGCCTTTAACACATCGTCTGGTAATTGCTTAGTCTGCACACCATGTTCAGTGGTTAACTTGCGCATGGCCTGAATATTACGCGCAGCATATTCACTAATTATTTGCTGATTAACTGCTTTGGTCGCGACATCAATGATTTTTTTAAGATGGGGTGGAAGTGCCTCTAATGCTTCTTTGTTAACCAGAAATTCCAGGTTGGCCCCTGGTTCGTGCCAGGGTGTGGTGTAATAAAATTTAGCGGCTCTGAATAGCCCGAAAGCAAGGTCATTGTATGGCCCGACCCATTCTGATGCGTCGATTGCACCCGTTTGTAAAGCCACAAAAATTTCTCCTCCGGTAAGCGAAACGGGGACGCCGCCAACCTTTTTAAATACTTCGCCACCTAATCCGGGAATGCGCATTTTTAAACCCGACAGGTCATCGAGGCTGGTGATTTCACGCTTAAACCAACCCGCCATCTGCGCACCCGTGTTACCTCCCGCGTAAGGCACTACCCCAAAAGGTGCGTAGAGTTCACGCCACAGTTCCATACCGCCACCAAATTCCAGCCATGCATTCATTTCAGATGCATTCATGCCAAACGGAATCGCAGCGAATATGGGGGCGGCGGGCATCTTGCCCTTCCAATAATATGCGCCTGAATGGCCCATTTGCGCGGTGCCTTGCGACACCGCATCAAACACTTCAAATCCAGGCACCAGCTCTCCCGCGCCATACACTTTTATTTTAAGTTGCCCATCAGACATCTCGTTCACGTATTGTGCGAATAACTCAGGAGCATGGCCCAGTCCAGGAAAGTTTTTCGGCCACGAGGTGACAAGTTTCCACTCGTAGTTCTTCACCTCCACCAGCTCTTCTGAAGTAGGTTCTGTGGGTTTTTCCGAACACGCCTGACTAAGTAGCAAGACAAGAGCAGAGAGTATTATTTTTATTTTGTGCATGGTTTTTCCCGGTTATCCATATAGCCAATCTGGTAATGCTGTGACCAGTGTCGGCCAGATAGCAAGCGCTATTAATAACATAATTTGAATCAAGATAAAGGGTGTAACGCCTCGATAAATATCGCTGGTAGCAACATTATCAGGGGCGACACCACGTAAATAAAATAATGCGAAGCCGAAGGGGGGGGTTAAAAAGGAGGTTTGTAAATTCACCGCTAACATTATGCCAAGCCATATAGGATCGACCCCCATCGTGAGCAGTACCGGGGCAATAATTGGCACAACTACAAAGGTGATCTCGATAAAATCGAGAATAAAACCTAAGATAAATACCGCCAGCATCACAATCAGCATAGCGGCGAAAATCCCACCGGGCAAATCTGACAAAAATCCGTGCACCAGCTCTTCACCGCCAAAACCACGAAACACCAACGAAAAGATTGAGGCACCAATCAGTATCAAAAATACCATCGATGTGATTTTCGTGGTTTCCAACATGACCTCGCGCAAGCGCGAAATGCTCATTTTCCGTTGCGACAACGCCAGTATCAGTGCACCCATGGCCCCAACGCCGGCGGCTTCTGTCGGCGTTGCGAAGCCACCTAAAATTGAACCCAGCACAATGAGTATTAACACCAGCGGAGGCAACAACGAGCTCAATAATTTGGGTAGTTTCAACCGCGTATCCTGATGTAGCTCGCTGCTATCAGGCATGGCTGATTCAGACAAAAATGACATGGCCAATACATAGGCAAGATACATCGCCACCAGCATCAACCCCGGGACAATCGCACCAACGAACAGGTCACCCACTGACACTGAGTCAGGCGAAAATATCCCCATCGATAACTGAGCCTTCTGGTATGCACTGGACAACACATCACCTAACAGGACCAGGGCGATGGAGGGGGGAATAATCTGACCCAATGTGCCGGTGGCACAAATTGCACCACTGGCAAACGAAGGACTATAGCCGCGCTTTAACATTGCCGGTAAAGAAAGTAACCCCATGGTGACCACGGTAGCGCCAACAATTCCTGTGCTGGCGGCCAGCAACATGCCGACTAAAACCACAGAGACCGCCATACCGGACTTGAAACGTCCGAAAAGCTGAGCCATTGAAACCAGCAACGCCTCAGCGACCTTCGACTTTTCAAGCACGATACCCATAAAAATGAACAACGGCACTGCGATTAACGTTTGATTGGTCAGAATGCCGTAAAAGCGACTGGGCAGCGCATTTAAAAAACTGGGATCGAAACCACCAGACAACACGCCGATACCGGCGAAAATTAATGAGGTGCCTGCTAACGTTAATGCAACGGGATATCCTAATAACAATACGCCACAAATTACGAAAAATAGAACAACTGCCATCCATTCCATTGCGGTGCCTGTTACCTTTTTTGACTGATAAGTTGATTGATATTGTTAATCAGGATGCTGATACCCTGCAGCAGCAACAGAAAAGCGCCTAACGGAATAAGCGATTTAAGCACAAACACCAAAGGCAGCCCCCCCGCTTCCTGCGATGCTTCCAACAAATTCCATGATTCGATAACGTAAGGCAGACTGTAAGACAAAATAAAAATGCACACCGGTAAGAGCAATACTATTGTGCCCAACGCATCGACCCAGCAGCGCTTAGTCTGTGACATATTTCGGTAGAAAACGTCTACTCTGACATGGCCGTCTTCGGCCAGAGTGAAGGCTATTCCGATCATGAACACCGCCGCATGCAAATACATGACTGATTCCTGCATGGCGATCCAGCCAACGCCTACGCCATAACGCAAAACGACGATAGCAAACGTTGTTAGCACCATCAGTAAGGTAGCGACACTCACTACCAGACACAGTAAGCGATTAATTTTCGTGATCCGCTGACTTAGCTGCGTAAGCATTCCGGATGAATTGGAGGGAGAAGGCATGACCCCAACCTGACATTAACGTGTTATTAACATGGCTGACTAGGGTAATGGCAAATGAAAGCTTTGCCAACTGTTGAACGCTACCAGAATAAAAATATTCTGGTAGCTGTTGCGCTTAAAAATTATCCAATAATATCAAGCAACTCTACATCAAACACCAATGTGCTGTAGGGTTTAATCGCTGCACCGGCACCCTGCTCACCATAAGCAAGTTGCTGAGGAACAGTCAATCGCCACTTGGCACCCACTGGCATCATCTGCAACGCTTCGGTCCAGCCTCGGATAACCCCGTTTACCGGAAACTCAGCTGGCTGCCCGCGCTCATATGAACTATCAAATACTGAACCGTCAATCAGTTGGCCGTGATAGTGAACACGCACTGTGCTGTCAGCCTTAGGCTTATCGCCCTCACCTGCTTCAATTACTTCGTACTGCAAACCTGATTCTGTAACCGAAACGTCGTCGCGCTTTGCGTTGTCTGCTAAAAATGCTTCATTCTCGGCAATTACAGTTTTATTCATTTCTGCTTTTTCAGCTTGCATGCGTTGATGGATAGCACCGAATGCATCGCGCAGCTGATCGTTGCTAACCTGCTGTTCCTGACCGTCGAACGCATTGCGTAAGCCTTCTACCACTGCGTCAATCGTCAATCCATCAAAAGGATTAGACTTTAATTGCTCGCCCATTTGCCAGCCGATTCCGTAACTTGCCTGAGATTCAATTGAAGAAAATTTATCTGACACATTTACTCCTGAAATTTTATTACACTTTTTGATTGAAAAATAATCGATATAATTAAAAACTATGCTGACTATTTGTATGCGGGCGATAGTGTAACACATCCAGTCTCACGCTGCGTCCACATTGCTCTAAATAGATCTGAACCAAACTAATCGGATTAAATTATAACTGATTGTGGTTAGACATCACTGTTTTCACACAGTAAGGTGAATAGCAGTCAAGCAGGAGGATACAATGCAATCACACTATGATGCTGAACTTAAAGATACTGTGCGCTACCTGGGAAAAGTACTCGGACAAACGATTAAAGCGCAACTGGGTCAGGAATGGCTGGATAGAATAGAAACTATTCGAAAGGATGGGCGAGCATCATATCAGGGTGAAGGGGCAGCGTCGGAACACCTGAAAGAAATTTTCAGAAAATTACCCGATGCTGATTTATTGACCGTGGGCAGAGCGTTTGCTCAGTTTTTAAATCTGGGCAATATCGCCGAGCAGGAATATAACAGTGTGATGAATGTCGATGCTTCCATCGATACCTTATTCGAGCATGTGGATAAAGCCAATCTATCACCAGAAAAAGTGCTGCAAGCTGTCAGCAAACTGAATATTGATATGGTACTTACAGCTCACCCCACGGAAGTGACCCGACGCACGCTCATCCATAAACATAAGGAGCTGGCCAACTGTCTTCAAACTATCCATCAGGAAACCTTAACTGAACACGAACGCGCACGGATAGAGACGCGCATCGCTGATCTTATCAGTCAAGCCTGGCATACCGAAGAGATACGCTCCGAACGCCCCACTCCAGTTGATGAAGCACGTTGGGGCTTCTCGGTAATCGAAAACTCATTGTGGGAAGCGGTACCTGAGTTTTTACGTGAACTGGATGAGCGGCTGGAACAGGAATACGATGTATCCTTACCCATCGATGCTTCACCCATTCAGTTCAGTTCCTGGATGGGCGGTGATCGTGACGGCAACCCGTTTGTCACGGCAAAGGTTACCGAGCAGGTATTACTGCTGGCGCGCAAACGTGCGGCGAAATTATTTGCGCAGGATTTGGACAATCTACAGGTCGAATTATCAATGTTCGACTGCAATCAAACACTTCGCGACGCTGCTGGTGATGCAAACGAACCTTACCGTGCTGTGCTGCGCCCTTTACTGCAACGCTGTATCGCCACGCGTGACGGCATTTCCGATTATCTGGCGGGCAAAAATGTTGATCGTTCTAACTGGATAGAATCCGATGAAGAGCTGCTTACTCCGCTGACCCTTTGCTACAACTCATTGTGTGACAAAGGCATGAAAGTGACCGCAGATGGCAGATTGCTTGACACCATTCGCCGCGTCCATAGCTTCGGCGTGCATCTATTACGATTGGATATCAGGCAGGATTCAGAACGCCACCTCAATGTATTCAGTGAACTTACCCGCTATCTTGGGCTGGGTGACTATGCACAGTGGAATGAGGCTGACAAGCAGGCATTCCTGTTACGCGAGCTCAGCTCTAAGCGTCCACTGTTCCCGGCGAATTGGGATGCTTCTGAAGAAGTACGTGAAGTGCTGGATACCTGTAAAGTGATTGCTCAACATCGTCAGGATGGCTTTGGTATCTATATCATCTCAATGGCCAGTGAACCGTCTGATGTGCTGGCAGTGCAGCTGTTGTTACAGGAAAGCGGGGTAAGGTGGCCAATGCCGGTAGCGCCGCTGTTTGAAACGTTAGATGACCTCAACAATTCACCTGAAGTGATGCAGCGTTTACTATCCATTGACTGGTATCGCGGTTACGTGAAAGGCCGTCAATTCGTCATGATTGGCTATTCAGACTCAGCCAAGGACGCAGGCGCATTAGCTGCCGGCTGGGCCCAGTACGAGTCGCAGGAAGCGCTGGTAAAAGTCGCCAATGAGTTTGATGTAACCCTGACCTTGTTCCACGGCCGTGGAGGCACTATTGGCCGCGGAGGCTTACCTGCACACGCAGCCATTCACTCACAACCACCCGGTTCGCTGGATGGTGGCTTCAGAGTCACCGAGCAAGGTGAAACCATTCGTTATAAATTTGGAATGGCCAGGCTGGCAAAACGCAGTCTGGGAATTTACACCAGTGCGATTATTGAAGCGATGTTATTTCCACCACCTGAACCGAAGCAGGAGTGGCGGGAATTGATCACTAAAATGGCGGCAAAAGGGAGAGATAACTATCGTGACACAGTGCGCAATGATCCCGACTTTGTGCCTTACTTTCGGGTGGCCACACCTGAGCAGGAATTAGGTAAATTACCACTTGGCAGTCGCCCATCCAAACGTAAGCCTTCGGGTGGCATCGAGAGTCTGCGTGCTATTCCGTGGATTTTCGCCTGGGCGCAAACCCGCCTGGTTTTGCCTTCCTGGCTGGGTGTCATGCGCGCAATCGATGAGGTCAAAGCATCAAGTAATGAAGCAGTAGTCAATGAGATGTTCAGAGACTGGCCGTTTTACCGTTCACGTCTTTCCATGCTAGACATGGTATTCCACAAAGCCGATCCGCGCATCAGTGAGGAATATGACGCACGCTTGGTGCCGGAAGAGTTGAAACACTTTGGTGAGGAGCTGCGCACAGAATTGAAAACCAGCGTGGAATCCTTACTTAAGCTAACTAATCAGCAAACGATTATGGCGGACGATCCTAAAGGTAAAGAGTCGATGAATATTCGCGCAGGCTACCTGCAACCTTTGCATTTCCTGCAAATTGAATTACTCGACCGTATTCGTAAACTTGATGCCGATACGGCAGATACGACGCTTGAGCGAGCAATGATGGTCACTATTGCGGGGATCGCGATCGGTATGCGCAACACCGGTTAACGCGGTAATATCAAAGCGCAGTCGTACCAAACGCTGTATATAAAATGAAAAAAACCGATGACACGTCATCGGTTTTTTATCAATTAAATCTGAAGTGAAGTAAGGCTGATGCCTTTTCGCACTGAATTATTTAATCAGACGGCGAGCCATTAAGCCGAACAGGCCAAGAGACAGTGTCAATATTGTGCCTGGTTCCGGAACAGACGCAGTAAGAAAATCGGCGTCACCACGGGTTTGCCCACCGTTAAAGGTTGACGTACCATTGAACACGATATTACCCGAGGTCGAAGAGAACGCGAATGCAATCCCTTCTACGAACCCACTTAAATCCGTATCAATGGTTGCTGTGGTAAACGTATCGAAGTCATCCCCAACATAAGTCAGGTCAACGTTCCAACCATTAAAGATCCCCATAATTTTCGAATCGTTATTGGTACTGTTTAAAATTGTGCTTACATTGAAGTAATCACCCACGTTCCAGTTAACACCGTTGCCTTCACGCAGTCTTAAAAAAGCGATTCGATCAGCACCGGATACACCTAGTTGATCTGCTTGCTCGGTTGAAAGTGTATACACACCGTCATTGGTTGTTTTATTTACAGAAGTGATCAGTGCTGCGTTAGCTGCACCAGTGATTAATAAAAGCTGTAGTATAAAAAATTTTGTTAATTTGTTCATTTTTATGCCCCTTTATATGCAATACCTTTTGCAATGAATATTTAGCACAATTCAGGCCAAAATTAATTTCCTTTAATTTCAGCTACTTAAAACAAATTCACTGGGGCGTTTACATTTGCATGTCAAATAATCTGACAGAATTATGCGGACACAAAAAAATCCGACAGCTTTCGCAAATCGGATTTTTAAAAGTGAATAGCAGTCGTTTGCATCCAGGTTGATGCTAGTTTAATTCACCGCATGTACTGAGTGGCACTGCTGTTGCATGGTGTTTAGCTGTTAACAAACTCGACACCTATTTTGATATCGCCGCGCAAGCCTTCTAACATGTCATCTTTGGCTTTTTGCTCAAAACTGCTTAATTCACCATACGACAAGATTTCTTCAACACCATTGGCACCTAAGCGTACTGGATGCGAGAAAAACGCGGCATCATCACTGTCGTCAGTTTGCACATAGGTGTACTCAACCACATTTTCGCCCTGCATGGCAGCAACCAGTGACAGACAAAAACGTGCTGCAGCCTGTCCCATTGAAAGAGTCGCAGAGCCACCACCCGCTTTCGCTTCAACTACTTCGGTGCCGGCGTTTTGAATACGATGTGTCAGCTTTTCTACTTCGTCATCGGTAAAGCTTACGCCTTCAACCTGAGAAAGCAGCGGCAAAATAGTGGTACCCGAATGCCCGCCAATTACAGGAACATGAACAGCGGCAGGATCCAATTCTTTTAGCTCGGCAACAAAGGTCTCTGCGCGGATCACGTCAAGTGTGGTGACACCGAAAAGTTTATTTTTGTCATACACGCCTTTTTGCTTCAATGTCTCTGCCGCGATAGCTACAGTCGTGTTAACCGGGTTGGTAATAACACCAATGCACGCTTTGGGGCAGTGTTCCGCAACACCTTCAATCAATGTTTTAACGATACCTGCATTGATATTGAATAAATCGGAGCGATCCATTCCAGGCTTACGAGGAACACCAGCAGGGATAAGCACGATATCGGTACCCGTCAATGCTTGTTCAAGTTCCTCTTTTCCGTGACCGGTGACCTTAACTGCAGTGGGGATATGACTCAGATCAACAGCAACACCTGGTACAACAGGTGCGACATCATACAGCGCTAACTCTGACCCAGCAGGCAGTTGTGTTTTTAACAACAACGATAGCGCTTGACCAATACCACCGGCAGCACCCAACACGGCTACTTTCATACCATTTCTCCTATGGTTTACACTCATTTCTTAATGGAGCGTCACAGTAATGTAACGCAAAAGAAAACGCAATCGCATAAATGCCCTGTTACTAAACCAGCAATCTGACACCGCCGCGAGCGCATATATTCAAAAATTTGAATGATTATGCAATTAAATTGCACCCGATGCACCTATCGGGCAAAATGCACAATGATTTCTATATAATAACGTAACCCTACCACAACTCCAAAAATATGAGATGTAATGGCTAATTTAAAACAAGAACAACTTATCAAAGCATTCAAAGAGATCCTCAAAGCCGAAAGCTACGGCTCGCAGGGCGAAATTGTCGATGCGTTAAAAACACAAGGCTATGATAATATCAGCCAGTCAAAAATCTCGCGTATGTTAAGTAAGTTTGGTGCCGTTCGTACCCGCAACGCGCGTGGCGATATGGTGTATTGCCTGCCACCAGAGTTAGGTATGCCTACAGCAAAAAGCCCTTTGAAGCACCTGGTGCTGGATATCGTACATAATAAAGTAATGGTGATTATTCGAACCAGCCCCGGGGCTGCACAACTCATTGCCCGATTGCTAGATTCATTGAGCAAAAAAGATGGCGTGCTTGGCACCATTGCGGGTGATGATACTATTTTCATCGCACCCGCAGATGTCAGCCGAATTGAGGAACTGCGCCAGCGCGTCGAGGATCTGTTCGAAAGTGTCTAAAAGTGAGCCCTCAGGCTCACTCTTTATTGTGCTAAGCGAGCTATCAATGCCTCGGCGGCGGGCTTTGAAGAAGCAGGATTTTGCCCGGTAATTAACAAATCACTTTTACAGACGTGAGGTTCAAAGTTACCGGCACTGGAAAATTTCCCTCCACTGGCCCGTAATTCATCCTCTACTAAATAGGGCACAACTGAATCCAGTTCCATTGCAGTTTCTTCAGCATTAGAAAAGCCAGTGACTTCTTTACCGTCAATATAAGCTTTTCCTTCTTCTCCCTTAACGTCTTTTAGTACAATTGGAGCGTGACATACCGCGCCCACCGGTTTCGCAGCTTTCAACATGTTCTCAATTAGGTTAATTGAATCGCGATTATCGGCTAAATCGTAAAGGGGGCCGTGTCCGCCGGGATAGAATACGGCATCGAATTCTTCTGCTCGCACATCTTTCAATGCTATAGTAGACGCCAACGCAGACCGCGCTCGCTCGTCATCTGCAAAGCGGCGTGTCGCATCTGTGAGAGCATCGTCCGCGAGACTGTTCGGATCCAACGGAACCTCGCCGCCAGCGGGCGATGACAGGGTCACTGAATACCCTTCTTCAACAAATGCATAATAGGGTGAGGCAAATTCTTCTAACCATAAGCCGGTTTTATTGCCAGTGTCGCCTAAGACATCATGTGAAGTCATCACCATTAAAATTCGCTTTGTCATATATCACCTATATTCTAAATGTAGTTTATTCACTACCCCAATGAAGACATAAAGGTTTATAAGTATTCCCAGAATCTGGTTTGCTTCTCAAGCGAAACTGAATTTATTTTTTTCAACTTTAGGTATATCACTTTGCCGATATGCTTTACCTCGTGTCACACCGCTAATCGCGTAAACATTGTTATTTTTATACTTACCTAACCCTGGTACGAACGCATCGATCACTCCATCAAGAAGGTATTCAAGCATATTGGTTACGTAATGCTATAAATGAATCATTTATCAACCATGTATGAAAAGATTGCGAAGTTTTTGATGTAAAAGGAGGAGCGAGATTTTGGAGGGGAATAAAAAAACCGATACTGCGAATCGAGCATCGGTTTTTTTCACTTAAATAGATTGAGCGATAGTTTGATGCGATTTTTGCACCAAACCAATGTCAATCAACTTCGCTGTACAGCGCGTATTCTGTTTGGAATTAGAATTTGTACTCTACGCCAAAACGAATTTCGTAAACAGATGCATTCTGTTTAACAAACGGCGTGTCACCAACTTCACTGAATTGATAATTGCCATCCTGCTCTTCCAATACACCCCAGTCATCGTTTAAGAGGTTGGTAAAGTTATCAATTACGATAAACGCTGACGCTTTGTGACCTTCCATAATGCCAGGTAAATCCTGGGTTACCTTAAGGTCGACTTTCGCCCATGATGGGCCTTCTTCGCCGTTGCGCTCTGCACCGGAAACAAGCACCAATCCGTCTTCAGTCAACTCACCCAGAGGGCCGCGACGTGCGTAAAGTCCTGTTCCATCTTCAGTCAGGCTGTAAACCTCACCAGATTGATATACCGCGAACATAGAGAATCGGGTGTTAAAACCAGAGATAAGCTCATGAGAATACGTTAACGTACCCGTCAAGCGATGCTCAATGTTGTAGTTTGATGTCGCAGCTAATTCACCTTGCGCATCACGACGAGCTGTACGCTGGTAGTTAGATTCAGCCTGAGAGCTAACCAACCCTTGAACATCTTCTGCATCACTGTAAGCATAACCTAACGTCCATGAAATGCCGTTATCGTGTTGACCGGCAAAACCTGCTGACAAGATGTAAGAGAATGCATCTTCGCTTGCGTTAGTGACTACGTAAGACTCAATGCGGTTTGACTCGTAAGCAGGCAAACCTTGTTCAGTAAGAACCTGGTTACCATTCGCGTCAACCACTGGGTCCAAATCGCCACGCTTAACCATTAGCGCGTCATTGCTCTGTGACAATAAGATATCAAAACTTGCAGAGATGTCGTCGGTTAACGTGTGCGTAGTTCCAAGAGAGAGCTTCCACTCAGAAGGCATATCGAAGTCTGGGTCAAGATAGTTAACATCAGCGAATTCGCTGAACGAACCTAAATTGCTGTTCACTTCATTGTAAGCAGCGGTGGGAATACCCCAACCAGCACTGCTAGGTCTACCTTCTTCCGCGCCAGAATGTGGTACATCAAACAGGCTTTGACCTTCTTCCAGTCCAGCATCGTCAGTTGCAAACGTTTTACCGCCAGTTCGCACAAAACTGTTGGTTAACCAAACAGCAGGGTTACCACCAGAATATAGCCCCAGACCACCACGAAGGATAATGTCATCCGCTAAATCATAAGTGAAACTGACTCGAGGTTGCAACAACGACACGCCATCAAGCGTTTGTGCGTTAGAGAAACCGTAATCTTCTTCAAAAAGCGGGTTTCTGGTAGGGGTGTCGCTTGTATCGTACTCGTCATAGCGAAGGCCAACGACCAATCGTAACATGTCGAGGGGTTCAAAGTCGTATTGCGCATACAACGTATTGGTTGAATATTCCCACGCACCAGCAACATCGTTTACATCACCCGTTGCCGCATTCTCGTATTCAAAACTAGAAGGGATACCTGCTCGGAAGTCATCGATGCTATCGAAAATAATTTCAGACTCAGAGTAGCGACCAAATAGGTTGAACACATCGATAGTTTCGCGCTCAATACCAGCTGTAATTGTAGAGCCATCGTCTAAATAGTAATTACCTTTAATAGCAAAGGTATCCACACCATACTCAACGCGGTTATTTTGACGGAAAACGTCACCACCCATGGTCACGGCGCGATCGCCATCAATCAGCACGCCTATGTTCGCGAAATCAGTGCCGAATAAAGGTGCATTGTCGTTATCTACAGATAAGCTCGTAAACCTGACTTCTGTAGAGAAATAATCGTTCCAATCTGAATAGACCGAAGCAGAAAGAGAAGATAACTCTTTGGCCTCTCTGTACAGATTACTTTCTAATTGAACATCATAGAAAGAACTGTCAGTCGTATTGAAATCTTCACTGTTGATATAGGTTAATGAAGAACGATGATTGGCGTTGATATTCCAATCTAATTTAATCAGATACTTTTCGTCACCTTTTTGCAAATCAGTAGGCACTGCACCTGGATCGTACTGGTACAGATTTTGTGCAATAGAGATAATTTCATCTAGTTGAGATTGAGTAACGAAGTCAGATGCATTCGCGGCACCTGAACCAACTACACCACCCTCATACACGTCTGCACCTTCAAGTTTTTCGTAAGCTGCAAAGAAGAAAAGCTTATCTTTGATAAGTGGACCACCGATGGTTAAGCCATAGCGTTTTTCTTCATATTCTGGCCACACGATATCTTCACCCTCAAGCGAATCACCGCGCAAGCTGTCGTCAGTGTAGTCGTAGAATACCGAACCGTGCACTTCGTTTGAACCAGATTTGATTACCGAGTTAATGGTACATGCGGAAAATCCACCATAAACAACGTCAAATGGCGCCAATTCTACCGAAACTTGCTCTAACGCATCGAATGAAAAAGGAAAACGGTTGGTAGGTAAACCTGTATCACTAAGGCCGAAGATGTCGTCCATTCGCACACCATCAACAGTAAAACTATTGAAGCGTCTGTTTTTACCGGCGCACTGGATAGTATCGCCATCATCATTACCTTCAGATACGTAGATACGTGGATCGATTCGTACGATGTCAGTAATAGCACGGTTGATAGCGGGTGAGTTTTCGATTTGCTCCTGGCTAAAATTTGCAGCCGGACCACGCACATTATTAAACGCAAGTAAGCTTGAAGTTGAAGCAGAAACTACGATGGTCTCTACGTTTTCACCGCTGTCCAATTGAACGTCAATTTGAAAAGGTTTACCTAATGAAAGTGAAATGTCTTCGTAGGTTGCATCTTTAAACTGCTGTGAATCAACCGCAATGGTGTATGGTCCACCAACGCGCAAACCGCTGACGTTGAAAGAACCTTCTTCACCTACAGTTACCGTCTTGGTTGAACCCGAAGGAACGTGCGTAATGGTAATTACACTACCAGGTGCTGGATTGCCATTAGGTCCGGTGATTGTTCCACGAACGGATGACGAAGTTTCTTGCGCCATGGCACTGGTTGCCATGCCAACAGACATGGCAACCGCGATAGCGACGCGGCTTATTTGAGATTTAGCAAACATGTGTGTGTTTCCCTTTAATTTGGCTTAAAAATTATTTTGTAGCCTGACTAGTTTTTTTGGCGACGTAATTGTCTGAGGTGTTTGTTGCACCTTTATGACAAAAACTGAGCCATTTTTCGTTGTGCCAACGTACTGTACCCTAGTGAGCCGTTGTGCTTTTTATTCTTCTAGTGCAAAGGACGAATTACTAGATAAGACCCTCTCACTGCGGGCGCAATTGTTACAAAAATGCAATGAATAAACACCCCTTAAGCAAATTCAACTTATTTTATAAAATATCTAAATAAAACAATTTGTTATCGACATCTAATAACTTTACCTATTGCAATAAATAATATTCACTGATGAAATACCACTATTAAATAAGAAATATCTCGCAATCGAAGTTGGTTAAAATTCACCCATCTAAAAGTACTCTACTCATTTTATGGTTGTCAATGACGATCATGTTCGGCTATTTCGGATTTACTAAAGTCTACTACGAGGTTGTTGATGTATCACCGCAAATAACGCACACCCTGCGCTGTGATACCCGATTATCTGAAAACCAATCAAATTTTTCTGTCTATATTACTGACCGCGCAGTGGCTGGCCCTGCGCTTAAATTACTGTGTAATAATAACGTGGTCAAACGCCAGTTTGGGCAGGTAGAAGTGCGTATTGGACATAGTGACCTGGATACGTTTCGTTACATCAACCACGGCGTGAGTGATTTAGCCCTAATTAAGAGTAATATTGTAGAAGCCTTTGTGGCAGACGAAATTTATGGCTATCAGGCCATTGCGATGTATCCGGATTATCAAGCCTATTTCATTGCGCTAAGAGAAAAACCCTTGATCACAAAAGAATATCTGTTGGGAAAAAGAATAGGTCTATTGGATTATCCCAGCAGTCGTTCAGGGCATATCATTCCTAAAACCGTTTTGAATTCGCTTGGACTGAATGAAAACACGGTGACATTAACCTATTACAATTCGCATAACGAATTAAGACAAGCGTTACTGGCAGATAAGGTTGATATTATTTCTACCTACTGGGACCAGACTGACAATCAGACGCTCTCGCCAAATTATATCACCCCGATTAACGATACGGTGACAGGAATGCGCTGGTATCTAAAGATGCGGACCCAAAACACGGATCTGAAATGCGCCATACAAAACATAATAAAGACTCTGGCTTCGGCGCAACCAAAAGGGTACTACAAGCGAGTGGAAATTGTCGGTGACTGCAATGAATAATACTTTTCTGGCCACCATCTCATGGCGTAGATTGGGCTTGTTAGCGGCAACTGCGTTTTGCATTTTACAAGCCGCAGTTATTGGCGGCCAGAGCATAGGCGCATGGGTTCTGCACCATCAAGCCAATGATAAAGTTTATGAGCGAATTTTGTTAGACAGCTTTTATCTGGATATTGGTAACGACGCCCTGTCGACGTCCGTTAACGAAAAGGACGTACTCAATTATATTAATAATTTAAATGCTGATTTACACAATAACAACCTACCTGTTCGGGTTATTTCCATTCAAGGAGTGGAAAATACCGACGCGCTGGCGGTTACTTTCAACTCGCTGTTGACGAAATCGTTCTCCTCATCTGAACAGTCAGTCACTATTCGCCTGGCAAATTTGCCATTAACCCATTATTTAACGTTTAGTCCAACCAGTTTGCTGTTCGCAATGCTACTAGGTCTTATTTCCTATCGCTCCAAACGACAAGAGAAAAATACCACCGTAGCTAAAAAAGTGAACAAGCCGCTCACGCCAAAATTGATCATTAACCTTGAAGATAAATTGTTAATTAACAGTGTGGATAACAAAACGGTGAACCTGCAGAATAAGCCCTTTTGTTTTTATGCCGCGCTGGTTCAATACTGCATTCAGCACCCTGACACTCCGCTGTCACATCATCAGGACATCCCCAGCGAACTTACCGCGTTATGTAATAAAGTTTTCGGACGCTTAATTGAACTGGGTCACACCAAACGTAAACGCCCCGATTTTAACGCCAACCTGGAAAAAACGTTAAGTGAAATTCGCTCAGCACTGGACGAATTATTCTGCGACCAGCCAGCGGTAAAAGAAAAATATTATCCGCCACGGGCACAGGGGGAGGGTTCACGTTCTAAACAACACTCTTTTGCATTGCGCAACCTGAAAGCCACAGATATCGAAATAACACATACTTAGGTAGTATTTACGTCGTTTTTTGTACCAATATCACACAATTTCTTACGTTGTGATTGATTCATGCGGTGCAAACAAGTATCTTTGCACCAAGAAGAATTGTCCTCACACGCTATGCAATCGCCATTAATTATTGCTATTTCCGGAGCCTCGGGCTCTGGTAAATCGCTTTTTACCGAAAATTTGTTTAATGCCTTCTCTGCTCAAGGCAGTCCTGTCCAGATTTTGCGAGAAGATCATTACTATCGCGCGCAGGATCATTTGCCTATGGAAGCGCGTGAAAAAAATAATTACGATCATCCCAATGCATTCGAACACGAATTGTTAAAGGCACATTTGCAAAGCCTGCGTGAAGGCCACACGATAGATTATCCACATTATTGTTTTAAAACCCATACCAGATTGCCGGAAACTGAATGTCTGGAACCAGCGCCAGTCATTATTCTTGAAGGCATAATGCTATTAGCACGACCAGAGCTGCTTCCACTGTATGATGTGAAAATCTTTATCGATACGCCCCTAGATATCTGTCTGATGCGTCGCATGATGCGAGATGTTAAACAACGCGGTAGAACGTTGGAGTCGGTGGCAAAGCAATATGAATCCACGGTAAAACCGATGTATCACCAATTTATCGAGCCTAGTCGTTTTACTGCTGATGTAGTAGTAACACAGGGTGGGAAAAATCAAATTGCACTGGACGTGATCAAATCACATATCCAGCAGGCATTGCAGTAAGGAAGACTGGCCATGGTAAGTTTACTGGGCATTTTGCTGTTGCTCGGCATCGCTTTTGCTTTATCGGCTTCGAGATCATCAATTAATTGGCGCACCGTAGGCGGTGCGTTTGCAATACAAGCGCTGATAGGCGCTTTTATTCTTTATTTCGAGCCGGGTATCAAGATGTTGCTTAAAATGACAGAGTTTGTCGGCGACATTATTGATTACAGTCAACAGGGAATAAACTTTCTATTTGGTCCTATCGGGGATAAATCCCTTGGTTTTATTTTCGCTTTTAACGTATTGCCGGTCATTATCTTCTTTTCATCATTAATTGCCGTTCTTTACCACTTGGGCATTATGAGCTGGATCATCCGCATCATCGGCGGGTTCTTACAAGCCGCGTTAAAAACCAGCCGTCCTGAAAGCATGTCCGCTGCTGCAAACATTTTTGTCGGCCAAACTGAAGCACCACTCGTGGTTCGCCCCTTTATTCCCCACATGACTCGTTCAGAACTATTCGCCATCATGGTGGGTGGCTTGGCCTCAATCGCAGGTTCTGTGATGGCCGGTTATGCCAGTTTAGGCGTAGAGTTGAAATACTTATTGGCAGCCAGTTTTATGGCAGCGCCTGGTGGCCTGTTAATGGCCAAAATCATGCAACCTGAAATAAATAAAGCCAATGATGAACTTGATAATATCGAGGCCGAAGAAACCAGTTATGCTAACGTATTTGATGCTGCGGCAACCGGGGCGGCAGCAGGTCTGCAATTAGCCCTTAACGTGGGTGCGATGCTGCTGGCTTTTGTTGCGTTGATCGCCATGTTAAATGGCTTAATAGGCTGGACTGCCGAATTGTTTGGCTTTGATGGGGTCACATTCCAGGGCATTTTAGGTTTTATCCTTCAACCGCTGGCATGGGCGATTGGGGTGCCGTGGGAGGAAGCGCAGATTGCCGGGAGCTTCATTGGCCAAAAAATTGTTGTTAACGAATTCGTTGCCTACCTGGATTTTGTCGAACAGATAGATACCTTATCACCCTCTACACAAGCTATTGTCACTTTCTCACTGTGCGGTTTTGCTAATTTTTCATCCATCGCTATATTAATGGGTGGGATTGGTGCAATGGCTCCAACGCGTAGAAAAGAAATTGCTTCTCTTGGACTTAAAGCGGTAATAGCAGCCACCCTGTCCAATTTGATGAGTGCATCGTTGGCCGGGTTCTATTTGTCATTGAGTTAATTTGATAATCAATTTTACCGCGGTCAATACTGCGATAAAATACCTGTTTTATAAATTGGGCCTGATGATTAAACGGCCCTTTATTGATCTGGAAAGAAAGTTATGCAATTAGTCGCAGTTGATTATAACGCTGAAAATGCAGACAAGTTGTTTGTTGAGTCGCTCCGCGAAACGGGTTTTGGTGTGCTCAAAAACCACCCGCTTCAGCAATCTATGGTGCAAGAAATATATGATGCCTGGCAGGCCTTTTTCGACAGTGAAGAAAAGCACCAGTATTTGTATAACAAACATAAACAAGACGGCTTTTTCCCTACCACGGTTTCCGAAGTGGCTAAAGGCAATACGCAAAAGGATATCAAGGAGTATTTTCACTTTTACCCTTGGGGGCAGTGTCCTGAACCGTTGCGTCCGTTGCTTGCATCTTATTATGAAAAAGCCAATACGTTAGCGCGTGAGTTATTAGGTTGGATTGAAAAAAATTCACCTGAAGAAGTCAGCGCAAAATACAGCCAGCCTTTGTCTGAGATGATCAAGGACAGCGACCAGACACTTCTGCGGGTGCTTCACTATCCGCCCTTAAAAGGGGACGAAGAACCGGATGCCATTCGTGCAGCTGCTCACGAAGACATTAATTTAATTACGATTTTACCTGCAGCTAATGAACCTGGATTACAGGTTAAGGCACAGGACGGCTCATGGCTGGAGGTGCCGTGTGACTTCGGTAACTTGATTGTGAACATTGGCGATATGTTACAGGAGGCGTCGGGCCATTACTTCCCCTCGACCACTCACCGGGTGATCAATCCGGAGAATGTTGATATGACCAAATCACGTATATCGCTTCCTCTATTTTTACATCCTCGTCCTGAAGTGGTGTTGTCTGAACGCCATACAGCAGACTCTTATCTGAAAGAGCGCTTAAGGGAATTAGGCGTCATTTAAGTGTTACTCCGGCCCCCCGCAAGGGGTGCCGTTTACAAGCTTGTCTGCAATAGCGAGAGTTTATTTTGGTAGCGTGACTCGTCATCTTTATTGTGTGCATAGCGCGCTGCTAATTCCAAATAATGTGCGGCTTTGTTGATATCACCCTCTGCATAGTAGCTTTTACCTAACCCAAAAAGGATCTGCGGTTTTTTCCTGTCGAGTCTCCAGCCATCCCGATAGTGTCTTATCGCCTGTGCGTATTCACGTTTTTCAAACGCCCTTTCGCCTAAAATCAGGTGATAAAAAGGATTATCCAACCGCGAGCGCTCAAGCCTGGCCAAAATCGACTCTCCTTCCTCCTGACGGTCGGTCATCTTCATAAGATGTGCCAGATTTTCCCAGGCAGTCCAGTTATTATCATCTAACGCAAGCGCGTGTCGATAAGCTCGCTCGGCTTCCTGATTAAATCCATTTATCCGAAACAAAACGCCAAGATTAGTCCAGGCTGATGAGTAAAGCGGGTCGGTAAGGCTGGCCTGTCTTAGGAATGCGTACGCTTTACTGTAACTGTTTTCCAGAAACGCATCAGCACCTTTATTGGTGTAAAACATCGCCAATGCGCGTTGTTTGCTGATGCGTTTTCTGGGAAATTGATTTCGAATATCCTGAGGATCAAAATCGACATCAATGGCTTCATTAAATACGATTACCGTGCCCGGCAATTCCCTGGGTGAAATTTTTAAATTAATGTGGCCATTGAGTACATCAAACCCGGCTCGTCTGACCCAGTACTCAGGTATATCCACTACATAAAAAGCCGCATCTAACCCTGCATACTCAGCCATGGCGTATGTCATAATAGATAAAGAAAGGCAGTTAGCCGTTTTATTGGCAAACGTTTCACTGGCGGTAAAATTGGCGCTATTTCTATAGTTCAGCCCCATCTCCGTGTGATCAAAAATTCTTTTTACCAACTTACTGATATCGGGGGCATCGGCTAAGCTCCCATTTTCAGGCTTAATTGAACGGTGAACGAACACCCGTGCTTCGTCACTCAGCGAGAACACGTCTTCAGCAGTTTCAGTCTTAAACAGTTTATAACTGGGAAACAGATCATCCGCTAGCGCAGTTGAAGACAGGTGAGTCAATTCAGAGGGATCAGGTGTCTGTGAACATGCACTTAAAACGCATGCTGATAAAAATAAATTTAATATGCGATTCACATGCACCACCAAAACTTATTTAATCTATTTTTAGTATAGACAATAACGCGTACAATTTTTAACTGAGTGCAACCACTCAACGTATTGGACAAACTACTTAACGCAATTGAGCACGCTGGACCGCCGTCGAAATGCATATGTTGGTCGTTGTGTTGATAACGTCATGCAGAAGGTGACATGCGTGAAAACGGAGAAAAATATGCGAAATCAGGTCTTAAGAATAATTTTGTTGGTGGCATTACCCTGGCTTAGCTTTTCCGCCACCGCCCAGCAACACATGAGTGAGGAATCAGACTTTATCGCCACTGCCGCGAAAGACCCGCAGTTCACAACGTTTATGGAAGCGATAAAAAGTGCCGGGGTCACACGAACCCTTCGCGACATAGGCCCATTTACGGTATTCGCGCCAACCAACGAAGCCTTCAATGCGTTGCCTGAAGAGAAATTGAATAAACTATTAAGCAAGGGAAACCGTGAATATCTGGTGCAGGTTATTACTTACCACCTGATCCGAGGAAAGCATGATGCCAGCAAACTTTCGGCGCTGTCAGATTTGGAATCAGTTGAAGGCGCCCCTCTTTCCATAACCATGAACGAAGACAAGTTGACGATTAACGATGCTACCGTTACTCAAGCAGACATAAGCGCTTCAAATGCGATGATCCATGCTATCGATAAATTGTTGATACCCAAAGACGTTAAAGGCAAATTGTAGGCCTCTCAGGTTATCTGTATAACGCTACTTCCGCATTATTTTTGTGATACAACAGGGATAGCAGCCCGCACTGATATCTGCTAACTCAACGCGGACTAATGCACGTTTGTATTAACCAATTGGAAGGAAAACGATGTTTGTCACTTACAGTTTAGCAATCTGGGGGTTGTGGTTTATATTGATGCTTTTGTTTGTGCAAAGCATGATTGCAACCGTCGCTCATCGCAGGCAGTCGCATTACGTACCGGGTGTCGTTGATGATAATTTAAGTCACGAATCATTTGTTTTCAGAAGCCATCGGACACATCAAAACTCATTAGAAAACCTGCCACTGATCATGTTTCCGTCAATACTGGCGATAATGGTTGGTTTCAACCCCACTACCCTCGCAATCATCGTATGGATTTATGCTATTGCCAGGTTGTTGCATATGGTTTTGTATTACGCAATTGCAACCGAGAAAAACCCGAGCCCAAGAAGCTATTTTTTTATCATAGGCTGGTTAATTTGCGGCGTGTTAATTGTTCTGTTGGCGATTCATTTGCTGTGATAGGCGATGGGCGTCATGTGACGCCGCATTCGGACCTCGCTTTACATCTGTCCAGCCAGGGTAAACTGCTGTGATTTTTCAGCTTCTCTGGGCTCGATGTTGAATACGATGAAAAATAGGAAAGTGCTATACAAAGAGGCCAGTAAAATCATGATCCCGGTGGTATCGACTTTAAAAATTAAACCAATTGGAATTAACTGAGCAACAGGTACAAAGGCCAGAAACGTCTTGGTGCGTGTAAGCAACGCCAACCAGATTTTTTCACCTTGCTTCTTGGAAACATTTAACCCGTTGCAAAAATAGGCCAATACAAAAGGCATAACCTGCGCAATACAGACGATGGCACCAGCGATAACCGCAGCCAATATCGACGTGGAAGTCAGTCCATCTGTCGCGGTAACAGAAGCATGTAAAGTATCCTTTTGGGCTTGCTGACCTACCATCTCAATCAGCACATCAGCCACCACGAAACCCAGCCAGCTTAACGCCAGAATTGCGACCACTGCTGGTAGGAAGACTTTTTGCTGGAAACGCACTTCATCGAGCAGGCCTTGTAACGAGCCAGTGCGATATAATATGGTGGTAAGACAAACAGTGGCCAGTACGGTCACAGCAAAGCCTGCCATTTTTAGGGGGAACATTGAAAACGGAATCATCGTTGTAAATAGGGCAAGAGCTAATATTACCGCAGTGAAAACTGGACGTTTCAAGACGAATAAACACATTTCCTTGTAAGCGTTAAGATAATCCTTTTTTTCAAGGTTGGTGTTAATTTGCATGCTGCTGACCTCACATTTCGAGGTCATAATGATACCAAAATATGGTTATTAGTTAATCAGTTAGAGGGCACTTTCAGTAGTCTGGCTTATACTTTGTTATGCTAGTTAATACCTTTCTGAGCCGACGATTTTACGAAGTGCCGTATGGCAGCGTTCCCACCTCTGGATGTAAATGGTATAAAGCGATACCGTACAGTCGAAGTTCACTATATTTTGACTCGCAAGTCTGCTAAAGAATGCGGTGATTAAAACAATAAACAACGGGAATTAAATGAACCAAATCAAACATCTTACCTTACCAGTGGTCGCCGCGACGGTTGCCGGCCTGCTGACAGCATGTCAGCCACAAACACAACAGAGCGATATCCCTAAGCATAACGAGATTAGTTCTACTACGGCCTCAAAAATAGATTATCCAGCGACACGCAAGGGCGACGCTGTAGATACTTATTTTGGTACACAAGTTGCCGATCCTTATCGCTGGCTTGAAGACGACCGAAGTGATGAAACCGCCGCTTGGGTAAAAGCACAGAATAAGACCACGCAACAATATTTAGCTCACATTCCCTATCGCCAAAAAATTGCTGACACCCTAAGCGATCTGCTTAATTACGAACGGGTCTCTGCGCCGTTTAAAGAAGGTGAGTACACCTACTTTTATAAAAACGACGGCTTGCAAAATCAGAGTGTCGTGTATAGACAAAAAGCAGATGAAGCACCAGAAGTCTTTATTGATCCAAACACCTTTAGTGAGGATGGGACCGTGTCGCTGGCCGCGATGAAGTTTTCAGAAGATGGTTCCCTGGTCGCTTACCAGACCTCAACCGGTGGCAGCGACTGGCGTGATGTGTACATTATGAACACCAAAACCAAAGAACTGGTTGACGAAAAATTAGTCAACGTAAAGTTCAGTAATATCAGTTGGTTTAAAAACGAAGGATTTTATTACTCCAGTTACGACAAGCCTAAAGGATCGGAGCTGAGCGAAAAAACAGATCAACATAAAGTTTATTATCACAAAGTCGGAACCGCACAATCATCAGACATAAAGGTGTTTGGTCATGACGAAGCACAAAAACATCGCTACGTTGGTGCGCAGGTTGGGGATGAAAATCGCTACCTGATAATTGGTGCAGCCGAATCAACTTCCGGCAATCGGTTGTTTATTAAAGATTTACAATCACCTGACAGTGAGTTTGTTGCGATTAAGAAAGATTTAGAATCTGACGCAGAATTATTATTGGTTCACGACGGCAAGCTCTACTTCAAAACCAACCTTGACGCACCGAACTCCAAAGTGGTGAGCGCCGATGGCAGTAAGCCTGGGGTCGAAAACTGGGTCGACGTTATACCTGAAAGTGAGCACGTACTCTCAGTTTCAACGGTGGGAGGATACTTCTTTGCTGAGTATATGGTAGATGCCATTTCGCAGGTAAAGCAATACGCTCTAAACGGGGATTTTGTACGTGATATCGCACTACCGGGAATCGGTTCAGTGAAATCGTCCGGGCGCGACCTGGGGAGTGTAAACTCATTTGCCGGACCTAAAGAAGCGTCCACCGCTTATTTTATGTTTGAAAACTATAGTACGCCAAATACCATCTATCAGTACGATATTGAAAGTGGTGAAAGCAAATTAGTGAGAAAGCCGGCGACTAAGTTCGATGGCAGTCAGTACGTGTCTGAGCAGGTTTTTTATTCGTCAAAAGATGGTACGCAAGTGCCGATGATTATAACTCATCACAAAGATATTCAACTTAACGGCAAAAATCCCACCATGCTCTACGGTTATGGCGGTTTTAACATTAGCCTTACCCCTCAGTACAGTTCCACCGTAGCAACATGGCTGAAACTGGGCGGGGTATATGCGGTACCGAACATCCGTGGCGGTGGCGAGTATGGTAAAGCCTGGCACCAAGCTGGTACGCAAATGCAAAAGCAAAACGTATTCGACGACTTTGTTGCAGCAGGTGAATACCTGATAGACCAGCAATATACCAGCAAACAGCATCTGGCACTGCGCGGGGGTTCTAATGGAGGCTTGTTAGTAGGTGCAGTCATGACGCAGCGTCCTGACCTGGCGCAAGTTGCCTTGCCTGCGGTGGGTGTACTGGATATGTTGCGCTACCATACCTTCACCGCTGGCGCAGGGTGGGCATATGACTATGGCACATCAGATCAAAGCGAAGCGATGTTTCGCTATTTGCTTGATTACTCACCGGTTCACAATGTCGAATCTAAGGTCGATTATCCATCAACCATGATAACCACCGCAGATCACGATGATCGAGTTGTGCCAGCCCATTCATTCAAGTTCGCTGCCGAACTACAAGCGAAAAACACTGGCCCCAATCCGATGCTCATCCGCATTGAAACGGATGCTGGTCACGGCGCAGGTACACCCGTCAGCAAAACAATTGAACAATACGCGGACATCTTTGGTTTCACATTGAATGAAATGGGAGTGGAAAAACTTTAGTCCCTTTTAAGTTGCTTATGGTGTGATCAGGACGATTTAAACCACACCATAAGCTCACCCAATCCTTTTATGTCCCACCAGCCTAATCACGTTTGACAATAGCAATATTGGGGATAATGCTTTCCAGCGTGACTTGTTTCGCACACTGGCGAACGAAAAGAACCTGTGATTTTTGGCTGGGTGACGATGACCGAAACACGAGGTATTTCGCAGCTGAGGAACGGCCCGCATGAATGCGGGACTGGCTCAATCGCCAGGGATGGCTTCACCAGAGTAAAGTAAGCGTGCTTTTTTCGTTCGAACTGGATATAAATATGGTGCCCTGGGGCGGGTGAGTCCATAGTTGCTTGCGAAGCACTGCTTCGCACACTGGTGAACGACAAAAATCAGTGATTTTTGGCTGGGTGACGATGACCGAAATACGAGGTATTTCGCAGCTGAGGAACGGCCCGCATGGATGCGGGACTGGCTCAATCGCCAGGGATGGCTTCACCAGAGTAAAGTAAGCATGCTTTTTTTCGTTCGAACTGGATATAACAATGGTGCCCAGGGGCGGACTTGAACCGCCACGGCCGTGAGGCCACTAGCACCTGAAGCTAGCGTGTCTACCAATTTCACCACCTGGGCCTTTAGCAAGTATCGTGAACCTGCTATCGGGGAAGCGCAAGATACGCTTCCTCCTATTTTTTGTCAATGGATTTATTGCCCAAAAATTAAGGAAAATTGCGATAGGCGTTAGTTGCTTATCTGCGTTTTCGGATATCGAATACTCTCTACCATTCGTTGAACCTCTTCGGGCGCGTCACTGCTAAAGCGAGCCACGCTAAATGCGACGGTAAAGTTGAGTAGCATGCCAAGGGTCCCTATCCCTTCCGGAGAAATACCGAACAACCAGTGTTCGGCGCTGTTAAGCTCTGGCGAAATGAACTTGAAAAACACAATATAGACGGCGGTAAACACCATACCGGTCACCATTCCACTGACAGCGCCAACGCTATTCATGCGCTTGCTGAAAATGCCCATGATGATTGCAGGGAAGAAACTCGAGGCGGCCAGGCCAAATGCAAAGGCGACAACCTGTGCAACAAAGGCAGGCGGATGTATACCGAACCATCCGGCAATAATAATGGCGATTGCTGCCGCTAGCCGGGCGTAACCCAGCTCCGCCTTTTCAGATATAGCCGGCATCAGGTTTCGTTTCAGCAAATCATGCGACACTGAAGTCGATATTACTAATAAAAGCCCCGCTGAAGTGGACAG
The DNA here is from genome assembly GCF_012911815.1 of Alteromonas ponticola. Classification (GTDB taxonomy): domain Bacteria; phylum Pseudomonadota; class Gammaproteobacteria; order Enterobacterales; family Alteromonadaceae; genus Alteromonas; species Alteromonas ponticola. The sequence continues at coordinate 20,981 of NZ_JAATNW010000009.1, read as the reverse complement.
TGCCGCGGCTACGCCACCAGCCGCCACCAGTGCGATGACCCATGCGGGTAAGTTAGCGATTTCGGGATTGGCCAGCACCATGATATCGCGATCGATGAGCATCTCATTTCGCTCATCGCCTGCGTAAAACATTTTACCGTCCTGGTTTTTATCATCCCACTCGATCAGCCCGGTTTTTTCCCAGTTTTTAATCCATTCCGGTGCAGCTTGATAACGGGTACCCTGCATGTCCTGTCCATTGATGGTGTCTATCATATTGGTGCGGGCAAATGCAGCTAATGAAGGCGCAGTGGTATACAGAACAGCGATGAATAGCAAAGCCCAGCCAGCACTTTTTCTGGCATCTCTTACTTTGGGCACAGTAAAAAAGCGTACTATCACGTGAGGCAGACCGGCGGTGCCAACCATTAAGGCGAAGGTAATAAAGAATACATCTATAGTACTTTTAGTACCAGATGTGTATTCAGCAAACCCAAGCTCCAACGAAACCTGATCGAGCTTATGTAGCAAAAACAGGTTTGGGTCATCAGCCAGGGTAGCGCCAAATCCAGTCTGTGGAAGCACATGTCCGGTTAACATTAGCGAAATAAAAACGGCGGGCACCAAATAGGCAAAAATCATTACACAATATTGCGCAACCTGCGTATAAGTTATGCCTTTCATGCCGCCCAATACGGTGTAGAAAAACACTATTGCCATGCCAATCAGCACCCCGGCAACGATATCAACTTCAAGAAAGCGACTAAACACAACGCCGACACCGCGCATCTGGCCTGCCACGTAAGTAAAACAAATGAAGATAGCGCAAATAACAGCTACGGTGCGCGCCGTCTGCGAGTAGTACCTGTCACCGATAAAGTCCGGAACGGTAAATTTGCCGAATTTTCTTAAATAGGGAGCGAGACAAAGGGCTAGCAATACATATCCGCCTGTCCAACCCATCAGGTACACAGCGCCGTCATACCCCATAAACGAAATCAGCCCGGCCATGGAGATAAACGAAGCTGCCGACATCCAGTCCGCAGCGGTGGCCATACCATTTAAAACCGGAGGAACACCGCCACCTGCCACGTAGAACTCATTAGTGGAGCCAGCACGTGCCCATAATGCTATGCCAATGTAGAGGGCAAACGACAGTCCAACGATAATGAAAGTGAGCTGCTGTACATCCATGACTTCATTCCTCATCCACGCCAAATTGTCTATCCAGCGTATTCATCTTGTAGACATAAACGAAGATCAGCACCACAAAGGTATAAATAGCACCTTGCTGTGCAAACCAGAAACCCAATTTAAAACCAAAGAATGAAAACTGATTCAGCGCGTCGACAAACAAAATGCCTGCCCCGAACGAAACCACAAACCAAACAGTTAGCAGTTTTAATAACAAACGTAGATTAGCTTTCCAGTAATTTTCGGCTTGAATGCGGGAGGTACTCATAACGTTCTATTAACATTGTGAAAACACTCACCTTACAAAAGATCCGCTGCGATCACTATCAAAATATGATCAAAGCGTTACCGCCTTAAAGGTTACTGGAGCTGAGCGCTCGTTTTTTCATTGTCTTTAATTTCTTTTTCGGCGGGTGTGACAGGATTGACCTTGCCCATGGACTGCCATTTGATTTTGGGATTAATCAATACAGGCCGGGTCAATACAAGATTATTGGGATAAAGCACGGTTTCCCGGTCGGGGGTTACCAGCCGGGTATTAAACAGGTTAATGTCGCCAATGTAGCCTTCGATATAGTTATCACCGTCTAACAAGCGTATGTAGTTTCCCCGACGATAGGCCACATTTGTTAGGAGGATAAAGTAGGCAGTGATATTGCTAATTAACGACCAGCTGGCGAACAGGGCGACACCGGTTAGTGTCAATATTGATGTAGATAAAACTAGCAGGCCAGAAAAGTCGATTCCCCACGCCAGTAAAATAAACGAAAATGTCACCACTGCAGTTAAAATTCTGACGACAAATAAGCCGTGCACCGCATTGCTCGATTTTAACCGGCTTTTTTCAATATTTTTTTCTACTCGTGGTAACACAAACCTCGTCATTGCCAGATACAAGACCAGCATCACTGCCGTCCAGATAAAATGCATCTTAAAGTCTGACAACCATTGTGAGAGTTCGTTAAACCACGCCATTTGAATATACGCTCCTATTTTATCAGCTCAAGGATAGGGAAAAGTGAGACATTTAGCACGTGTTGTTTTGCAGTTTTCGTGCGTTCAAGCACTGATTGATTGCAAAATATCCAAACTGCATCACTTAAAATAAAATTACTATCTTCTATACTGAAAGTGAATTACTCTCGCACACGAACTAAAGCAGCCTATTTATTGTCATCCAATAACTGCTAAAGTGCGTAGCAACCCACTAAATTTTAAAGAGAATATTCGCTATGCGTATAGCTATACTGTCAAGAAACGCAAACCTTTATTCGACTAAGAGACTGGTCGAAGCTGGACGTAACAAGGGGCATGAAGTCGATGTCATAGATACAATGCATTGTTACATGGACATCACCAGTGCCAAGCCTTCCGTTCGTTACAAAGGTAAACGCTTGCCAAAATATGATGCCATCATTCCCCGGATCGGCGCTTCAGTCAGCTTCTATGGCACTGCAGTGGTCCGGCAGTTTGAGATGACGGGTACGTACAGTATCAATGAATCGGTGGCTATCAGTCGCTCTAGAGATAAGTTGCGTTCGTTGCAATTGCTCTCCCGCAAAGGTATTGGCATGCCGCGCACTGGATTTGCCCACCATCCGGATAAAATCGACGACTTGATAAAGAATGTGGGCGGCGCGCCTGTGGTGATCAAGCTTCTCGAAGGCACACAGGGAATTGGTGTGGTTTTAGCCGATACGCAAAAAGCAGCAGAGGCAATTATCGAAGCGTTTATGGGCCTCAATGCCAGTATTCTTGTTCAGGAATATATTAAGGAAGCCGGCGGCTCGGATATCCGCTGCCTGGTAGTGGGTGGTAAAGTTATCGCGGCCATGAAACGACAGGCTGCGCCGGGTGAGTTCCGTTCCAACTTACACCGCGGTGGGTCTGCCAGTTTAGTCAGACTATCGCCAGCTGAACGAAAAACAGCAGTTGATGCCGCTAAAACCATGGGTTTAAACTGTTGCGGTGTCGATATACTACGCTCTAACAACGGCCCCGTCGTAATGGAGGTAAACTCGTCACCTGGATTAGAAGGGATTGAGAAAGCCACCAACAAAGACGTTGCAGGAATGATCATTGACTTTATCGCCAAATCAGCCAAACCTAATAGCACTAAAACAAAAGGGACAGGTTAGTGTCACAATCTGAACTGATAATTGGCGGTGTCTCCGTAGCGCCTGGCGAATCAGCTAAAATCCAGCTGGACATGCCACCATTATATACCGCTACTCATATGAGTATCCCGGTTTACGTTAAAAGAGGCAAACGGCCAGGCCCCACGCTCTTTGTCAGCGCGGCTATTCACGGTGACGAGTTAAATGGTATTGAAATTGTCTCACGGTTAATCAGCTCAAAATCGATCGAAAAGTTGCGCGGTACACTCATCGCTGTGCCCATTGTTAATGTGTATGGCGTGCTGGCACAATCGCGTTACCTGCCCGATCGCAGAGATTTAAATCGCAGCTTCCCTGGCAGTAAAAAAGGTTCACTGGCAAGCAGGCTGGCACACCTGTTTTTTAATGAAATTATTAGCAAATGTGACTATGGGATCGACTTACACACTGGCGCCATCCATCGCAGTAACCTGCCACAAATTCGTGCCAATCTGGATGATCTCGAGGTGCTGGAGATGGCCAAAGCATTCGGCATTCCCGTGTTACTCAACGCCGATATTCGAGATGGTTCGTTAAGGCAGGCGGCCAGCGATGCAGGGGTTAAAATCTTGCTTTACGAAGCAGGCCAGGCCTTACGGTATGATGAATTTTCGATTCGTGCTGGCGTACGCGGCGTGATTAATACCATGCGTCATCTTGGTATGCTCAATAAAAGCCGTAGTAAGGGTCATGATATAAGACGCTTTATCGCCAGAGAAAGCGGCTGGGTGCGAGCCTCGGAAAGTGGTTTTGTCAATCACCTCGCGCAGTTAGGTGACCACGTTTATAAGGGCGATATTTTAGCGACCATTGCCGATCCCTTCGGCGATCATAGGGACAACATTGTATGTCCAGCTGAAGGAGTTGTCATTGGCAAACAAAATATTCCGTTGACGCAAGAAGGCGAAGCGATTTATCACATCGCCTATTTTAAGCGTCCCAGCTCAGTTGCCGAGCATGTGGGAATATTACAGGACCACTTATTACCTGATGATCAACCAGTAACGTAACAAAACAGGAAACCGCCCATGAGCCAGAATACGCAAAACAAGCGACTCGTTGGTGCACTTGAATTGTGTGACCTGCCTAAATTAGCCATTAACGATTTAAATATCAGGGTCGATACCGGCGCGACCACCTCCTCACTTCATGTTGATAATATCGATGAATTTGAAAAGGACGGTGAGCTGTGGGTTAGTTTCGATATTCACCCTGATATTCATAATGTGTCAAAAATAGTTCGCCGCGAAGCGAAAGTGGTGGCGCAAAAGAAGGTGAAAAGCTCTACCGCTACCCGCGAGCGCAGGTATACCATCGACACTCCCATCGTGATGGCGGGTGAACGTTGGGACATCCAATTAACCCTCACCGATCGCTCCGAAATGACTTATTTAATGTTACTGGGAAGGGAAGCCATGTCAGGACACTTTATCGTGGACCCTGAACACGATTATATCTTGACCCAGCCTGCTACACAGCCCTAGGGGATACGAAGTGGCTTTCAAGCCCTTAATCATTTTCAGTTTTATTGTTTTGCTTTCATCAGGCTTAGCCAAAGTTGCGCGGGCAGAGGAGCTATCCCACGATTCTGCTTCGCCCACAGAACTGACTATACCGCAACCTGTTAGCGGTACTAATGATTTGTATAATTACATTGTTGATATTTTAACAAAGGCGCTAGATGTCACCGCATCTAAATTTGGGCCAGTCACCCTGCTTGCAGTGGATGAAGCCGCAATGCAAACCAGCCAGCTACGCGACCTCGAGCAACAACAACTGGATATTACCTGGAGTGTAACAACTGCTCAGCGGGAACAGCGTCATCAGGCCATTTTCATTCCCATCACTAACGGCTTATTTGGACAACGAGTCTTACTGATCCGCGAAGATGAAACACGTTTCGACGCGCCGGGAAGCGAGGCATCACTTAAACGGCTTCGTTATGTTCAGGGTCATGATTGGCCTGATGCACATATCTATCGAGCAAATGGTTATCAGGTGGTGGAAAGCACCTATCGTGGCGCGTTTACTATGTTGTCGGAAGGGTTTGTTGATGCTTTTCCCCGGGGTATTTTAGAGATCCATCAAGAGCTGGCAGCAAGAGATAACGCGAGATTTAAAATCGAGCGCCATGTTTTGTTCCAGTATCCCAGCGCAATGTTTTTTTTCGTGCCAAAAAATAAACGAATGTTGGCGGTAAGATTAGAAGAAGGGTTGACCAACCTTTATCAGACTGGCGAATTGCAGCGGCATTTAGCAAAACAACCCTTTTACCAATCAGCGCTTGAGACGATGCAAAACAGAATGGTTTACCATCTTGCCAATCCATTACTTAGTAAACGAGCTACTCAGGCACTGAACAAATATCAGTTCAGCGATGAGCAGCCCAATGTTGACGGGCAGTGAAAATTTTCTGCCCCTTACCTGTTCAAGCGGCCTTCAATTAATTTGTCAACCACCGATGGATCCGCCAGTGTAGAGGTATCGCCCAACTGGTCGTGTTCATTGGCGGCTATTTTACGTAATATTCGGCGCATGATTTTACCCGATCGTGTTTTGGGTAACCCTTCGGCCCACTGAATTTTATCAGGCACAGCGATGGGACTTAATTCCGTTCTGACCCAGTTTTTCAGTTCATCCAGCAGTGCATCACTGCCTTTCTCACCGTCGTTCAAAGATACATAAACGTAGATCCCCTGCCCCTTGATGTCATGGGTGTAACCTACCACCGCAGCTTCTGCGACTTTGTTATGTGCCACCAGCGCGCTTTCAATTTCGGCTGTGCCTAGTCGATGCCCCGAAACATTGAGCACGTCATCTACCCGGCCCGTGATCCAGTAATAACCGTCATCGTCACGTTTAGCACCATCGCCGGTAAAGTAAACGCCAGGATAGGTACCAAAATAGGTTTGCATGAAACGTTCATGATCGCCATACACGGTTCGCGCCTGTCCCGGCCAACTTTGCTTGATGACCAGGTTGCCTTCACCCGACCCTTCAATTTCATTGCCTTCTGTGTCAAATAACGCAGGTTGAATGCCGAACATTGGCTGGGTCGCTGAACCGGGCTTCAAATCAGTCACCCCTGCCAAGGGTGTAATCATGATGCCCCCCGTCTCGGTCTGCCACCACGTATCCACGATAGGGCATTTTCCATTACCGATAACCCGATAATACCACCCCCATGCTTCAGGGTTGATTGGCTCCCCAACCGAGCCTAGCAAACGCAGAGACGACGTATCGCATCCCTCCACCGGTTTATCACCATGGGCCATTAACGCACGGATAGCCGTGGGTGCGGTATAAAGGATGGTGACCTTATACTTTTCAACGACCTGGGCAATTCGGCGGACATCAGGATAGGTGGGCACACCTTCAAAGAATACCTGTGTTGCCGCATTGGCCATGGGCCCATAAATCATGTAACTGTGGCCCGTGATCCAGCCAACATCGGCCGAACACCAGTAGACATCATCCAGTTTGTAATCGAACACCGCTTTAAACGTTAATGCCGTATAAAGTTGATATCCTGCCGTCGTATGCACCACGCCTTTCGGTTTGCCAGTCGAACCGGAAGTATACAGAATAAACAGCGGATCCTCGGCGTCCATGACTTCTGGCTCACAGCGGTCATCACAGTTTGATTTAAGTTCCTGCCAACTGACATCCACTTTGTTAGCCGGGCCTGTATCATCCCCGGTTACGGTAAACACCAGAACGGCTGTGATTGACGGGCAAGCGCCCCCAGCCAGCGCTTTATCTACGTTTGCTTTTAACGGGATCGTTTTACCAGCGCGTCGCCCTTCGTCGGCGGTGATCACGACTTTGGCATTGCTATCGTTAATCCGATCTGCGATGGCATTCGGTGAAAACCCACCAAAAATAACCGAATGCACAGCGCCGATGCGTGCGCAGGCCAACATGACAAATGCCGCTTCCGGTACCATCGGCATATAAATCGCAACCCGGTCACCTTTTTTCACGCCCAGCTGTTTTAAGCCATTAGCCAACTTACATACTTCGTCATAAGCCTGTTGATAGGTCACGGTCTTTGCATTCCCGGGCGTATCACCTTCCCAGTAAAACGCCACGCGATCGGCGTGTTTTTCCAGATGTCGGTCGAGACAGTTCACACTGGCATTGAGTTTTCCGTCGCTGAACCAGGCAATATCAACACGTTCTTTGGTTGTGATTGTGTCATTCGCGGTCGTGGGAAATGATTCCCAATCCAGCAGCTTTGCCTGTTCTAGCCAGAAGCTATCATTGCCGGATAAAGAGTCCTCATATTGTGCGACATAATCAGCACGACTAATGTTGGCTTGCTGTGCAACTGACTCTGGTACCGGATACAATTTTTTTGCGGTCATGCTAGTGCCTCCAATGCGTTGTATTTCGATTCGTTGATGAAAGCGCCACAATTCATTGGTGGCGGTATTTTTTAGCCTTACTCTACTGGCAATCTTGCTGTCAGAGCAAGTATAACCAATCAGGTGGCAGCGACGTGAGACGACTATTAATATTTAAAATCCAGCCGGATAGTCATGCAGGATCGCATCAATCTGTTTCAGCGTGGCAGAATCGAGTTGTAAGTTAAATGCATTCAGATTCTGTAGAAGTTGCTGGGTATTAGTCGCCCCGATAATGGTGGAACTAACCCCTGGTACCTGCTTACACCAGGCCAGCGCAAGTTCAGCCGACGTTATGCCGGCATGCCTGGCTACTTGCTGATATCGCTTGGTAGCTTCGTGAGCTGCGGGCCTGTCACGAAATAGCCCCTGACGTTGAATGTAAGTCCATCTAGAGCCTGAGGGGCGCTTTCCATCAATGTATTTACCCGTTAAAATTCCAGTGGCAAGAGGAGACCAGGGCAAGTAAGCCACCTGCTCGAACATGCATTGCTCTATCAGATAAGGCCAATCTTTCGTGTGCAACAGACTAAATTCATTTTGAATAGACACGGGTCGTTCTACGCCCATTTCTTCGCATAATTTAAGGTAGGTGGCAATACCCCACGGAGTCTCGTCTGAAAGTCCCCAGTGACGAATTTTTCCCGCTGTTATCGCGCTTTTGAGTGCGTTAAGAATATCGCGCATCCCCGCTATTTCAGCTGCAGTATCCGTTTGCTGAGGTTGATATTTCGCTGGCCAGTGTCTTCCAAAATGGGGTGTGCTGCGATTTGGCCAGTGCAACTGATACACGTCGATATAGTCAGTCTGTAAACGCTGTAGGGAAGCATCCAGTGCTTGAGTAAGCGTGGTCCCACTTATCTGGCTGCCTTCACGAATGTAATTGAGTCCACTTCCGGCCACTTTACTCATAACCACCAGTTGCTCGCGATAATGCGCATGTCGATTCAACCAGTGCCCTAAAATTCTTTCCGTATCGCCATATGTGGCCTCGTTTGGAGGTGTGGGGTACATCTCAGCGGTATCGATAAAATTTACGCCGGCTTCGATAGCCACTGCTAATTGTTCATCGGCATCTGCCTGCGTGTTTTGAATTCCCCATGTCATGGTGCCCAGACATACCTCAGACACATTAAGCTGACTTTGCCCTAACCGATTGAATTTCATCACTACCTCGAGGGGACATAATTGAGTTACCTAACCATAGTGAATAACACTAGGTGAAGCAACGGATTAAAATTTTAACCAATAAGATTTCTGATCTAGGGAGAAACCCCTATAGATGATTAGAAATCGAACAGCCATTATAAATTTATATTCTGTCACTTGGTCAGAAAAATAAAATTAAATTGCCGGAGGCTGTCATGAAAAAATTTACTCTCTCTGCGGTTGCTGCAGCGTTTATCGCTGCACCAACGGCTCAAGCACTTGCTGATGCATACATTGGTGAACAACTAGCCACAAAACTATCCACGCTTTCTAATGCCGAGTCCGTGATGGCGGTGGTCACCTTTGATCAGCTTGAGCCATTGGCTGAGTCGCAGATTCAACAAATCCTGAATCTGGGTATTATTGAAGGCGTACAATTTCGTTCACTCCCCATTATAGGTGTGGTTGCGACCAAGTCGCAGATTGAGGCGCTGGCAAAAATGGACAACATACGTTCTATTTTTGCTAATCGTAAAATGGAATATTACAACGCTGACGCTCGTGAAATAACGGGGGTAGATGAGTTACAGGGTACCGATTTTGCGCAGCGAAATGGCGTCGAGTTCACCGGTAAAGGGGTTACCATCATGGTGAACGATTCGGGTGTCGATGCCTCTCACCAGGATCTCCTGTTCGGTGATACCGTGGTGGAAAATGTGCAGGCATTAACTCACGCGTCTGCCATCAGCATCACAGGTGTGACTGATGGCATGACGGTCAAAGGGCAAATTAATACCGATTTAAACTCTGGGCACGGTACTCATTGTGCGGGCACCATCGCTGGTAGCGGCATAATGTCTGACGGCAAGTATGTCGGTGCTGCACCCGATGCCGATCTGATTGGCTATGGCTCTGGTGGCGGCCTGTTTCTGCTGGATACCATAGGCGGTTTCGATTTCGCTATCAACAATTTGTATACTTACGAAAACCCCATCAAAATCATCAGCAATTCATGGGGTTCAAGTGGTAAATATGAACCACTCGGTCCGGTTTCATTAGCTACCTACAAGGCACACAAGCTAGGTATCATCAGTGTTTTTGCCGCAGGTAACGATGGTCCAGGTGAAGATTCTCACAATCCTTATGCACAGATTCCCTGGGGCATGTCAGTGGGTGCAGGTGATAAATTTGGCAAGCTTGCTGACTTTTCTTCAAGAGGCCTAAAAAGCGAATCAGGCGATTTTACCATGCCTGATGGTTCAGAATGGACCTACAACAACGAAGTATCAATCGTTGCTCCGGGCGTAGATATCATCTCCACCCGCGCTTCAACTAATCTTGTGGCCAACGGTGGTGATGCCGACCTGGACGCTATTGAGACCCAGTATGTGCCTTTTTATACCATGATCTCAGGTACGTCGATGGCAACGCCGCATGTGTCAGGCATCATTGCGCTGATGTTAGAGGCTAACCCTAACCTCGACCCACTAACGATTAAAAAGCTGCTGCAGGAATCCGCTACCAATATGCCCGGTTACCAACGCTGGGAGGTTGGCGCTGGCTACGTTAATGCCAGAAGCGCCGTCGCTGCGGCACTCGATTACGATATGGACTATCGCACCACGGTGAATAATCTGCCTGACAAAACGTTTCGTGCAAACGCGTTAGTATCCACCAGCGATCGTACCGAAAATTTCCAAATTTTCTATTCGCCGGTGGGCGAGCCAGAAGTCTCTTATTTTGAGGTAGGTGATTCAGAAGTTCTGGTTAAAGCATCTGCCAGCTCACCGGCTAACTTAACCAAACTTGTACTTGTTGCGCCTGATGGCACCGAGTATTTCGGGAATTTAACCACACCAGTGTTAAGCGAAACCATGCGTGTTTCAGCTCCAGCAACCCCAGGTACGTGGGGAATTTACGCTTACGGACTGACTTCACTTTCCGGCGTCAATGCCGATCCGCTGGGAGTCACCAATGGCCCTGGCCTGCCAGAAACGTTTGACGTCACCTTGTCATTTGAAGAAAGTGGCGGCTTTAACGGTATTGATGACATTGATGGTCATCCGCAAGAAGGCGTCATTGAGTTTGCCATCAGCGAACGATTGATGGATGGTTCACTGCATCGCAAATTCCACCCCGACTGGTCATTAAAGCGCATAGAATTTGCCGAGTACGCGGTAATGGGCGGAGCGGTTCGTCAATATCGCGATTTGCTGAACGACCCGAGTCCGCTGAATGATAATGCGCCTAACGGAAGTCAGCCGTATTTTGAAGCTGTGATGGCAAATGGCGGTGCCCTGAAAGATTCAACCGCTTCGCAAGCTCCGGTTATGCTTGAACGCAACGGCAATCTGGCCCCTTACGGCAGAATAAAGAAGCTTGAAATGGCCTATTCACTTGTTCAATTACTAGGCATGCAATCCTTAGCTGAAGCGTTCGATCCTAATGACGATATTGTCGTAGATTATAAAGGGCAGCAAATCGTATTGTCAGACCAACACGACATTCCTGCTGAAATGAAAGGCTATGTACAGGCAGCAATCAACCTTTCATTACTGAATGTTGAGTTTGGTGTTGAGCAGGGCGGCTTTTCTCTTGAGCCGACACTGACAGCAAGCTTTGCTCCTGATACGAAAATTAGCCGGGCTCACTACGCTGTTATCGCATCGCGATTATTCACCCAGTACTTTGAGTAATGAGGTAGTGTGCGCCGGTATAACTTGATACTGGCGCACCGCTGCTTTATGGTTGAATAGTAGAATTGATGAGGTAACACATATGACTCAATGCAAGCGAAAGCTTAATTCACAACGTAATATCTGGCTAGCTGGCCTTTTTCTGATGTGTGCGAGTGTCACGCAAGTGCATGCACAAGTTGTACAACCCAGTTCACTCTCGGTTGCTGACAACAGCATTCAAGCGTCAATTTCGTTATCAAATGCGATTGCGGTTGATGTAACCGTTGAGTTTGAAAACTCAATTGGATTGCATGCTAACAACATTGACGTGCAGGCAACTCTGCTGGACCCCACCGATCCCAGCATTGTCGATCGACTACCGTCATCATTGATTAATGCTGACAGCGCCTTTCCTGTAATGGTCTCCATCAGTCCTAAGGCGGAAGCGGGCTTTGGTTTCGAAGGCGTTGCGATGGTTGAACTGTACACCACCGCGCTGCATTATGTTGAAGGTACCCCATTGCGTTTATTCCGCTCTCACGACAATGGTGAATTCGAAGATATCACCATGCTGACAGCGTCTGGTAGTTTCCGCGCGCGAGGCAATACGGGTAGTTTTTCAGATTTTATCATTCTGGCTGACACCCGCCCCCTTAGCACCGTATTAAATGAGAAATTTAATGCATTGAATAATGTGTTAAGCGGCAACCGTAATGAGATTAGCAGTGGACTGCTTAACCCGATAGACGTAGCGATGAGTAGTCTTTACTCCGCGTTAACATTACAAAATTACACGGTAGCGCTAGCTCATGTAGATACGCTTATATCGCTGCTGGAGTCTGCCAACGGTAATGCAGTTCCCGACGTATGGCGTTCATCTAACGACATTACTAACGTGAAGGGCGAGCTACTTACTCACCTCTACACCCTTCGCTTCAGTTTACGGACTAATTAACATGCCGCTCCAAATCGCTGTTTCCACGCCCCAAGGCACAATGGCTGAGCATCTTCTTTTCGAGGGTCAGCCATACAACATTGGGCGTGCGGAATCAGCCGATGTCGTGATTAATCATCCGCAGGTGTCACGTCAACATGCGATATTAAATCATGTTGACGACAACCAGTGGTCATTGAACGACATAAGCAGTACGGGTTGTTTTCGACTTGGTCAGAAAGTTTCATCACTCATGATCGACGACGAACAGTCAATCTTATTAGGCCCTGTGGCATGCAAGTTCAAACGTATCAGCCATCACGAACTGGAAAAGGCTGAAAGCCACCGCATCTGGAAAAAACTTCAGCTGCAACAATACTGTGCACAATTGAGCCAGTGTCACGACAGCATGGCCCTGATACATATGGCACGAGAGTGTATGATGCAATCGCTGGGCTGCGAACGTGCTGCACTCATCTTGTTCAACCAGGATGCCGATTTTCAACAGGGAATTGGTTACGAACCCTGGATGGATGCGCAAGGCTTCTCTGGTAGTCGTACGGTTATTAAAAAGGCCATTGCACAACAAGCCCCCCTTGCCATTGGTAACCTTAGGGCTGAACAGGATTATGCGCTGCAACCCAGTATCGTTCAGCACAATATTCTCGCGGCTCTGTGCGTCCCAATTTTAGTTGAAAATCAGGTAATTGGAGTGCTTTACGGTGATAACACTGTGGGCCGTCAATACTTTTCCGAAACTGATGTCACCTTTGCTGCATCACTGGCTAACGTGCTTTCTTTACGTTTATTATTTCACTCAATCGAACATAAGATTTCTTTACTGCAAAGTTCGTAGTACGCTTAATAAAAAGTCACAGCAAAAAAGTAAAGAGTGCTAATGTCGGAGTGGTGTATTGACTGAGTCGCAAGATGGCGTTTCATCAGGTTCGCTAGATACTCAAAAACTCAATTCTCCTCAGTTATCGCCAAACACCGTTTTGGCGGGGCGCTTCTCTATTCGAAAAAAACTGGGCTCGGGTGCCCAGGCAGCCGTGTATCACGCATTTGATGAATTACTTCAGGTTGATGTTGCCTTAAAGCTAGTTGAAGGCGTTACGTCCCACTCAGACCAGCTTCACACCGTCCGCAACGAAGTTGTGGTTGCCAGAAAACTGAATCATCCCAACATCATACGTGTCCACGACCTGTTTGCCGATGAGCAGCACGTTTTCTTTACTATGGCTTACGTCGAAGGCGAACCGCTTTTTCATCGTTTACAACGACCAGTCAAAAGACGTGAATATTTAACCTGGGCACGGCAGCTTTTAGATGCGGTACACACATGCCAGCAAGCAGATGTACTGCACGGTGATATCAAACCAGATAACATCCTGATTGATTCACAGGGAAAACTGATTCTCATCGACTTTGGGATTGGGCAACAAGGCGAGACCCATGAACAAACCAGCGGTCATGAGCATTACTCTGCGCCTGAAGTTTTGCATGGCGGCAAGTCATCATCGTTGTCGGACACGTACAGTGTAGGTAAAGTGTTGCAGGAGATACTTCACTGTGTCAGTGTGCGCCGGTTCTCACTTTCAGATCATTTGTTCCGCTACCGCCAATCGGCTTTTTTAAAAACGTTAACCCATAGGCTTGCTGCAAAACGACCAGAAATAGCGCTCGCGCTAGCGCGTTTCTGCGCAAACGCGAGCTCCAAAACGCCTCTGCGCTGGGTACTTTATCCGGCGATAGCAGGTATGCTTTTAGTGTTGCTGTTAAGTTACCGTTTACTGTCTCTTGACACTCCTTCCATACCAAAAGGCCAGGTGAGTGTTATTATTCACCAGCAGCAAAATATTCCGGTACTGAGCACAATTAACCGTTTACTTAGATTTTCCCTCAGTCAGCATCCCGAAATACTGCTGTTGCAGGAAGAAAGCTCACAGCCTCTGATCGCTAACCTTGCATTAAAACCTATTGATAAAGCAAGTGACCGTGTTGATCTGGCTACGCCTCTTGATGCCAACTTGATACTTATTCTGACTGCCGCCCCTACCGGGAACCAGACATTTTTGCTTGAGGGCACAGGCTATTTGATGCCAGCAAACCAGCCATTGTTTGTACAGAGCGCAAACTTAACCGCGCAAACGGTTCAGCGCGATGTGGCTACCTTTGCCGAGCAATTATTAAGCGCCATCGTAGAACATACAAACAACACTATTACAGTCCCTGAAATTAACTTTTTAACTTCAGCCACCGAGCTTGCCGAGGCAGACACGCTTAAGGAACGCGACTTGATCGCGTCTATGCAGGAAAACGCCCCCGAAGCTCCTGAAGGTTGGCTAGCCGGCGCCACATTGGCGTGGAACGAAGGACGTATTGGAGATGCGAATGAGCAGTTAGACAAACTGGCCCAGATATCTGATCTTAATGAATACTGGCTTTTGCAAGGTAACTTTCTCAGAGCTCAAATTAAAGATGACTTAAAGCTTGCTCAGCAAACTATCGCGCGCTTAACCGAACTTTATCCACACAATGCAAAATTATTGACCCAGCGTGCACAGACTCACTTGTGGGCAGACGATATTGATGCAGCCCTTAAAGACTTCAGACAAGCTTTATCTATTACGCCCAAAGACGCGCTGTTATGGTTTGAGTTAGCTCGCCAGCAGATTATTAACGGTGATATTGAAATTGCTATTGATGAAGCCCTGACTAAATCACTTATTCTTTATCGGCAGCAGGAAAACCTGGTTGGCGAGAGTTTAGTACTCAACGCGTTCGGAGTGGCCCATTTACGGTTGGCCAATTACGGTGTCGCCCAACGGTATTTTAAGGAAGCCCTTGCGTTGAGATCGGCGCAGGAGTTTCCATCTGACAGGGCAACCACCCTAGCTAACCTTGCCAATGTTGCCGCGATTGGCGGCGATTATGAACTTGCCGAAAAGTCGCTAAATGAAGCACTACAGCTTCTCGATCAACTGGGCGACAAAGTTAAACAGGCGCACGTCCTGGATACCCTGGGCTTTTTGTTTGAAGAACAAGGCAAGTATGGTGAAGCGCTCGCTTACTACAAGCACGGTTTAGATATTCGTGTGCAATTGACTGACGACAGCAAACAAGCGGAAAGCATGAGTAACGTAGCCTGGATGCACTTCCTGATGGGTGATTTTTCGTTGGCTGACATTTACTGGCAGCAGGCAAAAACACATTTTGAGCGAGATGGCGATCAAACGCATCTTATCCGAACGATCCAAAATCTCGCTCAGTTAAGGCTGGTCAAAGGCGACAAACTTGCTGCGTCGAGGAGCCTTGCTGAGGTAGAAACTCAATTAAATCCGCAACAGACGCAAGAGCAAATGTATAACCAACTGCTTTTCAGTTTTCTGAATTTTTCAGAGGGAAAACTGGACGTTGCGGCGCAAAACATAACAAAGGCGCTGCAACTGGCAGAGGAAATGGGCGACACCCGCGCGCTGTCTGAAGTAAAATTATGGCAGGCTGAGGTCTGTGTCTATATTGCTGATTGGCAGTGTTTACAACAGCAAGTCGGTGAGCTATCAGACTTGGTCAGTGAGGTCATGAAAGAACAGCAAGCCGTTCTCGCCTGGTTGCAAATGGTAGCCGATATTGAATCCATGTCAGACCGTCAACTAGTGGGTGAGGCTGATACGATCCCCTTTCCGGCAGGCACTATTCCGGTCCTGACCGAACTTAAAATCTTATTAGATTTGCAGCACCGCCTCCAACTGCCTTCAGATAGTGCGTATATGAAAAGGGTCAACGAATTAATTAAACCAACGTATTATCAGGCGTATATGCAATGGCTTTACTTAACGGATAACAAAGAACAGCTTAAACAACAGGTAGAAACACACCCGGGCTATTGGCGAAATCATATTTATTACCAAAAACTGGATCAAGCGAAAAGCCAGCAGTTAACCCAGGAATGGCTGTCTAACCTTGGCGAAGTTCAGGCGCAGCAATATCAAAGGACCTACCTTGAGCGACTCTGAAAAACGAGAATTGATCGCAGAAATTCAACGCCAGCAAAACGTTTTAAAAGCGTTGCTGGATCAGGAGCAATCAGCCTTGACCGAGTTGGCCAAGCGTTTATGGGCGCAGCAGGAATCGGATAAAGCGCGGCTGTCACGAGAACTACATGATGGCGTTGGTCAGTTACTCACCGGATTGACTCGAAGGCTGCAGACTATGGCTCATACCGACCCAGCAGTGAGTGAGCTGGCGGAAATCGCCGAACTGGCACTGGCTGATGTCCGTCAGCTGTCCAGACTAATGAGCCCGACTATTCTGGATGACCTGGGTTTAAAGCCAGCATTGAACTGGTTATGCCGCAATCTATTTGAACATGAACAGATTACCTACTCATGTGAAGTTGACGTTCAGCCCGATTTGCCTAAAGATATTAGTATACTGATATTTCGTGTTACCCAAGAGTCGTTAGTGAATTCAATTAAACATGCTCATTCAAGCGCTGTCACCGTTACCGTCAAGCAACATTTCAATATGGTCATGTTAAACCTGATTGATAACGGTAAAGGCTTCTCACGTGAAAACATTACCCCTGGTGTGGGATTAGCCAGTATTGAAGACCGTGCAAAGGCGTTCAATGCTGATTTGAATATTCATTCGTCGCCTGAGCATGGAACGCGAATTTCACTAACGATACCATTATGAACATCTCTGTAGTTATTGCTGACGATCACGTGCTGATGCGCCAGGGCCTGGTGCAAATGCTGGATGCGACTGACCATATTTCAGTCATTGGCGAATGCGGTGATGGTGTTGAATTTATCGAACAGGTGATTAGGCTGCAACCGGATGTCGCCATCATGGATATATCTATGCCTCGTATGAGCGGATTGGTGGCGATAGACAAGCTACTGGCACAACGACCTGAGGCAAAAGTACTGGTGCTTTCTATGCACAATGAACTGGAATATGTTGAAGCAATGGAAGGCGCAGGCGCTAAAGGTTATATGCTTAAAGAATCATCCAGTGAGGAGTTACAAAAAGCCATCGTCGCTATTGCTCAGGGTCAGCGATATTTTTACACGCAGAAAACGGGCGCACCCCTTGATGCAGAGAAAAACGTCAGCGCGGCCAGGACAAATCCACTAACGGCATTAACCAGAAGAGAGCGTGAGGTATTTTTTCTGGTGGCAGCAGGCAACACCAGTAAAAAAATTGCAGAACTATTAAATATGAGTCTGAAAACGGCTGAAAATCATCGAAGCAATATTTACAAAAAGCTGAATGTAAGTAGCTCGGCTGAGCTAATCAGATTGGCCGGCAAAGCCGGCCTTTTAGAGTAGTTGTTTTACTGCGCGTTTAGCTGATCAAATTCCGTGATTATGTAAGCAGCCTCACCTCGCGATACTGATTCAGCAGGTTTGAAGTAGGCCTTTAACACAGGGTTGATATCAAACTTGCCCTGCTCCACTTCAACTGTGACATCCAACAAGCCCAACGCCAGGGCGCTTTGCACGTAACCTCGCATCTCAGGTGCTATCTCATTGGTATCCATTACTTCAACCGCTTGGTCAAATACCACAGCAATAATGGTATTGTTTGGGTCGAACGAAGTGGCGACATCTTGTAAACCCAGCGATTGCACCAGTGAGTAGGCTAACTCCTCACGACTGATTTCATCTTGTGGATGAAATTCGGTTTCTGATTTAGGCAACATCACAGGCTCATCTGAATGGCCAAGGTCATCGAGAATGCTACCCGTTTCGCTTACTGAATTCAGTGCCGCTGAATAAACCGGATCGGCGTCAGAAAACTGCAATTGGTTACCCTTAGTTGACTGGCGAACATTTGCTGCCAGGGTCAGAGTGTCGGCCAGATCTTCACGTGTCATATTTTGATGCGGCATGAAGCCCTGTGTCGTTGCGTCCATCAGGTGGCGCGCAGTGACATATTCTACAAAAGGACGGCTCGGCTCACCTTGGGTGTCTGCGATACCTTCAAACCCGGCGGTTTCCAACAAACGGATATTCACATCTACCGTGCTTGGTACACCGACACCATTAGTGACGCCCAGTGGATCTAAAGATACGCCACTGATGCTGCCAATTCCCCGGCTATATAACTTCCAGGTACCGGGCATACCAGGAGCAGCGGTGCCAACCGCAGAGCCTAATACTGGCAGACCAATGCCAGAACCGTAACGATTACCTTCTGGATCTTCAAGAACAAACGCGGTTGCTGTTTCTATACGGGCACTGGCAACAACCATTGCTACATTCTCTTCCACTTCAAACGTTTCCGTAGGTGATTCACCCGCGGGTAAGTAAGTGGTTGTCAGGGTGAAGCTGTCACCCTCAGTGACCAGCGCGTTCGCATTGAAGTCACGGTTTTGTTTCACTGTATCACCAAATACTTGCTCTCCATTAACCACAGCGGTAACGGCGGCGTGAGCATTAACGTAACCTGCGCCGGCTTCCCATTCCTCTAAGCCTGCCATTGGCGTCGCGGTATTTTGTAAAATACGTTTAACATCCTGCCATTGCAAAGTGGGATCCGCTTCCAACATTAATGCAACAATACCTGAAACATGCGGCGCCGCCATTGAAGTACCGCTGGACACTGTGTAATAAGGTAAAAACGCGGGTTCAATCATTGCAGCATCATCTTGTGCGCTTAAACCGCCTAAGCTTGACGTTGAGGCGCGTGCAGAAATAACATCAACACCGGGCGCCGTAATAGTTGGGCGATCTTCCCAGGTAAACACTTCACCCTGAACAATGGCCTCACCGCCTTTGCCGTCAACACCGCGTGAACTGAATTCGGCCAGATCGCCATTTTTATCACCCGCAGCTACCGTTATTACCCAAGGTGCCTTTTTAAAGTTACCGGTAATGGTCGATTCACCCGGACCCGAGTTACCGGCAGAGAATACCGTAATAATGCCACGATCAGCCAATGCTTTGGTGGCTACGTTGGTGGGATCATCCGGGTTGAAATCAGTACCTACATCGCCAGTGTTACCAAATGAATTGGAAATTACGCGGATGTTATAATCGTACTGGTGTGTAAGTGCATAATCGAAACCACCCAGCGTATCTAGAATGAATAAACCTGCACCTGAGCCGTAACCTATAATGTCAGCACCCGGTGCAACGCCCGCGTGCAGCCCACCGCTCTTCGCCCCATTGCCACCTACCGTTCCGGCAACGTGTGTCCCATGACCACCACCGATGTCGGTGTTGGCAACATTTTCCTGATAGGTGATTGGCAACATAGTGTCTAAACTGTGAAGATTCGTTTGTGCCAATACATTTTGTACTACGTGGTCGGGAAACGCCAAATCGCCGTGGGTCCCATCCACACCAGAATCGTTCACGACTACGCCAATTCCCGCGCCAGAATAGGGCACGCCGTTATTACGCAGATCTTTATCAGCACGCATCGCCTGTACACCCGTGATTTGGGTAGACTCGTGGTTTTCCAGTTTGAGCTTGTCGTTATTCCACACAGAAACTACATCAGGGCGGGCGTATAGCTGGTTGATTTGATCCTGCGTAGCCAACAACCCAACAATAGGAAGGTTTTGCAGACTTACGCCTTTGTCGATGCCTAACGCCTGAATTGCGTTTAGTTGGTCAGCAGTGGGCGCGCCTGTTCCATCAAAAGTAACGATAACTTGATGTAGGCCCAATGGGTTAGCACTGATTAATGCCTGTAGGTCGTCATCAAAAGTTTTTGCTTGCACGCTGCAAGGTAACGCAACGGCAATAGCTAACGAAACAAGTGATTTGGATTTAAATACGTTCATGAAACACCTCAATTCTAATTGACCAATTTAGTATCTGTGAATCAGATTGGTACTGAAATGAGGAGTTACCCCTAGAAAATATAACTTTTAGCTAACATCTTTTTAACCTATGGGGCTAAAGATAGTTATAACAGCAATAAAAAACCCTCCAAAAAGGAGGGTAAAAAAATGCCAAATAAAGTGGACAGCTGAGCCGTTAAGACAATCAGTGTTACTTTTTGCTGGGAGACTCATATTGAGTAACGTAAAAATTAATTTACCATTTAATCATTGACGATTAATCGGTGAGAATAAATAGGGGTTTTCCCCTATAAGCAGACTGAACGTTGAGATGTTGGCTTGGCAATAGGTCACGCACTTATCACCCTGGTGCTGCACGCTTCACGAAACTGCCCACAGATCAGCTTGAAATAGGTGAACTGGCGTTTTTGGAAACTTAAACACAAAAAAGGCCGCTTGCGCGACCTTTTTCTCAGATGACTCGTGTCAGCGTTGATTATTCGATAATCTTAGCAACGCCCGACAGGGATGTCGCAAGTGCAGAAAATGCAGGTGCAATTTTCTGCCAACACCAGCACCTACTGTGCGACCCCAGCCCCTCGCAGAGCTCGGGTCGTTCCAGCGGCGCGAATGAAACTGTTCATTCGCTTATTCCCGCTTCCACCCGTTCACGGAACACCG
>NZ_JAATNW010000008.1 GCF_012911815.1 Alteromonas ponticola | reverse complement strand
TCCCTGGACGTAAGTCCTGGAAGGGTTGTTAAAGACGATGACGTTGATAGGCAGGGTGTGGAAGCGTTGTAAGGCGTTAAGCTAACCTGTACTAATTACCCGAGAGGCTTAACCATACAACGCCTAAGTAGCTTCATTCATCAGAATGAAACGCTGATTAAGTGTTGTGTGTGAAAGACTAGCTAACGTAGAGTAAAGCGTTACTCTTGATTGAATTGATATCAGATTTTCCAGAATTGTTAAGTTATCGAATTATTCGGTAACAACCTTTTTTGCCTGGCGGCCATAGCGATGCGGTCCCACCTGATCCCATTCCGAACTCAGAAGTGAAACGCATTAGCGGCGATGGTAGTGTGGGGTCTCCC
Organism: Alteromonas ponticola; assembly: GCF_012911815.1. Classification (GTDB taxonomy): domain Bacteria; phylum Pseudomonadota; class Gammaproteobacteria; order Enterobacterales; family Alteromonadaceae; genus Alteromonas; species Alteromonas ponticola. The sequence goes on along the minus strand of NZ_JAATNW010000008.1, from coordinate 124,293 downwards.
CATGTGAGAGTAGCACACCGCCAGGCTCCCATTCTAAGAGAAAGGGCTATCCGAAAGGATGGCCCTTTTTTGCATTTCACGCCCGGAAAAACTCATTGAACTGTTGTTCCACTCAGGATAGCCCTTTCACTTAGAAAAGCACTTGCGTGCTAATCTGACAGGGAGACCTAACCCATCGGGTAACAGTTTAGGGTTGCGTATCTGCTTAAGAACTGGCGTAACAACCCATCCCTGGTGAAATGTCCACGGCAGCATCCATGCTGCCGGTTCTTCACTCTCGGCGTGCCACAGGCACTCCTCGCTCGCTGCGCTCACCGCTCATCACCCCCATGTGAGAGTAGCACAGTGTCCCTTGCCGACTACGGGGCTCCCATTCTAAAAACAAAGAACCCAGCGAAAGCTGGGTTTTTTGTTTTTGAAGTAGCACCAAGGTGCCACTCTCTCATAGCAAGACCTAACCCATTGGGTAACAGTTTAGGTTTGCCTTGCTGCAATGATTCAGAGTAACAAGCCGTCCCTGGTAGGTTGTCCAGTCACGCCCAGCGAGCTGGTCCAGCCCTTCGCAGAGCTCAGGTCGTTCACACGGCGAGAATGAAAATGTTCATTCTCTCAATTCCGTGTTCACCCATGGCGTGCCGCTACGGCAGCGGCGAATGTCCACCGGACATTCGGTCTACCTCCGCCCCCATGTGAGAGTAGCACAGTGTCCCTTGCCGGCTACGGGGCTCCCATTCTAAGAGAAACTGTCTCTCAGCGAGGGCTATCCGAAAGGATGGCCCTTTTTTGCATTTCACGCGTCTGAAAAATTCACAGCACTGTGGTCATGACGTTACCCAACTAATTTAATACACCGCTGATGTGAGTTTTCTCTAAACTGAAAGAAAGAGGAAACGACATTGCAAAAGTCAAAAATACTGCGAGACACAGATCGTCAAGATCCTTAAAATCAAAGAATCTGGGATAAAAGTCGCTGATATCTGCCGGTTATATGGGATCAGTGAGCAGACATTTTATCGCTGGCAATCCAAGTACAGTGGTATGGAGTCAGGCGATATCAAGCGCCTTAAGTTGATGGAAGAAGAAAACCGATAGCTGAAACAGTTGCTTGGCGAGAAAGAACTGGATATCCAGGCACTTAAGGCAGCTCTTGAGGGAAACTATCATTGAGTCGCGCGCATCGTCGCCAGACAGTGGCTCACATGCTTCCCCATACACAGATCAGCGAACGTCGGGCATGCCAGTTGGCCGGATTAAACCGGATGACGCGGCGCTATCAGACCAAGCCCAGTATCGTCAATTAGGCCACAAGTGAGCGACTGTGTGCGCTGGCGAAGCAGCGCATGCGCTTCGGCAGTCCACGCTTAACGCTCCTTGTCCGGGGCGAATTTAGGTCGGTCAATCGTAAACGTGTTGAGCGTTTGTAAACAGGACTTGGGCTCCAGATCCCGCGTCGTAAAAGGCGTAGCCGGGTCGCCCAGCAGCGGGAAGTCCCCTTTAAACGGGCGACGAAACCGATGCAACGCTGGTCCATGAACTTTGTACACGATGCATTGTTTAGCGGAAACCAGTTCCGCGTGTTTAATCTGGTGGATGAGTATACCCGCGAGGCTATTGCCGTAGAGATCGATTACAGCCTAAGCAGCGAACGTATTATTCGTCTGTTTGAACGGGTCAGAGAAGTACGAGGGTTACTAGAACAGTTGATCCGCGATAATGCCAGTGAGTTTACCAACCGGGCATTTTTAGCCTGGCCGCTGCAACATAATCTGGACGTGAAAAATATCCGGCCGGGAAAGCCTACTGAAAATGGGTTTGTAGAAAGTTATAACGGAAAGCTGAGGGATGAGTGCCTGAATCAGTACTGGTTCCGCAATCTGGCGGAGGCTCGCCGACGAATTGAGTGATGGAGTGAAGACTATAATCACTGTCGGCCGCATCGCTAATTGAACTAATTAACACCCATGGAGTTTACAAAACTCGCACAGCCCGTGGCTTAATTTTGAGGGGAAACGTGAACCCGTCTACGGTGCATCAGATAATCCACGTGAAGAATGATAAGTGATTTAGGTATAGTTAAAGTGAATTTTTGTTTTTCGGTTGGCAGCACTTAATTTTAATAGGAATTTGACTAAATGGTTGTCAATGATAGGGATTAACACTTTGTGCAGCGAATGGTCGTTTGATGTGCGAGGTTCCTCTACGAGGGAGCAGATAGTGTCAATGAATGGAGCATTGTACAATTGAGTTTACGTGTAAAAGCTTACTACAGCATTAAATTAGCAGTCGGCACCGTTGGAGTTGGGTAATGCCGACCGCTTACCTGCATAAAGGAAGTAGTTAAAACGTTTATTACTCGAAAAATATAGTGCTCTGGTCAGCGATCACATGAAAATCGTTGTTTCCAAATCCTTCCTGCTGTGGACAGTTGTTAACCGTTCCCTTCAGCGTAATTGTACCCGTAATCAGATTTGAATAAATCCCCGTACCTGAAACCAGGTTGACTGTCTCTTGCACTTGCATAGGTTGTCCGGTAGAACAAAACGGATCGCCTGAGATTGGCATCAATTGATCGCCATCGCTTCGAATGATGTATTTTCTGCCGTCATCGACCATAGTATGCTTTGCGCTGAAGTCCTGCGGGTTGACTTGTCCGCGCAGCGTACCCTGCAATCTAACAATGTACTTGGTTTTGCTCTTTTCCTTTTTGGAAAGATTTCCCCAATTTGCGTTTACCAGCCACACTGAGTAGCGGCCGATTTGTTCAGGTGTTTCTCCAGCGGCAGGGTTTGAAATTTCTTTCGTTTTTACACTACCATGCACCGCTTTGTATTCGCCTGTTAAAAGACGTTCCGTCGAAAAAGTGTAACTTGAGTAAAGTGAAGTGGCCACTAAGGTCAGTGTAGTAAGGGGTAGACTGAGTTTCATGTATTGATTCCATTCTGGAAAAGTTAAAGATTACATCGCAGGTATATCATTCGATCACCTTCGAAAAATTAAAACTATTCATATGAATAGTTGTTTTACCATATATTCATATGATGAATTAAGGCAAATGGCTTAATTAAATTTAATGATCTCGTCGTATTTATTCGTTCACCTGACCCGAATAGCGCGCGATTTCATGAATTTGGATTATTTTGAAATATAAGTGTCAGTGCGTCGGTCTGTTCAGTGACACATTGGTGTTATAACTGTCTTGGAGAAAAGCGAATGAAACATAGTACAAAAGTAGCTGCAAGTGCATTTGGATTTGCAGCATTGACAACACTTGGAGCTGGCCAGGTAGTCGCTGGTGAAAACCCATTTGGAATGGAACACTTAACGTCGGGCTACGTACAAGATGCGAAAGAAGGTAAGTGCGGTGAAGGGAAATGCGGCGGTGACAAAGCTAAGCACGAAGGCAAGTGTGGTGGCGATAAAGCCAAAGGTGAAGGTAAATGTGGTGGCGACAAAGCCAAGCGCGAAGGAAAATGTGGCGAAGGCAAATGTGGTGGTGACAAACATAAGCACAAAGATAAAAGCAAAGACAAAAAGGAAGGTAAATGCGGCGAAGGAAAGTGCGGTAGTATCTAAGTCGTAGTGAGCATTTGCATTAAAATTCAGGAGATAATGTGAAGCAAATTAGTGGTGCAGGATTAGGGCTAAGGCGTGAAATGCTGGAGCAGTTGTTGCCAGAGCTCCCTGCACAAGTTGATTTCTTCGAAGTCGCTCCGGAGAATTGGATCCCGATTGGAGGGCGGTTCAAACGTGAGTTTGAGCGCTGCGCCAGACAACGTCCAATCAGCACTCATGGGCTGTCACTCTCAATCGGCAGCCCGGATCCGATTGATTTTAAATTGGTAAAGTCAATCAAACGCTTTTTAGATACGCATGAAATACCGATTTACAGTGAACATCTAAGTTATTGTTCACTAGATGGCCACCTATACGATCTAATGCCTATTCCTTTTACTGTAGAAGCTGTTCGCTATGTATCTCAGCGAATCAGGCAGGTACAGGAAGTACTAGAGCGACCTTTGGTATTAGAAAATGTGTCATATTATCTGGCCACCGACACACAGTTATCCGAAATTGAATTTATCAATGCTGTGATGGATGAAGCACAATGCCAAATGTTGTTAGACGTCAATAATGTATATGTGAATAGCATTAATCATCACTATGATCCGTATCAATTTATTAAGGCGCTACCAACCGATAAAATTGTTTACGGCCATATTGCGGGTCATTTTGATGAAGCTGAAGACTTAAAAGTGGATACGCATGGTGCCGATGTTATTGAGCCTGTCTGGGATCTGTTAGACTTTGCTTACAAAACGCATGGCGTTTTCCCCACCTTACTTGAACGGGACTTCAATATTCCTCCGTTAGCAAAATTACTCATTGAAATCGATAGGATTAAATCGTTACAAAGCATTCATCGCGCTAAAACCAGCGCTGGTAAAGAAGTGGGTGCGATATGACGCAGTCCTTTCAGCTGATTCAACAACGATTTGTATCAGCCGTTCGCTCTGGGGAGCCTGTTAACGGTGATGAAGATACGGTTCGCCGAATGGGTATTTATCAATCGTTGCTTTTTAATAATGTATTGAGTTTTATCGATAGTGGGTTTCCAGTATTAAAAAGTATCATCAGGGATCCAAGATGGCATGAGCTAGTCAGAGATTTTTTCCAGCATTGGGAGTGTAAATCGCCTTACTTTGTTGCCATTAGTGAAGCCTTCGTAAATTTCTTGCATCACCTTGATTTACAAAAAGAACAGCTACCTATCTTTGCGCTCAGTCTTGCTCATTATGAATGGCTTGAGTTAGCCATTAGCATTCGCGATGAAGATGTCACCTATTGCGATTCCATCGACGACAGTAAGAATGTCAGGTTATCTCCATTAACCTCTTTGGTCAGCTACCCATTTCCGGTGCATCAAATTTCCTCTTCTTACCAACCCTCTGAGCCTTCAGCTCCACATCATTATGTTGTTTACCGGGACAGAAATAATCAGGTTAATTTTAGTAAATTAGCTCCGCCAACTGCATATATATTGGGCTACTTATCTGAGCAACACGAAGCCGTTGGTATTGACGCGTTAAAAGCATACGCGCTAAGTGCGATGCCTGATGTCGATGTTATCACCGTCGAGGCGGGGCTTGATGTTGCCATCGCTGATATGCTGCAAAAAGATATTCTGTTGCCGGCAGAGTCCGGATAATTCGACTGCTACGCTTGTAAAAGCTGACAAATCGGCACTATCTTTTAGAGAAGGGCTGTCATTTTTTCGGTGATTAGATTACCATTTACCGTCTTTTGTTTTGTCAATTTCCGAGTAATTCACATGGCTGATAATATAAAGTTCAACGAACCGTTTAATTGGTGGTATTTCTTCGCCATCATCGCGGTATTAGTGGCGCTTCCCTTAATGCATATCATTGCCGGCTGGTTCACTTTTTGGTTTTAACAAAAATACTAATAAATAACTCGTAAAAGTAATAGGTTTTATTGTGACAGCTGAATACATTAAATCAGTCGTTAAGACTGTGCCTGATTATCCAAAAGCAGGCATTATGTTCAGGGATGTAACCAGTGTTCTTGAGGATCACGAAGCGTTTCATGCTTGTATTCAATTAATGAAAGATAAATTTAGTAACATGGGCTTCGACAAGGTTGCCGGAACTGAGGCGCGAGGATTCTTATTTGGAGCGCCGCTAGCACTTGCAATGGGTATTGGTTTCATCCCAGTGCGCAAACCAAATAAATTGCCCAGAGAAGTAGTTAGCGAAAGCTACGAGCTTGAATATGGGATGGATACATTGGAAATCCATAAAGATGCGGTGAAGCCCGGTGAGAAAGTCTTGTTGATTGACGATCTTCTTGCCACGGGTGGTACGATGACAGCATCAGCAAACCTGATCCGTGCACTGGGTGGTATTGTTGAGCATGCGGGTTTCGTTATTGGCTTACCCGACTTAGGCGGTTACGAGAAGCTTCACGAGACCGGAATTACCCCGTTCACAATTTGTGAGTTTGAAGGCGACTAAAGGTAGCAAGAGTCTATGAGTTATCAGGTTCTGGCGCGAAAATGGCGTCCCGGTAAGTTCAGTGAGTTAGTGGGGCAGGAACACGTAAAAACTGCCATCATTAATGCCCTGGATAATGATCGATTGCATCATGCTTATTTATTCACCGGCACCCGCGGGGTAGGTAAAACTACCATTGCCAGAATTTTCTCTAAAAGTCTTAACTGCGAGCAAGGGCAGGGCGCCAATCCTTGTGGCGTATGCCCGACATGCGTCGAAATTGAGCAAGGCAATTATGTGGATTTGCTTGAAATTGATGCGGCCTCGCGCACTAAAGTCGAAGATACCCGCGACCTGCTGGATAATGTTCAATACAAACCAACCCGTGGTCGGTATAAAGTTTACCTCATCGACGAAGTGCACATGCTTTCCAAACACAGCTTTAATGCCTTGCTGAAAACACTGGAAGAGCCGCCACCGCATGTTAAATTTTTGCTGGCCACCACCGATCCTCAGAAGCTTCCGATTACTATTCTCTCTCGATGCCTGCAGTTCAACTTAAAGGCCCTTTCCAGAGAACAGATCAGCGGCCAATTGCAACATATATTGGAGCAGGAAAAGCTCCCCTTTGAAAACAGTGCGCTGGCTTTATTAGCCAGAGCCGCCCAAGGCAGTATGCGTGACGCATTGAGCCTTACCGATCAGGCTATCGCTCAGGGCGATAATCAGGTCGGTGCATCGGTGGTAACTGACATGCTGGGGTTGATGGATCGCAATCAGGTTTTGAAATTGCTGCTGGCCATTACCAGTAAAAAAGCCCAGGACGTTCTGGCAATAGTAGATCAAATGTCCTCGCAAGCGCCCGACTATGGCCAAATCGTGGCTGAACTAAGCAGTTTGCTGCATCAGGTCGCGTTAACCCAATGGGTACCCGAGGCGTGTAAACTCGAAACAACGTCTGCTAAATCTATATTCCAATTAGCAAAAAATTTGGCACCTGAAGTAGTGCAGTTAATGTATCAAATTGCCCTGCAAGGAAAAAAGGATCTGCCTTATGCGGTAGATGGTCGCAGTGGTTTGGAAATGACTGTATTGAGAATGATGTCGTTTGCGCCTGTTGGTGGGCTGGAAAATACGCAGCTTATCATTGAAGGGGCGCAACCTCCGACGTCGGCGGTACAGCTGTCAGATGAACACAATGTGTCTGATGACGTTAAGGACGCTGATGAGTCTTCCACAACCTCTGATAGCATGTTGGAGGATGATAGCAAAGAGACAGAATCATTACATCATCAAGTCAGTGAAATTGAGCATCAGGCCCAACAACTTCGCAGCCAGACTGATGTACATTCAGAAATACCGACAGCGACAGAAGAAACGGACACTCACTATCAAGGTGATGATGACTACTTTCCCGGACAATACTTTAGCGAAAATCCTGCACCACCCGAATCGTCCGAAAAGCAGCCCGTGGTTGAGCAAAACGCCCTGTCTTCGGTTGAGGAAATGCTTGCGCTTAGAAAACGCTTAAAGGCCAATGCGGAAGAGGAGAACTCTGCCGAGGTAAAAAAGTCTGAGGCGGCAACGCCGGTTGCCAGCTTAAGCCAACTCAGAAACGCGGTTGTTCCCGAAGTTGATGGGACCGAATCTGTCACTGAATCTAATCAGACAAAAGAATCACCAGCGCCGTCAGCCGCACATTCGATGGCATCGACACCAGATGATGATATTGATGATCGCCCTCCTTGGGAAAATAGCGTCAATACCGCTGCTGAGCCGTCACTGACAAATCATCAGGAGCCAGAGCAGTCCATTGCGAAAGATAGCAGCGAGCAGGTCCCGGCTTCAGACACGTTATCAGCGGGTGAGTATCGGGGCGCACTGACAGCGTACCTGGACAGTGGTGAGAAGTTACTTCATGCCAGTCAGATTGACAACTGGAGTGCCAGAGTTGAGCAAATGAACATCGCCGGTCTATTGAAGCAGTTGGCGTTGCATGCGTCATTCGAGCAGCAGGGGAACACTGTTACCCTTGAAATTGACCAGAGTCAGTCGCATTTACTTAACGATAGTTCAATCGAGCAGTTAAAACACGCGCTTAGTGAGGTTTTAAAAGAGAATGTCGAGCTTGTGGTGAATACGGGGAGCCCGGCATCAACACCGTTTTCTTTACAGCAAGATGTGAACGCGATGCGACAAACGCACGCGGAAACGGTTTTCGAAAAAGATGAAGCAATCCAGGCGTTGTTGAGCACGTTTTCAGGGAAAGTGCTGCCTGAATCGATTAAAGCCCGATAACGTCAGGAAATGACAATTAAATTTAACAGGTGAAATTATGTTTAAAGGTGGAATGGGAAATATCATGAAGCAGGCGCAGCAAATGCAAGAGCGCATGCAAAAAGCTCAGGAAGAGTTAGCTAATGTCGAAGTGACCGGTGAAGCCGGAGCAGGTATGGTTAAAGTTACGCTAACCTGTAATCACAATGTGCGTCGTGTAGAAATTGATCCTAGCCTGATGGAAGACGACAAGGATATGTTAGAAGACTTAGTGGCTGCTGCATTCAACGATGGCGTTCGCCGAATTCAGGAAACCAGCAAAGAAAAAATGGGTTCAGTGACAGGTGGAATGCAAATGCCTCCTGGCTTCAAAATGCCGTTTTAATTAATGAGATTCAGTCCTCTTCTAAGCGAGTTGATTGACTCGCTTACCTGTTTGCCCGGCGTGGGTAAGAAAAGTGCACAACGCATGGCATTCCATTTACTGGAACGGAATCGTGAAGGCGCGCTGAAGCTTAGTACGGTACTGCATAATGCTATGGAACATATTCGGCATTGTAGTCAATGCCGGACGTTCACTGAAAAAGACCTCTGTGAGATATGTGCGCATCCTCAGCGAAGTGAGTCCGGGGTGTTGTGTATTGTTGAAAGCCCGCAGGATGTGCTTGCTGTCGAGCAGACCATGGCCTTCGATGGGACATATTTTGTTTTAATGGGCCACCTTTCCCCTATTGACGGGATTGGCCCGGAAGAAATCGGGCTTACGATCCTCGAATCGCAGTTAAAAGAAAATCCCGTGAGCGAAGTCATTCTGGCTACCAACCCCACTGTGGAAGGGGAGGCTACGGCTCACTACATTGCTCAGCTATGTGCTAAATACAAAATAAAGGCAAGCCGGATTGCGCACGGTGTTCCGGTAGGTGGTGAGCTTGAATATATTGATGGCAACACTTTGACACATGCTTTTTCTGGACGTCGTACATTATAAATTTCGTTTTAGGCATTGAAATTTAGTGCTTCAGACCCTACCTCCCAGTTTTGAAAGTAATTCCATTTAACTAGGAGAATCTGGTTTATGGCTGAAGCAGCCCATCAAGAAACCCACGGTTTCCAAACCGAAGTTAAACAACTTCTCAATTTAATGATCCATTCTTTGTACTCAAACAAAGAAATTTTTCTTCGAGAACTCGTATCAAACGCCGCCGATGCCGCGGATAAGCTTCGTTTTAAAGCGTTGGAAAATGATGCGCTGTACGAAGACGATGGCGATCTGAATGTAAAAATCAGCGTTAACAAAGACGCCGGCACTATTACCATTGCCGATAACGGTATCGGCATGTCGCGTGACGAAGTCATTGCTAACCTGGGTACGATTGCAAAATCAGGTACGAAGGATTTTTTCAACAAACTTTCTGGTGATTCGGCGAAAGATTCGCAACTGATCGGCCAGTTTGGCGTAGGTTTTTATTCGGCGTTTATCGTCGCAGACAAGGTAACAGTTCGTACCCGTGCGGCGGGCGAAAATGCGGATCAGGGTGTTGAGTGGATTTCCGACGGTGAAGGTGAATTCACAGTTGCTGATATTAACAAGCCCGGTCGAGGCACTGAAATTGTGCTGCATTTACGTGAAGAGGAAAAGGAATTTGCGGATTCCTGGCGTCTTCGCTCAATAGTCAATAAATACTCAGACCACATCAGTATACCGGTACAGATGTGGAAAGATGAGGTGGCAGAACAGGAAGGCCCAGATGGTGAAAAGATTCCTGCTCAGCCTGGCCAGTGGGAGAGTGTCAATAAAGCCACTGCGCTGTGGACGCGTGATAAGTCAGATATATCTGACGAAGAATACAAGGAGTTCTATAAACACGTTTCTCACGATTTTGCGGATCCCCTATCGTGGGCGCATAACAAAGTGGAAGGTAAAACCGAATATACCAGTCTGCTGTATATTCCCAGCAAAGCACCGTTTGATATGTGGAACCGTGAGCAAAGTCACGGCTTAAAATTATATGTTCAGCGCGTGTTTATCATGGATGACGCAGAACAGTTTATGCCGACGTACTTACGATTTGTTAAAGGGCTGCTGGACTCAAATGATTTGCCGTTGAATGTGTCTCGCGAAATCCTACAGGATAATAAAATCACTCAAGCGCTACGTCAGGGCTGCACCAAACGCGTTCTGCAGATGCTTGAAAAAATGGCTAAGAACGATAAAGAAAAATATCAGAGCTTCTGGAATGAATTTGGTAATGTGCTTAAGGAAGGGCCGGCCGAGGACTTTAGCAATCGCGAAAAAATTGCAGGGTTATTGCGCTTCTCCTCTACGCATAGCGAAACCGATGCGCAAACGGTATCGTTAGCCGACTATATCGAACGCATGAAAGAGGGACAGAACAAAATTTACTATGTGACGGCTGACAGCTATCAGGCTGCGAAAACCAGTCCTCACCTTGAAATTTTCCGCAAAAAAGGGATCGAAGTGTTACTCTTGGGCGAGCGCATTGACGAATGGCTTATGTCTCACCTGACTGAGTTCAATGAAAAATCGTTCCAGTCTATTGCTAAAGGTAATTTAGATTTAGGCGATTTGGACGATGAAGAGACCAAAAAAGCTCAGGAAGAGGCAGAGAAGCAAATCGAAGGGGTCCTAGAGCGAGCGAAAACTGCGCTAGGCGATAAAGTTGAAGATGTGAAATTTACTCATCGTTTAACCGACTCGCCGGCGTGTATCGTAGCGGATGAACATGGTATGAGTACGCAAATGGTTAAATTGATGCAAGCAGCAGGACAACAGGTACCTGACGTGAAGTATCACTTCGAGCTCAACCCGGAGCATCAACTGGTTAAAATGTTATCTGATCTACAAGACGAGCAAATGTTCAAGCAGTGGGTGGAGGTGTTGTATGATCAGGCTGCGTTGTCTGAACAGGGAAGCTTAAAAGACCCATCAAGCTTTGTACGCAAATTAAACACTTTATTAATGAACTTGGCTAAATAGTCGTAAAATTGGTAATTTAAGTGTGTAAAATGGGCCTTTATGGCCCATTTTTTATTGTCTGGTACATAAATAAATCTTTTTACAATTTAATTGTCCTCGGGTATGCAGTGAAAAATCTTCGTTTCGCTTGTCACAAATGCGCGGAGTGTGTAAAGTGCCGACAGAAATATTTAAAGTGGAGAATGCACTCATGCGAATGATACTTCTCGGCGCACCAGGAGCCGGAAAAGGAACGCAAGCACAGTTTTTGATGAACAAGTTTGGTATTCCGCAGATTTCAACCGGCGATATGCTTCGCTCAGCAATTAAAGCTGGCACTGAGCTGGGTATGAAAGCAAAACAAGTGATGGATGAAGGCAAACTGGTTTCCGATGACATCATTATCGGTCTTGTTAAAGAGCGTATTGCTCAGGATGACTGCAAAGACGGTTTTCTGTTGGATGGGTTTCCTCGCACAATCCCCCAGGCGGATGCAATGAAAGAAGCAGGCATCGCAATTGATCACGTGATCGAGTTTGATGTGCCAGATGACGTAATTGTTGAGCGTATGGCCGGTCGCCGCGTGCATCCAGCGTCTGGTCGTGTCTATCATGTAGTGTTCAATCCTCCGCAAAATGAAGGCAAGGATGACGTTACCGGTGAAGACCTGTTAGTTCGTGATGATGATCAGGAAGATACCGTACGTAAGCGCTTGGGTGTTTATCACGAACAAACTGAACCCCTGGTCGGTTACTATCAGAGTGAAGCTCAGGCAGGTAATTGCGCATATCATAAGATCGATGGCACCAAACCTGTGGCCCAGGTAAAAGAGAAGTTAGCTAACGTGCTGACCGCCTGAAGAAATGAGAGAAGCCGCTGATGCGGCTTTTTTTATACCATCGATAAAGTATTGACTGCAAACCTAGTTGACACTACCGTTAATATTATTGTTACCGCGCACCGGGAGAAGTGCCAATGAGTTTACCGATCACCGCTTTTTATGCGAGTCTACTTGGGCTTAGTTATTTGTATCTTTCCCTTGCCGTCATCGCAATAAGACGCAAAGCGCAAATTGGTATTGGTGATGGCGGTAATCACGATCTGATGCGAATTTCCCGTGTTCATGCCAATTTCAATGAATATGTACCCATCACACTAATCATGCTGGCATGTCTTGAGAGTATTAGTCACTGGAATGCAGTTATGCATATAGGTGCGTCGGCCTTACTGTTCGGTAGAATTTTGCATGCTTACGGACTAAGGCACCACGATGGTGCTAGCTGGCAGCGTTTTATCGGTATGATCATGACGTTCATTTCGATGTTACTTCTTGCTGGTACTAACCTGTTCGAGCTTCACTTTCTGGTAGTGTAGTGAGAACGATTACGCAACTAATTACTCCTGCGTGTTTAATTCATCAGGAGAAACTCAAGCATAATGCCAAGCGTGTGTTCGATATCTGTGAACAGCAGCAAATTCCTTTGCGCCCCCACGTTAAAACGCTTAAAAGCATTGAGGCTGCAAGTATCTACGCGCCAGTGCCTATGCCGATAACAGTTTCTACATTGGCTGAAGCCGCATATTTCGCAGATGCAGGGTACACAGACATACTTTACGCAGTTACCCTCACTCCAAACAAACTCGCTGCGGTCGACGCGCTATTGGCCAAAGGCATTGGTCTGACTGTAGTGGTCGATTCGATTGCCGCGGTGAATACTCTTTCTCAACAAGCAGTGCAAATGAAACACATCGTGTCTGTGGCCATCGAAATTGATTCTGACGGGCATCGCGCAGGCATTAAACCGGACTCCCCGGCGTTAATTGAAGTAGCCAGTATAATCGCGTCTTCCCATTCTCTCACGTTTGCCGGACTGATGACTCATGCCGGGGCATCTTACACAGCATTTACGGTTGAGCGCCAGTGTGAAATAGCAGAATCAGAACGGGATGCGGTGCTCTATGCCGCGGATCGGTTACAAACGCTGGGAATGGAATGCAACATGCGCTCTGTGGGCTCAACCCCTACCGTACTTGCACCCATTTCGCATGCCGGGCTCACTGAGTTGCGCGCAGGGGTCTATGCCACATTTGATTGTGTAATGGCAGGCCTTAATTTATGTACGTACGAAGATATCGCAATGAGCGTACTCACCTCGATAATTGGTTTTCACAGCAATAATAGCCTGCTGGTTGACGCAGGCTGGATGGCGCTATCACGAGATAATGGCACGCACAGCCATCCTGACGATTGTGGCTATGGGCTAGTCTGTAATAAGCAGGGTGAGCTGTTATCCGGATGGTTTGTCGACAGTGCCAATCAAGAGCACGGTATTATCAGGCATAAAGAGAATATTGATCCCCGCACCATTTTTTCATTCGGTGACATGCTAAGAATTTTACCTATTCACGCCTGTGCAACCGCTGCCCAATATTCTCATTACTATGTAACATCTGACGATGAGACGATAGAGACCACATGGAACAGAGTTAATGGGTGGTGAGGGTTTCATTATTTAAACGCCATGGTAGCAATATAAAGTTTAATTAGCCGTTGCTTTAATTTTTGCGTAATTACTTTCGGTCCCTGCGAAATCGCTTTGCTGCCACTTTCAGCGTAAATAACGTACATATCGTCTTTCCCCTTTTGTAAAATTTCAGTGCCATCATTTGACTTTTTAACAGTCTGAAAGCATGCTAAAACCTAAACTAATGTTTAGGTCAATGGTTTGCATATGGAAAATTTATCCGTAGGAGAAGTGGCGAAAAGGTGCGGAGTCAATGTATCAGCGCTGCATTTTTATGAACGTAAAGGGTTAATCAACAGTGCACGGAATTCAGGCAATCAGCGTCGCTACGGTCGCGATATTATTCGTCGGGTCAGTTTAATCAAAGTAGCGCAGCAGCTGGGCATCTCACTTCAGGAAATTAAATCTGTATTCGAATCATTGCCCAAATACGGTGCTCCGAGTCATGCGCAATGGGAACAACTGGCAACCGACTGGCATCAGCAACTCGATCAGCGCATAACCATGTTGCAAAAACTTCGGGATTCATTGACAGGCTGTATTGGATGCGGATGCTTATCGATGCAACGCTGCCCTCTGTATAATCCTGATGATAAGCTGGGAGCGGGAAAAACCGGGCCGGTATTGCTGGAAACGTGATGAAAAGTAAAAAACCTGCCCACAAATATGTAGGCAGGTTATCAACGCACTAGAAACGGAAGGTAGCTTTAGTGTAAATAAAGCGACCACGAGGGTTATGGATACTGCTTACATAACCATATAAATCACCGTCGCCGTCACCGATTGCAAATGGTGGTTCCTCATCAAACAGGTTATTCACACCCAGTACAAAACGAACATTGTCGGTGAAATTATATCCCCCCTGTAGATCAACAAGTGTTTGACCTTCTACTGTTCGTGTTGTGTTTTCTTCAAAATCTAAGACACCGTTAAAATCAGCATCAGGGGTATCTTCAAATTCACCAATGTAGCTGATGTTGATGTTGGCGCTGAACGGGCCGTGTTGCCAGTTTGTGCCAAACATCCATCTGTGCTCAGGATACCGATATTCGCCAGTGTAATCTAAGTCGTCTTTTTCAAAGTTGCTCAAATATGACCAGTCCAGATTAAATTTAACGGTACCGTAGGAATCGAAGTCCAACCCATAATTTACGCCAAAATCAATCCCTGAAGCTTCTTGTGAGCTAACGTTTTGAAAGGTGTTGAAGATCTTCTGGATCACGCCAAGCGACTGTCCCGGTTGTGGGGGAAGGCGCACACAGATAGTGCTGTTCTGATCGTTACACTCAGCATCATAGACCACACCAAATTGTTGTTCGTCAATCTTGTTGTCCTGAGTGATGTTCCACACATCAACACTTAATCCCAGTTCTTGGTAGGGGGCCCAGATAACACCCACGTTCCATGATTCGGATTCCTCAGCTTCAAGGTCAGGGTTGCCCTGGAACTGAATATTGTAATCTAGCGATTCACAATCTAGACCTGTCGCATCACAACGGTATTGGTCGATGAAGAAAATACTCTTCTCAGATGGACCTAAACCAATTTGCGCCAGTGATGGGGCTCTAAACCCTTGTGCCCATGAGCCACGCACGGTTAATTCATCGGTGGGTGCCCAGCGTAATGCAATTTTAGGGTTGGTGGTGCTGCCAAAATCACTATAGTGATCATAACGACCGGCTAATTCCAGCTCTAACGTATCCATTAGTGGGATAGCAAGCTCCAGGTATGCGGCGTACTGATCGCGTTCAGCTGCGGCTGATACTGATTCCGTACCAAATATCAACCCCTGTTGGAATTGGATATCCGGTATGTCAGAAACCTGTTCTTCGCGATACTCAACCCCGGCAGCCATCATTACCGTGCTGTCACCAAAGGTAAATGCTTCACCGGTAATATTCGCATCAAATGCGGTTAAGCGGGATTCGCCTTGACGCACCAGACTGGTGGTAATATCGTCGATAACGTTTTGCGGGTTTTGTACGCCACCAAACGGGTTATAACGGCCCAAATTAATCTGCTCCTGCAGCCAGTCCACACGTACCCAGCCTTGCGACTGATCACCGCTTTGAGTCGAACTGCTGCGTCCTTTCTGAACCGATGCTTCCCAATCGTAATCGGCCACTTCCCCGCGTAACCCCAATACCATGCGCATGGTGTCTGACTCAATGTCCCAGCGTCTTGGGTTGGCATCAACCGGACGGTATCGACCAATCTCAATATCCTGACCAAACGGGTTATCAGGGTGGGTGCCCGGTACTGTCAATCCAGCATCTTCATCAAGCGGTGTCGCTGCGCCACCCGCTTCAGAGGTATTGCGCTGAAGAGCTACTTCCAAAAATGCGGTAATATCGTTACCAATTGCATAATCAAACTGACCGATTAAACCAATACGCTCAGCTTCTGGTATGGTCAGACCGAATGGACCATAGTCGAATAAACAGCTTCCTGTGGACGTGGCATTTTCTGGCGGGCAATCTGGATCGATCGTTTTGACGCCGTCAACATAAAAATAGCCGGGGTAACCACGTGATGAGCGGAAATCCATACCACCATAGGGTGATTGGTTAGCAGTACCAAAACGGCCCATTTCACTTGCAGCTAATCTGCTGTTTTTAAAGTAATCGATAATAATCGACGATTTGGCTTTTTCTGAGGTTGAGCCCCATACCAGACTTGCCGTTGTTTCGTCATAGCTGGTACCTGAAGTTTCACCGTAACCTACAGTGGCTTCAACACCATCAAAATCGTTTTTAAGTATGATGTTCACCACACCAGCCACAGCATCAGAACCGTAAATAGCCGACGCACCATCTTTGAGGATGTCAATTCGCTCAATAGCCGAGACGGGAATGGCGTTAATATCGACAAAAGAGTTAGTAATGCTTTCAGCAAAAGAGCTGATGGCTACGCGTCTGCCGTTGATCAGTACCAGCGTCGCATCCGGTCCTAAACCGCGTAACGATACTGCCGCGGTACCATTGGCGGTTGAATCCTGGCTATTATTTCGGGTAGAGAAGGTTCCACTTCCGGTGGCAGGCATACGTTCTAGCAATTGCTGCAGGTTTTCATAACCCATATCTTCAATGTCGCCAGCATTGATGGATTGAATAGGTGACGCGCCTTCAATATCAGTCCGCTTTATTCGGGAGCCAGTAACAGCGATACGCTCGACGTTCTCGTCAGCAGTAGACTCTTGTGCTAAAACCGGGCTTGATAGAGGTAAACCAGAAACTGCAAGGGCGGCAGTGAGTAACGAAAGACGACGAAATGTGTGTGTTTTCATCTGATGGTCCTTAAAATTGTTTTTTATTGAGCACCGATACTCCATGGTGTTATTTCTTTCATACCATCACTAGCAAATTCTGACAATAGGCATTCAGAATCTTTATTCAACTAAAGTGTAAACAAAATTGTCTTTATATTTATGCACTTTGTGAAATGAGCCCTACGCTGGCCGTTAAATTAGCGGTTTTAACCACCGGTTTTTTCGCGGCAACCAATAGTTTTCCTGATCAAATGAGACGACAATACTTAAAGCTTTACCCTGTAATTCGTCGATGGGGATTAACCCGTGAACACGTGAATCAGCGCTGCGATTGCGATTATCGCCCAGTACCAGCACATGATCTGGGGGAACAGTGACAGGGGCAAAAGATGACAAAGGGTGTGGATCGGACGTTATCTGAATGGTGTGGAAAACGTTTTCAAGGTTTTCGTTTTTAATTGTCGCCGACACAGTTTGATATTCGAGGGGAGCCTCATTGAGGTAAAGTCGATTATTCTTCATCGCCACCCTGTCGCCCGGTACGCCGATAACGCGCTTCACCAGGTGTTCGTTTGCGGCTGAACTATTTATTGTAACAATGTCACCACGGTTGACCTTTCCCGTTGAAAACAGTTTGATATCAGTAAATGGAACTTCTAAAGCATAAGCGGTTTTATCAACATAAATACGATCGCCTGCGATCAAATTTGGCTCCATGGAGCCAGAAGGGACGTGGTACCAGTCTGCGATACTGCTTCTGAATACAAACATCAAACTCAGTAGCAATACGAATGACCAGTTGGTCCGCCAGAACTGCTTCATCATTGACATAGATTTTTCCTTACCGGTCAAATGTTCCAATGATGTTGTAAGGCCGCAAAACAGTGAGTTCCACTATTTTGCGACGACTGATACATTTACAAAGATTAAGCGGGCTTCGCTGCGGTATGTCTTGCCCTTAGTACTGCAACCACATCGGCCATAGATATATCTGCGGCTTGCAGTAATACCATCAGATGATAGGTTAAGTCTGCAGCTTCGTTTTTTAATTCCTCAGTATCCCCGGTAGCGGCAGCTAATGCAGTTTCCACCCCTTCTTCACCTACTTTTTGGGCAATCCTTTTTATCCCTTTTTGATAGAGCGAAGCGGTGTAACTGGAGTCGGGTGCTTCATCTTTACGATCAGCGATAAGCTGTTCCAGCTCTGCTAAAAAAGAGTAATCTGGCAATGCACTGTCATACCAGCAGCTTGTCGCCCCAGTGTGACAGGTGGGGCCTTTTGGCGCAGCCAAAATTAAAATAGCGTCGAGGTCGCAGTCTGCAGTGGCTTCCAGTAAGTTTAGCGTGTGGCCTGAACTTTCACCCTTCATCCACAGTCGCTGTTTAGAACGGCTAAAAAAGGTCACTTTGTTTGTACGCAGAGTTTGCTGTAACGCTTCAACATTCATATACCCCTGCATCAACATTTGAGCGGAATAACCATTTTGCACCATTACCGGTAACAAACCGTTCATTTTCTCCCAGGCCAACTCATTTACATTATCAAGACTGAGTTTCATCTAACCTCCTATTTTTTTTGAAACGGTACCCGCATGGTGATACCAGCGGTGGCCAAATGCTTTTTGAGTTCGTTTATCTGAATAATCCCCTTATGAAATACCGATGCTGCTAACGCACCATCCACATCTGCCTGGGTAAATACATCCTCAAAATGTTGGCTTTCTCCTGCACCACCTGAAGCAATCAAAGGCAGGTTGCAAATTTCGCGTACCGCTTTTAACTGTTTGATATCATAGCCTTGGCGGACACCATCCTGATTCATACAATTTAACACTATCTCACCTGCACCCCGTTGTTGTACCTCTTGCACCCAATCCAGAGTTTGCCATGCAGTTTGTTGGGTACGACTTTCATCGCCGGTAAATTTATAGACTTCATATTGCTGCGTCTGCTCATTAAACAGGCTGTCGATACCAATAACCACACATTGCTGCCCGAATTCATCATGTAACTGATTGATCAACTCTGGATTCATCAAGGCAGGGGAGTTTATGGAAATTTTATCTGCGCCCATCTCCAGGATGTGGCCTGCCTCTTTCACTGATTTTATGCCGCCAGCAACACAAAAAGGGATATCAATGACTTCGGCAATGCGGCTTACCCAACTTTTATCAACGGTGCGTGCATCCGAGCTGGCAGTGATGTCGTAAAAAACCAGTTCATCAGCGCCTGCAGAACCATAAAATTCCGCTAAGGGTACAATATCGCCCACAATTTCATGATTGCGAAACTGTACGCCCTTAACCACTTTGCCGTCACGAACGTCTAAACAGGGAATGATGCGTTTTGCCAACATTCAACGGCCTCCTTTACTGAAAATTTATCTTCTAACAATGCTTTTCCTAAAATAACGCCAGCTACGTTAGCCGGCTTCAGGGCCTGGATATCCTTTAACGAGCCGATCCCGCCGGAGGCTTGCCACTGTATCGTGGGGTAGTCTTGAGACAGCTGCGTATAAAGTTCGACATTTGAACCTGACAGTGTGCCGTCGCGGCTTATATCTGTGCACAACACATGCTTTATGCCAACTTCCAGGTACTCGTCTAGCAGTGGTTCAAGGCGAACTCCTGAGTCTTGCTCCCAACCATTGACCGCCAGCCACTTTCGATTCTGTTGGTCAATGTTGATATCAAGCGCCAGCACAATACGCTCGCTTCCATAGTGCCTAAGCCAGCTCTTAACCACTTCGGGCTGTTTGACAGCTAATGAGCCAATCACCACGCGGTCGATACCACTCTGCAGTAACTGTTCAACATCCTGCTGGTTTCTGACACCTCCGCCGGCCTGAAACTTCATACGTTTGGTTGCCGTCATTTTGCGAATTAAGTCGAGCTGTCGTTTGGCGGTATCCTTGGCCCCGGTCAAATCGACAATGTGTAACCAGTGGGCGCCGTCGTCTGCGTAACGGTTCAGTACATCGAGGGGAGAGGCCGCATAGGCTGTTTTTTGCTCGTAATCGCCCTGATAAAGTCTGACCACTTCGCCATCGATCAAATCAATTGCTGGAATAATCATAAGTCTAAGAAGTTCCTTAAAAGTTGTGCGCCGGCTTCACCTGAACGCTCAGGATGAAATTGCACCCCGTAAAAATTATCCTTCATCAGTGCCGCTGAGAAAGGTTGCGCGTAGTGACACTCGGCTAACGTATAGGAGCTTGGTTTCACGCAATAACTGTGGACAAAATAGAAATAAGTATTGTCCGGAATGCCCTTAAATAGTTCACTTTGCGCGGTGGCTGATACGGTGTTCCAGCCCATATGGGGAAGGCGCTTTGTGCCAACTTGCATGCGCACCACGTCGCCGGGGATCAAATCCAGACACGACACCGAGCCTGTCTGACTTTCTTCGGAACGAGACACCATTAATTGCATGCCCAGACACACACCCAGTACTGGCTGAGTAAGACCTTGAATTACATTAGTCAGCTTTTTTTGTTCAATACTTTTCATGGCAGCACCAGCACTGCCAACTCCCGGCAGCAAGACTTTATCTGCCTGGTGAATCGCGTCGGCATCAGCGGTTACCAGCACACTGCTTCCCAGTTTTTCCAGCGCAATTCGCACAGACGAAATATTTGCGCAGCCTGTGTTAACGATAACGACTTTTTGCTGCATCACAGGGCTCCTTTACTGCTGGGTAATTCATTTCCCTGTCGGGTTATCGCCTGGCGTAGTGCGCGTCCAAATACTTTAAACAGGCTTTCGACCTGATGATGTGCGTTTCCCTCAGTAGTGCTCAAATGCAGCGAAAGGCCCATACTTTGGGCTAGTGAATAGAAGAAGTGCTCAACCATCTCTGTGGCCATTCCACCAACCTGATCACGGCTGAACGTGGCATCGAATTTAAGGTGTGGACGGTTGGAAATATCCATCACACATTCTGCGCGACATTCATCCATGGGTAACGCAAAGCCAAACCGGCCAATGCCACGCTTATCACCCAACGCTTTCTTAAGTGCCTCTCCCAGTGCCAGCGCAGTATCTTCTACACTATGGTGGTCATCGATATGCAAATCGCCTTTCACCGTCAGTTGCAGCTCAAACCCGCCGTGCGTGGCAATCTGATCAAGCATATGATCAAAAAAGCCCACACCGGTTTCGATGGTCGATTTATCGGCGCTATCTAAGTTTACGGCAACCTGAATATCAGTTTCACTGGTCGCGCGCCGAACTTTGGCCGTGCGCTGCGAAGCCAGTAGCAGTTTTTCGATCGCTCGCCAGTTGTGGTCTGTCCGGTCGTAGCGTATCCCTTTTATCCCCATATTCTCAGCCAGTTGCAAA
Organism: Alteromonas ponticola; assembly: GCF_012911815.1. Classification (GTDB taxonomy): domain Bacteria; phylum Pseudomonadota; class Gammaproteobacteria; order Enterobacterales; family Alteromonadaceae; genus Alteromonas; species Alteromonas ponticola. The sequence goes on along the minus strand of NZ_JAATNW010000008.1, from coordinate 102,895 downwards.
TCCGTTTGCCGATCGCCAATCACAAATGAACGTGTGAAATCAACGCGACCTTGTTGCAGGTAATCAGCCACTAAACCCAGACGAGGCTTGCGACAGCTACAGTCATCATGATCAAAATGCGGACAAATTAAAACGTCGTCAAAAGTAATGCCCTGACTTTGAAAAATGGCCATCATCATATTATGCGGCGCATCAAAATCTTGCTGTGGAAAGCTTGCGGTGCCAAGGCCATCTTGATTGCTCACCATAACCAACCGAAAGCCCTGAGCCTGAAGCTTGAGTAAAACGGGAATGACATTGGGTTCTAATACCAGTTTATCTAGTCGGTCCAATTGTTTATCAACGGGCGGCTCCTCCACCAGGGTGCCATCGCGGTCGATAAAAAGAATAGGTTGCTGACTCATGCTACGTCTCCGGTGTCATTCAAATATTGGTCAAGTAGTGATAAAAAGCGATCGTTTTGGCTGCGGCTGCCAATGGTCATTCGCAGACAGTCTGCCAGCCCCACTTGTTTAGACTGATCGCGGATCAACATCCCGTTATCTACCAGATGTTGCATAAGCTGTGTGCGATAGGTGTATTGGAACAGAATAAAATTCGCCGCGTTGCCACCTTTCAGGTTCACGCCCGCATGTCCAGACAGCGCTTCCCGTACACGATTTTGTTCTGCAGTCAGGTAAGCAACCTGCTGACGCATCAGTGTTATGCCTTCATCAGATAATGCCCGTTGGGCAATTTGTGCGACAGGAGCGGAAACCGGGTAGGGGGCAATTGTTTTTAACAGCGATTGAATAATGTCTGGGTTAGCCAGCGTGAACCCACAACGCAGTCCGGCCAGTGCAAAGGCTTTGGATAAGGTTCGCAAAACCACCAGGTTGGGGAATTTGTCCAGCATGGCGGCCCAATTCTGTTGTGTTGAAAATTCAATATAGGCTTCATCTAATACAACCAGCGCTTTATTGGAAAAGTGGGTCAGCACCTGCACCACATCTTCTTCGTTGAGCAAGGTTCCGGTTGGATTGTTCGGCGAACATAAAAATACAATATTGACGTTTTCTACTGCGGTTATCGCAGCCACGTCCAGCGAAAAGTCCGCGTTTAACGGTACTTCGACGGTATTAATACCGCAGGTTTGTGCACTGATTTTGTACATGCCGTAGGTGGGCGGACAGATGAGAATCGAGTCTCGCTGATATTCGCAGAAAGTTCGGATAAGTAGCTCAATTCCCTCATCTGCGCCACGCGTAGCCAGGACTTTATCTGCCTGTACTTGTGCATAATTTGCGTAGGCGTTGATTAATCCTTTCGGCTGACAATCCGGATAGCGATTATAGTCAGTAAGGGCGACTTCAATGTCGTTACAAAATGGAGATTCGTTGGCGTTCAACCAGTCAGTACCGCCACTGAATAAACGCCGCGCCGATTCGTAAGGCGTCAGCGTTTTTAAATTGGAGTTCAATAACTTTTCCGTAAGTGCACTCATTTTGACGCCTCCTCTAATGCCTGCAGTCTAATAGAAACTGCACGTTTATGCGCATCCAGCCCTTCGGCTTCGGCGAGAACGCAGATTGTCTGACCAATCTCCTGCAATCCCTGTTGGGTAATTTCCTGAACGGTATAACGCCTGACAAAGTCGCTTAAGCCTAAACTTGAATACGTGCGCGCAAAACCATAGGTGGGCAGAACGTGGTTGGTGCCCGAGGCATAGTCGCCCGCTGACTCAGGTGACCAGGCCCCGAGAAAGACAGATCCTGCGTTTTTAATCGCTGGTAATAAAGCGCGTGCATCTTCAGTTTGTACAATCAAATGTTCCGGCGCGTATTGGTTGCTGACCAATACCGACTCGTCGACAGATTGCGTAAGAATGTACCTTGCGTTTTTCATTGCCACACTGGCGGTACTTTGTCTTGAGAGTACCTGAAGCTGCGATTCGACTGCACGTTGTGTCTGTTCAATGACCTCTTTGCTTGAACAAACCAGAATGGCTTGCGAATCTTCCCCGTGCTCAGCTTGAGAGAGTAAATCGGCGGCCACAAACTGCGCATTTGCGCTGGCATCAGCAATCACCAGCACTTCTGAGGGACCCGCCGGCATATCAATTGCGGCGCCATCGTTGCGCTGGCTTACCTGCTGTTTCGCTTCAGTAACAAAACGGTTCCCAGGCCCATAGATTTTATCAACTTTGGTGATTGTCTGGGTACCCAGAGCCATCGCAGCGATAGCCTGAGCGCCACCACACAAAAAGACCTTTTGGATACCGCACAACGAAGCGGCGTAGGCGATTTCCGGAGCAATGGTACCGTTGACATTGGGCGGGGTGCACAGGATTCGGGTTTTACAGCCGGCGACCTGCGCCGGTACGCCCAGCATCAATACAGTTGAAGGCAAAGGAGCGCTACCCCCAGGAATGTAGAGACCTACCGATTCAATGGCATCTGAGTGCTGTTCACAAATCACGCCCGGGCGTGTCTCTACCACAACAGCAGGTTGCTGTTGGGCAATATGAAAACGCTTAATGTTGGCATATGCCGCTTCAATGGCCTGCCGAGTCACATCGTTGACCTGACTGGCAAGTTCAGTCAGCTGCCTGCTACTGAGCGGCAGCGTTTTCAAAGTATTGCAGTCGAACTGACGGGTCAGCTCAAGTACCGCCTCGTCACCACGTTGTTCAACAGCATTAATAATTTCACTTACCTTACTTTTCACTGACCCTGCTAACGCCATGACAGGGCGCGTCAGCGCGTCTTTTTGTTGGGCGGATGTCAGCGTGTTCCACGTAATCATGCTTACCTCTATCCCATCATTTTTTCAATTGGCATCACTAGAATGGAGCTGCAGCCTAGTGATTTAAGCTTCTCCATGGTTTCCCAGAATAAGTTTTCTGAGCTGACAACGTGCACGGCAACCAGTTCATCGTTACCCGCCAGCGGCAATACCGTTGGGTTCTCGGCCCCAGGTAACAGACTTTTAACTTGTTCAAGATAGGCTTTAGGTGCATGTAGCATGATGTATTTACTTTCTTTTGCCTGCATCACGCCGTCAATTCGAGGGATCAGGCGGTTGATCAGGGCTAATTTTTCATCGCTCAGATCGCCGTCAGCCCGTTGAATTAAAACCGCTTTTGAACGAAAGATAACATCTTTTTCTACCAATCCATTTGCTTCCAGCGTCGCGCCCGTTGAAACCAGGTCACAAATCGCATCTGCCACACCAGCGCGCGGAGCGACTTCGACAGAGCCGGTTAGCATGACCGCTTTCGCATTGACTTTTTGTTCCGCAAAATAGCGCTCAAGCAAATAAGGGTAAGTGGTAGCGACGCGCTTTTTCTCTAACGAACCGATACCGTTGTAGCTCGCTTCTTTGGGCACCGCGATGGATAGCCGACAACCGCCGTAGTCAAGTCTTCTGAGTACTTCAAACTCGCTGGCTTTACCTGCCGCTTTGCGTTCAAGCATCTTCTCTTCAAGCTCGTTTTCACCGATAAAGCCTAAATCGACAACGCCATCCATTACCAGTCCGGGAATATCGTCATCCCGCACGCGCAGTAAATCGATGGGTTGATTGGTCGAGTGGGCGATTAACAGACGATCTCTGATATTCAGTTTTATACCAATCGCTTTTAGCAGTGCAATACTGTCATCGCTTAGGCGCCCAGATTTTTGTACGGCGATTCGTAACCTTCCACTTTCACTCATTGTCGTTTTCCTCATATCGTATTTTTTCACGCGTAAAAACAAAAACCCCCAGAAGTTTCCTTCTAGGGGCTTAGTAAACTGAGTGTTTTTGCGCCGCTGGAAGGAAACAATAGACCTTCCAGCACAAACCGAAAGGTTATGCTATATGATGGTGATGATGGTTAATTGCGCAAAAATTCATAGATAAAATAAATTATTTAATAGGTCTGCCGATAACATAAACCAGAAGGGGGGTAGTTGACAAGAAGATATTCGAATTGTTTATCCTCATTCAACGAAACTATTTAGTCTATTTAAGTTCAAATTGATATGAGTACTGCTTTTTTACGTATAAAAGGTGGGTAGCTAAAGGTGTAGCAATGAGTGACGATTTATTATTTTCTGTAATTCCCCGGCAAGGGCGGGTGGTGATCAAACCCGATGACAGGGTCAAGCAGGTGAGTGCCGAGGCGCGCACTGACGCACTGAGTCAACAGGAAAAAGAAGATCACGACAACGAACGCAAGGTGTCTGAGCGTGAGCAGTACAAACGCATTGAAGGCAATGAACCCGATCGTCGGCAAAGTAAACAACAGCGGGATGAGCAGTCTTCCGAGTCAAAACACGATGAAAAGGTTGAAAAAGCTGCTGACGATGCAGTAGATAATGATCCTCAAGACAAACGCAAACATCGATTAGATATCTACGTCTGAGGTTTACTTTTGATGCAGTCCGTAAAAGCCCTGAACTGGGCTTTTTTCGTTTCTGCTCAGCGTTCGAATGACACTCTGTTTTAAGATACCATTCGCCTAAACATGACCTGACTCTATTTTTTAAATTAACATCGAGTGCATGCATGAATTATCTGGCTCACTTATACCTGGCGCAGCCCAATGCAGATTCCCATTTCGGTAATTTGCTTGGCGACTTTGGCGGTCACCGACATACACACGGTCTGTCCAATGCAGTTAAACGAGGATTAGCCAATCACTATCTGGTGGACAAATTTACCGATAATCATCCTGCTATCAAAGATGCTAAGCACTACTTTACGGCAAAACGTAAACGCTTCGCGGGCATTGCAATAGACGTAGTGTTCGACCACTTTCTTATAGCGCATTGGCGCGACTTTCACTCCGAGCCACTGACACAATTTAAGCGCAAAAGCTATTTTCTATTAAACGAACGGCGTGCTGCAATGCCGGCACACATGCAACGTGTGGTAACCAGCTTGACGCAGCATGATTGGTTCAAAGAATATGAATCATTAGAGGGGGTGGGTATTGCATTGGATAATATCGCCAGACGCATTCGCTTCCCCAATGAATTTGCTGGAGCGGTCAACGATATACGGCAACATTATAATGGATTGAACGCGGTGTTTCTGGATTTCTTCCCGCAGTTAATCAGTCACGTAAGACGCTCTGGTCTGGAAATCTCTAATAGATAGAGCGGATCCTTCCCCCCCACACCTTCATACTAACGTTCGACTTTACAAACCGTTACAATTTTCTACTGCTGCTGTCGGTCAAATTAACGTGGCCCATTCGACACTGGTTTACAGTTGCACTACCATGAGTTTCTCAATGTAAGTCAATTACCTAAACATAGGATGTGATTGTGAGCCTGATTAAAACCTTATTGATAAGTGGTGCCGTAATGGCGAGTACCGCGCTGCCCGTCCTGGCTGAAACGCAGAAAACTGAAACAACGACAGCTGCAGAAAAGCCGATGAGTGAACACGATAAATTGTTTACGCTATTTGCTGAAGCTGATGAACGCCAAATTGCGTTAAATCCGATTTTCGGCCTGTTCAGAGGGGATATGCGCAGAGCAGATCAACTAGGAGACTATCTGACTGAATCATACTTCATCGCGACACGCACCAATACACTGCTAAACCTGGCAAAACTAGATCAGATTGACCGCAGTAAACTGAATCAAACTGACCAACTGGCGTATGATGTTTTTAAGTATGATCAGGAGAATGATCTGAAAGAGTCGACAGATGAAATTCGAGCCCTGACGGTAGTACGTCCAATCAATCACTTCAGTGGTTTTCACACGTTTTATCCGACTTTTGCCAGTGGTAAAGGCGCGGCTCCATTCAAAACAATTGAGGATTACGAAAATAACCTTTCACGCCATCAGGACTACATTGATATCGGTGAGCGTGCTATTGAAAAGTTCCGGGAAGGAATGGAAAGCGGGGTACTGGAAACGCAATTAACCATCGATCGTGTAATAAAGCAGTTGGACACCCAGCTAGGCATTCCGATGAAGGAGTCGCAATTCTGGGGACCTATTGAAACGATGCCCGATAGTTTTTCTCAGCAAGAAAAAGATCGTTTGATAAAAGAGTACGAAGTTGCCACGCAAGCAATATATGACTCAACCGAACGCCTTCGTGACTTTTTACGCGATGAATATTTGCCTGTCGCGCGTGAATCTATCGGTTTAAGTGACATGAAAGGCGGAAAAGCCCTGTATCTTCAAATGATTGAAAATACCACAACCTTACCGCTCACTCCGGATTACCTGCATGATTTGGGCATGAAAGAAGTTAACCGAATCAAAGACGGTATGCTGGAAATCATGGAAGAAGTTAACTTTGACGGTACCCTGAATGAGTTTTTTGAATATGTGCGAAATGATCCTCAGTTCAAGCCTGAAAGCCGCGAAGCATTAACTGAAGACTATTATCGTATCGGCCGCGAAGTGGACGAAAAAATTGATGAGTACTTCTCATTGCTGCCCAAATCAGAATTGGAAATCAAACCCTATGACCCCGCCATAGAGCAATTCAGTGCGGGTGGCTCATACCAGCAAGGTACGCCTGATGGCTCACGGCCGGGAACGTTTTACTTTAATGCCTATGACTTGCCCAGTCGACTGACTACGGGAAATGTCACCCTTTACCTGCACGAGGGCGCCCCGGGGCATCACTTTCAAATCAGTCTTGCGCAAGAAAATGAAGCGCTGCCTGCTTTCATGCGGTTCGGCGGCAATACTGCGTATGTGGAAGGCTGGGCGTTGTACTCAGAAACCTTAGGTTATGAAATGGGATTTTTTGATGACCCCTGGAATCGCTACGGTACCTTACAAGATGAACAGCTGCGCGCTATGCGTCTGGTGGTCGATACCGGCATACACGCCAAGGGGTGGACACGTGAGCAGGCCATAGACTTTATGCTGGAGAACTCAGGAATGACGCGTACTGAAGTTGTCGCTGAGGTTGAACGTTACATCGCTATTCCTTCACAAGCATTAGCATATAAGGTTGGTGCGCTCAAAATTCAGGAGCTGCGTGAAAAGGCCGAAAGTGCGTTGGGGGATAAATTTGATATTAAGGCGTTTCACGCTGAGATACTTAATACGGGCGCTTTACCGCTACCTATTCTGGAAGAAAAAATTAACCGTTGGATAAAGGCTCAACAAGCTTAATTCTCGGAATGTACAATTGTTTAAGCTGGCCACAGTGCTGTTGCCAGCTTTTTTTGCCCGTAACAAACACTATTGCGTGGTGCTGCGTACAAACCTAAAAATGCAAATGAGGCACTGAGAAATGACTCTACACAAGTTTTTTCTAATCACTTTTCTACAACTGTTACTAGTGACAGGTGTACATGCTGCGAACGAACGTAATGACGCCATCCTGTCGTCTGAAATTCCCAATATCGTGAATCCTGCTCCAAATGTCTATTCGTCCGGGCAGCCCTCTGAGGAGCAGTTTCAGCAAATGAAGACACAGGGAATTAAGCATGTTGTCAATTTACGTCCTGACGCGGAACAAGACTGGGACGAAAAAAGTTATGTTGAATCGTTGGGTATGCAATATCACCACATTCCCGTGGCGGGAGAAGCGGACATAAATCTGGATAACGCGGCAAAGCTGGATATGCTGTTGGCCAAACACAGCGGTGAACCTATCGTAGTTCATTGTGCCAGTGGCAATCGTGTAGGTGCGCTGGTAGCGTTAAATGAGGGCGATGAACACCAGGATATTGATGCGGCAATTACAACAGGAAAACAGTGGGGTTTAACGCGCCTAGAGCCGGTGGTTAGAGACAAGTTACAAAAAATGATTAAATAGTTTAAGCGGAGCCAAGTTCCGACGGGAATCTCCCCACTGTTCTTGTTGCAAACTCAGAAGTGAAGACATTGCGCCCATTCGGGGGAGCGCAATGACGTGGTCAGATTGCTGCTGCCGTTACTATCAAATCAAACTGTTAATTAAGCTCATCATCCACCCAAAACTTGGTTCCTTTGAGCATCGCCTGAAGGGCTATGCCAGAGTCTGTCATCGTATAGACAGTTACGTCTCCAAGGTAGGCTTCTGTTGAAGCTGAAATACCTTTGTCGTTGGCTTTAGCTGTGGCATCAGCGTTACCTCCGGCGGTCCATCCATTTTCGATAAAGTGGCGCATAGCTTCTGGCGTGTGGAATATCATCACGATGCGATAGTCTTTTGCGCCAATACCGAGGCCAACGCCCCCTTCGGCCATATTCATGTAGGTTTTTGCGCCGGTGAGATTATTGTTTACTACACCATAACCTGTTCCTGCGGCAACAAAAAGCAGGTTCACATTGGCATTGGAAAAGGTGGCATAACCTGAAGCGTTCATCACCTGAGCCCGGGTGTCCGGCTTTTCTTTATGTAGCTGGCCAATAGCGCTTTGCTGCATATCCAGAATTGCCTGACGCTTTTCCATTACAGTACCATCACCCATAGACGCACATCCTGCAGCGAGAAATAGCGTGGCTAAAACACTGCTGATCAATGAAACATGCTTTTTCATTTTGATTCCCATTGTTAAAAATGGAATTTGTACGAGGTAAATCAAATAAAGTATTAATGTAGAGGCGTGTGCGAAGAAGAAAAGGAAAAAGAAAGGGGCGGAGAGCCCCCTTTAAAGGATTACAACGGATCTGAAACTTGCGTAATGGTGTATCCCTTAGCTTCAAGCAGGTCAAGCAAACCCGTTTTACCCGGTAGGTGTAAGGTACCGACCAAAATGAACTCTATTTCTGGAGTGCTTAGCATTTTTTCAATGTCTGGCATCCAGTTATAGTTACGTTTAGTCAACAACTCATCATAAATGTTGGGAAAGCTTTGCTCAAATTCCATCAGATTGTATTGATTAAGCGCTTCGATATCGCCTTCTCGCCAGTCTGCTCGTAATTGGTCAAGTAGTGTAGGTATTTTCTTTACATCTTCAAGGGAGTAGCGAATGAAGGCATCTTCATCGCCTTCGCCCATCTTTGCAATAAAGTTCAGCTGCTCTTCAGGTGTTTCAAACCAACCCATGGATTTTCCATCACCCATGGCAATTGTATAGTAATAGCTGTCAACTCCCTGACTGGTCAGCCCCAACCGTTGAAACTCAATCATACTTAACGTTACCCCGACTAGAGAGGGTCTCAATTTTTGCATATTTACAATTGGGATGCCGCGTGACTGCAGGTGGGCTTCAAGTGCTGAGAAGGTTTCTGGTTGTAACGTGGACTGTAATGTTTGCTCATCTTGATACGTTAGCCGTTGCATCGAGAGTTTGGAAAATTCAGGCGAAGACAAAGCTGCGATATCAGTTTCAAATACAACCTTATCAGCTTCATCGTAGGCGAATTTATAACCTGATGGTAGCGGATAATCCTGTGGGCTTAAAATATGTAAGGTACCGCCGATATATAACGTGTGAGAATCATTGGTTACTTTCCATACTGAAGCCGCCTGCGAATTCAACGCAAACAAAAGCGTCGCCGCTAAAATAAGTCCATTTTTCATAAATGGTTCCTTTCATGCTTAAAAGATGCGACCTAAATGTACGGACTTTAGTAGGGCTGGGCAACTGTTTTAAAGTACAGACAGCCATACTCAGGTGCCTCAATCGTCATTTTAAAGCGCGACTGGTTTCCACTCTAACTTTATCTTCATGGGTTCGCGGGTGCTTTCAAGGCCCACCATTTCTTCATAGGGGGTAGATTGCGTTAACCAGGCATGTTCAATCTGAACATTTGCGAAATGGCTTTTAATTTCTTCTAAACTGTGGAAAGTCAGTGGCATGTCCTTGTCGTTCTTAACGATTTGACATACTTCGCCATTCACTTTTTTAACCAGATAAATGCCACCTTCGATTGACTCTATATGTAGTTCCATGGACGCCTCAAAATAAAACGGTTCATAACCTTATACCGATTTAAGAACAAAAAAGACGTTAATTGCTGTTAATGTTTTCGCTTTGCTGCGCGGTGCTCGACCTCTTCAAATGTGAGTCCCGCATGCTCTTGCAATGGAATAAACAGGGTATCTTTAAAACAACTGGCAGGGGTGTAGAAGCCACCAGGCAACGATTGTAATTTCTCCGACTTTGCCAGTTTGATTGCCGCTTCGCTGATCATCTGTGCAGTCGAACCATAGCCGGGATCTTTATCACCGGTGACTCTGACCGTTAATGTGTCGCCGGCATCGGTCTCACCATAAAAATAGATATCGAAAAAACCTTCTTTCTGCGCTTTTTCTGAAGGGCCTTCACCCGACTTAGGCAGCCAGTATTTCTCCATCAGACGACGCAATGGTTGCACCGATGCTGCAGCCATGAAACCACCTAAACCGAGGGTCGTCATCCATCCTGTCATTGCGCCCTTCGTATGTTTGCCAGTAACTAACGCTTCTTCGTAAATAAAGTGGTCGGTATAGGCATTGCCCAGCAATGCATTGCTGCGATGAACAATACGCGTATTTATCGCTGCCATGATGAAAGGCGCAATCCATCGTTTGGTATGTGAATCGAAACACGCTTTTTTGATGTTGGGTTGTCTCACAGACATGCCGTGATTCGGTGGGCAAAGCACATAAGGATTAGCCAGTTTTTTTCGTAACGATTTGTCACGTCCCATTTCTTCAACCAGCTGCAGCATGCTGGCTATCGTGCCGCCCGACGCGCCACCGCGTATTCTTCGTACCCGCATAGCCACATTGGTGCAGGGTTTGTCGAAATGCAATTGGCTTTGTTGTTGTAGAAAATATACCCCCAAATCTGATGGAATGGAGTCAAAACCGCAGCTATTTACCAGTTTTGCCTGGCTCTCACTGGCAGCTTTGCTGTAATTATCAAGCATAGCCTTGATCCATTGTGGCTCACCGGTTAAATCGACATAGCTTGCATCACTTTCAATACATGCCTTAACAACAGGTTCACCAAACTGTGAATAAGGACCTACAGTGGACAAAACGACGCGGGTCCGATTGCACATTTTCAGCAAAGCAGCGTCATCTTCGACATCTGCCACAATCAGTTCTGGTTGAGTTTGGTGTTTAGACGGTAGTTCTCTGACCAGCGAATTCAATTTATCCAGATTCCGACCCGCCAGTGCCCATTTAACATTCTCTTGTTGGCTGTAATGGGTAGCCAGGTAGCGCGCAATGATTTTTCCCACAAAAGACGTTGCACCAAATACAATGACATCGAAATCTCTCATACCTCTATCCTTAATCTCGCCACCAATGAGGGCGACAAATTATGAGTCCGGCTCGCTCTAATTCTTCTTTCAACAATTGCCGGTCAGCTAAATTTAGAAACTGGCCCACGACCAATTTACCTTTGTCTGAAATGATAACAATAACAGGAAGTTGCCAGTCGTTCTCAGTTTCTTTGTAGAGAATGTGGCAACCATGACGAGGCAAACAACGTTTGCTTTTCTGTCTGAATCCACTTTCAACACTGACAACTTCTTTGTTGATAACAATAGTTTGTTGCTGATACGTCTGATGACTCACCTTCAACATTAGCAACGTCAGTAAGCCTATTTCCAAGCCCGCAAAAGGTAAGATAATCCACACTCCGACAACACTCCAGCCCAATGCGATAACAAAAACCGGAATCGCCAAAATACCAATGAACATTTTTGACTGGGTCCAATTGGCCGAACGATTTGGCGTTAACTCTATTCTCCAGTGATCCTTACACTGCTTGCTTATGATCATTATTTTCAGGAGGCGGTGGCTATTAAAAAAGATTATTCACTCAATTAGCTTAGCATAGCGATTTATTTTTCTATTTTTATCTGGCAAAGTGCGCGCAGGTTCATAATTACAATTTTAACTACCTTGTTGTCTAAAAAAACCATATTGCTATGTATCGTATTGCTGTGGTGCGTCCTTATCAGCTTGCAGCCTGCGCCTTTGGCAATGATATCTCAATACTCTCCCTTTACTTTGTTGGGCGTGCTCGGCGCGGTTTTTGCCAATGCAACCGGAGCAGGAGGAGGAGTGGTTTTTGTCCCGTTTTTTAATCAATTGGGATTTTCCCCGGTATCCATAGTTGCCACCAGCTTTGCCATTCAGTGCTGTGGTATGACAGCCGGAGCCCTGACCTGGTGGTATCACTATCGCAAAGAAAAAGCCCCGGACGAAGAATGGAGAACGTTACCGGTTAGTTTAGTAGTAGCGGTACCCGCATCGTTAAGCGGGATATGGTTGGCGCAGTTTGGCACGCTGGCGTTTGAGCAACTCTCATTCCTGCAAGGTAAAGTCGAAGATATCCACCTCGGATTTGGTATATTTTCTATTGCACTGTCGCTGGCCCTGTTCGCTACCACCTTGAGAAAAGCGCGCTTGATTTATCGTAACAGGCTAGAGATTGTCGACGCTGTGAGTCTGGTGGTAATTGGTTGTGTCGGGGGTGTGGTAACGGCATGGCTCTCGGTTGGCGTAGGTGAGCTGGTGGCGGTGTACCTTATCCTGCGAGGGTTTAATATTGCCATGTCCATCGCCGTGGCCGTTATTTTAACCGCGTTTACGGTGTGGGCAGCCATTCCTCATCACATTATTAATACTATGGCGATAAATTGGTCTGTATTTCTATTCGCTGGAATGGGAGCTATCATTGGTGGCATGATCGCCAAATACGTAGTGCTCGCGTTTCCTCCGGTCAAACTCAAGTTGTTTTTTGCTACCTGGGTAATGGTTATGGGCCTTGCCGGGCTGCCAATTTTCTAACTTCACAATAATTGCAATCCACATTGAAACCCATCACGTAAACGCCGGTATAAGCTTTCAAAATGGTGCGCTATGCCTGCAAACACGAGTTCGGCAAATTCTCTGTATACCCTTGAGCAACCTGAATGGTCTAAAAACGCGGTTATATATCAGGTTAACACTCGTCAATTCAGCTCGCAGGGTAACTTTAGCGGTGTTGAGAATGAGCTTAAACGCATTAAGTCACTTGGGGCAGATATCATCTGGCTCATGCCCATTCATCCTATTGGTGAAATGCATCGCAAAGGAAAACTGGGAAGTCCTTATGCTGTAAAAGACTACTTTGCCATCAATCCTGAGTTTGGCAACGCAGAGGATCTGCAATCACTTATCAATTGCGCGCACGTTCTGGAGTTAAAAGTGATTTTGGATTGGGTTCCCAATCACAGCGCGTGGGATAATTATCTGGTGAATACGCATCCCGACTGGTATGCAAAAGATCACAATGGCAATTTCAGACCTTCGCCCTGGTGGGATTGGGACGACATTATTGAGTTTGATTACACCCAGCCTGCGCTGCGCGAGTACATGATTGATGCTATGTCTTACTGGGTTTCAAAATTTGATATTGATGGCTTTCGGTGTGACGTGGCAGGTTATGTCCCGAAAGATTTCTGGGAGCAGGCGCGCACTAAACTGGACGCCATCAAGCCGGTGTTCTTGCTTGCCGAGTGGGAAAGCAGAGAGTTGCACGAAAGCGCTTTTAACATGAGCTATGCCTGGAGCTGGAATGAAACCTTGCATGGTATCGCTAAATTGGGTTGGCCATTAGATAAGCTTCGCAAATATTATTCATGGAATGAACGCGCCTGGCCTAAGTCAGGATACCGCATGACGTTTGTTTCAAACCATGACAAGAATGCCTGGGATGGTACTCAATATGAACAATTCGGCGAGGCACTGGAGGCGGCTATCGTCCTATCTGTGCTGGGCGAGGGGATGCCCCTGATCCACAACGGTCAGGAAGCGGGAGAAAGCAAGCGTCTGGCCTTTTTCGAACGCGATCCGATCGAGTGGCAGCCGCATCCTATCGGTGCATTGTACGAAAAGTTAATCAAATGGAAAAAGCGGGTCTCAGCGTTATGGAATGGGGCATTCGGGGCCACGATGATCCAAATCCCCAACTCACAAATGGCAAAGGTGTTCAGTTTTGTCAGGCAGCAGGATAACGAGAAAGTCTTGGTGTTAATCAACTTTTCTGCAACATCGCAGCGTTTTGAATTGAACGATACGTTGTGCGAAGCAAATTACATCAATATGCTGGATGATACCAGTCAGATAGTTAAAGCTGGCCAGTCAATCAATTTGCAAGCCTGGGAAGCCTGCGCATTATATTCGGGCAGCAAAAACTGACCTAAAATTTCCGCCCATTCAATCCCGTTCTTTGGCATAATACGCGTTTTGCCAAGTTCTCAGTTGTATGCCGACCATCTCAAACGTATTCGAAAAAAACGGTTTGCTCGCCGACGCGATAAATGGATTTGTTCCCCGGGAAGAGCAAACAGCCATGGCTAACGCAGTGCATGAGGCTATCAAGAAAAAGCAATCATTGATTGTTGAAGCCGGCACTGGTACGGGCAAAACCTTTGCTTACCTGGCCCCGGTCTTCTTAAGTAATGGCAAAGCGATCATTTCCACCGGCACCAAAAATCTTCAAGAACAACTTTTTCATCGTGATTTACCGTTAGTAAAAAAGGCGCTATCAAGCAATCGTAAAACCGCTTTATTGAAAGGGCGCGCCAATTACTTGTGTACCCATCGGCTGGGGCAGCACGGGGGGAATTCTACGCTGGTGGAAAAAGAAGTTTTAAATCAGCTCACCGCAGTGAGAGCCTGGGCGAATACCACCAAGTCAGGTGACATTGGCGAACTGAAAACGCTACCGGAAGATGCCAAGGTGATCCCACTGGTTACATCCACAGTGGACAATTGCCTGGGACGGGATTGTCCAGATTACGAAGACTGCTATTTGGTTAAAGCGCGCCGCAATGCACTGGATGCTGATGTGGTTGTGGTTAACCATCACTTATTTTTCGCTGATCTGGCATTGAAAGATACGGGGTTTGGAGAATTGATTCCCGATGCTGATGCCATCATCTTTGATGAGGCGCATCAGATACCCGAAATTGCCAGTGATTACTTTGGCGAGTCACTATCAACCCGTCAATTGCAGGATATGGCAAAGGATTTGACCTTGCTGTATCGCACCGTGCTCAAAGACGCCGAGCAATTAGATAAAGCCGCAGAAAAGTGTCGCTTGCTGGCCGCTGATCTACGCTTACTGTTCCCGGCAACACCACAGCGAGGAAACTGGGCTGAGGCGCTGCAACGAGATGATATCCAGTTGCAAATTGACCGACTCGCCGCTGCTTTGGAAGTGTTGCATGACGTGTGTAAGTTGCACATTGGCCGCGACAAAGACCTTGATCACATTTACGAACGCGTGGTCTCCACCCGGGAAACGCTGGATGCGCTGCGCGATTATGAGCAAACCGGGGTCAGTTTGTGGTATGAAACCACCAATCGCCATCTCGTGATGCACTTGACCCCCTTATCAATTGCAGCAAAATTCAGGCGGTTTGTCGCTGATCCGCCACGTGGGTGGATTTTTACGTCTGCGACCTTGATGGTCGATGATGGCTTTACCCACTTTCAAAAACGCATGGGGCTAGAGGAAGCTAAAACATTAGGCTTAGATAGTCCCTTTGATTACCAGCAGCAAGCCCTGTTATGTGTTCCGCGATATTTGCCCGAGCCCAACAGCCTGGCATTGCAGGACACCTTGTTCGAGGTGGCCAAACGTTTAATTAAAGCCAGTAAAGGGCGGTGTTTTTTACTCTTCACCAGCCATGCGATGCTTAAAAAAATGGCGTCCCGTCTGGAGGATGCAGTGGATAACCCACTATTAGTGCAAGGAACCACTACCAAACAGGCCCTGCTGCGCGATTATCTGGCTGATGAAAGTGCGGTGTTGCTTGGGACCGGTGCTTTCTGGGAGGGCGTGGATGTGCGCGGCAGTGATCTGGTATGTGTCATGATCGATAAACTGCCCTTTGCTTCGCCGGATGATCCATTGTTACAAGCGCGTATTGAGGATGTCAGGAAAAAAGGCGGTAACCCTTTTGCAGCGATTCAAATTCCCCAAGCCGTTATTACTCTTAAACAGGGGGCTGGAAGACTTATTCGCGACCCTGGCGATAAAGGTGTTTTGGTTATTTGCGATAACCGACTGGTAACCAAACCTTACGCAAAAACGTTTGTCGCCAGTTTACCCAACATGCGCCGCACTCGGGATTTAGATACAGTCGAAGCCTTTCTGGCTACTATTGATTAAAATGAAAAAGTAAAATTTGATATGAAGATACTCGCCATTGATACGGCTACTGAAGCCTGCTCGGTCGCCCTAAGTGATGATGACAAAGTGATTGCCAGGTTTGAACTATGTCCACAACAGCATAGTCAGCGTTTGCTGCCTATGGTTGATGAGATACTTAAAGACGCTGGCATCAGTCTGAAGGCGCTGGATGTGCTGGCGTTTGGACGTGGACCGGGCAGTTTCACCGGTGTGCGTATCGCTACAGGTATGGTGCAAGGGTTGGCATTTGGTGCTAACTTACCAGTAGCAGGTATCAGCACCCTGGCGGCCATGGCACAACAATGTTTTCGCCAGACGGATACGAAAACATGCGCATGTGCCATTGATGCGCGCATGGGGGAAGTGTACTTTGCCATTTACCAACAGCGAGATAATGGAATGGCAGAACTGGTAAGTGAACAGGTTTGCTCGCCCGAGAAAGCGGCAGAGTTACTGGGAGATCTTAGCTTTACCCCAGTGGGAACCGGCTGGCAAGCGTATCCAGCGTTGCAGGAAAAATTAGCAGCGACAACGGTGGTGGATATTCTATATCCTGCCGCTGAATTTATGCTTGAACTCGCTGAAAATGCGCTGGCAAACAACAGTGTGATGGCCGCCGATAAAGTCTCACCGGTATATTTGCGAGACAAAGTTACCTGGAAAAAGTTACCGGGTCGCGAATAATAAATGAAGTGGCCTGGTATTTGCTGAAAAGCACATTAAATAGATAAGTCGTTAGTTTTAGTCAAAAAAATGACGCTTTGGGCGGCCAATCGGGCTGCTTATATAAACTGCCGACGCAAAAAACGGATTGGCGCACGCAAATCTTAACCTGGAACATCTAAGACGTAAGTAGTTAATTGAGTCGAATGGACATTGAATCCACTCTAATCATTTCTCGTCCCGACGCCGCACCAGAACGTGCGGCGGTTCCGCCTGCGCGTCAGGTTGCGGTAGAACAGGAGCCTCTTCCAAAAGTTAATCAGCGCAATGATCTGGTGCGTTATACCGCTACTGAAGATGTGCTTGATGAAGCAAGTAAGTTTCAGCGTCAGTCTGGCTATGATCAGCCTGCAGGCAAGGGCAAGCAGGCCGTTGAATCTTATTTAAGTCTGGAAAGAGAATCACGCAGAGACGATATCCACAAAATGCTTGGTGTGGATATTTACGCATAGACAAATCCTAATCCCAAATTCAGGTTTTATTCAGCTTTGTTTCCGATACTATAGGAAAGGACCGTTTAGTATTTTCAAAAGGTAACGCTATGATCCGTCACGCTGTCGCGTTGGTTGTTTTATTCATGTCTGGCTGTGCAATTGTGCCTGATCCTATCAAGGTGCCGGAGGATGCTCAGCTTACTTCCTATTCTCGATCCGTGACCGGTGGAGAGCAGGTGAAGGGAAGCATGGCTCGATGGGGCGGAGTGATTGTGAATGTCGAAAATAAATCGCAAAAAACCTTTGTCGAAATTGCCCACTTTCCCTTAAATCATTACGGTAAACCTAATACCTCACAAAATACGGTTGGGCGTTTTAAAGCGCGAATTAACGGCTTTATTGATCCGATCATGTTTGAAGAAGGACGAACGGTCACCTTCGTCGGTCATCTGGATGATCCAATGTCGGGCATGGTTGGTGAACAGCCTTACATTTATCCCACTCTGGCAGTGGATGATTATTACATATGGCGTAAAGAATCCGAATACGATGTCTCCCACGTATATTTCAGCTATGGATTAGGCTGGTACTCTCCCTTTTACTATACTTTCCACAGGCCCTATTGGGGTGTGCATTATCCAAGAGTGAGGGTTATTCATCGAAGCAATCGTCCTGTGGTGCACTCGAACCGGGTAATTCAGAGAAAAAGTGCAGCGCAAAATCAGCCTCAGAAAGACCGTATCCGTACTCGTCCTATCGTTCGGGATGACAGACGTCCAACGTTGCGAGATAGAAGAGAAGAACCGTAAAAGGCAAACTCATGCTTCAGCAGGCAAGAGGTTGCCGCTAAAGCAGGCAAGGAGTGACCGTATTGAGTATGTTTGAAACTGAATTTCACGCCGGCCCGGTGATGTTAGCCGGGCTGGACAACAAAGGAACAGGCAGAACCATTATAGGTTTGCACGGTTATCTGGATAACGCGGCAAGCCTGTCACCGTTAGCGCCATTTTTAAGCGAATATCGGTTTATTGCCCTCGATTTGGCTGGACACGGTTACTCAAGCCACCGACCGCACGGTGCCCATTATAATCAGATTGACTACATTCAAGATTTACACGCCTTACTGACTGACAACGAGTTTGACCAGATTATATTGCTGGGCCATTCCCTTGGCGGCATTATCGCGACTATTTATGCTGCACTTTTTCCTGACAAAATTGATGCGGTCATCAGTATTGATGCTTGTGGCCCGTTAACCATGGCTGAAGAAACGACCACTGCCCAGCTTCGTGAGTCGGTATTAAGTCGCTACGAAAAAACGCGCAATCGATTACGCGTAGTAGACCTGGACAAAGCGGTGGACGCACGTTGCAAACTTACCGATATATCATCCGAACATGCGCGACTCATTATAGAACGAAACCTCACACAGGACGCCAGCGGTCACTATTTCTGGGCCAGCGATCCTAAACTGCGAACCAAGTCCTCACTACGTATGACTGAAAAGCAGGCCGAAAATTTGATGAGAAATATTCAATGTCCGGTTTGGTTTGCAGCGGCGACGAGCAGCTTTAAAGCATTGCCGCGCATGTATGAAAACAGACGAAACTGGTTCTGTCAGAGTCAATTAGAAGAATTTAGTGGTGGCCACCATATCCACATGGAGCAGCCTGAGGCCGTAGCCGAGGGAATTAAGCGATTTGTGCAACAATTGTGAGTCGTAGCGTTTATCTTTGCGTTTTCATCCTATACTATACGCAAGAAATCAGACCAGTGGCCAGCAATGTAAGGGATCATCAGAATTCCAGCATGTAATTTTCAAATATAGCAACGGCCAAGTTTGCGCAGAATAAGAATAATGGAAGGAGGTTTCGTGGAGAAAACCTGGCTTAAGTACTACGACCCTAGTGTGTCGGCAGAAATAGATCCTGACCGCTATAGCTCGATTGTTGATATTTTTGAGCAATCAATTCAAAAATTCGGTGACAAAACCGCGTATATCAACATGGGGCACTCCATCACATTTAATGAGTTGGATACCTTATCAGCAAATTTTGCTGCCTATCTGCAAAGCAGCGGTCTCAAACGTGGTGATGCTGTAGCCATAATGATGCCGAATCTTCTTCAATACCCCATAGTAATGTTTGGCATTTTGCGAGCCGGGCTAACCGTGGTCAATGTAAACCCGCTTTACACCGCCAGAGAACTCAAGCATCAACTTAAAGATGCCAGCGCTAAAGCGATTGTGATTGTTGAGAACTTTGCCGGTACGCTTGAACAGGTCATAAGTGAAACTAATGTCGAACACGTGTTGTTGACGTCGTTGGGCGATATGTTACCGGCACCAAAGCGCTGGATAGTAAATGCGGTAGTTAAGTACGTTAAGAAAATGGTGCCAGCGTTTTCGTTGCCACAGGCCAAATCGTTAAGTTCGGCGCTTAAAACGGGGGCTGATAAGACCTTCACCAGACCCGAAATAAGCAACGAGGACCTGGCGTTTCTGCAATATACTGGCGGCACCACTGGTGTATCAAAAGGCGCGATGCTTACACACCGTAACATGATAGCCAATCTGGAACAGGTGTCGGGGATCCTGGAAACCGTGATTGAACCCGGCAAAGATTTAGTGGTCACCGCGCTACCGCTTTATCATATCTTCGCACTGCTGGCGAATTGCTTGTTGTTTTTGAAATGCGGTTGTCCCAACTTACTTATCACGAACCCACGCGATATGCCGGGTTTTGTCAAAGAGCTGGAGAAATACCCATTTGCTATACTACCCGGCGTAAATACCTTGTTTAATGGCCTACTCAACACGCCAGGGTTCAGCGAACTGGATTTTTCAAAATTCAAATTTGGGCTTGGCGGTGGAATGGCGGTTCAGCGTCCTGTGGCCGAAAAATGGCAAAAGGTGACCGGCACCGTATTACTCGAAGGATATGGCTTAACCGAATGCTCACCTGTGGTCACTGTCAACCCTCCGCAAATCGAAGCGTACAAAGGTTCAATTGGACTACCGGTGCCTTCAACAGATATAAAGCTGGTTGATGAGGATGGCAACGAAGTTGCGATCGGTGAACCCGGAGAAATGTGGGTGAAAGGCCCGCAGGTCATGCAGGGTTACCTAAACCGTCAAACCGCCACCGATGAAATATTAAAAGACGGCTGGCTGGCTACGGGAGATATCGCCAAAGCAGATGAACAAGGTTACTTCTATATTGTCGATCGTAAAAAGGACATGATTCTGGTCTCCGGATTCAACGTCTTTCCTAATGAAATAGAAGAGGTGGCGGCGATGCACGATGGTGTGATTGAAGCGGCTGCAGTAGGTGAGCCCCATGAAGCCAGTGGCGAAATCGTAAAACTGTTTGTGGTTAAAAAGGATCCTGGCCTCACAGAAAAGGACATCATAGCGCACTGCAAGTCACATCTGACCGGGTATAAAGTGCCAAAAAAAGTGGTTTTCAAAGAAGAGCTGCCTAAAACCAATGTGGGCAAAATTTTACGACGAGAACTACGTGATTAATGGTCATACAGATGCGGCAAACGCCGCATCTGTTATTTCTAAGGTTGTAATTAACCAGGCGTTAAGGTATTAAACGCATATCTTTAAGCTTTTATGATATCCGTGTGGATCTCATACATTTCTCTGCACTCATATTTTACTATGCGCTATCAACTCATTAGTGACGATCGGTCGTTGGCCGAAGTATGCTCCCAGGCGGCTCGCCAGCGCAATATTGCACTGGACACTGAGTTCGTCAGAACACGAACGCTGACTCCACAACTGGGGTTAATTCAATTATACGATGGCGACCAGCTGGTGCTAATTGATCCACTTCCTATCAATGACTTTACGCCACTGATTGAATTACTAAAAAATCCAGACATCACCAAGGTGCTGCATTCCTGCTCAGAAGATATTGAAGCTTTTCTGACATTTTTCGGTATTGCCCCTGCACCCATATTTGATACGCAATTTGCTGCTAATATTTTAGGTATTGGCGCGACAGTGGGTTACGCCAGGCTCATTGATGAGTTGCTGGGAATTCAGTTAGACAAGGGCGAGGCACGCACAGATTGGCTTGCGCGACCTCTCAGCGACAATCAACTGCACTACGCAGCAAACGATGTGCTGTATTTATTGCCGGCGTATGAAAAACTGGCCACGCAGATCGATGAACGCAATAAGCGTCATTGGGTAGTAGATGAAATCGCCCATTTGGTGACCAAAAAAGCTGCTCAAATCCCAGCGCAGTGGGCTTATTTGCAGGTCAAAAATAACTGGAAGCTGAATCAAAAGCAGCTCTATGTGTTAAAAAAACTGGCGGCCTGGCGTTTGGAGCGGGCACGCCAAAGAGACATGGCGCTAAACTTTGTTTTAAAAGAAACTGCTCTGGTTGAATTAGCACAAATTCAGCCCACTGATAAAGCACAACTCTCTAAAATTTACGGTGTTTCACCTCAGATTGTTCGCAAACAGGGAGAAGTATTATTGACCCTGATCCGAGAAGCGGTGGAGGGATTTGAACAGCTGGATGAAAGTCAAAAACCTGAACGTATTCTGCGATTAATTGATGTTCATGCTTATAAAAAATATGCGTCGGAACTAAAAAATATTGCACAAAAAATAGCGGATGATATGGATGTCGCTATAGAAGTGATTGCATCCAAAAAACAACTTAATCAGTTGTTAAAGTGGTGGTGGTTTGATGATGATGAAACCTCAGCGCAGCGACTGCCCCCAGATTTGCTCAGTGGTTGGAGAGGCAGACTTTTTTCCTCCAAAATAATTGAATTGTTAGGTGAGATTCCTGACAATAAGCGCCACCTGCTGGATGAATCAGTATTGGTTTAGTTTCTTCAACAATCCCTTTCGTGAGCAAATGTTATGTTATGTGCCGTATACAAAACTCGTCGTAAAGAGGGTATGTATCTCTACCTTCCCAAGAAAGACCACTTCACCGATGTACCTGAAGCGTTACTGGCGACGTTCGGCAAGCCGCAGTTTGTTACGCTGGTAGCGATGGAAAAGCATAGTAAAATGGCGGGTGTAGAAACTGAAACACTCCAGCAAGCGCTCAGGGAAGATGGTTATTATCTGCAAATGCCACCCAAATCTGAAGATTGGCTGGGTGAACATCGTGAAAGTCTTGGACTTTCAAAAAAAGCCGAAGATTAAAAAGGTAAAAACAAAAAGTAAATGTCGAACATGCCTACCATCCTCGTTAAATCTTGTTTGCTTCTTTGCTGTGTGCTGACGTTCCACAGCGTTGCTGAGACCAAATCTGAACAGGGCTTTATCAAGTACGTACAGAAATTAGCTGATGAGGCCATTGCTCAGGGGTTTGACCCGCAATTAGTGACTGATGCGACAGCCAGTACCCAGTATCGTCCCACGGTGATTAAAGCTGATAAAAATCAGCCCGAACGCACAATTACGCTTGATAGTTATCTGGCAACACGGGTGCCGGACTGGAAAGTTAAGCAGGCTGTTGCATTGTTGGAAAGTCACCGCGGCTTGCTTGATGAAATAGGTTCCAGGTATGGTGTTCAGCCACGCTTTATTGTGGCCTTGTGGGGCAATGAATCGAACTTTGGTAAGATTCAGGGAAATCATGATGTGCTGTCAGCATTAGCGTCTCTCGCTTACGAAGGCCGCCGTGAAGCATTGTTTAAAAAGCAATTTTTTGCCGCATTGACCATTCTCGAACAAGGACATACCACCCTGGATACATTTAAAGGATCCTGGGCCGGGGCGATGGGACAAAGTCAGTTTATGCCCACCTCGTTTCTTACTTACGCGGTAGATTACGATGGCGATGGCCGTAAAGATATCTGGAATAATTATGCTGATGTGTTTGCTTCCATTGCTCACTATCTTGCCTCTGAAGGGTGGGTAGAGGACTATACTTGGGGCCGTCAGGTAAAGCTTACCGATAAATCCGCAACCCAATTTACAGGGTTGGATAAAGACAATTTCGTACCATTGTCAATCTGGCAGCAGCGCGGTGTACGCCGCTTTGATATGCAAGACCTGCCGGATGTGCCCGTTAAGGCGTCACTGATCATGCCTGACGGAGAGGAAGGGCGCGTATATCTGGTCTACACTAATTTTCATACGCTGATGCGCTGGAATCGCTCTGCATACTTTGGTGTGTCGGTGGGTTATTTATCTGATCGCATTAAGCGGGGTTACTGACGATGTATCAACATGTTGATACCACTGGCAGGGTTATTGACCTTCCGGTCAGCAAAGTAGTGTGTGTAGGTAAAAATTATCAAGATCACATCAATGAAATGGAAAAGCATTTCAAATCGGCTGCGGCCGACGATCCACTGTTGTTTATGAAGCCTCTCAATTCACTCTGTTCTCTGGCACTGCCCGTAAAAATTCCTACGGATAAAGGAGAATGTCATAACGAGATTGAAGTGGCAGTGTTGTTACAACACCGATTATGCAACTGCGACGATGCTAAAGAAGCTGGGCAGGCAATTTGGGGCCTTGGACTGGCATTGGATCTCACGCTTCGGGATGTTCAGTTAAAGCTTAAGCAAGCCGGTCACCCCTGGGAGCGCGCAAAAGCATTTGATGGCAGTTGTCCGGTTTCAGCGTTTGTGCCCAAATCTCAATTTCCATACCTGGATGATATTGCTTTTAGTCTCAATGTTAACCAAGTAATTCGGCAACAAGGCAACACCAATTCAATGTTAATAGGCATTGTTGAACTGATCATGCAGATGTCGCAAACCTTTACCCTGGATGCAGGTGATATCATCTTGACTGGCACCCCCAGTGGTGTAGGGGCGTTGAATGAAGGCGATGTGTTGCAGATGAAGTTAGCTTCACACTTAGACGTACAAACAAAAGTGATATCCTGATGACGAAACCATACTGGGAAACCAAAACGTTAGAGGAAATGTCTGAGCAGGAGTGGGAGGCGCTGTGTGACGGCTGCGGTAAATGCTGTTTGCACAAGTTTATCGACGATGATGCGGTAGAAGAAGCTACCCCAACTGATGAAATTAAACCAGAAGAAAAAGTACATTACACCAATATTGTGTGCGATCTGTTGAATACTAAAACCTGCAGTTGTACGCAATATATGGAGCGAACCCGCCTGGTGCCTGACTGCGTTAAACTTACCAAAGACAACCTAAAAGATATTTTTTTCATGCCCACTAGTTGCAGCTATCGCAGACTTTATGAGGGCAGGGGGCTTCCTTCGTGGCATCCGTTGCTCAATGCTGGCAGAAAGTCGGTCATGCACAAAAAAGGCATGTCAGTGCGAGGAAAAACTGTTTTTGAACATCAGGTGGATATGGAGCATTTTGAAGATTATATTGCGCTGTGGCCAGTGGAAGATTTGGATTAATAGGGGCAACAAGGCGTTAACGCTAGTATTTGGCTATGCCTGGCAGAATGATAGAAAATTTAACGTGTTAAACTAAAAAGCAATGCATCGCGACCCATTACGCGTTTGCGGCATAACCCTTCTTTTTCAGCATTGAGTTTGTGTGCGACGCGCAAGCTTGCCTTATTGGCAGGTTCAATTAACAGCTCCAGTCTCACCAATTTCATTTGTTCGAAAGCAAGTTTAATCAGACGCTGGCTTAACGCAACGGCCAGGCCTTTGCCTGTCATCTCCGGCCTTATCCAAAATCCCAGATTTGCATTTAAATGCAACGGATGGATGTAATTGATTACTCCCATCCCTAAACACTGGGATTCGGTTATCAACAAATAAGCAATACCATAATTTTGTTGGCGACTTTGCTCCAACGATGTCACACATTGCTTAGCGGCAGGGATAGTAACCGGACATAAGCCAGTGCCAAGCCACGGTTTGACATGCTCAACCGAATATTGGCTCGCTTCACAAAGGGCATCCACATGTTTTGCAGCGATGCGCTCAATGCTTACAGGACCTTCAGCTGTCTGCAAGGAAGGCAGCCTGCTTGGCAATATTGAAAGATCTATCAAAATCGACGGCTACCAGCCAGCCTGATAATTAAAAACGTAATACAAACAACGAAGTAGATTGCGAAAATGATCACCATCCATTCAGCCATGCCTTTGTCCAAATAGCGCCAGCCATCTTCAAGACAGTCGCCTTTAGCCTCAAACATCGCCGGTAACCATTCATGTAACGGCGCCCAATCCGGATAGTTGGGCACAATTTCACAATTGGCAAAGAAAGGGTTGGGCGCATGCAATATGTCCACATGCTCACGTGCAAGCAGCCAACCCCAGCCAGACGAGATCCCCCAGCCTGCGAAGCCAATCATCCGTGTGGGTAATGTATTGAACAGAGCCACCAGTAAACCTGACAGCATGATACCAACCATTGCGGTACGCTGGTAAATGCACATGATGCAAGGCTCAAGCCCCATACCATATTGAAAGTAGAGTGCAGCACCTATCAAACCCAGTGCACTTATAAAAAGTAACAACCAGGACGATGAATGACCTGCCCAGCGACTTAATCCATTTACCATTTGCTGCAACCTCAATAATTAGTGGCTTGAATCACCCGAAACAGTGTCTGCTGTATGATGTTCAATCCAATGCATCTCGTAAAGTATATCTGTCATGTCCAGAAGATTAAAATAGGTTGCTGCGAGACCAACGATAGTTAATACGACTGTGTAAGGTAAGGCCATATAAACCATTTTGCCGTATGAGAGGCGCAATAGAGGCGCAATGGCTGACGTCAGCAAAAATAGAAAGGCGGCCTGGCCGTTTGGCGTTGCCACACTTGGCAGATTTGTTCCGGTATTAATTGCTACTGCCAGCATGTCAAACTCATCTCGGGTTATAACCCCTTCTTTAAGCGCTGCCGCAACTTCGGTGATATAAACTGACCCAACAAAGACGTTATCACTTACCATCGATAAGGCGCCGTTAGCCAGATAGAACATAACTAATTGGGTCTTGCCTTCAAACGTCAGTACCC
This sequence comes from Alteromonas ponticola, assembly GCF_012911815.1. GTDB lineage: Bacteria > Pseudomonadota > Gammaproteobacteria > Enterobacterales > Alteromonadaceae > Alteromonas > Alteromonas ponticola. The sequence goes on along the minus strand of NZ_JAATNW010000008.1, from coordinate 76,715 downwards.
AGTTAATCACCGGGTAAAATAAACCCTGGTCGATGATTACGGCTACAATTCCGAAGAATACACATAACAATGCGGTGAAGGGCAGCGCTTCTTCAAACGCTTTACCCAGTGCATGTTCTTCAATAATGCCACTCATAGACGTTGCCAGCACAATAACTGAAAGGCCGATTAATCCTACAGAAGCCATATGCATGGCAAGGCCGACGATAAGCCACAACCCTATGATGGCCTGAACAACCAGCTTGGCAGTATCCCGTGGCGTTCGGGTCTCATCATTGTGCTTATCATAGTTGGCTAAAATAGCGCGCACGTTTGCTGGCATTTGTGCGCCGTATGAGAACCATTTCATTTTTTCCAGCAACATGGTGGTCAACACGCCAAAAATAAAAACCGGGATGGTGATAGGGCTCATGCGAAGGAAAAACTCAAGAAAATCCCAACCAGCTTTGTCTGCAATAATCAAATTCTGTGGCTCACCCACCATGGTCATGACACCACCTAATGCCGTGCCCACGGCGGAGTGCATTAGCAGGTTTCTTAAAAAAGCACGAAAGTCATCCAGGTCGGTGCGGCCTAATTCAGGAACCGTATCATCGGATGTATGGTCATGATCACCTTGAAACTCTTTCCCAGACGCCACCTTGTGGTAGATAGTGTAAAAACCTAAGCCTACACTGATGATGACAGCGATAACGGTTAAGGCGTCCAGAAACGCCGATAAAAATGCTGAGGCGGCAATAAAGGCAACCGATAGTACAAGTTTGTTTTGTACCCGAATAACCAGTTTGGTAAACAGAAACATCAGCAGATCTTTCATGAAGTAGATACCTGCCACCATAAATACCAGTAACAACACCACTTCCAGATTTAACTGAATTTCATGCAACATATGGTCAGGTGTTGTCATACCTATGAAGAGCGCTTCTATGAGCAACAGGCCGCCCGGTTGAAGCGGATAACACTTAAGCGCCATGGCAAGCGTAAAAATAAACTGCAAAACCAGCACCCACCCGGCCACGTATGGATTTAACACGAACAGAAATGGATTGATGACTAAGAACGCAAGAATGGTCTTTTTATACCAGTCAGGTGCGTGCCCAAGAAAGTTGCGATAGAGTGCAACTGGCATTGACATTTGCATAGTGAGTATTCCTAAACGTCGAGACGCTTGATTAGTCTGTATTGCCTTTTGGCATAGTAGAAAGCCGGAAAAGCATATTTGTAGTTATTTTACGCGATTTTTAAAGTAAACGTACGCGACGCCAAGATTAACTCAATTTTGTGATCGTAGGAAGTCAAACGCGTTCAAAAACCGAGGGTTAACGACAAGATTCTTCGCTGTTTGGTTTACTGATTCAAGCAATGTTAAATTAAACTGTAATATTAGGTTGTGACAAAAAAAAATCATCTGGTACAATCAGTTTGACAAAAACAATAAGGTGTAAATGAGAACGATATGATTTACAAAGCTCAAAGCCCGGCAGGATTTGCTGAAGAATACATCGTTGAATCGATCTGGAGTGGCCGTTTTCCCCCCGGAACGATTCTTCCTGCTGAAAGAGAGCTCTCAGAATTAATCGGTGTAACCCGAACCACATTGCGAGAGGTATTACAGCGTCTGGCAAGAGATGGCTGGTTAACGATTCAGCATGGTAAACCAACAAAAGTTAATAACTTTTGGGAAACCTGCGGGCTGAATATTCTCGAAACATTGGCGCGCTTAGATCAGGAAGGTATTCCTGAGTTAGTGGATAATTTATTAGCCGCCCGCACTAATTTAAGCGCAGTATTTATACGGGGTGCGATTCGTAACAATCCTGAGAAGTCAGTAGAAATCATCTCGCGTTACAAAGATTGTGAGGAAGACGGTTTAGCGTTCGCTCAGTTGGATTATCAGATAAATCACGATTTAGCGCTAGCCTCTAATAATAACGTCTTTGTGTTGATGATGAACGGTTTCAGAGGCCTGTATTCTCGTATCGGAGGCTATTTCTTTTCTCACCAGAGTGCACGGGATGTCGCCCGTAAGTATTATTCGGAGTTGTTAGACATAGCGGAAAGAGGAGACCATGATGCGGTTCCCAACTTGGTGCGCAACTACGGTATTAAAAGTGGCAAAGTCTGGCAGGATGTCAGAGAGCAGATGCCTAAAGACCTGGTAGACTGATTTAAAAAAAAGTGCTGAAAGGCACTTTTTTCTTATGTGCTGATTAAAAAGTTTTCTGCTATACCTTGATGTGCCGAAAGTTAAACATCAGGACAAAATAATGCAAGGTAATCCGGTAGGTTGGTTTGAAATATATGTTGACGATATGGAAAGAGCCAAAACCTTTTATCAAAAAGTGTTTGAGGTAGAGTTAAAGCAAATCTCAGATCCCACTAATGAAGCCTTTACTATGCAGTCTTTCCCATCTGATATGAATAAGTATGGCGCCAGTGGGGCGTTGGTAAAAATGCCTGACTATCCAGCAGGAAACAATAGCATCATCGTTTATTTCTCATGTGAAGATTGTGCGGTTGAAGAAAGCAGGGTCAATGCTGCTGGTGGCACAGTGCAGCGTCAGAAGATGTCTATAGGAGAATATGGGTTTATTTCCTTATTCAAGGATACCGAAGGCAATATGATAGGCCTGCACTCGCTTCAATAAAAAATGTTTAAAAAATTGTTCTTTTAGTATGCGCTTTCTAATTGGGATGGTTATTCTTTGGTCAACTTGATTAATGAATGAGGAATCTCCCATGAATAAGACCGATACTATCAAAGGTAAATTTAACGAAGCTGAAGACTTTGCGCGTAAAATCTGGTTAGCAGGTTTAGGTGCATACGGTAAAAGTGTTGAACAGGCACAAGGTCGTTACGAAAAGCTTAGCGAAGAAGCAAGCAAAATGTTTGATGACTTAGTGCAAAAAGGTGAAACACTTGAAGACGACGCACGTAGTAAGTTTAAAGCAACTACCAACGACGTAGAGTCTCGCGTTAGCGAAGTAAGAAAAAAACTGGGTCTGGACGTTGAGCAATCTGATCAGAAAATTGAAGAATTATCTGCCAAGATTGACGCGTTGACAGAAGCGGTAGCGAAGCTTGCGGCTAACAAGTAATTCTGCAGCCCCGGCTTATGTCGGGGCTTTTTATATCTTTGTCAATTTCGCTTTGGAGCATGTATGAGAAATTCTGAACAACGTCCATCCCCCTTTCTTGGCTGGTTTGAGGCAGGCGCAGATTTACTGGCAGCGCAATTGTCAAAGGTAACCGCCAGCGTTAATCACAAAATTGATGAGTCGCATCAAATGTTCGATGAGCTTCAGCATAAAGGCGAGGACATCGAAGCACGCATGCGTGCGACGTTAAATCCTCAGTCAATGATTACAGCGCTGCAGGATGCCGTAACCCACAATCCGCTGGTAACTGCGATGACTCCCGGTCGCTCACAAAAGCGGCTGCGCGAGGCTCAGTTAGACGTGCTGTCTGCTAAAGTTGACGCGCTGGTAGAAAACGTTGCGCTGCTGGCAGCGAAGCAGGCAGCAGCAAAAGCGAAAGCAGCGGAAGAAGCTAAAGCCACGGCGGAAGCGAAGAAACTGAAAGCTGCTGAAGCCAAGACTGCACAGCAAGCCGAAAAAGAAACGACAACGTCTAAACAAACAGCAACTGAAAAAGCGAAACCGGGAGCAACAGCCAATAAAGAAACGGCGAAAACCAAGTCCAAAACAGTTGCCAACAGACGCAAAGCTGCCCCAGCCAGCCGTCGTCCTACCACTAAACCCACAACTAAAAAGTAAATTTATACATAGTGTCAGCGATAGGTATGCGCTGACACTTTCACTGTAAATAACCACTGAATTTATTTCAGTCAGGCAAAATTAAATAGTGTCATGGCTATGACAAAAAGGTTTGTAAACGCATTTAAACCTTCTACGCTTTGTGTACGACAAACTCCGATAACGAGCAAACCGATGCCGGAACGTACCTATGTCAAAACTTAAACAAATACTCACTACACTAGTGCCCGCGCTTTTACTTACGCTCAATTTCCCCGCCTACGCTACCTGGTCAATCATTGCGGTAGACAGAGATACCGGTGAAATTGGCATTGGTGGCGCGTCATGCACTTTCGACGTTTCGGGAGTTGCCTCGCTGGTACCCGGTAAAGGAGCGATCGTTGTTCAGGCTGCAAGCCACTATTTTGCGCGCATGGATGGGGTGAAGCATATGAGTGAAGATCAATCTGCAGCGTCGATTCTTAGTGCTATGAAAGCGAGTAAATATGAACCTGAAAAACAACAGTATGGCGTGATATTGCTGAAAAAAGGCACACAGCCTGTGGTGTATTCCGGCAGTGAGATCAAGGGCTGGAAAGGTGAAAAATTGGACCATGATGTGGCTGTACTAGGCAATATTCTGGTGAACGAGGATGTTATCGACAATGCCTTTTCTGCTTATCAGCAAAATAAAGCAGCGCCCTTTGCTCAAAGAATGATTCGTGCATTAAAAGCTGGAGCAGACGCCGGTGGAGACAGTCGTTGCGGAGCCCAAGCGGCGCGCTCCGCGTTTGTTATGCTCTATAATCAACAAACACAGGCCATCACCAAGCTTTCCGTATTTGGCACTGAAGCAAATGGAAGTCCGGCGGTGACCCTTCTCGAAAGAAAATTTGCCTTGCTGCATGGCGACTGATTGCCAACTATTTTTCTGGACTGATAAAATTAGCCTTTGTTCCAAATATTCTGATTTTTCTTATAAGAAAAAAAGTCATTAGGTTCCCAGAAAGGCGGCACCAACTGATTAACGTCTTCCGGGTCAAAGTCACTCGACAATTGGCTCATAATTTCTATCAATCTATCTTTACCAATTCGCATCAGTTTTTTCTGATTGGCGCTAAAAAACAGGTTCCTCGCACGATTTACGACTTCATCATTGCCAGAGGCAATGTAGGTCAAATTGCGTGTCGCAACACGGCACACAGGTTCCGCGGGATGAACCGGATTCAACCTGCTGACAATCGCACATTCATATTGATTCTTTTCAACGCCGCGCTCATTTGCAGGAATGAAGGTGATACCAAACCCTTGTGGGAAGTAACCGACGATTTTAATAAAAGATGCAGCTAATCGCTCGTTCAGCGCCCCTTTTTTCGCCAGTTGCTCAATCAGTAAATAGCCTTTAGGCAATTCTTTACGGGAATAATCCGGTTTGGTTGACAACACAATTGAAGCATAGATCTGAGGGATCTTAAGTAATTCACCTAAGCCCGATTTACTCACGAAGGCATCTTTAGCCACGGCAATCATGAATTGGTTTGCGGCTTTATGGAAGGCGACAAACTCTTCTCGTTCGACTTTATCATTGCCGATATATTTCGGAATACCCAGACCTCTTTTCAGGTAATCCATGGTGTGATGGTAGTTATATTTTAACAGTGCTTTGCGTTGTTCAGAATCAAGCACTCTGAATTCATTTAATTCGTTTTCTGGCCCGCGTAGCACAGTCAAAGCGTCAGGGCTCTGTAAGCCAATGTCCTGAAGAATTGAGGCACTGATAAGCGGCACCGCCAAGCCAGATTGCCATTTTTCTAAAACCTCTCGGTTACCATCGTATCGGCTTAACGCATTCTTATACTCCACCAGGTAGGGGTTTTTGACGGTTTGTTCCTGAAACATTCTGTCGATCAGGCGTAATGTCAGTACAGCTTTATAAAGGGGTTTGAGACGTGAATGCAAGCGTTGGAAGCCAGGTACTTTACCGCGGGTTTGCAGCATAAGGGTACCAAGAAATTTAGCACTTAATAATTGAGTTTCTTCATAACTGTCGCCTTCACACAACTCTAATAGCTTATGAGCGACGTCATGAATGCGATTGACTCGAGCTATTCTTTCCTCTTCCAGTGTTACCTGCGCTTTTCTCAGCTTTTGCTTTAACTGGCTGGCCTTGTCTGTTTCTGTCTGCGTCTGGCGAATACTACCTATTTGCATCTTTAAGTCGTGGGCGTGATCCTCCAACGACGGGGTAATCGAAAAAAAGTGGCGGGCATCTTCATAAACGGAACCCAGACCCGCTTCTTGCGGATAGACCAGGTCAACCAGGTTTTTAACCTGTTGGGTATAAATGTTATCCGGACTGTCTACTTTTTTGTTCACCGCGATTTATTTCCTCAACGCATAACAATGACGCGCTAACTCTACTTTATTTATAAGGCAATGTGCATTAGTTCATGTTTATTCAGTAAAATAACCAGTCAGCTTAGTTTGTCAATGCCCCAGTAATTCGGCTTCACGTTGCTTCAATAACTTCAAATAGTACCTCAGCGTTTCACTGATTTTCGTGTTTCGCGCAATGACATCAAGTTGTGGCCAGGTAGCACGCTCACCGCTTTCAATTAACTGTCTGATCCCTTTCAAGCTCGGATTAGCCAGCACCTGAGCCACGTTTCTAAGTTGTTTTTCAGGCAAGATATTAATATTACCCACATACTGCTGATCGATGATTGAACGCACCTTATGGATCGCCAACTTCGCTCCTTTATGCGACACAAACCGTTCCATTACATCGAAGGCAAAAACGCTGTTGTCCTTAGCTAATTGTCCCACATGTCGCCAGGTCATATCGAACAGTGATGAGGCATGGGTACGGTTTGATGACAAAAAGGGTACGGCCAGTGGGTTAGTCTGGCTCACAATGCTGTGATTCACCCCATATAAGCGTGACAAACGCTCAAACGGTAAATCAGCCATTAACGAACCATCAGCAAAACGCCTGTTGGGAATGTAAGGAACGATCTCCCCTTTGGTCGTCTTAGCGCGTAACTGTACCGGACTAAACAGCACCGGCACCGCGCACGACGCCCTGATAGCCTGAGTGATAATCGCATTCGGTGACGTTTTAGCGTTCAATAAACGTGAATGCTGATGCAAATCCGACGGCGAAACCGAAACCGTAATATGGCGGCCCGTTTTCTTTAAGGCTTCCTCAAAGGTCATCACATCAAACAAGGTGATCAGTGCGTTCTCCAACGCACGGCTGTCCAGCAGACTTTTCTGGCCAAAACCGGCCCAGTGCCGCCATTGTTGAAAATGTTCGTGGATGTACTCTGCACTAAGGGCTTCCAGCAACTCATCATGACTACGGGTCCCGATCATACCAGCGATGATGGAACCGGCGCTGGCGCCAGAAATTACCGTGGGTAACAGGTTGCGTTCATTCAGTGATTTGACCACCCCTGCGTGAAAAAAGCCTAAACCTGCGCCACCTGAAAGCATCAGACAGCTGCGACCAAACGCGTGAGCAGTTTCTTCAAAAAACGACAATTTATAATAAAAGTCGATTTCATCCTCGTCAGCATCAAAAATGCTGTCCAGTGCCGTCACCACTTCGTGCAAAAACGTCTCAATCAGTGCTTTGGTGCCGATTTTGCAGCGCCCATACAGTTCCGGGTTGGCAATGTTGCCGAGATTACCATGCAACCCTTCGTGTAAAATCGACATCAACGCAGCGGTATCACCCTTACTACGGGCCAATTGCATACGTTGAACACGTTTACGAATCAACCTGTAATCGTATTCACGACAGGGATCTTTAGCCTTCCATTCATTCGCACCCGAGAGTGCGTCGTGAGCCAGACAGGCCTCTTCGTATTCCTGATAAGATTGTGCGTTTTCAATCGCTGCTTCGATGCTGGCCAGGCGGCGGTCAAACAAAGCCATAAAGCCCTCCTGATACTAAGTGGGGAAGCCGGGCGATCGCTAAGTTTAAGTAAATCATTTAGAAACCACTATCTAATTTTTGTTTTTGTGCATAAAACGTCAGAATTCATATTGTTAATAACATTAAAGATTGATTATTAGTTACGCAGCCAGTAGCCTTCAGGATGAGGTATGACAATAAATCGTAAAAAGTGACCGCGCTATAAATGGACTGGAATGTTGAAACGCTGAGTTTGTTATCTATCCCGCTGATAAGCGCTATTGTTGGCTGGGGAACGAACTATCTGGCGGTAAAAATGATGTTTTACCCAATCGAGTTTGTGGGTATTAAACCTGTCTTTGGCTGGCAGGGCTTAATTCCGGCGAAACGCCGTCAGATGGCTGAAATTGAGGTAGAGCTTGTCCTCGGTAAACTGCTCAGCGTTGAAGAACTGGCCGAACGTATTGAACCTGCGGCACTCACACAGGCCATCGAGCGGCGGCTGCATCAGGTAGTCAGGCGTGTTATCAACGATGTCATGCAAGAATCTGCGCCACAACTTTGGGCATCGTTACCGGTTCAGGGTAAAAATTTAGTTTACAAACGCATCGAAAATGACTTGCCCCATGTGGTGCGCAAGATGGTTGAAGATTTTCAGCACAACGTCAGCGAAATACTCGACATTAAAGAACTGGTTGTGGAACAACTGGTAAACAACCCAGAACTTATCAACGAAATATTTTTAACCGCTGGAGCGCGTGAATTTCCGTTTATCATTAAGTCCGGCTTTTATTTTGGCTTCCTGTTTGGCTTGCCCACTATGTTCTTATGGCATTTTTATCAGGCCTGGTGGATATTACCGTTGGGCGGATTGTTAGTCGGATACCTGACTAACTGGATTGCCATTAAGATCATCTTTGAACCGAAAAATCCAATCAAGCTGGGGCCGTTCACGATACAAGGCATGTTTTTGAAGCGTCAGCGCGAAGTGTCTATCGTCTACTCTGACATTATTGAGCGCAAACTCATTACACCGCAAAACATCACCCACGTTATTTTACACGGCTCGGGTTCAGCGCAATTGCTGGAACTTATTGAACTACACGTAAACGATGCCATTGAACGCTATGTCGCGGTGGCGCAACCTTACTTCGCTTTAGGGGTAGGCTCGGATAATTTTTATAAAATGAAGGCGCTGGCAGTCCGCTTAATTTTCGATAACTCTGAAAAATACCTGCACTACGCGTTCGATTACGCCAATGGCGCGTTACGCGTTGGCGACGATTTGTGTCAACGCATGCAAGCACTGTCATCGTCAGAGTTTGAAGGGGTGTTGCGTCCAGCCTATCAGCAGGATGAATGGAAGCTAATTGTAGTAGGAGCTATCCTTGGAATGATGGCAGGGTTTGCTCAGCTTTATCTGGTGTTTATGTAAATGAAAACGGCTGAGCGCATTCTCTTAACTGCCCTGGAGCTTTTCAATGAGCAAGGTGAAAATGCCATTACCAGTGTGGATATTGCTATGGAGCTGGACATTAGTCCCGGTAACCTCTATTACCACTACAAGGGTAAAGAAGTCATAATTGAAGCGTTGATGGGGTTCCATAAAAAGCAACTTTTGAATTCGCTCAATCGCTCGCTGGTGGAAAATATCCACGCAGAAGACCTTTTTTACTATTTTTATATTCTCCTGGAGAAACTGGACTTATTCCGCTTCTTGTATCGCAGCCCGGTGGATATTGCGGAAAAATATCCGTCGATACAGTCAGCACAAAAGCAGTTGCTCAAAGCGCTGGACAGTCAACTTGAAGCGATTTTCATTAACTTGCAACGCACCAATGAGATAACGTTATCAAGCTATGAACGTCCCTTGATGGTGGAGACGTTGACCCTGTTAATGACGCAGGCTGGGCAAAGCAGCAAGCCGTTTTTAAAGCAAAGCACAGAAGCCCGGTTGTATCATGTGTTGTCGTTAATGATGGTAAATCTATTACCGCGCCTGAAACTGCCTGAATCGGCCATAACACACATACTCAACGCGATTCAGTCGCATAGCGTGAGTCATCTTAATTCCAACCTTCCAGACTTAAGTTAGGAGTCAGCCGGATGGGTAAGTCGCTTTCATTTTTGGATAAATCATTTTGGTTAACCGAATCTGATGCCAACCCTAAACATGTCGGTTGCCTGCAATTACTTCAAATGCCTGAGGAAGTAGAGGGAAAAAGTTATATCAGACAACTGTATGAAGACGTAAAAACCTTCTCCCGCGCCTGTCCGCCGTTTAACTGCAGGGTTAAAACCGTCATGGGTTATCCCATTGGCCTGCAGCCAGTAAAGTCATTGCAGATGGACTATCATGTTCAACTGCATCAGATAGATGCGCTGGACGATAAGCCGGCGCTGGATAACTTCATTGCGCGCATCCATGAATCGCGGCTGGATGCGGACAAACCGCTGTGGCAATACCACTTTATATACGATGGCAGAAGCAACCAGTTTGCCATTTATGCCCGGGTACACCATCTTTATGGCGACGGCACTACCCTGGTGCGCTGGTTTCAGGCTGGCTATCTGCCGGCCCCTCAGAACGAATCGTTTTTACCGGTGTGGGCAGTGAAACGCATGCGCAAGCGGCGACCCAGACCCAAATTATGGCGCCGAGTGTTGGAAAGCATCAAAAACTTCCTCCATGTATCGATGGACCTGACTATCATCTTTTTGCGCCTGTTCTTAAAAATTATTCGCATCAATAGCCATTACATGCCAGTGCCGTTTACCGGTACCAAAACCGTGCTAACCGGGCAGGTCAAGCCGGGCAGGGCGGTAGCCACCATGGATTTAGATTTTGAGCGGGTCAGAGCGGTCGCCAAACGCACCCGTTCATCGGCTAACGAAGTCTTGCTGTGCGCTTTTGATATTGGTGTACATCGCTTGTTGCAAGACAACGGGCATGTTTTTAAAAAAGCCTTGTACACCAATATGCCGATAAACCTGCGCAAACCGGGTGAAAAAACCTCAGGCAACAAAATTGCCATTGTACCGGTACAACTTGCTCACGGTGAACAGGACCCCTATTTACGCTTACGGCAAATTATCATTAATCACCGCATCGTTAAGTTTGCTGCACAAAACGCCCATCCTGGCTCATTCAGTGCCTACACCATCGTCGTTCAGTCTATAGCGCTGGTGTTTGAACTGCTGCGGATGTCATCGCTAATCAAGCCTATCGCTAATGTACTGGTGTCTAATATCCCCGGCCCACGCGATGAAAGGTATTTAAAAGACAGCAAGCTGCTTGCCTGTTACCCCATCTCCACCATGACACCGGGCGGTGGGGTCAATATCACGCTGATGACCTACGCGGGCAAAGCCAATGTCGGTATGGTGTGTTGCAATAAAAATATCAAATCACTACAACCGTTAGCGGACTATTTCGTTGAGGCTTTTGACATGCTCGAAGCCAGCGTTGACGATCCAACGCTCAGTATCGAAGATATCGGCGAACACAGTAACGATTCGCCGCTTTCTATTGTGAGTGATGAGTAGGGTGAGTTTTGGGATGCGGATATTAGCGAGATCTTTTTATTCCCGCCTTCGAACGAGAATGACAGCTACATCTACGAACAATCGTCATTGTGGCGAAGACCGCAACCTCCCCAACACCTTGAGCACCTAATCAAATAAAAGACGGAGATAGTGCACACTCAAATGAATAGCAATCTGACATCAAATGGCCCTTTCACGGAAGATGCCACTGTTCAATTCTTTTTTTCTCTCAAAATAACAGCTTCAAATCTGCAAATTGCTCAAAATTAGACTGGCTAAACTTAATAAAATACGGTTTTAGGGTAGTCAAGTTGCCTGAAGAGGTTGCGGCCTTCGCCGCAATAACTGTGCTCTTATTCGAGCCCACCATGAGTCGGAATATATCTACGACAGTTACTTGCACAAGTTAACCTTTCGCTTTTTAAGGGCAAAATGGAGAGCGAAACCCACCACCCACTAAAACAAAAAACGCAATTCTCCTTCTTCAACCGCCACCCGTTTGCCCCAGCGGCGAAACACATATTCCCGCCAGTGATCTTCTCGCATTACGTATTCAGTGGGGTAGTTCGCTAAGTTGTTGAGTAACGCAGTTTCAATTTGCGGGCGGTGGTAATCGAGTATGCGCTGTTTGCTGCCTTCCATGTACAATCCGAAATAGTTGCGGGCGAGATCGCTGGTGCCGCCAGTCACCATATTGAGTGCGCCAAATAGCGGCGTGCTGATCAGCCTTCCCATGGATTTGGGTAAAGCCAGCGGCAGTATTTTTTCCATGAGGTAATGGGCGTCCATAATCAATGCGTATTCATCATTAACCAGATTGATGCTGTCGATGCGTACTTGTTCCAGGCCAAGAACAAAGGTTTCTGGATTATAGACAGGTTGCGCGCTGACGGTGATCATCAGGTGAGCACGATAGAGTGTCGAGGCGACGGCCGTGATTTGAATGGCAGCAAGAAGCTGCAGGGTGACTCTTCCGGGCTGCGCATTCAGTTTGATTGTTCCTTCCTGCAGCTCAACGTTTGCATCCACTGCAGGCAGCGTCAGGGGTACAGAGATAGGGAAGTGTTGAGGCAGGAAGTCGTTAAGCTCATCTTCACTGAATTTGTCGTAGGGCAACTTGCCCAATTTGATCAGCAGAGCGGTGCCTAATACTTTACATTTGTCCTGCCAATTCAACGCTTTCATGTGATTCCGCAAAGGTTAATTTACTGCTGAAACTTTGGTTTAACACAAAATACCTGTTCGTTCATAATTTCGCTACCTCGCAGCAGGTAAAATTTGCTAAAGTGGTACGAGCAGTTAGATAGTGAGAAAGTGCATGCAAGATTCTGTTGAACAATTTGATTACATCATCGTTGGTGGTGGTTCGGCAGGCGCGGTACTTGCCGCAAGATTATCTGAAAACCCTGCGATGAAGGTTTGTCTGCTGGAGGCAGGCGGTAAAGATGCCAACCCACTCATTCATATTCCCTTTGGTTTATCGTTACTCAGTCGCTTTGAAGGTATCGGTTGGGGTTATCATACCGAACCGCAGTGCCACCTTAACGATCGCGAATTATTCTGGCCACGGGGTAAAACTTTAGGTGGCAGCAGTTCCATCAATGCCATGTGTTACATCCGTGGGCAGATGCAGGATTACGATCGTTGGGAGCAGGAAGGCGCAACCGGGTGGAACTTTGAATCAGTTTTACCCTATTTCAAACGCGCCGAAAATTATTTCGGCGGCAGTGACGAGTTTCATGGCGTGGGCGGACCGTTAAGTGTCGAGCAGCTTCGCCATACCAGCGTGCTATCTGATGCATTCGTTGACGCTGCCGAAGCCGTGTCATTACCAAAGTTGGACGATTTTAACCGTGATGAACGCGAAGGGCTGGGGTATTACCACGTCACCCAGAAAAATGGTCAGCGCTGCTCTACTGCCAAAGGTTATCTGCAAGAAGCCAAAAAGCGTATAAATCTGACCATTATGACTCATGTCATGGCAGACAAGATTATTATTAAGCACGGCCGGGCAGTGGGGGTGCAGATTCGCTCTAAAAGCGGTGTCCGCCGAATCTTGGCGAACCGTGAAGTGCTCATTTCCAGTGGGGCGATCAATTCACCCCACCTGTTGATGCTGTCAGGCGTAGGGCCCAAAAAAACGCTGATGGAACATGGTATCCATGTGGCAGTTGACCTGCCTGGCGTGGGCCAGAATCTTCAGGACCATCTGGATGCAATAGTGCAGTATCGCTGCAAAGCGCATGAGGGCTATGCAATCGCCACCTCTGCGTTGCCCCGTTACATCAAAGGCACCTTCCAATATTTATTTTCACGTAAAGGTCTGTTTTCCTCCAATATTGCCGAAGCAGGAGGATTTGCCAGTTCTTCGCTGGCAGAACAGGGGCCTGACATTCAATTTCATTTTCTACCAGCCATCTTAAATGATCATGGTCGCCGCTCGGTATATGGCTATGGCTTTGGTTTACACGTGTGTTGCTTGTATCCAAAAAGTAAGGGATTTATCGGCCTGCAAAGCAACCATCCGGCAGATCATCCTTTAATAGAGCCAAACTATCTGGCCGAAGAACATGACCGCAAGGTTATGATTGAAGCGGTTCGCCTGGCACGTAAAATTCTGCAGTCAGAGCCCTTTGCCAAATTCAAAGGCACAGAATGGCTGCCCGGCGAAAAAGCCCAAACCGATGAACAAATTCTGGCTTTCATACGCGAAAAAGCCGAAACCATTTACCACCCCATTGGTACCTGCAAAATGGGACGCGATGATGATCCCATGGCGGTGGTCACGCCTGAGCTGAAAGTGCGCGGCGTAGAAGGGTTGCGCGTGGTGGATGCTTCAGTGATGCCATCGTTAGTTGGCGGTAATACTAACGCGCCAACGGTAATGATTGCCGAAAGAGTGGTGGATATGATTAAGGCCGAACAGGCTGCCTTCGCTTAATCTGGTGCAGCAGCATGCTGCTGCATGAACAGTGCCGCTGCACAGTTACACATTTCTTCAATATGCGACGCATCCGCGTAGATACCATCAATAATCAGTCGGGCGATACCATGCAGCGTGGCCCAGGTCACCTGGGCTAGTCTCAGCGCTTGCTGGTCCTGAGGAAGTAACCCTTTTTCCTGCCATAGCCGGGTCATGCTGACCTGATACTGAAAACTCGGGTAGGCGATATCCCGTAGGTCATCCGAGGCTTTTCCTTCACCCCATAAGGTCTGTCCGAACATCAGCTCATAGATTTGTGGGTGCTGCGTGGCAAATTCGATGTAAGCGTGAATAAAATCTTTAAATCGCTGCTCGGCAGGTAGGTGTTCATCTTCAAATATATCGACAGCTATCTGATGCCACTGATCAAAACCTTTGGCCGCGATGGCGCTTAGCAGCGCATTTTTGTCTTTAAAATGATGGTACGGCGCAGTACGGCTTACGCCGACATCTTCGGCCAGCTTGCGTAACGACAACCCTGCAATACCAAATTTCTCCAGCCGTGCGCTGGCCGCGTCGATAAGTGTGCCGTGAAGGTCACCGTGGTGATATTGCGATGTTGTTGTCATACCGATAAACCTGAATTGAATCTTGACAGTGTCAATTTAACTGTTTATCTTGACGCTGTCTAGTTTGCTGTGGACGTTGTGTGTTTTTAATTACGCATAACCCACCGAAAGAGGAAACCGTATGAATTCAGCAATGCCACTTCACCCTCGTTACCCGCACCTTTTCCAGCCACTGGATCTAGGATTTACGCAACTGAAAAACAGGGTGTTGATGGGCTCAATGCATACAGGATTAGAAGAGATGCCCGGTGGCCACAAACGTATGGCCGCTTTCTATGCTGAGCGTGCGCGCGGTGGCGTTGGCCTGATTGTAACCGGCGGTATTGGCCCTAACGAAGAAGGCTCCACGCATCCTATGACCCGTCGTCTGGATAGTGATGAAGCCGTAGCGCATCATCAAGAGGTCACCGATGCAGTGCATGCCGAAGGCGGCAAGATCTGCATGCAAATACTGCATACGGGGCGCTACGCGTATTCTGAAAAGCTGGTGGCGCCTTCGGCGGTGCAGGCACCCATCAATAAGTTTAAACCTAAAGCGTTAAGCGATGAAGAAATCGCGCAACAAATTGATGATTTTGTTTTCGCCGCTAAACAAGCCCAACGGGCAGGCTATGACGGTGTCGAGATCATGGGCTCAGAAGGCTACTTTTTAAATCAGTTTATCGCCAAACGAACTAATCACCGTGATGACGAGTGGGGCGGAGAGTATGAAAACCGCATTCGGTTGCCCATCGAAGTCGTGCGTAGGGTACGGGAGGCCACGGGCGAGAATTTCATTATTATCTACCGCCTGTCTATGCTGGATCTGGTTGAAGGCGGTTCAAGTCATGATGAAGTGGTGCAATTGGGCAAACAAATAGAAAAGGCCGGCGCAACCCTGATCAACACCGGCATTGGCTGGCATGAGGCGCGTATTCCTACCATCGCGACCAAAGTACCGCGGGCGGCGTTTACCTGGGTCACCGCTAAATTCAGGCAGGCCCTGTCAATTCCTGTTATTACTTCAAACCGCATCAATACACCAGAAGTGGCTGAAGAAGTGCTGGCCCGTGGTGATGCTGACATGGTGTCAATGGCACGCCCGTTTCTGGCCGATGCCGATTTTGTGAACAAGGCCAAAGAGCAGCGTGCGGATGAAATCAATACCTGCATTGGCTGTAATCAGGCCTGTCTGGATCATGTGTTTAATGGCAAGTTAACCTCCTGCCTGGTGAATCCGCGCGCCTGTCATGAACTGGAACTGGTGATTGCACCTACCCAAAAAGTGAAAAAAATTGCCGTGGTGGGCGCGGGGCCGGCTGGCTTAGCCGCGGCGACGACTGCGGCACAACGAGGCCATCAGGTAACCTTGTTTGACGCCGACGACAAAATTGGCGGTCAGTTTAATATTGCCAAACAAATTCCCGGGAAAGAAGAGTTCTACGAAACCTTGCGTTACTTTGCCAAACAAGTTGAGTTAACCGGGGTTGAACTTAAACTGTCAACACGCATCGACGCCGCTGGGCTTAATCACGGTGAATTCGACGAAGTGATACTGGCCACCGGTATCGCTCCCCGGGTGCCTGAAATAAACGGCGTAGATCATCCCAAAGTGCTCACCTATATAGATGTGATTAAGCATAAAAAACCAGTGGGTAAAACGGTTGCTATCATCGGGGCCGGTGGTATCGGTTTTGACACCGCAGAGTTTTTGTCCCACGGTACCCGTAAGCCCAGTCAGGACATCGACGCGTTTATGAAAGAATGGGGCATTGATATGACCTGGCAAGCCAGAGCCGGTGTAGAAGGCATGCAGCCGCAACCCGAAGCCTCACCACGCGAAATTTATCTGCTGCAGCGTAAATCCACCAAAGTGGGGGCAGGGCTGGGTAAAACCACCGGTTGGGCACACCGGGTGGGCCTGCAAAAGAAAGGCGTAACCATGATCCCGGGAGTTAAATACCATAAAATCGATGAGAAGGGGCTGCACATCTGTGTAGATGGACAAAATCAGATATTACCGGTTGATAATGTCATCATCTGCGCCGGCCAGGAACCCTTGCGACAACTGGTTGAAGGGTTAGACAAACCTTACCATTTGATAGGTGGGGCGCACGAGGCGTTGGAGCTGGATGCCAAGCGGGCGATTGATCAGGGTACCCGTCTGGCTGCTGAGCTATAAAGTAAAACAGGCCGGTAACCAATACCGGCCTGTATCAGTTTGCTGATTTCAAAGCGGTTGGGTATTAGTTAAATATTCTGGCTGCGGCCTGAAAAACCGGCGATCTTTCAATTTCCGCTTTATCTAACGGATTGCCCCACCACAATCCTTCGTTATTCGCCAGCACCACTATGGTCAGGTTTCTTTCAGGAAATTTCAGATAAACAGCGGTAAAGCCTGCCTCTTCATCCCAGCCAGAGTGCCAGATGATCTTTTCATCGTTTACGTACTGAATGTAGCGGCCGTATGCATAGGGAATAGAGGTGCCACTTTCAGTCACATAGGGGTGTTCGGTCAACGCTCGGGTTTTATCCGATAAGATTCTTCCGGCATCTAACGCCGTATCAAAGCGGATGATGTCGCCCGCAGTCGAGCTGACACCGGCACCGCCAGACATATGACGTTGAGGCTCACGTCGCATCACGTATTGATTATCTTCAATGTCATAACCACGCGCTTTTCTGAAATAAACGTCCTGGCGGGCAGGATCCCACAAACCCGCCATTGAGTTATTCATCTCAGCAGGAATCAAAATAGCATGGGTGATAGCCTGCGCCAGCTCATTGTGCCGCCCCTTTGCAGCATCGATGGAATTACCGCGTTTCGCTTCCAGGTAACGGGATAAGCGCGAGTAAAAAATAGAATTATAAAAAAATGCCGTATCAACCTTGCCGTTGACCACGTGATTTAGCGCGTGTTTCAGTTTAAAAGTTTGATTGCATTGCAGGTTTTTGCCAAAAACAATACCGGAGCCCGCCAGCCACTGACAATAATCGTTGAACTCAGGCATGGCGCTGATGGGATCATCCAGACTGAGCTCACCGTTTTCTACCAGCGATAAAAAAGTGGTGCCCACGAAGAACTTACTGACTGAGGCAATCCAGAAGGGCGTGTCATTGGTGACTGCCACCTGTCCGGAAATATGCGACACCCCATGCGCCTTTTCATAAACGATTTCGTGTTTTTTGCTTACCGCCACCGATAAGCCAGGAATGTGATGTTGTTTTTTATAATCCAGTAGAAAAGCTTCAAACTGTGCTAGTTGCTTTGTGAGTTTTGTCTCTTTCTGTTCCAAGGCCTCCGAATCAAAACTTATAAACAATGAGGAGGTGCTCATAAGCAGCAATGGCAGTGCGGCCAACCCAGTTGAGCGGCGTCCTCTTCCTAGAAAAGGGACGGCTAACGGGTAGAAGTATTTCTGTGAACGCAATACGGAAATTACATTCGCCAGCATGACGCAAACTGCGAAGGGGATCACAGCGATAAAGAAAAAGAAGCCATAACCTTCAATGGTGATTAATGCGATGAGGGCTAGCAAATACATCAATGTCATGGAAATCTGGAAATTGATGACAGCGCGACCGTGATTGTCGTAAATCACATTGTCGTCTTTTTTATGGATCCATAAAAATAACGGTAGAAAAATATTCAGTAATGGCAGCACAAAACCAATAAACGGAGAGGCATGCATTAACAACAACCATTTTTTTTGCAGGTTTTCCTGGCCGGGATCTTCAAGCTGAAGCAGGTCATCAACTTCTACCTCCAGCGCTGCGGCAAGTAATTTAACGGTTCGTAATTGCGGCTGTACTTCTCCCTTTTCTACGCGCTGAATAGTGCGCACGGTGACATTCGTCAAATCGGCCAGTTGTTCCTGCGAGTAGCCTTTTAACTTTCTTTGATATACCAGTCTTTCTGCGAACGCTTCGTTTTTCATATTGTCTGCTTTTTGTAGTTAAGTGGAGCGCTAACCTTAACGTTTCAGAGGTGACAGGGTTACGACATCTCTCTGTCATGTACCTGTCATTTATAACAAAATCATTAACTTATTGAAACATGTCTTGTTTGGCAGACAAAATCAATGAACAGGGAACGCTGCGAATTAAACTAGCTGATGGCGACTGACCACAGGCTAAATCAACACCACAATCCGGCAGGAGTATTTATAACTATATAATAGTTATTATAAGGAATACTATTATATAGTTTTTAATCTTGTGTCCCACACTCAAATATCTATTATGTAGACATTACTTACAGGGAATAATAACGATGGCAAATAAACAAACCTTCTTAGGTGAATTTGAACACGTTGTCATGCTGACCGTGTTAAGTCTTGGCGATGACGCTTATGGTGTCACGGTTCGACAGCAACTGCGCGACACCATAGGTAGGGAAGTGGCAATCGGAGCTCTCTATGCCACCACCGAACGCCTGGAGAAAAAAGGGTTGCTGACATCAACTAAATCCGGTGCCAGTGCACAGCGGGGAGGTAAAGCAAAACGATACTTTAAGGTAACTGCGCAAGGCATCGCTGAACTGGAAAATACCAAACAGCGCCTGGAGAAACTGTGGGGTCTTAAGACGGTTTCGCAGATTATTTAAGGAAATGATAATGAATAACAATAAACCACATCCGCCAAGACTCGCGCTCTGGTTGCTTGACGTGACCTTACCCGACACGGTTAAGGATGATATCACCGGTGATCTAACAGAAGAATATTGCGGGTCAACGGACACTGGATTAACTAAAAATAAATGGTTCTGGCATCAGACTATTGCAACTTGTTGGAGATTTACCATGACAAAACAAAAGCTGACATCAATTGGATTGGCGACATTAAGTATACTCTTGTTTGGCCTCATCGCGTATTCGATACTCTTTCTATCCGTGGCCGATGATCCAGTGTCTTTTCAAAAGGCCTATTGGACGGATGGTAATTTCCATCAGTTTTTCTTCGATGAGCCACTGTGGCAATTTATCGGCGCGAATAACCTCTCTCAGCTAACGATAGACATGTTCATTCACTTGCCTTCGTTAGTGTGGACGGTGGCTGCGCTAGGTCTGTTTGTGTTAGTGAAAAAGCAGTTTGCGCTGTCGTTCAGCAAGCAGTTACTTGCTGCTGTAATCTTGATCCTGCTGCCTTATGTGGGCGGGGTAGCGTATTTTAGTTTGAATGAGGTTGCGCTTAACCAGGCCGGACCCATTTTAGCGCTAATGCTTATTTCCGCATTGTATCTACTGCTACCTTTTACTCATCTTTTGGTGAAAGAGCTTAAAGCGGTCCAGGCGTAAGCCGGTATGTAGTTGACTGGGTTTGCTTCTGATAAAAACGAAGCAGCTCAGTTAGCCAAAAAAGCGTTTTTTGTGTCTGCCAATTAATACCCCACCAATTACAAAGGTTAGCGCACTGGCAGATATAACTAAGCCCCAAAAAACCTGACTCCCGCCAACCACCTGACCAATAGCCGGGATCCTGACCGCAATTTCAGCGAACATCGCGGCAATCAATCCCACATACGACCACAGCATCACTTCATAATGTAACATCAACCAATTCGGTTTGTGGCGAAAAAACAGCGGGGCCGATACGCCAGCACAGACAGTGAGAAGCGACGCGAGCGCCATCCAGTGAAACGGGCCAAACTGATATAAAGATTGAGTAAACAGGGCTGTCAGGTTGGTTAAGAGCATGGTTGCTACGTAGCTAAAACCTATGAGCCGATGCTTACGAGTTCCTTTTCTCGAAACAATCACTAACGCACCCGTCGCGATTGCAGCGACTGCACAAAACGTGTGTATAAGGCCAATGTTGGAACTAAAAATAATTCTAAGTTTCCGCGTTAAGTAGGTAATGGCTTTTTGTTATATAGCCCTATGCGCTGTAAACACAAGATTTTTGTTTAATTTTCAGCACACAAGATTAAGCATTTTTACGGCGAAAAGTTAAACTCGGTTTGTTCGCATTTGGCATACATAAAGGTGATTCGTTGGATATACCTATATAAAAAAAGGGCCTAACGGCCCTTGAACTATTAAAGGTTACACCGTCTGTCGGTCATGCTTACCTTCGCGTATTTCTTCCACCACTTTCTTGCAGAACGCGTCTAGATCGTCGGGATCACGGCTGGTCACCAGACCCTGGTCAACGACTACTTCTTCGTCGACCCAGTTACCACCGGCATTTTTAATATCGGTTTTAATACTGGGGAACGATGTGAGCTTGCGATCGCGCACAACGTCGGCTTCGACCAACACCCATGGACCATGGCAGATAGCCGCCACCGGCTTATGCTGAGCAAAAAAGTCACGGACAAATTGTACCGCCTTATCATTAGTACGCAATGAGTCTGGGTTATGCACACCGCCGGGTAGGATCAATCCATCGTAGTCACTTGCGGAAACACTATCGACAGTTTTGTCTACTGAGAAGGTATCGGCTTTGTCAGCATGATTAAAGCCCTGAATTTGACCGTTTTCCAGTGAAATTATGTGGACTTGTGCGCCTTCGTCTTTCACCGCTTTCATTGGTTGTGTCAGTTCAACCTGTTCGAAACCGTCAGTGGCTAAAATTGCGACACGTTTACCATCTAGTTTTGCCATAGTTAACTCTCCTTTGTTGTCAAAAAATCGTAATATGGTTGGTCAAGTGATACGCGAATAAATCACGGAGGGATTGTCATAGAAGGATTAAAAATTTTTTACGAACGGCTGTCGTTTAGCTTTAATAGCAGTAACGAGCGCTGTTGATCAATGCTAAATTCAAAGTGACGCAGAACATTCATGCCCAGTAATCCATCTGCGCCTGACAGAATGCCATTTTGCAGCGTCATTACATTAAGTTCGGGGAAGCTGAAATCACCCAGCTGTACATTGAACACCTGATTCATCTCTGATTCAATCATGCCGCCCGCGGTGCGTAAATTGAACACGCCAATTCGATTGGTGTCCTGTTGACGGCTTATCGCATTCATTACAGTCTGTGACACCGCGGTGGTACTTGCCCCTGTATCGATAAGCAGTGTGGCCGCGACTGAACCAAATGCAATCTCAATAAGATAGTGATCACCTAATCGCTGTAAGGGGATGGTTTGATAATCGCTTTGATCAATAGTAGACTCTTCGGCCAGCGCATCCGGTCGGAAATCAATGGCAGATTGTAATCGCTGGCGCATCGCTTCCACCTGCGGGTCGTTAGACGATAATGAGGCCAATGTGTCTTCCATCAGAATGAATTTTCGTTGTTGGCCATAGGCCTCAGCCAGCCCAAGCACAATCTGTTCGCTTGGCGGAAGCTGTTGATACAACGGTTCTAAAAATTGCGCCAGTAAATCCCAGCTTTGCGCATTTTTTAACTCTGTGATCGTGTGTTGCAAAAGTTGCGCGATTCGCTGCTCAATTCGCTGTCGGGTCTCGGCGGTTAACGGCTGACGGAGTAAAGAATAATAGTGCAGTATTGCATCACTCAGCGGCTCAGTTTTCAGCATTAGTTCGGCTTCGAGCAATAGCAATTCAATATTATCGGGTTTTTGCCGTAACCGTTGCTGCAACTCGAAACGCAGTGCACTGTATCTGCCATCAGCTAACATCGCCTTTAATGTATTGATAGATGCACCTTGTGACGGCAATATGGTTGCGGTGGGTTCGGTGGCCGAAAATGAGTCGCTTAGTTTGCTCTCCCCATTGTTTTGCTTTGAATCAGACGATTCCTGTGACTTTGAGGCGGGCGTAGAAAAATTCGCCTTCTGCCACTGTCGGTAAAGCCATATGTTACCGGCAACAGATACCAGCAATGCCAGCAACAGTAGATACTTCATCGATGTACCTCATCCTTAGAAAGACAGGCAGTACCGTAAATACGCTGAAATTTTTCAGGCATGC
Organism: Alteromonas ponticola; assembly: GCF_012911815.1. Lineage (GTDB taxonomy): Bacteria > Pseudomonadota > Gammaproteobacteria > Enterobacterales > Alteromonadaceae > Alteromonas > Alteromonas ponticola. Next base: position 54,080 of record NZ_JAATNW010000008.1, on the reverse strand, counting down.
GTTTGGGCGTCCCTGTGCTCAGGCTGACGCAGACGAACTGGGTTTTAGCGGCAAATACCAGTTGCGCGCGACGGCGGCAATAAAACTGAAATTCACGAGTGAGAGACAACGCTCGTTCACAGGCAACAATCCAGGTGGCGCATTCAAGCATATCATCTAAATGACAGGGGGCAAGATAATCCAATTCATGGCGACGAATGACCATTCCCCGGTCGAGCTCAGCATAATCGGTAAAATGCAGACCAAGCGCGTTTGAGTGTGCCCAGGCCAATTTCTCTAGTTGGGATAAATATGCCACATTGTTGACATGCTGGTAGTGGTCCAGATGCTGCTGTTCAATTTGCCATTTCTGTATGTAAGGAGAAGGGTATTTCCAGTAGCTTGGTTCAGACATAGGGCAGGGGATTATCCTGGGTTAAATCAATGTCAGGATTCAGCAGTTGTTCCATCAGTTCTTTTTCCCGCGAAATGACCGGGTCAACAAAGCCATGTACGTCACCGATGGTTTTAAACGCATTGAAGCCGCGCTCAAGAAATTCATGTAAAGTTAACAGCCCTGCAATTTTGGCTGGGCGACGGGCAAACTTTATCAGCATGCTGATACCCTTGACCTTTATTACATCGTTTAACTGCGTGCCTAAGTCGTAAATTAAGTCCAGTTGTTTTTGGCGGTCGTCCCCGCGGCCTACTTTTCGGTAGGCTAAAGCGTAGGAGTCACGATCAAGCGTTTTGCCCTCAAGCGCTTCGGCCATCTCAAGATCTAAATCAAAAGACAGGGCGTTAAGGGCTAAGGCGTCTTCCAGCGCAAGCATGGCTTTGTCAGGTAGTACTTTAGCTAACTTGGGGATCACCCGTGCAATATCGGCATCACGCTGACTGAAATCTTTTGGTCCGTACAACTCATCAACAAAAAAACCCATCGCATTTTGATAGCGCTGCTGTTGCGCTAAATCCTGATGCGATGCTAACAGGCGTTCACACTGCCAAGCCTGAAGCTGATGAACAATGTCTAGTTGACCCATTCGCTCAACAAGTTCGCGCTTGGCGTTGACTCGATGCAGATGTTGTATCAAAGGTTGAACAGATTGACTCAAACGATATCCTTTATTTGCTTAGCTCAATGAGGACGACATGAGTGACTCAACATGCCGTAATCTGGTAGACTTCGCAACCAGTTTTAGTTGGTCTTAATTGCTACATTTTAAAGAATTTGCCGTTATTGTGAATATATGCCCACACACTTTCTGTCATTTTGATGCAGAAACGCATGCCGTTGATGCATTAATGACGTTATTCGACAGCGTGTTTTTCATTGATTTTAATACTCGCCTCGTACGAGGTGAAAGTGAGCCTGTTTATCTTCCCGCGAATAATGTGACACCCTATAACCAGATTGTATTTGCCCATGGCTATTTTTCCAGTGCGCTGCATGAAATCGCACATTGGTGTATTGCCGGAGTAGCACGCAGAAAACTAGAAGACTACGGCTACTGGTATTGTCCTGACGGGCGGGATGCGCAGCAGCAGAAAGAATTTGAACAGGTAGAAATTAAACCCCAGGCAATTGAACGCGCCTTTACGTTGGCGGCAGGAAGGAAGTTTTCAGTGAGCACAGATAACCTTGAAGGTGCTGAGCCTGATCGCGAAGCATTTACCCAAGCCGTGTTAAAGCAGTTTGCCCGTTATGAACAGCAAGGTTTTCCTGTTCGCGCGCAACGCTTTATTGACGCATTGCAGCAAACCTTCGGTACCGACGCTGAACAGAGGCGAGCAACCGCAAAGCAGATGCGAGCAACCGTAAAACAGATGCGGGCAACCGTAAAACAGATGCGAGCAACCGTAAAACAGATGCGAGCAACCACATGAGTGAACATAAGATGTTTCGTCTCGGGGTGGTAGTAAATCCATTTGCAGGGATCGGTGGTGCCCTGGCGCTTAAGGGCAGTGATGGTGCTGATATTCGCGAGAAAGCCCTGGCTCAGGGCGCGGAAAAAAAAGCCAACCAGAAGATGCAGTTGGCGCTGAGCAAACTAACAGAACTGAGTTCCAGCCTGGAAGTGGTCACCGCCGCCGGGGAAATGGGCGAAACGGTATGCCAGGAATTGGGCTTTAACTACCGCGTAGTGTTCCAGTCTGAACAGGCTCAAACCGAAGGTGAAGACTCGGAAAAGGCAGCGTTAGCCATGGTGGAGGAAGGGGTAGATTTACTTCTGTTCGCCGGTGGTGACGGCACGGCGCGAAACATTTATCACAGTGTTGCCGGACGTGTTCCTGTGTTAGGCGTACCCGCAGGCTGTAAAATTCATTCTGGGGTCTATGCGGTCACCCCTGCTGGTGCAGGTGAGATTGCCGCAAAGATGGTGCGCGGCGAACTGGTTAGTGAACAGGACGGTGAAGTGCGCGATATCGATGAGAGCGCCTTTCGTGAAGGTAAAGTTCGCGCAAAACATTATGGGGAAATGCGGGTGCCGCATGACTTAGTGTATTTGCAATCGGTTAAAATGGGCGGCAAAGAGAGTGAAGAATTGGTGTTACTGGACATTGCCGCGCACATCGCTGAGTGGATGGATGAGCACGCCGATACCTGTTTCGTGATGGGGTCTGGCTCAACTGTGGCGGCTGTTATGGATGAGCTAGGACTGAAGAATACCTTATTGGGTGTGGATATCGTCAAGAATAAAACGGTCGTGGCCAATGATGTCACTGCTGCCGAGTTATTAAGCCTGACGGCTAATCAGTCTACCCAGTTAGTAATCACCGCCATTGGGGGGCAGGGGCACTTATTTGGGCGGGGCAACCAACAGTTAAGCCCGGAGTTTATCAAAAAAATCGGTAAACAGAATATTCTGGTGGTTGCAACCAAACAAAAACTGGAACAGTTAAATGGTCGTCCCTTACGCCTGGATACATCCGATCCTGAACTGGACAACTTACTGGCCGGTAGCTTTTCCGTTATCACCGGCTATCACGATAGAGTGTTATATCCGGCCATCTGACACGCAAAAGTGATGATTAATGAGTGACAAGTAATAAGAGACAAGTTGTAGAGGAGCACAATATGCCGAATCAACTAGAAACACAGATTGAAGCAATTGAATCCAAATTAGATGCGGTAGTTGATACCGGCAGCGATGATGATCTTTTTGTGGCCAGTTATTTGCGAGGGCATTTTGATTTGATCGCATGCAAATTACTGGCAATGCCGCAGGCTGACATCATTGAATTGAATGAACATGTTCGTGCCAGCCTCGACCAGGCTTTTGCTAAGGGGGAACTTGAATCCCATGATCAGCAAAAAGTGGGCAGGTTGTGGGAGGCACTCATTGCGTCTTAAAATATCCAATTAGCGGCAATTGCCGGGCATGGGTTTGCCGCCTGCTTCCTTTTCAATGCGTCGGTACCGCACATATACCGCGATTTTTATTCTGGTACGTTTTTTGCCGTAATACCCATAAGTGTCAGCAAATTGACTGACTTGTAGTGCTCATTACAGCGTCAGTGCGGGAAACTTCGGGTAGTAAATGGCAAACCGACAACGTAAATTCAAAAATCTATTTCTGGTGAAGGCGGGTGTGCTTAGCATGCTGGCGCTTTCAGGTTGTGGACTGTTCCCTGATGCTACCAGCGCAAAGCCTGCACCGGTACCAACACAAAAAGCGGTGACGCCTTCAGGAGAGCCACTCTCCGCATTAGGCAATGTGGAATATTATACTTTTACATTAGCCAACGAATTGTTTGCCAATGTGCGTCCCAGCAGGCAGGTCAGATACGCGGTAACCGGCTTCGTGCCCGTCACCACGATGGCGTATAACGATGCCGATCAGCACCCGCTGATGTTATTGGGCCATCAGCTTGAGCAAGGGCTGGTGACGGAAGCCACCAAGCGCGGTTTTTTGGCGCAGGAATACAAACTGACTAATAATATCATCATGTCTGATCATGCTGAGCGCGTGCTAACGCGTAATATCGATCAGCTGTCAGCCATAGAGCGGGTCGACTACTACATTACCGGCACCGTGGTTAAGCAGGAATCTGGCGCCATGGTCAACGCCAGAATCATTGATGCAAACAGTAAAGAAATTATATCCGCCGCCACACGCTTTTTCCCCGCCGAAGTTTTTTGGCAGAAAGAGCATGTAACCACACGCAATGGGCGGCTATACCGTAGTGAGATTAAGGGGTAACGGGAATGAAGAGGCAAGGTAAACTCGCACTGGCGGGCTTTTGTGCAATATCACTGAGCACGGGGTGTGCAGTGCTGGACCGGGTGGAGAAATGGGCGCTGGGCGAAAACGCCGCAGAAACTTCACAAACTTCGCTGCAACAAAATTCGCAGACAGTCACTGAGCCGGTTAGCCAGTCTAACCCGGCACCGACTAATGTGGTTGATATCACCGCCGCTGACCGCGATTATCGTGGATATGACGATGATTATGACTACGATGAGAGTGACGACCGTCGTGATAGTTTCGGTGCGGTGGGACAACCACGTTTGTATTCAAATATGCAAAACTCATATAAGGGTAGACCGCTGAATAAGCATATTGGTGACTATGTGAAAAACATGACCCAGGATTTGATCAGCAACATGGAATATGTCAGCGAAAAAACCCCGGTTGCCGTTACCCATTTCGCGTTACTGGATTCTGACTTACAAAGCACCAACTTACTGGGCCAGCAAATGGCAGAATCGTTTGTGCATGAATTGCATAAATTCAGGATCCCGGTACTGGACTTTAAAACTACGGACTATATTCGCATCACTGATAGAGGGGATTTTGCTTTATCCAGAGACTATCTGGAACTTAACAGTTCTCTTCCGATTGAGTATGTCCTGACCGGCACCATGACCCGTCATCAGGGCGGTATGTTAGTCAATGCACGTATAATAGGCATGGACTCGCGTGCCGTTGTTGCCAGTGCCCAGATGATGGTTCCATTCTATGTTGTTGATGCGCTTATTCCAAACGATGGCACCACACCGAATGGTGGCAAAGATGGTGTAAGTTTCAGTCGCGGATAACGATGCCTTTTGAAGTGAAAAGTGAAAAGTGAAAAGTGAAAAGTAGACGATATGAAGAATGTTAAGGTCCCTTTACTATTAAGCACAACGTTACTGCTTTCAGCTTGTGCAACCATCACTGACACATTCAAAGAAGGTGTGGCTTATCTGTTCGATCCGCAAACGGAAGAAAATCAACCGCAACCAGCAGATCACACAACTGAAGAGTCTGTAGAAAGCGAGGACATGCGCCAAGTTGCTCAAGCACGTCAGCAACGACAACAGCAAGAAAGCATCAATGCGTTTGTGCCAGAAGAAGAAAGTATGGTTGATGGCAATTCCGCTGAGACGCAACAGACATCGACGCGTGACCCTCAGCAAAAAACGGCTTCTCATGAGACCACACTAGCGGAGCAGACTGCACGCAGCGAACCCTCAGAGAAATCAGCGTCATCGCCAGCTGTTAAAGAAGCTCAGGCAACGCCCCGCCAGCATGAGCAGCGCAGCCAACCTGAGGTGGCCAACAAAAGTTACGACGATTCACGCAATCAGGATCGCGACACGAAAGCTCGCCAAAACAAGCGCCGCAAGGTTGAACGTGATGATGCAGATTATGCTTACCAGGGCTATCAGGACCCATTGAGAAGTGGTTTCTACCCAAGACAAACACATAAGAAAGTCGCTGACTATGCCTCGCAGTTGGTTATGCAACTGATGGATAAAGCGATGGGCCTGAACATCAATGAATTAGTGGGCGTAACCAGTTTCGTCAGATTAAATACCGCGTTAACGGATACAACCATTTTAGGCAATCAACTTGCCGAACACCTGATTACGGAATTGCAGGCTTATGGCGTGGGGGTGATTGATTTTAAAGTGACAGACGGTATAAGCATTACTCCGCACGGAGATATTGCAATGAGCCGCAGTGGTGAGAGACTGGCCCAGTCGGTAAAAATGGATCATGTGTTGACCGGAACCATGATTGAAGACTCGCGCGGGGTGAGAGTGAATGCGCGCATAGTTAACGTAGATTCCAAACGTGTGATTGCGAGCGCCAGCATCCATATTCCTGCCTTTATTGTAACCTCACTGTACGCAGGTCAATCTACGGCACCATAACGTTATGATTGCTTTAGCGTTTTCAAAATAAAGCGGTTAGGATCAAGTGCACTGATTGAGGACTTAGCCAATGGACCTGGCTGACCACATAATTGGCTGGCCAGTAATTCTGCTAAAAGGGGCGCCGTAGTTAAACCCCTTGAACCTAACGCGCTTAACAGGTAAATGTTGCGGCCAGCCACGTTGGCTGGCACCTCATCACTATGCTTTCGCAACGTGGCGTGCCATTGACGATACTTCTCAGCGTCGGGTAGCGCGCCACATAGGGGCTGGTGATCAGGCACACCCAAGCGAACTGCTGCGCGCGCCTGGTTATCATGACTCAGAGTATGCACCCAATCCGTTTCTTTCAGGGCCTGCTGGTGGAGTGTGAGATTCTGTTTACTCTCTTGAGCACGCACCTCGGTTGCAGTATCGCCCTTAACGTAGGTCGAGCCTAACGCATGACGCTCGTCCATCGCCGGGGTCAGGTAACCTTTGTGACACAAAACCGTTTTTAAATCGTTCAGCGGGGACTGCTCTGGCATCGCCTCTACTTGTCCACGCACAGGACGCAGGGGCAAATCGGCACATTGATCAAAGGCAGTTAATTCATGTCCGGTGGCCAGCACTACAAGCTGTGCCTCAACCTTCTTTCCATTATCAAAATGAAGCATGGTCTGATTGTCGTGCTCACTCATTCGATGAAGTCGATGATGACAATGTACGGTGAGGTTACTGGTTTGCTTACCCAGCGTAAGCAGCGCATCAACTAATGACGGTGGGTTTATCCAGCCGCCCAACGGAATGTGTAAGCCGCCACAGGGTAGGGGAACACCTGCGAACGCTTGTGCTTGCTGTCGGTCCACACCCTGAACTAAGTTTTCGGGCCAGACGTCATTAGCAATTAGCTTTTGTTGCCGTTGCTTCACTGCATCATTAAATGCTAATTGCAGTACACCACAAAAATCATGTTTAAATTTGCGCTGCGTATTTATCTGCTGATAGAAGCGTCTGGCAAACAAAAAAGTATGGGCCTGAATCTGGCTGGCAACACTGGCCTGTGCATGTAGTTGCGGATAAAAACCACCCTGCGGATTACCTGAAGCGCCATCAGCAGGCTCATTGGCGCAGTACAACGTTGTTTTTACGCCTCGTTGACATAAGGTATAAGCAAGTGTCGCAGCTGCGATCCCGCCACCAATAATGGCTACCTGTTCTGGTTTTTTCACGTTGCCTGACGTATGTACTGCATCGCCACCTGGAAATTCGGCGGTAATCATTTCACGCTTACGACCGAAACCTTTGCGTTTACTGACCGAAAAGCCTGCGGCCTGCAGACCCCGCTTAACTAAACCGGCAGCGGTAAAGGTCGCGCACGTTGCACCCTGTTTTGAGCATCGGGCCATGTTCGCAAATAACGCGTCTGTCCACATTTGCGGGTTTTTACTCGGCGCAAACCCATCAAGAAACCAGGCATCAACCAGGCCCTGTACCGGGATTTGCCATTGGCCCATGGCCTCATGCACGTCTGAAAACCATAAATCAACTGTGGTGTTAAAGCCATCAAAATGCAATCGGTGGCACCCGCTTAATCCAAACGGATACTGCGCTTGAAGTGCAGCCGCAGCCTCAGACAATTCGTTAAAGCGTGCCAGGGTGTCTGCCATATCTGCCTGACTGAGCGGGTACATTTCGGTAGTAATGAAGTGAAGCCGAGTCAGCGAATGTTCAGGGTAAGCCTGACGAAATTCGCGAAAAGCCGTCATCACCACCAACAAGTTCAAACCAGTCCCAAAACCGGTTTCAGCGATAACAAAAGTATGCGCTTTACATTCTTGCCAGCGTTCTTTAAGGTTGTTTCCGCCCACAAAAACGTATTGGGTTTCTTCCACGCCACTGTCATTTGAGAAATACACATCATCAAAATTGTCGGCAACCGGGGTACCTGTCTGGTTGAAATGCACGCTGGCGTAGGTAGACTTCACACTCACTCTCAAATTTAGGCTTAGCAAAGTACAGATCATACCGATGCATCATTACTGATGGTAGTCCTCAAGACGATTCAGGTATCGAAAATTAAATTTTGTTGAAAAAATGCAAAAAAGAGTAAAGAGCAGACCAGTTTTGTAACTAAAATCGTTACCATAGGCGGCAACAAAAGAAGGGTAGATTATGAAAAGAGCAGTTATCACCGGCATGGGCATTGTTTCCAGCATCGGTGTCAACAAAGATGAAGTGCTGGCTTCCCTAAAAGCAGGCAAGTCAGGCATTACCTATTCAGAACAGTTTGCCGAAATGGGCTTACGAAGCAAGGTTTGGGGTAATATCAATATTGATTTGGCTGAACATATTGACCGCAAAGCCATGCGCTTTATGGGCGATGCCGCAGGTTATGCTTATATAGCAATGGAGCAGGCTATTGCTGACGCTGGCCTTGATGCATCCGATATCTCTAATGAACGTACCGGGATTATCGCAGGTTCAGGTGGCGCGTCTTCTGAAAACCAGGTGTTGTCAGCGGATATTCTTCGCGAAAAAGGGGTTAAGCGCATGGGCCCTTATATGGTGCCTCGCTGTATGGCATCAACTGTATCTGCGTGTCTGGCCACACCATTTAAAATTAAAGGTATTAACTATTCAATCGCGTCAGCCTGTGCAACCAGTGCACACTGTATTGGCAACGCGCTGGAATTAATTCAATTAGGCAAACAAGACATGGTGTTTGCAGGGGGTGGTGAAGAATTGCACTGGTCGCTATCCAGTCAGTTTGATGCCATGGGCGCATTGTCCAGTAAATACAATGACAACCCTGCGGTTGCTTCGCGCACCTATGACGCCGATCGTGACGGCTTCGTCAGTTCTGGCGGTGGCGGTATGGTCGTTGTTGAAGAGTTGGAACATGCCTTGGCCCGTGGTGCCAAAATTTATGGTGAAGTCGTGGGCTACGGTGCCACGTCAGACGGTTTTGATATGGTGGCACCTTCAGGTGAAGGTGCGATCCGCTGCATGAAGATGGCGATGCAGGGCATCGAAGGACCGATTGATTATTTAAACACCCACGGTACATCAACGCCGGTTGGTGATGTTAAAGAACTTGCCGCGATTCAGGAAGTCTTCGGTCAATCTGGTGTGCCTATCAGTGCCACCAAGTCACTTACGGGTCACGCCTTAGGCGCGGCAGGGGTGAACGAAGCGATTTACAGTCTGTTGATGATGCAGCACAACTTTATCGCACCTTCAATCAACATTGATAATCTTGATGAAGCGGCCAAGGGCTTGGATATCGTTACCCAAACGCGTGAGGCAACGCTTAATCAGGTCATGTCGAACAGCTTTGGCTTTGGCGGCACCAACGCAACGTTGGTATTAAGGCGCTTCTCAGCCTGATAAGGCAGTACAATTTTTCTGGCGCACATCAACCGATGTGCGCTAGCATTCCCCCTCTCAATGCCATTTCGCACGCAAGCATACGTTCAATCTGATGACTAAAATATTATATGAAGACAGTATTCCTAAAGCGCAGGAATATTTTGACGGTTTAGGTGATGTTGCCAGCTTTCCCAGCGGTAATTTAGCCCCCCACCATCTTGATAACGTGTCTATGTTAGTGGTGCGTTCGACTACCAAAATTAATCAAGCTACGTTAGCAGGCAATCACCGGATTGCCTTTGTGACCACCGCAACGGCCGGTACCAATCATTTTGACAAAGCCTTTTTAGCGCAGGCCGGAATTGCCTGGAACTCGGCTGCTGGCTGTAATGCCAGATCCGTAGCAGAGTGGGTGATAAGTGCGTTGCTGGTAGCCGATGAACAAAATCGGATAGACCTGGCTAATGCGACGGTGGGTATTGTCGGTGCGGGCAATGTAGGCAGTATGCTGGCGGCATTATTAACCGCGATGAATATCAGGTATAAACTGTGTGACCCGCCGCTACAAAAGCAAGGGGATCAGCGAGCACTGGTTGCGCTGGATGAAATCCTCACCTGCGATGTTATTTCGCTGCACGTGCCCTTTACGGCTGCAGGTGTTGATGCGACTGCGAACTTATTAAGTAGTGATGAACTTAACTCACTCAGTCAACATCAGCTTTTAATCAATGCCTGTCGTGGAGAAGTGATTGACGAGCCAGCGTTAAGACAACGAATGCAGCAGCCCGATGCACCGACATTGGTGCTGGATGTGTTCGATGATGAGCCCGACATTGATATGTCATTATTGCCCTTATGTTTTCTGGCAACGCCGCATATCGCAGGGCACAGTGTAGAAGGAAAGTTGCGCGGTACCCAGTTGGTGTATGAACAGGTTTGTAGTCTACTCGGTCAACCCGTTCAAAAACAGTTGGAGGACTTTTTATCCACGGTTTCGCCGATGACAGTAGATGCAGAAGAACTCACCTCAGACACCTTGTCCATAGCCCAATGGCGAGCCTTATTGCTGCCGATATATGATATCAGAGAAGATGATAAACATTTTCGGCAAAGCATGGCACAATCCAATCAATTTGCCGCGCTGCGAAAAGCGTATCGCGTCAGACGTGAAATCAGTTCGTGCACCCTTAGCATTCGCGGCAAACTGCATAAAAATGTGCAAATGCAATTAAAAGCGATAGGCTTTAAGTTTGAGTCTGGATGCAATAACATTCACTCAGGTTAGTTAGGTGAGATAGTCACTAACTAAAATTATCACCATTTAGGAGAGTCAGATACATGTCACAAGCGTTTGATGTTGCCGTGCTAGGCGCCACCGGGTTAGTTGGTCAAACCATGATGGAGATCCTTGAACAGCGAAAATTTCCGGTCAAAACGCTTTATCCATTGGCGAGTGCGCGATCTGCCGGTGGCTCAGTCACCTTTAAAGGCGAAGAAATTGAAGTGCTGGATGCCGATACCTTCGACTGGTCACAGGCACAGTTTGGTTTTTTCTCAGCGGGTGGCTCTGTTTCCGCAAAATATGCGCCTATGGCGGCAGAAGCCGGATGTGTAGTCATTGATAACACCTCGCAGTTTCGTTATGAACCTGATATTCCTTTGGTTGTGCCTGAAGTTAACGCGCATACACTAGCGGACTTTCGAAACCGTAATATTATAGCTAACCCAAATTGCTCCACAATTCAGATGCTGGTAGCACTTAAACCAATTCATGATGCAGTTGGCATTGAACGCATTAACGTGTGTACTTATCAATCTGTATCGGGCGCGGGCAAAAGCGCGATGGAAGAGTTGGCTAAACAGACCGCCGATCTATTAAATGCGCGGGAAGTAAATTCAGCGTCGTTCAGCCGTCAGATTGCCTTTAACGTGATCCCGCAAATCGACGTGTTTTTAGATAACGATTACACCAAAGAAGAAATGAAAATGTCGTGGGAAACCCAGAAAATAATGGGCGACGACAGTATTTTGGTTAACGCTACTGCCGTACGCGTTCCGGTATTTTATGGTCACGGTGAAGCGGTGCACATTGAAACGCGCCAGCCAATTGACGCCGACGAAGTTAAACAGCTTCTGGCAAATGCACCGGGGGTTAAGGTGTACGAGGCGCGCGAGCAATTTCCCACGCAGGTATCAAGTGCCAGTGGAAATGACTGGGTACACGTGGGGCGAATTCGCAACGACATCACGCATCCGAATGGCTTAAACATGTGGGTAGTTTCGGATAACATTCGTAAAGGCGCCGCTACAAACAGTGTGCAGATAGCAGAAACGCTGCTCAAAGATTTTTATTAATCCTGCCGATAACGTTTTAAGATATCAGAAATTGCCGCTATCCAGCGGCATTTTCTGTTCACATTCAGTCTAATTAAAGAGAAAATAAAGACCAGCCTAGATTGGTGTGCGCAAGTGGTTTATAGTTTGTTCAGTCGCACGGAGTAACCAAGTTGGATTATAAATTGCATTGTTTTCCTGATGTTAGCGAAAAGACAAAAAGTCGACACCTGTGGAAAAGCTAAATAGTAAAAAGTGAATAACAGGTTGCTATCACTGAGAATGAACAACAAGAGCAAGAATGTCAGAAAATGATGTTGAGAAGGCGTGTGAATCAACACGTTAAAATAACAACAAAGCAGCCCACTCCAAGTAGACCGTTTCTGAGTGAGGCCGCAAGATTGAGTAAGAAGCAGACTTACTCATGACGCTTAAGGGCATATAGGAACGCTATGAAATTGCATTTTACCGGCTTGCTGCTAATTACGCTGTTGATGTTGGCGCTACCTTCTGAATCGATTGGGCAAGATCGGCAAATTCCTCTTAAAGGGCCAAAAGACGCCACAGAGCAATTCTCTGGCTCTGTTTATGGACCGATTGATTCCCAGGATACCCTTTGGCGAATCGCCAATCGTTACCGTCAAAATCCGAATTTAAGTGTCTACCAGGTGATGGTGGCAATTTATGAGCTTAACCCTGATGCATTCGAGCAGAACAACCTTAACTTACTGATAGATGGCAAAATACTTAAACTACCATCGGAGCGTTATGTCGCAAGAATCGATAAAGAGAAAGCGCAACTGCGCGCTGAGAACGATGACGCCAACTTTGCCAGAATGCCAAGCGTACCAGGAAACAGTGTACGTAACCTCAAACCGCCGGTTCCTCTAGTCAATCAGGAAGATTTAAGCACCACAAAATCAGCGATTGAGGAAAAGATCACCCGCCTGGATGCCCAACAATCCCGCCAATTTGATGATTTAAGGCAACAGTTTGCCTCTTCGCTGGATAGCGTGCGCTCAATTTTAGACGACAATCGCAAATTATACGAACGCGTCGAGAAGGTGAACGAAGATTTGCAGAATCTTCGTGATCAGGTAAAAGGTGATGTTCAGGCCCAAATGGACGAGCAGCTGGCGCTGCAAAAGCAACTGCTGGAAATGATGCAGCGGCAAAAAACTCAGCAGCCTGTTCAGCGCTCAATGGAAACATCCTCAGCATCCAACTCTACTGTGCTGGTCATCGGTTCCAGTATAGTAACCCTCTTGTTGTTGGGTGGAATCGGCTATTTTCTGTTGCGCAAACAACCCGTCGCTGAAGCTGCGCCGGCAGTAACTGCGCCGCCACCGCCACCAAAACCTGTTACAGACGCGGATGATAGCGTTCCCTCTTTGGTTGATGATTTCGACGATGACTTGTCTGAAGATGAATTATTTAATGATGACGATTTGCTCGACGACGTTCTGTCAAATGAGCTGGAAGACGCGTTAGACGATGAACTGGAAAACTTCGCCGATTTAGATGACGATATGCTGGTGCCGGAAGACGAAGAAGACTTTGAAGAAGGTGCAGATTCGCTTGAGCAGGATGAGCTGGATAGTTTATTTGATGAAGAAGATTTAAGTGGCTCGTCTATCGAAGAGGAAGCTGATGACAGTGCTATCGACTTATCTGAAGATGATCTCGGTAGCGATTTCAGTGAGGCTGACGAAGAACAAAATCGCGAGTCAGTGGAGCAGGAAAGTCTTGAAGAGAAGTCTGAACCAGATTCTGAAGTTGATGCAGCCTCTGAACAGGCGAAAGCAGGTGACCAGGAAACCACTGAAGAGTTAACTAAACAAGACTCAGACGAAGTAAAACAGCAGCCTTCTGCTCTGAGCGAAGAAGAAGAAAAACCTGAGATCAGCATTGATGAGTTGCTCGAAAGTGAGCAAAAAGAGCCCAGTTTTGAAGAGCAACTGGGGGATGATGCCGTTGATGAAAATATGCTTGAAAAGTTGGACAAGGAAATCAACGAGCAGAATCAGGATCTGGATCGCCTTACCGATGAAATCATAGGTGAAATTGAACAAATTGAAATGATGGGTGGATTATCAGCAGAGATGCTGGAAGACACGGATGATGAAGAAGATGATGACACGCCGTCTAAATCGTCAACGCCTTCGCCGCAGGCAATTCAGGATTTAGAAGCATTATCTGACGATTTGGATGAAATCAGCGTCGATGATATGGCCAATGCCGGCGAATTCGACGATCCGCTTTCAGACGAACTTATTGCTGAACTACAGGATGAATCTTCCTCGACAGAAGAAGACGAGGCTGCAGAAATTGATGAGTCGTCAGTAGACGAAGAGACGCAAACAGACGAAGAGCTACCAGCGAATGAAGTGCCCTCATCAACGGAAAATCTGTCGGAAAACGATGAACTGTCAGCTGAGAATCAGCCTGAATCTGAAGTGTCAGACAGTGAGCGCGATGATATAGACGATCCGTTATCAGACGAATTACTCGCTGAATTGCAAGCGGAGAATGAAGTCGATGAAGCAGCGGATGTTGAGAGTGAAGATGACTTGAACGATCCGCTGTCTGATGAGTTACTGGCAGAGCTGGAAGCTGAAAATTCAGAAGCCGATGTGCAGTTAGATTCACTTTCTGATGAATTGATGGCAGAACTTGAAGACAGTGAATCTGAAACAGATCCCGAGCAGTTGACAGACAGCCAGCAAGAAGAAGCAGACGCGGATTTTGATGATGTTCTGGAAGTAGATGAAGATGAAAGCGATGCTGATGAACTAACGGGTCAACAATCTGACTCTGACGTCGAGCCCGAGCCTGCTGGCGAAAGCGACGAAATCGATACCGCGGACGAGTTAGATCATGCCAGCAATGAAAAGGCTGATCGCGATAGCGAAGAGCTTGAGTTAGACGAAGGTTTCGACGACAACCAGGAACTTCAGTTAGACAAGAATGCGGATGTCGAAGATGAACAGCAACCGGCGCAAGCGCTTGCCAGCGATGAAATAGAAAGTACCGACCCGCTTGATGCGGCGTTAGAAGAGTTTGATCGTCAAATGATGGATGATATTCCGTCTTTTGCTGAGTCCGGTGGTAAAGAAAGTGACTTCGACGACAGCTTGCTGGATGAAGCGTTGTCAGATTTCGATGATTTTGAATTGGAACAGGAGCAGGACGGCGTTGTTCCACCTGCACAAAAGAAATCGGCAGATCCAGAATTTAACGAGCTGGAAGATGTTCCTGGGCTGGATGACTGGTTAGTTGGTGACAAAAAATCAGATAATGAAATTTTAGATGAACTGGAAAATTCTGAGTTTGATGAGTTGCTCGGTTCGATGGAAAACGAAGAGGAAGAGGATTCCCAACAATCACTAAAATTAGACAACCCAGACCTTGATTTGGACGCATTGCTCACTGATACCGAGGCCGAAGCGCCTGAAGAGGAGGAAAACGAAGGGGATTATCTCGACGTTGAAACCTTGCTAAATGAAAGCATGGACGAAGATGAGGATGACAAAGAAGAAACACCTCTGGATCTGGATGTCAGTTTGTCTGAATTCACAGGCGTCAACGATGACGATGAAATGGTGGATATCGACAAAGATGCGGGTCAGAGCGCCAATCTTGATCTCGCTATGATGTATATTGAGATGGATGACAATCAATCGGCGAAAGAACTACTCCAAGAAGTCATCGAGAAAGGGTCAGCTGAGCAACAGGAAGAAGCCAAGGCGGTGCTTGAATCATTGAGTTGAGCTAAACAGAGTAGTTGCGGCGCAGGCCGCAATTACAGTCGCTTTCGACGAGCTCATTAGGGCTGGAACGCTTACAAATCAGAATATGCTGCCTTCGCTCATTTGACGAACACGTTAATGAGTTACGAGTGACCTTAGCTTACCTATTTACCTACGAGCTAACACTCGCTATGCTGGGAAAACCGTTAACTCGCTTACGCACAGCACGTGATTAACCGCACTCAAATCCAACTGGAACTGGATAAACTTTATCGCAGTGATTCCCGTAAAATTTTCGCTACTCTGGTGCGTTTACTGGGGGATTTTGATCTGGCTGAAGAAGCGCTCCATGACGCATTTTTAGCCGCATCAAAAACATGGCTGACAGAGGGAATTCCTTCACAACCGGTAAACTGGCTGATCTCTGCGGGCCGCTTCAAATCTATCGACCGCATTAGAAAAGATAAAACGGCGCAGCGGCTGCTCAGGCAGGATCCGTCGAAAACAGAGTCGGAAGAATTTAACGAAGATCAGTACGATGAATATCTTGACGATGATGTGCTTAAACTTATTTTTACCTGTTGCCACCCGGCGGTAAACCCTGAAATACAAATAGCGCTAACCTTACGTGAAGTGTGCGGACTTAAAACCGAGAACATTGCCCAGGCATTTTTAGTCAGTACCACTACGATGGCGCAACGAATTGTGCGCGGCAAAGGCAAAATTCGTCACTCTGCCATTCCCTTTGAACTACCTGCCAAAAATGAGCTGAATCAGCGTCTGGATGCAGTCTTGTTGGTGATTTACCTTATTTACAATGAAGGCTACCTGGCCACAAGTGGCACGTCGTTGCTTAGAATCGATTTGTCAAACGAAGCCATCCGACTTGCTACTTTGCTGTCCGAATTAATCGATGATTCTGAAGTTAATGGCTTACTGGCTCTTTTACTTTTTCAGGATGCGCGCAAAGCAGCCCGAGTAGATAGTGCCGGAAATAGTATTTTGCTCGAAAATCAAGACCGTTCGTTGTGGAATGCAAAACAAGTTCAAACAGGCGTGCACTATTTAAATAGGGCATTTGAAGGAAGTTATGGTGTGTATACCTTGCAGGCCGCGATTGCCCACGAACATGTCAGGGCAAAGGAATATACATCAACCAACTGGGCTGCCATTGAAGCTTTTTACCGGAACATTATCAGTATCGAGCCGACCGCAATATTTCGATTAAATCATGCCGTTGCGCTGTCGATGGTTGATGGCCCGGAATCAGGACTACAACAAATTAATGCGCTGCTGCTGAGTAATGAGCTCAAAGACTATACTTTTCTTTATTGTGCGCAGGGCGAAATGTTGTATCGACAAAAACGCTACACCGATGCGCTCAACGCCTTTAGCTATGCGCATTCGCTCACCAATCAGGCTGCGGCTTTGCAGTCTATCAAATGCCGCATGGACGAAATAAAACAACACATCAGATAAAAAAAACTTTTTTCGTTGTCGAAATTAAATCGTTTCATTCGACTATTAGATGACTTAATTAAACAACATAAAGGAACTAACAAAATGAAAGTGATGGTGATAGTAAAAGCAAGCCCTAGTTCAGAAGCCGGAGTCATGCCTGATGCAGACCTGCTGGCGCAAATGACAGCGTATAACGAGGAACTGGTGAAAGCCGGCATCATGCTCTCTGGCGAAGGATTGAAACCAAGCAAAGAAGGTTTTCGAGTGCGCTTTGATGGCGACAGCCGCACAATTACCCAGGGGCCATTTAATGAAACCAGCGAGTTAATCGCAGGTTATTGGATTTGGGAAGTCAATTCAGTTGAGCATGCCATGGAATGGGTAGCAAAATGTCCAAACCCCATGCCTGACGCTTCAGACATTGAAGTGCGGCCGCTTTTTGAAATGCAGGATTTTGCTGAAATTCCCGGTGCCGATGACGCGCTTGAAAAAGAAGAAGGCATGCGGATGCATTTAGGTATGCGTTCTGCCAGCCTCAACGCTTACTTATTTTTTGATGGACGGTGTGAAGAAGCGATGGAGTATTATCAACAGCATCTTGGAGCCAACATAAACCTGATGATGCGCTTTAGCGACTCGCCAGAACCGTTTCCTGAAGGTGCATTACCAGTCGATTATGAAAATAAAATTATGCATGCCGAATTTACGCTGGGCACCAGTGTCATTTTTGCTTCAGATGGGTGTGGCTCAGACGGCCCTATGCGTGGAACCAGTCAGGCGTTAACAGTTAAAAACGCGGAGTTAGCGCATCATGCATTTGACGCACTCGCAGAAGGAGGCGATATTAAAATGCCGCTGGAAAAAACGTTTTGGGCAGAGCTATACGGGCAGGTAACTGATAAGTTTGGTGTGCAATGGATGGTAATGGTAGAAACAGAGCAGGGAGCCATTCAATGAAATATGCTGCGTTAGTTTATTATTCTGAACACACCATGAGTCAATTGACTCAAGCCGAGTGGGACGCATTAAATCAAGAGTGCATGGCGTGTGGTGAAGACTTGCAACAGCGGGGTTATATGCTGGGTGGACAAGCTTTGCAACCGGTTCAAAATGCCACAACGCTGCGCGTGCGTGACAAGCAGCTACAGCTATCAGATGGCCCTTTTGCTGAAACAAAAGAACAATTAGCCGGCTTTTATTTACTGGAAGCAAATGATTTAAACGAAGCCATCAATCTGGCGTCTAAAATCCCGCCTGCGCGTTATGGCAGTATCGAAATACGGCCAGTAAGAGAGCTGTCCACGCAAGATAATGAACACTATCAACAATCTTTAAGGAGCGTAATATGAGCTACGTAGATGGATTCGTAGTTGCGGTACCGAACGACAAAAAGCAGGATTATATTGACTTGGCGCAAAGTGCTGCCAAAGTATTTAAACGCTGTGGTGCAACAAATGTTGTCGAATGCTGGGCTGATAACGTACCTGACGGCAAGTTGACCTCCCTCCCAATGGCGGTGAAGTGTCAGCAGAATGAGTCGGTGGTTTTTTCGTGGGTGCGCTGGCCTTCTAAAGAAGTGCAGGAAAGCGGAATGAAGGAGTTCATGCAAGATCCCATATGTAATCAGGATAATAACCCGATGCCGTTTGATGGCAAACGTATGATTTTTGGAAGCTTCAACGTTATTCTGGATGAATAAGTGAAAATTGCCTAAAACGTTCAGGTGAAGTTAAAGATACGCTAAATTCGCCTGAACGCTATTAGGGTCATGGCGCTAATTACTCATCACCTCGCGCGCTGCTTTGTTGTGAAGGTCCCCATCCATAAACAGGGCTTTATCGCCAAGAATGGATTCTGCTTTTTCCATCAATTCCATGATCGATTCGCTGCACACTAGTTTTCCTTCCAGACCATATTCCTCCAGCGCATGCGCAAAAATTTTGGCAGAAGTGTTTGATGTCAGCACTAGAAGTGCTGCGCAATTATTGTGTAATGCCTGTTTCAGTAAATTAACTGCGGTACGCGCAGCTGCTGGGGTGACGCCTTTAGATTTATCAGGAATAGAAATCAACACCCACTGTTCAAGCCCTTCAACCAGGGCAGTGATATTTGTAACACATCGTTTAACATCATTTTCATCGTAATAGTTACTGCCAACTTCAAAAATGACATTTTTACGTTTGAATATGCGTGTTTTAGGCCGGGTGTCCTGCATAGCTCTCGTTCTGATTGAATTAGTTATTTAAGCATAGCTGCGGATCTGCATTGTGAAAAGTGATAAGTGTTAAGTCTATTTTTTTGGAAGCTGGATTTGCCAGTAACCTACATCAAGCCACTCACCAAATTTAAAGCCGACCTGTGCAAAATGTGCCACTTTTTGCATCCCCATTTTTTCATGTAGGGCTACGCTGGCCGCGTTGGGCAGAGTTATTACACTGATGCACGAGCGAATCTCAGTTGAGCAGAGTTGCTTGAATAAAGCCTCATACAGCAATTTACCGTAACCGTTACCATGCATATCAGGTGCTAGATAAATAGTAACCTCGGCGGTAAAACGATAAGCGCTGCGGGTTTTCCACGGCGCTGCATACGCATAGCCAATTACATCATCATCATTATGTAACACCAACCAGGGCAGCGATAATGTACTCACCGCATCAATGCGTTGCTGCATCTCGGCGACTGACACCGGTAATTCTTCAAATGTAATGGCTGTTTTTTGAATATACTCATTGTAGATGCGGGTTACTGCGGTGACATCAGTTGCCGATACGTTGCGGATGGTGATCATTGCGGACTGCTCTATAGATAAGCTAACCAAAGGTTAGTGAAAACTTCATTATTGTGTAAATGCCTGCTCAGGGTCAATTTGACACGCTTCCACTGAGTGCGTTTCAGCTTGCCTGTTGGTAACCCAGCATTCATCGTAAATTGAGCAATAGAACAATTCAATATCTACCTTTTCATCAATCAACAATTATTGGTCCAGTCTTTTTCCCCATCGGACTTGGAACTGCCGCTATGTTAATGAATAGTAAAGTGCAAATTAAATGGCGACCTCTCCTCTGTTCAGTCGTGGATATTCGAAATATTTGAACTTGAACAGAAACCCTTTAAACTTAGCGCTTTCTGAAACACAACAGGTAAGCAGTAACCATGGGGCGAATTGCCTTAGGCGTAGAGTATAACGGCGCTTCACAGTATGGCTGGCAACGTCAACGCGAGGTCACCTCGGTACAGGAACACGTTGAAAAAGCGCTGTCCACCGTGGCGGCTGGTCCTATTGAAGTTATTTGTGCCGGGCGCACCGATGCAGGTGTGCATGCGACAGGGCAGGTCATTCACTTTGATTGTGATGTTGAACGTCCTCTGCGCGCATGGACATTAGGGGTAAATGCCAATTTACCTGATGATATGGCGATAACGTGGGCGAAGGAAGTGCCAGACGATTTTCATGCGCGCTTTAGTGCGAACTACCGTCGTTATCGTTACATCATTTATAACGCCAAGTTACGCCCGGCGATTTTGCAAAGGGGCCTGACACATGAACATCGCTCATTGGATGCTGACAAAATGCATGTGGCTGCCCAGGCTTTGCTGGGTGAAAATGACTTCACCTCGTTTCGGGCTGCACTGTGTCAGTCGAAATCTCCCTTTCGCAACGTTAGCCATATAAACGTGGAGCGCAGGGAGCGATTTGTTATTATCGATATTCAGGCCAACGCCTTTGTGCATCATATGGTGAGAAACATCGCCGGTTCGCTAATAGAAGTAGGGTGTGGCGCTCAGCCGATTGAGTGGATAGCTGAACTTCTGGCTGCCAAAGATCGCACCCAGGCTGCCGCCACAGCCAAGCCAAACGGTTTGTATCTGGTTGAAGTGGGGTACCCACAAGAATTCGATTTACCAAGGCATCAGATAGGGCCGCTATTTTTACCAGACAACTTCTAAGACCAGTTTTGTTTTTTGCATTTTTTTGTAATGTGGTCTAATAGCGCGCTATAGTGACGAGTTATTAAAATAAGTTTTTATTTGGCTCTACAAATTGAGTCAGGTTGACTAAGGATTATTCAATGAGCTGGATTCAGAAGATTTTACCGCGCACGCAAACATCAACAAAAGGCAACGTGCCAGAGGGTGTGTGGACAAAATGTTCTTCCTGTCAGGCAGTTTTATACAAAACAGAATTAGAAAAACTGTTAGAAGTATGCCCGAAGTGTGATCACCACATGCGCATCAGCGCGCGTCGTCGAATCGATAGTTTTCTGGACAAAAATGACAGAAAAGAACTGGGTAGCGATTTAGAGCCTCAGGATGTATTGAAATTCAAAGACTCCAAAAAGTACAAAGATCGCATTGCCTCTGCGCAAAAAAGCACCAATGAAAAAGATGCATTAGTGGTAATGCAAGGTAAGCTAAAAGGCATGCCTGTAGTGGTGGCCAGCTTTGAGTTTGCGTTTATGGGCGGCTCTATGGCGTCAGTAGTGGGTGCACGTTTTGTCGCTGCGGTAAACGCCTGTATCGAACACAATATGCCACTAATCTGCTTTTCTGCCAGTGGTGGAGCGCGGATGCAGGAAGCATTAATGTCATTGATGCAAATGGCGAAGACCTCTGCTGCGTTAGCAAAGCTAAGCGAAAAAGGGCTCCCTTATATTTCAGTAATGACCGACCCAACCATGGGTGGGGTATCTGCGAGTTTAGCGATGCTGGGTGACATTAACGTCGCTGAACCCAAAGCGCTAATCGGGTTTGCAGGCCCTCGTGTTATTGAACAGACGGTGCGCGAGACTTTACCGCCGGGCTTTCAGCGTAGTGAGTTCCTGCTGGAGAAAGGGGCGATCGATATGATTGTTGACCGCCGCGACATGCGTGATAAATTACACGGCCTGTTAGGTAAATTACACCGCCCAAACTAAGTGAACACTCCAACTTCATCCACTGCGCAACCAAAAAGAACTCTGGCGCAGTGGCTTTCATACCTTGAGTCCATCCATCCCTCGACCATTGACATGGGGTTGGAAAGAGTAAAACAAGTCGCAGAGAAGCTTTGCTTTAATTTTAGCCAGTCAACCGTAATTACGGTTGCAGGTACAAACGGCAAAGGCACCACCTGTCGATTTATCGAAGCTGCTCTGCTGCATCAAAAGCAAACTGTGGGTGTGTATAGCTCACCGCATCTGATTGATTATCGCGAGCGCGTGCGCATCAATGGTGAATTAGCGCCCGAACAGGTCTATGTTGATGCACTGCAAAAAGTGGAAACCGCACGAGGTGAAGTCAGTCTGACATATTTTGAGTTCGGCACACTTGCTGCGCTTGTGATGATGCAAGAACAACAAGTGGATTACACTATCTTAGAGGTAGGCTTAGGTGGTCGACTCGATGCAACTAATATTGTTGATGCTGATATAGCAGTGGTAACCAGTATTGGTTTAGACCATCAGGATTGGTTAGGCGATACCCGAGAAAAAATTGCAGTGGAGAAAGCGGGCATCATGCGCGCAGATGCGGTCGCGATCATCGGTGAACCTGAGCCACCACATACCTTAACCGACTTTGTAGCAAAGCTGGGGTGCGAAGCACTCTGGTGCGGTCGTGACTTTAGCTTTCAAGCGCACAAAGGCAGCTGGCAATGGCAGTGTGATAACGTGCAGTTAACTGATCTGACAAATACGTCATTCTTGTATCAGAATGTCAGCACAGCGCTGGCTGTGCTGCAGCAACTACACAGGCTGCCAGAAGTAGACGATGTTAATCAAATTCTGGCTTCCGTAAGCCTGCCAGGCCGACGTCAACGGGTCTCTGGCGAACCTGATGTGTATCTGGATGTGGGACACAATCCCCAGGCCACCGACGCCATGCAAGATTGGCTGAAAAGCTTGCAGGCAGATCAAATTCATTTCGTGGTGGGTATGCTCAAAGATAAAGCCATAGCCGACACATTGAAACCGCTAACTTCATTACAGGGGCATTGGTACTGTGCCAGTTTGACCGGGCCACGCGGAACCCCGGCGCAGATAATCCGTAGTGCCTTGCCTTCCACTGTACAAAATAATGCAGAATGTTTTAACACAGTTAGCGACGCACTAGCTGCGGCAAAGAAAAAAGCCGATGTAAATGACATTATTTTGGTCTTTGGCTCTTTTCTTACTGTGGCAGATGTATTAGCTTTGCAGTCTTAAGTAGTATCTAAGGAGCAACAGGTGGCATCGGCACTGCAAAACAGACTTATCGGGACGGTAATCGTGGTTGCCTTAGCGGTCAT
This sequence comes from Alteromonas ponticola, assembly GCF_012911815.1. Lineage (GTDB taxonomy): Bacteria > Pseudomonadota > Gammaproteobacteria > Enterobacterales > Alteromonadaceae > Alteromonas > Alteromonas ponticola. Next base: position 30,793 of record NZ_JAATNW010000008.1, on the reverse strand, counting down.
TTTTTTACCCGACTTTCTTGACGGAAAAAAAGAGCGCAAGAGCGAAACCTTTGCTGAGATACCCGCACCCCCCGCCAAAAAGCCAATTGTTAATCCTGAACCATTCCCCACAGATCGGGTTGAAAAAGCGGCTCAACGACCTATCGAAATTGTTGATGAAAAACCGGTAGATGAACCTGTGCACGTGGCGCAAAAATTAGAGCAAGCGGCCGATTCTGCGCAAGACGATGATTTAGCAAAGCAAACAGTCGTCAGTAAGCCGGATGTGAAAGAGCAAGATGCGGGGTGGGTTATTCAACTGGGAAGTTTTCGCCATCAGAAAAATGTACGCCAACTGCTGACAAAGTTAGAGAAAGCAGGGTATCGCGCATTCAGTCGCCCCATTAAAACCAGTTCAGGCCCCCTGACGAAAGTGTTTGTCGGCCCGGATTTACAAAAAAGTAAACTTGATAGCGCCATTCCACATTTGCAGGAATTAACCGGCCTAAAGGGTAAAGTAACCACTTTCGACGTTGACTAAAAGTCGAGCAATCAGATGGTTAGCGCTTAATGGAAACAATTTCGTACTGTGAATTGCGCAACTGATCGGAAGTCATGTATTTCAAATTGGTAATACATCACGCTTCTGTTAGAATACGCGCCATCTCAATGCAGGGCAGAAGGTTGTCGCATCAGATTTGATGTCAGGCCAGGTAATATATGAATTGGGTCGACTTTTCCATATTAGGCATAATTGCGGTTTCTACCTTGATCAGCTTAATGAGAGGCTTTGTTAAAGAAGCTATTTCTCTGGTGGTCTGGTTTGCTGCTCTGTTTATTGCCAGTCAGTTCTATGCTGACTTAGCCGTTTATTTTACACGAATAGACGATCAAATATTAAGAAACGGCGCAGCGATCGCTGTTCTATTTATAACAACACTCATACTTGGCGGTTTAGTCAATGTGGCACTTGGGCAGCTTGTCCAGATGTCAGGATTGACCGGAACAGACCGCGCACTAGGGCTCGTTTTTGGCGCATTGCGTGGCGTGCTTATTATCAGTGCACTACTATTTTTCTTGGATACATTTACGCCAGCTGCGGAATCGCAGGGGTGGGGACAATCACTATTAATCCCCGAGTTTACAGTCATTATTGAGTGGTTTTTCGAATTTATGAAGGATGGCTCGAGTTTTTTAACGTCGGTTTAAGTAGGTAGCGAAAAGATGTGTGGTATTGTTGGAATCGCGGGTAAAACCCCAGTAGCGCAGTCACTGTATGATGGGTTGACTGTTCTTCAGCACCGAGGCCAGGACGCTGCCGGTATCATTACCATTGACCAAAATATCTTTAATTTACGCAAAGGTAATGGATTGGTAAGGGATGTTTTTCATACGCGCCATATGAAGCGCCTGACGGGAAACCTGGGCATAGGCCACTGCCGTTATCCTACAGCAGGTACCTCAAGTTCAGCAGAGGCACAGCCGTTTTACGTAAACTCACCGTTTGGAATTGCGTTTGCGCATAACGGCAATTTGACTAACTCACATGAACTGCAGGAAGAAGTTTTCCGCAGTGCTCGTCGTCATATCAATACTACGTCTGATTCAGAAATTCTGTTAAATATTTTTGCGCATGAACTGCAATCGTGCACGGAAATGACCGTGTCACCAGAGGATATTTTCAACGTTGTGACCCGTGTTCACAAAAAGATTCGTGGAGCGTATGCCGCTGTTGCTGTGATTATCGGCCAGGGGCTGGTAGCTTTTAGAGATCCCAATGGTATCCGTCCGCTGGCCTTAGGTAAACGCATTACCGAAATGGGTGAAGAATATATGGTGGCCTCGGAAAGTGTCGCCCTGGATGCGGTAGGGTTTACCTTTGTACGCGACGTGGCGCCGGGTGAAGCGGTTTACATTACTGAACAAGGACAATTGCATACGCAGCAATGCTACGACAAACCCAACACTTCGCCGTGTATCTTTGAGTTTGTCTATTTTGCCCGTCCAGATTCGTTTATCGATGGTATCTCAGTGTATGCATCACGGGTAAACATGGGGCGTAAGCTGGGTGAAAAAATCGCGCGCGAATGGGCTGATAAAGAAATTGATGTGGTCATACCTATTCCGGAAACTTCAATGGATGTGGCATTGCAAATTGCCAATACGCTGCAGCTTCCATACCGCCAGGGGTTCGTCAAAAATCGTTATATTGGGCGTACCTTTATTATGCCGGGCCAGACCATGCGTAAGAAGTCAGTCCGTCGTAAGCTGAACGCAATTTCATCAGAGTTTAAAGGGAAAAATGTGTTGTTGGTGGATGATTCGATTGTCCGTGGCACCACATCTGGACAGATCATCGAGATGGCGCGTGAATCGGGTGCCAATAAGGTCTATTTTGCCTCAGCAGCACCAGAAATTCGATTCCCTAATGTGTATGGTATAGATATGCCCTCGGCAAATGAACTGATTGCTTATGGTCGCGAGATTGATCAAATCGCCGATCTTATCCAGGCTGACGGTTTAATCTTTCAGGATTTAAGCGACCTGGTAGAAGCGGTGCGTGAAGAAAACGACAGCATTACTCAATTTGAAATTTCAGTGTTTGATGGTAATTACATCACCGCCGATATTGATCAGCAGTATCTGGAGAAAATCGATTTGGCGCGCAGCGAAAAAGCGCGACAGGCACCGGTTTTACAGGCGGAACTGAGTAACCTTGATATGCACAATATGGATAGTGACTGAGGCAAGGTCGATGGCATAGAGCATACAAAAAGGCCGCGATCATCTCGCGGCCTTTTTGCGTGTGGGGCACTGTAATTAGTGCATGTAGACAGGGCCGAAACCCATACTCCACATAATAACTGAGCTGGCCATAAGGATGACCAGCAACACCAGGCCGCAGGTGACCACTGAGCTGGAATAAATAAAGCCTTTATCTTCTGGCATATGCATCAAAATGGGTACGCCTGAATACAGCAAATACACTGAGTAGGACAGACCTGCCAGCCCCACCGTCATCACAAACCACAAGACAGGGTATAACGCAGCAAAACCCACCATAAATATCGGCGTGGCGGTGTAAGCTGCTAATTCAAGTGATTGTGTATAGGTGGGTTTTACTTCGAATGCATTTGCCAGTTCATGAATCAGAACGGCCAGCGCAATTACGCCTACAATCAGACCAAAATATAAGCATACCGCCATGGTCAAGGCACTTGATTCGGTCAGTTTGATTACGTCGCCTGCGCCGATTCGCCATCCTAAATGGGCAGAAGCATAATAACCTACTATGGCTGGGATTAGGGCGATAATCGCGATGTGACTGAGCGCATAAAAATAACTTTCATGCTTTTTGTCTATAGTCTGCCACTCTTCCTTCGGATGAGTGTAAATGCCAACCAGATGATTTAAAATCATAAATCTACCTCACGTACTGACTTTACTACTAAACTTGTTTGTTTTTTGTATTAAAGTTAACAAAGTATTTACAACTCAATATGCAGTATACATGGTTAATCGTCAATCACTTTGTTTAATAAATCATCATGTTGAAAGCTAAAAGATTTTGCTTCCAGATTGGCCAGCACGTGGCAATTTAGGTAAAATATACGGTCACTTGAGCAAGAGCCTTACTTATGCAAATAGCTGTACTCGACCAGTTGCTGGCACCCATTAACGCGTTCCTGCATTGTCAGACGCCGCAGGCGGGGGTAGACAAAGCCCGCGAGCCAGAGCGGCTGGAAGCGTTGTTAATCGATCATTGTAATTGCGAGCAATAGTGTACAATTTGCAAAGCTAAAAACATAAAGGGTCGAGATGCCGAAATCATATAGATATATCCGATTTAGTAGTCAAATTCAGAGAAAAGGCTCGTCATATGAGCGACAACTCTACGCTGTTGAAGCATGGATGGAACAGCACCCGGATGTAGAGCTTTCTGAAGATTCGTATGAAGACCTGGGTTTATCGGGCTACAAAGGTGCGCATTTAGACAATGCATTCGGTAAACTATTAGTTGCTGTAGAAAGTAACAAAATAGTCAATGGTGACTATATACTGATTGAAGCTGTAGACAGATTAGGACGACTTGAGCCTATGGAAATGCTGCCCATACTACAGAAAATCGTAAAAGCGGGCGTAACCATTGTTAGCTTGGATGACTTCGTTCAATACAACACTTCTTCATTAAATAATGGTCTCTTACAAGTATTGATCGGTAAATTTCAGCAAGCACATCAGTATTCTAAAAATCTTAGTAGAAGAATATCAGAATCTTGGCAACACAGGCGAAGGAAAGCTAGGAGGGGAGAGCAGATTAAGCTCAAATCTCCATTTTGGATTAACAAAGATTTATCTTTAAATGTGAAACACGCGGATATTCTAAAGTTCATTTATGAGCGTTATCTTTTAGGAGACGGTCAACGTTATATTCAACGACAATTAGTACAAAGTTGGCCTGAAATTTTTGGTGATGGATTTAGGAAAGATTGGCTGCTTAAGACGGAAGGCAACAAGACTAAAATGGTCAACCCTGGAACAATTTTAAAGTGGCTACAAAACAAGGCCGCCATCGGATATTGGGGCGATATTCCAAATGTTTTTCCCCCCGCAATTCCAGAACCTTTGTTTTATAAAGTACAGAATGCATTAGCAAGCCGGACAAAAAGAGCATCGAAATCCCAACATTATTTTGTGGGTGGACTTACGAAATGTCGATGCGGCAGCAATATGACCTTTGTAAAAAATGTTGGTAGAAACGGACATGTAAATATTAATGGCAGATGTACCAAAAGGGGACGCATTGGGTTTGTTAAAACTGAGAATGGCATCATTGGTTGTGATAACAAGAAAACGATACCTCTGGTAATCATAGATATTATTGCTCACTGGTGCCTACCCGACGCTATTCAGGAAGTCACGCAAGGGCAAACAACAAAAGATACCCAAGACAAAATATATGTAATCGAAGGGAAGATTAATGAGATATCCACTGAAATAAATCGACTCACAAAGCTCGTTTTAGCAGGAGTTCAAGAAGCAGAAGATCAAACTATAGAATTAAATTTAAAGCGTGCGAAGCTTCAAAAGGATAAGGAGTTATTAACTGAAAAGTTAGGGAATGCTGCGGATCTAATTGAATTGAATCAATTGCTCGAAATTGAGAGAGGATATCGTCAAGATTATTTGAAGTTGAATAGATTATTGCAACAAGCAGGTTATAAACTAGTATGCGACGGTCAGAATGTGACTGTTCATATACCAAACGGTGATGCTCCAAAGTTTAAATATCTCGGATTTGATAACTCTGGAAAAGGAAGCAGCAGCCAGTGCTACCAAGTTTTAATTTTTAGTAACGAGAAAATAGTTAATGTCCCACGATTTGAACCTGTCACACTTATTGATGGAAGTGAATATATACCTCAAAAAATAACAACCTAATAATAAGTGCTTCAAACTAGAAGGCGATTGTTTCTTGTGTTTTATATAATAGAAGAAAGCTTATTCAAAGTAGTGGGTTACGTCATTTTTTTTCGCACATGGAAACAGAGCTATGATTCTTAATAGTTCATTTCTCTTTGGAGTTAAAAATTAACTTAGGCTAGCCTCGCTAGCGAGCAATGATCTAATTTGAAGTTGGGAGTCTATTTTTATTTTCCTGCAAAATAAAAAGCCCAGTTTCAGCATTGAGAACTGGACTTTTCTGATCTGAATGATAAGAGTTACATATTTTTTGTGATTAAGGTTGCAACACTGTTATCAACAAAGAGTAACTTCATGCTCATTAGAAAAGCTATTAAAGTAATTCTGCCTTAATATTCCTAAGTATTTAGGCGTTAGCAGCGTCCTTTATTTGTTTTAAAGCTATCTCAATGATATCAGCGTTAAATGCACTAATCGTCCCATCGCTATTTAGATTGAAAGGATGCTTTATAGTGTATTCAACTTTTGTATTACCACGATAAAGGCCTACAGTTAAGTCGATATGAACTTTAGCATCGCCTAATTGACGAGTTGTGCTAGCTTTCCATAGGATGTCGTCAGTTGACTCAGAAAGTTCAAGGTCAAACTCTCTCATTAAGTTAGCTCTGACCGAATTTGGATCAAGCTCGACGTCAAATTCACCAGCTTTTGCTGCATTTTGTTTTATAGAAACGGTTTTAGAATCCTCAAACAGCGAAGCAGTCCACGCAACTACATTTTTATCTGAAATAGGAACAGCATAGGGAAGCCCTAATGCATCTGATGTTGGCTTCGCATTAGCTGCCGAAGGTGGTGACAAAGTTAGTGTGACAGCGTCTTCATTAACATCTACAGTGAAAGGAAGAGTTTGTTCTATTGTTGCTTTATCGACGCGACCAGTAGAGTATTTTTTATCACTGAAGTAGGTAAGTGTATAGGAGGAATCTGTTCTAGAAACATTTGATCCCCACGTATCTTTAATTCCAGAAGATGAGGTTTGACTACAGTTGCTGCCAAAAAGTGAGGAGCGACATTTATAAAATGCAGCATTATCCTCTATGTAACGTTCGACCGTTGGTGTGATCTTGGTCGCTGTTAAACCATCGTACCCATCCATTTCAACATTTTTGAAAATAAATTTTTTAGGTTTTATATTTGATGAAGCTGTATCAATTGAATATGGTTCTGAGGTCATAGCGCAGCCAGAGAGAGCTAATGCGGCAAGACTTCCTACTTTTATCTTTTTTAATAAATTCATTTGCTAAGTCCTAATTTAGCTTTTTTTATTTTTGGCATACATGCCAGCTATTACCCTGTAATCAAGGCGAAGAGGAGATTACAACAATAGAAATTATAAGTAAATGACATCAGATTCAGCTGAGTTTTTTTTATACAAATCGAACCTAATGGAAAAATGAAAGTATATTTTTCGATAGCAAACCTTTTAATGAAAAAAATTTAAAACCTGCCGTTCATTATGCTCCATAAATAAAGCACCATTTAAGGGAGATACCCAATGTTTCTTTTTCATGACCAAATAAAATACATGAGAATAAGTACGGTGATGTTGCATTACAGTTTCAACTTTCCGCCATATGCTTCGAAAGTTCTTTTCGTTAGTACATACGAAAATTTGAATGACGTCTTGATAACTACCAGCACTTCCGAGAGCCAAAAAGTGGCCTGAAAATCGCGTTTGATGATGAAGTCGTTCAGCATAAACTTCCAGCCAATGAGTAAGTTTAGAACCGTGTCGACGAGGGCCTCTTACACTATTTTCGATTTCAATCATTACAAATTTATTCTCAGCAATTCCAAATCCGTCAGGTATGCAGCCGAAATGATTTGCAAATGCAGTTCTCATCCTGCCTAATTCATGCTCTGTTATGAAGTGATCTAATGCGATAGGCAAGTTGTGTCTATTGTGTCTTAGGTCTATGAGTATTTGATTAGCGGTAAGACGATGATATTCATATTTTTCGTCCATCTGTCGCTTTGAAATAGAAGTGTTGCGTATAGTGCGTTTTAAGCTGTCAATCTCACCTATACGTCTCATTCCTCTCCTTGTAAGCGAATAGCTTTTACACTGACTTCCAGGGCTTCTATTCAAGTTATTTTCATAAACATAACCTTCCGTGGTCAAATGTTTCAGGATTTTTCTGATAGAGCTTGAACCAAGCAAGTCTTTGGGTTGCAGCAAATTGGTAACCTGGTGATGAGTTAACCAGCCAAACCTAGCCAATGAATACAAAATTTCATTTTCACGTTTTAGGCTACTAAGTTTCTTGCTTTTAGCTACTCCCCAAAGTTTAGATAGCTGTTCATTTTGCTTTCGAAGGTAGTGTTTTTTCATTTCATTGATACCAATACATTACGCAATTATCTAGGAATGCCATAAGGGAAAAGCTAAGCCACCACATGTAAATAGTGACGTGGCTTAGCCTTATAGTGCTCTTTGAATAGCACATATCAAACACTTCGGTCTGAACGGCCTATGTTTATTGATGTTTTCGGATTGTTAATACTCCTGCGCTGGACGCGCCTCCGCATTACCAATACACGAAAAGCCTTCTCTCCATCGCTTCGCGACGGCGAGTATCCCCCCGATAGTGCGGATTTTCACAAGTTCTCGGTGATGTTACGCATCCCCAATAATCTGTTCAAATTGCCTAATCGCAGCGATACTCGGCGTCACCAGTTCCTTGAGAGAAGGGGGCAAGCCCCCAATTCAAAACCACCGTTTGGGAACGGTTATTGTTCGCTGGGGCGACAATTTTCAAATCGGCTCCCCCAGGGTCGATATGACAGACATATCGATTCGTCGCTGAACACTTCTCACCCGTTCGGGCATGATGTGCTTCCTAGCAAAGTGAGCGCAAGAAGGCAGCGCGGAGAGTCACTTTACTAAAAGCACAAAAAAGGGCTTCCTATGGAAGCCCTAATACTATTCGCGAAAACTATTACTATTGGTAATGGCTCTCGCCACCGAAGATTTCGACGCAGCCCAAGAAGACTGCTCTTCAAAAACGTTACCGATGTATTCTATAGTAGAGCAGTGACAGGGAAAATTTTGGGACAGTTTGAATATCACTGCTTAACAATTTCTCTCATAAGTCGCATCGATTCCGCTTCAAACAGTGAGGAAGTTCGAACACTATTATGCAGCCAGACGTAGTCGATGATAGCTATCAAGTTATTGTAGTTATTATTATCGAGTTGCAGTAAATCAATCATATTAATATTCAAATCTTCATTTCGCCAGGTTTCGTTTAACGAAAGAAAAATCTTAGACAAAATATACGCCGCTGAGCTGTATTGATGTAACTTTAAAAACTTTTCTGTCTCGATAACTTCTTGTAGCTTTGAGTGTGTTTTTCTTAAAGACATGTGCCTGATTCCTTAAATTTACTACGCGACTGTCACGTAGTTTCAGAAGAATTTTGCGACAAATTTTTTTTTGAAAGAAAAAGTTATTATGCTGAAAAATTTTTATTAAAAGCAGGCTCTATTAAAAAGGGAAAGGCACCCTGTAGGTGCCTCAATATTATTTCCAGCAGCAGTAAAGCTGGTTCACAGCAATACGTATGACTTTCGTCGCTCCCAGCGCTTTCCCGCATTATCGAATGGCAGTTTAAAAGCAAGTTGCTCTGGCCTTAATAATAAATAGAAGTATGCAGTGGGAAATATTATGACTCAGGACGTATCTGCCAAAATTTTACGCCTCTTTCATCAATTGAAAATTTAAAATGAATTGTTTTCTTTTGTTCGGGTGTCAAGTGACGCCCTTTTGCAAAGATAAGATGTAAATAATCCTTTTTATCCTCGCCCTTTTTCAATACTGGTTCTCTGATATCAACAGTGACATCGTTATATGTGTCCAGCACCACGCTGCCGAGTCTTTTAAGATCTTTTGTTGTGTGATTGATTGTTATAATCGTCTTACCTGAACCCCTCATCTTTCGTAACCAACTAGTAAACTGTTTAACACGCAGCACATCTTGATCATCAGTGTCGGTAAGCACAGATATAAGATTATCTATAACAAGCACGTCAGCATCTTTGCAGTGGTATTCAACAATTTTCTGACCTAACTCCGAAGTAAGATCTGGTAACGGCTCACCAGCACCATCGAGATTCAGTATTCTAAAGTTTCGATCAAAAAGGTTTAATGCTTGCCCAGATAACCCTTTTGAAAAACTGACTACCCGCCCTTGGATATCTGCTTCAGGCATTTCAGCATCAAGATAAACGATCCTTCTTGGTGAAGTTGCTTTCCAATTAATGCATTCACCACCAGTAGCGATTGCGGTGCAGAGCGCCATTGCTAACCATGTTTTGCAGACACCAGATGGAGCATTGAGGTTAACGATTGATTGAGACTGTATTAGATAGCCAAGGTAATTATCCCTTTCTGGTAAAACTTTCTTCTTAAGTTCACCAGCGCTTCGCGGTAAAAACTTATTGAGTTGGATGCCCTCGGTCTTACACTCTTCTGACAATTGATGGTAGTTAAAACTATCTTTATCCTGATAGACTGGGCAATCGCTAAACATTGCACTTACATTTTTCAATTTTTTTACTCCTATAAATCATAAGGTTAATAGTTCGTGCATGAAAATATGTCCTAGTAAGTCTGATTAGTTCGTATGTCCAAAACCTATAAATTTTCAATTTTTGAAATTGAAAAATTTATAGTTATAAACTGCGTACTCAGCAGTTCAAAACAAATGGATTTTGACTCATCCTTTTTGATGCTGTTAACTCAGATTATGCTTGAATGTGGTATAATCGATTCAAATTTTGCGTAGCTGTAGACAGCAGCCGCACTTGTATCAAGTAGTTAACGAGAGCTTGCTTTGGAAGATTTATTGAAACCTATCCAAGAATTTTTGGGTTGCGAAACTCCTAAAGAATGGATTGAAGAAGCTACAAAAACAGAAAACTTACCAACTGTTTTATTAGACCACCTAGTATGTGAGTTAAAGGCAGGACAACAAGCAATGTACTTGATTCGCAAGTATGCTGTTGATAAAGAAAGTGGTGATGCATTGTTAAAGTGGCTTGAACCGTTTGAGCGATTAATTTACAAGAAGGAAGGTGATTGGCGAGAACTGGCTGATAAGAATAAATTATCAAAATCAGTATTACCTAAATCTGACTCACCTTACGGACAAGAACTTATTGATAAAATGGTACTTTTGATTAAAGAAGAGTTGCATCACTTTTATCAAGTATTGGAAATCATGGATGAGTACGATATTGAATACAGAAGTATCACACCTGCTCGATATGCAAAAGGGTTGATTCGTAATGTTAAAACCTATGAACCAGATATTTTAATCGATAAGCTCATTATTGGTGCTTATATCGAAGCACGTTCATGTGAGCGCTTTGCAGCTCTTGCCCCTCATGTCGATAAACGTCTTAGTGATTTTTATATTTCGCTTTTGAGGAGCGAAGCACGTCACTATCAAGACTATATAACATTAGCCAAGCAAATAGCAGGTGATGCTAATGAAGAAAAGGTTGAGGAACGAATTAAGTTTTTTGGTGAAATTGAAGCGAAGTTAATCAATTCGCCCGATAGTGACTTTAAATTTCATAGTGGTCGTCCAGCAAGCTGAACATGTTGAATCTTGGAACTAAAAGTAGACACTCCTATTTTATCATTGAGATGATTAATATAAAGATGAATGGAGTTTAATAATTGAGACATTATTATAAAGATGGATGGAATTTAGAAACTATCCATGAATTAAATTTACTACAAATTAATTTAAAGTATGTGGGTTTCGATAAAGTGAAATTATATTTTTAACTTAGCTTTTGATTTTATTAGATGTAACTTGTTATATATATAGCTAATTGATAGGGAAATGTATGAATAAAATAATAAAAAACTTTACTATAAAAAAACTTTATGGTGAAAGGGATGTTTCGATTGATTTTTCAGAAAATATTAAAGTTTTAGTCGCTGAGAATGGCTACGGTAAAACTACTGTTCTGAATGCTTTGTTTGGTATTCTGTCAGGTGATATACATAAATTACGAGATATAGAGTTCGACAAAATATGTGTAGAGTTCTCTGATGACGAGAAGTTTGAAATTAAAAGTTCTGAATTTAGCATATCTTATGACTCGTTTACTAAAAACGGTATTTACGATTACTTAAAAAGAAAAGTGGGTGAACCTAAAACCCTTAGACTTATAGAGCATTATCTAACGTCACCCAACAAAGTTTTTCTAAGAAGCTCAATCCTTAATAGTGTTTCAAAAAGAGCTGAGATGCCAGGGCGTCATATACATTCTATGTTATCTGATATGTCAAACGTTGAGGGCGAAGGTTTTAAAGATCTTGTTGAAGGCAAAGAAAAGCTAAAACGTATAAGAGAAAAATTTGGTTTAAATATCGTATATTTACCTACATACCGTAGGGTAGAACAGGACTTTGAAGAGTTGTCTGCTAATGAAAGTGTTGATATTTCAAATGAACACTCGATCAACTTTGGGATGAAAGACGTTAGTCAAAGGTTTGAAGAAATCACGGAGGAAATAAAATCTTCCTCTGTTCAATGGTTTTCAAAGGTTAATGGCGAAATGTTAAGCCAACTGGTCGAAGGGTTTAAAGTTGATGATGAAACAAAAAACAATATTGACGCTGAAGCTTTGAAAATTGTATTGGATAGAATTGGCAATAATATTCAACAGTCATACAAAAAAGAAATTATCAGACTTGTAGATTCTGGAGAGATATTTTCAGGCCATGACCCACTTGTATATTTTATATCTAATTTGGTTAAAGTTTACGGTGAGCAGAAAAGTAATGACAAAGCCATTCAAGAGTTTAGTGAAGTTTGTAATCGTTATTTAGTTGATAAAAAAATTGATTACAATGAAAGTGATGTGACTATAGATATTGTCAGAAGAAAGAATGGGAAATCTGTAGATATAGAAAACCTATCATCAGGTGAGAAGCAAATCATTTCACTATTTGCTCGGTTATATCTAAAAAGAGAAGACAACTTAGCTATATTTTTTGATGAGCCAGAATTGTCCCTTTCAATTGAGTGGCAGAAGACACTCTTGCCAGATATCTTAAATTCAGGTAAGTGCTCGTTTTTGTTTACAACTACACATTCACCTTTTATTTTTGAAAATGAATTAGCTCAATATACTGTTGATTTAGGACACTACATAAAGGAATTATAATGGATCGAGTTTCAACTATGCAGAAGCATGGGAGCTCGTATTCAGTAAAACTATTAGAGTTCTCAAGAATTTATTCTAAAAATAAAGACAATTTAATTTGCTTGTTTGAAGGACAAGATGAAAAATATTATTCAAACAGAGTTGATATTCATATTGGAAAGGGAAATTGGCAAGGTATTAATTCGGGCGGAAGAAAAGTTGTAATAGAGCTTTATGATGCAATTAGTGGGCATCCACTTTACAAACACGCTAACTATTGCTGCTTTATAGATCATGATTTTCAGGATTGGTATGAAAACCCTGATAACGATCGAATTTATGTAACGAGCGGTTATTCAATTGAAAACTACTATGTATCTGAGTCAGTATTTAAAGATATTTTATCTTCTGAATTCAATATAACTGAGTTTAATGAGCATAGTGCTGAGTACGCTAAGTGCATTCAAGCATTTAATGCGAGATTAGAAGAGTTTAATAGCTGTGTATTGCCTTTTAATTGTTGGGCAAAAGCTCATCGATTAATGGAATATCGCAAACAAGCACCAAAAACACTTAACATTCAAAATATCAAAATTGATGATCTTGTAACTATTTCACTTGATAAGGTTGAAAAAGTTTATAATGACTCACCTGAAAACTTATTCAAAGACTATGAGGCGCTCTCTCTATGTCCAACGGCTTTGAAAGATGCACAGGACTACTTCAATAAGAAGAATTTAACGTTAAGTATGAGAGGGAAGCAACAGCTTGAGTTTCTGAGAAAGTTTTTAATGAATCTCAAAGTGGATAGGGGAAAAAAAGCTCCTTCATTTTTTAGTGCCAAGGGAAAGGTTATTTTAAGCTTAACCAAGGACAACTGTATTTCTGAATTATCTCAGTATGCGGAAACACCAGAATGTCTGACCGAATTTCTTACTAAAGTCAGCGAACGAATGGCAGCTTAGATGATTGAATTAGGTTAACCTATAGGTTAGCCTTTTTTATATAATGCAATATGGACACATGATGTTTTTGTAAATTGAAAGCCGCCCAGTCTGCAATGTATCTTATTCGCAAGTATGCGGTAGACATGGAAAGCGGGGAAGCCTTATTGGCCTGGTTTTGGAGACTTTACCTATTGAAAAATTGGTGATTGGCGTCAACTCGCCAGTCATCAAAAACTCAATGTTCCCAAAATCAGGGGCACCATATAGTCAAGATTTAATTGATAAAATGGTTTTGGTGATAAAAGAGGAGTTGCATCACTTTTATCAAGTTTTGGAAATTATGCATGAATATGGCATTGAATATGAGTCCATAGGTTCCAGTCGCTATGCTCGTGGAATGTTGCGTGAAGTTCGCACGTACGAACCTCAAGCTTTGATCGATAAATTGATATGTGGTGCATACATAGAGGCTCGTTCATGTGAATGATTTGCGAAATTAGCTCCCTACGTGGATAAGCGGTTAGGTGATTTTTACATCTCATTGCTTCGCTCGGAAGCTCGTCACTATCAGGATTACCTGAAGCTAGCCGAGGAAATTGCAGGTCATGATATTTCAGAGCGTATAAAGCACTTTGGAAGCGTCGAAGCTGGCTTGATTTCGTCGCCAGATAAAGATTTTAAGTTTCATAGTGGACTTTCTGGTATAAGGTACTGAATAAATGATCACAGAGCTAAATAAAGCCAATATCAATATGATATTGGTTTTACTCGATTAACTATAAAAATTATCAAATATTTAATAGATTAGAATCTAATTGAACAAAAGAGTTGAAAGTTCCATTTCTTTCTTTTCATATTTTCGTTTAACGACAGTATAAATTTCATTAAGCATTTTATCGTATTTATAGCATCCATCATAAATCCACGTGTTCTTAATCCAATCAATATTTTCAACATCTGATAAACTTACGCTCTCGCTTTTTTCGTTATTTTTTAAATTTAACGCAGACTTAAAAGCATCATTTTCAATTCGTGCTGAAGCTAGTTCTTCGTCCTCAGTGAGATTCGATTGAGGAAAATATTTAAGAGAAATATTTCGATAAAAACTCATGACGTTATTCTTGAAGTGCCCCTCTGCTTTTGCTACGTCGAGTGTCAAACCTACACCAAGGGGAGTGGGCGTAAATCCATCGAAAAATAAACTTAAAAAAGCTTTAAAATTTTGTTCCTCCAAAGCTTTCCCTGTTTTAGTCGTCAATTCTTGCAACCGAGGTAGAATCCATTCCTTTTCAACTTTTTCGGTATTTAATTCAAACGTATATCTTAGTACGTTGTCTGCGATTCGATTTGTAGAAATGTTATCTAAAATCTTCATTAAATCTAGCGATTCTGATTTCGCTAAAAATTTTGCTGTAAAATACTCTTGAAATGACCTATGAGAAAAAGTAAAAATATTCCCATCTCTCTGAATAATGCACACTGATTTCAGTAAATCATTAAAAAATTTTCTAGCGTCGATTTCAAAATCTTCTATTTCTATTGCTTTTGAAATGTATCCTATTATTTCATTGTAAGTGAAGCTCAGCTTTTTGTCGGTATAAGTAATTATGCAGAATGCAGAAAAAATGTTTTTGAAGTCATCAATGGGCAATGATGTGTATGACTTCCTTTTGTATAGAGATTTTAATGCATCGTGCTTATGAAAGAGCGTATCAAACGCTTGCTCGTAAAATATGTGTATTTTTTCTGGAATTTCAGCTAACTGCTCGTACGTAAGAAGCATCATAGTAAGAAGTAAAGGATTCGATATAAAATCAACGTGCTCATTGTACAAGCCTGACTTTAATTCATTAATGAACTTATCCTTTACAGTAACATCATAGTCAATACGCGAAACCAGGTCGATTGCTTGTTCTCTGGTTAGTTTCTGAGTTCGATAGATAAAGAACTCATCCCAAGAGTTGAAGTTATCATCAGGTCTACTACTAACTATAATGACTGAATTCGTATACTTGTTCGATATTTCTAGGATTTCTCTTTCATAAACTTCCTTTTTTTCAAAATCTATTTCATCAAATCCATCAAATAACAGTGCTACTTTTCCTAATTTTAAAGCATAATGCAGCTGCTCTTTTGTGAGACCTTCATCAAGTGCAGACAATGAATTGTATATATAGTCAAAAATACTAAGGTGATTATCAGGCTGAATTAGTAGCCTTAATTCAACGAGAATTGGTATAAATTCAGACTTATTTTCTACCAAATTACAAAAAATTTTCTTCAATAAAACTGATTTTCCAGACCCCGCTGTGCCTACTACTACATTTTTACGATTTTTATTAAATGTCTCAAATATTTCCGTGCCGGATATCTTCTTTTTGTCTAAAGCCAAATCCGTGTACACGTAATGTTCTTTCAAGCTTACTGGACGATCTCTATATAATAGAGTTTTAATTTTTGAGTATCTTTCATGAGATCTTCTCAAATATTTGCTAAAGCAAAATTCGAATATAACAAGTGCTTTATTGTATTGCTCGGTTCCTTTCTCTAGAGTTTTATTTAAAACTTTTGCTGCCAAATCTTTGGTTAGGCTAGTTATAATGCTCTCAAGTCCCATTAACTTCACTTCACAATTCGTTCTATTAAACCTAATTTAATCACGCTTCTGTAAAAATATCTAAAATTTCATATTTTTCATACGCCTAATCTTCGTGTGCAAACATTCCGTTTTTAATTTTAACACCAAGAAACTAGCAAACGGTTTTAGGTTATAATGTTTGTGCAATGTTTACTTTAGTGAGCTTAAGGCCGCACAGACCGCTTTGATGTTGATCCGCAGATATGCGGTTGATGAAGTTAACGCTGCAGAATTACTGGCTTGGCTAAAGCCCTACGAAGACTATGTGTATCGCCAGGTAGGTGATGGCAATTTTGAGGGCAAACACAGCGGCTTAAAAAAGATGATTTCGGCTAATGGTGTGCATAGCTTTGGTGATGATCTGGTAGAAAAAATGGTGCTGTTGATAAAAGAAGAACTGCATCACTTTCAACAAGTTCTCGAAATAATGCAATCTCGTGGGATCGCCTATGCAAATGTGTCTGCTGGCCGCTATGCAAGAGGAATGCGGCATGTCAGAACTTACGAGCCCCAGGCATTAATTGATAAACTGATATGTGGTGCCTACATCGAAGCGCGCAGTTGTGAACGCTTTGCCAGGATTGCGCCTTATTTGGATAACGAACTGCAGAAGTTTTACATTTCGTTATTACGTTCAGAGGCACGTCACTTTGAAGATTACCTGGCGCTTGCAAGGCAGGTTGCTAATGAAGATATCTCTGCACGTGTATACTATTTCGGGGAAGTTGAAGCCGCCCTGATAAGCACCCCGGATACCGACTTCAAGTTCCATAGCGGCAATCCGATTGAGGAAGCTGCTACGGCAATGAGCTAAGCCGTTATGAATATGGCTAGCATGTAATATATGGCCGTAATTTTTCCGTGCTTATTTCGCTACCGTTGAGTGCTCGGTTACGGCAGCAGCGAAGTCACGGCGCTCTAATTCCACTGCACCGCGTGATACTTTCAGAATACTGCCTTGATCATACCAATCTCCCAGCACCACACGGGTTGCAGGTTTGCCGTTAACTTCCAATGTATGGATGTTAGGGCGATGCGTATGGCCGTGAATTAACCGCTGGACCTGGTACTTTTCCATTACCTTGACCACTTCCTGAGGGGTCACATCCATGATTTCAGTGGTAAGTCGCTGTTGTTTAAGCTGGCTCTTTTTACGCCCGTCTTCAGCGATTCTGCGTCTGAGCCACAGAGGAAGCGAAAGCATCAGCTTCGGCCACCACCATCCCCGTGATTTTCGGCGAAACTTCTGATATTCCACATCCAGGGTGCATAATTCGTCACCGTGGGTCAGTAGGGTTTTATGCCCGTACAAATCAACCACAAACTGTTCTGGCAACAGTGTCATCCCGGCTTTATTTGTCCAACCTTCACGAATGGCAAAATCACGGTTGCCATGAATAAAATAAACGGGGGTATGCTGACTGAGTTTTTTAAACGCCGCAGCAATGGTTTCATTAAAAGGTGTGACGTTATCGTCACCAATCCATACATCAAACAAATCACCCAGCACGTAAAGAGCGTCAGCCTGAGGCGCCTCAGTTGACAAAAATTGCAGCAGACATTGGGTGATGTCCGGATAAGCTTCACTTAAATGAAGATCAGAAATAAAGTAAGTAAATTTCATGGGTATGAACATAAAAAGAGGGGCGAGCGCCCCTCAACACTGAGCCATTGTTCTTATTCGTCGTTGATGGTGACTTTCTCGATAATCACAGGCTTGATAGGTACATCCTGGTGGAACCCGCTATTTTCTGTACCTACGGTGCGGATTTCGTCAACTACATCCATGCCTTCAGACACTTCAGCAAATACACAATAGCCCCAGCCGTTCATCGATTCGCTGGAAAAATTTAAGAAGTCGTTATTTTTCACATTAATGAAAAATTGTGCCGTGGCCGAGTGCGGATCGTTGGTCCGCGCCATCGCCAATGTGCCGCGGTTGTTGGACAATCCGTTGTTGGCTTCATTTTTGATCGGGTCGTTGGTCGATTTTTGCTGCATGTCAGCGGTAAAGCCGCCGCCCTGGATCATAAAGTTGTCGATGACACGGTGAAATATTGTGTCGTCGTAGAAACCTTCACGTGCGTACTTAAGAAAATTTTCTACTGTTTTGGGGGCTTTATCTTTAAACAGTGTGATGGTGATATCACCGTAGTTTGTTTCCAACGTAACCATTGATGGACCTGCCATTGTAGCTAAAAATCTTATGTTAGCTTAAAAGTGCAGCGAGTTAAATTCTAAGAACATAAATTGCGTATTTAATTGTGACCTCAATTAAAGACAGTGATAGACTTCAACGCAATTTAATTTATCAGGAAAATCACCATGCTACACCTATACGACACCTTATCCCGAGAGAAAAAGCGTTTCGAACCGCTGCAAGAAGGGAAGGTAGGTTTGTATGTGTGTGGTATCACCGTTTATGACGTGTGTCACATGGGGCATGGCAGAACCTATCTCAGTTTCGACGTCCTGGTGCGCTATCTTCGCCATCTGGGTTATACGGTGAATTATGTCCGAAACATCACTGATGTGGACGACAAAATTATTAAAAGAGCGGCTGAGGAAGGTATTTCGCCTTCAGACTTAACCGCAAGAACCATTGCAATGATGCATGAAGATTTTGCTTCCATTAATCTTTTAGAACCTAACACCGAACCAACTGTAACCGGCCACATGCCAGAGATTATCGACATTATTAAAACTTTGGTCGATAAGGGATATGCCTACCAGGCGAAAAACGGTGATGTGTTGTTTGATGTGAGTAAATACGAGCAATATGGCGCATTAAGCAAACAAAACCTGGAGCAGCTGCAATCCGGTGCGCGCGTTCAGGTGGTGGAAGATAAAGATGATCCGCTGGACTTCGTGCTATGGAAATCGGCTAAGCCTAACGAAATTTTCTGGACGTCGCCTTGGGGGGACGGACGCCCAGGGTGGCATATTGAATGTTCTGCGATGAATTCGAAGCATCTGGGGCATCATTTTGATATCCACGGCGGCGGGGCAGATTTGATTTTCCCTCATCATGAAAATGAAATTGCCCAGTCGTGCTGTGCGTATGACACTCAGTACGTTAACTTCTGGATGCATGGCGGCATGGTGCAGGTTAACGACGAGAAAATGTCCAAGTCGTTAGGTAACTTCTTCACCCTGCGGGACGTGGTAAAACTGCACGATCCAGAAACGGTTCGTTTCTTCTTACTTACCGCACACTATCGAAGCCAGCTAAATTATGACGACGAAAGTATTCATCAGGCACGCGCCTCACTAGAGCGACTTTACACTGCGTTGAGAGGGATAACGCCAGCAAGCGACGTTGAATTAAGCTACGGGGGCTATTTGCCACGTTTTGAAAAGGCCATGAACGATGATCTTAATGTGCCAGAAGCGATGGCGGTATTGTTTGATGTGGCGCGCGAGCTGAATAAGCAAAAGACTGACCAAGCCGAAGCAGCAAAGCTGGCCGGTGTACTGGTTGGTTTGGGCGCAATTCTGGGTATTTTGCAATCTGCGCCTGATCAGTTTTTACAGGCAGGTAGTGAGGACGATGTTGCTGAAATCGAGGCCTTGATAAAACAACGTAATGATGCCAGAGCAAGCAAGGATTGGGCGGCTGCGGATGCGGCACGTGACGCCCTAACCGCAAAAGGAATTGTACTGGAAGATGGGCCAGAAGGGACTATCTGGCGACGTCAGTAAGTTTTATCAACGCTTAACTATGGACAAAATAAATACAGTGGAGAGGTAACACAGGATGATACGTTTTTACTTTTCACTGCTTTTGCTGGTAAGCGCCTATGTTGACGCAAAACATATAACAATCAATGTGGGTACTTATCAGGACCATCAGGCCGCGATTAAACAAGCGACAACGAACGATAAATGCCCAACGTTGAGCGAGGTCGATCTTGGTGAGAATCAAGTATTGACCGAATACCTGATATTCTGTAACGCGCTCAAGTATTCCGATAACACCTACGAAATTTTGCTGTCTTCCTATCCGAATAATGGCCGCATGTTAAATGATGTGCAGGATAAACTTATTGATGCGACCGCTATCGGCATTTGGCGAAACGAAGTTGAAATTGATAAATTGGCGATTTCACCGGCACTATTTCGCAGCAACGAATTTGAAAAAGGCCTGTATTCGACCAAAGAAGTCCTTGACCACATAAGCCAATTTCAAGCGCTCAAAAGCGCCGTCACCCTGGTTAACCAAAATTGGTACCACGACTGGGAAATTCTTGAATGTGCGGGCATAAAATTAATGCACGTGGGATTTTACGAGCAGATGTTTAATATGATCAAAATTGGCCGGGGACAATTCGTGCCCATTACCTTTGGTCCTGAAACTAATCTGGAAAGAAATCAGTTTGGTATTTCCCTGTATCCGTTCCCTAACTATAAGATGGTCTTTCGCGACTCAACCCATTTTGTTATCAATACTGAGAACAAAATAGGTGAGATACTGCTGGCTGACCTGCAGTCAGGGCTGAGAAAATTAAGGGACAAAGGCGCTATTGTTGATGCCTACCATCGGATTGGCATCATTAACTCAGCGGTAAAAGACTGGCAACCAATTCAATGCGTCACAAGCGTTGCCACTTTTTGATTAATAAATTTTATTTAGGTGGCCCAGGCATCGCCTGTTCTTTTTTCACCAGTTCTGACTTCCAACGTTGCTGAGCGACATGAGATTTTACCAGCTCAAGGCACTCGTTAATTATCATTAACACCTCTTTATCCAGCTCATCTGCGGTAGGCGTGTATTCTTCCAGACCGGCGTTAATAAAGCCGTCGACGCGGTCAGCATCAATGTCTGATAGTAAATTAACCAGCGACTGCGTGACAATATCGGTGACGGCACTTTCCAGTGTTTTTTCGATGGTTTTACCCACCACCGGGAAATAAGTCAGGGTACTGACCTGCGAATTGTTTTTGACCGCTTTACCCACGCTTCTGCTCACATGCTGGCGAATGGCTTCGCCGTTCTGGCCGTGGTGAATCGTTTGCCCTAAATGATTAAGCACCCCTGCCAGCCATTGGGTTAACACCGGACGGCGCGGTGCCAGCACTTGCTTGCCAATGTCTTCAACTAACGGCGAGCCAGCGGCTATGTCTTTTTGTGCATCGGTTAATACTTTAACCACGATGCGGTCTGAGAGCTCTTCTACAAATACATCATAATAGAAGGTGAAAAAGCGAAAAATAGCCGTTTGATTTAAATCGATAATTTCGAATTTGTGTAGACGGTGCAGGATAGAGAAAATGCGTAGAAAACGGAAAATGCGGGTTGCTCCTAACGGGATCAAGCCCACCAAATCGTACCAGTGCAGAAATGGATAAAAATACCAGCGCAGATGTTCTTTGCGTATTATCGAGACAATCCAGCGAAAGCAAAACTCTACGAAGAAAATACTGATAAATACTAAATCCACCAGAATGAAATTGCGGTGGATGGGAGCGTAAGCAGCAGCGAAGCCCGGCGTGAGATTTTCCAGTTGCTGATTGACGAATTCGGTTCCGTACAAGCCGTCAAACAGCAGCCATATCAGGTTGATAGTTAACAACCCGAGCATGACAAAATCGAGGATAAACCAAGGTGTCTCGTGACTATTGCGTAAATTTGCCCAGTTTATCCTTAACATTGTGCTCCTAGCTTACATTTTTTAAGCGTGTCACATCTACATGTAAGGTCAGTTTCTGCCCGGGTTGCAGATAGCGACTTTTCTGCAAATCGTTCCACTTGCGAATGTCGTTTACTTTAATATTAAATTTGGACGCAATACGCGAGAGCGAGTCACCTTTACGCACAGTATAGGTAAGTTTCTTCATGATGGCATCGCTTTGACTGCCATTGTCATCCAGCCATATCGCAAGTGACATACCTGGACGCAATGTGTCTATAGGCGCCATCCCATTCCATTTTGCCAGCTTTTGCGTACTGACTTTGTATTTGCGACCAATATCCCATAAGGTATCACCTGATTGCACCGTGTAAGTGAATTTACGATCGGCACGCTTGCGGTTTTGGGTTGATGCCAGGCGCTGCTCTTTAGAAAGGGTGTACGCTGACAGTTCTTTTAACGCTACGGGAACCAACAAATGCTCACCAGCACGAATAGTGTTGGATGATAAATTGTTTACCTTTTTAATAATCTTCGCGGTGGTGTGATATTGATGCGCCAGTTTAAGTAAGCTGTCACCGCTACGCACCTGATGACGTACCCAGTTTAGGCGTTCATTCTGGTCAAGCTCGCTGAGTCGGTCGGCAAAACCTTCAGCAATTTCCAGCGGCAGCACGAGATAGTGTGGCCCTTCAGGATCGGTTGCCCAACGATTAAATCCCGGATTGAGGGCCTGCAATGCTTCCAAATCCATTTCGGCCAAATCGGCGGCGAAGGCTAAATCCACTTGCGAATTGATGTCTACCACATCAATCACTGCCACATTTTCAACCTCTGGCCAGGCAAAATCGTAGTCATCCTGCTTTTTTAGAATGTCGGCCAATGCCAGTAATTTGGGTACGTAAGCACGGGTTTCACGAGGTAAATCCAACGACCAGAAATCGGTAGGTTTTCCTGCCTTGGCATTACGCTTGATGGCACGTTTTACCCTGCCTTCTCCACTGTTATATGCGGCTAGTGCATGTAACCAGTTTCCATCAAACAGGTTGTGTAAATAATCCAGGTAATCTAACGCACCCTGGGTTGACGCAATGACATCGCGGCGGCCGTCATACCACCACGACTGATGGATACCAAATCGTTTTGCTGTACTGGGAATAAATTGCCACATACCAGCCGCTCTGCCGTGACTATACGCAAACGGGTCAAAGGCACTTTCTACAATTGGCAGCAGGGCCAGTTCCAACGGCATATTACGGTTTTCAATTTCCTGTGTGATAAAATACAGAAAAGGGCGCGCACGATTGGTGACTCTGGACATATATTCGGGGTGCTTCAGGTACCAGTTACGCTGCACCTTGACGCGGTTGTTTTCGGGGATGTCGAATGAAAGCTGATTACCAATACGATCCCAGACATTGGTGATAACCACGTTTTCTTCATCGTCAGACTTGGGCTTTTTATCCGTCTTGATTTCCAGCGCAATTTCTTCCTGAGGATGGATTACCTCAATGACGCCTTCTTTTGCCACTTCGCAGTCAGCTTCTTCTGAAATAGTAGTATTGGCTACTTCACAGGCGGCTCTTTGACCTTTTTTATCCTGATTGATTGGATGGGTTTCCACTACTTCTGTCGACGCGCACGCTCCCAATAACAGGGTCGAGACCAGCGCAGAAAGTAGGGTGAACTTGCTTTTCAACATGACAATAACGCCCCGTACGGATACTGCAGAGGCGCTATTGTACGTATTACGGCCAAAAATTGCATCAAAACTTATCTTTCCACGAACGAAGTGCTGCAAAGACAGCTACATCGTCGCGCAATTTGTGTTCGCTTTTTGCTTGCGCTGCGGACCTCACCTCTTCATGCTGACAACGTAAAAAAGGATTTACTGCCTTTTGTGTTGCAATATCAGAGGGTAAGGTAACATTATTTTGATCGCGCTGCTGTCTGGCCCAGATTTCGTAATCCCGCAATACCGTGTTATTGGGTTCCACTTCTCTGGCAAACTTGATATTTGCCAGTGTATATTCGTGCGCACAATATACTTTGGTATTATCGGGTAAACGTTTTAATTTACTCAAAGAGTGCGCCATTTGTTCTGACGAACCTTCAAACAGTCGGCCGCAGCCAGCGGCAAACAGAGTGTCGCCGCAAAAGATCGCGCCGTGGCCGTAGAATGCGATGTGATCGAGGGTATGTCCGGGTATTTCCATCACCGTGAACTCACAGTTGATAACGGGTAAATGTACTGTATCGCCTTGAGTGACGCTTTTAGTAATACCACGAATATGGTTTCCCCGTGGACCGATAACCGGAATAGCGGGACGAGTCGAGGTAAGCCGGGTAATACCTCCCGTGTGATCGTGATGATGATGGGTAATTAAAATTGCTGCCAGCTTCAGGTTTTGTTGTTTCAAAAAGCGTAAAACCGGCTCTGCATCCCCAGGATCAACTATCACAGCGTCTACATTATTATGCAAACACCAGATATAGTTGTCCGTAAAAGCGGGAATAGCCGTTACACTGACATCGTCTGGTAAAGTTAAAAGTGAAGTGGACATAAGTCCCCCGCTTGAGAAAACCAAATTATACGATACTATAGAAACTTGATAGCCCTTGTGCAATAGAATGGATCAGCCACTATTTTAATGAAATCTGCTTTTCAAAAGCGAGAGCCTCGCTATCCTGAAGGATGGGATTTACTTCCGGCAGGGGACATGATCAGGCAAGCGGTTCAGGATGTCTGCGACGATTACAGTCAACGGATCTTCGGTTATCATTTTGTGAAGCTGGGCAACTTAAGCGCACAAATTAAACTGGCAAAGTGTCCGATTTCCCATCAGATTAATCAGACGCCAAAGCCACACCCCTGGTCTGGCGTAGTGGGCTATTCTCACGAGCTACCTTACTCTGAAAACAGTGTCGATGGTTTTTTACTGGCTAACGAGTTGGATTTTGCTCAGGATCCACACCAGATTCTGCGCGAAGTAGACCGTGTTATTACCCAGAGCGGATATGTCATCATCAGCGGTTTTAACCCGCTTAGTCTCACCGGAGTGGGAAAGTATCTGCCCTTAAATCGCGGTAATATTCTGCATGACGCCCGATTTTTCACCAGTTCGCGCATTAAGGACTGGTTACAGCTGTTGGGGTTTGAAATAATCGAACAGCGACAGGTGTTGTTTTCCATGTTGTTTTTCAATTATAAAACGCCGCATCCTTCTAAATTACAGAAATGGCTGAGCACTCATTGCCCATGGTGTAGTTCGGTATACATTATTCTGGCTAAAAAACGCGTGTATCCCATGACGACAATCAGGCCCAAATGGAAGCTTCAGCCACAATTTAATCCGGTTGGCGCCAGCATGCGCGAAGGAACCTTCTCATCGCTCAGTCGGTCCGATAAATAATATTGCCGGTATGAATACGTTTTCACTTAAATTTCTTTTTTTACATGGTAAAATTTTCACGTGCTTAAATTAATGTAATAGGGTAGGAAAAGCGATTGCGTTGCTTCACCAATCTTAAGGGACTACTACTATTAACAGGGATGATAATCTTAACCGGCTGTGCGGGCCGCGATTATCAAAAAAACTATGAACTTGCTCAATATTGTACGGATAAGTTTGAGAAAAATGGCCGTTCCTATGTTGGGCCTGGATATCGTTATGGTTACGATATAGGCTCAGTGCAGTCAAATTGCATCAACAGAATGGGAATAAAGCAGTTCTATCAACTGATTTATCTACCACAAGGGACACAACAAGTTTCCATTTGGTCACATCCCAACCTTTCACTTAATGTAAAAAGCTTTTTTCTTCCCCAGCTTCTGGTTTTAAAAGACGGTAAGTGGGTCGAAATACCATATAGTAAAGAAGTCAAAGGCAGTGCGTTTGCCACTAAAGTGTATTACATCTATCACTACGACTTACGTAATGTGGATGTCAGGAAGGTGGTGGTGACAACGTCGCCGAAAAATTACGGGCACTTGTTCGAGTACGAACATCTAAACAGCTATGATTTAACTACGATACACCGATATAAAATGCCCTTTGCTAAAGGGGCAAAAATCGATTTTTCTGCACTGCAGGAATGGCAGTTTGAAGATGCTGAGTCAGAAGAGGGTGACCAACAGGCTGCGAAGGCGGGTTAGCCGAAAGGACGGGCAGCTGATAGCGCATCAGCTACCCGATATATTATTTTACCCGCATACCCGGTTTGGCACCGTCGTGCGGCTCCAGGATGTATAAGTCCTTGCCACCTGGACCTGCTGCCAGAACCATTCCTTCAGACATACCAAAGCGCATTTTTCTGGGCGCCAGATTAGCCACCATCACAGTGTGCTTACCAATCAGATCTTCTGGTGCATACGCAGACTTAATTCCTGCAAACACCTGACGCGTCTCGCCGCCAAGGTCTAATTCCAGACGCAATAACTTGTCTGCTTTTTCTACATGCTCAGCATTGGCGATGCGGGCGATACGAAAATCAACTTTGGCAAAATCGTCAAAAGTGATTTCTTCACTGATAGGATCTCTTGCCAATGGGCTGTCCGGGTCCACTTTAGGTGCTGCCGTTGATTGCAGATTTTCTTTTGATGCTTCTACCATGGCGTCAATCTTTTCCTTTTCAACGCGCTGCATCAGCGCTTTAAATTTGTTAATCGGGTGACCGGTGAGTGCCACCTGAGAACCTTCCCAACTTAGTTTATCGTTTAAAAAGGCTTCTGCCTCAGCCGCTAATGCGGGTACGATGGGCTGCAGATAAGTGACCAGGACACGAAACAGATTAATACCTAACGAGCATACGTCGTGGGTAAACTGCTGTTTGCTTTCGTCTTTGATGGTTACCCATGGGGCATTAGCATCAATAAACTGATTGGCTTTATCTGCCAACGCCATGATTTCACGCACGGCCTGATGGTATTTGCGTTTTTCGTAATGCATCGCGATGCGATCGGCCGCCTGACTGAACTCAGCAAATAATTCTGGCTCCAGTAAGTTTTCAGATAATTTGCCGTCAAAGCGTTTGGTAATAAAGCTGGCACAACGACTGGCAATGTTAACCACTTTACCAACCAGATCCGCATTCACTTTTTGCGCAAAATCTTCAAAGTTCAAATCGATATCGGTGACACCGTCGCTAAGTTTTGATGCAAAATAATAGCGCAGGTATTCGGGATTTAAGTGCTCAAGATAGGTGCGACCTTTGATGAAGGTGCCGCGTGATTTTGACATTTTTGCGCCGTTCACGGTGACAAAACCATGAATATTCACACCGGTAGGCTTACGGTATCCGGCGCCTTCCAGCATGGCAGGCCAGAATAAACAATGGAAATAGGTGATATCTTTGCCAATAAAGTGGTATAGCTCAGTATCGTGGCCGGGGTTCCAAAAATCGTCAAACTCAAGATTGTGTTCGTTACAGTAGTGTTTGAACGACGCCATATAACCAACGGGGGCGTCAACCCACACATAGAAAAATTTATTTTCAGTGCCAGGGATTTCGAAGCCAAAATAAGGAGCATCACGGCTGATGTCCCACTGCTGCAAGCCAGCCTCAAACCACTCTTGCAGTTTGTTGGCCATTTCTTCCTGCAAAGCGCCAGAGCGGATCCAGGTTTTCAGCATGCCTTCAAATTGAGGCAAATCAAAAAAGTAATGCTCTGATTCTTTCAACACCGGAGTGGCACCGGAAACCACACTGCGCGGGTTGATCACTTCAGTTGGGCTATATGTTGCGCCGCAGACATCACAGCTGTCACCGTTTTGATCTTCTGCTTTACAGCTAGGGCAGGTGCCTTTTACGAAGCGGTCAGGTAAAAACATCGATTTTTCAGGATCAAACAGCTGATTGATAACACGTTTGCTGATATAACCTGCTTCGTCCAAACGCTTGTAGATCGTTTCGCACAATTCTTTATTTTCAGGCGAATGCGTTACGTAGTAATTGTCGTAGTGAACATGAAAATCTTTTAGATCCTGATGATGTTCTGCACGAGTTTGTTCCACCATTTGTTCAGGCGTGATCCCCAACTCCTGTGCTTTTAGCATCACAGGTGTGCCATGTGCATCGTCCGCACACACACTGTAGCATTCGTTTCCTTTCAGGCGTTGATAACGCACCCAGATATCAGTTTGGATATGCTCAAGAAGATGACCTAAATGGATTGAACCATTAGCATAGGGCAGGGCGCTGGTTACCAGAATGCGGCGCGGGTTTGCAACAGCACTGGATTGCGAAGTGTTTTCAGACATATGACAATAGCAAATAAATACATTAAAAATGGCTGCAAATACTAGCTGAAATACGCTGTTTTTGCATTACGTATTTTGCACTATTGGATAATTTGGCCGAAATTACTCCTATTGTGAAGGCGCGAAATATTGATTGGCTGGATAATGCCCTTATAATGAGCCCTCAATTTTATGCAGGAAGCCGCAATGCGTTTGTCAGACAGAGATATTTTCGAGTACCTACAGGCGGGAAAAATCGCCATTAAGCCAACACCTGATTATTCGCAAATCAGCGGTGTCACGGTTGATATTCGCCTGGGCAACAAGTTTCGTGTATTTGAGGATCACCAGGCCCCTTATATTGACCTAAGCGGGCCGAAAGCGCAGGTTGAGGAAGCACTGAACTCGGTTATGAGTGACGAAATTGAACTGGCGGAAGGCAAGGCCTTTTTCCTGCACCCCGGCGAATTAGCGCTGGCTATTACCTACGAATCTGTCACGTTACCTGACAATATTGTGGGCTGGCTCGACGGTCGCTCATCGTTGGCGCGCCTGGGCCTGATGGTACACGTAACTGCACATCGTATTGATCCTGGCTGGTCTGGCAATATCGTGCTGGAATTTTATAACAGCGGTAAGTTGCCATTAGCACTGCGTCCGATGATGAAAATTGGCGCGCTAAGTTTTGAGGTGCTGTCTAATCCGGCAGAAAAGCCGTACAACGCCCGGGTAGACGCTAAATATAAAGGCCAGGCTGGTGCTGATGCCAGCCGCATATCATCGGACGAACAAAAGTAATCTAACCGGAGTACAGGATGAGCAAAAGTAGTATTGTTGTCATTGCTCTATTGATTTCAATGGCTGTTGGTGGCGCGCTGCACTTAGGTCAACAGCCCATTGATATCGCCCTCACTGCCGGTATCACATTGTTTGTGGCCATATTATGGATAACCGAAGCGCTGCCTATTCCTGCCACTTCACTTATCCCGTTTGCTGCCTTTCCGTTAACTGGTGTACTGACCCATGGGGAAGCGGCCTCTTCACTAGGCAGTCATGTCATCATCTTATTGATGGGGGCATTTATGCTGTCAAAAGCGCTGGAAAAAGCCCATCTTCATCAGCGTTTTGCAGTATATATGTTACGACTGACGGGATCAGGTAGCCCGTTAAAACTGCTGTTGGGCTTTATGTTGACCACCGCGCTGCTAAGTATGTGGATCAGTAATACCGCCACCGTATTGATGATCTTGCCAATGGCCCTGGCCATAATTGAAGCGATGAAAAGCAAGCGTTTTGGCGTCATGCTCATTCTGGGTGTGGCTTACGCCGCCAGTGTCGGAGGTGTTGGCACACCGATCGGTACGCCCCCCAATATTATATTTATGAGTGTGTATGAGGAAACGCAAGGGGTTGAATACAGTTTCATCGACTGGATGAAAACTGGCATTCCCATCGTATTTTTCGCGCTGCCGCTGATGGCGATTTGGTTATCGCGCGGATTAACCGAAGTGGGCAAAATTGACTTGCCCGAACCGGGCACCTGGAGTAAAGCGGAAAAACGGGTGTTGATGGTATTTGGCACGGTGGCACTCGCCTGGGTACTACGCCCATTGTGGACCAAGTGGCTGGGGCTTACTACCGTAAGCGACAGCACTATTGCTATTGCGGGTGTGGTGGCAATGTTCGTTATTCACAATGGCGAAGGCAAGCAGGGCAGGCTACTGGACTGGAAAACGGCCAACGATATTCCGTGGGGTATGCTGCTGTTGTTTGCTGGCGGTATTTGTATCGCCAAAGCTTTCATTGCTTCGGGCCTTAGTGTGTTGATGGGAGAATGGTTAACCGGGCTTTCAACCTTGCCGTTACTGTTACTGATCCTGTCGATTTGTCTGTTTGTTACCTTTCTCACCGAGATTACCTCCAACACCGCTACCGCCACATTACTGATGCCGATTCTGGCCGCCGCTGCACTGGCGGTGAACGTTGACCCGAAATTGTTAATGATACCCGCCGCCATCAGTGCTAGCTGCGCGTTCATGCTACCGGTTGCAACGGCACCCAATGCCATCGCTTTTGCCACCGAAAAATTCGCCATTAAAACCATGGCGCGGGAAGGGGTCGTATTGAACCTGATTGTGGCAGGCGTCGTCACGCTGGTGTGTTATGTCACCCTGTAATAGGGTGAAAAATATAAGAATTGCTCAGCAAATAAGCGTTTGTCACAGTAATACAACGAATCTCGTTGCAATGTGATCAAAAATAAGTACACTTGTCCGCTCTTTCGGTCGGTGTGTAGCGCAGCCTGGTAGCGCACTGTCATGGGGTGTCAGGGGTCGGAGGTTCAAATCCTCTCACACCGACCAACTTCTCTTCTTGATTCCCGTAGCACATTCAGGCTCTAGGCTCTACCCCATAAACGGGGGATCAGCATTCATCTCAGGCTCTACCCCATCAACGGGGGATCAGCATTCATCTCACTCGATTAATGTGATACTCCTCCTACCTAAGAACGGCAAGGCTGCAATCTTCAACAAGTATGCTGTTAATAGCACCTCATCTAAGTTTGGTAAACTGTCAAAAAGGGCTCTACCTCATAAACGGGGGATCAGCATTCATCTCACTCGATTAATTACACCATCCCATCCACAATGGGTCATTACTCTTATTCTGTAATTTTCAAAATTTCTAAAACCATACGCTCTTCTCGAT
>NZ_JAATNW010000007.1 GCF_012911815.1 Alteromonas ponticola | reverse complement strand
GTTCGATTTCTAGTTCAGATATGCCTAAAATAGTACCTGCGTGGGACACTTGTATTCTCCATTAAATGATTCTTCGCAAAATCAGTTTAATGAATGCGGGTGTCCCCCGTTAATGATGAAGAGCCTCAAAAAGCTTCAACAAGATCGAAGGTTTTAAGACAGGCTTACACTCTTTCAGTAGGTAATATGCAACAGTACTTACGCGCATTGATTGACCGGCAAAAATCACAACCAATCGTGCAGCTCACAAGCAGCTATCCTTGACTTAAAGCGTTCACTGTAAGTATAAGAACAAAGATGAGCTGTGGCGCAAATGTGAAGAAGATTCATAAACATAATTGATTAGGGTCGATTTACAAGTAGAAAAGAAAGTGATGGTAATTGGCATGATTTTCGTAAAAGGAATTATTAAATGATTAAAGTAATGCTTGATAACTGTATCCTAAGTGACTCAAATGTAATGCAATGTGTCGACTACACAAGGTACAAAGATAAAGACCACAAAGAAATTGATCTTCTAATGAAGGGATTTATACGTAAACCGCCACTACCAGACAAGGACGCTAAAAAGCAAAGGCAAATTGATTGGTTTCCCAAAATAGCTCACTTATGCCACGAGGGGGTTATCGAACTCTGCACTTATAATGAATTAAAGTTTGAAAGTATGTTTCGAAGCAAAGGATACCATATAGGTGACATATTCGAAGGATGTGAATTTCGATGGGTAAAATCACCAATCGAGAGAAGTTTCTTTGAGAGTCAATCTCTTCTAAGGCATGCGAAAGGAGAGCAAAAAGTCAAATTTTATAAGAAAGTAGTGGAGGGAATGCTCGACAATATCGAATCACATTCAAAATATAATGAATTACCAGAGTTAGTAAAAATATCCCTGAGTCAGCTTGATAGGTTTAAAGAGATATCAAAGGGGCTGTCAGATGTCCAACTCCAAGATGCTTATCATTTATGGACGGCAGAGGTTCACAACATACCTTACTTTGTCTCAACTGATTTTAAATTTCTAAACGCAATAAATAAGTCTAAAGGAAAAACTTTTGAAATTAGAACGAAGGCAGTTACTCCTGAAGAGCTTTGTTGTGAGCTAGGTTCTACTGAGCAAGTTCCATACAAATACACAGAATCAGAGTTTATAAATTTTTTGGGAGGTGTTTATACAATGGATGAACTGAAAAATCTGTGAAAGCCCAAACCGACATAGAGTAAAGCCGCTTCTCATCCAATAAGATAGCGCAAACCCACTTCCATCTCCCTTCGCAGCGAGCGGGGAGCGTCGTTCCTATTCCCCTTTGTAAATTCCATCTTTTCCAAAAGAATGTCTGGCCCTTCCACACTAATGCTGAAGAACCAGACTTTGTCATTGCAAAACTTTTTTCATGATTACTCGCCAAATGCGCCTGCCGCACCCGGAAAAACTACTGGGCTTTCGTAGCCGTCTTTACTCACACTGGCTACGCCAAAGAAATAGTTGTCGATAACGATATTTTCTAAGGTGAATTCTGTGACATTACCCACGTAACGACTGAATTGCCACTGTGGCGCATCGGTATAACGCCAGTAAACTTTGTATCCTGCCAGATGTGGATTTTGTTTTTTGTCAGCAGCCTGCCAACTTAAGGTTGTACTGGGTTGTACGGCACCTTTTATTTCAACCTTTGCAGGGGGAGAGGGCGCCCAGGCCATGCCGGCAAGTGACACTGCGTTCAAGGCGGTGAGTTTAGCGGCATAATCAAAATTTACGCCATCCAGGGTATCGCCGTATTCAATACCGTTTTCAGTGCGAAGGTCCTGATGTTGGCGGTTATAGTTTTCGTTTGTTTCCATTATGCGTACACCAGGGAAACCCAGGTCATTGAAAGGACGGTGGTGTCCTCCGCGTCCAAAGCGATCCAGCCTATAAATCACCATGGTGTCGAGGTTGGGTATGTAGCGATCAGCCATTCGGTCAATATAGCGGGCCAGATTCCGGCTGGGCGAGTCAACTTCACCACCAGTGAAGCGTCTTGTGGTGGCTTCCTGTTCGGTTTCCGTCTGTCTTGTGCCTTCGGCGAAAATACGCGCGGTGGTATTGTTGATGACACCATTAATACCTTCCACGTTGCCAATCATGTCGTTATTGAGTACAGCCTTGATTCGCCAGCCGTCTTTTTGAGCTTGCTGCGCCATGATACGACCGCCAAATAAACCTTGTTCTTCGCCGGCTAACGCGGCGTAAACAATGGAACCATTAAATTTGTATTTGGACAGTACCCGAGCCGCTTCAAGTGTACCAGCCACGCCTGATGCATTGTCGTTCGCGCCGGGGGCATCGTCTGTGAAATTCATGACATCAGAAATACGTGAATCTATATCACCGCTCATAATGACGTATCGATTAGGGTCGGTGGTGCCTTTTTGCACTGCAATGACACTGACAACGTCTACCGGGTCGGGAATGCGCTTTTCTCCACTGATGGTTTCTGATTGGTAATAAACTTCCAGACAGTTTCCACACGCTTTAGAAATTTTTTCGAATTCTGCTTTTATCCAACGTCTGGCGGCTCCAATGCCTCTTGAATCGGACTCAGTTTCTGAAAGGGTGTGTCGCGTACCAAAACTGACCAGCTTGGTAATATCTTTTTGGATATTGTCAGCAGAAATATCTGACTGAATTTGATGAAGGGCTTTGTGATCAGCGTGCTGTAAGGCAGATTCTGGATTATCAGCGAGAGCTATCGGACTTAAGAGACTGGCAGCGAAGCAGAGTGAGCGCATGGGATCCTCAATTTGGTGATGATTATTTGTCGTTTAGTGATACATAACAATGTAACTGATACGGATACTAACTTAGTACATAAGTGGCATAAAAGGATGGATTCTCTTAAATGGCCAATATTTGCGATGACAAGCGTGGGTTTCAATTTAACCACTCAGTTAATGTAGGTCACTAAACCAGGCTCTGCAGCGATGCACCCAATAATTCAATGTAGTGACAGATTTCTCATTAATTTTTAATTGATATCCAAGTTTGGGAATGGTTTCAATTTGCCATGCGCACTCGCCAGGAAGCGCATTCATCTCCTTTCTTAGTCGACAAATAAGGTGGTTTAGTCTGTCTTCGCTGACTACGCCGTGGTTCCAGATACGCCTTCTAATTTCACTTCGGGTGACTACAGCGCAATTGTCTTCAAGCAGCAGGGATAGAAGTGCTGCACACTGCGCAGACAATACGACCTTGTCTCCATAGATGTTACTGAGAGTACGGGTAGGGGGGGCGAATGTCAGTGGCACGGCGCTCATTATCCTGGCCATTTTTAAAGAATCACATATGAAATTTTAGTTGAAAACATGACCGCTCAATGATGCGTTCGTCGTAAGAATTAGTCTGTTTGTAGTAAACGGCTGAAACAGGCTCCGATTAATGTTTCAGAGATATTTCATGGCTTCTTCAGCGTCTGTTTTTGGTTTCTTTCTTAGACTTATGGGGACTGAACCACAATTGGTTCTTCCCTTTTAAAAAGAAGGAAAAAAATCATGCGATATAGAAATATTTTACCTGTGTGTTTTTCTGCAATTTCCCTATCAATGGTTGCAAGTGTCGCGTTCGCTGAAAGCTATCCTGCGTCTTTAGAAGAAGATCTGGTTTCAGTATGCCGTACCTCTGCCGAGAATGACCGTTTGGGGTTACGTCGTTCTGTCGCCAAGTTTTCAATTAACAGTAAAATCGTCGCTCCTGCCTACAAAATGTTAGGGGAAGGGCTGATATGTAATGGTATGACGCTGTCAGCATTTACTGAATACTATGGTGCGACAGATACGCTGCGCGTCCTGGACCGTTATGTCGTTCCTACTTCCATTGAGATTAGAGATTTAAATGCAAGTCGCACTGTGCCAGAAGATATTTCGGTAACCTTTACCCAGACTTCAAGGTAAATCGATATTGTATTTGCATCAGCCTCTGAGCTGATTATCTGTTAGCGCGCTACTCTCTGAGGGGTTTTTCTCAGAGAGAGTGTGGCTTTATCTTTCGTTCACTAACTGTACCAGCGTATCGACCACGGTGGTATGCTGACTGTAAGCAAGCCCGATGTGGCGAGTCAGGGATACATTTTGTACCGAACGACATACTACGTCATTAAGGTAGTCTGCATTTTCGGGTATAGGAATAAACGCGCAGCCTACCCCAGCTTTCACCAACCCGATGGCGTAATCGATAGTTTGTATGCGTGCTCTGACATCTAATAAAACGTGCGCCTGACTGAGTTTATCGCGAAGGAAATTCCAGCCCTCGCAAGGCTCTCGCTGAATAAACGCCACATTTGCCAGATCGGCTATTGCTATCTCATCTTTCAAACTTAATGGGTGGTCCATTGGCATAACCCATCTGAAGTCATCCTGCCACATGGGTACAAAGATTTCGTTCGCATTGAGTAGTTCGTGATTGATGATACGTGCGTCACATTTTTCCTCTGGAGGTACCAACGTTAACTCCAGCGCCTCCACTCTGGAAGTAAATCGTTTCAGCACATCGCTGGTGCGGGCAACACCCAACCCTTTGATTAAGCCTAGCCTGAAGGGTTGTTTTGGATTTTCTTCCTTAAGCAAATACTTTATCGCGGCGGCCTGTCCCAACAGCTGTTGCGCCAATGGATAAAGCTGATGACCGGCTTCAGTAGGGCGTACTCCACGCGGATAGCGCAAAAATAGAGGTTTGGAAAGGCTTTCTTCGAGCAGTTTTATTGCCGCAGAAATTGACGGCTGTGCGATGTACTGACGTTTTGAGGCTGCACTAAAACTGCCGGTTTCGTAGACAGAAACGAAGTATTGGAGATTTCTCAAATCCATAGATAAAAACTATAATAAATAAAGATAATTAATATTATTCCTGTATCAGTATAACCGCTATTATCATTTTTTTAACATTTAAATCATGTTAAAACTGACAATTAACTTCTATCCGTTAGGTAACATTATGTCATCAGCTAAACCCGAATTTAATTGGCAAGACCCATTGTCAATGGACTCCATATTGACCGAAGATGAACGCATGATGCGCGACAGCGCCCATCAATTCTGTCAGGAAAGACTGATGACCCGGGTGTTAGAAGCAAACCGTCACGAACATTTTGATCGCGAAATAATGAATGAAATGGGCGAGCTGGGCCTTTTGGGATGCACCTTACCCGCAGAATACGGTTGTTCTGATGTTAACAATGTTGCCTATGGTCTGATTGCACGGGAAGTTGAGCGTGTGGATAGTGGCTACCGCAGCGCGATGAGTGTGCAGTCGTCATTGGTAATGTACCCCATCTACACCTATGGCACTGAGGAACAGCGCAAGCGTTACTTACCTAAACTGGCAACCGGTGAGTGGGTAGGTTGTTTCGGCCTCACAGAACCTGACTCCGGCTCTGACCCGGCAAGCATGACAACCCGTGCCACTAAAGTCGATGGCGGTTTTACCTTAACCGGCAGTAAGATGTGGATCACTAATTCACCTATTGCCGATGTGTTCGTGGTGTGGGCAAAGCTTGATGGGGTGATCCGCGGTTTTGTGCTGGAAAAAGGGATGAAGGGTTTGAGCGCCCCTAAAATCGACGGTAAATTTTCTTTGCGCGCATCGATTACCGGCGAAATTGTGATGGATAACGTTTTTGTCCCGCAAGCAAACATGTTTCCAGAGGTAACCGGATTAAAAGGCCCTTTTGGCTGTCTGAATAAAGCTCGTTATGGGATCGCCTGGGGTGCTCTTGGCGCAGCGGAGTTTTGTTGGCATGCAGCCCGTCAGTATTGTCTGGACAGAAAGCAGTTCGGTAGGCCGCTGGCAGCGACCCAACTGGTGCAGAAAAAGCTGGCCGATATGCAGACAGAGATCACCATAGGT
Source organism: Alteromonas ponticola (assembly GCF_012911815.1). Classification (GTDB taxonomy): domain Bacteria; phylum Pseudomonadota; class Gammaproteobacteria; order Enterobacterales; family Alteromonadaceae; genus Alteromonas; species Alteromonas ponticola. Next base: position 304,710 of record NZ_JAATNW010000007.1, on the reverse strand, counting down.
CTGATGGCATGCGTTCAGGCCGGACGCTTGATGGATGAGAACCTTTTGGCACCCGAGGCAATAAGTTTAATTAAGCGTAATTCGTGTGGTAAGGCACTGGAAATAGCACGAATTGCCCGCGACATGCATGGCGGTAATGGTATTGCTGATGAATACCATGTGATCAGGCATGTAATGAACCTGGAAGCGGTTAATACTTACGAGGGCACGCACGACGTGCACGCGTTAATTTTGGGCCGCGCCCAAACTGGATTGCAGGCGTTTTCAGTTTAATTGACTGAAAGCTTACGCTCTCTCCCTTCGAGCGTAAGCAGCCTGCTACCTAATCTCAGGAGCAAGGAAAAAGCTATGCAAGATCGTAATGCCCGGCTTGATCAACAGTTTATTGATGCAGTGGTAAACCAGACCTTTCCAACCTCAGCCATCAATTTAACGGCCTCCGACGTCGGCTTATCTAAAGAGCAGCTGATTGACTTGTTTGAATCACAAGTAATGAGTCGGCACCTTGATTTACGCTCCAGATTAATGCAAAAGGATGGCAATAGCTTTTATACGATTGGCAGTGCCGGTCACGAGGGAAATGCCGCCGTGGCATTGGCGATGCGACCTACTGATATGGCTTTTTTACACTATAGAAGTGGCGCCTTTGTTATTCAGCGCAGCAAGCAAAAGCCCGGTCAAACCCCTTTGTACGACATGTTGCTCAGTTTCAGTGCTTCAGCTGAAGACCCGGTGTCGGGAGGAAGACACAAAGTGTTGGGCAGCAAAGATTTATTTATCCCACCCCAAACCAGCACTATCGCCTCGCACCTACCCAAAGCGGTGGGGGCCGCTTTTTCAGTGACCCTGTCGCGCAAAGTCCCAGCGCCTTATGTGATACCGCAGGATGGGGTGGTGTTATGCAACTTTGGGGATGCTTCTGCCAATCACTCTACTGCGCAGGGGGCGTTTAATGCCGCTGCCTGGGCAGCATTTCAATCGGTACCATTACCCATCGTGTTTTTATGCGAAGATAACGGCATAGGAATTTCAACGGCAACCCCCAAAGGGTGGATTCAGGCGAATTTCGAAGGACGTGCAGGGTTGGAGTACATACAGTGTGACGGTTTAAATGTACTAGATACCTATAATAAAACCGTACTCGCAATGCATCTGGCACGCAAGCACCACAAACCCGTCTTTTTACACATGCGCACAGTTCGATTATTGGGCCATGCAGGCTCAGACGCCGAGTTTGTTTACCGCAGTGAAGAACAAATCAACGATATTGAAGCGCAGGATCCGTTGTTACATACAGCGCGCCTGTTAATTGAAGCGCAAGCGTTATCCGCAAATGAAATTGTCGCGCTTTATCAGGATGTAGCCAGCCGGGTCGAGCGGATAAGTGTTGAAGCGGCCAAAAGACCCAGACTGAACAATGCGGCAGAGGTGAAGCGAAGCCTGATACCCGATCGCTATCAGCCTGCTTCTGCTGTTGCTATTTCCAGTGAACAGCGCAACGTGTTGTTCTCTCACGAAAAGCACAATCTACCCAAAAAACAACACATGGCTAAGCTTTTGAACTGGGCGCTGCTGGATATCATGGCCAGCTATGAGAATACGGTTTTATTTGGTGAAGACGTTGGCAGAAAGGGCGGTGTTTACAACGTTACCACCAAATTGTTGGATAAATTCGGCCCTCGTCGGGTCATTGATACTTTGTTGGATGAGCAGTCGATTCTGGGTATGGCGATTGGCCTTGCGCATAACGGTTATATTCCTATTCCGGAAATTCAGTTTTTAGCGTATGTGCATAATGCCGAAGATCAGATACGGGGAGAAGCCGCCACCTTACCGTTTTTCTCAAACGGTCAATTTACCAACCCTATGGTAATTCGTATTGCCGGGCTTGCCTATCAACGGGGTTTTGGCGGGCATTTTCATAACGACAATTCGTTCGCTGTGTTCCGTGATATACCGGGCGTGATTTTAGCTTGCCCTTCCAATGGCGCGGATGCGGTAGAAATGATGCGAACCAGTGTCAGGCTTGCTCAGGAACAACAACGAGTCGTCATTTTTCTGGAGCCCATCGCGCTTTACATGAAAAAAGATCTGCATGAGGAAGGCGATAATTTATGGTCATTTGATTATGCGCCGCCGGACCAGGCAACACCAATTGAGTTTGGCGAACCGGGTGTTTATGGCGAGGGTGACGATCTGTGCATCATAACCTATGGCAATGGCTATTATTTAAGTCGGCAAGCCGAGAAAACACTGGCAGAGAAAGGGGTGAAGACAACGATCATCGATTTGCGCTGGCTAGCGCCACTAAATGAATCCGCGATTCTTAAACAGATTAAAGGCCAGAGAAACATTCTAATTGTCGATGAATGCCGTAAAACGGGCTCGATCAGTGAAGCCATTACCACGTTGATCGTCGAATCGTCTGCTGACACGGCCACTTTACCTGATGTCCAACGAATTACCGCAGAGGACTGTTTTATTCCACTGGGAACAGCATGTTATGAAGTATTGCCAAAAGTTGAGCACATCGTTGAGCGTGGCATAGCCATGACAACAAAGCGTCCCGGTTTGCGTTCGGTAGGTTAGGAGTAGTCAGTGAGTCATACCAGACAGCGCGCAGTGGTGATCTGCCCCGGCCGCGGTACCTATAATAAAACTGAACTGGGTTATCTGAATCGTCATCACCGGGATAAAACCGATCTCATTGAGATCATTGACGCTCAGCGTCTTCAGCAGAACCAGGTTACGGTTTCTGCACTTGACAGCATGGATAAGTACACTTTGTCCATCCACACCGCAGGTGAAAATGCATCTTCGTTAATTTACGCCTGTGCGGCGGCGGATTTCGCCGACATCAGCCGTGAAAAATACGATATTGTAGCGGTAACCGGAAATTCCATGGGCTGGTATATTGCCCTTGCTGTAGCCCAGGCGCTAACGACAAAGGAGGCCGCCTTACTCATCAACACCATGGGCTCAATGATGAAGGATGGGGTGATTGGTGGGCAATTAATTTATCCCGTCACCGACGCTCACTGGCAGTATGATGCAAAAAAGGCGCAACAAGTTTCAGCCCTGCTCGAAGAGGCAAACGCAACTGGTGCAGCTACCGAACTTTACTTGTCTATTATGCTTGGGGGCTATGCCGTATTAGGTGGTAATGAAGAGGGCATGGCGTTAGCCCAACAGCGCTTGCCACGCATCGATGATACTTACCCGATGCGACTGTTTAATCATGCCGCTTTTCATACACCCCTTTTAAACGCTATTTCACAAAGAGCAAGAAGCGAACTGTCTGCAGCGATGTTTACCAACCCGTCGTTACCCCTTATTGATGGAGAGGGCCGCATCTGGCAACCTCATTCAACGAATTCACGGGCACTCTGGGACTACACGCTGGGTACGCAGGTGGTATCACCCTATTATTTTTCGACAGCGATAGAAGTTGCGCTCAAAGAGTTTGCACCGGATAAACTGATTATTTTAGGTCCCGGTGCAACGCTGGGAGGAGCGACCGGACAATGCCTGGTGGCGCATCATTGGCAAGGCATCGCAAACAAACAGGATTTTATCGAGCGCCAGCAATCAGATCCTTTTGTATTGGCGATGGGTATGGACGCTCAAAGATCTCTAGCTAAATAGTCGGCTATGACTGATATTGGCTTAAGCTCAACCCTTTTTAATTGAAATATCACCTCCCTTTAAAGAGCGGTGATACTTAAATCATTAATGCCAACAATATGCGGTATCCATTGCTCGTTATAATGTTTAATCGTAAAATCATTCGGGCTTGGCAGTCGACATAAAATGTCAATCCATGTCGAAGCTTAGGCAGTTATATCACACTTAGGCAGTTATATACGGAATAAATTTACTATTCTTCTGTTAATACTTGCTGGATTAATTTAACAGTATTATTGGCATTTGACTTTAATTCTGAAACAATTTCTCCAACGCGAGCAATATTTTCGTTTGAGCGTTCGCTGGATGATTCCACTTCATTAATTACCTGGGCAATATTACTGGCAATTTTTTGTGTAGTTGAAATAAGGGAGGTTATTTCATCAGTTGAATGAGAAGTTCGTTTAGATAGATCTCTTACTTCCTCGGCAACAACGGCAAAACCTCTGCCGTGCTCACCGGCTCTAGCTGCTTCAATGGCTGCATTTAAAGCTAATAGATTAGTTTGGTCTGCCACACTATTGATAGTCGTGATGATATCGCCGATTGCGGTTGATTGCTGACTAAGTGAAGTGGATAGGGCTTTAACGTCGTCAATTTGTTTAACAGAATCTTGAGTGGCCTTCATTGTTGTTGCTAACAATTCTTCACAATATGAAATTTTTTCTGATGTGGTTTGTGAGGATTGGGCTGCCTTTTTTGAGACTTCACTAATATTGGTTGATTGATTTACTTTCAGCGTAATGTCAGTTGCAAGTTTAATTACTTCTATCACTTTGCCCGTATCGTCAAAAATGGGATTATAAGTGGCCTCCAAATAAATATTCTGGACATTTTTACCTCTGCGATGGAACTGACCAGATGAGAATTCGCCATTTGCAAGCTGCCGCCAAAAGTTGGGGTTATCTTGGTAAAAATTGTCGTAGCAAAACATTCTATGGTGCTTGCCTATGATTTCATTTAACGAATAGCCGACGGTATCCAGGAAGTTTTTGTTAGCCCCAATAATATGCCCATCTGGTTTAAAGCGGATAATTGCCATACTTCTATCAACAGCATCATAGATTGCTTTGGCTTCATCTTTGACCCGCGTCTCTGCGGTCACATCCGAGGCTATTTTAATCGCTTTCTCAACAACACCATTGTTATCAAGAACAGGAAAATAGGTTGCTTGTAACCATATTGTCTCGCCGTTCCCTTTTATACGCTTAAAGGTGCCTGACTTGGATTGTCCATTTGCAATATCAGTCCAAAACTTTTGATAAGCAAGAGAAGCGGTATAACTTTTATCGCAAAAAAGACGATGATGTTTTCCTATTATGTCATTCTCCTTGATTGACATAGTTTCGCAAAATAACGGGTTAACCGAAAGAATTTCACCTTCTGGTGAAAACTCAATAAATGCCATATTATTTTTTATTGCTTTAAGTTCATTCGTATCTTCGTTTTTAACGCGGATATCCAATGAGTCATATGTCGAATTGCTGCGGGAGAACCACATGGGGATCATCCTCTATATTATTATTTTATTATGTAATATGCAGACTGCAGTAAATTTTTAACTTATGCAAACATCATTTATACGCTGAGTCTGCGACCTTAAACCCCTGCATAAAAAACAATGATTTATATTGGTGGCGGTATTTATTTAATTACTTTTCGTGGTTTGAAAATTACCGATAAAGCGTGAACTGAATACACATCGATTTTATTACGAAACTATGGCTGGATGGTCATAACATTATAAGTTAGCATTAAATTTATCTAGCAGATTGCAACGCAAGTTTAATTCTAATGCAACCTGCAAAATCACTGTTATAAATCCCCGAAATGCTTCTATTTTGCGAATAGTTTAAGTAGACATTATTAATTTTAATGATTAGCAAAATGTAGCGAAATCATGCTCAAGCAGCTACGTTTTCTTCTTCAACGCCACTGTATGCTGCCATAACCAATACTTTTTCTAACGCAGAAAAAAGTGCCTGATTAATCGGCAACAGCGATTCGCCTAACGCATAATCAATCTTAGCTATCCGCTGACGTCCATTAGCCAGCATTGGCGGCGGTGATGAGGTGATCGCAATCAATGTAGCAGCATACTTTTCAGGGTGTGCCGATTTTATCGTTGAACACACAGAAATGGTGGGATACTGTGTTTTGGTGCGGTATCCGGCAACACCAAACATACGGCATATTCCAGGGCGCCACTCATACACAGTGCACGCGCCTTTGCTGCCATCAAGTGAATGCCGTGCAAACAGTTGGCAGGCAAATCCAGCTGACTCGCTCATCTTCTCCAGGTAGCTTTCCGCCTGGCCTGTATCAAACAAATGTAAAGCGAGGGGAAGCATTTCCAACACGGAGGCTTCAACTTGAGGATTGTTGCAGCACGCGCCACAACCGTTGGTACAACTTAAATCGGTCTGACGTTGATAACCACCAAACTCACTGGATAACAGTTGGTACTCGTTTAGTACAGCAACAGCTAAATCGCGTAACCTTTGCATAATACGCTCGTTTCACTACTCAACAATGACTTCAAACAACAACAATTAAGTGTGCTTCAGTGAAGTGCCTTGGGGAGTAAGAGAGAGACCTTACGGCAGGTGCCTGAATTGCGGCGGATTCTAGGGTAAGTTTGAATGACTTAGCAAGTGAAAGTTTTTGATGTCACAGAAAAAGTTCCAGGGTCAACCCTTGCTCCAGGCACGATACTCCATTTGGAGTATCCAAATTTATCGGAATGTGTTGTATTATTGCCCATAGTTCAACTCAGACAATTGAGTTAGCTGAATTACTTTAATAGATGAACAGTATATGACAGATTTTTGGGTGGCGGATAAAGATGATTGATTCTCGTAACGTCATCAATTATGAATTCGAACAGCATACTCAAACTGCGCCACTATTTCGCGTGGCCGACAGATACGCTGAAATTGTTGTTGTTAGACTGGCAGATATTCTGGTAACTGAATTCGTCGGGCCATGTGGGAAAAGTCTTGTTCAAAAATACACCAAAAAACTTGAACAGGTTGTCCGTCAGTTTAACAGTAAACCCTGGGCGTATTTGAGTGTATCTAGAAATTTTGACGCATTAACTGATGAGGCGGTCACGGCATTGGTTGAGTCTTTTGCATTTTGTACCCGCCATGGTTGTGTTGCTGATGCTTACATTATCAACTCACCAGTAGGCAAACATCAGGTAGCGGCAATAAGAAAGCAGTTTTCAGTAGCCAGGGCTTTTGACGATGTATTGTTCACCCAATTTGATGATGCATTTGAATTTTTGTCCCTTGAGTTAGCGCGCATCGCTATTGAATATAACTGAAATGCAGAGCGCAATTCGTTTATATATCGTTATCTGGCAAAATCGATGTTTGTTAGACCAAAATAAACTTTTTAATTTTGAATTCGTAGAGATAATTAAAAGAAAAAGATTTGTTAAAGATCTTACTCAATTTATAGTGTAGTGAAGATAGTCTCTTGTAGCATTTGAAAATGGATTAACGTAGTAGTGATGAATTCGGCAGTAATCATTAGAGAATTTGATAAAACGCAGTTGAAAAAATCTAAAGTTTTATCTGGTATCAGCCCGGCAATTTTGCGACGGGTTTTTATCGGTTGGCTGCTGTTTTGTTTTGTGGTCGCCGGCATTGTCGCTGCGGCGCCGGATTTAAGTGATTCCTTTGTGCTGATGACACTCTGCATTCTGGTTCTTTTCACGGTAGTCATGTTCGCCCAGAATCGCCTCGACGAAGGTTGGCCAGCCATTATCTTTCTTAACGATGAAATTGGAGTAGTGTGCGATCCGCAAGCGCGAAAATATATTTGCGTTCCCTTGCACCTTATAGAGGATGTTAAGCCCACCATCATTAAGCCAAACAAAAAAGCCGTAGCAATTATGTTGAAAGTGAGCCGGTTATCTCACGCTGATAAGGATGTACTTAATGAAGCCGTGTGGCCGCGAGACGATAAGTTGCTGGCAAATGTGTACTATACGTCTTCTTCACGCTTATGTAGAAAAATTCGCAGCTATGTGATTATGCCTGACGAGTTTAAGCGGGCGGCGCTTTAACCTGCATTTTGGTAGATGTGAAAAAATTTCCTGCTGATAACCCATTCATTCCCTCGACTGTGGTAGAAATCAGATCCTCCTTTGTTAAACTATTTATTCATGTCCCATCTACACTGGAAAGCCACGGGGCAACGTGTTGGTATGAGTTCTGCTAGGATTAAGTTTTAGTGTTGTTCGGCATGGAGGCTTTATGAAGCCGGTTTTATCTGTATTAGTCGTTGAAAACAGTCCGCTGATTGCTAGTAAAATAACCAGTTTTCTGGCTGGCCTGGGCTGGCAGGTGGATTATGCGGCGAGCGGAAAGATGGCGCTATACCATAGCAAATGCCATCACTACGATGTCGTTTTGGTCAATACAAATTTACCAGACATGACCTTTCAGGAAGTGCATGACAATCTGGTTTTATTCACCGAACCTCAGCCATCGGTGTTGCTAATGTCTGACGGCAAAGATTTCGATGAAATTGCCACTGACATGTTAAATAACATTATTCCCAATCAAAATGATATGAAAGACATCGTCAGTCGTTGTCATGCGGCGTTGTCTCAGCGGGCTGCTATGCAACCGGCAACTGCAATTGCTCATCCTCACTAAGTGTCAATAAAAGTTTAGTTATCGATGGATGTAGGGTTAATTTTTTATCATTTTTATCAACTGGGCATCGCCTTCGTTTTAGCCTTGCCGATTGCTTATAATCGTGAGCACCGAGCCAATGGCGCTGGATTAAGAACCTTTCCTTTAGTTGCCATCTCGGCGTGTGCATTTATGTTGGTCGGAAGAGACGTTTACCAAGGTGGTGGAGCCGAGGCAAGGGTAATGTATGGCATTGTCACGGGGATTGGCTTTATTGGCGGCGGAGCAATTATAAAAACATCCCGCTATGTGGCTGGAACAGCCACTGCAGCGGGCATCTGGTTAGTGGGAGCTCTGGGGGTCTCAGTAGCTTATGCCAGGTACGAAATCAGCATCGTTCTATCTGTAATGGGCTTTCTCATTTTTCAGTTCGCGGGTCCGATGAAGAAGCAGGGTGAACTGGAGGAGCACTGAGCTGTAGTTCAGTATACAGGGGAAAATGATCTGAACCATAATAAGGTAACCGTTCGATACTGACCAAATCAAAGTGTTTGGTATGAAAAATATGATCCAGCGGCCACTTAATCAGCGGATACTTGGCGTGAAAAGTATTGAAAAAACCGCGGCCAATTCTAGGGTCCAGCGTACCACTGATTTTTCTGAATTTTCGGGTGGTGGGAGACCACGCCACGTCGTTTAAATCACCTGCAATAATGACAGGCATATCAGATTTCTTAACTTCTTTACCTACAATTGTTAACTCGTGATCTCTGGGTTCTGCTGATTCGTTTTCTGTTGGGCTTGGCGGCTTGGGATGTAGGAAATATATTTTTACGTTCTGGTTATCAAGCTGAATGGTAACTTCAATGGACGGTACGTCCTCTTCAACAATGAAGCGTACCTCACTCGATTGAAACGGGATTTTACTAAATAGATGAATACCATACAAATTTTCTAACGGACATCCTACGCGATGGGGATAATCATCATTCAACTCACTTAACGCATCTTCCCACCATCGGTTGCTTTCCAGTGTAACTAACATGTCAGGTTGGTATTCATGCACTAACTCGAGCAAGCCGTCACGGTTGGTGTTGTGCATGTACACATTACTGGTCAAAATACTTAATACCGTTCTGGTGTTTGATTTTTCAACCTGCTGAACCTCTTTGGGAGCGAAAAAGGTATACGGAAAAATCCAGCGAATTTGCCATGCCAGCGCCAATCCAAGCGCTAGGATAAAAGCGCCACTTAACAGCAAATCGGTGTGCAGAACAAACAGCCAGCCTAAAACGCAAGCAAACATGAGTACAGCCTGTTGCATGCGTGGAAATTCCCACACGCGGATGAGCCAGTGCTGACCAGGAAATAAAGGCGTTACCGTGGTTAATACCAGCATAACACTGGTGATAACTAATATTGTAATCATAGTCTTTGGGTTTTGCCTTGTTGAGTCTGCCGCCAATACGTCGCTTCGCATGGCATTTTGTCAAATCATAACGCGGTTATCTGCTAACCGCTTCACTTTTAAGATTAATTACCCTTATGGCGACAGAAAAGATCGCTGAAAGACGCGTAAATCTAACAGGTAAAAACTTCCATGAGTTCGTAAAGCTTGCACAAGATCGAGCCCTCATACGTAACTGAAACTAACAATATTTGTTATTATTCAATGCATTACATTTCTGGCTCGAAAATGGCTTAATTATGACCAGCTTTTACAAAAGGAGAAGCTAGTTATGAAACGTTCAATACTATCTTTGATTGTTGCCGGTTCTTTGTCGACTTCCGTAATGGCAGCGGGTGACAACACCTGGGAAGAAAGTGCAAAGGATGCATGGATAGATGGTAAAGCAGAAGCAACTTTACTGTTTAATGGCAACCTGGACTCGTTTGATATAAACACAGATGTACAAAACGGCAAGGTTATTCTGACTGGTAAAGTTGATAATTCTGTCGAGAAAAAACTGGCTGAGGAACTGGTCAGAAACATTGATGGCGTGACTGAAGTTGATAACCAACTTGCTGTGGTTGAAAAGCATGCAAAACACGCTGACGACATGGAGCGTAAAAACGAAAGCATGACCGCCGCTAATGATCCGCGAGACGACATGGATACCGAAGAGGCGATGGACTCGGCCGATGAGGAAACCGACGAACTGGCGCAAGAAACGGAAGAGGGCGTCGACGATGGAATGAGCGCGCTGACTGACGCAAAAATCGCTACGGTGGTGAAGACACGTTTACTAATGGATTCCGATATTTCAGGATTTGACATTGATGTAGATGTGAAGGATGGAAACGTCACTCTTACCGGTAATGTTGATTCAGAAGCGGAGCGTAAGCTGGCCGTTGAGATCGCCCGCAATGCGGACGATGTAATAGACGTTGAAGACAATATGGAAGTGTCGCGCCAGACCGCAATGAACAAGTAAAAATTAACTATTCACATAGTTCTAGAAAGGTGCCTCGGCACCTTTTTTCTTGGTTGTGGTCCGGTGTAACTCTCGATTACAAATTGTGCTGAATAGACCATCCTGCAGCACTTTTAGCGGTGGGGGAAAGCGTCTGTTACGGCAGTTACGCGAACATTTTTAGTTAAAAAATCTAAGAATAAAAATGGCTAATGCAACCCTGTAAAAGTGGCCTGAAAAATTACGCTTACAGGGCATGTAAGAAAAAATGTAAAAATTACGTTTGTGTAAGAAATGATTATACTGGCATTCATTATGACTGAATGTGTTGGTACTTTCCCATTTCACCTAATCCCTTGTCATATAAGGCATTCATTAACTTTAAGTAATATGGGCCATGTTGGTTCAATAATTGAATATGTCATGGTAACCAAAGTTGTATCAATGAAGTTTTAGGAAGGATTTCACGAAATGAAGTTATTTAAGCGAAAACTGACTCCACAACCAAGCAACCGATTCGAAAAGTACTTACAAAGTCAGCCAGTGTTCAATTGGTTTGACCGATACAATGAAAGTAAGCGAGAGCAAGCAGCTACGGTTCAACCGGAACTTTTGTACAGCAACTGGATGGTCAAACAGGCTAATCAGTAATTAAAAGAGTGCGGGCAGGGCCCTTATCGCCCCAACCCCTGTCCGTATTCTTCCCCCCAGTCAGTCCCACTGACGCATATCGTTTTACTTTCCATGTCCTCAATTTCATACATTTCAAATACACAAATTGCGCTTTTAATTCAAATGGATGTAATCTTAATGGGAACATTTCAGTATAAAGTGTAAACGGTGAGTCTGATAAACCCACAATTCGTATGGCTCGTTCGAAGATGGAAAGCAAAGGGAAAATATTTATGTGCTCACACCGCCTGGTATTGATAAATATTTTATTCTTCGCGTTACTGGGTTGCGCAACACCGCAAGAATCTGAACAGTCTGTCACTGAGGCAAAAGTTACCCCACAGTCAAATCAAAATGACAAAGTCGCGGACCTGAGCGAAGGTAGAGCTGTGACGATTTCGACCAGTCAGGGCGAAATTGAGGTCGAGCCCACCGTAGTGGCCGTTACCGATGCGCAACACACCGATAGTATAAGCCAGGAGAAGTATTATCACGATCCCTGGGAAGGCTTTAATCGCAGCATGTTTAGTTTTAACCACTCGTTATACGAATATGTGCTGATTCCCACAACAGATGGTTATCGATATATTGTGCCCGATGTCGTCAGAGATAAAATTGATAACGCCTTTGACAACATCCGTGAACCCCTCAATTTTGTCAATAACCTGTTTGCGGGAGAATTTAGTGAGGCGGGCAGTAATGTTGGTCGTTTTTTAATTAATTCAACCATTGGTATTCTGGGCCTGTTTGACCCGGCTAGTGACTGGTTTGAAATTAGTGAACGAAAACAGACCATCGCAGATACACTGACACGTTACGACATCGCTCCCGGTCCCTATCTAGTGCTGCCAATATTGGGTCCAAGTGACGTCAGGGGTGGGTTTTCCACACTGACTGAAGGTTTTCTTCATCCAATCAATCAACTAGCCAATCCTCCTGAATCATATCAAATTCGTGCGTTTGATGGTTTCGATGATTTTTCAAACCAATCCGATACGTACCAGCAAATCTACGAGACTACCAACGACCCCTATATTTATTTTAGGAATCAGTACATTCAGGGACAGCGCCGTGATGAGCTATTCAAGTATCAAGACAAAGGTAAAAATGACGAATAAGATTGCTCACGCCATTGTCAGGCTTAGATGGCTTATTATCCTGCTTTTCACTGTATTGCTAGGAGTGATGGGCTATTTTGTAACTCAGTTTAAAATTGATGCATCTGCCGAAACCCTGCTGGTCAAAGACAATAAGCTTTATATCCAAACTCAATTGGCGAACCAGCGTTTCTCGCCCGATGAGTTTATCTTGCTTGCCTACAAACCTGAACATCCACTTTTCAGTGAAACCACTTTTGAAGACTTGCACAGCCTGACTCAGGCATTACGTAAACTCGAACGCGTCGACGCGGTTACCTCAATTTTGACGGTCCCATTAATTAAAGATGCGGCAGCGTTAACCGGAGGAACTGAGGTCGATAGCCTCACCTGGGAAAAGCAACGCTATTCGCCAGAGCAAATGAAGAAACTGATCAGTGGCCATCCCATCTTCACCGATCTGCTGATCAACCAGCAGGAGACAGCCACAGCAATTCAAATCGTGTTTGCGCGCAATCAAAAGCTGGCAGAGATTGAATCTGAAATGACCGAGATCCAGGCTAACTTACTCGACCGGGAGCTGACGGAAGAAGAAGAAGCTACTCTTGAGCAATTACAGCAACGAGCGGACCCGATTAAGCAGCAGCTTACCGAGCAACGACAAAAAGAGGTGGCGCAGATAGAAAAAATTGCCAGTGAGGTCTCTGCGCGAGCGAAAACATATATGGGGGGATCCTACGTTGTCGGTCAGCATCTCATCGATATTATTAAATCCGATTTAATCACCTTTGGCTCAGCCATAGCCGGGGTCATTGCGTTATTACTGTTACTTCTTTATCGCTCCATAAAATGGGTATTGTTTCCGTTATTTGCCTGTGCCGTCAGTGTCGTGTTGACAATGGGTATTTTTGGCATGCTGGACATGCGCACCACTGTGATTTCTGCCAATTTTGTTGCATTACAGCTTATCCTGACATTAGCCGTGATGATTCACCTGATTGGCAGTTATCGTGATATAAGTCGGGAAGATCACAGTTTGTCTCAACGGGAGAGAATTGTTGCTACATTGGATGATAAGTTAAGCCCATGCTTCTTTGCTACGCTGACTACCTCAGTGGGATTCGGCTCGTTGATATTCAGTGGCTTGCAACCTGTGGTTGCCTTCGGATGGATGATGTTAATCGCCATGGTGGTCACAATGTTGGTGGGATTGCTGTTGTTTCCCTCGCTGCTATGCTTACTTCCGAAGAGAAAGGAAACGAAAGATTTCGAAATTATCAAGCGCATACTGAATGCGCTTAAAAAAATGAACCTGGCGATACCTAAAACAGTGGTGTTTATTAGCTTATGTGTGGCAATTGTCATTGCACTCGGTATCACCAGACTGGATGTTGAAAATTCATTTATCGACTATTTCGACGACGATACGCAAGTTCATCAGGAACTTGCGTTTATCGATAAAGAGTTTGGTGGGTCAACACCGTTGGATGTCATTATCGATATCAAGCAGTCGAATGAAAATAAGCAACTGGAACTGACAGCCGATAGTATTGGCAGATTACAGCTCGTACAGGCAGCGATAGAGGCATTCGAAGCCACCGGTAGTGTAACCTCGGTGGTAAACTTTACGCGTCTGGCGAAAAAGCTAAATAATAATGTTCCTCTTACAGAGTATGAATTAACCACTATTTACCATTTGTTGGATAAGAAGGTTGTCAATCAACTGGTGGGCGCTTATTACTCTCCCGAGTCGAATCAAATGCGGGTTTCGGTGCGTATTCAGGACACCACTCCAGGACTCGACAGAGAGACATTTGTGGATAATCTTTCCGCAGATCTTAAATCAGTAGGTCTGGAGGCGCAAAGCTTTACATTTACCAATCTATTCATTTTGTATCAGGACATTTTGTCGCGTTTATTTGATTCGCAAATTAAGACCCTGGGCATTGTTTACGCAGTGCTTGGCCTTGTACTACTAGCCATTTTCCGTTCTCTTAAAATTGCACTGATTGCACTCGTGCCCAATGTTCTGACCACCTTGGGAATATTAGGAGTGATTGGTTGGGTTGGGATACCGTTAGATATAATGACTATTACGATCGCCGCAATCGCAATGGGAATAGCGGTCGATGATACGATCCATTTTTTACATGCTTATCTGCAAGGTAAAAAAAGCGCTGATGCCGACCATCAACAGGCACAGGCGGCGAGTGATAATGCCTTTGGTCATACCGGGCTGGCAATTGTATTTACTACTACGATAATTGCGATTGGGTTTTCGCTGTTCGGCTTCTCAAACTTCTTGCCTAGCGTTTATTTTGGCTTACTTACAGCAACAGCCATGCTGATGGCGTTGATTACCGATGTGACGCTTTTACCAGCCCTGCTTAATTGGTTTGTTGCCGAAAAGCCGAAGGAGTCCCAATAGTGTTGGGAGAAAAGAAATGGATCCGTAAAATCACCGCGTCCATGTTTTCTGTTTTATTCATGATTGTATCCTACTCTATGGTGGGAATGGCTATCTATCATTTTGTTACTGCACTGCAGACGGATGAACAATTAGTTACCGGAATAATACGTAGCATCAACGACCTATTCATCGCACTGGCTACCTATGAACTTTCTGTAGGAATTTTCAAAGAATATAGGGGACAGGGCGATGAAGACATAGGCTTGATTTGGTCAATCAGGCGCACGGTGACTCGCTTTGTTAGTGTGGTAATAATTGCATTAGTTCTGGAAGGATTGATATTGGTGATCAAGTACAGTCAGTTAGATATGGCTGGTAACCTGTTTTACCCGGTCGCAGTAGTTATCTCGGCTAGTCTGCTTCTCATCTCCCTTGCGCTTTTCCTGCACTGGACCCGTCAGGAACCAGCGAAAGATAATTCGTAAATACGTATGGTTTCATCGTAGATGAAACACAGTGTAATTTACACACAAAAAAGCCAGAACATCAGTTCTGGCTTTTGTTAAACCGCATTAATTAGCAGTCTTCGTCTTCAGCATCCATATTGTCTTTAGCATCTTCACAGGCATCTTCAACTGCATTACCTGCGTCAGTTACTATTTCATCCAATTCTTCACCTGCGTCTTCTGCTGGGCCTTCCTCACAGGCTGCAAGTGACATTGCAAAACCCGCAACCAATAGTGTTTTCAAAAATGCCTTATATGAAATCATTAATCCTTTCTCCTTTTCCAGAATTAGACTTTAGGTGATTTGCCACGTAGCGCATTCGCAACTAACGAAATAACGAGTAACGCTACGAAAACAAAGAATAAAAATTGTGCAATACCGGTTGCTGCACCGGCAATGCCGCCAAAACCAAAAACTGCTGCAATAATGGCGATAATAAAGAACGTAATTGCCCAACCTAACATGGTAATCCCCTTATCGATTTCGTTTAATGTCTTCTACACTTATGCTTTTTTTATGCCAATGACTTATGTTTATGAATTTAAAAGGAAATGTGTGATTTGAGTTATCCTGCGGATATTTTTGCCATAATTAATTACATTTAATCTTGCACTTTTTACACGGGATAAATCATTGGTGGCACTCTAAATTTTAAAAATCCGACATTAATTAAGTTAAATATTGATATAATGCAGTAAATTTGTCATTGAAAAGGTTTAGTGACTTATGGCGAAAGACCATTCCGCTTTTATCGGTCTTATGCAGCGCGCCAGAAATGTTAAGCGTTGGCCCCTGATGGCGCAGTTTCAGGAAGAAATGTTATCTACTCATATTTATGAAGCATCTATGGTAGCCCATATGCTTGGCGCCATTGCGGCGGATGTATTTGGCGAAGACATTAATCCCGATAGGGTCGCCAGTATGGCAATATTTCATGAGGGCAGTGAAATAGCAGGAATGAGTGATATTCCCAGTCCGGTTAAATATCATGATCCCGAAACCACTGCGGCAATTAAAAAGTTAGAGAAACGTTTTGAAGGTATGCTTATAAAGACGTTACCAGCAGTACTTCAGCAACGCTATAGTCCACTGATTGAGCAAAATAAACAAGATATGCATGTAAAGTTGGCTAAGGCCGCGGATGTGCTGTGTGCTTACCTTAAATGTGATTACGAACTATCTAAGTCAAACTCTGAGTTTGCCAATGCAATGCAGGAAATGGAAGTACAATTAAAATCGTATCGTGAACAATATCAGTGCGTTGATTACTTTTGTCAGATTTTCCTGGAAGATGCCAAAGGCACCTTAGATGAACAAACGAAGGACATGAACTGGGTCGCTCGATCGAATGACGTGCATCTTTGATTATAA
This sequence comes from Alteromonas ponticola, assembly GCF_012911815.1. Taxonomy (GTDB): domain Bacteria; phylum Pseudomonadota; class Gammaproteobacteria; order Enterobacterales; family Alteromonadaceae; genus Alteromonas; species Alteromonas ponticola. Next base: position 287,906 of record NZ_JAATNW010000007.1, on the reverse strand, counting down.
AGGCATCAACTGATGGTCTCAATTGATATTGCACGTGGTCCAATAATGGCAAAACGCTTGAACCTTTCCAGCACTATCTCCTTACCCAATTCCTTGATAATTAAAGAGTAGGGAAGGAGAAAACACGTTGATTCTCTTTAGCTTGTTCGACTCAGTGCTGGAGACAAACGTCGTTTTTCTGATTCAGTTTTAAACCACTTCATCTGGTCATGACATTGTTGCATGCGAGTACGAATACGCCGCAGCTCTGTTGCACACCTGGTTGGTTGCTTAACCTCAAGGGCATCATCAATGGATTGAAGGACTTTATCTTCAACTTCCTCTAATTGCTCAATATAAGTATGCGCCATGTCGCTGGTAAAATTTCCTAGCAACTTTGTGTACATACTTCTTATTTCAACGCCAAAATCATTCTGGGTTTCAGTATGTCCCTGTTCAGCTACGGCGAAGCCCTGCAATGAAGCCACCGCTTCTTGTTTCTCTTCAATCATTTGCCCAAACAAGGCCTTAAGATTTGCCTCTTTAATTTTTTCGACTCCCTCCTGGTAGAACTCAATGCCTCCATTGAGCACTTTAATGAGCGCTGAAATTTTTTTCACATCAGGAGCTTGATGACCCACGAATTTTCTCCAACAAAATGATAAACACGAATAACAAAAATTTCATAAAGGCTCTTGCATGGTACATACCGTAATTAATTCAATTGCTTAACTTTAATTCAATAATAATTCTGCATACATATCAATAAATTATGAGAGCTAAACAAGGATGGGTAGCGTGGTTGTCTATAACCAATCGCAACTAAGCTAGAAAAGTATATAAATTATTCAGATAAGGACGTGAAATTTTTACCGCCGCACAGCCCCCCGGAAGAAGTGCCAGCATTGACGCGGCAATACTTACTCGGCTGAGCGGTTTACTTTTTGCAGCAGCTCGCTGACATTGAAAGCACCATCGCTGGATTTTGTTTGACTCATTCTCACCACGATCGAGTAATAAATATCTGACATGGGCAGTGTTTGTACTTCAATGTCATCTTCATTTTCAATAAACGGCTGAGCGACTTGCTCACAGCCCGACATGGTACACTGCTGGTCCTGCAGCGGGTTTACGCTTCTTGTAGGTTTAGTTCTAACTGCTGATTTGCCCTGACCCCGCTTCTTTTCTATATCTGTTTTTACAATCGTGAGCCAGGTGTAATTTTGTTTTTCTGCCAGTTCTGCTGCTCGCCGCAGGGTGTATTCCTGTACCAGATCGGCTGAAGTCTTATCCGTCGCTTTAAACATGACTCTATATTCATTTGCAGATAATTGGGTACTTGAATAACCATAGCCATTAGGTAAATTAGCCGCTTTATATTCAGTAGGTGCAGCATTGGGTACTGTTGAACATGCTAATAACAGGGTGAGCGAAAAAATTGCGCTGCTGATAAAATAGGTAATGCGGGTTAGGTTTTTTCGCTCAAACATATACTTCTCCTTAAGCTAAAAATTTTATCAGTACCGTGCGAAGGAACGTAACTATCGCCTGCCTGCGTCGGGAGGGCGGACTGTCAGTGGTGGCCCCTTTATATGCTCCTATACTAAAAAACGCTAATACACCAACGGGCGACGCAATGAGTAACTTGCTATTTATTTTTAATTGCTCGTCTGCTTTGTCACTTTTCCGCTTGGCTATATCGAAGCGTCGTCGTGACGCCTTCACCGCATATAACTCTTTGTTGATAAACATGCTCATAATGCAAACCTAGTTTCCAGCTTTGCCTAACAATGCTTCAAAAATGGGACGTAACGAAATTCGTTTTGTCATATTGTGAGCAACGATAAGGGCAAAAATAACTACACTGACATTCAGGGCAAACACAATTGCGCCTGATAAAAGATAATGTAAACCTAAATCAACCAGACCCATACCGAGTAAGACGTTTATTGCAATCCAGCTAAAACAGGAAAAGACAAATGCGGTGACTAGCGAAGCAACGGTGATAACCGTAGACTTTTTCAGCAATTCGGTCTCAGCCGCAACCACTTCACCAACGGCTTGCAACTCCTGCTTCTTCAATTCAAAAGCGTTTTTCGCCACTTCGATAGTGCGTGCAATTGAGGCTTCATCGTAAATCGACGTCTCTTCATTGCAATCACTTGCCCGGCCAGTGTCACTGGCCGGGCAGTGCGGATCCTTTTCGTCAGCGGAGTAGGGCGGTTGTTGTCGCTGAGAATTGGAATTACTCATTGCTTATTTGCTACGGAAAATAGATGTCAGCAACATACCCGCAGCGAACGCAATACCAGCTGTCGCCAGAGGGTTTTCAATAGCATATTTACGAACGGCTGAGCCCTGCCACTTCTGTTCAGCGTCGGCTTTACGTTTTTCCCAATTTTCTGCTGAATCATGCGCAGATTGACGGATATTTTCTTCAGCACGGCGCGCTGAACCAGCCAGTTTATCCACCGAGCTATGAAGAGACTCTTGCAGTTTGTCTGTAACAGGATGAGTAGAGTCTGAAACACTGTTTGCCCGTACATCTCCAGCGGCGTTACCAGGTGTAGAAGAATGCGTTGCGTGCGTAGCCATAAAAATCTCCTTGAAAAGTATTTTGCAAATGCACGGAGAAGGGCTGCAAGGCACATACCAGCATGAGAAAAATTTTAATTGTATGAAATATAAGGGATAATCTTGCGAGCTGAGGGATTATAAGGGTTTAATAGGTAAATTATTCAGCAAACTTGTAATAATTTCGTAAATAAATTCAGTCAATTAAATTGGCTAACATTTCTTTGCTTACAGGTTTGATAAGTGCTTCCTCAATACCTAATTGAGACATTCTCTCTTTATCAGGTTCATATCCGCTTACGATGACAATACAAATATCACCCTGAAAAGTTTTTATTTCTTCTGCCAGGCTATAACCGTCTGTATCGGGCAAGGTCAAATCTAGTAACACGTAATCGAAGCTGGACTCTTTAAGACTTTGCACTGCTTCATTGCCGGTGTGGGCAACCAAAACATCATGACCCTGATGGGTTAGCAGCAACTGCATCAATTCTGATGCGTCATAATCGTCCTCGACAACCAGGATCTTTTTTCGTTGATTCGCATCATCTTTAGGTAAATGTCGATGTAATACGCTGTCCCTTTCATTAGTTTCGATAGTGGGTCCATAGGTGCGTATCAGATATTTATCCAGCACCGTTAGCAGCTCTGCTTTATCAATCGGCTTGCCGATGACATCATCAAATCCCTGATCAAGCAACGATTGTTTCAACCCTTTGCGACTCGCGGCAGTGATTGCTACCACAGCTACATTACTATTATGCCGCCTCAATGCATTAAGCGCGTCAATTCCATTCATCACCGGCATATGGATGTCCATTAACACCAAGTGATAAGGGTGATTCTCTTTTTCTGCTAATAATACCGCTTCAAGCGCTTTTACGCCGTTTTCCGCGTAGCCTACAGTGGCGTGACATTGACTTACCAAGTGGCCGGTTAAGCGGCGAATTTCTCTCAAGTCATCCACAATTAACACACGCCCGGAAACATGCAAGTTGGGATTGTTAGCAACGGCTGCCTGGGGAGAGGTTAAACTTAACTGTTCAAGTTTATCTTCGTTAATTGCGCCAGGGTGGATACAGAATGTAAAAATACTGCCTTCGCCGAAGCTAGATGAAACTGTCAGTTCACCGCCCATCTTGTGCACCAGTTCGCGACTTATGGCCAGGCCCAGACCAGCACCGCCATGGTTTGCACGCATCACATCTTCGATTTGCTCAAAAGGTTGAAAAATAGATTCCAACTTGTCTGGAAGCATACCGATTCCAGTGTCTTCCACGTCAAATTGCAGCTTCGGCGGGGACATCAATCCTTTGCCTTCGTGCATGGAAACTGTCACCACGATTTGTCCTGAATCGGTAAATTTCACCGCGTTACTGATCAAATTAATCAGCACCTGTCTGAGTCGGGTCGGGTCAGTGAATATTTGTTCCGGGACTAATGTATTTGACTGGATGGTGAGCGAAAGCCCCTTATCCTTGGCTGCCAGATTCATCAGCGAATGCACGTCGGTCATAAATGCACTGAAGTGGATATTGCGGGGCGACAGCTCAAGTTTGTTGGCCATGATACGAGACATATCCAATAAATCGTTTAACAAACTCAATAAGTGTTTGCCATTAGTATGAATTATCGATAGTTCCTGCTGAATTTTCTGGCTCTTTTCGTCATCCAATAATAATTCGGTGTAACCGAGAATAGAGGTGAGTGGGGTGCGTAATTCGTGACCTAAGTGAGCAAGAAACTTGTCCTTCGCCTTGTTTTGCTGCTCAACTTTATGCCGCTCTAAACGTTCGTTTTCAATTTCACTACGAACCATTGCATAGCGCATGGTTCGCATAAAGCGAGGTGTTTCAATCTCGGTCTTAGTCAGGTAGTCAGCGGCACCTGCGCGCATCACCATTTCATCAACCTGGGCATCAGACTGACCTGTCAGGATCACAACCGGAACTGAAATGCCATTCGCTTTGAGGTTTTCAAGCACGTCCATGGCGTTTTCAGGACCAAGAATGTAATCAAGCAGACAGATATCAAACGGCTTCTTTCTTAACGCTGCTAATGCATCTTCACCATTCGTTACCCAACTTAGCTGAAAACGCGGGTTTTCGCACTGAGAAAGATAGTCAGCAGTTAAAAAATAATCGTCTTCATCATCTTCGATGAGAAGAACGCGGATGATCTCAGTCACAACAAGTTAATACCTGAAAATAGTGTGTTTATCAGTCGTGAGGCAATTCGACAAATTCAATCCAGTATTTGCCCAGCGCTCTCATCAGCTCAACCAGTCCTTCAAAGTTTACCGGTTTTGTAATGTAGGAAGCACAACCCAAATCATAGCCCCTGAGCATGTCTTCTTCTTCCTTTGACGTAGTAAGAATCACCACCGGAATACTGCGTAATGCGGGATCTTTCTTCATCTCTTCCAATGCTTCGCGACCGTCTTTGCGAGGCATGTTTAAGTCGAGCAATACCAGACTTGGGCGTGGAGAATCTTTCGGATCACTGTACTTTCCTTCACGGCGCAAAAATTCCAGTAATTCAACACCGTCTTCAACACAATAGAGATTATTAAGTACCCGACTTTCTTTCAGAGCATCGATGGTAAGTAAACGATCATCCTCATCATCATCTGCCATCAAAATATTAATAGCTGTTGCACTATTACGCGACATCTTGCGTTACTCCTTTACCAATTGTTGAGGCGAAGGGTTCACCGTCAACAGGAATTACTATTGAAAACACAGCGCCTTCTCCCGGCGAGCTTTGCGCGCTGATATAACCGTTATGGCGTTCTACGATTCGGCGACACACGGCTAAGCCAATGCCCGTACCCTGATATTCGCTACGCCCATGTAAACGTTGAAATGGAGCAAATATTTTTTCGGCAAACGATTGTTCAAACCCAATGCCGTTATCTTCTATGATAATTTTTATCCAATCGTATTCATCTACTTTAAAGACGTGCTCTAAATCATTTTCTTCGGGCGACGTTAATCGAATGCTTATTTTGGGTGATACATCCTGTTGCCGGAACTTTAATGCGTTCGATAACAAGTTTAAAAATAACTGTTCAAGTTGGCTCTGATCGCCATTAATCATTGGCAGCTTATCACATTCCAGACTCGCATCCGATTCGTCAATAGCAATTTCCAAATCGTTCTTAACATTGGTGATAACATCATTCAGATTGACGGCTTCAAATTCTTTACCACGGGTGGCTACACGAGAAAACGCTAATAGATCCCTTATTAACATAGACATACGTTCTGCTGCGTTCAGCATGCGACCCATGAAGTCGCGACCACGTTCATCAATGACATCGGAATAGCCTGATTCCAGTCGATTTCCGAATGCACGTATTTTACGCAATGGTTCCTGCAGATCATGTGATGCCACAAATGCAAAGTCTTCAAGTTCGCGGTTACTACGCGCTAACTCATCGGAATAGATCTGTAATTCCTGAGTGCGTAAGTCAATCTTCTGTTCAAGCTCTTCGTTATGTGCCTCAAGTTCTCTCTGGTGGCGGTACGCTTCTCTGACATTCATTTTCAGCAAGATAAATATTAAAATAATCAACAATGCCGTGGATACCGCTGAAACCACCAACGTGGTAATCGATTCACTTCGAAGTTGATTAAGGTTTTTTAGGTGTACGCTTTGTACCTTATTGACGCTGCGTCTTACCTTTTTGTAAGTGTTATCAAACTCTTCATACAACACCAGACTGCGATGGGTATTCACAATTTCCATGGCTTGTTCAAAGCGACCGTTTCTGGCCAGCTCTACGGTGCTGATCATATCATTGAGTTTGACTTTGCTCAGTGATAACAGTTTTTCGATTTGTTCTCTCTGGAAATCTTCCAGCTCTTGCGATTTGAACTCAACCTCATCCAGTAAATCATTCAGCTTATTGAGCGTTGCTGTGTAGTCTGTTAAATATTCCTCGTCGCGGGTAAGCAAATAGCCACGTTTACCTGACTGCGTTCTAAGAATTGCAACATGGAGTTTGGTAACCGACTCGGTTATTTTTGAAATGTTAAATAACCTGGCTTCCAGTTTGGCCAGATTATCTAACGTGCTGATGACGTAAAAGGAGTTACCTGTGAGTACAATGATAATAATCGCAACAATGGCAATCCAACTATAAAAAGACTGCAACAGCCCGTTTCTCATACAACTTATTCCGTTATTGAATTGCCCAAAACATCTACCATGTTAGTCAATTGTTCACTGCAATCCTTTGTACTGGCTATTATCTTGTCCAACGCATTTAAAGCTCTCTCTGCGGGCACTTCACCCTGCAGGGCCATCTTAACTAATTCGGCCTGCATCGAAATCCTGTTTAACGGCTTTCTTGCATCGTGAACATAGGCGGTAACGGTGGAAAATTCTTTTTCGTTCACGTTTTTCCCTCTTATTATTCTTCTTTGGTCAGGTCGCCGTAAGCGTGTAGTCGATTATAAAGCGTCTTGGTACTTATTCCTAGCATCTCTGCTGCTAACGTTTTGTTACCATTAACTTTTTCAAGCGTTGCATAAATCAACTCTTTTTCAACATCTTCAATCGTTCTGCCTGCTTGAAGTGCGGGTGTGGTGGACTGCTTCTTAGCAAACGGGGACTCAATGGTTTTTGGCAGGTCTAGTTCAGTTTTGTCTGGATCGCTCATGATCGCAGCGCGATGAACAAAATGGCGTAGTTCACGCACATTACCTGGCCAATCATAGGCTGTTAGCATATCAAGCTGACTTTCATCCCACTCAAATCGGGTATCATTCTCTTTATTGAGCTCGTCAATAAAATAAGTGGCAAGAAGTGGAATATCTTCCTTTCTTTCGCGCAAAGGGGGGATGGTAATAGGGAATACTGCCAGTCGAAAATAAATATCTTCTCGTAATACCTTGCTTTCGGCAATTTCTTCCATAGTTCGGTTGGTAGCCGAGACCACTCTGCATGCTACTGGAATTGTTTTTGTGCCGCCAACACGGATAACAACCTTATTTTCCAAAACCCTTAGCAGATTTGGTTGCATATCAATGGGCATTTCAGTGATTTCGTCCAGAAAGAGCGTGCCGCCCTCGGCCTGTTCAAATACACCAGACTTGCGGCCTACCGCACCCGTAAAGGCGCCTTTTTCGTGACCGAATAATTCACTGCCAATCAGCTCTTTGGAAAACGCGCCACAGTTGGTCGCCACATAGGGACCTTCAACTTCCGACGCTTCATGAATAGATTCCGCGACGACTTCTTTTCCCACTCCGCTTTCTCCCAGCAACATGACGTTTGCACTGGTACGGCTGACACGTTCAATAAGCTTATACAAATCTTTCATTTGGGCCGATTCACCAATCAGGTGCCCGAAATGTTTTTTGATATTGGAGCCGCCTGTGCTCTTAGAGGCTTTTTTGCCTTCGAGAACAGCTTCAATTTCTTCACGCTGAATGGGTTTGACAAGATAATCGATATTCGGCCCACATAACCCTTTGATTATGCCACGAACCGATGGGTGACCCGTAATGAGCGTAACGCGAGGACGTTTTGCAAGTTGATCCAACTCTTCAAATAAGTGAACTCCACTACCGTCCGGGAGCATAAAATCAAGCAGGATGTGATCGAATTGTTCTTTTTCCAGCCAGTCTCTTGCTTCTTTTAGGTTTCCAGCAGTTAAGACTTCATGACCGAGGAATTCAATGATTGTGCAGGCTACGTCGGTGAATTCGGGATCATCATCAACGAGTAATACAGTTAGCACAGATACGTCCTTTTAATTATGGTTTTAACTACGAATGACAAGTGTACATTCAAAACGATGGATAAGATCACTTTAAACTTCTCTTTGGGCTCATTTTGCACAGCACATACTTTCTTCTGTATAGCTGAATGTAAAAGCGATTGCGCCACCTTTTACCATGCTGAAACGCAACTGGCAAGACACGCACAAATTTACGGTTAGCAATTGAATTAAGTCAACCCTTAAGTAAGCAGCTGGCGGCACATTGAAATTAAGCAAACTGTCGAAACTCTACCACGTTCGCTGTAAGTATACGAATGGTTATGCAGATCGCCAATGGCAGTCACACTGCCTGTGCGGCGAGCGGTTTATGGATTGAAAACAGGTTTTGCAATGAAGACGAGGGTACTGGCTTACCGAAAAGAAAGCCTTGGGCGAGCTGACAATCTAAATTGCGCAAAATTTCGGCTTGTCTGGCTGTTTCAACGCCTTCCGCAATGATATCAATAGAGAGACTGCGGCATAGCGAAACAATTCCCTCGACGATGCGCTCGTCTTTTTTTCGCTGATGGATATTTTTTACAAACGAGCGATCAAGCTTGACTGTGTGAATGTCCAGTTCTCTGAGATAGGCAAAAGAACTCATGCCGGTCCCGAAATCATCAATAGAAGTCTTAATACCCATCGTTTTAAACGTTTTAATCATCCGTTTGCTAACGGCAATGTCCACCATGGTCGCGCTTTCAGTTAATTCAAACTCAAGCAAGCTGGGACATATTCCTGTTTTACGTAACAGGCTTTCGATAAATCCCGCGAACGCTTCATCGAGCAGGTTGTAAGCGGAGAGGTTAACTGATACCGGTATATGCAGCCCTTGCTCACTCCAGGATTTGATCTGATTCATGGCTTCTTCAACGGTGTAACGCGTAAATGCGTGCACAATGCCACTTTGCTCTACCAGATCGATAAAAGAGCCTGGCAAGAGCACACCTTCATCGGGGTGATGCCAGCGTACGATGGCCTCAACGCCCATCATTTCATGTGAATCCAGATTGATTTTGGGTTGATAATAAAGTTGAAATTGTCGCTGCTGTAACGCCTGATAAAGCTGGCTGCGCAAGGTGACCTGGAAGTTGGAACCATAATCGTTAGCGTCATTGTACACTTCAATTCCCAACCGAAGCTGTTTGGCATGATGCATGGCGTTTTCAGCATTTTTTAGCAACCCACCAATGGTTTTACCATGCTGGGGATTGCAGGCGACGCCAATAGTACAACCCACCTCGAATGTGTAGTCAGGCATTGTCAACGCATCACGACATTGATACAAGAGTGAAAATGCCCATTGGTTGGCGTCATCCATTCCCAGGTTGGGATGCCATATAACAAATTCATCGCTTCGATTTCGGTACACGCGCACGTTTTTACCGGCAATCTGCGTGAGCCGCTGAGCAAAGGCAACCAGTAAGCTGTCGCCTACCTCATGGCCCATGGCATCGTTAACATCCTTGAAGCGGTCTAAATCGATGAAAAAGAGCGCGCCCGTGTGACGGGGAATACGCAGATTGCTTAACAGGGCATTTCGGTTAGGCAAATTCGTCAACGGATCGATCAGGGCCAACTTCTGTAATAAGCGGTTGGCCTTTTCAAACCGCCGTGTCACCAACGCAGATATAATGATGGCGGCCCAAACGGCGATAAAAAACGTCACCAGCGTTGTCAGGGTAAACTGATTAATTATCTGACCTGTGGCGACAAACTGACTGTCGGCCAGCCAGACTGCGGTGACATACTGTTTGTGAACGTCGGACCAAACCTTATTGATAAATACGGGGGTATTCTCCCACGTAGTAAATCCTAATGTATTTTGCCTGATGACAGCGGCATTCGGGTCAACGGGGATCGATAACGTCTGGTTTCTATATATAATTTGTTGGCCAAGCAGTAAGGTGACAAGGTCTTTTTGAACAGGTAGTAAATAGGCTGGGGTGGGGCGTTCGGCGTTAGTTGAAGATAAGGCTTTGTGCAGCTGCGGATGCTCAGTCAGTGCCCGGTTAATCCCGCTTAACTGAATATCAAACGTTCGTTGTGCAAGCCGGGATTCAAGATTGAGTAAGATATCAGAGCCCAGATAGGTAAAGATCGCAATGACAAGTAAGGTCAGGCCTATCGAGCCAATCACCATGCGTTTTCTTATCTGACTGTTTTCTTTTAAAAGATGAAACTTTGAAGGCATACGAATTCTCAATGTGTGCTTAAACAAGCCGAATCGATAACTGAACATTTTTAATGAGGGTATGCCGAAAACTGAAAGGTATAGGGATCTGCAATTCTGCTTGAGTCGATGGGAACATGTCTGGCGCCTTTATTATTAGTGTTTTACGGCAACCCTCTGGTTATATCTGTTTCTTTGCGATTGTGCAATATTTACGCGGATAATTTAATAAAATTCTAAGCATCAAGGGTTTGCTTTTGTGTGTCTTGCAGTTGCATTAATTCGTAACGAAGTGTTCCGATGAATTCACGTGCTGCGGGACCTAATTGTTCACCATCCTCAAAACACAGATAAAGCGAAGCATGTCGGTGGCTTCCTTGCTTAAGTGGCAATTTAACCAAGGAGCCTTCGCTTAAGTGCTTTTCGATTAACTTCTCGGGCAACCAGGCAAAGCCAAAGCCACTTTTTATCATCTCCACAGAGGTGCTGATATGACTTACTGTCCAACGCTGTTCTGCCCCTAGCCAGCCTGAATCGGTTTTTCTTTCGGCAGACGAATCGCGTATCACAATCTGGCGATGGGTTTTCAAATCTTTGGTCGTAAGCGCTTTACCTTGTTGAATTAACACATGCCCGGGGCTGGCTACGGCGACAAAATTAATGCCACATAACTCTTCGGTAAACCCATCTGGATGAGGAAACGGACAAATCGCCAGGTCAACCTGACCCGAGTTAAGCAAAGCGTTAGCACCACTTAGTACGGATTCGATGAGTTCAATTCGCAGGTAAGGGTATTTGCTGGAAACGGTATCCAGTACCTTGTGTAATATATTTGCGGGAAAAATTAAATCTACGGCAATGCGAAGCTGACTTTCTACACCATGCTGGAGACCATGGGCAACAGATTCAAGTTTTTTTGCTTCTTCAAGCAACCAGGTCGCCCGCGATAACAACAATTTGCCTTCTTCAGTAAGCTTTATTCTGCGTCCATCATTATCGAATAATGCTACACCGAGCGCTTCTTCCAGCTTATTTACTGCATGATGGACACTGGACTGACTTTTATGCACCAGGGTTGAAGCCTGATTGAAGCCCCCGGCATCAACGACCGCTTTAAACATTCGCCATTGTTCTAACGTTGCTTTTGGCATGCGACTATGAAAGTTATATAAGTTTTTTAAACATTACATCATATTCAGCGATGCTTCGATAGCTAATCGTCGTGAAATGGTGGAGAAGAAACTCTCGCTCAGGTCATTCACTGAAATCAACTTCGGCTATTGATTTGATGTTACAGGTAATCGCACTAACACTGGTGTAGCCCATGTTTAGTAACTGTTCCGCTGCTAATTGAGCGCGAACACCTGAGGCACAATGAAGATAGAAAGGGTGTCCGGGGTCTTTAAACTGGTCGATAATTTTCATTTCCAACACACCACGGGGAATATTAATGCTGCCTTTTGTCGGTGACGCTTCACATTCAGAGGGTTCTCTGACATCAATGACAGTCCCATGATTTTTTGTACATTCTTTGGCCGCTTCTACGGCGGTGACTTTTCGAACGAGAGGTGAAATTGATTGCAATCTTTGTTGTATGTTGAGTATCATGTAGGCGTTTCTCCATAAAGGTTTGCGTGAAGTTTTACTATAAGAATCGTCTTATATTTTCCACACACGGCAAACGAAATGTCTGGTTGATTTTCATACAGTAGGTTTAACTGTTTTCCGCTGCAGGATTTAATTCCTGCGGCACAAATATGTGCAGGTTTCTAAGAGTTTTATCATGGAATTAGACAATACAATTGATACCCGCGAAATGCTTGAATACGCATCCAATGCTGAGCAGTTTATTAAGCAATTTGCTAACAAAACCCGTCTTATGGTGATGTGTTCACTGCTTGAGAATGAGTTGTCAGTCTCAGAGCTTCTTACGCGCATTCCGGTCACTCAGCCGGTTTTATCACAACATCTTGCTTTACTTCGCGAAGCGAAAATGGTTTCTACCCGTCGTGATGGCCAAGTTATCTACTATAGTTTAATGGACCGTCGCATTGAACAAACTATTGATTTACTCTACTCTTTTTTCTGTGAACAGGAAGAGGTAGCGTAACCTCTTCGCTATCCGTAATTTTGCTATACTTTGCAATACGCCTATCCAGCCGGACTAACCAGTTTGGCTGGATCTAAAATGCGCTTAAGTTCATCTTCACTAAAATCAGTCATGCGAGAAGCGACACTCAGAATATCTTCACCGCTGTCATATGCGGCTTTGGCAATTTCAGTACCCTTTTCGTAACCGATATGCTGATTGAGAGCGGTTACCAGAATCGGGTTTTTGGCAAGTATTTTCTCAAGTTGCGCCTGATTTACCTGCATGTCGGAAATGGCTTTGGTAGCAAGGTGATTACAGCTGTTTGCTAATAGGGTAATGGCAGTTAACAGGTTAGAGCCGATCAAGGGCAGCATCACATTTAACTGAAAGTTACCAGACTGGCCGGCGACTGTGTTGGCGGTATGCAGCCCCATGACCTGCGCACATGCCATCGCTACCGCTTCCGGGATAACAGGATTGACCTTTCCGGGCATGATGCTGCTGCCAGCCTGTAACTTGGTTAAGGCTATTTCGCCCAATCCGGCCAATGGACCACTGTTCATCCAACGTAAATCATTACTGATTTTCATCAATGCTACGGCTAATGTATTTAATTGACCGGAAAATTCAACGGCGGTATCTTGGGACGATAACGCCGCAAAATGATTGTCGGTAACGGTGAACGTGATACCAAGCTGTTGAGTTAATGAAGAGGCGACCCGTGCTCCGAATTCACTATGAGTATTGATCCCCGTTCCTACGGCAGTACCGCCAATTGCCAGCTGACTTAGTCTGACTTGGGTGTCGATAATGCGGCTTTTGGCCAGGTAAAGCTGCGCCTGCCAACCCGAAAGCTCCTGAGATAACTTTATCGGCATGGCGTCCATTAAATGTGTTCGCCCTGTCTTTATCACGTCCTTAAATGCAGCTTTCCTGTCATTAATGACAGCGATCAGATTATCGATGGCCGGTAACAATACTGACGTAGACTGCCACAGCGCACTTACGTGGATCGCAGTAGGTATAATATCGTTGGAACTTTGGCCTTTATTGACGTCATCATTCGGATGGACGGAATCAGATACCAGTCGACCTGCCAGGGTGGCAATAACCTCATTGGCATTCATATTGGTGCTTGTGCCAGAGCCGGTTTGATAGACGTCCACCGGAAACTGGTCATAGTGCTCACCCTGAGCAACGGCACTTGCAGCCTGCCAGATTGCCTCGGCCACATCATCGTTTAACAGTCCAAGTTCTTTATTAACCTGTGCGCATGCTGCTTTGATAAAACCCAGTGTCTGAATGAATGCAACCGGCATCGGCGTTTTGCTGATGGCAAAATTTTCTACCGCGAGGCTGGTTTGTTTTTGATATAAGTTCTGTTCACTCATTAGATTTACCTTACCTGAACCATTAGTTCAGCTATGTAAGAGTCATCGTGTAAACGGTCCATATCGATTTCAGGTTGCGCGAGCAGGGCCTCTCTGTCCAAATTGACGTCAACTTTGTGTGAAGACCAGTCTATTTTCTCGATGTGTTCAGGCGCGATAACAAACTTCTTACCACCGGGGATCCAGTTATGTGTGTCAATTACAATCAGTTGCACTTGCCAGCTCTGCGGGTCGATAAGAAAGTCTTCGACATGACCCGTTTCATCTTCACCTAAGGGCACTTCATAACCATGCACCTCGCTACAGGCACGCAGGTGATTAGTCACGTTGGGATGGCCGTCTTGCTGGGCTTTGTCTAAATCAACATTAGCCAACTCGGTGGGGTGAGCAAAATCACCCCATGCACCCGGTCCAATCCAGTAATAACCATAACCAAAATACTTAAACAAGGTTTCCTCGTACTCTCTGGAAACCGGTTTATGCTCATCAATAGACGGACTGTCTTTAAGTCCTTTGCGGGTCATATCGACATGAATTTTTTCCTCCTTGGTATCCAGCTTCAGGATCGCAATAGGGGGAAGGACGACTTTTCGGCTAAGCGGAAGCCAAGTGTTAGTATCTGCATAAAAATAGCGTACTACAAAATCCTGATCGTCAAACAGGATATCTTTACAGCCACCGATATCGCCATCTGTGGCGTGGATAGCAAAGTGAGTAAGTTGATTAAATGAGATTAGCATGGCGCTTCCTTAAACTTCCTACGTCTACTAAGTGTAGAGTGAAAAACGGGTTTTAACTCCATTCGTTGGAAAATTAAGGAAGGATCATTCAATGAAATTACAAAAAAAGGCGAAGCAGTTAATCTGCTTCGCCTTTTTGCAAATAGAATTGTGCATGACCTGTGTTCGTCAGGCTACGTCAAACTCTTCGTCAGAAAAGTCTTCTTCATAATCAGATTGGTTGCTGGCCGAGCTGTGCAACGTGTAAAAATGCTTTTTCCCCCGGGCCAGGTGAACATATTTCTGCCATGCTTTTTCAAGCGAATTAACGGCAGCTGATTTGCCCTGAACAAACTCAACAAAATGCTTTTCGTCGTCTGACTCAGGTAGTAATTCACCGCTTTCAAAAGCAAGCAGGTTGATGCCATATTGGGTCAGTAAATCAGACTCGGCAATGCTGAAATCGCCCGACTTTCTAAATCCATATGGAAAATGTTGACGGTCTATAAAAGGTTTGGCAGAAATACGGATATCAGGAGCTTTCATAATTACTCTCACGCCTGTGGTTTAACTCTGGCTGACTTTTAATTGAGAAATATGAAAAAGGGAAACAAAAAAAAATGTCCTTATCCATAAAAAAAATTGCATTAATTGGTTCGGCCTTTGTGGCATATATAAAATGTGCACTAAAATTATGGTTGAACAGTAAATAGTGTTGCATAAGGATGAATTCGACTTGCATTGTTGTGAATGCTCGGTTAAAAATTATTCATCGTTACAACAAATATTATTCGTTTCCTATTTTAAATAGTCGCATGATAATGCGCATGAAACTATCACAATGAGGCTACAATGAGTAAAGACTATCGTTACCAGCGAGAAGAATGGGACTCGGTAGAAGATGAAGATGATCGCCCTTCCAAAAAAGGCAGTGACCGTCGTCATTTGGTTAAAGATAAACAAAAGAGAGATCTTCAGCGAAAGGAAAAGCAACGCCGTCTTCATCAGGAATAATAAACAACTCCTTATACAATCTGAAGATGTCTATTAACGTGACATCTTATCCCACTCTTTGTCAGTGGTAAATCTGCCTACAAGGTTTACATGTAAGTGAATCTGTGACAGCTTATGTCTCAGATTCACTTCTATAGCTAGACATCCATGGATATTCGTTTCCTCACTACTTTCCTCGAAGTGGTTAATACCCGTCATTTTGGTAAGGCAGCTGAAAACTTATACCTGACTCAGTCTGCAGTCAGTGCTCGCATTAAATTGTTAGAAGAGTATTTTCATACGTCCTTGTTTGAACGTCACCGGAACAGCATTCAATTGACACCCGCGGGTGAGAAACTATTGCCTTTTGCTCAACAGCTCTGTGATACCCTAAAACAGGCGAAGCGGGAACTTCGTGAACAAACCGCTGAATATGTCGTATTGGGTGCAACTCAACTGGCGTGCGACTTGCGCCTTGTAGACCTGCTTCGTTTTTTACATACCAATTTTCGCGCCTGGTCGGTTAAAGCCGAAGTATTGACGTTAGATAATCTGACCCGCCAATTACATGAACGTGTGGTTGATTTCGCGTTATCGACCGAACCATTAAAATCCGAAGATGTGGTTTGCAATCCGATTGTGACCATTCCGCTGGGACTGTTTAGCCTAAAAGAGAAAAAAGTGCTGCAACCGGATGATTTTATCGCGGTGGACTGGGGAAGTAAGGCACACGAATTGTTAATGCATCAGCACCCAGATCTACGGGATGCCAGACTGCAGACAAATTCGCTAAATGTGGCGGTATCGACGCTTGCATCAGAAGGGGGCTTAGCAATATTGCCAATGAATGCGAAAGAACGTTCAGTACACTCACCGCAAGCTAAGCTGGTACAACGCATGGAAGGGATCAGTGTCACCGTTTATTTAAGTATGCTGAAATCCAGCAAACGCGAAGGGTTGGCGGACATGTACGGTGCAATTAAAAGCTGGACACATTTGAACACCCTTAAATGAAAACGAACCCGCTTTACTTTTTATCTTTTGGTTTATTTCTTGATTAGTTAGAGAGCATTATGAAAAAACATGATCACCCTTTATTGGCAATGTCGCCCGAACAGCGATTGAATGAAACGCTTAAGTTAATGGTGCAAAATGAAGAAGTCTGGATCCTCAACGATGAACATGGATGCGTCATGCTCAACACCGAAGATGAAGAAGATGGCGTGCCGGTGTGGCCAACGAGCGAGCTGGCCGAGTTGTGGGCCACGGATGAATGGGCGGATTGTAAACCGTTACGCATTTCATTGAGTGACTGGATGAAAAAATGGCAGTCTGGTCTGGCCGGTGACGATTTGCTTGTGATGGTATGCCCGGTGCCTGGAGAGGAGGGGGAAGTGCTATCCCCTGAAGAGTTTTCTGCTCAGTTGAGCAAGTGATCACACCAAGCCGCTTTGCGTCCTGTTAGGTGGCTTGCGCTGAGTTTGCGTAAGATTTCACGTGATCCCTACGTTTGCTCGCTTCGTTGAAACGACAAGTGCTTGCTGAAACTGTTTTAACGCAATTTGAGGATAATGTTATGTACACGCAACAACCGACCATGCAGGATCTCTTTGTGCAACTCGGCTTAGACTCCGGTGACGAGGAAATTGAGCGATTTATTGAACAACATCGCGGTATGAACGACAGCCGTCACATAGAGGAAGCACCTTTTTGGAATGCCTCTCAAGCAGATTTTCTTAAGCGCGCCTTAATTGAGGACGCTGAATGGGCTGAAGTAATTGACCAACTAAACGTGCAATTGCATCAGTAAATGCCAGCGATTTATCGACAAAAGTCTCCTCTGTCTATCCATCTTGAACAATAAACAGGTTGAATTCTTTTTTGAATTCAACCTGTTGGTAGTCTATTATTCAAACTCATACAATCCCCACTTTATTGAAAAAATCTGTCGTTATATAAGACTCATACTTCAGTAGGTGATTCTTCTTATAATTTGTAAATATACGCATCTTGATTCTGGTCTTATACAGGTATTTTTGAAAATGAAGTATGGTTTCATTTTACTCTTTTTCAGTTGTTTTATTAGTGCGCTTAAGGCGCAGCCAGTCGTTACAACGCCCTCGTTTAAATACCTTTCATCCAAGCATGGGTTGTCACAGGATAATGTGAACAAAATTGTAATCGATCAGGATGGGTTTGTCTGGTTAGCCACTGATGGTGGATTGAACCGCTGGGATGGCTATCGGAATCAAGTTATCGCCGGACCTGATAATGTTTTTGTGAACGCCAGTGTCACGACCCTGTTTGTCGATAGCAAGAACAACTTATGGATAAGTACAGCGGGAAGCGGCGTGTTTCGATACGATCTCGCTGCAAATCACATTGATAATGTGTTGCGACGTCCCTACCGCGATTCTCCGGAATGGGTACAGCCCGCAACGCATTTTTTTGAAACTGCAGAAGGTGAACTTATCGTTGCTTTGCCTGAGGAAGTTATTCGTTTAAATAGAGACAGTGAAAAAGTCGATGTCCTTTATCAGTTAACCCAGCCAGCCCGTGAGGCCGAAAATGCAATTCGTGTGGTTAGCCTTTATCAGTCCGTATTATTGATTGGTGCCACACACGAGTTGATCGCTCTGGATTTAACACAAACATCGAATACTGCAATTTCGCTGAATTATTTAGGTGATGTCGCCGCTACTATTGATAATAAAAACGTAAAACATTTTTTACTGGATGATCAATTACGTTTTTGGGTAGGCACAGTGGGCGGACTGTTTGTCACATCCCTGCCACAACTGCTGGATTATGTACGTAATAATGATGCTACTGCGCCCCTCTTCGAGCACATCACGTCTGATTTGAACGTGTGGGAACAAGTTAGCCATGCAGAAGACAGTTTTTGGTTGGGCACCAATATTGGACTGGTTAGTCTTAAGCAAGTGGATGGGCGCTGGCAATGGACTCATATATTAGAGCCAGACAATGAAAAAGTTGAATTATCCCACCCTTCAATAAAAACAATTGCTGTGGATGCCAGTGGTAACTTCTGGCTGGGGTCAGCTCACGGTGGCGCCCTGTACTGGTCGCCAAAAACACTTTCGATCAAAACCCTGCAAAACGGTGTCAATAATCAAGCTGTACTTACCGATAATGCTGTCTGGAGTTTTTGGCAACAAGACGATGACACTTTGTGGGTGGGCACCGCAAACGGACTTACGCGCTTGAATCTGGTCACACATACCACAGATTTTTTCCTCAGCAGCAACAGCCAAAGATCTTATGAATCAGTACAGGTAGACCGTATTTTCCCGGCATCAGGCAGCGAGCTGATTTTGCAGACATTCGACTCATTACGACGGTTTGACCCAGACAACAACACTTTGACGTTGCCGCCCACACAGGATAAAGCGTCAGCGGATGTCTTTAACCATTTTATCTATGGTTCCGGCAGTGATGCCCAGGGGCGAATCTATTTTATTTCTGACCGGTTTTATCGCTACGATCCGCATGAGCAGTTTCTTGAAGTACTGCCAATACCTGAAGACCAAATTGATCCGCGTTTTGGTGCCAGTTTTCTTAATGAACATCCGTTTTACCAGGGTGAAATTTTCTTATCGACACTGGACGGGCTATGGTTGGTCAATACCCAATCATTCGCAACCAGAAAGATTTTTCACTTTTCACAGCAACAAAAGAACAACGATGCCGCGATCAGCTCGTACGCGCTGGCTGATGGCCATTTATGGGTCGCCTTCCCACGCTACGGTATCTACAGCCTTGATGCGAAAACGTTTGAGGTAAAAAGTCAGCTCAACGAAAAGAATCTGCTGCTCTCAAATATTGTGTATGGTTTGACGGCAGATAACGATGGAAATTTGTGGTTTGGTTCTCACTCCGGATTGCACCATTATTCAATTGCACAAAATCTACTTAAAAATTACCGATACGGAAAAGAGTTGACCGTTTCAGAGTTTAATGATGGCGCGGCACTTATGCTGAGAGATAACCAGCTGGTCTTCGGTTCCACCAACGGCATGTTGATGTTTTACCCCCAGGAAATTATTGAAGACGCTCAGGCTAATCGATTCTCCACGACGCTGGTGATAACCTCGGTAGATTTAGATTCCCGCGAGTACAAAACCGCCATGCGCAATTTGTCAGGCAGCCATCTTAAACTTAAACATACTGACTTTGGTATGACGATTAACTTTTCTTCCAATATCACCAATCTTAGCGGTGATCTACATTTCCGCTATCGCTTATTCCGTAACGGAAAAACGGTCAGTGAAGGGGTCACCCGCGAACCCCAGATAACGCTTGGATTCTTATCGCCAGGAGCGTATAGGTTTGAGGTTTCAGCTAGTAAACAGCATGCTGATTACACATTACTGCCAGCAGCAATTAGCTTTTCGATGCCCTACGCTCCTTTTCGCTCGCCGTTAGCTATTGGTAGTCTCGTCGTATTGGCACTGCTGTTTGTGGTTATTTATTTACAGCATCGTCATCGTCAGATCCTGCGATTGAATCAAGTTCAAAAACAGGTTCGATTGTTTGGGGATGCTTTTAAACAAACCCGGGACTGGGTAGTTATTTTTGATGCTAACAAGCAACCGCTAGCCATCAACCCGGCCTTCGAAAACGTATTTGGTTTAAGTTCGGGAAAAGATCTGGTCAAACAATTTCACGCCCTCTACAAGCAAGCACCACAATTGGAACATCAGTTTAAACAACGGCTTAGTGGATTGTCTGCCGGTGATTACCTTAAGGAAGAGGGGCAGGTCGCAGGTATCGATGGCCAAAAATATGATGTTCTTATTGATATCACGGCAATAGCAGAGGAAAATTCAGCGCAGCAAATCGACCACTTCCTAATGGTATTTTCCGACATATCCATACAAAAAGATGCAGAACGAAAACTAATCAAAATTGCGAACTACGATGGACTAACCGGACTGATAAATAGAAACCTGTTGCTGGACAGGCTGGAGCAAGGAATTGCCAGTGCGAGGCGTAACCAAACTAAAGTAGCGGTGTTGTTTGTTGATTTAGACAGATTCAAAGGGATCAACGACTCACTGGGTCACGATTATGGTGATAAATTGCTAATGGTAGTAGCGAACAGAATGCGCAACATTGCGACTGATAAAAATACCGTGGCGCGCTTAGGCGGAGACGAGTTTGTTATTATATTTGAGGGCGTTGCGGGTATGGAGACGGTCTCCCCAATTGTTTCTGAATTGATAGAAGCAATTGAAACGCCGATTTCTATCGGCAAGGAAGTGTTAAGGGTGTCCTGCAGTGTGGGGATCTCATTCTACCCTGATGATGCATCTGACTCGAATGAATTATTGAAGCAGGCAGATGTCGCTATGTACTGTGCCAAAAAAGATGCGCTCAGCGGATTCAACTACTATACACACGAAATGAACGAAGCGGCTAAAAATCGTCTGCAGTTAGAAAACCGGGTAAGGCTTGCCTGGCAGGAGCAGGGATTTTGTAATCACTATCAGCCGATAGTGAATGCCAGCACTAAAATAACCGAAGGCGTTGAATTATTGATGCGCTGCCAAACGCAGTCAGCCTGGATCGCACCCAATGATTTTATCCCAGTACTAGAGCAACTGCGCTATATCATCGATGCAACGCGCCTGGCTATGGAGCGCGGGGTGGCTGATCTGAAACTTTGGTACGACAAGGGATTTACCGGTTACCTGTCAATCAATTTATCTGCGCTGCATTTTAAGACCGAATTTGATCTAGACAGCGTCATTCAGTTATTAAACGAATTTAAATTACCTGTGTCTGCCCTTAGGTTTGAGATCACGGAAGGGGTGTTAATTGAAAATGCAGACGATGCCCTACGACAGATAAATCGCTTTCATGATGCCGGGTTTGTTCTTGCCATGGACGATTTTGGTACGGGTTATTCATCACTTAGTTATCTCAAAAAGTTCCCCCTAGACGTTTTGAAAATAGACAAAAGTTTTATTGATGATGTCAGCGAAAATAATGATGAGCATGCATTAGTCACTGCAACAATCAATCTCGCGCGAAAACTGAACTTGCAATGCGTAGCTGAAGGAATAGAAACGTCTTTTCAGGCCCAGTATCTTGCCGACAATGGCTGCGTGAGTCAGCAAGGCTATTTTTACTCGAAGCCGGTCGATGCGCTGCATATACCTGAATTGCTGTTTAAACGCTGGTGAACAGGCGCTGACGTCATTTTCGGTCTACTATACGTATGCTAAATGTTCGTCATGCCGCTTAAGGATATTGAGTTTTAACAAATTTTTGTGGTATGAAAACAGGTGAGTGCACCAACATACAATAAATAAGCATCAGGAAGTGGATCGTAATTATGTCATCATTAGTCAGCGAAAATGCAAGAATCCAATCACCCCTTGAACGACTTTATCACTGGGAAAAAACGCGAGGGAGTGAAGCTTATCTGTCGCAACCAGATAAAGGCACGGTCCGGCATTACACCTGGCAGCAAGTAGCTAATCTGGCGCGCCGTGTAGCCAACCAAATCAGGCAGAGAAATCTAGCGCCTGGTAGCCGTATCGCAATTTTTGCGAAAAACTGCGCTGAGTGGTTTATCACAGACTTAGGCATAATGATGGCGGGGCACGTCTCTGTTCCTATTTTCGCCACGGCTGGCGAAAGCACCATCAAACATGTGCTTGAACATGCCGATGTTAAGCTGGTTTTTGTCGGCAAACTTGAAAAACCCAAGTCACAATTGGCAGCAATTGATGAGCGCTTTCCCACCGTATCTTTCCCTTACCCTGGCACCCCATCGAGCATCAGCTGGGAATCATTTGTTGACTGTGACCCTATCGACGAGTCTCCTTTGCCTGACATGCAATCGACGATGACGATAATATATACATCGGGTAGCACCGGCGTGCCCAAAGGTGTGGTTCACACATACCATTCAATTTGCTGGGCGGCTCAACACTGTCTTGAGCCACTGATCACCACTAAACAAGATAGATTGTTAAGTTACTTACCGCTGGCCCACATCACCGAACGCGTATTAATAGAACTTGCCAGTTTATACTCTGGTTCGCACGTGTCCTTTGTGGAATCACTTGATACATTCCAACGGGACGTGCAGGCATGCCGACCGACCCTGTTTGTTTCTGTACCGCGATTATGGACCAAGTTTCAAATGGGGGTTTTAGCCAAACTGCCGCAGAAAAAACTGAATACCTTACTGCGCATTCCTATCGTAAATAAACTGATCATCAGGAAAATAAAAAAGGGATTGGGATTGGATCAGACCCGCCTGTTCGCCAGCGGTTCAGCACCCCTGGCACCTGCAACTATTGAGTGGTTTGCCAAAATTGACATCCCGATATGCGAGGGGTGGGGGATGACGGAGAATAGCGCTTATGGCACTGCAAGTGTTCCCTTTCGTCACGATAAGATTGGTACGATTGGTAAAGCCTACAATGGGGTAACCATCCGCGTTTCTGACGATGGTGAAATACAGGTAAAAGCGCCGTGTAATATGAAAAAATACTATCTGGATGAAGAAAAAACACAGCAAGTATTTACCGAAGATGGCTTCTTACGCACCGGTGATAAAGGAATTATAGATAATGATGGGTATATAAAAATAACCGGACGACTCAAAGATATTTTTAAAACCGCAAAAGGCAAATACGTCACGCCGGCGCCCATCGAAGCAAAATTAATGGAAAACGCCTATGTTGAACAGGTGTGTGTTACCGGAAACAACTTACCTCAGCCTGTCGCTTTAATCGTATTGAGCGAAGAGGCCAAACAATCATCCCCCGCCGAGGTGGATGAATCACTGGCTGCTACTCTGAAATCTGTTAATCGTAATCTGGAAAGCCACCAGGTGATTGACCACATTTTAGTGATGCAGAACGAGTGGAGCATCGAAAACGGCTTGCTCACGCCGACGTTGAAAGTGAAAAGACACGTTCTTGAATCCCGCTTTGACGCAATTATTCAGGCTAAATACTCATCGCGCATTGTCAGAATCGAAGCGTAACCTGCGCCAGATGGGATTGTTAACTATATTTAATGTTAACGTCCCGTCAGGTTTCCATCAGCGACTTACCCCAAAACTGAAATTTACGTGAAATTTTAAGTATCTGATTAAATTAGGAATATTTGTATAAAGCACCGAACTCTCAGTGGTTGTACAAAAAATAACCGCACACGAACTCTGTTAAATAGGTATTAATAATTATAATTGGTTATATTTTAACCTAGCCTTTAGCTGTTGCCTTGCCTGGGCGCAGCGACTACATTCCGCGCTCATCCTTGATAGAACAAAGAGAATCGCTATGAAAAAAGCAACGATATTAACCTCACTCTTCGCAGGCACGATGATCTCGCTTGCCTCTAATGCGTTGGCAAATGTTGTTGTGATCGTCAATCCAGCTAATAGCAATGCGGTTGACAACGACTCTGTGAAACGAATTTTTCTTGGAAAAGAAAAGAAATTCCCTGGCGGTGAATCCGCAACGCCAATTAATCAGAAAGGCGACGCCGCTTCACGTAATCAATTTGACGAACAGGTTCTTGAACGTAACTCGAGTCAAATTTCAGCTTATTGGTCAAAACTGGTATTCACTGGCAAAGGTACCCCGCCAAAAGAAGTGACTGATGACGCCGCGGCTATCGCAGCCGTAGCGGCTGATCCTTCAGCAATCAGCTATGTGAGCGCTGGTTCTGTCACCGATGCCGTAAAGGTTATCCCAGTTAACTAAGTCAGGAAAAAGTTATGCGTAAATTATTTTTATTCAGTGCAGTAGCACTGGCAGTGAGCGCTGGTGCTCAGGCTGAAATCAGAATTAATGGTTTTGCCAATTTGATTGCGGGCAAAGCAAGTAGCGACGACACCTTATACGGTTATACCGATGACATCTCCTTTGATGAGCAGAGCTTGTTCGCCCTTCAGCTTAGCGGAGATGTAAATGATAAGCTTACTGCTACTGGCCAGCTGGTCGCGCGTGGCAGTGACGACTATGATGTGGATTTCGAGTGGGCCTATATGACCTACGCCGTGACCGATAACACGAGCGTTACCGCAGGCAGACTGCGTTTGCCTCTATTTCGCTATTCAGCGTCATTAGATGTGGGTTACTCCTATCATTGGGTCGCCCCTCCTGAGTCAGTGTATGGTGTTGTGTTTAACAATATTGACGGTGTTCGAGTTGACTACAGCAATTACGCCGGGGATTTAGAATATAACTTTCAACTTGCTTACGGTACCCTGGATGCCGACTTTGTGCTGGGAGGACAGCAAGGTAACGTTGAAGGCAATAATGCTATCAACCTGACAGCCGAAACAACTTATGGTAATTGGAAGCTTAGAGGGGTCATCGGCCGCGCTAACGTGACGTTTGATATCCCGACCGTTAAACCTACCATTCAGGCGCTGTCGGGTATCGATCCGGCGTTTGCTGACCTGCTTGATGCCAATGATGATACAGGCACGTTTGTCGGTGTTGGTCTGGAATACGATAACTTTAACTGGTTTATTTCCGGTGAATATACCGAAGTGGCTATTGATGATTCCTATTATCAGGATGACATCAACTACTACGTCACCGCAGGAATTCGAGTAGGTAAGTTTACTCCCTTTGTTACGGCAGAGTGGAATGACGCCGAAGACGACCTGAAATTTCTCGACCAGGTAGGGCAATACCCTGAACAGGTCCGCGCCACGGTAGGTCAGATAGTGGGTGGGTTACAACAACAATTGGTGGCGAAGAGTAATGCTTACTCGCTAGGTGTGCGTTACGACTGGGATACCAACGTTGCTCTCAAGGCTGATGTAACAAAATATAGTGATGATATCAATGAAGCCAATGACGCATCACTGGTTCGCTTTGCAGTAAATTATATATTTTAAAGCATAATAAAGAAAAAAAGCGATGCGCAAACGCATCGCTTTTTTTTAAGATCAGGCAGGATAGCGTTGTGCCAGCGCCTGATAAATATCATCACTGTAGTGAGAAGAGTCAATATCTAGCAGGTCAAGCACCTCGACCAGATGCTCGTTATCTTCACGATCCTGCCATACTTTAACGTAGCTACCTTCTTTGTAGCCGTGATCCTGACGGAAGAAGTTGAGCACATTCTTACCCACATATTGCCGATACAGTTCTTCACCGCTCATCTCACATTGCTCTACTATTTGCATAAACAGCGGCACGCTAAATCGTTTCGCAGCACAAAGACCCGTCATTAACTCCAGATTATCCAATAAAGACTGACAATCGGGTTTGTAATCTTTGCCATCAAACTGCACGTGGGGCTGAGATTGGGCGAGTTGTGCTGCAATGGCATTAGCCGCGGCTTCCACATCGCCAGCGTAGTCAATGATGCAGGCCGATAAGGCAAAATGCCAGATATCCACTAATTCCATCTGTAACTGGGGCAGATCTTTATGCTGTGCCTTCCACCATTTCCAGCCGTGGTGTTCAATGGCTTCTACTGATTCAACCATAGCAGCGCGTAAATATCCGTAGCCAGCCGTAAGCCACTTCTCATTTACTTTGGTGTTCATTTTATTCTGTAAACTTAGCATCGTGGCAAGTTGTTGATGAGATAACATGGTACGCCTGTAATTATAAAAACAATAATCTTCAAATTGTAACTAAACCCCGGGCGTATAGGAAGTGCCTATGCGCGTGCCCTTGAATAGTGCACAAGTGACTCATCAGAGGTCATCAAAATATTTTTAGATTTTGCCTGAGTTTATTAACGCACTGATATTTATAACTTTTGTAAATTGGCATTGAAGTTGTTTAGGGACTAATGTTGTCGCCATTTTGCTCATGGCTGCAAGCGTCAATAGTGAGGTACGGGGTTATAGGCTGAACCCTGAGGCTGTTGATGCACTTACCCATACAGATTTTCGTGTCCTGAAATCTGTATGGGTTTTTTCTTTGTTAAAGAGGTTCGCAATAGCCAGATAAACTGGTAACGTAACGCAAACGAGAATAGTAAAAAACATCGCCTTGCTTGCACTTTATCCCTCTAATAAATTAGAACACCTTAGCTTTCTGCTCAGCGCATTATTGAAAGAGCAACCTGGTTCTGTGTTTGCAACCCATCCCATTCTGGTTGAGAGCCCGGGAATGCAGCACTGGTTGAGTATGCAGCTGGCGCAAACCCACGGCATCGCAATGAATTTGCAATTCCCATTGCCGGTGCGTTTTATGTGGAATACCGCCAGAGATATACTCGGTGCTGACACAGTCCCCAAGCAATCCGCGTATCGGCGGGAGATTCTTGTCTGGCGAATAGACGAAATACTGTTAAGCGAAACTTTCTGTCAACATCCCCACGCGCACCCGGTCTGTCAGTATTGGCAAAGTCAGTCTTCAGAAGATGACCAAGCGACCCTGCGGTTGCAGTTTGCCACTGCTATTGCCGACGTATTTGAACAATATCTACTGTATCGTCCGGACTGGTTGGCTAAGTGGGAAGATCGTCAGCTGTGCCTGAACGACAACGCGGATGAAAGATGGCAGTCAATTATCTGGCAAATGCTGACAGATGATGAGCCACTGCACCCAGCGAATCTGCATCAATTAACCATGCAGGCATTGAGGGAAGAAAATCACCCTGATCTGCCTCAACATGTAATTGTATTTGCCATCAACACGATGGCGCCGCAACTGGTACATTTTTTAGATGCGCTTGCACAACATACTACGGTGCACATTTTTCATCTCAACCCGAGCGTCAACTATTGGGGAGAGGGCGAGAGCGACAGGCAATTAGCAAAAAAGATCAGAGAAAAAGGAGTGCAGGCCTTTACCAATAGTGAGCAGGCAAATCCGCTGCTTAACAATTTAGGGAAGCAGGGCAGAGACTTGTTTAATCTACTGACGCCGCTGCAATCGTTTGAAGTGAGCGCTTTCGATGTGGGCTCATCTGAGCAGACATTAACGCAAAAAACGACGCTGTTATCCGCCATTCAGCAAGATGTGCTGCACGCACGGGCACCACAACAGCCCAGTTCGTTCAATAAAACCGACAACAGTATTATTGTCTCATCAGCACACAGTGCACTCAGAGAAGTGCAGGTATTACACGACCAGTTGCTTCTGCTGATGATGCAAGATCCGACTTTGCGCCCTTCAGATGTAGTAGTGATGTGCCCGGCAGTAGAGCACTACGCGCCGCTGGTAGGTACCGTATTCAGAATAACCAATACTGCTTTTGCCGACCAGTCAGACACAGTAAGACTACCCTGTTCAATTGCAGACCGGGCCCCACTTGATGCAGAACCCCTGATAGCTGCGTATCTGGAGCTGTTACATCTTCCAGACAGCCGCTTTGGAGTCAATCAGATCATGGCTTATTTGCGACTTGAAAGCGTACAGGCCAAATTTGATATCAGCAACGACAATCTTGAACTGATAACTCATTGGCTGCACAAAGCTCATGTTCATTGGGGATTGGATGCCAGCCAACAGTCGGCGGTGCTGGGTCAGCCAAAAACGGCTGACACATATTCCTGGGAATGGGGGCTAAAACGGCTGCTTAAGGGTATGTTGGCTGAAGATTCGGCGTTGATTGTGGATGATGTCCTGACCGTGCCGGATGTGGAGGGACAAGGTACGCTGGTGCTGGGACAGCTGATTCACGTGTTAAATCAGCTAAGAACGTTTGCACTGGCGTTAAAGCAGGCTAGAACGCCTGCGCAATGGCATACTTTTTTGATTGAACTGCGCGACACCTGCTTTGCACCTTTACCGACGCATGAGTATGCATGGGAGCAAATTACTCACGCTGCAGCCGCCATCGAAGAGCACTGTAACGAAGCGAATTATACGCAGCCGATCACGCTGTCGCAGTTGCGCGAACTGCTGATAAAACGCTTCTCCAGGCCAGATACGGGCAGTCAGTTTCACACTGGACAGGTAACTTTTTGCTCAATGCTCCCCATGCGCAGTATACCGTTTAAAGTAGTATGCATCCTGGGGTTGAATGACGGTGATTTTCCTCGACAGAGTCAGCCTATCAGTGTGGATTTAATGGCATCGGAACCAGCACGGTTGGGTGACCGTTCTCGACGACAGGAAGACCGCTACTTATTTTTAGAAGCCATACTTTCTGCGCGCCAACATCTGTATCTCAGTTTCCAGGGTAGACATGCACGAGATAACAGTGAACGTCAGCCCAGTCTGGTCCTGGCCGAGTTGCTTACGCTGATCAGCAAAGGCTACGGAGCGCCGACAAACAGTTTCTCAGTTAAACAACAATCTTTGCACCCATTTAGTGTGGCCAATTTCGCTGCGGGTGCAGCTACCTTCGACCGCGGTTGGATGCGGTTGGCACAACAGATCCAACGCGGCGCAGATAATCAACAACCCGCTTATCTCCCTTTACAGTTAGCTCCAATTGAGCAGCTTACGGTGACACAACTCGCCCGCAGTCTGGCTCATCCACTCAAGTTTTTCGCAAATGAACGGCTACACATTTATTTAGAATCAAATGGCAAGTTGTTGGATGACGCCGAACCTTTTAATAGCAATCCGTTAACGCGCTATCAGGCGATGTTTGCATTGGGAGAAGCCGTACGCGAGCAACGCAATATCGACGTTGTTGAGCGTACCATTGAATTAAGTGGCGACTTGCCAGCAACGCCGCTTGCTCCTGTGCTGATGGAAAACTGGAAAAGCGCAGCGGGGTTGCTGACGGATGCTCTAGCGTTGGGGATGATAGAACCACAGATAATTGATGTGCTTGTGGACGGGGTTCAACTCAGCGCGCAAGTATGGGAAGACGCGGAGCGTCTGGTTGTTTATCACTACGGCAGTCAAACTGTCCAGCGAACGATCGAGCACGTGATCACGGCAAGGATGTGCAATGTGCTGAACAAAATGCAACCTCTGGAAGTTTATTCACTACAATGGAGTGGTGGAGAAGCCTCTGTTTACAAAGCGGTGATCCCGCCTGAACCCTCTGAATCTGCTGAGCAACACCTCAAGTTGGCAGTGGCTTTGATGAAACAGGCTAGTGAGATGCCATTTCCTGCGTTTGCAGAATTAGCTCACGAACTCATTAAAAAGCTGCCTTCGCAGCAACGTCTTACCGAATGGTGTGATTCGTTCGAAGCAAAAGCGATCCTCACCCAGCAGTTGCAGGGGCAGGGGATGCTCAGCGGGCTAAATCAAGACCCCTATGTTCGACTATTTTACCCTTCAGGATTAAATGAATCAGTTTTACCGCTGGATGAAATGCAGAGGGTATTTACTTCGCTAACGTTGGACGTGAAGAGTAGAAAAGCATGATGGACAATCGCCCGCAGCCACTTGATGTTACGCATTTACCCTTATACGGCCGGCATTTAATCGAGGCCAGTGCAGGAACAGGAAAAACCTTTAATATCACCCGCCTTTATTTGCGTTTGCTGATAGAAAAACAATTATCCGTTCAACAAATTCTGGTGATGACGTTCACCAATGCCGCAACAGAAGAAATTCGTGGACGTATTGCTGCCGCATTACAAGAAGCATTGCAGGTGTGGCAGCAGGCCGCAGCTAACAACGGCCAGCTGCCCGGCGACAGCGACCCGGTTTATCAGTCGTTGATGCAACATTTACCCGTCACCGAAGCAATTGCACTGTTACAAGCTGCGCTGTTAGAACTGGATGAAGCAGCGGTATTCACCATCCATGGCTTTTGTAAAAAAATGATCAGCCAGCTGGCTTTTGAAAGTAAGGTGTCAATGAAACAAACCTTACTGACTGATAATGCCGCGCTCTATTTGCAAGCCGCACAAGACTGGATACGAATTGTTGCAGCACAGGCTGACCAATATGCTTTGTTGACAGAACAAGGTTGGCATGTTCCTGAGGCATTTTTGAGCCAGTTCAGGCAGGCCATTTTTGCTGAGCTAACGCCCATTGTGCCTGATCCACCAACACAGCAAGACGACCAGGCCCGATATCGCGCTGCATTGCAGGCATCATTGGGTTCGGCGTTTGTTTCGGTCAAAGACCAATTACTAGCACACGAGTCACTGATTCTGACAACGCTGGTGGAGGGGAAAAAAGATGCCTCCGCACGGCAGGAAGAATGGCAGGCGCTGTTAGCCTGGTTAACACAGCAACAGATGAGTTTGCCTCCCGCTGAGATAGGTCGCTTTATTAACGGTAATCGATACCGGGGTAATGACGAAATAAAAGCGCTTTTTCAGCCGCTAAAAGATTTGATAACAGAAGTTAAATCGAGGCTTTCGAAATTAGATAAAGACGCACAGTCGAGGCAGGACAGTCACACCGCATTTGTGCTGGCGGGCGATGGAATTTTGTTTATACGTAACCACGTAAAAAAGCAAAAGCGTCAACTGGGCGTGGTCGATTTTGATGATTTGATCCGGATATTTGCGGCGCAAGTCAGTCAACCAGAGGCAAAGGTTGCGAAACAACTGAAAAACCTGTATCCGGCGGCGCTGATTGATGAGTTTCAGGACACTGACAGTTTCCAATACCAGATTTTAAATAATGTTTATCCTAAAGCCGATAATGCATCCTTGTTGATGATGATAGGCGACCCGAAGCAGGCAATCTATGCATTCAGGGGCGGAGATATTTTTACCTATTTACAAGCGGCCAGCCAGGCTGATTTTCGCTGGGTGATGGATACCAACTGGCGTTCGGTTAAGGGCATGGTCAATGCCTACAATCGATTGTTTTATGGTAACCCGCTAACTAGCGAGGCAGCGGATGTATTCGGTTTTGGTATAGCTTATGAGCCGGTAAACTTTGCCGCGCAGGCCAAAGCAGCTTGCCATCCGCTTAATGATCCGGCCCCAGATCGCAGTGCGTTAACTTATGCCTATCTCGGCGACGAAGCGCAAGCCAGCGACAATAAAGCGACCATGCAAAGAGGGCTGGCAAGCTGGTTAAGCAATGAAATTGTGCGCTTATTTGAGCAGGCCACTTTAGGTGACACGGCTATCGCGCCGAAAGATATTGCGATTCTGGTCAGAAATGCACCAGAAGCCCTTATTGTAAAGCAGATATTGGCAAAAGCGGGATTGAGTGCGGTTTTTCTTAGCAGTAAGGAGAACCTGTTTAACAGTGCCGAAGTAACCGACTTGCTTAAATTGCTGACCGGGATCTGGCACTTTACCGACAATAGTGCTTTGCGCGCCGCCCTGACCAGCCCCTTGCTCGGCATGCGAGCCGCAGCCCTGATTCAGCTGTTACAGCAGGAAGAGGAGCAGCAGTGGGATGAGGTGGTTACGCGCATGATGCAGCTAAAATTGCTGTGGCAGCAACAAGGGTGTATGAGTGTAATTCTTCATCTGCTTAAGGACACTTTTAACTGCCAGTCAGATGACACAGAACGACAAGTAACCAATTATCTTCATTTGGCTGAAGTGATTCAGCATTCGGCCATTCCAAACCGTCAGGGTGAGCGTCTACTGCTCTGGCTGGATAACCATATACACGATCCGGCGTTAGCCAGTGAATACGTGCAGCGTTTAGAAAGTGACGCACATTTAATTCAGATTATTACGCAGCATGGTTCCAAGGGGCTGGAGTATCCTGTGGTGTTTGTTCCATTCGCCAGCGATTATCGTGATCCGGTGAAAGCCGGCAATCAGCTTAACCAACAGTTTCGTTACTATGACGATGAAAAGCAAACTCAATGCCTGCAACTTGGTGCAACCTATGATGCAATAGAGCGGTGCAGAGCCGAAGGTAACGCTGAAGCCATGCGCCTGTTATATGTGGCGGTTACCCGCGCCGCGCATCGCTGTTACCTTGGGGTTGCGCCGTTCTCTGGCAGCGAATCATCTGCGCTGGCAAAAGCGTGTAATGTCACTTCTGGCGATCACTGGCTTCAAAGATTACACACAATTGCCGCCGAAAAATGTGATACGACGGTCATCACCATTGAGTCAGCACAAGCTCAGCTGCTAAGTTCTGCTCGATTGACGCCCCCTGAAACACTGACATGCAATGAATTTACGGGTAACGTGGACGACGACTGGCGACTTTACTCGTTTTCCTCTATAGCGCGACTTGAAACCGTTACCCGCCAGGATCAACGTGAACGCGAAGTGGTTATAGTCGACCCCGTTGTGGAAATTGACGAGACACCAGCCTCATCACTCCCATTTCGTTTTTCGTTTGAAAAAGGAGCCGCTGCGGGAAATGTGTTGCACGATTTGTTGGAGGAAAAAGACTTCGCGTACGCACCGCTGGCACATGAACCCTGGTGCGACAATGCGGAGGGAGTGCTTAAACGACATAATGTGGTGCCAGAAGACCACTATTCCGCCCTGTTTGACTGGTTAAATGAAACCCTGGTCACGCCCTTATCCAGCAATACACCGGGTTTAACCCTGTCGGCAATCGAACAGGCAAACACGATTCGTGAAGCCAAGTTTTACTTTCCGTTGACGTCGTTAAATACCGCGAGGCTAATTCAACTGGTCAATCGACACCGCAGTGCGGTGCTATCCGATCCTGTTCCCTTGGTTATGCCAACAGAGCAATCTCTCAGCGGTATGATGCACGGGTTCATCGATCTTATTTTTGAATGGGACGGCCGGTTTTTTGTTGCCGACTACAAATCAACCCATTTGGGTAATTCATTTGCACAATACACGCATGCAGCATTGGCGAGAAATAACCAGCATCATTTGTACGATCTGCAGTATTTGATTTACTCCCTCGCATTGCACCGATATTTAAAACACATGTTACCGGATTACGATCCACAGCTGCATTTTGGCGGTGTGTATTACTTTTATTTGCGTGGCATGCATCCTGAAAACACTCGATGTGAGGGGGTGTTTTTCACTCATCTTGACAGTAAGTTTCTACATGAACTAGATGCCGTTTTCAGTGAAGGGCAAGATTTGGAGCAGGCGCAATGAAGTTGATTGATTCGATTATGCCGGTGAACCCGACGCCATTGAAAAACGGCATTGCGCCAATTGACTGGTACACCGCTAACCTACTCTCAGATGCACTGGATGTTGATGACGTTTCCCGCAGGGTGTGGCGTCATGTTGTGATCATGCTGAGTGTGGCCCAGCGGCAGGGAAATACGTGCCTGGACTTGAATGCCATCGCTGGTGCTACAGTCAGAGATTGTTACCAGCCAGAGGCTGAAGTTCACTTTCCCGACACTGACCACCTGATTCAGCTGGTTGATGGTATCTGCGCGAAAATGTCGGCACCTTTGGTCGTGCTGGATGGTGCACGCCTGTACACAAAACGTTATTGGGCGTTTGAACAGGAGCTAGCTGCTGCCATTAGGCATCGTCGAACCATTCAGCCGTTGTCACCATCCCAATATGAGACACTCGGCTCAGTCTGGTCACGATTGTTCCCTAATCAATCAGCCACCGAAGACTGGCAACAGGTAGCGACGGCAGCAAGTCTTGTGCTGCCATTTTGTATCGTGAATGGTGGGCCTGGCACGGGAAAAACCTATACCGTTGCCCGTATTTTGCTGGCGTTGCAATGCGCTGCTCAGGGCAAACTCAATATTCAGTTAGCTGCGCCAACCGGTAAAGCGGCGCAACGACTGGGCGAGTCAATTACCACTAATATAACACAATTGGTTGGCAGCGATACCGATTCTGTATTGACTCAGCTTGCGAAAACGATCCCAACCAGCGCCGTCACCTTACATCGCTTGTTGGGCATTACGCCCTATCAGGTCAAAACGAAAAAAAATCAGGATAATCCACTTTGCTGTGATGTGTTGATTGTGGACGAAGCGTCCATGGTAGATTTGGCCTTGATGGTGAGAACCGTAAGGGCGTTGAAACCGGAGTGTAAATTGATTCTGGTCGGCGATGCTGATCAATTACCCGCTATTGAGTCCGGTAATGTGTTGGAAGCGTTGGTGACAGCGCAAAGCGTTACGAATTTAGTTAATGCTACCTTGCTCACTCATATTCAAGCGCTGAACGGTGAGCTTGATTTGGCAAATCGTCTGCATGCTGACCAGCCTTTTACATTTACTCTGCAAAAATCTCAGCGTTTTGGTGGCGCACTAGCGACGACAGCACAATTTGTTCAGGCCGGAGAGGGGCAAGCGGCCTGGCAGCAGCTCAGTGAGCTTGATGCCGAACAGCCGCTTTCGTCGATGCAATCGCATGCCGTTGCGCGAATGTCGCCAGTGCTGTTTACCGGTAACCTGACGTCCATGGTAAACCAGTGTTTTGCTCCTCTTTTTTCCGCTACTAGCGCAAAAGAAGCATTACACGCCAGTGGTATTTGTCGATGGTTAACGCCGGTGAAAAAAGGACCATTAGGTGTAGAGCGACTAAATCAGCAAATTGAGAAGATCGCTTGGCACAGAACCGCCCAATTGAATCTACCTAAATACGGTCAGCTCTCACGCTATTTTGCTGGCCAGCCCATAATGGTGCTTGAAAACAACTACGCGAACAAACTCTATAACGGCGATGTTGGCGTGGTTTGGCCGGATGATAAGGGCAGTTTAAAAGCTTGGTTTGAAGGCGAAGACAATGCATTGCGAGCGGTAAGCTTATCTCGCCTTCCCGCCGTACAAACCGCTTATGTGATGACCGTGCATAAATCGCAGGGCTCTGAGTTTTCACTTGTTGTGATGATTTTGCCGGACAAGAGCGATGAGCAGCAGTTCAGTCTTAATTGTCGTGAACTGATCTATACCGGACTGACGCGTGCAAAACAAAGTTGCCTGTTTGTCTGTAACCTTGCGGAGTTCGTTGAGGCGGTACAAACGCGTCAGCAACGTTTTTCCGGATTAGGTGACTATATTAATAAGCAAATAAAAATAACCAAGGAAAACACATGATCAGGCTATTTATAGTTTTACTCGGTGTGATCGCCTGGCAAGCCATGGCGACATTGCCAGCAATCGGAGAGTTTACCCGTTCGATGCATCATCAGGACGGCTTTATTCCCTTTTACTACGATAATTCAGCGGATAAGGTGTACCTGAAGCTGACCTCTCTGGACAAGGAACTGTTGTTTCAGACCAGCCTGCCGCGCGGACTGGGTTCAAACGACATAGGCCTTGATCGTGGCCAGTTAGGCGATACCCGTTTGGTTAAATTTTCTCGTTTTGGTAACAAAGTGTTGCTCAGACAAATGAATACGCGTTATCGCGCAGTGTCTGAAAACCGCGCAGAGCAACAAAGTATTGAAGAAGCGTTTGCCCATTCTGTGATTGCTGGATTCAGCGTTGTTGCGGCTGACGATGCCACGGTATTGATTGACTACACCCCTTATTTATTAAGTGATGTGCACGGTGTCAGCAAACGTTTGCAGGAAACCAGACAGGGTGCATTTACGCTGGATTCCGCCCGGAGCGGCGTAGTGCTGGAACGCAGCAAAGCATTTGTCAGTAATTCAGAGTTGGAAGCGCTGGTCACGTTTGCCGCCAAAGATAAACCCGGCGAATACGTGCAGCAAGTGGCTCCCGATGCCAATAGCCTGTCTGTACACATGCATCACTCGTTTATCGAATTGCCTGACGCAGGCTATCAACCCAGAGCATTTCATCCCTATTCCGGCTTTTGGAAATTTTCTTATTTCGATTATGCCACCGCCATTGCAGAGCCCATGGAGCAGAAATATATCATTCGCCACCGGCTGGCGAAAAAAGATCCCAATGCCCAACAAAGCGTAGCTGTGGAGCCCATTATTTACTATTTAGACCCCGGCATTCCTGAGCCCGTTCTGTCGGCACTAAAAGAAGGCGCAAGCTGGTGGAACGAAGCATTTTCGGCAATTGGCTACAAAGATGCATTTCAGGTGAAAGTGTTACCCGAAGATGCTGACCCGATGGATGTGCGATATAACGTAATCCAATGGGTTCATCGTGCGACGCGCGGTTGGTCGTATGGTGCATCCGTAGTTGACCCCAGAACCGGAGAGCTTATTAAAGGCCACGTGACCTTAGGTTCGTTACGGGTGCGGCAGGATTATCTCATCGCCCTGGGATTAACCAGTCCATTTACTGGCAACGATGCTGCGACGGACAGTCAACTGGAAATGGCGTTAGCCAGGATCCGCCAGTTATCGGCGCATGAAGTGGGGCATACACTGGGTATCGCACATAACTTTGCTGCGTCTGAAAATAATCGCGCATCGGTAATGGATTATCCTCATCCGCTCATAGAGCTTAAAAATGGCGAGCTATCACTTGAGCAGGCGTATGATTCGGGCATTGGCGAATGGGATAAACATGCCGTAGCCTACGGTTATCAGGATTTTTCCAATACCTCGGAAAAAGCGGGGCTGGCGCAACAGATCCAGTGGGCAAAGCAGCAACAGCTTGATTACAAAACCGATGCTGATACTCGCGCCAGTTTCGAAGCTTCAGGCAGTGGCCATATGTGGGACGTGGGCAACGATCCAGTGAGTGCGTTTGAAGATATCTCTGCAATTCGCGAACTGGCATTGGAGCAACTTGGGATTAATACTATCCGCGAAGGGCAGGGGTTGTCAGCTATTGAAGATGTGTTAGTGCCTATCTATCTGTTACATCGATACCAGCTTGCGGCTGTCGCCAAGCAAATTGGGGGGGTGCATTACGAGTATGAGGTTAAGGCCTCAGGCGAGTCTGCCAGTGGCCAGCGCGTAATTGATGGCGAAACGCAGAAAAAGGCGATTAAACAAATGTTGGCTGCGACGTCCGCCAGTTATCTGCGTATCCCCGATGAGTTAGTTACACTTATTACACCTACCATTTTTGGCGATGACATTACCCGTGAACACTTTAATGGGCGCATGGGCAGAACGTTTGATCCAGTCAGTGCGGCAGAAGCTGCGGCCGCTTACAGTTTCTCTTTACTCTTGGCTCCTGAGCGATTGAATCGATTGTCATGGCAGCGTCACCAACGAAAAGAGTTACCAGATATTACTAATCTGATTGATCGCATCTTCGATTTACACTGGTATCAGCAAAATCAAGCAGACTATGGCTTAAACGAGCGGTTGCAGCTAGTTGCATTAAACGCTGTAATTGATGCAGCCAGTGCTGAAAAGCTTGCTCCAGAAGTTCGCCTGGCGATCAACGCCAGCCTGAAAAAGTTTGCAAATTGGCTGTCATCAAAAAGTCGTCATCCTGCGAAAGGGGTGTTATCAGGTTATTTTGAACAGTATTGGCAATCAGGCAACTGGCCTGTGAAATTTGAGGTTAAGCCGTTGCCACCGGGTTCACCTATTTAGTAGGAGCGTTATGAAACTTAATATCGCGATTCTGACCGTTTCCGATACGCGTACCAGAGCCAATGATAAATCGGGTGATTATCTACAGACCGCAGCCGATAAGGCAGGCCATCAGGTCGTCGCTCGCCAGATTGTTGCCGATGAACTCTATGTTTTACGTGCTGCGGTATCCACATGGATAGCCGACTCAGGAATTGATGTCATCTTAACAACGGGAGGGACCGGCTTTGCCGAGCGTGATGTGACGCCAGAGGCGATTCAAATTTTGTTCGACAAGGCGATCGTGGGATTTGGCGAAGTATTCAGGCAGATCAGCTATGATGAAATCGGCTCTGCGACCGTTCAGTCGCGAGCACTGGCCGGGGTGGCGAATAACACGTTGATTTTTTGCATGCCAGGCTCGACCGGAGCGTGTCGTACAGCATGGGAAAAAATTATCGTCGAGCAATTGGACGCATCATTCCGGCCATGCAACTTTACCGGTATGATTAAACAGGGGCACGCAAAGTGAGTGATTTTTCTCATGTAGACGGTTCTGGTAAGGCCAACATGGTGGATATCAGTAGCAAAGAAGTTACCGTTAGAGAAGCGAGGGCCACCGGATTTTTAATGGTATCTGCTGAGGTCATTACCGGCATCAAAAACAATGCATTGGCGAAAGGTGATGTACTGGCAGTGGCGCGCATTGCTGGCATTCAGGGCGCAAAGCGGTGTAGTGACATGATTCCGTTGTGCCATCCATTGAGCCTGACCAAAGTTCAGATTGATTTTGAGATTGATGAAGCGGCCAGTCGTATACATGCATATTGTGAATGCAAACTGAGCGGTCAGACGGGGGTCGAAATGGAAGCATTAAGCGGTGTAACAACGGCGTTGTTAACATTGTTCGATATGTGCAAAGCGGTGGACCCTGCAATGCAGATTTCGCAAATCCATGTGGTGGAGAAGAAAGGCGGCAAATCAGGCCACTACTTGAAAAGCAGAGCAAAACAATCATGATTACCGTTAAATGTTTTGCTCAGGTTCGTGAGATCAGTCAGACAGAAGAAATGTCGCTGTCCTTCCACCAGAACATGTCTATCGCTGATGTGCAAAGACAGCTTTGCGCACAGGGTGAACAATGGCAAAAAGCTTTTTCGCTATCGCCGCTGATCGCATGCAATCACATTATCGTCAGCGAAAATCATGTGCTGAACGAAGGTGATGAAGTTGCCTTTTTTCCTCCGGTAACCGGAGGCTGAGATGGTTGCTCGTGTTCAGGAAACGCCTATCAATTCTGACTACGAAACCGCCGAGTTGCGCAGACTGCTTAAACTAAGCGGTGCTATTGTCACCTTTTGTGGGTTGGTACGAGACTTCAACCACCTTGGCAAGATAGAGGGGATTTCGCTTGAACATTATCCTGGCATGACTGAAAAAACCTTGTTGCGACTGGCACAACAAGCGGTGAAGCGTTTTGAACTTGAACAGGTCCGTATCATACACAGGGTAGGGCGAATTGATAATGCCGAAACCATCGTATGGGTAGGATGCGCTGCCGTACATCGGCAAGCCGCCTTTGCGGGGGCGGCATATATTATGGACATACTAAAACAGGATGTTCCCTTATGGAAAAAAGAACATTATGGAGAAAGCAGTGTATGGGTCGAAGCCAAATCTACGGATAAAGATGCCGCGTCGCGCTGGCAGAAATAACTTCTGGATCGTGGTTAGCAAATTGGTGTTAATTGTTTGTCTGCTGTTGAGGGGGATTAGCGTTAATGCTAAACCGTTACACATAGCCGTATCGTCAAATTTTTCCGGTAGTCTACAACAATTGCTGGCAACACCTGCTTTTAGTGAGTTTGAAGTGATCACTTCTGAAGGCGCTTCTGGCACTTTGTACGCACAAACTATGCAGGGCGCACCGTTTGATATTTTTCTATCTGCTGATGCCTTTTACGTTGATGCGTTAATTGAAAATAAACGCGTTGTGTGGGACCAGTCAGGCATCTACGCTAAAGGGCGACTGGCGTATATAGACCGGTTGGATCCTGCTCCTACGCTCGACAGTTTAAAAACCTATGCGTTGGCTGCGAATAAAAAATTAGCGATTGCTGAACCGGACTTAGCTCCCTATGGCAAGGCGGCTGAACAGTTTTTGTCAACGGTTTCGCTTTGGCAGCAGGTATTGCCCTCCATCGTGTATGGCAGAAACGTAATGCAGGTTTACAATTACTATCAGACCCGGCACGTGGATAATGCGATAGTGGCTTATGCACTGGTGTATGACAATCAACAACATGTCTGGTTGATACCTGAGCATTACCATGAACCTATTGTCCAGAAATGGGCGATTTTAGCTACCAGTAAACATCCGAAAGCAACTCAGTTTGTTGAATTATTGCTTAGTAATGCAATCCAGACGCGGCTAAGTCAAAAGGGATATGATCGGGTTGACTAGTCTTTCGGCGGCAGACTGGGTGGCAATTTGGCTGACAGTAAAACTGTCCTTGGTCACTACCCTGATATTACTCATTCTGGCTATGCCACTGGCGTGGTTGCTGGCAAGGTGGCAGCATCCTGCAAAATATCTGGTGCAAGCGATCATCATGTTACCACTGGTTTTACCCCCTACAGTGCTGGGTTTTTATCTGTTAGTCGTGTTTGCTCCCGACTCAGTCGCCGGGCAATTGTGGCAAATGCTGTTCGGGTCAACACTGGCATTCACGTTTTCGGGTCTGGTGTTCGGTTCGGTCATTTTTTCGCTTCCCTTTGCGGTTCAACCTCTCTATACCGGTTTTAAAGCACTGGCTCCAGAATATCTTGAAACCGCTAAATTGTTAGGCATGCCGCCTGTGACGGTCGTATGGAAGATTATTTTACCGCTGCTGAAACCCTTTATTATCGTGGCCGCTGGTTTATGTTTTGCTCATACAATGGGTGAGTTTGGCGTGGTGTTGATGCTGGGGGGCAGCATTCCAGGGGAAACGCAGGTATTGTCAATAATGCTTTTTAACCATGTGGAAGGGTTAAGATATACTCAGGCTCATTGGCTCGCCTTTATCATGCTGATGGTCTCGCTGCTTTTACTCTCAATGCTGTTCTGGGTGGGACGTTTCAGGCGTGCGATATGAATATTGAATTTCTCCATCAGAAAGCGCGCGTGGCAATCACCGTGAACCTTTCTGATGACGCAAGCTTCATCGGTGTTTTTGGTGCTTCAGGCGCCGGTAAAACAACGTTGCTGCGTTGCCTTGCAGGATTGGAAGAGTCTGCACTAGGCAATGCTGACTTAGTGAAAATTAATCAACGTGTTGGTTTTGTTCCCCACACACCCACCCTTTACCCCCACTTAGATGTAGTGGAAAATATTGCGTTGGGGAAAATGTATGAAAAACACTCCCGCTTTACTGTAAGTGAGGTGATATCAGCCCTGCACTGCGAAGAGCTACTCGCGCGGTCGGTGACCACGCTTTCAGCCGGTGAAAAGCAGCGTGTTGTATTAGCGCGCACCATACTGAATGCACCGGATGTATTACTAATTGATGAGGCACTTTCATCATTGCAGTCCACCCTTAAACATAAGGTGCTGAGCTACCTCAAGCAGTTATCGCGAAGCGGCATGAAAATAGTATTAGTGTCGCATAATTTACCTGATCTATTTCAATGTGCCGACGCGTTAATAGAATTAGATAGCGGCCAGGTTGTGTGGAGTGGGGAGGTCAGCAAAATTGCTAATCGTCCTATTCACGAAAATACGTCTGTTGACAGTATTTATTCAACAGTCAGACAAACAGACGTGCAAACGGGCGAGTCAATTGGTGAGACGTATGCAGCGGTCAATGCCGTAGATGTAATTTTAGAGGTCCCACCCATCTCACAATCAAGTTTACTGCATTGTTTTCACGGTACTATTTCATCTATCAAAAAGCTGCAAGGTGAGAACCTGCTGGTTTCTGTTAAAAACGAAAATGAGATTATCCACGCGATCGTGAGCACTGCTGCGTGTGCAAAGCTGCAATTAAAAGAGCAGCTAGAAATAGCTGCTCGGTTTTAGTCGCATTTCACATGGCGCTAAGGTGCGCAAAAATGAGTGCGTCGTCTGTCACCGCGCGACAGGGGCTGTCGTAGTTCAGACCACCCCTAGAAACGCGTTGTCCACGTTACACCGTAACTGCGCGGCTGGCCGGGGTACGCCATAATCTTTCCTTGCTGAAACGGTGCATCAAAGGCATTTCGCGCTACAAACTCTTCATTAAGCGCATTACGTGCCCAAAAAATGACCTCACTGTCCCACCAGGCAACGGGAAGCTGCCAACGAAGATTAACCAGGTTATAGGCATCATTCTTTTTTAACGGATCGTTTGAATGGTCCATCAGCAAGCTGCCCACATAGGCGTAATCAATAGAAAATAACGTATTCATGCCAAAAACCTGGGCATATTGATTCACCAACAGCGCAAACGACGTTTCAGGTTCAAAGCCAACTCTGTCTCCACTGCGTGAGCAGTAAGGCAAGTCCGGGGAAGTTCTACCCGGGTCATCAATGCCAAAGTGCCACGGCGTTGCCGACCAGCAGGTTCCGCGTTCAAACGAGTCGAAGGTGGCCTTGTTATAGGTGAAATTAAACGTCAGGGCGGTGTCGACCAACGGGTTCCAGGTTAATTCGACTTCAACCCCTTTACTATCAAAGTCTCCTGCGTTGGACAGATTAAATCCTGTTCCGGTAAAGGTTGATGACTGAAAGTCTTCGATTTCAGTGATGTGTGCAGCCACATTTAAGCGCAAATTCGCATCATTCCAATCCTGTTTGAGACCTACCTCCACGCTTCTTGATTTTTCAGCCTTAAATACAGGATCTAACAATGCGGAAATTCGATCGGTATTAATTCCACCTGACTTGTAACCGGTAGATAGTGAAGAATACAGTAGTTGCTCAGCGGTGGGTTGCCAGCTTAATTTAACCGTTCCGGTTACCTGGCTATCGCTAAAGGATTCGTCCAGAGGTGGGCGAGGTAAAACGGTGGCTGTATTAAGCAAATAATATCCCCATCCGGCCTGTTGAAACGGCGCAATGGTGGCCAGGTCATTAGCCGACGGCATTGCGCCCATCATCAAAGCTGCACCAATATTCTGCAACGCGGCACCTGCTGCCACCGGGTTAGGAATTTCGCCAGGTGCGGTGGACAAACCGTCGATACCGGGGCCTTGCTCATCGTAAATCCCGGTAAGACTTTTATCTTCGCGGGTGTATCTTAATCCGGTAGTCAGCTCCCATCGTGGCGTGAAACGCCAGTCGCTTTGCGCGAATACCGCGTAGCTGTCTTGTTCCTGATAGGCATTGTGGGTGAAATGTGTATTGCCTGGAGCCGCTGGTGCCGCAGCCTGAATCATACCGCCGGTCATCAGACTGATCGCGTTTAATCCGTCAATAAGCGGTAATACCTCAGCTGCAAATCCTGCGAATAAAAAGGGAAAATCATCTTGCGT
Organism: Alteromonas ponticola; assembly: GCF_012911815.1. Classification (GTDB taxonomy): domain Bacteria; phylum Pseudomonadota; class Gammaproteobacteria; order Enterobacterales; family Alteromonadaceae; genus Alteromonas; species Alteromonas ponticola. The sequence goes on along the minus strand of NZ_JAATNW010000007.1, from coordinate 244,538 downwards.
CGCTATATCATAGTCCAGATTGAGATTTTGCGAATAATAATAGACGCCTAACAAGCCGTTAAAATCGCTGGTAGTATAATGCAACCTCAACTCCTGAGAGAAAGAATTCAGGTCTGCATCGTTCTTGGTTAATAACAGTTCGGCGTCAGAAAAATCAGCATCCACCTTATCGTAACTATTGAAACTACGCACCGCAGAAATACTTTGCAATTGCCAGTTTTCGTTAATGGTATAGCTGACATGGGCCGAAACGCCCTGATCTTCCATTGTAGATTCTGGCAGGAAGGAGAGGGCGGTTGTGTAGTTGTAAAAATCGTCTTTATCGTAAATTGTAGCGTCAAACGGAGGCATGGCTAACATGGCATCAGTTCCAAATTTACCTTCAATCCCCAGTGCGCTTTGGTTGCCCTGAAACGTTAACGCGCCACAACAAACTTCGTCTATTTCGGCATAATCGGCGATCAGTCGCACCGATAAGTCGTCGCGGGGTTGATAAAGTGCCTGCAGGCGCACACCTGACCGCTTGCGGTCATTCATCGACTCACCCGAATTAGCTTCATCAATCCAGCCATCACGGTGAGTGGTAAATCCTGACGCGCGAAAAGCCAGCTCATCTTCTATGGCTACAAACGAAGAAGCGCCCTGTACACTAAGCAGGTTATCGTTACCGACAGTGGCACTGACATATCCATCGCCATTGACAAAGGTAGGGGGCTTGGTAAAGATCGAAACTGCACCCGCAGGGGTATTTTTCCCAAACAAGGTACCTTGGGGACCGCGCAAAATCTCGATTCGCTGAATATCAGCTAAATCATTAATTATCGAATTTTGGCGCGAGCGGTAGACCCCATCAACATAGAGGCCTACAGAGGGCTCAAAGCCAAAATTCTGTGTGGATGTACCAATTGATCTTATGGAAAAGCCACTGTTGGTCGCGCTCTGACTTTGAAACGCCGCGAATGCCGGAACGTAGGATTGCAAATCAAAAACATCAAAGGAAATTGAATCAAGTAAATCATTACCACTCAACGCGGTAACTGCCACAGGCACGTCCTGTAAGTTTTGCACCCGTTTTTGGCTGGTGACCTCAATATGTTCAAGTGAGCCTTCCTGCTCCTGAGCAAAAACGGCGCTTGAGACAAGAGAAGCGATGGATGTGGCGAGAATAGTTTTGTGAAGTGTAAGTGATTTGTCCATGTATAGAGCTTCTTTATATGAATTCCGTTAGTGAAAACATTTTTTTATTATGTTTAGGTTATAACTTACTTTTATTCATTTTCCTAGCGACTTGGTCTAAAAGTGGTCTAAAGTGGAAATTTGCAGGTACCTTAAATTCCATCTTCAAACTGCATAGAAGACAATGCTTTCTCATGCTGTTTAACACAAAACAAGGATTAAAATGAAAGCCATCATTTGTAATGAATTTGGTCCCGTTGAAAATTTGGCCTTTGCTGAAGTGAACGATCCTGATATCGGTGAGAATGACATTTTAATCGATGTTGCCGCAGCGGGTGTTAACTTTCCTGATGCTTTGCTGGTGCAGGGGTTGTATCAAATGCAGCCTGAATTTCCATTTATTCCAGGAAGCGAGGTTGCCGGGACTGTACATAAGTGCGGTAAAAATGTGACATCGTTTCAACAGGGCGATCGGGTGATAGGGATTAGTCAGTTAGGTGGATTTGCTGAAAAAGTTGCGTTACCAGCAACCCAGGTCATGCCGATACCAGAAGGCGTAACAGAGCAGGCGGCGGCAGGACTGATCACAGCGCATGCCACTGCCCACCATGCGTTAAAACAGCGCGCAGCGTTACAGGCGGGAGAAACACTTTTGGTGACAGGGGCCGCTGGCGGCACCGGCTTAGCAGCCGTTCAGATAGGCAAACGAATGGGAGCAAAGGTAATTGCTGTTTGCTCGACGACAGAAAAGTTAAAGCTGGCTGAAAAGTATGGTGCAGATATCACCATTAATTACGTGAAACAGGATCTTAAAGAGACACTAAAAGAGTTAACTCAGGGAAAAGGGATAGACGTGGTTTATGACTGTGTAGGTGGTGAAGCCTTTGCTGCCTGCGCCCGCGTTATGGCATGGAAAGGAAGGCTTTTAACCGTAGGTTTTGCCAGTGGCGAAATTCCCAAGCTGGCGGCTAACCTGGCGTTGGTGAAAGGATTTTCACTGGTGGGGGTGTTCTGGGGCCAATTCATTCAAAGAGAGCCTGATGTTTTTCGCCAAAATATGCACGAACTATTTTCATGGGCCAGTGCGGGAGACATCACAGTTCATATTGAGCAACGTTATCCATTAAGCGAAGCGGCGACCGCGCTAAATCGACTGATTAATCGTGAGGCCAGGGGAAAGTTAATTTTAGACACCATTGCCAGTTAAGCCTGGGCTGATTGCGTTAGCTTATATGATTAACAACAGGTACGGTTATTGTTGTGCCTGATGCCATAATTATGGCTAACCGTTTAGCAAAGAAAACGGCTTCCCGAAGGAAGCCGTTTGAAGTTGCAGATCTCTCTGCATGCCATGTTGAATCGTTATAGTTACAACATTTAATAATTGACAATAATGAACTTGAATCGTTGGATTTATCTCAACGTACTGCAATCAAGTGTTCAGGTAACTTTTTGTGGCTCAATGAATTTTGCTGGATAGATTGTAGGATCAATTCATTATTGCTAACGTCGTTATGCGACTCAGAATTCTGATCCTGCATAAAAGAAACTAATTGCAGCATAGAGGACTGACGCTGCTTTTTTTCACTAAAATCAGCTGTAACCTGCTGGTGGCCTGCATCTGGTCGTTCAAACGAGAACGACGAAATGCTCATGCTAAGTAACGATAACATCAATACGCTTTTAACTATGGCTTTCATACGATACCCGCTCCTTGTCGGACGCTTATCCGAATTATTTTGTCTGCACGCTAATTAAAGGTTAAAAAGCCCATATAAGATAGAGGGAGTAAAATACAAGCGTATTAATACTGATACGCAAGTGCGGTGTTTTAAATCAGTCGGTCACAATTGGCTAGTAACACCATTGAGCAGAGTAAAACAGGAACGACAGCACAAAAAAAAGAGCCGACGCAGCAGGTCAGCTCATTTGCTTGAGTATGAATAGTTTGCTTAGATACGTTCTGCCAGCACTTGCGCTAATGGGTTGGTATTAAGACCTTTTTCGCTCACCCATGCCTGCAACGTTTTGCCATCTTTTTCTGGTTCATTCAACGCAGACTTGGGCATTTTCTTTATCAGTAAAGTACCTGCCTCTTCAGCGTTATTCAGCATCGCAGTGCGAATTAAGCTATTGCCGTCACACGAGATACCAGAATAGTAGTCCTGCAACTTTAATCTGAAGTCATCTTCAACTGCTTTCATTTTTTTACGCAGCTCACCTTTGTCGTCAGCCTGTACGATAGTACAAATATTCGCTAACGCTTCATTCACGTTACCTATAGCTGATGCCTGAGCCGACAGACCCAACGCAAACATTGATGTGACCAAAGCGTGTTTAACAAATTTCAACATGGTTTTTCCTCAAGAAAGCCACGCAAGTGTGGCGAAATCGAGCGCATTAAAAACTAATTTAAAAGTTGCAGCTACTAGAAGGTTGATACTTGAGTATTAAAGTTAATACATAGGGGGGATACAAAAGAAAGTGGCTCCCTTGGGGAGCCACTGGGAGCGGAGTTAAGTCCGCGACCATGTTGAAAAAATTCACATGGCATTCATGTAATCGGTTTAGATACGGCCTTGCAATTCAACGGCAATAGGGTTACCTGCCAAGCCTTTTTCTGAAATCCATGCCTGCAAAGTTTTTCCGTCCTCTTCAGGTGCTTCAAGATTTGATTTAGGCATTTTTTTCACAAGCAAAGTGCCAACTTCAACTGCATTATTTGTTAACGCGGTACGAATAAGACTATTACCATTACAGCTGATACCAGTATAGTAATCGTGTAATTTAAGGTTATAGTCTGACTGAACGCGACGCATTTTTTTACGTAGTTCGCCTTTATCATCAGCTTGAACGATAGTGCAGATGTTAGCCAAGTCGTCTTCGATAGATGCTTGTGCAACATTGGCAAAAGTTAATGACGTAATAGCAACGGCAAGGGAAGTTTTAACAATTTTCAACATGGTTAATTTCCTTTAAAGAATTTCGGTGTTTGTTTTGTTCGGGAAGCATTAAACGGGATTTAACGGAGTGTGAAAATACTGACGCTGATAACATGATATGCGAAGTCATACGTATCAGGTCTGTGAAAAAATAATAGAACCGTACTGTGCTTAACCTCATATGTATATGAATAATAAATGGTTGTTCTAAGTTTTGAGTGAGGTGGGTTTACTTATTTCATCGCGTCACATTAACGATAGCAAAGCGTAGCTCTTAGGGGGATTTTCTTACTGGCTCCCTGCAACCTGGACTTTTTACTTTTCATTTTTGTGTACTATATAAAAGGTCCGGGGTGAATTATCGAATGGTAGTGCTGACAAATGAGATCGTTATTAACGTTTATATAATGTGACACACGATCGGGGTTCGGCTAGCGGATAAAAAAAGCCCCACAATCTTACTTGTAGGGCGTCGTAAAAGGGAGAACGTATTTGCGTTTAGTACTGATTCATTACATGCGATCTAACAACACTGCATTGATAGGATTATCCTGAAGACCCTGTTCGGTGATCCAGGCCTGTAAGGTTTTACCATCTTTCTCAGGTGCCGCCAGATCTGATTTCGGCATCTTTTTAACCATCAAGGTTCCAACTTCAACCGCATTTGAAAGAATCGCTGTTCGGATCAAGCTATTCCCGCTGCAGGATATACCAGAATAATAATCGTTTAATTTCAAGCGATAGTCCGATTGAACGCTGCGCATTTTTTTACGCAGTTCTCCTTTATCATCGGCCTGAACAATGGTGCAAATATTTGCCAGGTCGGCATTAATGTCAGCGTTGGCTATGCCTGTAACACTTAAAGAAGCAAACGCGATGACTAAAGATGATTTAACTACTTTCAACATGGTTAATTCCTCGAACGTATAATTTTGGAAGCTTGTCGTGATTCCGCCTTAATGGTTATTCGAGTTCATTAAAGAAAACTTTACGCGATTAAAAAATAACCAGTCTGATACCTGGGTATAAAATTTGGCACCTATGATAATCAGGGATCTATTGACGAGCTAAGATAAATACTCGGTTGCTTGCATTTCATACAGTGGTTCATTGAAGTGTGTTTAATTTTTCACAGGCAGCTGTCGTCGGCGACTGAGCTAAATAAAACCGTTATTTATATTTTATGCTGTACCTGGTAAGCACAAAAAAATGAACTTCTTTCGCATGATTACGTGTAAAGCTATTAGCACGCACTGAATACGCCTTTTCTTGCGGCAAGTTTGCCACAATAGCAGTGAGTGGGTAACTATATGATTTAGTGATGAACACAATGTGAATTAACAATCTTGGAGCAACGTGATGGCAGAAAAATTGGATACGTCTCAAATTGAGCAGGCACTGAATAAATTAAATGAAACACTCGGCGCAGAGGAGCAGTGGCAGCTTGAAGAAGATAAGATTACCAAGACGTTTAAATTTAAAAGCTTTATACGCGCATTCGGCTGGATGTCACAAATTGCCATTTGGGCGGAAAAATTAAATCACCACCCAGAGTGGTTTAACGTCTATAATAAAGTAGAGGTAACATTAACAACCCACGATGTGGGTGGGCTTAGTGATTTGGACTTCACTATGGCGGAAAAAATGGAGAAATTCAGGTAAATTCCGGTTTAGGTGTTGAATAGTTAAGCAAGTTGGGTGTTAAGTGAGCAAACAGTCGTAAAAGTTGAATTTTCTTTGAAACATCGCTTGCCAAGCATAATTCACTATGTATAATACGCACCACTTGAACGGCAACAGCAAATAACAGCTAGCCTTCAAAACCAGTTCAGACGCGGGATGGAGCAGTCTGGTAGCTCGTCGGGCTCATAACCCGAAGGTCGTAGGTTCAAATCCTGCTCCCGCAACCACATTTAAGGCCCTGATGAAAATCAGGGCTTTTTTTGTTTTAACGGTGTAATTCTTATCGCCACTCGCCAAAACAATCCAGCTTTTAAACATATACTTATGATTTAACAGGTATAACGTGTCAAACGTAAAAGGCCTTTATAATCTTTCGGGTTATCATTTTGTCCCAAACTGGATATAGAACCGTACTCTCTGCTCATCTAAGACGGAAACTTCTTTCTTCTCCAACACTAGTAGTAAGGCCGTATGCTTGACTCATTAATTACCGCGTTTTCTATTCCCGACTCTTCGCTGTTAGTTTACGGCGATTACAGTCCATGGTTGGTTTTGCTATCAGTAATGATTGCTATCCTTGCTTCCTTTATGGGATTTCAAGTGGCAGAGCAAGCGCGCGAATCGAGAGCGGCCGGGCGCCGAAATTTACTTTTAGCGACAGGAAGTCTGGCGCTTGGTGGAGGAATTTGGGCAATGCACTTTCTGGGGATGTTAGCATTTAATCTGTGCACACCTGTTCAATACAATGCGGGCTTAACTGCATTGTCCGCATTTCCTGGGGTTGCTGCGGCCTGGGTAGCATTAAGACAACTCGTCGAATCCACCATTACTCCCCCGCAAATTATTATTGGTGGTGTGCTGGTTGGCGCAGGCATTGGGACAATGCATTATACGGGAATGGCTGCGATGGAAATGGCGCCGCTGCTTCGATACAGCTTGCCATTATTTTTACTTTCTATTGTTGTGGCCGTTATTCTTGCCATGCTGGCGCTGTATATTCGTTTTGGTCTGACGCGTATGCGCAAGGACAAACGTGCGTCGACAAGTACGATGGTGCTGGCGGGGGTGGTAATGGGTCTGGCCATTTCCGGCATGCATTATACGGGAATGAGCGCAGCCAGATTCGTAAAACCCCCAGGGCTGGAACTCTCGCAGCAAACCGCTAATATTTCTTATTACCTTGCCATTGCTGTCAGCCTAACCACCTTGACGCTGATTGCCTTTGTGTCTGGTATTTCAATTCTTTACAAATATAAAGACGCCACCGCCCGCGCGTTGGAAAGTGAACGCCTGCAAAATGCGATTACGCAAACGGCTATTGACGGCATTTTAACGGTGAATTCTAAAGGCGTCATCATACGTGTTAACCCCGCGGTAACTAAAATTCTCGGCTGGTCAGAGCAGGAGCTGTTGGGAAATTCAGTACTCAGCGTAGTACCACCCGAGCGAAGACATATATACGATGAACAGTTTTTCGGGGCAGCGAAAGGTGAGGGGGTACGGCACCTGGTCGGTGAAAGTCGTGACGTGCAAGCTCTCCACAAGGATGGCTCACTCATCCCAATAAGACTGGGAGTTGGACTGACCAAGTTGCATGGTGAACATTTCTTTGTAGCCTTCATCGAAGATATTCGGCAGCGAATTAAGATGGAACGCGCTTTAAAAGAAAATGAGGCTAAATTTCGTTCTTTCATTCAGAATATTCCAGGCATAGCGTATCGCTGTCTGGATGAGCCTTCCTGGCCTATGGTGTTCATCAGTGAAGCGGTAGAAGAGATAACCGGCTACCCTGCGTCTGAATTTGAATTACCGGATCCGTCAATAAGTTTTCAGGATTTGTATCACCCGGATGACGTTGCGCTAATCCAGGAATCCTACGGAAAAACGGGGCAGTTTGACCTTGAATACCGCATCTATGATCGACAAGGGAATGTCCGTTGGGTAAGTGAACACGGTAAATTCGTCAAAGATGAAGACGGTGAAACCCAGTGGCTGGATGGTTTTATAATGGATGTTTCAGCGCGGCGTAAAATGGAAGAAGACTTACGCGAGGCGAAACAAGCTGCTGAGCAGGCTGCCGCAGTGCGAACCGCCTTTTTGGCTAACATGAGTCATGAAATTCGCACCCCCATGAACTCCATTATAGGTTTTAGCGATTTGTTGTTAGATGAGCCCATGGAGACAAATCAACTTAAGCATTTAAATACCATTAATCGTTCTGCACGCTCTCTGCTTCATCTGTTAAATGACATTTTAGACAGCGCAAAGTTGGATAAGGGAAAATTGGAATTAGAGTATCGTATCTTCAATTTAAGCAACGAAATCGACACGGTGTTTTCTACATTTTGGCTTGAGGCAAAACGCAAAGGTCTGGAGCTTAACGTTGATATTTCATCCGATGTTTCCAGTCATTACCGGGGCGTGCCAGAGCGTCTGCGGCAGGTGCTGAATAACATTATCGGCAACGCCGTTAAATTTACCAGTCAGGGACACGTTGCTCTGCATGTATACCCGGTTAAAGCAAATGATGTGCGCTTTGATATTATTGATACGGGTATTGGAATGACGCCAACCCAACTGGAGCAGGTATTTGATGCGTTCTCGCAGGCTGATGCTTCGATGAGCCGTAAATATGGCGGTACTGGGCTTGGCACAACGATCAGCAAACAGCTTGTTGAACTGATGGGGGGGCAGATAACGGTTAAAAGTGAGTTAGGCAAAGGTTCTACATTTAGTTTTAGCCTACCCCTCGAACCGGTAGCAAAAGCTGAGGAGATCTCGCACTTTGAACAAACCCAACTTCCAGCGCTGACAATTTTAGTGGTTGATGACATTGCACAGAATGTGGACTTACTGAATGCGATGCTGGGTCGGGAAGGCCACACCATTGTGTCTGCGACTAACGGTGAAGAAGCGTTGGAATACATGCGTGAAAAATCGTTTGATGTGGTTTTGATGGATTTGCAGATGCCAGTACTTGATGGTCTTTCGGCGGCCAGGCAGAGACGCCAATATGAAAAACAGCACAATCTCCCAGCTACGCCAATTATTGCCCTGACAGCCAGTGTATTGGTGCAGGATAAACAAGAAGCGGATGCAGCTGGTATGGAAGGCTTTGCCAACAAGCCAGTAGACTTCCCCTCGCTGTGTGAAGAAATTGCGCGTGTTTTAAACCTGGAAATTAAGCCTTCAAAAAGCTCTGCGGTGATCGACAATGGCAAGGTCGTCGACAAAAAGATGGGCGAGCGCCTGTGGGGCTCTCGTGCTAAACATGAAGAGGAGTTAAGCCGTTTTATTATCGAAAACCACGAAAGAATAGCGCTTTTGCGACATGCGGTTAAAGAGCAAGACTGGCCTGCTGTGTTGTCCCAAAGTCATGGTCTAAGAGGGAGTGCCGGAAATCTTGCGCTGAATGAGTTCGCTGCCAGTTTAGGTCAGCTTGAAGTCAGTGCAAGAGAGCAGAAAAACGTGGTGGAAGCTTTAAACGACGTAGAGCAAGCGCTGCTGCATGTTGAAGCTGAAATCGATGCTGCGATTATATCATCGGCACTGAATGTCGATGACAGAGAGCACGTAGATAGCGCAAAATTAACAGAACACCTGCAAACTCTGCAGGTAAGTGTTTCACGCCATCAGCTCAATGAAGACGAAATAGAGCTGTTAGCTAAGTTGCCAAAAGGAAAATTTGCACAGGCGATTGAAGAAATTTTATCGGATATTGAAGACTTTGAGTTTGAGCGAGCACAGGAAAGTTTGACAAAATTGCTGAACGAAATTGAAGGTGGTAGATAATTATTATGCTTAAAACAGTGTCAGCCCCAACGATATTGCTGGTAGATGATGAGCCAGTTAATTTACGTGTGCTGCGTCAACTGTTGTCGCCGCACTATAATTTAATTTTCGCTAAAAGTGGCGAAGAGGCGATCCGGCTGGCGAGTGAACAACAGCCTTCACTGATTTTACTCGATGTGATGATGCCCGGCATGACAGGGTTCGAAACCTGTAAAGTGCTGAAGACCAATGCGGAAACGCACGCCATTCCGATCATCTTTGTTACCGCTCTGAATCAGGAGCATGATGAAACTGAAGGCTTTAACGTGGGCTGCGTTGATTATATCACTAAACCGATTTCTCCAAGTGTTGTGTTGGCGCGGGTAAAAACACACCTTTCCCTGGTTCAGGCAGAAGAGCTCAGACGGACGCGCCTTGAAGTGGTACAGCGTCTTGGCCGGGCGGCAGAATATAAAGATAACGAAACCGGTATGCATGTGATGCGCATGAGCCACTATGCTCGGGTGCTCGCGTTAGCTTATGGCTTTTCAAAAGAACAGGCAGACTTGCTGTTACACGCTGCACCTATGCACGATATCGGCAAAATAGGCATTCCGGACAGCATCATGTTGAAGCCCGCCAGACTTACCGAAGAAGAATTTGCCATTATGCGCACTCACCCTTTAATTGGGGCGGAAATACTGGGAGAAGCCAATTCAGAGTTACTGGCTATAGCAAAATCAGTCGCGCTGACCCATCATGAAAAGTGGGATGGTACGGGCTACCCCAATGGACTTAAGGGCGAAGAAATTCCAATCGAAGGCAGAATCGTTGCGTTAGCCGACGTTTTTGATGCCCTAACCAGCAAGCGCCCATATAAGGATGCGTGGTCTGTTGAAGAAACCATGCGTTATATTAACGCTCAGAAAGAACTGCATTTCGAATCCCGACTGGTAGAATTGCTGGAAGCTAACCTTGACGAATTTCTCAAAATAAAACATCGCTGGAAAGACGACGACAGCGAATAATTAAAACGTAAACTTACGGATTTAAGTGTGAAACTGCATGTTGCGTAACCATTCGAATATCAGTATAATGCCCGCACTTTTTAGCAATAGCGGGCAATCTGTTAGGTAGTAAAACAGAAACGCATTGCTAGTGCAGGCTTTGCCAGTTGGCGAATTACCCATTAGTCTGCAGCTGCTAGTGAGCAGCTTTGGGTCCCTATTTTCACAAAGCCCCGCTAGTACGGGGCTTTTTGTTGTATCTTAATCTGTGTAATTGGCCTGTACGTATGCAGAACCCAACTTACATAGTTTCAGTTGGGCTATATGCCCATTTTTTGTTTTTGGAGGTTACGATTGTCAAGACTTGAAGACAAGTTAACTGAAATGCTTGAACCTGGTGTCGAAGCGTTAGGTTTTGAACTGGTGGGCGTAGAGTTTGTGCGCGCCGGCAAGCATTCGATTTTGCGTGTGTTTATTGATCATGAAAACGGGATCACAGTTGACGACTGTGCCGATGTCAGTCATCAGGCAAGCGCAATTCTTGACGTCGAAGATCCTATCAGCACCGAATACAACCTTGAAGTTTCGTCACCGGGAATGGACCGCCCATTGTTCAAAGAGAAGCATTACATTGCTTCGGTAGGTGAAGTGGTGCAAATCCGTACCCGCATGCCAATTGATAACAGACGTAATTTCAAAGGTAAGCTACTGGCGTGTGAAAACGGCAATGTCAGTATTGAAGTGGATGGCCAGCAGTTTCAATTAGCTGTGGCGAATATCGAAAAAGGTAACGTTGTTCCCACATTTGACTAATGGAACAGCATCGCTTTCGTACAGGAAGCATGAGTGAGGCGAAAATGAATAAAGAAATTTTGTTAGTGGCTGAAGCCGTTTCAAATGAAAAACAAGTGCCTAGAGAAAAGATTTTTGAAGCATTGGAATTTGCAATTGCCAGTGCGACAAAAAAGAAAAACGAAGGCGACATTGAAGTTCGGGTAAGTATTAATCGTACCACAGGTGATTTTGATACTTTCCGTCGTTGGGAAGTGATCGCAGATGATCAAGAGCAGGAAAATCCGTACGCAGAATTGACATTGTCTGCTGCACAAATCGACGAACCTGACATTCAGATCGGTGATTATGTAGAAGAGCAGATAGAGTCAATTGCATTTGATCGAATCACGACGCAGACGGCAAAGCAGGTCATCGTACAAAAAGTACGTGAAGCTGAGCGTGCGCAGATGGTTGCTGAATATCAGGATAAAGTCGGTGAGTTAGTGACCGGAACGGTGAAGAAAGTAAACCGTGACAACATCATCATCGACCTGGGCAATAACGCTGAAGGGGTTATCTTCCGTGACGACATGTTACCACGTGAGACATTCCGTCCAGGCGATCGCGTGCGCGGACTACTTTTTGTGATTCGTCCTGAAGCGCGTGGAGCGCAGTTGTTTGTCAGCCGTACTCACCCTGACATGCTAGTTGAATTGTTCCGTCTTGAAGTGCCAGAAATTGCTGAAGAAACGCTGGAAATCAAGTCGGCGGCACGGGACCCGGGTTCACGCGCTAAAATTGCAGTAAAAACTAACGACAAACGTCTTGACCCGGTGGGTGCGTGTGTCGGTATGCGTGGCTCACGGGTACAAGCGGTTTCAGGCGAGTTAGGCGGTGAGCGTGTTGATATCGTATTGTGGGATGAAAATCCTGCCCAGTTTGTTATCAACGCCATGGCACCTGCAGAAGTAGCGTCAATTGTTGTTGATGAAGACAGCCATACTATGGATGTCGCAGTAGAAGCGGACAATTTAGCTCAGGCAATTGGACGCAGTGGTCAGAATGTACGTTTAGCCAGCCAGCTTACCGGTTGGGAACTTAACGTAATGACCATTGAAGACCTGAATAACAAGCATGAAGAAGAAACTTCAAAAGTTATTCAGATTTTCGTTGATGCATTAGACATCGATGAAGAGTTTGCTGGTGTACTGGCTGATGAAGGCTTCAGTACATTGGAAGAAGTTGCTTATGTTCCGGTAAATGAATTAATGGCCATTGAAGGTCTGGATGAAAATACCGTTGAAGAACTGCGCAATCGTGCTCGTGCCGCGTTAACCACACGCGCATTGGCAAATGAAGAATCGCTTGATGGTTCTGAACCTACCGAAGCAATGCTGAATTTGGAAGGTATGAGTCGTCATGTTGCGTTTGTGTTAGCTAGTCGCGGAATCACTGACTTGGAAGAGTTAGCTGAGCAAGGCACAGACGATATCAGTGATATTGAAGAACTTGGCGAAGAAAAAGCGGGGGCCTTAATTATGGCTGCGCGTAATATCGTCTGGTTTAATGAAGAATAGGTCAGCAGGGGGATAAACACGTAATGGCAGAAGTATCTATAGAAAAGCTCGCCAGTGACATTGGTACAACCGTTGACCGGCTGGTTAGCCAGTTTGAAGATGCTGGGATCAAAAAAGCTGTTGACTCTCAGGTAACAGAAGATGAAAAGCGTAAATTGCTTGATCATTTGAGTAAACAGCATGGTGGCGCGGGTTCTGAAGAGCCTACGCGTATGACGCTTAAGCGTAAAACCACCAGTACTTTGAGCGTAGGCAAATCTAAAGCGGTAAAAGTCGAGGTGCGCAAGAAGCGTACCTACGTTAAACGCAGCGAAATGGACGAACAGCGCCAAGCTGAAGAAGAAGCTCGCCGCAAGGAAGAAGAAGCCCGTCGTGAAGCAGAGGAAAAGGCAGCGGCTGAAGCGAAGCGTCTAGCAGACGAAAAAGCGAAAAAAGCGGAAGAGGCCAAAAAGGCGGCTGAAGCTGAGCGTGCTAAGCGTGCCGAAAAAGCCAAGCAGGAAGCTGAAGCGCGTAAACAGCAAGACGAATCACTGACAAGTGAAGAACGTGAAGCGCAGGAAAAAGCGCGTCAGGAAGAAGAGCGTTTACGCAAACAGCAAGAAGACGAAGCCAAGCGCAAGTTGGAAGAAGACGCGAAAAAAGCGGCTGATGAAGCACGTAAGTTAGCTGAGGAAAACGAGCGTCGCTGGAAAGAAGAAGAAGAGCGTCGTAAGAAAGCGGAAGCAGAAGAGGTCCACTTGCATTCTAATCGTTATGCTCAGGAAGCAGAAGATGAAGAGGACATGCAAATAGAACGCTCCTCTCGTCGTCGTAAAAAATCTAAAAAGAATGCCGGTGAGCATCTTAAGCAGGGCTTTAACAAGCCAGCACAACCGGTTGAACGTGTCGTTAAACTGGGTGAGACCATCACGGTAGGTGAGTTGGCAAACCGTCTGGCGGTGAAGTCCAATGAAGTTATCAAAGCCATGATGAAAATGGGCGAAATGGCGACCATCAATCAGGTTCTCGATCAGGATACTGCCGTATTAGTGATTGAGGAAATGGGTCATAAATACGAGTTGGTCAATGACAACGCGCTTGAAGACGAATTACTGGCCAACACAGACCAGGGTGAAGCGATTACCCGTGCACCTGTGGTAACTATTATGGGCCACGTCGACCATGGTAAAACCTCTTTGCTTGACTACATTCGCCGCGCGAAAGTGGCTGCTGGTGAGGCTGGCGGTATTACTCAGCACATCGGTGCTTACAAAGTGGAAACCGATAATGGCGAAATCTGTTTCTTAGACACACCTGGACACGCGGCCTTTACTGCTATGCGTGCTCGTGGTGCGACAGCCACTGACATTGTTATTTTGGTTGTTGCTGCAGACGATGGCGTAATGCCGCAAACCAAAGAGGCGGTTCAACACGCGCGTGCTGCGAATGTCCCGTTGATTGTTGCTGTTAACAAAATGGACAAAGAAACCGCTGATCCAGATCGGGTGAAAACGGAACTGTCTCAGTTAGAAGTAATTTCAGAAGAGTGGGGTGGTGAGCATCAATTTGTTAACGTTTCTGCCAAAACCGGTAAAGGGGTAGATTCATTACTTGAAGCGATCAATCTGCAGGCTGAGCTGTTAGATCTTAAAGCGGTGGATTCAGGACCAGGGCGCGGTATTGTTATCGAATCGCGTCTGGATAAAGGACGTGGACCGGTTGCATCTGTGCTTATTCAGCAAGGCCAGGTTAATGCGGGTGATATCCTGCTTTGCGGTGAAGAATACGGCCGTGTACGCGCGATGCGCGATGAAAATGGTAACGAAGTCAAAACTGCTGGTCCATCAACCCCCGTTGAGGTGCTAGGGTTATCTGGCGTACCTACTGCGGGTGAAGACGCCGTGGTAGTAAAAGACGAGCGTAAAGCGCGTGAAGTCGCTGCCAAACGTCATCAAAAACAGCGCGAACTTAAGCTGGCTCGTCAGCAAAAAGCGAAGCTCGAAAACATGTTTGCCAATATGGAATCAGGCGATGTGAGCGACTTGAATATCGTTCTTAAAGCGGATGTTCAGGGCTCTGTTGAAGCTATTTCAGATTCATTGGTCAAATTGTCCACTGACGAAGTAAAAGTTAATATCGTAGGTTCTGGAGTTGGTGGTATCACCGAAACCGATGCGACGCTTGCCGCCGCATCCGGTGCCATTATTTTGGGCTTTAACGTACGTGCTGATGCAACTGCTCGCCGTGTTATTGAAGCAGAAGAGACTGATCTGCGTTATTACAGTGTGATCTACGACCTGATTGACGAAGTCAAGCAAGCCATGAGTGGTATGCTTGCGCCTGAGTTCAAGCAGGAAATTATTGGTCTGGCTGAAGTTCGTGACGTATTTAAGTCACCGAAGCTGGGTGCAATTGCTGGTTGTATGGTTACGGAAGGTAATGTTAAGCGTAGCAATCCAATCCGTGTACTTCGTGACAACGTGGTAATTTACGAAGGTGAACTTGAGTCTTTACGTCGATTTAAAGATGATGTTCAGGAAGTTCGTAATGGCATGGAGTGTGGTATCGGGGTTAAGAACTACAACGATGTTAAGGTCGGTGACCAGATCGAGGTATTCGAAATCATCGAAGTAGCGCGTCACATTCAGTAGCAACCAATTTAATAAACATTGAATGGGGGCAACTTAGCCCCCATTTTTCTGCCTATCAGTTCAATTTAAGGAGAATGACTATGGCACGTGAATTTTCGCGTACAGATAGAGTTTCTCAACAGGTTCACAAAGAAATCGCCAGTATTTTGCAGAACGAATACAAGCATAAGGTGGGTAACTTACCGCTGATCACCGTTTCTGATGTTGAGGTGTCCAGAGATTTAGCGCATGCAAAGATCTTTATTACGCTATACAACTGCGAAGCGGAACAAGTTAAGACGCAGATGAAGCAGTTAGAGGATAATAAAGGCTTCATTAGAAGTTTATTGGCCAAGCGTGTGAGAATGCGTTCGGTTCCCCATTTACACTTCTTCGAAGATAAATCTATCCAGGAAGGGATGCGGATTTCTAACTTAGTATCGCAAACCGTAGCGAAGGATAATGCGAAAAAGCAGTCTGAAGATAACGAGTAATCACGATGGGAAGGCGCAGAAAAGGCCGTAAAATCAATGGTATTGTATTGGTAAACAAGCCCGTTGGAGGCTCGTCAAACAATATTCTGCAAAAAGTAAGATGGTTGTATCAGGCCGAAAAAGCCGGCCACACAGGCGCGCTGGACCCTTTGGCCAGCGGAATGCTTCCAGTTTGTCTGGGAGAAGCCACCAAGTTTTCACAGTTTTTGTTAGATGCAGACAAAACCTATCAGGTCACAGCCAAATTAGGTATACGCACAACCACCTCTGACGCAGATGGAGAAGTGGTAGAAGAAAAGCCTGTTAACGTCCGTGAGCAGGAGGCGATGGATGCCTGTTTGGCATTTATCGGACAGAGTAAACAAATCCCTTCTATGTTTTCAGCACTAAAGCACGAGGGTAAGCCGCTTTACTGGTACGCACGACAAGGTATCACTATTGAGCGTAAAGCGCGGGATATCACGATTTTTTCCCTCACCATTGATCAGATTAGCTTGCCCGAAATCACCATGACGGTTCACTGCAGTAAAGGCACTTATATACGCTCATTGGTGGATGATATAGGTCAGAAATTAGGGTGTGGCGCATACGTCACCATGTTACACAGAACACAGGTTGCAGATTATCCAGCAGATAAAATGATTGCCTTAGATGAGCTCGTTGCTTTGGCCGAGCAGGCTCATCAACAGCAGGATTTTTCCCCGCTGGATTCATTGCTGTTGCCAATGGATAAAGCCGTTATGTCGTTGGATGCTATTCAGCTTGATGACGAGCAGGTAGACAGGTTCGAACACGGTCAAAGTATTTTACCGCAGCGCTTATCAATTAATGACGGCGATCTGTATCGGGTCTATCAACAAGATCCTGTTCGCTTTTTAGGGGTGGGTGAAGCCATCAGACAGCCTAAAGATCAACCGGCGCATGTGCGGGATGAAGGACTGTTCGTCATGCCCAGAAGACGGGTAGTTTACTAGCGCTCGCGCAACCCGTTGATGATAGAACATAAGCGTAGGGCAGGCGTCACAGATTAGCGCGCTGCCCTTGCAAATTAGTTACTTGCCGCTATAATACGCGCTCTCATCTGTTTGGCTGAATTAGTGATTGGCCAAACTTTTAATTACAGGAGATGACTATGTCACTAACTAAAGAAGAAACGGCACAAATTATTGCTGATTACGGCGTAAAAGAAGGTGATACTGGTTCACCAGAAGTACAAGTTGCTTTGTTGACTCACAACATCAACAAATTGCAAAACCACTTCGCTGGCCATAAGAAAGACCACCATTCACGTCGTGGTTTATTACGTATGGTTAGCCAACGTCGTAAAATGCTTGATTACTTGAAAGGTAAGAACGCTGAGCGTTATCTTGACCTTATCAAGCGTCTGGGCTTACGCCGCTAAGTACGTGTTTCTGAAAAAAGCGCCTTATGGCGCTTTTTTTTTTTGACTGAAAAAGGGATTAATCATAGGGACAGAGCCAGGCTCAGGGGGAAGTTATGCAGTACCTGAAATACATCGCAGCGCTCACAATTTTGATCTCCGTTCCCGGAGAGGCGAATGAGCTTTTAGAATGCGGCAGTAATGAGCAAGCGCAGGAGTTAGTCAGGCTGATTTTAAATGATGAGCATCAGAGACGCTCATCTATGCAATGCAGCAGTGTTTTGATTGAGGTTGCTGAGGACAAAGTTGAAATCATGGCTAATCATGGATTAGTGATGCATAACTTAGGTGGAAGTCCGAATCAAAGACTGAGAAATGCAGGTTTCGAACTTCCCAAGTACTATGGCACCTTCATGGCGAATCAGGTAGAAGCGGTTGCGGGCGGGTATAGCAGCGCTGAAAAAGTCTGGCGTGCATTTAAACAATCTGAACATCACCGCAAACACTTGTTGGGTGAGCATCCGGTTTATCTGAAGCAGGATAAAATAGGTGTCGCCTTCATTAGGAAGAATGACTCACCACATGTGGAATACTGGGCCGTTTACTTAACTGAAGGATCGGGAGATGATAACGAGCAATTCGACGACGTACCCAATAAAGGAATCGATATGCTTACGCCCACATCTGAAAATGAAAATAAGTAGTTATTGTTGCAGTGGTGGGATGACCAAGCGATACTGTTTTGGTCTTTCGTCGTAATGACAACATCACGCCTGAGAAAGTGAATAGGGTTGTCAGGCGTTCCTTATGTAAAAAGAGTTCGAAAATTGAAAGGCGATTACTCTTTTATTTCCAAAATGATTTCTATTTCTACTGCGGAATTCAAGGGTAATGAATTCATGCCAACCGCTGAACGGGCGTGTTGTCCGTTATCGCCAAATACTTCCACCATTAAATCAGAAAAACCGTTAATCACTTGAGAGTGCTGGGTGAAGTCAGGAGTGCTATTTACCATACCGGTCACTTTTACCAATCGTTTAACTCTGGACAATGAGCCAAGGTTTTGTTTTATTGTGGCTAATAGAGAAACTCCCGCCATTCTTGCTGCTTCTGCGCCTTGTTCAGTGGTGAGATCTTTACCTAGTTTACCCTTAATAACTTTGCCTTCAGGGGTGACCGATACGTGACCCGCAGTAAATAGCAGGTTGCCTGTTTGAACCGAATAAACGAAGGTGGCTGTAGGTTCTCCCTTTTCTGATAAATTAAGCCCTAGTTCGGCAATTTTCTTATCGGGATTAGCGACCGCGATCTCGGTAAAAAAGAGTAAAATGAAAAAGCTAAGGGCAGTAATTAATCTCATAATGTTTCCTTGTAATCGTTATATAGATTTTGGCTTAAATGAAGTGCAAACTCATTGATTTCCATATTGCAGGCCAATGCAGGCGTGACATTGTTGTAGAGTGTTTTTTCAATTAAAGTATCTACTGCAATGAAAACCCACATATTTGTTTTAGCAGCTTGCTGACCTGATGCGCTACCGTTAAACAATTGTTTTTCTATCCACCGCGCAATACGTTCAAATTCCTTTTTTCGCGCTGTCATTTTATTTTCCGGAACCAGTCCGGGATAAAGCCTGGCGTAAAGGTGGAGGGTGCGAAACACACCGGAGCGTTTGCGAATAAACTGCACAGTTTCGTGAATCAGAAATTCAAATACCTTTTCTTTATCGACCAAGTTATGAACTTCTAACTCAGTTACCCAGGCATCTAACTCCTTTCCAAAATCTTCGTACAACAATGGTATCAGCGCATTTTTATCTTTAAATCGACGATAAAAGGTTCCCACAGATACGCCGGCTCCTTCTGCCAGTTCAGCGATGCTAATGTGTTCGAAGTACTTATCGTTCAAGCTGTCATGCAGAGATTTCAAAATTTTGTTTTGAGTTATAGCGCTGCGCTTTTGACGCGCGTGAATAATATTCGGCATTAATGTGAATCAATATTTACAAAATCACTTTATGCTCAGTATAATATGTGAATGTATATTTACAAAAATAAATTTCTAGCAATAGTTATTGTAAATACTCGATTCTTAGTTCAGTGCTACTGAGGTTTAAAATGAAATTCAAGCTGACACTCCATTACTGGCTTTTGCTGCTAGTTAGCATTTTTTCGGCGCAAGCTTATAGTAATGAATTTATTGTTCATGAAGCGCAAAAATTTGCCTTGAAGAACGTCACGGTGTTTGACGGGACCGGCAGTCCGGTTCGGTATGAACAAACTATTCTGTTAAATGGTGAGCGCATTGAGGCGGTATTAAACGCGGATGAATTATTACCCAGTGGCTACACAGAGATTGACCTGTCCGGACATACTATTGTTCCTGGCTTTGTGATGTTGCATGAGCACCTGTTTTATCCAACTGGATTAGGGAACTACTCAGACATGGTGTATAGCTTTCCAAAATTATATCTGGCGGGTGGAGCGACAACTATTAGAACTGCCGGCACGATGGCACCTTATGCAGATTTAAACGTTAGTAATGCCATCAAGGATAAAGAGATAATTGGACCGAACATCAATGTCACCGCACCATATCTTAATGGCCCGGGATTACCGATTATGAAAGTAAGAGCGCTGATGGGGGCTGATGATGCCGAAAATCAGGTGAAGTATTGGTTGTCCGAGGGGGTCGAGTCCTACAAGCTATATATGCATATCCGTCAAAAAGAGATGCAGCGCATAATTCAGCTTGCACATGATAATCAGCAGAAAGTTACCGGGCACCTATGCTCTGTCACCTTTAGCGAGGCCGCCGACTTTGGTATTGATAATTTGGAACACGGATTTGTAACGGCGACAGATTTTGTGAAATCGAAAAGGAAAGACGAGTGTCCTGCTAGTAAAGAGGTAATGGAATCGTTATTGAAACAGCCCTTAGACAGCAAAGAGATTGATAAACTGATTGCGCATCTGGTGAAAAATAGTGTCACCATTACTTCAACTCTGACCATCTATGAGACTTTCGCTAAAGGCAGGCCGTTAGCCTGGCAGCAAGCATTGCGCCTGATGAACCCAGACGTTAAACAGCAATACTTAGATCGTTGGTCAAAAATACAGGCAAGTGAAAACAACGATTGGTCTGAATTATTAAAACGTGAGATGCACTGGGAAAAGAAATTTGTGGAGGCTGGCGGACAACTTGTCGTTGGTACGGATCCAACGGGCTATGGCGGCGTTGTGGCAGGTATATCAAACCTTAGAGCTATTGAACTGCTGGTCGAAGCGGGCTTTGAGCTAAGCCAAGCGATCAAGATTGCTTCACTGAATGGCGCTACCTTTTTGGGAAGAGCCGATCAGATCGGCACAATCCAGACTGGAAAACTGGCCAATTTGGCGGTATTTGAAGGGGATTTGAGCGAGGATTTGAATAACCTCAAACGCATTAGATGGGCTGTTAAAGAAGGCACATTTTACGATTCGCAAGCCATATTTTCAGCGATGGAAGGCAAGGTAGGGCTGCATTAATCGTCATGTCAGTGAATGTTCAGGGGGAGCAATGGTTATGAATTTCCACGCAGGTTTGCGATTAATAGGGCCAGGGATGGTATTTGCCGCCACTAGTATCGGCGTATCACATGTAGTCCAGGCTACTCGGGCGGGCGCTGACTTTGGTTATACTTTAGCCGCACTTATCATTATTGCTCATTTGGTGAAATTGCCTTTTTTTAGGGTAGGGGCAGTGTATGCAGCGATCACCGGTGAGAGTTTGTTGGATGCATATCACAGACAAGGAAAGCTGGCGTACGGCATTGCGGTACTGGTTAATTTTGTGACTATGTTTATCATCATGGCGGCGGTAAGCATTGTCGCTGCAGGTGTACTAGCAAATATATTGCCGTTTAATTTGTCGGTAAACCTTTGGTCGGCCATTGTCATGTTTAGTGTCATCGGCTTGTTGGTGGGGGGTGGTTACGCATTATTGAATAAACTGATCCGCTGGATGATGCTGGTGTTCGCTATTCTCTGCCTGGTTACTTTTGTCGCTCTATTTGTGGTTGATTTGCCTTCACCAGCGTCAGTTCAGGTTGACTATTCTACAGCAACCAGTATTGCATTTATGGTGGCGCTGGTGGGTTGGATGCCAACAGCGATTGAAGTGTCTGTTTGGCACTCACTCTGGGTGGTAGAGAAAAATCGCCTGGAATCCGCTGATGTGCATCATCCAAGTAAATCTGCTGCGCCTCTTAAAGATTCGAAGTTAAGGCAAGTTTCCAAAGTCATATTAGATTTTAATATTGGATATATTTTTTGCGTGGTATTCGCACTCATGTTCATGGTATTCGGTGCGAAACTGTTCTTCGGTCAAGGACAGGCATTACAAGACTCGGCTATTGGCTTTTCGGCACAACTCATTACCATTTTTACCACAGTATTAGGCGACTGGAGCAGGCCGCTAGTTAGTGTTCTGATATTTATCGCCATGTATTCAACTTGTCTTGCAGTCGCCGATGGATTTAGTCAAGTGATTACACGTATTGCAGAGAAGCAATTCTCATTACCCCAACAAAAGCATCTGTTATGTTACAAGAGCATCATTCCTATGATTTGTCTCGGCGGCTGGTTGGTCATTTATCTATTCGCCGGTCAACTCAAACTGTTGATAGATTTTGCCACTACGATTGCGTTTGTTACTGCACCTGTTTTTGCCTGGTTGAATTTAAGGGCGATGTCGTTACCTAACGTTCCAATAGAAATGCGAATTAAAGGTGCATACAGGCTCTACAGTTGGTGCTGTTTGCTATTATTAATCGGCTTTGCCGGGTTCTTCGTGTACTGGTTTTTGTTCTAAAACAGCGTTGATATTTTAAGGTTAAACAACAAGACGAGAAGAGAGTGGAAACTTAGGTAGCTTAGCCTGTTCTGACTGAGCTCTATTATCGATCACTTTATATGTATGAAGATATTAGTTCACGAAAAATCAGCAGAGAGGCCATTGAATTGACAGGATCCACAACGGTCAAAAACAAAAACGGACATCAATAATGTCCGTTACTTTCATTAAATTGTTACTTTAGTAACTTCCAAAAGACAATTTTATCGTCACTATCATCATAATACTCTGGTATCACTGCGATTTGCGTAAAACCGCATTTTGAGTAGAAGTTTCTAGTCAACGTGTAATCAGGTAGACCTGAAGTTTCTACGAGGAGGATTCGAGCATCCTTTAACTTTAAATCCTGTTCAACGTGCGCCACCAAGTCGCTACCGATGCCTCGCCCCTGCATCTTTTTCGAAATTGCTATAAGCAAAAGATTCCAAGTTCCTTCTGTCATACGTTCTGGAGCGCAATAGGCAATTGAAATGACTTCATTTTCGTCTGTTTCTGAAACAAACCAAAGTTCTTCGGTTTCTTTTTTTAAAAACCCAGACACCATGTCGTCTAAGTATTCAGATGGAAACATCTGGTTATCATTGATAATTTGCTTAACTGATTTGAGGTCTGACTCTTTAAATTCGCGAATGGTAATATTTGTATCCAACTTTTTACTCACTAATTTTAGACAATAAAATACTGCTCAAAAACAAAGTTGTTCTTGGGGGAAAAATATCCAGCGCAGTTCTCACTAGCAGTTGATTACAATCGTTTCAAAAAATGCCTACAATTTGATAGTTATATTGCTGTTACACAACGATATTAGCATTCTAACGCACGAGATAAAGAACGGTATAGGCTCAATTGATAAGGGTCTGCAACACATGTTAAGAAGTCTATCAAATGTGATCATGCTCATTATCTGAAATTTTCAGGTTCAATGGTGAGCCATCCACTTTTGCTGGGTAAAGACTGAGCTAATCTATGTGAACCGTTAAATCATAATAAGTTAATGCGCCAGCCAGCGAGCAAATCAGTCCTGCTCACGTTTGGTTATTTTCGAGTCTTTTCATCATTCCCGCAGAGGCGGGAACGATGAATTTGGGGGAGGGCTTAGAGTAAACGAGGCGGTTATTGACCAGAAGGATTCGGGCCACTGACAACTTTGGTTGCCATCGTTCTAAGTTCATTTTCCAACGTACTGATCCTGCTGGCTAGCGTGTTGTTACGCTGCTCTAAAACGCTCAGCTTGTCGGTCAGGTTTTTAACAGTTTGTGCCTGTTGTGCTTTGTCACCCGAGGTTTGCTCAAGTCGAACATTCAAGGCAAGTACTTCATCAGCCATCGCGGCGATTTCATTTTTAAGGTTGGCAATCTGGCCTTTCTGACTTTCTATGTTTTGATTTGCTGTACTCACGGAAGAGGTGAGTGAACTCTGGATACCGTTAGTTTTCTCGACTAAATCTGCAATTTCTTTTTGATTGCGACGCCATGCTGAAGCCCACAATTTATCCATTTGCTCCCACAAATCGTTGGTTCTTTTGGATAAGTCAGTCACTTTCACTTGCAGTGCTACGGTTGATTCGCCAATTTCTTCACCCGTTGCTGACAGTTTATTTTCTAATTCAACGATTCTTGCTTCCGCTTGCTCAGCATTTACCTGCTGTTGTTGTAACAGTGTATACAGGTAATAACAGCCACCGCATGCCGCGAGCGCAATCGCCGCAATTAGCACCATCCATATGGGGTTACTTTTAGCTTTGCCGTCGGAGTGACCATTATTTGAAACAGGTTGCTCTGGCGCATCTTTACGTATGGTATGCGCAGCAACTTGTTTCTTCTGATGATAAGCACGACGGTCTTCTTCATCGACTAAAATTTTCGGAAAATCATCGTCACGTGAATTATTTGACATAAGCTCTCTTTACAAATTTAAAACTTTAGGCTTTATATACTCAATATCGCGATGTTAGCGCTATTTTCACCTGAAAGCTACATAGCCATCAGCAGGTTACTCAAAAGATAACCGCTGATATTCGGGTATTGAAATGGCTTCTGCGTCCAGCGATTGATATAGGTTAACCAAATCGTGTTGCAACTTATAACGAAAACGTCTCACTTCTTCCCACAGTATTTCAAGATCCTGACCCTGACCTGATTTAGATTCATCGGCTAATTTAGGGCCGATAAGAGCGTAAGCCTGGTATAAACGTGCTGCCTGTTGCTGCTCGAAGGCAACGATCTCGTCCACCTTTTGCTGATAGTTTTCGCGTCGTGAACGTATCCGCTGGCTATTCTCTGCTGCATTCTTTTTTTGCAGCGCCAGATAATGTGCTAACGATGAGCTGCTCTCGCTGTGAGCACTCTGCCAGCGTTGCACAGAGCCCCGATTTAGAATAATTTGATGTTCGGGATCAATTATAAATACGCTGGGTGTACCGAAATAGGCTGGATGTCCAAGTGGCGCCAGTAATGGAGATAAGTCAGTAAGCCAACCTGCATTGACCACCATAGGCGAATAATGTCTGGTGAGAACTTTGTTCACCGAGTTTGACTGCATCTGCTTAGCCAGGGCGCGTGAGTCGTGACACCAATTAGCGCCAATAATCAACAGCACAAGCGTATTACTTTCTCTAGCCTGTTGCAGGGTCGATTGAAATTGCTTCAACGGATCTGAGTGAGATTCATAAAAGCGTTCTTCTGCTGTCAACGCACAGGTTGACAGCGAGAAAATACAAACCAACAAACTAATGCATAAAAACTTAATCTGCATTACTAATTTCCAATCCACTCCACTCGATATAAATCTCGACGACGATCCAGATAGTTTCGCACGGAACCTTCATTCTGAAGCCGGCGTAATTTTTCCAGATCCAAATCAACAATTAACGTCATTTCTGTATTTGGTGTCGTTTCAGACACGATGGCGTCATGTGGAAACGCAAAGTCAGAAGGTGAGAACACAGCAGTTTGACCATACTGAATATCAACATTATCAACTTTTGGCAGGTTACCAACACTACCAGCAATTACCACATAACACTCATTTTCTATCGCTCTGGCCTGGGCGCAGCGACGGACTCTTAAGTAACCGTTTTTGGTATCGGTCCAAAATGGTACAAAGAGAATTTGCATTTCTTGTTCTGAAAGTATTCTGCCCAGCTCAGGAAACTCTACATCATAACATATCAGGACACCAATTTTACCAAAATCTGTGTCGAAAACACGTAGGCTATTGCCGCCTTTCATAATCCAGTCAGATTTTTCGTGAGGGGTAGGATGCAGCTTATATTGGCTTTCGATGGTACCATCACGTTTGCAAATGTAGCTTACATTATACAATTCATCGTCTTCCACCACCGGCATCGAACCAGCGATAATGGTAATGTTATAAGACACCGCTAAATGCGACATTGCGGTAAGTATTTCGTCAGTATAAGTAGCCAGGTGCCAGATAGCATCAATAGAGGATTCTGACGGGCTGAGTCCCATCAGCGGAGCATTGAAAAATTCCGGAAACAGTGCAACGTCACACTTGTAATCAGATAGTGCATCAACAAAGTACTCGGCTTGTTGGAGCATTTCGGCGACATTTTCAAAATAGCGCATTTGCCACTGCACGCAGCCGATTCTGGCACTGGGTTTTAAGCCGCCAAAGAGCTTCGGATTGCCGGGCTCATAATAGATGTTGTGCCATTGCAATAAGGTTGCATAGCCGTGAGAATCTTGGTCTTCAGGAAGGTAGGCATGCAGCACTTGCTTGACTTCAAAGCCATTGGAAAGCTGAAACGTCAAAATCGGGTCATAGATATCTTTCGACTTGACCTGTTCAATGTACTCATAAGGAGTCATCTCACTGGCATAACTACCGTAGTTTGGAATTCGTCCCCCTGCCATAATTGATTTTAAATTAAGGTTACGGCAAAGCTCTTTGCGCGCCTCATACAACCGGCGACCTAGTCGCAATCCGCGATAATCAGGTGAAACTATAACTTCTACGCCGTAAAGAACGTCACCGTTTGGATCATGAGTGGTAAGATAAGCATCACCGGTTATTTCATCATAGCTGTGCTTGTCGCCAAATTGCTCGTAATCAACAATGACAGAAATTGCAAACGCGACCACTTCGCCTTTGTCTTCAATGCAGATCTGGCCATCAGGAAAGGTGGTTACTTGTGCCTTGAAATTCTTGTAAGGCCAGGCTCCTCCAACGCTCGCATACACCTGATTCATTAGTTCCTTAACGTGTTCGTAATCATCAAGGCGCAGCTTGCGCAACTCAAGATGATGCTCGGTATCTTCCACCACAGTTTGGTCCTGACTCATTTAAAAAACTCTCCTACGAACTGAAAAGATAAACGCAGCATGATTGCCACGGTATGGCCTAAATAAATAGCGCTGCTATAACAATAGTTTATACCGTATTTTTACCGAAAATGATCGCATTATATCAAGCTAAATATTGCGTGTAGCATATCACATCTAAGGTTTGATGGATTGGTTGGGGCCCCACCATCAATGGTATGAGGAACAGGGCGAATA
Source organism: Alteromonas ponticola (assembly GCF_012911815.1). Lineage (GTDB taxonomy): Bacteria > Pseudomonadota > Gammaproteobacteria > Enterobacterales > Alteromonadaceae > Alteromonas > Alteromonas ponticola. The sequence goes on along the minus strand of NZ_JAATNW010000007.1, from coordinate 217,708 downwards.
AATCGGGGTGTGTAGACAAGTCACTATTAGCTCGTTATATTAACTATAAAGCTGTTTGAAATGGATACAGCACAAGCGTTGGCTGACAACTAGCTCGGGATTACTGAAGTTGTTCGCCGGCATTAATGGACAAATGTTGAAGCTACGCTGAATATTATGTTGGAAAAATTTCCCTCTCCACCTCCGGTAAAAGACCACAGTCTCCTTATCATTGACAATCAAAGCCTGGTACACGACATCATTAAAGCCGCGCTGGCTGAAATAGGTATCACCAAAGTTAGCAGCGCGATGAATTCGTTTCACGCGCTTCGCCTGTGCGAACAGACACAGTTCGATTTTATTTTGGTTGCGTTTAACGTAAGTGAAGATAAAGACGGTTTTCATTTATATGAAGAACTTAAACACAAACAATTTGTCACTGCGAAAACCACAGTGGTTTTTCTGAGTGCAGAAACCAGTCAGGAGCTGGTTAACTGTATACTTGAGCTTCAGCCTGATGATTTTTGGGTCAAACCGTTGACCAGAACACGCGTTGAACAGCGGTTAGGTCATTTACTTAACATCAGGGCAAAGCTAAACCGGGTACATCATTGTTTAGTGGAGCGTGATTTTTCAGGCGCTATTTATCAGGCAGAGCGCCTGTTGCAGGACCCGTCGTTAGCGGAATATCACCCCAAGTTGCGCAGAACAATAGGTAACTGTCTGTTTCAATTGTTTCAATATGAAGAAGCTGAACGTTATTTTATAAAATTATTAGGCGAACAGGATCACGCCTGGATGCACGTGGGGCTTGTCCGCGCTAAGTTAAAACTGGGTAAAATTGAGCAGGCAGCGACCATGATTGACAACCTGTTGCTGCGCTCTGATACCCGCTTTCAGGTTTATGATCTGATGGCACAATACTATATCGAACGGGAACGGTTTGATTTGGCATATGAACAAATGAAACAAGCCAGTCTACTGGCTCCTCGCAACATCAACAGGAATAAAAAAGTGTGGGATCTGGCGCGTCTCAACCGAGATAAAGAAGGGCAGCTGATCGCAGTCAGAAATATGGCAAAGTACGCCAAAAATTCCATTCACGATTCACCGGAATTACAGTTAAATGTGGTGCGTGCTACGCTCGATCTGGCGACAACACAAAGCGGTGAAGCGTCGCGTAAAACCATGCAAAAGCTTGAGACCGAACTTCAGGATATTAAACAGCAAAAGGGCATGTTAACCCAACTGGGCCCGCAGTTTACAATAATAGAAGCACGGATGCGTTGCCTCAAGAACGATAAGCAGGGCGCTGAAGCAATCATGAAACAGCAGAAGCCGTCTATTGCCAATCTGTCTATGGAAGATAGTCTGGACAAGATGAAAGCGTTTCATGAGATGGGTATGAAGGAACAGTGTTTAAAAATGCTTGATTCCCTACGAAAGCAAATTGAAGGCGATACCTTTACCAGCCAGGTTGTTGACGAGTATTTGAAGCAGGAATCGATTGAGCGAAAAGAAATAAACTTTACCACCAAAGAGCTTAAGTCGATGGCAGCGACGAACTATAAAGAGAACCGCATGATACCGGCGTACAACAATTTAAAACAGGCGTTTACGCTGGCGCCCGCAGACAAGCAGATTGCGCTGAGTTTGCTAAAAGTGTTGGTACAACTAAATTTGAAAGAGCCACTAAGTTTGGAGCAATTGGAATATGCCAAAAATGCGGCCACGTTATTGATGGAAGGTAACTTGCCAGCGGCACAAGTTGTCAAACGGGACGACTATATCGAAGCCATCGGCATCTCGGTCGAATGGGAAAAGAGCAAAGCCATTGCCTCATAGATAAGGTAGGTTGCTTCAGCATCACACTGCGAGTATGATTCACCCCTAATTATAAAAAGCGTTCATCAATTGAGCTTCTAATCGCATTTTATGATTACCTCGTTCTAATTTATCAATTATCTTTCTTACTATTACTTCCTTATTCTATAGCCAATCGAGTTCGGTAACGGTGCGTTACCCACTTTAATTCACTTGGCATATTGCCGTTTTATATTAATGGAGAGTAATTATATGGCACTTATCAATACAGCAATTAAACCGTTTAAAGCGAATGCATTTAAGAACGGTGAATTTATTGAAGTCAGCAGCGAAGATATAAAAGGTAAGTGGGCGGTATTTGTTTTCTATCCAGCCGATTTTACGTTTGTATGTCCGACAGAGTTGGGCGATGTCGCTGACAAGTACGAAGAATTACAGTCTCGTGGTGTTGAAGTATTTTCGGTTTCTACCGATACGCATTTCACCCACAAGGCATGGCATGATGCTTCTGAAACCATTGGTAAAATCAAATTTGCCATGATTGGTGACCCTACTGGAGAGGTTACGCGTAACTTCGATTGTATGCGTGAAACCATGGGTTTAGCTGACCGCGCAACATTTGTGGTTGACCCTGAAGGTATTATCCAGGCGATGGAAATTACTGCGGAAGGTATCGGCCGTGATGCCGATGACCTGGTACGTAAGATTAAAGCTGCACAATATGTAGCTAACCACCCGGGTGAAGTGTGCCCGGCGAAATGGAAAGAAGGTGAAGCGACCCTTGCACCTTCATTAGACCTGGTAGGTAAGATCTAAATCTGCTGACAAACGTGCGCGTTGCGCGGCCGTCTGGCCGCGCCATTCCTCTAATCAGTACAAGGACAAATTCGTTATGTTAACCCCAGAAATAGTTAACGCATTAAAAGGTTATTTTGAGTCAATGCAAAACGATGTCACGTTTGTTTTGCAAACTGGTGAGCACAGTAAAAGAAATGAACTAAAAACGTTTCTAATCAGCATTGCAGACACCAGCGACCGTATAAAGCTTGTTGAACGTGACACCGATGGTAAGTTGCGAAGCGGCCTTAGCTTCATGCTGGAAGTAAACGAGGTAGACTCAGGCATCCGGTTTTCAGGGATCCCCAGTGGTCATGAATTCAACTCACTGGTACTGGCTATCTTGCACGCATCCGGCTCAAAGTTAAAACTTGACGACAGTGTGCGCAAAATGGTGTCAGCAGTGTCGGAACAGCTTCATTTTGAAGTTTTCGTTAGCTTAAGCTGTCACAACTGCCCTGACGTCGTTCAGATTTTAAATCAGTTTGCGTTGTTGAATCCGAACATCTCAGCGGAAATGATTGACGGTGGTCTTTATCAGAGCCTGGTAGAAGAACGCGACATTCAAGGGGTGCCCAGCGTATACCTGAATGGTGAATTGTTTGCTAGTGGTAAGGTGGATGCCGCGACTTTAATCAACAAACTGACGGAGAAATACCCACAGTTGACCGAAGTTAATAAGGGTAAAAGTTTGCCCATGCAGGATGTAACCGTAATAGGTGGTGGTCCGGCAGGCGTAAGTGCGGCCATTTACAGCGCAAGAAAAGGGTTGAAAGTTACCGTTGTTGCAGACCGCTTTGGTGGTCAGGTTAAAGATACAATGGGGATTGAAAACCTGATTTCGGTGCCAAAAACAACCGGGCCGGAATTGGTTGGCAACCTCGCCGATCATATGAAAGATTATGATATTACGCTGAAAGAGCACGTTCATGTGTCCAGCGTTGAAAGTGGTGACGTGAAAACCATCACGTTATCCTCTGGTGAAACAATCACTAGCCGTTCTGTCATTGTTGCGACCGGCGCACGCTGGCGTGAGCTGGGTGTTCCCGGCGAAAAAGAAAACATTGGTAACGGGGTGGCGTATTGCCCACATTGCGACGGTCCATTCTTTAAAGGTAAGGATGTTGCGGTGATTGGTGGCGGTAACTCGGGGATAGAAGCGGCGCTTGATTTGGCCGGGATCGTTAAATCGGTAACCGTGTTCGAGTTTATGCCGGAACTTAAAGCGGACAGCGTACTGGTTCAGCAAGCCAAAAAGCGTAGCAATATCACCATTAAGAAAAACGTTGCGACTCAGCAGATTGTAGCTGAAAACGGTAAAGTAGTTGGTATTGAGTACAAAGATCGCGCTACTGAAGAGGTAAACACGCAGCCACTTTCAGGCGTATTTGTACAAATTGGTCTAGTGCCTAACAGCCAATTCATTAAAGGGGTTGTCGATACCACTAAACATGGTGAAATTATTGTCGATGAAAAATGTCTGACATCTGAACCGGGTATATTTGCAGCAGGTGACGTAACAACCGTGCCTTATAAGCAAATCGTGGTTTCAATGGGTGAGGGTGCCAAAGCTTCACTGGCGGCGTTTGAATATTTATTGACGCACCAGGTTGATGAAGAAATCGCTGAAGTAGCCTAACACACTGAATTAAGTTAATAAAAATGCCCGCAAAAGCGGGCATTTTTTATCGGTTCAGCTAGCTTTACGCGGCAGTATTATCCTTTGTTTACTGCCTTTTTCTTCGTAGGCTGTTTTTTGAATTTTGGCTGTGGGGGCAGACCCGTGTGCTTAGTCAGAGCGCGTTCGCCTCGTTTGCCGGGACGTACTTTTTGCTGTTTTTCTTTCGCCGACGCCGGCGGTACAAGATGCTGCGGGCCGCGGCCAATCAGATCTTCCCGTCCCATCTTAATCAACGCCTCTCTGATCTGGGCAAAGTTCTTAGGATCATGATAGCGTAACATTGCCTTATGCAAGCGGCGGTGTATTTCACCTTTGGCTGAAGGTACCGCTTCACTATCCTTGGTGACTTTTCGTAACGAATTAACCTCAGTGTGATACATCGTGGTCGCTGTGGCCATCGGTGAAGGATAGAAGTTTTGAACCTGATCCAACTTGAATCGATTTTCTTTTAACCAAATCGCCAGATTAAGCATGTCTTCGTCCGTCGTGCCGGGGTGCGAAGCAATAAAATAAGGGATCAGATACTGCTTTTTACCCGCTTCCTCTGAGTATTTGTCAAACAACTCTTTGAAGCGATAGTAGCTGCCCATACCTGGTTTCATCATCTTACTAAGCGGGCCATCTTCGGTATGCTCAGGGGCAATTTTTAAATAACCTCCTACATGGTGCAATGCCAGTTCGCGCACATAGGCCGGATCTTCTACCGCCAGATCGTATCTCACCCCTGATGCAATCAGGATCTTCTTGATACCAGGCAGTTCGCGTGCTCGTCGATATAAATCGATAGTAGGCGTATGGTCAGTGTCCATGTGCGCACAAATACTTGGATAAACGCACGAAGGGCGACGACAGGTCGCTTCGGCTTTTGGGCTTTTGCAGCGCAAACGATACATGTTGGCGGTAGGCCCGCCTAAGTCCGAAATCACACCGGTAAAGCCCGGTACGTTATCGCGGATCTGTTCTATTTCACGAATAATTGAGTCTTCAGAGCGACTTTGAATTATTCGCCCTTCGTGTTCGGTAATTGAGCAGAATGTGCATCCACCATAACAACCACGCATGATATTTACAGAGAATCTGATCATATCGTAAGCAGGAATTTTGGCTTTACCATACACCGGATGTGGCACCCGCTGATATGGCAAATCAAACACTGCATCCATTTCTTCGGTTTCCAGTGGCATGGCTGGCGGATTGATCCAGATGTGTCGATCACCATGACGTTGCATTAAAGCACGGGCGCAGCCAGGGTTAGTTTCCTGATGCAGAATACGCGAGGTATGCGCGTAAAGTACTTTGTTTTCTTTTACCGTTTCAAATGCAGGCAGCTTTACGTATACATTTTCCCAGGGTTTACGGCGTTCAGCAGGTTGCACCACTATAGCTTTGGCCGAGCCCGAGTCATTTGCGGACGTATCTTTTTTGTCGCACTCAGGTTCTTCCATGTAAGGGCTGGGGATTGGGTCGATCTTGCCGGGTCTGTCGATGGAAGTTGAGTCGACCCCTTGCCATTCGGGAAGCGCTTCTTTCACAATAATTGCGGTACCACGCACATCACGTATATCAGCGATATTTTCACCGGCGGCTAAGCGGTGGGTCACTTCAACCAGCGGACGCTCGGCATTTCCGAACATCAGCATGTCAGCTTTGGCATCAAAAAGCGCACTACGGCGGACTTTTTCGGACCAGTAATCATAATGAGCAATTCGTCGTAAACTGGCCTCAATGCCGCCAATAATAACAGGTATACCTTTGTAAGCTTCTTTACAGCGCTGACTGTATACGGTAACCGCACGGTCAGGCCTCTTGCCCCCTACGTTATCTGGTGTATACGCATCGTCATGGCGAATTTTCTTATCTGCCGTATAGCGGTTAATCATTGAATCCATATTGCCCGCCGTGACACCGAAATACAGATTGGGTGCGCCCAGCTTCATAAAGTCGTCTTTACTGGTCCAGTCTGGCTGGGCAATGATGCCGACGCGGAAACCATGGGCTTCAAGTACACGCCCAACTACTGCCATACCAAAACTTGGATGATCAACGTATGCATCACCTGTTACCAGAATGATGTCGCAACTGTCCCATCCCAGTTCATCCATTTCTTGTTTTGACATAGGAAGAAACGGGGCTGTACCCAGACAGTGGGGCCAGTATTTTGGGTAAGAAAACAGACTGCGGTCTGCTTTGATCGTTGCTTGCATAACAGTAACCAGTATAAAACGGGCGCGTATTATAGCAGGCGAGGGAGGGTGTCGCCTAGGTTATACTCAAAATTTAACCAGTTGGTGGATTAAATATAAAAATACCTTGTGAAATCAACTCCCTGAATTAAGCTAACAGTACACCATTCGCTCATTTTTTTTCCGCATGAATTATTGGCTATTTAAAACCGAACCAGACACCTTTAGTATCGATGACCTGATTAACCGACCCGAGCAGACTGAACCCTGGGAAGGTGTGCGTAATTATCAAGCCAGAAACTTTCTGCGTGACGAGGTAGCAGAAGGTGACCACGTGTTTATTTACCATTCGAGCTGCAAGCTGGTTGGAATTGCAGGTATTGCCACTGTAGTTAGAGCAGGCTACGCTGATGAAAGCCAATTTGATCCTGATTCAGCGTACTATGATCCCAAAGCGGATCGCGACGACCCGAGGTGGTTTCGCGTCGATGTAAAGTTTAAAGAGAAGTTTGCCAGGGTGTTGCCCCTTAAAACCATCAAACAAATGCCAGACATCACAAATATTGGACTGGTCAAAAAGGGACATCGGCTATCTATCATGCCGGTAGATCAACAGGAATGGAAAACGTTGAGCGACGCCGCAAGACAAACGTAACTCGCGCTGCCTAGCAGCGCGCCTGCGCACTTGGGCAGATTTAGCCTGGCGGCAATTCAAACCACAACGCGGTCAGCGCGCTTATGGCTTTAACTTCTAAGTCACCTTCTGTTAGGCCAATTGCGTCGCCATTATCGAGCATCAGGTCACGGACCTGCGCTGTACCCTCAATCAGGTGTAAATAGCCCCAACTTGCGTCAGTCGATAAAGTAATCGTTTCGCCTTGCTTCATGGCAAGGCGATACAAACTGGCATTTTGCTGCATCGTTAGAGAGCTATCTCGTCCGTCCGCGGTAACTAATGGCGTCAACATCGCATTCTGACGTACTGTTTTCTGTGCGTAACCGGGTTTGATGCCTTGCTTGTCTGGCTGGATCCAAATATGTAAGAAGCGCAGCTTTTCGGTTTTCGAGTGATTGAATTCAGAATGTTTAATTCCGCTGCCCGCACTCATCCGCTGAACATCACCCGCTGGTACTACGTAAGCATTACCTTCACTGTCTTTATGCTCGATGGCTCCTTGCATAACATAGGAGATAATTTCCATATCACGATGGCCATGGGTGTCAAAACCAGCACCTCCGACTACCTCATCATCGTTGATGACACGCAGAACGGAAAAGCCCATGTGCTGTGGGTCATAATAATGGCCAAACGAGAATGAATGCCTGCTGCGCAGCCATCCAAAATCAGCTAGTCCACGCTCATTTGCGCGTCTCAGATAAAGCATTATATATTCCGGATTCAACTAATTCTTATGTTAGTTTATGAGTGGAATTTAATTTTTTACAGCAGAAAGATTGTTACGATTTGTACTAATATTTCGAATTGTGGTGAACAGTGTGGTTCAACTGACCGCCTTTTACTGTATCCATACCTATATACCATGCTATATAATTGATAGGCGATGCTTTTTTATTATCGTTGCTTACCGTAATTGAATCATTGTTATGAGTGGGGTTGAGTTGATCAAGACGGATGACATGAAACTGTTACAGCAGTTGCCAGCAAGTCTGCTTTATAAATGCGTAGATGGAAGTGAAGTCTATGCCAACGAAGCCTGTTTTAAATTGTTTGGACTTGGTTCTGCGCGTGAAGCGTTTCTGGAAACATTAGCCTTTTATGATCCAGAATCGAAACACGAATTGACCGAAGATTCGCACCCTTTCAATAAGTGTGCGAAAGAAGGCACTATCAACTTACATGTCAGAATCACCAGCACAGCAAAGAACTTAAATTGTGTTGTATCGGGCACAGTCATCTATTCTGAAAACCAACAGTGGATTGTCCTAAACCTGACCAGCGCGCAGGATAATGACATAAGTCAGCTCGCATTCGCCAAAAACTCACCCCTTGATAACCACCTGGCATTTAATAGACTACTTTCGAAAATATCCTCTCAGCTAATCAATCTGAACTCAGAGAATCTGGATTGCCTGATAGAAAAGAAGTTGGGTGCGTTTGGTGAATTTAGCGGCGTAGATCGCTGTTATATTTTTCAGTTCTATAACGACGGCAATCTGATGGATAATACCCATGAATGGGTAGCGCCCGGTATCACTCCTCATAAAGAAGAGTTAAAAGGGCTGAGCGCCGATGACCTGCCTTATTTCCATCAGGTTATTAAATCAGAGCAAATATTCAAAGTAGACGATGTAGAACAACTGCCGGAAGTCGCCACTCTCGAAAAACAGGAATTTCAAAGAGAGGGCATCGGTGCGGTTTTATGTGTCGCAATTTATCTTAACGAAAAACTATTTGGCTTTATCGGCTGCGATATTGTTGGCAGTGCATTTAGTTGGCGCGAACATGATGTCAGATACCTAAAACTGATAGGTGAAATTGTCAGCAACACTCTTGCAGCCATGTCAAACAAGCAATCATTGGAACAAGTATCCGCCGAACTGGCAGCGGCAAATAAACAATTAGATCATTTGGCCAATTCTGATGGTTTGACTGGTATCGCCAACCGCAGACAATTTGACAACACATTGGACAGTGCAATTCGCCGCGGCATCAGAGACAGCGATTTGCTAAGCTTACTGTTCATCGATGTCGATTTGTTCAAACAGTTTAATGACACCTATGGACATAGCGCCGGCGATGAAGCACTGAAACTCGTAGCAAAAACACTGCACGAATGTTGCCGTCGCTTCGACGATTTAGCCGCCCGGTACGGTGGTGAAGAGTTTGCCGTTATTTTGCCACAAACAGATGCCAAGCAAGCCCACTACATTGCTGAACTGATACAACTAAAGCTAGAAGAGTTAGCGATACCGTTTGATGGATCTCCAGGTAACAAAATCCTCTCTGTCAGCATAGGTATTGCGACGCAAGCCTGCACCATAGCCCTTACCAGCGGTCAATTAGTCGGTATGGCCGACAAGGCGCTTTATCAGGCTAAAGCTAAGGGGCGGAATAGGATAGAGGTTTACCAATAAAAAACCCCGTGCCGTGGGCACAGGGTTTGGGAGTTGGTGGAGCTGGCGGGATTTGAACCCGCGTCCAGAAAATGTCTACTTTTGGTACTACATGCTTAGTTTGTCTTTTATTTAACTACTTCGGACTCCGGCAAACAGGATTCCTCGTAGCGGTCCTGATACTATTTCGCGGTTCAACCTCAGGAGAGTTTCCCTCGCTAGTTTGCTTATATGACCTTCCGGATCCACGCTAGCAAACAAAGCTGTGGGGGAAGGGCCTATGCCGGGTATTAAGCGGCTAGTGCGTAAGTTTCGTCGTTTGCGACTATTTAAATGCGGCTTTTTTAAGAGGCAAACCGCACCTCTGCATGCACCTCCAGCTTCCTAGATCCTGTCGAATCCTAATCAGCCCCAGGTTTGGTGAAATACTAATTATTTCAGATCGCAAAGTTTATCATAGATTGTAGGGATTTAATAAGCCATAACGTGAAAATTTTAGCTTTTCTTTGGTAATGGGAGCAGGTGATCCAAAATAGGTTCGAATACACGCAATTCAGCCTGGCTCTGCGTAAAGTAATCCGAGTTTTCAATTTGTAATACGTCTGCAGATAAGCCTGTCAACTCAGAAAATTGCCGCTGGTATGCGGTTGAATACAACTGCAGAAGCGATTCTGGCGGGTGATCTTCAATAATGTCATCGCGCGTAAGCTCCACGCCGATTTTACTGAACAGTTCATTTGCCGTTGGTGACGGGTGTGCTTTGCTTTTGGTTAAAATGTTGATGCGGCGTTGAATTTCGATATCCAGAGTCGATAAACTGGAATTCACTTCGCGCTGCGTTTGTGCCTTAAACTTGCCGAGCCCTATATCAGCTAACAACTCCGTCACACTATTTTCAGTGTAAGGAATAAATTTCACATTGAATTTTTCTTCATTCAAAAACGGCAGGAACAAATTATTGTAGTCATAATAGGGTATGCGTTTTTCTGTATAGTCTCTGTATACTCTGCGCTGACCCCAGCGCCGAACGAATTCACGGAAAAAGCTGACGGAATAGTCAAAACCGTTTCTTACTACAAAGGTCACATTGACGCGCTCTATATCAAATAACCGAAGCTTGTCGATTAGCGCAAGCATCCGCTTGGTTCCCTTCGGTTTTGACCAGGCTTCACTTGATAGTACAAGCAGATCGGGTGAGTGTTCGCGGATCTCAGCAATCAGCTTTTCAACTTCCATATCCCATGCCTTAAGGCCATATTCATATACAAAACGGCTGTGTCGGTGGCCTATTTCTTCAGCCTGTGCCGATATGCCTGATGTGGGGTAAAGTATTTTCTGATTGATTAACTGCTTGCGCAAAGAAAACAAGGTCTGTTGAATAGCAGTACTGCCAGTTTTGTAGGTGCCTGCGTGAATGTATACTTGCATTTTGCTTAGCTCAGTTAGTTGAATCCATGTGTTTGTTTGAAAGGCCGCTCTAGCATTATCACTATGATACTGTTTTGGAGGAAGTTTTAATTAAGATTACACGATATTCGGTCACTGCACGGATAATTTTTTATTTGTAATGTAATGGTGCTGAGAGTAAATGACGGTCTGGAAGTGTTTAGCTTGAATGTACGCCTGGATGCCTGAAACTTAGCGTTTCTCTGACTATCATAATGCCTGGCTGAGGCAATCACCCAGGCATTATCTGACCATCAGAGATAGATAGCTAAAGCGTCTTTTTCATCACCCGCTCTTTTTGACGTTGCCAGTCGCGATCTTTTATCGCATCGCGCTTATCATGCGCCTGTTTACCCTTAGCCAGATATATTTCCAGTTTTACCCAACATTTTTTCCAATACATGGCAGTGGCAATAATGCTGTAGCCCTGACGGTCGCGGGCACCCATTAATCTGTCCAGTTCACGTTTGTTAAGTAACAATTTACGCGAACGATCAGGCTCGCAAATAACATGCGTAGAAGCTTGTGTAAGCGGCGAAATGCGTGCGCCAACCAAAAAGGCTTCACCATTCTGAATGATGACATAGCAATCGGTGATATTGGCTTTGCCCGCTCGAAGGCTTTTAAGTTCCCAGCCCTGAAGCGCGATCCCGGCTTCAAACTTATCTTCTAAGTGATAGTCATGACGGGCTTTTTTATTGAGTGCGATCGTGCCGGAACTGTTTTTGTTGTCTTTATTCTTTTTCATGCGCCTTATTATACCCACTCATTCGCTAAAGTCTTTAGGTGATCTCGAAAACATTTTATGGGGATGGCCAGCAAAAACAGAAGGGTAGGTGGTAGAAATTTCTCGTGATACACTCTGCGCTGGTTATTACTATGCTTTATTTTGTTTAAGAGATCCTATTTTATGCCAAGTATTCAGCGCAGCGCATTGGTGGCCTATAGTGCCGAAGCCATGTTCGATTTGGTCAATGATGTTGAATCTTATCCGCAGTTTCTACCTGGTTGCGCTGATAGCAAAGTGCTTGCCGCTGACGAAGAAAAAATGCACGCGTCGTTGTTAGTCACGAAAGCGGGCGTAAAACAGTGGTTTACCACGCTAAATACGTTACACCCCACACAACGTATTGATATGACACTGGTAGAAGGACCGTTTAAACAATTGCAGGGGGGCTGGACGTTCTCAGCGTTATCCGAATCCGCCTGCAAAATCGAACTGAATTTAGAGTTCGAGTTTAGTAATAAACTCGCCGAAATGGCGTTTGGCAAAATTTTCAGTTCGCTTGCTGCCAGTATGGTCAATGCGTTCACGGAGCGCGCACGCACGGTTTACGCATGAGCATGATTAAAGTCGAAGTCGCCTATGCGCTGCCTGAAAAACAATCTATTGTTGAAGTGTCTATTGCACAGGGAGCGAGCATACAGGAGGTCATTGAATTATCGAATATTCAATCACTGTATCCAGAAATTGACCTTGAGACACAAAAAATAGGTGTCTGGAGTCGGGTGGCAAAATTAAAGGATGAAGTGAAAGACGGCGACAGGATCGAAATCTATCGCCCCTTAATAGCTGATCCGAAGGAAGTGCGTAAACGTCGCGCTGAAAAAGCGAAATTGGAAGGGCGCGCAGATAAGGTGACCGGTGGACGTCCCAACCCACTAAAAAGCAACCAGCGCGAGTAACCCAGCTTCGCTTTCACCATTCATTTTTTAGATTACCGATTAACGCTACGCATGTACTCAATTCGTGTCAATGAGTCCAATTTACGCCGTTATTTTCGGTCTAAAAAGTCAGCAAGTACAGCATGTTCACTCAGGCGTGACACTTGTGCCTGAAACAGTTCTGCGCAGGCAATTGCATCAGTCAGTGCCTGGTGTTGACGATAAGCCGGTAAGCCATACCTGGCCCGGCATGCTCTGAGCTGAAGTGATGGTCGAGCAGGGCGGGTAAATCGCTGCCACCAGGTTTGCCTCTCGGTCACCAGTTTTCGTTCCAATGCCATTGTGTCGATGGTAGGAAAATACCAGTCGTCTGCAAAAGCAGTTTGCGCCGATCTCAACAGAAACTGACGCTCAATTGCACTGTGGTGCGCGACAATAACCTTGCCCGCCAACAGGGGCATCAGTGTTGCTAAAATTGTCGCCACATCCGGTGCAGAGGCCAGCTCACTGTGGGTAATATTATGCACCAATATGGATTGCTCATGTAAACGGGTAGGTGGGTTTACCATCCAGTATCTGGCAGTATTTACGCGGATCCTCGTGGTGCTGAACTCCACTAGTCCGATACTGACAATGCTGTCTTTTTGCCAATTTAATCCGGTTGTTTCCAGATCCAGTGCGACTAAGGGCACGCTGGCAAGCAGGGTGTGATTTTCAGGCGGAGGATGCGCATAAAAGCGTTGTAACATCGTACTCGAACTTTTTTGCTGCAGCTGACGGTAAAAAGTCGGCCAGTCGCGAAGCGGCGTCGGTTTGTTTTGTACGTGATTTTTGGAAAGATAAAACATGGTTAATATCAGCTTACGAGAAGTGGGTAGCGATAATCACACCTCATCGATTAAACTGTCGGCCAGCTTGATATCGATACTTGAGATAGCGTTGGGCATTGGTGACCACTTCAAAGGCATCCTTTAAATGTTTACGTTCGAATTCGGATAAATTGTCCGGCTCAATATTATTGTCTGGCTCAATGCCTTGTTGCACATCCATCGCCTGATGCCGAATTCTTACCATTGCAATCAGTTCCATTGCATCACGAAGATCCTCTCCTCTACCATTAGGAAGTATTTTGGCACCAATTACATCTTTTAATCGCGCATAGGTATTGGCTGTGGACGAGCCAATTTCTAACCCATGAATTCTGACCAGATCAGAAATGGGTGATGTGCCGCGCTTTTTCATATCAATGGAATTGGAATGGCGGCCGTCAGATTCCATCACAAAATCCTTGAAGAAACCAAGGGGAGGTGTTCGCCTGAGCGCGTTGCGAGTCATGCTCGCCAGGAATCGCGGATGTTTGTAGGCTTTATTCAACACTAATCGATTCAATTCTTCGGCCCATTCGGTTTTACCAAACACTCCGGCTAGATCGAAAAAGATATTACTGTTCAACAAAGATTCTGGCGTCGGGTGTTCTATCCATTCATTAAAATAACGTTGCCACTGACTAAACGGTTGTCGCCATTGCTTGTTTGTTGCCATGATATCGCCCTTGCAGTACGGATAACCACATTGGTCAAGGCCATCACAAACAAAGTGGGCTAATTCGGCAAAATATTCATCGTGCTGAGATTCGTTGAACGCATCGCTTAAAATGATGCCATTGTCCTGATCAGTTACCAGTAATTGTTCCTCTCGTGCCATCGATCCCAACGCGATAAAACAGTATGGAACGGGGGGCGGGCCAAGTTTTTCTTCTGCTAACTCAAGTAAACGCTGTTTAAAACTGCGCCCTATGGCCGCTAACGAACCGCCGATCATGGCAGAATTGGCATCCTCATTTACCATACGTAGGAAACTGGCCACCACATCTTCTCTTAGTTCCGTTAACGCAGTAACAGAACTCGCTGCAAAAATGTTGCTGACCACAAATAGACTATTTTGCGATTCGTAACGAATGAGATCCAGATTGCTGATAATGCCCTGAGGCAACAGTGGTGAAACGTTGGCGACGTCTTTGTCTGCTGTGTTTACATCACGCTTAGGCGGTGGCGGCTCTTGTAACACTACAAGATGTTGAACATCTTTTTGCAACATCGACATCATTGCTTCATAGACAAACCGATCGGCAGCGATACTGGGGAAATCACTTTGCATAACTTCGCGCACCGGGGTTGATGTCGGCAACCCTTTAGCAATAATTTTAGCGCGGAGATCCTCATCGGTTAACACGCCCAACACAGGGTTGCCGTCTATTTCTCCCTCAACCAGTAACGATGAGGTGTTTTGAGCTGACATAATCAGCGCAGCATCCTTTACCGATGTATGCGGTGAAATCGACTCCAGAGATTTGCTGACCAATTCACTTACTCTGGCGGTCAGTAAGTTTTGTACATCTTCAGACTTGCGCACGGCATGGCGCAATCTGCGCCGATCTTCAACTTCAACAAAATCAGCGAAAGAATCGTAGTGATCAAAAAGATGATGAAATTCTTCAGCGCTGACCAGGTACAACAGCGTATCCTCAAGCGCTTTAACGGGAAAACGAACGGGCTTGCTCTGTAATAAGCTTAACTCTCCGAAAAAACCACCGGTACTTAGCCTGTTATGAAGCGTCCCATCGCGCCTGAAGATTTCCACGGCACCTTGCCGGATCACGCACCACTTGTCGATACGTTCGCCAAGCCTAAGTATCTCAGTGCCTTTTTTAAAATAAGCGATTTCTACCTGGGCACCCAGCCTTTCCAGCGCTTCTTCGGGAAGATCGTTAAATGGGGGATGCTGTCGCAAGAACCCCAGTAATTCAGGAAAGTCAGCCTGCACGAGTTAACTTATGGATGCCAATAGGTGTGGTAACAGCATTGTGTCATTTCAACCTCGGTTCATCTGCCAACCCTTTAAGAATTGAGAAGGTTGCAACCAACAATACCAGTGTAAATGGAAGCCCCGTGGATACCGCCATCGCCTGCAAAGCTACCAAGCCGCCGCCTAAAATCAGTGATATTGCCACTAAGCCTTCAAATGTACACCAAAATACACGCTGTGGTGTAGGTGCTTCAACTTTACCCCCTGCGGCGATTACGTCAATGACCAACGAGCCGGAATCGGATGACGTGACGAAGAATACGATGACCAATACAATCGCGATAAACGAAGTAATGCTGGCCAGTGGCAATGCATCAAGCATGTAAAACAATTGCAGCGGTAACTCGGCATCAACCACTTTCTGGTAACCGTCGTCAACCAGTTGGGTAATAGCCGTGCCGCCAAATACCGTCATCCATAAAACGCAGGCCAGCGACGGGATAATTAGCACTGAAATTATAAATTCTCTGACCGTACGTCCACGCGATACGCGTGCGATAAACATTCCAACGAAAGGACTCCATGAAATCCACCACGCCCAGTAAAACGCAGTCCAACCCGACGAAAAGTTAATGTCCTCGCGACCCACGGGGGATGAAAGTGCAGGCAGGTAAGTGATGTAAGAAACGAGATTGTTGAAGAAGCCAGATAGAATGGTTGTCGTCGCCCCCACAATGATTACAAATAACAGTAAGGCAGCCGCCGTAATCATATTAAATTCAGATAGCCTTTTAACCCCCTTATCAAGGCCTGCAACAACTGAAATTAAGGCAATGGCTGTTATGAAAATAACTAATATGACCTGAGTTGTTGTACCCAGCGGTAAACCAAACAAGAAATGTAACCCTGAGGCTGCCTGAGATGCGCCTAAACCTAAAGAGGTAGCAAGACCAAATAAGGTGGCAAAGACAGCGAGGATGTCGATAACATGGCCTGGCCAGCCCCACACACGTTCACCCAATACAGAATAAAAAACGGAGCGGATCGTGAGGGGAAGCCCCTTGTTGAAGGAAAATAGTGCCAAGCCCAACGCCATAATCGCGTAGATTGCCCAGGGATGTAGCGCCCAGTGATATATGGTTGCCGCCATGGCCAGTCGTCTGGCCTCTTCTGGATTATCAGCCGCGCCGGTCAACGGCGACCAGTCGGTGCGTAACCCTTCGCTTTCCGTGACGCCGCCCAGACTACTGGCAAAATGCGATATCGGCTCAGAAACGCCATAGAACATCAGACCAATGCCCATTCCAGCGGCAAAAAGCATTGAAAACCATCCCAGGTAACCGTAGTCCGGCGTCGCTTCGGTCCCCCCCAGGCGCACGTTACCCAAGGGAGATAACACAATGCCGATACAGATAATGACAAAAATGTTGGCAGCACTTAAAAAGAACCAATCAAGATTAGTAGTCAGCCATCCCCGCGCACTTTCAAATAATGGCTCTACCTGGGTCTGAAAAACCAACGTGAGAATAACAAACACTATTACCGTAAGACCTGAAATGGCGAAAACCCGGTTATGGATGTCCAGGCCAAAAGGACCGAGGTTCACTACAATGTTGTCCTGGCCCACCTGATAATCTGTATCGATGGGGTTTACCTTGCCGTCAGGACGCAAGGGGTCGTTAGGTTGGTTCATATGTGCTCCGGCATTCCTGTTATTAATTGATTAAAATGTCGCCGTGTAGTCACTAAAAATAGTAACCGATATTAATATTGAATCGTTGTTCGGTGTCGTCATCGTTACCCACCGAGCTGCCGCCCACAAAAGGTTGATTGCGTGCAGTAACAAAATCGAAGTAAGTGTAAAGACCGCCCGCTGCCAGCGCGAGGCCGGTAATATTCATTAATGTATTTCTGGAGCGATCTGATTTGTCGTAGACCAGGCCGTAATTGTTATAAACCTGTAAGCTGCTGACCGGCCCCCAATCTACGGCGAAGGTGTAGGCCAGATTGAAAGTGGTAGATTTTGCTTCGGCGGCGATTGAATCGAAGAAAGAATAAGCGCCTACCGCCATGCGTTCAGCGTCACCGACGTCGTACTGATATTGCGTGTGTTGCAGTTGTAGTAGCCAATTATGCCATTCTGCCTGCCAATGCACTGCCCAGGCATGGTAGTCTCCGGCCTTATCTTCAACGCCATGAATGCCGCCAGTAAGCAAGGAGGCCCCTATCTGAGAGTCAACTCCCATCGCATTTATCTGGTAGGCCAGTCTGCCACTGAAGGTATTGTATTCTCCTGCGGGGGTAGCCGGGTCAGCAAAAATGCCTTCGTCTTCACCGCGTATCCCGACGATGTCATATGAGTAACGGTCGGCTCGGTTGTCAACAAATCCATCTACCCCGCCAAGCTCATCGTTCTTGAAGAAACCCAGATCCAGTTGCCAGCTGTCAGCCATCTTACGTCGAAATAATAGACCTAAATCAAAGTCATCTTCTAAACCCAGATAGTAATTAGTACTAAAAAACCAGTTTTGTGAATTGTAGGGGCGGTGACCAAAAGGCACGGGGGCGATGCCCACGAGAACCTGCCAGTCCTCATCAAAGTTGTAACCGGCGTAGGCATATTTAATCGCCGTCATGTAATCAAAAAAACGTATTTCTCCTGACAGGATTACATCATCAATGTTGACATCCATGTTGATCCGGAAGATATCAAAATCAAAGTCTCCCCCGCGATTTTTACTGTCATCATCATAGGATGTGTAGCTGTAATTGGTGCGGATAGCGCCGCCAAAGCTGACAGTCTGTTCTGTTTCCTCTTCAGCAGCTACTGCTTGGTTTTGTGCTCTCTCTTCTTCAGGATAGGCCGCTTTGGTTTCGGCCAATTCTGCTTGCTGGGCCTGTTGTGCTTGTTCCAATTCTGACAGGCGTTGTTGCAGTGCTTGTATTTGTTGGCGAAGAATCGTCAATTCGTTAGCATCGACCGATGCCGTCTGACTCCATGCGTTCACTGGAAAAGCCAGTGCCAGTAAAACTAATTTGGCTGGGTTATTAAAGCTCATTAGAGGCCACCTGAGGATATGGTTAACTTTTTCTTATATACATCCTGTACGCAAGAGTTCAAATTCAGTTTACTGCTCAGGTAAGTGTAGACGAAAATTTAACATTTTGATTTGGTGAGGAAAATTTATAGTGGAATTGGTCTGAAGTGAGTCGGTTGCGGGGGGGAGACGAGTGATAGCGGTGAATGTTGTTAATAAGCAAAGATGCCGCAGCGGCCGAAACCTGACGCAATTGTTCAGGATTCGGATAGTTTGTCGGCCAGGCTGCCCACCTCCAAAAAGGGGGAAGCGTCAATGCTTTGCGCGTTCATCATGGCGGCAATTCGTTGAACAGTTGCGACCATTTGGCTTTGTTCCCACTCTTCTAATTGATGAAACCGTTCAATGAAGTGTTCCTGTAATGGGCGAGGAGCATCTTCGATTGCAGCTTGTCCCGTCTCAGTGAGAAATACCCCGACCCGACGTTTGTCTTTAGTGCTGCGAACGCGGTTGGCGAGGTTTTTTGCTTCAAGACGATCAAGAATGTTGGTGATCGTGGCGGGGCTTAGATTAATGTTTTCTGCAATTTCGCGTACCATGATGCCTGGCTGCAGATCAATATTTTGCATTACCAGCAATTGAGGCCCGGTTAAGCCCACATCTTTACTTAGTTGCTTACTACGTAAATCTACCGCTCGCATAACCCTACGCAGGGCAACTAATAACTCTTCTTCTTTGCGCATGTGATAATTTTATTAACCTTATTTCCAAACATAGTCTGAAGATTATGATCAGTGTCTATGCTCCGCTAAAAATCACTGAGTTGCAAGGAAACCTGTCCACACACTTTCATTCTGGCAGAAATGATAATGACTTTATTCAACATTATAGCGATTATTACACTAACCGCGTTTTTCTTTAATATTTGCGGCGCTGCAACCCGGTTTCTGCCAATATCTTCGCTGAGATTTCCTCAACAGAATATTTAGTACTATTTAAAAACGGAATTTTTTCTCGTCGATACAGGTTCTCTACTTCGCGTAACTCCATGCGGCATTGCTGCAACGAGGCATACTTGCTATTGGCACGCCGTTCTGAACGAATCTGGTGCAAACGTTCAGGGTGAATAGTCAGGCCAAACAGCTTCTCTTTATACTGGCGAAGTGCGGGGGGCAATTTGAGCATGTCGCCCATGTCTTCTTCAGTAAACGGATAATTGGCCGCCTTGATGCCATATTGCAGGGCTAAATAGAGACTGGTGGGGGTTTTACCTGAGCGTGATACTCCCACTAAAATAATATCGGCCTGTTTGTATTCCTTAATATTTGAGCCGTCGTCATTAGCCAGTGCATAATTCACCGCTTCAATTCGAATATCGTAAGTCGTTTCGTGGATACTGTGGGTGCGATGTTTTTCGGGTTTAGACGAAACGCCGAGCACTTTTTCCAGAGGCGCGACAAATTGGTCAAGAAAGTTATAGTTAATTCCAACCGAACGGGAAATTATTTTTCTAACATCCACATTCACAATTGTATAAAAAACGAGCGGGCGTTGACCGCTATCTTGAAAACTTTCAGATATTTTCTCTAAAACTTTATAAGCCTCTTCTTCCGTTTCAACAAATGGAATGGTTTTATGTTTGAACTGAATAGGGAAGTTAGACAGCAAAGCGTGGCCAAATACCTCGGAAGTTATGGCGGTGCCATCGGAAATATAAAAAGCTGTACGCACAAGAGGTCCTTTGTATTTTGTTGTAAATTAATTACAAAAGTAATAAAAATTTTACTTTCATTTTTCGCCCATTCTATGATGGTTTCGTCGAAAAGCCAGTACTGGAAAACTTTCCTGTAAAATTGGCGTAAGACAACATGTCAATGTTCGCTCATATTTGGTGTGAACAAAACCATTTTAAAAGCTGGAGGCTTCGGCAGTGCAAGATTACGTTCTTTGGTATCAGGAATTGGGAATGCATGACGTTGGTCGTGTTGGAGGCAAGAACGCATCATTAGGAGAAATGATCTCTAACCTTGCTAATGCAGGGGTGCAAGTCCCTGGTGGCTTCGCTACAACGGCAGATGCATTTAATAAGTTTCTTGAACAGAGCGGATTGGAAGCGCGGATCCATGAAGTGCTGGATTCACTTGATGTAGATGACGTTAGCGCACTGGCAGAAGCGGGTAAAAACATCCGCCAGTGGATCATCGACACGCCGTTTCAGCCTGAACTGGAAGAGGCAATTAAATCAGCCTTTGAAACCTTACAGGGCGATGCGGACAACGAAGCTTCGTTTGCGGTTCGCTCATCGGCTACTGCAGAAGATATGCCTGATGCATCCTTTGCCGGGCAACAAGAGACGTTTCTAAACGTTAAAGGTTACGAAAGCGTGCTGGTCGCTATCAAGCATGTTTTCGCTTCATTATTCAACGATCGTGCGATTTCATATCGCGTGCATCAGGGCTACGACCATAAAGGCGTTGCATTGTCTGCAGGTGTTCAACGCATGGTACGCAGCGACATCGCGTCATCAGGCGTGATGTTTTCTATTGACACTGAATCAGGTTTCGAAGACGTGGTGTTTATTACCAGTTCATACGGTTTAGGTGAAATGGTGGTACAGGGCGCAGTAAACCCTGATGAATTTTACGTGCATAAACCTACCCTGAATGCCGGCAAGCCGGCGATTGTTCGCCGTAACCTGGGCAGCAAGCTGGTGCAGATGATTTATTCTGATGATCAGGAGCACGGTAAGCAAGTGTCTATCGTGGACATCGATCGCGCCCAAAGCATGCAGTTCTCGTTAACCGATGACGAAGTGCAGGAGTTAGCCAAACAAGCATTGATCATCGAAAAGCACTATAAACGTCCTATGGATATCGAATGGGCCAAAGACGGCACTGATGGCAAACTTTACATTGTGCAGGCACGCCCAGAAACGGTGCGCAGTCGGGAAGACAGTCAGAGTATCGAGCGCTACCAGCTTAAAGGCCAGGGTAACATCGTATGTGAAGGTCGCGCCATCGGACACAAAATTGGTTCAGGTACTTCGAAGGTACTGGCGTCAATTGAAGAAATGGACAAAATTCAGGCCGGTGATGTGTTAGTGACAGACATGACGGATCCTGACTGGGAGCCCATCATGAAAAAAGCCTCTGCGATTGTTACTAACCGCGGTGGACGCACCTGCCACGCGGCGATTATCGCCCGTGAACTGGGTATCCCGGCGGTAGTCGGTTGCGGTAACGCCACTGAACTTATTAAAACGGGCGATAAAGTAACCGTGTCCTGCGCCGAAGGTGATACAGGCTACATCTATGGCAACGAGATTGAATTTGATGTCACCACGTCACGCATTGATTCAATGCCGGATATTCCGCTAAAAGTGATGATGAACGTGGGTAACCCGGATCGTGCTTTTGATTTCGCCCGCTTGCCACATAAAGGGGTGGGTCTGGCGCGTCTGGAGTTCATCATCAACCGCATGATCGGGGTGCATCCGAAAGCGTTACTTAATTTCGATAGCCAGCCAGAAGAATTAAAAGAAGAAATTGGCGATATGATCGCCGGATACGAATCACCGACTGAGTTTTATATTGAGAAACTGGTAGAAGGGATTTCAACCATTGGTGCTGCGTTCTCGCCAGAGAAAGTCATCGTGCGTATGTCGGACTTTAAGTCGAATGAATATTTCAACTTAGTCGGCGGATACCAGTATGAGCCAGACGAAGAGAACCCTATGTTGGGTTTCCGCGGTGCCAGCCGTTATGTTTCTGAAGACTTCCGTGACTGTTTCGCTTTAGAGTGTGAAGCAATTAAGCGCGTGCGCAATAAGATGGGATTAACTAACGTTGAAATCATGATCCCCTTTGTACGTACTTTAGAAGAAGGTGAAAAAGTTATCGAGTTGCTAGCTGAACAAGGTTTAGTTAAAGGCGAAAATGGTCTACGCGTCATCATGATGTGTGAATTGCCTTCAAACGCCTTATTGGCCGATAAGTTTCTGGATATCTTTGACGGCTTCTCCATCGGCTCAAATGACTTAACCCAGTTAACGTTAGGTCTTGACCGTGACTCCGGTTTGATTGCCCACCTGTTTGATGAGCGTAATGAAGCAGTAAAAGCGCTGCTTTCGATGGCAATTCAGACGGCTAAAAAACGCGGTAAATATGTTGGGATCTGCGGACAAGGGCCGTCGGATCACGAAGACTTTGCGCAATGGCTGGTAGAGCAGGGTATAGACTCGGTTTCACTTAACCCGGATACCGTGGTCGAAACCTGGTTATACCTGGCGGAAAACCAAAAGTAAGTTTTACTTCTTACCCTACAAATTAAGAAGACAAAAGTAAAAGGCCCGCATAATTAGCGGGCCTTTTTATTGTCAATGCAGTACTACCACCAGAACACGTAAAGCGCGCCCATAATACATATCACGCCTGTTAAAGCCACTTTGAAACTCGAATAAGTCGAAAACGATACATTGTTCAAATTAATTGAAAAACTTAACCTCCTAAACTATTTTGCTCCTTGCTATGTAAAAAATATTCTGAGCGTTAACAGGTAATTGGCAGTGCTGGCAAATATCGTACGTTTTTCTACCAACATTCTCTTGTCCATGGCGGCAATCTTTTTATGTTTTGGTATTTTAGAAAGTATCTGGTTCACCTTATTAGCCGGTGATTTCTATCGCAGCTCGCTGGGAGATCTGCTGAGAGAATCCTTCATCGTGTGGCCATGGGTGGTCTTTTATCTTATCTACGGTGGCGTCATCTTTGTTCTTGCGGTAGTGGCAAACCGTGATAAATCACTCTATTACGCGGGGATTGATGGGGCATTGCTTGGGCTCGCCAGCTATGGCGCATACAATTTAACTAATTACAGCATCATTGCAGATTATGACATTATGGTGGCGTTGGTTGACTGGAGCTGGGGTATTTTTCTGACCACCGTAAGCGCTGTGGCAGGGTGGTTTGGCTTTCAATTGAAACGCGAGCACGCTTAACGCAGCTTTCTGTTCAATAAGTAGCGATCAAGTTTGCGCGCGCCATTACTCATACCGGTTTGACACTGCTTCAACCAGGTCCTGGCGCGGGGAAAGTCTACGCTTAACAACACCAGCCCCGCCAGTATCAGCAGGGTTGAACCGGGTAGAATGGTTAATACTATGCCGCCCAGTACAAGGGCACCGCCAAGGAGTGTTCTTGCTGGTTTCATGTTTTTTCCTTTCTTATAGTACCGAGCATAAAGCGGTTCACGACAAATGCAATAATTACTATGTAATTAAATGTGTCTTATCCATTTAACATTGGGCTGGAGAAGGGCTGGTCGTCCAGTTATACTAGTCGCTTGCAGCAGGTAAGAGGTATTTATTCTTGAGTTTTCCACGAGTTGCCCCGCAAAGCAGTGTTCAATCTGAATATCGAGCGTATCTTTCTGCGCTTGCTTCTTCGTCTTTTAGCGGTGATATCGAGTACAGCTATGGCAGCCGATTAGCGGTTGCCACTGATAATTCGGTGTATCAAAAATTACCGCAGGCGGTTATTTTCCCTAAAACCACACAGGATCTGCAAACACTCGGGCAACTGGCAAATTCTCACCCAGTGGTAAAGTTTTCCGCGCGCGGCGGGGGCACGGGCACAAACGGGCAAAGCCTGACGGATGGTATCGTGGTGGATATCTCCCGTCACATGAACAAAGTGCTGGAAATCAATCCTGAAGAGGGGTGGGTAAAAGTTCAGGCCGGTGTGGTAAAAGACGCGCTTAATGACGCATTACGTCCTCATGGCTATTTTTTCTCGCCTGATTTATCAACCAGTAACCGTGCGACAGTGGGAGGGATGATTAACACCGATGCCTCTGGTCAGGGCTCGCTGGTGTACGGCAAAACCAGCGATCACGTGCTGGGATTGAAAACCGTTCTGGCCAACGGAGAGATGTTAGAGACGACACCTCTTTCTGTTGAAGAGGCCAAATCAAAAGCAACGCAATCGGATTCTTACGGCCAGATTTTAACCCAGGTACTGGCTACCTGCGTGGATAAGCGTGATGAGATCCTGGCCAAATTCCCGCGCATGAACCGCTTTTTAACCGGATATGATTTAGAACACGCATATGACGCTGATAACCAGATAATCGACGTCAGTCGAATTATTGCCGGCTCTGAAGGCTCGCTGGGCATGGTGGCCGAAGCGAAACTGAACCTGACTCCTCTGGCGCCGCATAAAGCGCTAGTTAACGTAAAGTATGCCAGTTTCGAAGCAGCCCTTCGGCATGCTCCGCGAATGATTGCCGCGAAGGCAACCTCGGTGGAAACCGTGGACAGCAAAGTACTTAATCTTGCACAAACCGATATTATCTGGCACTCCATCGCTGATCTCATTACCGATGTTCCTGGCAAGGAATTACAGGGCCTCAACATGGTTGAGTATAACAGCGACGACGAAGAAGAAATTAAAGCACGTATTGCCGCGCTTGAGAAAGAGCTTACCGAAGCGGCAGAAACCGGCGAATCCGGTGTAATTGGTTATCAGGTGACGTTCGCGAAATCAGATATCAGTAAAATATATGCGATGCGCAAAAAAGCGGTGGGGTTGCTGGGAAAAGTGGAAGGCTCACAAAAGCCGATAGCGTTTGCTGAAGATACCGCCGTACCGCCGGAAAATCTGGCAGATTTTATTATGGAGTTTCGCGATCTTTTAGACGGTCACGGTTTACATTATGGCATGTTTGGTCATGTGGATGCCGGGGTATTGCATGTCAGGCCAGCGTTGGATTTATGTGATGTAGAACAAGAACAACTGATGCATCGCATTTCTGATCAAGTGGTCGAGCTGGTAGCCAAGTACGGCGGCTTAATGTGGGGGGAGCACGGTAAAGGCTATCGCAGCGAATACGGGCCAGCCTTTTTTGGTGAAAGTTTGTTTACCGAACTGCGTAAAATTAAAACCGCATTTGATCCGCACAATAAGATGAACCCTGGAAAAATCTGCACGCCCATAGACAGTGCGGATGCACTGGTAAAAGTCAGCGACACTAAGCGAGCAACCTTTGATCGCACCATCCCAGTCACTTTTAAAAATGAATTTGCGCCCGCCATGGAATGTAACGGTAATGGCTTGTGTTTTAATTATGACACGACGTCGCCCATGTGCCCGTCCAGTAAAATAACCCGTGATCGGCGTCACAGCCCGAAAGGTAGAGCCGGATTAATTCGAGAATGGATCAGGCTGCTGGCAGAGCAGGGGGTGAACGCGACGAGTTTAAAAGCTGAACAGTTTTCTTCGTCCTGGTGGAGCCGTTGGCTAAACACAAGAAAGGATGAAGACGATTTTTCTCACGAGGTAATGGAAGCAATGGAGGGCTGTCTGGCATGTAAATCATGCTCGGGCCAATGTCCGGTTAAAGTCGATGTGCCAGACTTTCGCGCTCGCTTTTTGTCACTTTACTATCAGCGTTACAGCCGACCCATGAAAGATTTTATGGTAGCGAATATTGAACGCATGGCACCGCTGATGGCGAAAGCACCCAAGCTGGTAAACTTTTTCCTGAAGTTACCCGTTGCCCAATCGTTCATCGAAAAGTCGATTGGATATGTTGATACGCCTATGCTCAGCTCTCCGTCATTAGCCAATCAACTGGGAACTAACGTTGAACGCTTTGATTTTCGCGCGCTGGAACAATTGAGTGACAAAGAACGTCAGCAGCGGGTACTGATCGTGCAGGATCCCTTCACTAGTTATTATGATGCGAAAGTGGTTGCTGATTTTTGCCAGCTAATAAGCAAACTGGGTAAAACACCGGTGCTGTTACCTTTCAAACCCAACGGAAAACCAGAGCATGTAAAAGGGTTTTTGTCCCGGTTTGCGAAAACCGCCAGCAACACTGCGACGTTCCTAAATTCACTGACCACCCTTAACATTCCGATGGTCGGAATTGATGCGTCGTTAGTGCTTTGCTATCGGGATGAATATACTAAAGCCTTACAGGACAGCCGTGGCGATTTCCACGTGCTACTGGCGCATGAATGGCTGATTAACTTATTCGAATCAACTCAATACGAATCAATCAATACTTCTAATAATCCTAAGCCTTACGCTTTATTTTCTCATTGCACCGAAAAAACAGCGTTACCAAAGACAGAAAGTCAGTGGCAGCAGATTTTTGCCCGGTTAAAGCAGAATATTGATATCGTTGCCGTGGGTTGTTGCGGTATGGCGGGGACCTATGGGCATGAGGCAGATCAAAAACAAAAGTCGCTGGGCATCTACGCGTTGAGTTGGGAGCAGGCGATTAAGCGATATGAGAAACAACAGATCATGGCGACGGGGTACTCCTGTCGTAGCCAGGTAGCGCGTGTTGATGGCTTCAAACCTAAACACCCGGTTCAGGTAATGTTGCAACTGCTGAATTGAACGCAATCAAGGTAGTGTGAAGCCTTTTAGCGCTGATAACGCTTTGGTGGATAATTACTATCGACATGCCCTTGCATTGAAGGTAGATTATACTTCAACCAAGAGCCAGCCAAGACTGGTGTGACTTCATTTTTATAAAGTAGTATCTCATATGACTGATCAATCCTCTCCTCAAGTTTCAGAAGAAACACAAAGTAACTGGGCACGCGAACAATTTCAAAGAGCGAACCTACACCTTGCTGAGAATGGTATTTTATTTGACTCGGTAGTTACCGAAGAGTGCCGTTATCTTGCGCCTTTGGTAGCGGTCTGGAAGATAAAAACGACCGATGGTAAATATTTCTGGGTGATTTCTGGTGATGTACCTGCTGATTTTACACATCACGAAAACGCAAAAGATGCTCGAGAGTTGCTCAATTATTTTGCCCTCAGATGGCAAATGAAAGCAGCAAACCTGCGCGCTTCTGCGGTTAACGATCTGACACAAATTGAGTACGCTGCGTACTTGGAAAATCGTTCGGAAGGTTTATTTAGAATCAAGGATAAAGAAGAATTGTGGGCATGATGACCCGCCCACAAAGTTCATCAATGCATTTGCGTAACGTCGGGTTGCGCAAACCGTCTTAGCGGGCATGCCATTAGTTGTCTTGGAATTCCCGCTTCCATAAATGCGGGACCAGATGGTTTAAAGCCTAACTTCTGATGGTACTCGACACTTTGTAATTCGCAATTAACTCTGACGGTTTTTAGTTTCTGCTGTTTTGCGATATCGAGCAGGGCAGCGAATAACGACTGATATACATCACTGCTCCTATACTCTCTGCGTACTGCTATGCGGCCAATCTCTCCCGATTTTGTCAGCCGACCTGTTGCGATAGGAATTAGCATTTCATCGCATACCAGGACATGCGCTGCTTCTAAATCATCTTTATCAAATTCAGCATCCCGTGGTAATTGCCATTCAAAGACAAATACCTGTTCGCGTAATTGGGTTAGTCGATCTTTACCACTCTGCCAATCGACGTTTTCGACATGAAACGTCATAAAATATCCAGAAAAAGTAGAAAATTAAAAATTTAGACGTCCTTTACTAACCTATTTCAGCGGGTAGAAATCCTACTCCCCCTAATGTAATAGTTTAGTCAATACGAATGGCTGTGCAAAAAATATACATTAAAGTTATTTAAGATTGGCGATAATTGAGATGAAAGAAAAAAATTTCAATTTAACTGCGGTAAGTCAGACCACCTTTGGGAAGGCAGTCTGATTCTCGTTTCACGATAGAACAGGTTTCACAAAGATCTGCATTAGTCATCACTTTCACCAACCCAATACCCCTTATTAATCATATCGACAAAAAATGACGTGAAACCTTTTGGGTCGAGACATGCGCCCAGGTCTTGTTCGCTTATTGATTCACTATCAATACAGTGTTTGATGACATCAACATCGTTAACCACATCGAAGTACTCTCCATCAACGAAAATACGTAAGTGATCATTGTTTTCGGTGTATAACGGTCGGCAACCCGGTAGGCGATTAAAATATTCTCCCGCAACCAGTCTGCTTTGCAATTGTTCTGCTGTTATCAACTGTTTGGGCGGCTGCACCAATAAGTTTTGTTCGCTGGCAAGTCGCAAAAGTGAACATTCCCATGCGGGGTGGTTCAGCGCGTCAATGAGCTGATTTTTTAACTTCACTATTGCGTCCCTGGTTACCAGACCAGGATGTGTCTGTGTGGCCAGGTCGGGATCGGTGTAGCGGTTATTAACAAAAGTAGTATCGGTAAAAAGAGCGTCAAAACTGCGGGTTAGAGTTTCTGTGTCCGGCGCTCTGAAGCCTACGGAGTAAGTGAGACATTCGCTGGTGGCAATACCCTCATGTGGCCAGCCAGGAGGAATATATAATACATCACCGGGTTGGAGTTCGACGTCAATGTCAGCGTCAAAAGGCTCAATCTGCGAAAGCTGTGGGTGCGGATACACCGCTTTGTGGTGGCCGGGTTTGCCCACGCACCAGCGTCGGGATCCCTTTCCCTGCACTAAAAACACATCGTACTGGTCGAGATGAGGACCCACACCTGCGCCCGGCACGGCATAACTAACCATCAAATCGTCCATGCGCCAGTAGGGGATAAAGTTAAAGGCGTCCATCAGTGCAGACGCATCAGGGTGCACCCTATCAACTCCCTGTACCAACAGTGTCCACTGATGCTGGCAAACATGGGAAAACTCTTCAAATGGCCCCTGAATGACGTGCCAGTCATCTCCATGCTGAATTATAGCGCGGCTATCCAGATCGCTGTCCTGAGCCAGGTAAGCTAATTCGTGTTCATCAATAAAATCATTAAAATTGGGAAAAAATTGCTTCAATACCACCGGTCTTTTTTGCCAGTAGTTGTTGAGAAAAGTAGCAGGATCAAAAGGCATGCACATCAGAACGCTAATTATTTAAGTGGGTGAAGTATGCGATTTACCTACGCATCTTGCAACATCACACGCAAGTTATCGTTTCGGGTACCAGGACATAATGGGCATCGTTGTCCCGCTGCACCAGCAAAGTCTGACGACTGTCAGATGTTTGCAGAATGCGGGCAATTACATTACATACCGCGATATAGCCGGGCGTTACGCACTGCTCTAATCGGGCAGCACGATTGACTGTCTTACCCCATACGTCGAAACATGGTCGCTGACTCCCAATAACTCCACCAGTGACCGACCCCATGGCAATACCAATGCGGATGGTACAGGGCAGGTGCAGTTGAGCAAAAACACTGTTAACCGCATCTACCAGATGTTTCGCGAATAAAACCGCATTTTCAATACAGTCGTGTTTGGTTAAGCTTGAGTCCGTTTTAAAGGGCAGGCCAGCTACCGCCATATATTCATCGCCATTCGTTTTAAGTTTTTCGATGTCAAAGCGTGAAGCAAGCTGGTCAAACTGTCGGTACAGAGAGTCCAGAATCGCCACAATCTCATCGTCATCGTAGTGCTGAGATAACTGGGTATAACCATGTAAATCAGCGAACAGAACACAGACGTTATCAAAGCGTTCCTGGTATCCTACGGGCCATTGAGTTTGCTTTAGATGTTGCGGTTGCGGCAGAAACGATTCAACCACGTCATTGGTTTTCGCCTGCAGCGCTTTGAGCTGCTGCCAGCGTTGATTGGCATAGTGTTGGATCAGAGCCAGTATGACGCAACTCACCAATACCAGGGTTACACTGTTTACCAAGCGAATTGTGGCTAACCAGTGGTCAAAAGGCAGTAGAAAATAGGTTTCCAGCGTAAGAAACATTATGAGCAACAAGGCAATGTTTACGCGTTTGCGTGTTTTCTCGTGGTGCAAATAGAAACTGTTACTTACCAGTACACCAAAGAGTAAAAAATGCTGAATGCAAAGATCTTGCTGCCAGATGATGGTTGCGCAAGTGATAAACGACAAATACGTCATGGTGAGTATCGTTCTGGCAATTCGCCATCGATTAGCATACGAAACCCCTAAAGCGATGGATAATAGCAGTGAATGTATTACTAAATTAGTGACGGCGGCGGAGGTGATGTACGCATGGTATATCATTGCCAGAGGATATTGTGCGAGCAGAAACACTAAAGCGATAGCAATAGTGCGCTTAACGATACTCGCCTGATAGGGATAAGCTCTGTCAACAGAGCGGCGTGAATAATTCTGGTGCACAGCCTTGTTTCTGGTAGATGATAAAAACCAGAAACAAGACTACCCACCTTGAAGGCTTAAGGTAACTGATCTACCAGCCTGATCGCATCGCCAATATAGGTTGCCGGACTTAAGGCCTTTAGCTCAGTTTTGGCGTTCTCAGGCAAGTCCAGGTCATCGATAAAGTGTGCAATAACTTCAGCATTTACCTTTTTACCACGGGTTAACTCTTTTAACTTTTCATAAGGCTTTTCAATGCCGTAACGGCGCATGACCGTTTGAATGGGTTCGGCTAGCAGCTCCCAGTTTGCATCCAGCTCAGCGCGCAGGCTGGCTTCGTTAACTTCCAGTTTGCCGATGCCTTTTAACGTCGCTTCATAGGCAATCACAGAGTATCCCGCACCCACCCCCAGGTTACGCAGAACGGTTGAGTCGGTCAGGTCACGCTGCCAGCGAGAAATAGGAAGCTTGGCGCTTAAATGGTTGAACACTGCATTCGCCAGGCCCAGGTTGCCTTCTGAGTTTTCAAAATCAATGGGATTGACTTTATGCGGCATAGTAGATGAGCCAATTTCGCCGGCTACGGTTTTTTGCTTGAAGTGACCTAATGCGATATAGCCCCAGACGTCACGGTCAAAATCGATCATAATAGTGTTAAAGCGTGCCACTGCATCAAAGAGTTCGGCGATATAATCATGCGGTTCAATCTGGGTCGTAAACGCGTTCCAGGTTAGCCCAAGGCGACTGACAAAGTTTTCTGAGAGCGCGTGCCAATCAATATCCGGATACGCGGATAAATGAGCGTTGTAATTGCCAACCGCACCATTTATTTTACCCATTAGCTCAACCTGAGCTATTTGTTTACGTTGTCTAATTAAACGTAGCGCAACATTCGCCATCTCTTTACCCATTGTTGTTGGGGAGGCTGGCTGGCCGTGGGTACGCGCCATCATGGGAATATCGCGAAGGGCTTTGGCCTGTTGACTGATGGCAGCAATCAATTTATCGCAATAGGGTAGTAGCACTGAGTCACGCGCTTCCGCGAGCATCAGTCCATGAGAAAGGTTATTAATGTCTTCGGAGGTGCAGGCAAAGTGAATGAATTCGTTTACCTTGTTTAACTCTGCATTGCTGGCCACTTGCTCTTTAAGGAAGTACTCCACTGCCTTTACATCGTGATTGGTGGTGCGTTCAATCTCTTTGATACGCTGGGCGTTTTCCACCGAAAAGTTTGCCACAATCTCATCAAGCAACTGGTTGGCGGTTTCCGAAAAAGCCGGTACTTCAGTTATCTGTGGGTGTTCTGCAAGCATCTGTAACCAGCGAACTTCTACCTGCACGCGATATTTGAGTAACCCGTATTCACTAAAAATACTTCTTAATGCTTCACTTTTACCCGCGTAGCGTCCATCTACGGGAGAAATTGCGGTTAACTGAGTCAGTTCCACCTGTAACACCTCGATTAATTGATTAACTTAAGTGCTTCATAAGCACTGCGTAAAATTTGCTTGCGTTTAAATAGTATCTGGCGGCGCTTACCACCCATCTGACGCCACATGACCGCGGCGCGGACGCCTGCCAACAGTAACGCGCGAACCCGTTGCTGATTTGTTACGCTGCTCAGATGATCAGGATTTCCCGCCACCTGAATCCGAGGCGCTAAAGGGCTCACAATGTCACTGTAAATACTCGCTAACGAGGACGTAATTTGCGTGTTTTCAAAATCAACGTGAGCAAGTTGGCGCTGTACGTGAGAAATCCGGTTCGCCAGTTCATCCAGCGCATCAGTTTTTGCCGCTAGTTTGCGCTCAAGGCCCAGAACACTGGCGATGTAGCGCGTGATTTCGGTATCTTTGGCGTTCGATTTGTCCGACAGTTGCGATACTAAAACCTGATAACCCAGTTTAAGGTTGTCCAAGCTACCAAAAACCTGTTGTGGCGTATCGGGATCCGTTACCAGAATACTGGAGAGACTGGCTTCAAATGCCTGTTGATCGACAGTGCCTTTGCGCGCTAATTGCTTAACCAGCGCAGCCGCCTGGCATACACCGGCCAAAGCAAGATGTTGTTCAATTTGTGGTGTCATGATTAACGAATATAACTCTCTATAATTCCACCACCCAGGCAGACTTCATCCTGATAAAAAACCGCTGACTGGCCAGGGGTTACTGCTTTTTGTGGTGAATCAAACATCACTTTAATTTCGTCTGTACCTACAGGGGTGATAGTGCAGGGGATATCAGCTTGACGATAACGAGTTTTAACCACGGCTTTAATTGGGGTGTTTAGTTCGCGTCGGTCCACCCAGTGTAGCTGTTTGGCGATTAATCCGTTCGAATAAAGACGGGGATGATCGGCACCCTGACCAACAACCAAAACGTTTCGTTGCACATCTTTGTCAACTACATACCAGGGATCGTCACCGTGTTCTTTCAAACCACCTATGTGCAATCCTTTACGCTGCCCTAACGTGTGATACATCAGGCCTTCATGCTCACCAATCACTTCACCTTCTGCCGTTTCTATCTGACCGGGTTGGGCAGGCAGATAACGTGAGAGGAAATCTTTAAATTTGCGTTCACCAATAAAACAAATGCCAGTGGAGTCTTTTTTATCATGAGTGATAAGCCCTTGCTCCTCGGCTATTTTCCTGACTAATGGTTTTTCCAGTTCGCCCACGGGAAACAAAGTTTTAGCGACGTGCTGTTCGCCTAGTGTATATAAGAAATAACTTTGATCTTTGTTTTCGTCCAGCCCGCGTAGTAACTGCCAGTTATCATTGTGATGGCGGCGACGGACATAGTGCCCGGTGGCAATGTAATCAGCGCCTAAATCCTCTGCGGCAAATTCAAGGAAAGCCTTAAATTTGATCTCTTTGTTGCACATAATGTCAGGGTTAGGCGTACGCCCGGCCTTATATTCAGCCAGGAAATATTCAAACACGTTGTCCCAGTATTCAGCAGCAAAGTTGATTGTGTGTAAGGGGATATCCAGCTTATCAGCCACTGCCTGCGCGTCTTTTAAATCTTCTGCCGCAGCGCAGTATTCGTCATTATCATCCTCTTCCCAGTTTTTCATAAACAGGCCTTCCACCTGATAACCTTGCTCTTTAAGCAGGTAAGCAGAAACGGATGAATCTACGCCGCCAGACATTCCTACGATAACTTTTTTCGCAGCTGGCTCGGCAATGGATGGTGAAGATGTTGACACGGCGTCTACCTTGTATCCTCTGAGGGTCATTAAAAGTCGCGGATTTTAGCAGAATTTTTTAGCAATTGACACGTGCTTGGCGCGCTTTATTGAACACGTGAACCTGACGTAACAACAGGGTTAACTTAGTGTTATGTATTCGCCATTCTCAATACCGTCGATGGTCCAGTTGCCAACCCGGTAGCGAACAAGCCGCAGAGTAGGGTAACCAACATGCGCTGTCATTCTGCGCACTTGTCGGTTGCGTCCTTCACTAATAGTGATGCTTAACCATGAAGTAGTAATATGTTTTCTGAAGCGCACCGGAGGGTTACGTTCCCAAAGTTCAGGGGGCGGTATGCGCTTGACGTTAGCTGGTGCGGTTAAGCCGTCTTTAAGTTCTACGCCGCTTCGCAACGCATTGATTGCCTGCTCGTCAGGTTCCCCTTCGACTTGTACCCAATAAGTTTTACTGGTTTTCGCTTTTGGGTGAGTCAGTTTATGTTGCAGCTTACCGTCATTGGTTAACACTAACAGTCCTTCAGAATCGCGATCGAGTCTGCCAGCCGCGTACACATTGGGGAGTGCAATGAAGTCTTTAAGGGTTTGGCGGTTATCCCCATCGGTAAATTGAGACAGCACATTAAATGGCTTATTGAATAAAACGATGAGCGGAGATGATGGGGTTGACTGTTTTTTCATCGAGCGTCAGATAATCCTTACAATTTACAGATAAAACGACAATTTTAGTCGTTTGAATTGTTTATAAGCCATTGGTATGACTTGTAACTGAGGTAATCGACCCTATACTAATGGGCGCGGTTTTTATTATGACCTGACCTTTAGCGGGTATTTTACGCAATATACTAACCAATTTGTTGGGGTTCTGCGTAAATCTAAATACCTGTTTCGCTGAATGATAGCAAGAAACAGCCACGTTAGGTCATATCAGCAAAAAATCAAAACGGAACGAAACGGTAAATAGTACCGATAACATTGAGGTATATAATGACTAAAGCCAAGTCGACAATCATCTATACCAAAACAGATGAAGCGCCAATGCTGGCCACGTATTCCCTGTTGCCTATCATTCAGAAGTTTGCGGGCGAAGCAGGAATTGACATTGAACTAAGTGATATTTCTCTTGCAGGACGAATTCTTGCAAGCTTTCCTGAATATCTTTCAGATGAACAGCGCATTGTTGACGCGTTAAAAGAACTGGGTGAGATGACGCAGGATGAAAATGCCAATATCATCAAACTTCCCAATATCAGCGCATCAATTCCTCAGTTAAGAGCCGCGATCAAAGAATTAAACGCGAAAGGGTTTAATGTTCCTCCTTTCCCTGAAGCGCCAAAAACGGATGAAGAAAAAGACATTCGAGAGCGTTACGGAAAAATTCTGGGTAGCGCAGTAAATCCTGTGCTGCGTGAAGGTAACTCAGATCGCCGTGCGCCAACCGCAGTAAAAAATTATGCACGCAAGCATCCCCATTCAATGGGGGCGTGGAGCCAGGCTTCTCGTTCGCACGTTGCCCACATGCGTGGCGGCGATTTCTTCTCCAGCGAAAAATCGACCACAATTGATAAAGCGGGTCATGTCAGCATTGAGTTTACTGACAAAAATGGCAATAAGAAAACGCTGAAGCCAAAAGTTGAGCTGCAAAAAGACGAAGTCATCGATGGCATGTTCATGAGCAAAAACGCGTTGTGCAAGTTTTTTGAAGAGCAAATTGAAGATGCTAAGAACACCAATGTGTTGTTCTCATTGCACGTTAAAGCCACCATGATGAAAGTGTCCCACCCCATCGTATTTGGGCATTGTGTGAAAGTATTCTACAAAGAATTATTCGATAAATACGGTGACCTGTTTAACGAGCTTGGTGTTAACCCTAACAACGGTCTGGGCAGTGTTTACGATAAAATTTCCAGTCTGCCAGAGTCACAGCGCTCGGAGATCCAAAAAGACATCAATAAGTGCTATGCCGATCGTCCCCCCATTGCGATGGTGAATTCTGACAAAGGCATTTCAAATCTTCATGTGCCAAGTGATGTTATCGTAGACGCGTCGATGCCGGCGATGATCCGTAACTCGGGTCAGATGTGGGGACCGGATGGAAAAGCCCATGACACCAAAGCGGTCATTCCTGAAAGCACCTACGCGACCATTTATCAGGAAGTCATTAACTTCTGTAAAACCCACGGAGCGTTTGATCCCACTACCATGGGTACGGTGCCTAACGTGGGCTTGATGGCGCAAAAAGCAGAAGAATATGGTTCACATGACAAAACATTTGAAATGGAAGCCGATGGTACTGTGCAAATCGTCGATCAGGACGGCAAGGTTCTAATCGAGCATAACGTCGAACAAGGCGATATCTGGCGTATGTGTCAGGTCAAAGACGCACCAATCCAGGATTGGGTTAAGCTTGCGGTAACCCGCGCGCGTCAATCCGGCATGCCGGCGGTATTCTGGCTGGATGATGAACGTGCCCACGATGCACAATTGATTAAGAAAGTAGAAAAGTACCTGCAGGATCATGATTTGAACGGTTTAGATATTCAAATCATGTCACCAGTTCGTGCTATCCGTTACAGCATGGAACGAGCCATTCGTGGGTTGGATACCATTTCGGTTACGGGTAACGTATTGCGTGATTATCTGACTGACTTGTTCCCGATTTTGGAGTTAGGTACCAGTGCTAAAATGCTTTCCATTGTGCCGCTGATGGCGGGTGGTGGTTTGTATGAAACCGGCGCAGGTGGTTCGGCTCCCAAGCATGTGCAGCAGTTCGTTGAAGAGGGGCATTTGCGTTGGGATTCGTTAGGCGAATTTTTAGCTATAGCGGTTTCGTTAGAAGATCTGGCAATAAAACAGAGCAATGGTAAAGCCAAGTTGATCTCTCAGGCGTTGGACAAGGCCACAGAGCAACTGCTCAATAATGGCAAATCACCGTTGCGTAAAGCAGGCGAATTGGACAACCGTGGTAGCCACGTGTATCTGGCGCTCTACTGGGCACAGGAACTTGCCAACCAGACTGAAGATACTGACCTGGCGGCAACGTTCAAGACAGTGCATAACCAACTGGCTGAAAAAATTGAGACTATCATTACTGAAATCGACAGCACGCAGGGTAAGCCTCAGGACATCGGTGGTTACTACTACCCCGATGAAGATAAGGTTTATGCTGCAATGTCACCCAGCAAAACGCTACATGAAATTTTGCAATAACGTTAACTAGCAATTAAAAAACCCGGCTAATTGCCGGGTTTTTTTATACTTAATGGAATATTCGTCATTAATTCTGGCACAACACTATCATCCAGAAGGGTGAATCACTCGTACTTCTGCTTGCATCTATTTTGCCAACCGCATATTGAGGTCGGTCTACAGCCATAAAAAAGGTCTTTTATATTCAAAAGGAATCAATAAAAGACCTTTTTTTTTAAAAATTAATTCAGGTTAGAACTCAACGCTCAGGTTCGTCTTTTAAACCGATATTTTCAGCGTGCAGCCCTTTAGGACCTTGCTGAACTTCAAAGGTCACTTCCTGACCAGCTTTGAGAGAACGATAACCTTCCATTTGAATGGTTGAGTAATGCGCGAAGATATCTTCTCCACCGTCTTCAGGAACGATAAATCCGAAACCTTTTGCATTGTTAAACCACTTTACTTTACCAACCGCCATACTTCGACTTCCTCTTAATCCTTGAACTCATACAAATATGTCCCCACAATAAAGCTAGAGACATCGTGATAAAGCTGTCACGATCTTCATCACAAACCAAACTGTAGATATTTTAACCACCGGATGTCAAGGTTAAATCAAAGAATTAATATTAAAAAAATTCTAAGTAATCCGCTGGGTACAAACTATGATTAGATTATGAGTAAAGACAACTCGATAAGTATTGAGAAAGAAAAACTACGAGAGACGGTGCGCAAAAAGGTTGAGCCGCCGCCAATGTACAAGGTGTTATTGAATAATGACGATTACACCCCGATGGATTTTGTAGTTGAAGTGCTCATGCACTTTTTTAATATGGATGCTGAAAAGGCCAATCAGCTGATGCTGACAATTCATTATCAGGGCAAGGCGATTTGCGGCGTATTTACCGCTGAAGTTGCCGAAACCAAGGTTATGCAGGTCAATCAGTATGCGCGTAAGCATCAACACCCGCTTATGTGCTCCATGGAGCAGGCGTAGTTAACCGATAGAGGGCGCGTATTATGTTGAATAAAGAATTAGAACAAACCTTAAATGAAGCGTTTGTTTTTGCCAGAGAACATCGCCATGAATTCATGACAGTAGAGCACTTGCTGCTAGCACTATTGGATAACAGCGCTGCCAGGGAGGCGCTAAAAGCTTGCGGAGCGAATATTGACTCTATCAAGAGTGAGTTGATTGAATTTGTAAAAGATACCACACCGTTGATTTTGGAAGATCAAAGCAACGAACGCGAAACGCAGCCTACGCTGGGTTTTCAGCGCGTGCTGCAGCGTGCGGTGTTTCATGTGCAATCTTCTGGAAAAGATGAGGTGACTGGTGCAAACGTACTGGTGGCTATTTTTAGTGAACAGGAGTCACAGGCGGTTTATATACTCAAAAAGTCTGACGTGACCCGACTTGATGTGGTGAACTTCATCAGCCACGGCGTCAGCAAAGCCGATGAAGAAGGTGGGGCGGCTCCTGATGCAGCGGAAGACACCGCAGATGCAGAAGAAGGTGGCTCTGCCTTATCAAAATACGCAACTGACTTAAACCGGCTTGCCAGAGAGGGTAAGATTGACCCCTTGATCGGTCGCGATGCTGAGTTGGAACGCACTATCCAGATCCTTTGCCGTCGACGTAAAAACAATCCGCTACTGGTGGGTGAAGCCGGGGTGGGTAAAACTGCGATCGCAGAAGGTCTGGCCTATCGTATCGAGCATGAAACCGTGCCAGCGGTTATTGAAAACAGCACCATTTATTCACTTGATTTAGGTGGTTTGCTGGCCGGAACCAAATACCGCGGCGACTTTGAAAAACGCTTAAAATCAATTTTGCGTGAGCTCAGTAAAGACGAAAACGCAATTTTGTTTATTGATGAAATCCACACCATAATTGGTGCCGGCGCAGCCTCAGGTGGCGTGATGGACGCATCAAATTTGCTCAAACCCAAGTTAAGCAGTGGGGAACTGCGTTGCGTAGGTTCCACTACATTTCAGGAATATCAGGGGATTTTTGAAAAAGATCGTGCACTGGCTCGCCGCTTTCAGAAAATCGATGTATCTGAACCCAGCGTGAGTGATACCACCAAAATTCTGCAAGGGCTGAAGTCGCGCTATGAAGAACATCACAGCGTGCGTTTTACCCAAAAAGCCTTACAGGCTGCTGCCGAGCTCTCGGCCAAATATATCAATGAGCGTCATTTACCTGACAAGGCGATTGACGTCATTGACGAAGCGGGTGCGAGTCAACGGTTGCTACCACAGTCGAAACGGAAGAAAACCATTAACGTAGGTGATATAGAACAAATTATCGCGAAAATGGCACGTATACCCGAGAAATCGGTATCCGCCTCTGACAAAGAGGTGCTACAAAACTTAGGGCGCAACCTGAAGATGGTGGTATTTGGCCAGGATAAAGCGATTGAAACCTTAACTGATGCCATTCACTTGTCTCGTTCCGGTCTGGGGACAGAAACGAAACCTATTGGTAGTTTCCTGTTTGCTGGCCCCACCGGGGTTGGTAAAACAGAGGTTACCCAGCAATTGGCTAAAATCATGGGCGTAGAACTGGTTCGCTTTGATATGTCTGAGTACATGGAACGTCACGCGGTAAGCCGATTGATTGGCGCACCTCCTGGCTATGTAGGTTTCGACCAGGGCGGTTTGCTTACGGATGCAGTCATTAAGCATCCGTATTCAGTGGTTTTGCTGGATGAAATTGAAAAGGCACACAGTGATATATACAACATACTGCTTCAAGTAATGGACCACGGTACCCTGACCGATAACAATGGCCGTAAAGTAGACTTTCGCAATGTGGTGATGGTAATGACTACGAATGCGGGCGTACAGGAAACGGTACGCAAGTCAATTGGGTTCCGCCAGCAGGACCATAGCCATGACGCCTTATCTGAAATTAACAAGGTATTTTCGCCTGAGTTTAGAAACCGTCTTGATGGCATCATCTGGTTTAACCATCTGGATGCACAAGTCATTCTGCAGGTAGTAGATAAGTTTATCATTGAGTTACAGGCCCAATTGGATGTGAAAGGGGTGTCGCTTGAGGTGTCCGAAGGCGCCCGTGCATACCTGGCTGAAAAAGGGTATGACAAAGCGATGGGTGCACGTCCTATGTCTCGCTTGATTAAGGAAGAAATCAAGAAAGAACTGGCCAACGAACTTTTATTTGGTGAACTGAATAAAGGTGGCAATGTGACGGTCGAGTATGACGGTGAGAAACTAAATTTCACCTATAACATGCAAAGTACGGAAAAACAGGAAACGGAAGAAAGTTAAAAACAACACGTAATGCAGATATAAAAAGACCCTCACTCGAGGGTCTTTTTTTACTTAATTAGCTTCGCTAAATGCCAGGTGTTAATTAGAACTTGTAGCGTACACCTAACTGAATTTTCCAAACCGATGCCACTGACGCTACAGATGGCTGAGGTTCTGAGAAGTTATCATACACATACTGTCCGTTATCGTTAATAGATACGTCAACAACAGGTGCATTAAACGGCTGTACATAGCCTTCAGCACGGCCCCAGTCATCGTTTAACAGGTTGCCCAGGTTTTCGATATCGAAGATAACTTCGATTGCCTGCTCGTCTGTGATCATGATTTCCTGCATGAAACGCACATCAATACGGTTTATCCAGGAGCTTTCACAGGCGTGGCGGCGAGAAATGGTGCCGGCATTATCCGCTAAGCAATCATTATCACCGATATAGCTGAAGAACGCAGCTTGATCAAAACCAGGTGCAAAGCTCACAATAGGATCGTTAGGCCCTGTCGGAATGTACAGAGATTGTGAGTTATAGGCAGTCCAGTCAGCAAAAGGTGCCGCCACAAACCCGCCGAACTCAGCCGTGGTCGAACGCATGGTGTGGCTGTAATGTCTGCCAGAACGGCCGGTGTACAATACGTTAACGGTAGTCATATTGTCGCCGAACAATGCTTCACTCCAACTGAAGTTGGCTGATAAAGCATGGCGTACTTCATATTCAGAGTTGTACAGCGTTTCAGACTGGAAGTCGAAGTTGGCAGGCATAGAGTAGCCTTCAAACGCGACGAATGCATTGCCAGGATTGACTTCGTCGATATCCTGATAGGTATAACCCAGATCCAAACCAAACATACCGTAATCGGTATACCAGTTTTTATTAGCACCAAAGCTCCATACCTGACCGCCGCCTTTACCAGTGTTTTCTAAGGAAAGGTCAAACGGAGCAACTTCACTAAATACCGGA
Source organism: Alteromonas ponticola (assembly GCF_012911815.1). GTDB lineage: Bacteria > Pseudomonadota > Gammaproteobacteria > Enterobacterales > Alteromonadaceae > Alteromonas > Alteromonas ponticola. The sequence goes on along the minus strand of NZ_JAATNW010000007.1, from coordinate 176,440 downwards.
CGTCCGTCTGGAGCAGTATCAACCTGCTCAAGGTTTAGTTCGCGATAAATGGCTGCATTGTTAACTTCACTTAAGATGAAGTCTGCGCTTAATGTCCACTCTTCGCCCAGGAAAGGGATGTCCTGTTTGCGTTCTACGCCCAGGTTCAGCTTCCATACGCTCGGAATGTCAAAGTCAGGGGAGATAGAATTGGTATCACCCGCGCCACGAACGCCGGCAAAGCCACCCATGTCCAGCATGTCCAGCACTTCCTGTGGTGTATTGCGGCCGTCGAAACAACTGCCGAAGCAGCCAGCAAATGCCTTTCTTACACCATCGTTACCGTAAGAGTTTGACAGCCATACATTGGGACCGCCACCACCGAACAAGCCAACGCCACCACGGAAAATAGTTTCATCGTCAAAGTTGTAGGTGAAGCCAACACGAGGCTCAAACAAGTCCAGACCGTCAAAATTTTCCTGATTGGTGTAACCATGGCGAGTAACGAAATTTTCATTTAGTACAGGCTTGTCATCATTCGTGTAGGTGGTATAACGGAAACCGTAGGTTAGTGTCAGGTCGAAATTGATATTCCACTCATCTTGTAAGTAAAACGTATCAATAGAATATTCAAATTCATCTACCGCACTGCGAGGATTGCCGTCCAGTGAGTTTTGGAACACATGGAATGCCAGGTTGTTTTCAAACGCTTCGACGCTTTCAAACATTGACATCCCTTTTGAACCGAAAACGAACAAGTTGTAAATTTCGAGCTCTTCGTGTTCCCAGCCGAAAGTCAATTTGTGTTCGTCATTCAGGTAGTAATCACCTTTTAACTTAAGCGCAAAGCGATTGTTATCCAACTCGTTAGCATGACGGAACTGGTCTGGACCGATGTAAAGCTGGCCACCATTGTCCGTAGTGATCAGCATCTGACCGAAATTAGCCCCTAATAAAGGGTCCTGTGCAGTCACAACTTTTTTGTTGGATACTTTAATTTCTGATGAAAAATCTTCATTCCAGTCAGAGAAAACCTGCAAACTGACTGCTTCTAACGTTTCAGCCTGGTTGTAGCGGTTTGACTGCGCACTGGCGATGTTTGAGTTAGGGAAAGTTTCAACCCAGTAATCACGAACAGTATTGCCTTCGTTATCCTGGTAGGTCAGTGACGCACGATGATCATCGTTTATATACCAGTCTAATTTTACCAGCAGTTTTTCATCTTCTTCCTCTTTGGGAACATTGTAACCGCCGATGTCGTAGTTCCACACACTTTGTGCAATCTGCGCAATACGGTCAAAGTCAGCTTGTGTTACTCCAATACGCTCGTTGGGTTCAATGCTACCGTTCTGGTTGTCCAGCGGGAAAGAGTAGGGCGAGGTCGCTTCAAATTTTTCATACGAGGCAAAGAAGAACAGTTTATCTTCCAGGATAGGTCCGCCAATGGAGAAACCGTAGGTGTCTTCTTTAAATTCACCAATGTTAAGATCCTGACCTTCACTTTCATCGCCAATCAGGCTGTCGTCAGAACGAAAATAAAAGGCAGAGCCATGGAATTCGTTAGTGCCCGACTTAGTCACGATGTTAACGTTACCACCCTGGAAGTCACCGTAAGTCACGTCGAACGGCGCAATATTCACTGATAACTGTTCAATAGCATCTAATGAAATAGGCGTGCGACGACCCGGGTAGCCATTTTTGTTTAAACCAAAATCGTCGTTTTGCTTTACGCCATCTACGGTCAAGCTGTTACCACGCACATTACCGCCAGCAATCGACATAGCCGGACCGCCATCAGCCGTGGGGTCGACAATAATTTTAGAATCACGCTTTAGCAGCGACTTGATATCACGGCTAATCGAAGGTGTTTTATTGATGTCACCTTCAGTAAATTCTGAACTGGGTCCTTTCTTAAACGCGCCAGACATAGCAACCTGACCCGTGACTGAAATTTTTTCGTACTCAGGTTGACTTTCTGCAGCGGTTAGCGAGACGCTGGCCGTGCGACCTAATTGCAAAAACAGATCGTCAATGGTCTGTGCTTCATACTGAGAACCGTCTTGTAAGCGGACAACATAGGGGCCGCCGACGGTCAAACCTGAAGTTTGGAATATTCCGCTCTCCGTAGTGGTTAATACCTTTCTGGTTCCTGTAGGGGTATGAATTACTTCGACCACTGCGCCAGAAATTGGGTTGCCGGAAGTATCAACAACCTGACCACGAATTTCTGAAGACGTTTCTTGTGCCGAAGCCTGACCAGCGGTCACAAGTGCACTTGTGACCAGTAGGGCTACTCGGGTAAATTTAAGCATGTGTTTTCTCCGCAATATGCGTTGTTGACTCAAATATTTTTATTATTTTTTAATTTATCTGACGCGGTACCGTTATAATTTTAAAACGACAACCGATATTTAATGTTTCGCTGATGTTGGAAATCAGCTATCACTGCGGGCGCGAATGATACCAGTGCCGCATTAAATTTTCTTCAAATTATTATAAAAAGTTGAACAAAACCTTCCACATATCTCACGCCATCCTCTGATAGATAAAGCCGTTGCAGAAAGTTTATTCAATTTAACTAATAGAGTATTGCGCAGCTTTAAATATTGTCAACGGATTAAAATACCCTCAAATTGATTGAATTTTAATCGCTGGTTCAGGTTTTGTTATAAATGAGTAAATTACAAATTGAACAGCACAATCACGAAATGAATCTTTGCAGAACATAAATCTGGTTTCTCGTTTGTTGCCGACGAACCAATAGACGTCTCGTAATAGCGGGGAAGGGGAACTAAATAAAAAATGAGCCTGTGGGCGTTTGGCCTGGGAAATGAAGGATGTGCTCGCGCATGGTCACAGTAAATGGTGGGGAGCATATTTCAGCTCCCCATCACTGCCTTACTTTTTACTTAACGACTGCAACGAGTGCTTTAGCCAGGGCTTCGACGTTGCTTTGATTGATTCCGGCAATGTTCACGCGGCTTGACTCAACAAAGTAAACGCTGTGATTAGCACGAATTTCTCTGACTTGTTCCGGGGTAATGCACAGGAAAGAGAACATTCCTTTCTGCTTGTTCACAAAGCTGAAATCTCTGTCGGCACCGTTGGCAGCCAGTTGATCAACCAGCATGGCGCGCAGTGATTTCATACGTTCGCGCATTTCGTCAACTTCAGTAACCCACTCATGTTTAAGTTGTTCGTCATTTAATATCATGTCGACTAAGGCGCCGCCGTAGCTGGGTGGCATGGAATAAATGCCTCTGGCGACTGACTGGATCTGACCCTGAACGATCCGGCTGCTAGCCGTGTCTCTGGTAACGATGGCTGCTAAACCAACCCGTTCACGATAAAGTCCAAAGTTTTTGCTACATGAAGCTGCAATCAGCACTTCTGGCAAGTTATCAGTTAACAATCGTATACCGTAAGCATCTTCGTCGAGCCCATCGCCGAATCCCAGATATGCAACATCCAGAAAGGGTAAAAACTCGCGCTCTTTGGCGACTTGTAATACTTCATCCCATTGTGCGTTAGTCAAATCAGCACCGGTAGGGTTATGGCAGCAGCCGTGCAGTAACACCACGTCACCTTTTTTGCACTGTCGCAATGTGCTGATCATTGCGTCAAAATTAATACTGGCGGTGTCTTTATCAAAGTACGGATAAGTTTCAATAGCCAGACCAGCAGAGCCAATCAGCGGAATATGATTAGCCCAGGTTGGATCACTGACCCACACTCTGGCTTCTTTGTTAGCACGGGCTATTAACTCGGCCAGAATTCTCAATGCCCCACAACCACCCGGTGCCTGCACTGCTGCAACCCGGTTGCTCAACAAAGCCTTGCTCTTGTTCGAAAGCAGTAATGTAAGCATGCCATCGATATAACCTTGATGACCTTGTGGCGAGATGTAGGTTTTAGATTTTTCTGATGCTAATAGCTTCTGTTGCGCCTTTGCCACTGCTTTTAGAATAGGGGTGTTGCCTTGCTCATCTTTATATACGCCCACACCTAAATCTATCTTCTGTGGATGGCTGTCTTCGTTGTATGCAACAGAAAGTCCTAGTATGGGATCGGGTGCAAGGGGAGTTAACACTTCAAACACAATGGTTCCTTAGGCTGAGAAAATGATCGTTGATGAAACGCATTATGCCATCGCTCGGCAAAAGATCGAGTATTGTCACGAATAAATTCTTTTTATCCCTGCTTCAAATTAGCAGCGAAAAGCGGGTACTACTTTGATACACCATAGCTGGCGTGGTTTCCCAAAGGCTTGTTGTCAGGGGGGATAGTACTCTATTTGGAGGTGGCTTCAATGACATTTGCCTTTGTAAAGCTAGATCAGTGAGCTGGTTTTGCTAATATACAAAGTATCAACGTGTTACAAATTTAACAGTATGTCAAATTCAGTCCTGATCACGCCAAAAATCAAACCTGACACCTTTCAGTCGGGGGGCAATTTGCCAATGTCGACGTTGTGCCAGTGGCTTCTCAGGATATCAGGGTGGCGAGCGGAAGGTGAAATGATTAAATCACCCAAGGTCGTATTGACCGTGGCCCCCCACACATCCAATTGGGACTTCGTACTCGGCGTCTTGTTTATTATGGCAATGCGGTTAAAGGTGTCGTTTTTCGGTAAGCACACCCTATTCAGGCCACCTCTGGTGTGGTTTATGAAGCGTATAGGTGGCATACCTATCGATAGAAGCCGGTCCCATGGTGTAGTCGCCCAGGCCGCAGCAGACATACGTCAAAAGCAAAGAATTGTGCTAGTACTGGCACCCGAAGGGACACGCAAGGCTGTCTTCCCATGGCGTAAAGGTTTCTTGCATATCGCTCAAACCGCGAATGTGCCTGTACAGTGCGTGGGACTGGATTATAAACGCAAAAAATTAATATTTGGGCCAGTGATATGCGTTGATGAAAATATCGAACAACAAATGCAAACAATTTATAGATTTTATGCTACGGTGAATGCCAGATATCCAGCCCAGTGCAAAGTGACGGAGTAAGAATAGGTGACCAGGCAAGGCTTGACGACACAGCTAGTCCATCTTGATAGAAAAAACAGCAGCATTGAGCATGGTGCAGTGCATTCACCGACCACTAATTCGGTCCTGTTTGAATATAAAAATGCCCAGGACATCATTGATGTATTTCAGGGCAAAAAACCGGGCCATGTGTACTCCCGCTCATCTTCACCTTCGGTCAGTGCGTTGCAGGAGATGCTGTGTCGTTTAGAAAAAGGCGCCGGCGCACTTTGTTTTGCCACCGGTATGGGAGCGATTTCCAGTACCTTACTGGCGCTGCTTAAACAGGGTGATCACATTATAGTCAGCCGGTATTTATTCGGCAATACACGTAGCTTTATGGGTACCCTTGAGTCGTTTGGTATTCACATCAGTTACGTTGATGTAACCAGATTAACCGAAGTGATTGATGCGTATCAGCCAAACACGCGCGCAGTATTTTGTGAAACCATTGCCAACCCCGTCACTCAGGTCGCCGACGTTCAATCGATAGGTCGTTACTGCAAAGAGCGAGATATACTCTTTATATTAGATAACACCATGACGCCCTCGATTATTTTTGATGCGAAGGCTATGAATGTCTCGTTGGTTCTCAGCTCTCTTACCAAATATCTGTCAGGGCATGGTAATGTATTGGGCGGCGCCGTAATCGATACTGGCAACTATGACTGGCAGCACTATCCCAACATCCAGCAACAGTACAAAGTTGGCGATCCCATCCAATGGGGGCTGACGCAGATAAAAAAGAAAGGATTAAGAGATTTGGGCGCAACCCTGGCACCGCAAAGTGCCCATGCCATTTCTATCGGTCTTGAGACGTTGGCGTTACGTATCCAGAAATCCTGCGACAATGCACTTAAATTGGCTACATTTTTAGATAATCACGAAAAAATCAAGAATGTTTTTTACCCAGGCCTATCTCATCATCCACAACACTTTCTGGCCCGAGAGCATTTTCCGCAGGGCTACGGTGCTATTCTGAGCATAACCCTTGGCGAAGGAATCGATCTGGTCGAATTTTTAAACGCTCTGGATTTAGTCATTTGTGCAACCCATCTTGGTGACAACCGTACACTGGCGCTGCCGGTGGCAGCAACCATTTATGCTGAAAACTCGGCAGACGAAAGAAAGTTAATGGGAATTGATGACAACATGGTCAGGCTTTCGGTGGGAATTGAAGATATAGATGATCTGGTCAATGATTTTTCACAGGCATTAAATAAATTTAACCTGCCTGAGTAACCTAATGTTTGTTGTTCTAATTATTTGAAAAGTAAAGGTTTGTAGAGTTTAAAGAAACGTTGCTGTGTTTCTGGTTTAGTGTATAAAACGGAACTAACTTTAAGCGGTGTTGACTAAATTTATGCAGTTAGCAAAAAGCGTTATTTTGCGGTCATGTTGAAATCATGTTGAATACGCCTTTTCGCTAAAGTGTGTTCCAAGTTGAGTGTGCTTGATTGCCCCGCAGGAGTTGCGGGGCTTTTTTATTTACATCTCTATTGCGCGTTCAATGTCGTTGACTAGTTCTGGATCGGTGGGTTTAACTCTACTACCGTAGTGTTTAAGAACATTTCCCTGTTTATCCACCAAATATTTGTTGAAGTTCCATGATGGCTCTTCACCTGTTTCTTTTTCTAGCATTTTGTACAAGGGATCCGCATCCTCACCTTTAACTGCGGTGGGTTCAAACATAGGGAATTTCACGCCATAAGTCAGTTTACACAGCTCGGCTGTTTTCTTCTCATCTTTATCTTCCTGATTGAAATCGTGAGAAGGAAATCCCAGCACAGTAAAATTTTTATCGGCATATTTCTCGTACATCGCCTCCAGCCCTTTAAATTGCTTAGTAAACCCACAATAACTGGCGGTGTTTACAATCAACAGTGTTTTGCCCTGATACTCGTTACACAGATTGACCGTTTCCTGAGAATTTAATTTACGCTTCATGAATTTAAGCACCGAAGGACAGGTGTCTGCTAGTGCACCCGGTGACAATAACGCCAAGACAATCGCTAATGTTCTTTTTTTCATAAAGGTATTCTCGTATTGGATGATTAATCTGATTCTGCGCGGTTTTTGTTCGCGCTGCAAGACCAAAGCCACAGGATTGTAGATCAAACTTGACCATCTACTTTGAAGGCTGCGTATAATGGGGCGGGACTCTTAATGAACTAATTAACAGAAAAATATATGAAGAAAATAACCCTTTATTTTGCTGTCGGAGCAGTCGCAACGGCACTGTCAGCTTGTATGACAACAGAGAAGCCGGTCAATGCAACGCCATCGACGGATGCACGTGAGGTGGTAAAAGTCGTTAAACCTGAGGTAACGCCGACGGGTGACGAAAGCGGGGTAATTACCCTAGAGCAAATCATGTCTGACCCTGACTGGTTAGGCCGTCAGCCGGAAAATCCCGGATTTTCGCTTGATGGTCAATCGCTCGTGTATTCCCGTAAGCAACAAGGTTCTCCTATTAAGGAAGTATTTGCGGCCAGCCTGACCAATCCGACACAGGCCACTGATGTTCCATACGATAAACGCCATCTGTATAAATTTGATGAAAAAGCGGTGAGTGCAGGCGGTGATACTACTGCTATCAGGGCCGGTGACAGTATTTTTGTCTACACCAATAATGAACTTCGCCAGTTAACCCGTGGTGGCAGTGCGTTACGCGGGATACACTTTATGACCGACGGGCGCCTGATGGCGCAAACTGCCAACCGGGTGATTGCAATAGATGTAAATACTGGCGTGCGTGAACAGTTGGTCAGTTGGAAATTTGAAGATAAACCTGAAGCAGTAAAAGCGCCGAAGGATTACATCGCTGAGCAACAGATCGAATTAATCGAGTACATCAAAAATAAACGGGATGACCGGCAGTTGATGTATGACGAAAACAAAAAATTCACCAACGCAAATCAGGCCTTCGCGCCTGAGTCTGTCTATTTTAATAAAAAGCACCGACTGGTGACGGCAAATGTTTCTCCCGCTGGCAACTACGCCATTGTGGTGACTACCGAAGACAAACCCTGGCGCAATGATACCGACATCATGCCTCATTATATTCAGGAAGATGGACGCATTGCTTCAATCAATGCGCGTCAGCGAGTAGCGGATGCAGAACCCGAAAATCATGAAGTCTGGTTAGTTGACCTGTCGACCAATCAAAAGCACCAACTCGAGTTTACTGCTTTACCCGGCTATAACGAAGATGTTTTAGCAGAAGTAAAAGCTGAAAATGCCAAAGCTAAAGGCGAAACCTATCAGGTCAATCGTCTGCCGCGAGAAATCACCTTATTGGAAAGCTGGTACTGGTCAGAACCATCGGTTCGCTGGCACCAGAATGGCCAACAAGTTGCACTTATGCTGGAAGCCTGGGACAACAAAGATCGCTGGATTGCGACTGTTGATTTTGGCAACAAAAAGTTAGTCAATCAGCATCGTCTACATGATGATGCGTGGGTGAATTATCGGTTTAATCAATTCGGCTGGCTTCACCAGAGTGAGACGCTGTTTTATCAGTCTGAACATAGCGGATATTCACACCTGTATCTGCAACAGCCCGGCCAGGCACCTGTTGCTCTGACCTCCGGTCAGTACATAGTAGACAATCCCGTACTTACGCGTGATGATAAATGGCTCTACTTTGAAGCCAACAAGAAACATCCAGGCATATACGAAATATATCGCGTTAATCTGACAACCAAGCAACATGAAACACTCACCGATTTGAATGGCGTGACTGAATACGAGTTGTCGCCGGATGAACAGCACCTCTTACTAACGCATAGTAAGGTCACTCGGCCACCTGAACTTTATCTGAGTAACGTCAATAGTAATTCAGCGCCTGTACAGGTTACCAATACAGTGAGTGAGCAGTACTTATCGCTGCCATGGACAGTGCCTCAGGTAGTGGCGGTTGAATCCAGTCATACCACACAGCCCATATACGCGCGTGTATATTTACCCGAAAATTACAAGCAGGGTGCACCGCGCAAAGCAGTGGTGTTTAATCACGGAGCCGGCTACTTGCAGAATGCACATTTAGGCTGGTCAGGGTATTTCCGTGAATATATGTTCCATAGCATGCTGGCACAGCAAGGCTATGTGGTGCTGGATATGGATTATCGGGCATCAGCTGGCTATGGTCGCGACTGGCGAACGGCGATTTATCGTCAAATGGGTACACCGGAAGTTCAAGACTTGCAGGATGGGGTAGACTGGCTGGTTGAAAACGCCAATGTAGACAGACAACGTATCGGCACCTACGGCGGTTCGTACGGTGGCTTCCTTACCTTTATGTCACTGTTTAATGAGCCTGATTTGTTCCAGGCGGGTGCCGCGTTGAGACCTGTGAGTGACTGGGCACACTATAACACGGGGTATACTGCCAACATTTTAAATACCCCTGATGTCGATCCAATTGCTTACGAGCGAAGCTCGCCTATTTACTTTGCGGAAGGGCTGACCAAGCCTTTATTGATTAATGCTCCCATGGTAGATGATAACGTGTTTTTTGTTGATGTCGTTCGCTTAGTACAGCGTCTGATTGAACTTGAAAAACAGGATTTTGAAACCGCTATTTATCCGGTGGAACCACATGGATTCGTCCAACCTAGCTCCTGGTTAGATGAATACCGCAGAATCTATAAGTTGTTCGAAACGAACCTCTAAGCCAACCGAACCGTCATCATTCGTGATGGCGGTTCGGTTACTGATGTTTACTTTTGAGTTAATAACGTCCAGCGTGCGCCGAACGCGTTTAGTAGGCGCATTATTATAAACAATGCCAAACCGCTTATTGCACCATATAGATGTGCATCGATGGCTACGGCAGCATCAATCCATTGCTCCAGCTCCGCACTGGCTCCTGTTGTCTGCTCGTAGATAATTTTTAACCCAACGCCTGCCAGTAATACCCACCCGGAAAGAATGTTTTTTTCTATATCTTTCAATGCGCCCCAGACGAAAACTCCATGTAAGGCGCCGGATAATCCAGCATACCAAATCAAATTTTCTGAAAAGAAGTAAATACCTACGCTGCAACCCACACAGGTCCACAAAAACACCCTTAAAAAGGTCGGCAGAAAATAATGCTCCCCATGTAATGCCCACAGCAGCGCCAGCCCGGCCAAATTCAATAGGAGATGTACGCCATTGGTATGCACCAGATTTCCACTCAGCATGCGCCAGGTTTCAGTACCCTGAATGGCGTAGCGGTCGTATGCCAATAATTGTCCGGAGGCCGGTTCCAGCAGGTAGAGAACCACGGCGACAAATGCAATAATCAGAGGACCGACAAAATTAGCAGGGCGGGCAGGTTTTTTAAACATATCTTAAGCTTGGCATTGGGTAATTGGCTAAGCGCGCTATCATAACGTAAATTATAGTACCGAAGACACGTTAAACTAGATAAAGCGCAATTTTTAACGGTTAACGATTTTCACACCAGATTAAATTTCTGGTCAGGTGTAGTAAAAAGGGAGCACTATGAGTATTGAAATAAATGTAGATAAAGGCGTTATGCGGCTCACTCTGGATCGTGAGAATAAAAAGAATTCTCTCACCCGGGACATGTACAGGAAGCTGGCACAGGCAATTACGCAGGCACGATCCGATGAAAATGTGCGTGTAATAAGGATAGATGGTGCAGGAAGCTGTTTTACTGCGGGAAATGATATTCATGATTTTGCCAACCAGAGTCAAAGTGAAAATGTGACTGACACGGTTGCCTTTATGCAGGCGCTGGTTGAATGTGAGAAAATCGTTGTTGCGCAGGTACATGGAATGGCTGTAGGGATTGGCACGACCATGCTGCTACATTGCGATCTGGTTTATTGTGCACCAGACACGCGCTTTGTGCTTCCGTTTATTAATCTGGGCCTGGTGCCCGAATACGCATCAAGCTATGTTTTGCCGCGATTGGCTGGAAGGCGCAAGGCGAGTGAGTGGCTGATGCTAGGCGAACCGTTTGATGCACGAGAAGCAATTACATTCGGTCTGGTCAGTCGAATCATAGAATCCGATATGCTGGAAGGTACGGTATCAGCAATTTGTCAATCTTTGGTTGAGAAGCCTGCATTTGCCTTAACGCAGACCAAGCAATTGATGGCGAATGAAACGGATGCAATACAACAGCAAATGAATACTGAGTTAGATGTTTTTCTTGAAGCCATGGCGACTGAGTCGGCGAAAGAAGCCTTTTCAGCGTTTTTAGAAAAACGGCCGGTCGATCGCACTAAATTCAAATAACTATAACAAAATATAAAGGTGTAATTTTGATAGCAACGTTATCACGTACTCTTTCCACGGGGATGGTATTTATCCTGTTGCAATGCTGCGCATTTGCTCAGGAAACGGTAAGTCGGGCAGAACCTGAAGCCGCGACGGGTTACACGGAGAAGCAGGCGTTCGTAGCCAAAGAGTATATGGTGGTTGCGGCTAACCCTTATGCGTCGTGGGCTGGGCGTAATGTCATTGAAAAAGGCGGGAGTGCCATTGATGCTGCCGTTGCTGTTCAGGCAATGTTAACGCTGGTAGAGCCGCAATCTTCTGGAATTGGTGGTGGTGCATTCATTCTTTACTGGGATAACAAGAATAAAACATTGCATACCTACGACGGCCGTGAAATGGCCCCAGCAAATGTCAATGCCTATTGGTTTATGCAGGGTAAACAACCCATGGAGTGGATTGATGCGGTTGCGGGAGGCAAGTCTGTAGGCGTACCGGGTGTGATGAAAGCGCTTGAAGTTGCACAACGTGACTTTGGAAAGCTAGCCTGGGAAGATTTATTCGATGATGCGGTCAATACCGCCGATAAGGGGTTTAGGGTATCAAAACGGTTAGCTGATCTGATTGCGATGGACTACCATCCCGGCTTAAAAAAATTCCCGGCAAGTGCGGCCTATTTTTATCCATCAGGTAAACCATTACAAGAGGGCGCCATTCGCAAGAATCGTGCTTTAGCCCGAACCTTGCTCAGGATTGCCAGACAAGGTTCAGCTTATATGTATGAAGGGGGCCTGGCGGAGAAAATTGTCAAAGCGGTTAATTCATCGAAGATTAATCCGGGAAATATGACGGAGCGCGATTTGGCAGATTATCAGGTTGTTAAGCGCGATCCGGTTTGCGGCATGTACCGAAAGCACTCTATTTGTGGTATGGCACCACCTAGTTCTGGGGGGATAAACGTTTATCAAATTTTGAAGATGCTGGAACGCCATGACTTATCGAAAGTTGAATTGATGAGTGCTGACTTTATCCACTTATTTACTCAAGCCACAGGACTGGCTTATGCAGACCGTGAACAATTTATTGCTGACTCTGATTTTACCAATTTACCCTATGCCGCGCTGATCAATACGGCTTACCTGAATCGCCGTGGTCAGGGCATTGATCTAGATGAGAAATGGCACCCTGTAAGGGCTGGGCGGCCTTATGCTGATGCCAAAATTGGCGTCGGTATGTCATTTGAACAACCGAATACCAGCCATGTGACCATTGTCGATAAAGCAGGCAATGCAGTTTCAATGACGACCAGTATTGAATTTATGTTTGGCTCAGGATTGATGGTAGAAGGCTTTTTACTTAACAATCAACTGACCGATTTTTCATTTCAACCACAAAAAGATCGCTATCCGGTACTCAATCGGGTCGAGCCAGGAAAGCGGCCGCGTAGCGCAATGAGTCCAACGATGGTGTTCGATGACCAGGGCCAGCTTGAACTGCTAGTGGGATCGCCCGGTGGTAGCCGTATTGTCAGCTACGTTGCGCAAACGCTTATTGGTGTACTGGATTATCAGCTGGACATTCAACAAGCGATAAACCTGCCTAAAGTCACCAATAGAAACGACTATACAGCGTTGGAAAAAGGCACGGTTCTGGAAAAATTAGAAGCGGAACTCAGCAGTCGGGGTCATAAAACTAGAATAATGGATTTGAATAGTGGGTTGCACGGCATTGAGTTGCGCAATGGCAAGCTTATTGGTGGTGCTGACCCCCGGCGAGAAGGCATTGCAGTGGGGCGGTAACATTCGCTTACATTATCGAACAGATCGTCACATTATATCTGGCTAAACTTTATGCATCTAATTGAAAAGGAAAGAAAGATGAAATTGATTCATGGAGTTTTGCTGGTTGCCCTTGGGCTCACCTGTTTTGATGCTGCTGCGCAAAAGCGAACTAAAGAAAATATATGGGCGATGGAATATAACAATACATTGAATAATGGCTTGTCTGCGCTAAACGCCGGTAAACATGAAAAAGCATTTGAATTACTCAGCGAATCAGCCAATTGGGGAAATAAAACGGCGCAGTTTTATTTGGCTGAAATGTATTTCAATGGGCTGCATGTCGAGCAAGATTATCAAGTGGGCTGGTTGTGGCTCAACGTGGCGATGGAGCAAAAAACGGCTAAGTGGCGAACTTTCTACGATAGAGTAGAAAAAGCATTACCTACAGAATTCATCCAGGCGATGGAGCCGCTTGTGGCTGAACATATCGCTACCTATGGTGCTGATGCAAAAGATTTGAAATGCCGCAGCCAGTCGGCCACTGGCTCAAATATTCGTGAAGTTATTTGCGAGAAAAGACTGTATTAAAAAGCTTTTGAAGCGCCATGGGTAAGTTATAAATGGCCGCGGTGTGCATATTCACAACAGGATAGAGTGGATGTGCGCACTTCGACTTACATAAAGTGATCAGGATGAATGCGCTCGACCAGCCACTGACCATCTTCTCTCACTAAATCAATTCGACGCAAGTCTTCCTGTTTGCTGTCATTCAATTTGCCACTAAAAAACAACGTAATAGTCGCTTTCTCTGAGAACTCATTTCGTCCTACCCGACTTCTTTCTTCAGGTGAGATAGTCACCGTATCAAATTTAAGATTTAACAGATGGCGCTGAACGTTACGGTTGGTATGGTATCGCGACAAAATACGCGCCATTTTAGGGGTGCTTAATGATACCGCCACGTCAATATTCGGGTCGTTATAGATACTGGTCATGAATCTGACGGCAGCATATTCTGGTGTGCTTTCATCCAGCATGCCATATTTGCCTAGCCCTTCTTCATTGTCCCCTTTGCAGGAAAGCAGCAAAAAAAGCATGCCGAATATAAAAAGTAACCGTTTGTTTTGCATTAAGTAAACTGTAAATTGTTGACGTTGTAATGCTAGTTTAAGAAAAAATAACTGACTATGCACGATTAAATCAATGTGTTGCCAAATAACCGTGCAATAAACTGACTTATTTTTATGCGTCCACGTGTGACGGACGCCTGCGACGGGCGCTCTGGGTCGGCTTTCTTCTGCGTGAAGGGGACGCAGTTTTTGCTCGTGCGTTGTCCTGTTCCTGTACGTTGGCTGCTTTCGGCTTCTTGGGTTTCTTAGGCTTTTTAGGTGCAGTTAAATGCGTATCTGGTACGGTTTGTTGTGGTTCAAAGCCTGCCAGATGCTCTCTTGGTAGAAGTGACTGAATCAGGGTTTCAATATCTTTCAGTTGCTGCAGCTCATCGATACTGACAAACGACCACGCCTGACCCGCCGATCCTGCACGACCTGTACGACCAATCCGGTGCACATAATCAGCTGCGGTATTAGGCAAATCTAAATTGATTACAACGGGTAGCTCGCTAATGTCTATGCCGCGTGCTGCAATATCGGTGGCAACTAACACCTTAATGTCACCACTTTTAAAATTGGACAATGCACGGGTTCGCGCGCCCTGACTTTTATTACCGTGAATGGCATCGCTGGAAATATTCGCTTTGCTTAGCTTGGTCGCAATGCGATTGGCGCCATGTTTTGTGCGGCTGAATACTAAAACCTGCTGCCATTCTTTGTCTTTAATTAAGTGTGTTAATGCGGCTATTTTACTTGATTTATCAACGGGTATCAGGCGCTGTTCAATTTTTTCCACGGTGGTATTGGCCGGTGTGGTTGAGACTTTTACCGCATTACGGGTAATCGTTTCTGCCAATTGTGTAATTTCAGTTGAAAAGGTGGCTGAAAATAGCAATGTTTGACGATTTGATGGCAGCAGTTTCAGAATGCGTTTTATATCATGGATAAAACCCATATCTAACATACGATCGGCTTCATCCAATACTAGCGCCTCTAACTGATCAAACCGCACCGCATTTTGCTGGTAGAGGTCAAGCAGTCTACCCGGTGTGGCAATCAAAACATCTACCCCCGAACGAAGTCGCTTCATTTGCGGATTGATGCCAACGCCACCGAAAACTACGGTGGAAGTAAGCGGTAGTGTGGCGCTCATGGCTGTCACGTTTTCACTTACCTGTGCGGCAAGTTCTCTTGTTGGGGTGAGGATGAGTGTTCTTACGTTGTTAGACTTTACTTTTTTAGCACTGCTCGTAAGTCGCTGTAGTAAAGGTAAGGTAAACGCTGCTGTTTTACCAGTACCTGTTTGCGCCGCGGCTAAAATATCGTTGCCATCGAGAATGACCGGGATCGCTTTTAGTTGAATAGGAGAAGGGGTCTTATAACCCTGCTTAGTAATCGCATCAAGTAAAGACTGGTTAAGTCCTAATGTTTCAAATGACATAGTTCGTTCCAAAAATTTCAGGCTACGAAGTGTAGCTGTGTTGACGGGCTTGTAGATTGGGTAGTGCTTAGAACGGTTACTATCAGACAGTGAATCACTTGCGGGACTTACGGCGATTTCGTGGAAAAAGCATTGCTCGGCTTCAATGAGCACCTACAACTTAAGGGCGCATGATACCAAATAATAACCTGCGGGGCTATGATTAGTTTATTGGTCGCAAGAAGCGCTAAACTTATGGCTGTCAAAGAGCAGCAGGAGGGCATACCCCTCCTGCATAAATAACCCCTTACTGCATTTCTTCCTGATCTGAAAACGCACCAGCAAACAGTGGGCTGCTAAGGTAACGTTCAGTTGCACTGGCAAGCAATACCACCACCACCTTATCTTTATTTTCAGGTCTTTCAGCATAGCGTTTTGCAGCAACCACCGCAGCACCAGAAGAAATACCAGCAAGAATACCTTCCTCTTTCATCAGACGGTGGCACATCTCCATGCATTCTTCATTGGTGATTTGTTCAACTTCATCCACCATATCCAGGTCCAGGTTACCCGGAATAAAGCCTGCGCCGATACCCTGAATTTTATGTGGACCCGGGGTCAGCTCTTCGCCTCTTTTCGCTTGAGTAATGACTGGGGAGTCGGTAGGCTCGACGGCGACAGACGTAATCGCTTTACCCTGGGTTTTCTTAATGTAACGACTGACACCGGTAATCGTACCGCCGGTACCAACCCCGGCTACGAATGCATCTATCTTGCCCTCGGTATCTTCCCAGATTTCCGGGCCGGTAGTTTTCTCATGGATCGCCGGGTTTGCGGGGTTATCAAATTGCTGTAGCAAAACATACTTTTCAGGATCGCTGTTTACAATTTCCTGTGCTGCCGCAACTGCACCTTTCATGCCTTTAGGCGCTTCTGTCAGTACCAGGTTAGCACCCAACGCTTTTAGCAATTTACGTCGTTCTAAACTCATGCTGCTTGGCATGGTCAGGGTAAGCTTATAGCCACGTGATGCTGCAACAAACGCCAGCGCAATGCCGGTATTACCGCTGGTAGGCTCTACAATTTCTTTGCCAGCAGTGAGCACGCCGCGTTTTTCAGCATCCCAGATCATGTTGGCGCCAATGCGACATTTAACGCTGAAGCTGGGGTTGCGAGACTCCATTTTTGCGTATACGTTACCCGAGGTTACGCGATTGAGTTTCACCAGTGGGGTGCGGCCAATTGAAATTGAATTGTCGTCAAAAATTTGCATAGTTATTCCTTAGCTAATTCCGGGATAATCGTCTTTTATGCGCCCAAGCCAACATGGCAATATCGACATCTTATTGGTTTATCCCACTTTACCCTTATATCATTGGTTGCATTTGATAAAATGCAAAGTGTTTTTTCGCTATATCTTATCGCTAATTCTCATGATAGCGATTCATTTACAATACGTTAAGGACTCTACATGAATTTTACCGGGACCAACAACTACATCGCCAGCAAAGAGCTCCGCCTGGCGGTAAATGCCGCTATCACGTTGCAACGTCCTCTGCTGATCAAAGGTGAGCCTGGTACGGGAAAAACCATGTTAGCGGAAGAACTGGCCAACAGCCTGCAAACGGAATTAATTCAGTGGCACATTAAGTCGACCACTAAGGCGCAGCAGGGGCTGTATGAGTACGACGCCGTTTCTCGACTGCGCGACTCTCAATTAGGTGACGAACGGGTTCATGACATTAAAAATTACATTGTAAAAGGTAAATTGTGGCAGGCCTTCGAAGCGCAGCAGCGGCCGGTATTGCTGATTGATGAGATCGATAAGGCGGACATCGAGTTTCCTAACGATTTGCTGTTAGAACTGGATAAGATGGAATTTTACGTTTATGAAACACAGCAACGGATTCAGGCCCAACAGCGACCGATTGTGATTATTACGTCCAATAATGAAAAAGAACTGCCTGATGCCTTTTTGCGCCGGTGCTTTTTTCACTATATTCAATTTCCCACGCCAGATGAAATGCGTGAAATTGTTAACGTTCATTTTCCCGACATTAAGAAACGATTGTTAGATGAAGCGCTTACTGCGTTCTTCGACTTACGTGACGTACCGGGTTTAAAGAAAAAGCCGTCCACCTCAGAATTAATTGACTGGTTAAAGTTGCTGGTTGCCGAAGATATCCCGCCAGAAGCGTTACATAATAAAGATAAGAAACACAGTATTCCACCCCTGTATGGCGCGCTACTTAAAAATGAGCAGGATATCCATCTTTTCGAAAAACTGGCGTTTATGGCTCGTCGCTAATGCTCATTGATTTTTTCTATACATTAAGAAAATATCGGGTAAAAACCAGCCTGCGTGAATTGCTGGACCTGCTTGCAGCGTTGGACAAGCAAGTGGTATATGCAGATATTGAAGCTTTTTACTATGTGGCTCGCACCATTATGGTAAAAGATGAGACCCAGTATGATCGCTTCGACAGGGCGTTTGCCGAGTATTTTGATGGCGTGCAAAGCATCGATATCTTCGACAATGACATTCCAGAGGAGTGGCTTCGCAAAATGTTTGAAAAACAGCTTAGCGAGGAAGAAAAGCAACAAATCAAAGCATTAGGTGGCCTGGATAAATTAATGGAAACGCTGAAACAGCGTTTGGAAGAACAAAAAAAGCGCCATCAGGGCGGCAACAAATGGATTGGCACTGGCGGCACGTCGCCGTTTGGCGCATACGGTTATAATCCGGAAGGAGTACGTATTGGTCAGGATGGCAATCGCAACTTTTCAGCCGCCAAAGTGTGGGATAAACGCGAGTTTAAAAACCTCTCCAGCGATGTCGAATTAGGTACGCGCAATATTAAAATGGCGTTACGTAAGTTAAGAAAATTCGCACGTACAGGCGCAAGCGAAGAACTGGATGTGTCCACTACCATCGGGGAGACGGCCCGTAAAGGCGGTATGCTGGATATCCATATGACACCGGAGCGGCATAACGCAGTCAAGGTACTGTTGTTTTTTGACATTGGCGGTTCAATGGATTCGCATGTACAGGCTACCCAGGAGCTCTTCTCCGCCGTGCACTCTGAATTTAAATATCTGGAATACTTTTACTTTCACAACTGTGTGTACGAAGAAGTGTGGAAAGACAATCACAGACGGGATGAAGAGCGTATCCCAATCTGGGATATCATTCATCGCTATGGCAGCGATTATAAGGTGATTTTCGTTGGTGATGCGACCATGGGCCCCTATGAAATAACCTATCCGGGTGGCAGTGTAGAGCACTGGAATGAAGAGCCAGGCGCGAGTTGGATGCAAAGGCTGACCCAGCACTTTGAACGGGTGATCTGGTTAAATCCCCAACCTCAACAATACTGGTCCTATTATCACTCAATCAATATCATCAGTGATCTGGTAAACAGTAAAATGTATCCACTCACCCTTGATGGCTTATCCGAAGGCATTGGTGCATTGAGCCGATCACGGTAAAAAGAAAGCCATATGCCGGCAGGAACGCGGCAATTGGCCTTTTTCGCCTTAAAAATTAAAAGCATTTTACTTCAACTGAAATATTAAACATGCAACCATTTGGTTGCATGTTTGCATATCTGTGCTTTACTAATAGATACCAGAAGGTTCTTTGAAAAGTGGGGACGTATGCAACAGGCTATTCGGCGAGAGATTGTTGTAAATGCGCCAATTGAGCGGGTATATCGAGCGATTTCAGATCCGGCACAGATCACTAACTGGTTCCCGGATAGCATTGAAGGCCGCTTCACGGTTGGCGAACAGCCCATCCTGGGGTTTGGTGGACATGGTAAATGTCAGATTTATATTGTGGACGCCAGAGCACCTGACTATTTCGCCTTTCGCTGGGTACCCGGTAGCGAATGTTATGTGGGTGATGTATTAAGTGTCCCAACAACCCTGGTGGAGTTTCGTCTGGAGCAGCTGAAAGGACAAAAATGCAAAGTAATTTTGCTAGAGTCGGGTTTTGCGGATCTTCCACCTGAAATGATAGACGATGCGCTCAAGCAGAATTCCAACGGCTGGAATTATATGCTCGAAAGGTTAGAGGAGCACTTTAACAAAATATGACGACAGAGGCAGAAATTTACAAAGCGCTTGGCGATCCAATTCGGTTGGAAATTGTTAAACGTCTTTCCAGTAAACGTTCATGTGCAATCGGCGAACTCTGCCAGGATTTAGGGATCTCCAGACAGGGCGCAAGAAAGCAATTGCAGATATTAGTGAATGCAAATATTGCTTCGCTCAATAGTGTAGGCAGAGAAACGAAAGTCGCATTAGACATTAAATCGCTTCAGCAGGCGCAGCGGTTTATCTCCCAGTTGGAAAAAGTATGGGAAAACAGATTACTTGCGCTAAAAGACTTTGTGGAAGTAGTCAGATGATATAGCGGTATTACGTTGTCGCGCGAGGGGGTACGGCCACGCGACAACGGAAATCTCCCGATCAGTTAAGTATTAATTGTCTGGTTTTCCAAACATAAATTTTAAAGGAATGTGTAAGCGTTTTGCCCATGCATCTTCGGTATGTTCTTCTCCCGGAAAGTATTGGCTCTGCCAAAGCTTTGCAGGGTATTCTTGTTTGCTAAATAGCGAATCGATTTCCTTTTGTAACGGTGGATACAGGGCATCCAGGGTGGCATCGCCGTAATCGAAATACACTTTGTGATTCTTCAACTTTGAAATGTTGTCGGCAATGTAGTGCTTAAATTCAGCAAATACTTCACTATCTTCTTCAAAAATACCAGGCCAGTGGGTAGACATGCAGATAGCGCCTGCAAACTCATCAGGGTAGTTAAGTAATGTATACCATGAGATAAGCCCGCCCATACTGGAGCCTGCAATGTAACGGTGCTGTGCGCCTCTGTTTACGTTGTAGTGCGACTCAATAAAGGGAATGACTTCCTGTACTAAAAAACGCGAGTAGTTATCTGAAAATACCTTAGAAGCAAACAGTTTGTAGCCTGGGTATTTCTCAAGCTGATACAAAGCGTGTTGTTTTTCTCTGCTCAGGTTTTCAAACGGCTGTTGGGGATAATACTCGCTATGACGATTTTCCACTGCGTTGGGAATACCTACCACGATAAAAGGAAATACTTTTTCCTGTTCTATTAAGGCTCCGGCTACTTCATCGACGCGCCATTCCTGCTTATTCCATGTGGTTTTGCTGTCAAACAACATGCGACCGTCATGCATGTAAAGTACATCGTAGCTATTATCTTTGGTGAATCCCGGCGGTAGCCACACATATAAAAAGCGATCATCTACATATTCGGACTTAAAATTGTCGATGGTTTCAAGCTGGCCTTTACTGACTTGTATTTGCGCAGTGCTGGCGTAACTGGAGTGGATCCCAAATACCGATAAGCTAAACAGTAACACAACTAATTTCATGAACGTGCCAAGTATAAATATGTACAGGTAAGATAAATTATCATTTTTTACAGAATGAAAATATATTTTAATGATAGTTACCTTGTCTGTCTCACCATCCGATTGAGTGTTAATCGTTTAACGATAAGTCAAAAAAATAAGTGGTGAAAGCAGTGTTTTTTGGCTCAGTCAGATAGCTTGGGAGGTTGCGGCCTTCGCCGCGATGACACCTTTCTTCGAGACGTAAAGCAGAGCCATTCCCGGGAAGTTGCGGTTTTCGTCGCAATAACGCCTTTCTTCGATATGTAAATCAGAGCCATTACCGGGAGGTTGCGACCTATGTCGCATTGACGTGTTTGTTCTATATATTCATTGTAAGAGGTGATCCCTGGCTTGGATTATTGCTAATCTATTAAAACAAACACTTAACTCAGAGAAATCATGTTTCAGGAGCTTGCTCTGGGCGGCATGTTGTTTAGCCCGTTGTTACTGATGATGCCACTGGCATTTTTGATGTCGGTGGTTACTCGGATTGTTATGTATCAAACTGGCGTTTACAGCCAGTTGTGGAAGCCCGCCTGGGTGGAAGTATCACTCTATGTTTGCTATCTGGCAGTCGTTGTTTGGTTAGGGAGTTAGCACACCGATGAAACTTATTTTACGCATATTCATTACATTGCTGGTGGTCGCCCTGGCTATTTTCTCAGGTCGCTGGGTATGGGAGCACTATCTGTATTCGCCCTGGACCCGTGATGGGCGTGTCAGGGCGGAAGTTATTACTATTGCGCCAGATGTGTCTGGCTGGGTGACAGAAATATCAATTAAGGACAATCAGCGGGTTAAGGCAGGTGAAACCTTGTTTGTCGTTGACGATACCCGCTATCAGGCAGCTATTGAAGAGTTTAAAGCAATGGTGGCAAACAAAAAGTACGCCTGGGAGCTGGCGGAACACGAATACGAACGGCGTAAAAAATTGAATGGCGAAGACGGTATTAGTGAAGAAAGTCGCGAAGCTAAGCGTATCAGCTCGCAACTTGCCAGAACAGATTACGAGCTGGCCAAGGCACAACTGGAAACCGCCAGAATTAACCTGGCCCGCACCCGCATCGAAGCCCCTGCTAATGGTACGGTGATCAATTTAGGCCTAAGGCAAGGGAATTACGTTGAAAAAGGAGAACCGGTGATTTCGCTTGTTCAGGCCGGCTCTTTTTACGTTACCGGCTATTTCGAAGAAACCAAACTGCCTCTGATCGAAGTAGGGCAGCAGGCTACCATCAAACTCATGAGCGGTGGAGAGCCGCTTACCGGTAGCGTGGTAAGTATCGGTGACGCTATCGCTAATACTAATACCACCAAAGATGATCAGCTTTTACCCCAGGTTCAGCAGACTTTCAACTGGGTCAGGCTGGCGCAACGAATTCCGGTGGATATTAGACTCGATTCGGTTGCAGCGGAACGTAAACTGGTAGCCGGTATGACAGTGTCAGTCCATTTGGAGATAACACCCCAGTGACACTTTCCCCACTTCAGGCAACCTATCTGACACCCGACAGGGCGACATTGACGTTTGCTTTGAAGGGCGTCATTGCCATGGCCTTGGCGCTGTACTTCGCCATGTTTTTAAACCTGGAGCGGCCTTATTGGGCCATGGTGTCGGCGGTGTTTCTGCAAACCCGTCCGGAAAGCGGCATGGTGCTTGAAAAAGCGTTGTGCCAGATAGGCGGCACCTTAATCGGTGGGGTGGTAGGCCTGATCATACTACAACACTTTCATGCCAGCCCGCTTCCGGCCTTAATGTCGCTGGCCCTGTGGGTGGGAGTTAATTCGACCCTCTCTGCCATGGTGCGCAGGGTTAATTTTATTTATTTGTTTGCGATGGCTTGTGTCACACCGTGTATCATTATTCTGCTGGTCATGGCACAGCCAGAAACGGTAACAAGCGCGGCCATTTTTCACATTTCCCAGGCCCGCACCAGCGAAATCATCGTCGGCGCATTATGCGCCATGCTGGTGAGTTTTTTGTTGTGGCCCAGGCGCGTCCTTGATGGCCTGTATACTCAGGCGCAGACTGTTATTAATCAGACCATGGAGTATCTGTCGCTGGAGCTCGATCCGGCTGGTTCTCATGAAGCCCGTCATGAACGGATTGATAAAATTCTCGACACCCTGGCCATGCTTAATGATGATGCCAGCGCAGTGGTATACGAAGGGCCTGACGGCCCAGGGCGTTCGCGAGCGGCCATTGTTATTTCTAATCGCGTGTTGTCGCTGGTGGCCACCATTCAGATTTTTGGCCGCCTTCAACGTAATAATCCAGAACTGGTTACCGACGTGCTGGCTGAGTTAATAGACGGCTTGCGTGAAGCCTTTACAACCATTTCAGAATCTGAAGATTTTGAACGCTGTTACAACACGGCGCAGGCTCAGCGCAGAAAACTGCTGAAATTTGTCAATGAGACGACCGATGTACCGCCACTTGAACTCAGACTATTGCGCGCGGCGCAGGAAATGGTATCTGATTTAGTTGTGGTATTGCGTGCATTCAATGCGATGAAGCAGGGCAAGGATTCGTTGCTCAAAGCGTCCAGTCAGTTGCCCTACCGTGATCCGCTGATCGGCCTGACTACGGGGTTTCGCTCGTTTCTCGTTTTCGGTATTGGTGCCCTGCTGTGGACAGGTACCGGTTCACCTGCTGCGATCATGCTGATGATACTACCGGTTATTTATTCGATCATGTTTGCCCGCCTTCCTCCAGAAGGGGTGAGAGAAGCATTATGGAAAGTACTCGTTGGTGTATTTATTGCCATTCCTGTAGCAATCTTTTTTGCGCTGGGATTGCTGGCACAAAGCAGCGGTGATTTTGAGATGCTGATCCTGGTGCTGGCAGGACCATTTTTTCTTGGCCTGATGGCGATCTCTAAACAGGAATCGCTACCGTACGGAATTGGATTTTGTATTCCTTTTGCGGTACTGGTGAGACCGGGCAATGATATGGCGTCATCTTTTGAAATCGATTTTACTTTGAGCAACGCCTTTGCGATTGTGGTGGGTGTAACAGTACTGTATTGGGTGTTCAAATTGTTCACCGGGCCTGGCGTGTCGCGCGTGCAGTGGCGGCTGCTTAACGCCATGCGTCGCGATATCAGGCGGGCGGGGCGTCACCGTTCTGCTAAAGACTGGTTCAATGCGCGTATGGGGGATCGCCTGCTACGCATCGCAAATTATGAAAAGGGTGTAAAGAGCGAAAAACGGGTGGTAACCGACCTGGGGCTTACCGCATTAAACCTTGGTCATTCATCGCTGAGGCTACGCGCGTTAATGCGAGGAGCCATAGATGAGGAGATGTTACCGATACTGGATAAATGGCAACAAGCCTTGGCCACAGCTTTTTATCACGCCGCGAAAGGACAGACTTCGCCAGCATTTAAGTCTGCTTGCGACAAAGTGTTACAGGAGCTAAACACCGACGACAATGCATCAGAGTATTTGCCCTTAATCGAAGGGATGTTCGCGCGCATGACTATCACCTTTGAACGCACCGCTAAGATGGTAGTGGATGCCCGCGATAATTAGCTAGACCTGACATCATTGTCCTGAAAGTGCTGACTCCAGTCTATGAAAAGCTTGCCGCAGGGTCGACGATTTCAATGTTGCGCTGTATTGCTAATTAGTTGAAAATAAAATCAAATTAGAAAACAAAACCCATTGCGCCATGAACGAGCTTATCACCGATTCAATGAAGGATACTGCGTTACCAGAAAAAGCCACTTTATCGGAAACCAAAGAGACTGTTACCCCTTATGCTTTTCAGGTATCCCCGGCGTTATTAGGTAAGCCACTGGCCTCACCAAGCAAGCGGTGCCTGGCATTGCTGGTGGACCTCTTGCTGATAGCGGTAGTGAGCTTCGCCAGTGCCCTGGTCTTAGCGTTTTTTGCTGCCATCACGTTCTTACGGGCGGGCAGTCATCTGGGTGACCGGCCAAAACGCGGTTTGGCGCGTAAATGCTTAAAAGCAGGGGCGGCTTTATTATTATTTATCACTATCTTTGGCGTCGTAGATGCTATTGATGACGATATTACAACGTCAGCAAGTTCGTCCTCTGACGAGGTAAGTCAACAGCTCGCTACCGGCATTGGCTTGATAGCCCTTGAGCAATGCGGTTCAGAGGTATCCTGCCATCGTGAACTGGCGCTAACACTCTCTCCAGAGTTGGCTCAAACGGGGATGAGCAGGGCGAGCGTAGAGCAGTTGATCAAAAGTCAGTTAGCCGATAAAGAAATCTCTGATCTGGACCAAAAAGAAATTATTACTCACTATTTAACTGCATACGCCACTGAAAAGGAAAGAACAAAAGTGGAAATGACAGTGGACTTTTTTCCTTCAGAGATATCCGATGAGGGAACTGCCGAAAACGATACCTATAGTGTTATTAAATGGGTCAAAGGAATTGCTGCCGATCTTGGGTTAGGCTTTGGCTGGGCGGCATTGTATTTTAGCGTGTTCACTGCCTGGTGGGGCGGGATTACGCCGGGTAAAAAGTTATGCGGATTGCGTGTGGTTAAGCTGGATAACAGCCCTTTGACATTGTGGGAAAGCTTTGGTCGCTATGGAGGCTACGGCGCTGGTCTTGCAACCGGGTTGTTAGGTTTTTTGCAGATATACTGGGATCCCAATCGGCAAGCCATTCAGGATAAAATTTCTGAAACGCTGGTACTTGATGTACGTCGTCAGGCCGTTAAATAAACTCAGGCATAACCCAATACGACATCTTATATCACCGGTAACAATTGTGATTCACGATTTTATCCTTATATCAGATAAATGAATGAGACCTCGAAACACTATTCAATTCAACGGGCGGTGCTGTTAAGCACATTTGCAGTCAGTCTGCTATGGGTAATACAGTCAGCCGGTGTGTTGTTCGACTTGCCTTTGCATTATTTTGGTGTGAGGCCATTTGATGTGGCGGGGGTGTGGAAAATTCTGACTGCACCGCTGGTTCACGGTTCGTACGAACACCTGTTTAACAACACGTTATCGTTAATTATTCTCGGTAGCGCACTGCTTTATGGTTACCCTCGCACCCGGTGGTGGGCAATCGGGTTGGCATGGCTGGTCTCAGGTTCTGGAATTTTCTTATTCGGACGTGACTCGGTCCATCTTGGTGCCAGTGGCGTTAGTCACGGCTTATTTTTCTATTTGTTTGTTGTCTCCATTTTACGAAAAGACGCGCGGTCGGTCGGTTTGATGATGATCGCGTTCTTTATGTACGGCGGTATGGTGATGACAATTTTTCCCCGGGAACCCGGCATTTCTTACGAGGCCCACTTTTTTGGGGCCGTAGGAGGGACGCTTGCTGCGCTGATGTTATGGCGAAACGATCCTAAACCCAAACTGAAGAAATATGCGTGGGAAGAGCAGGAAAACGATGATCCTGTTATCGGCGATTTATGGAAACAGGATCACTCCTCTACACATGATCGAGACTAAACGCACGCTCGCCAGCGGCATATTGTTTTTGAATATACATCACCCGAGCTCCCAGCATAACTGCGGCGCTGCTTAACCCCACAATAAACCCAATCCAGAAACCTGCTGCGGACATGGGTTGAGCGGTAAACCAGCTTGTTCTAGCTAAGATTATTCCAACCGGTAAGCCGATAATCCAGTAAGCAAAAAAGGTAATGTAAAACATCGCGGTAGTGTCTTTATATCCTCTTAGCGCGTTTGCTGAGATAACCTGAATGGCATCGGAAAACTGAAACAAGGCGGCATAAATTAATAATGAATTTGCAATTAGAAAAACCTCCTCATCTGACGTATACAGCCCGATGATGAATGATTTCGCCAATACTGTGAATGTGGCAGTGGCAAAAGCCACAGATAATCCAATGGTCAATGCGCTACGCACCACGGTTCTGGCTTGTTCGATACGCTGTTGTCCCATGCGGTAGCTTATGCGTATAGACACAGCCATGCCCATACTCAGGGGAAACATAAACATCAGGGATGAAAAGTTTAAGGCTACCTGATGAGCAGCAATAGTGATGGCCCCAAACGGCGTGAGTAACAGGGCGACTACCGCGAATAAAGTGACCTCAAACAGTAGGGTCATCGCAATAGGCAGCCCCAGTTTGAAAATGCGCTTAAGCGACGCCAGGTCTGGTTTGTGAAACACCGTATACAACGAATATTGTTTAATTTTAGGCGCAATTAACGTATAGACGAATGTGGCAATCAACATGGCACAAAACACTAATGCGGTTGCCACGCCGCAGCCTGCGCCACCCATTTCAGGGAAAGGCCCGACACCATAAATCAGTACATAGTTGGCGGCAATATTCACTAACAAACCAATAACGGTTATCACCATCGTGGGTTTGGTACTGCCCAGCCCTTCACAATAATTGCGCAGCCATTGATACAACCCGAATGCAGGCAGGGCAAGTATGACGTATCGTGTGTACTCAACCGTGATCGCTGACAGTTCTGGCTCCATGGGGAAAAAGCCCACCATCGTGTCGGCCACAGGGTAGAGCAGCAACATAGGAAGGCTGATTAAAATCAATGAATAAGCAGACTGCTGGGTAATATGTGGAATATCGTGAAACGCACGCTTTCCTTGCAGCCGCGATATAAATGGCGGCAGTGCAAACGCAATACCCTGTAGAAAACACAGCAATGGGATAGTTATACTGAACCCTAACGCCACTGCAGCCATGTCTACGGCACTGTATCGGCCCGCCATCACTGTATCGCTAACACCCATCAACATCTGCGTTATCTGGGCGATCAGTAAAGGCCAGGCAAGGCTAATAAGGCGTTTGCTCTCTAAGGCAAAACGTCTTGAAACTAGAAGCATCTAAAGCGGCTCACATTTATTTAAAAGGGTTCAACATCTACGAAGTTACCCGCAGCAATTCTACTTACCTCGGCAGGTACTACAATATAACAGTTTGCCAATGCCAATGCTTGTAAGGCAGCTGAACTTTGTTTTGCCTGAGGCGCTACAACTAATTCACCTTGCTCATTCTGGCTTAAATTTGCCCGCAAAAATTCCTGCCGACCGGGCTGGCGGTCAATGTCGCGCATCAGTTTTGCGTGAATGAAATACCCCTCAATGGGGTGCGGCATTAGCTCATGTTGTAATTGCTTGATTGCCGGAATAACCAGTTTTTGGGCGGTGACAAATGCAGAAACAGGATTGCCGGGCAGCCCGCAAAATAACAATGTCCCTATGCGACCTAGCGCGAATGGCTTACCTGGTTTGATCGCGACTTTCCAAAAGTCGATTTGACCTGATTGGCTCAACGCTTCTTTTACCAGGTCCGCTGCACCAACGGATACGCCTCCGCTACTGATAAGCACGTCAACCTCGCTTTCAGCCTGCGTAAATACGGTTTGTAATGCCGCGAGTCGATCAGGGACGATACCGTAATCAGTAACTTCGACATTCAGTGGCTGAAGTAAACTGGCTATCCCTATCCGGTTGCAGTCATACAGCATTCCTTGTGAAAGCGGGGTTCCGGGCTCAATTACCTCGTTGCCGGTAGATACAATACCCACTCGAATCTTTTTATACACCTCAACAGTGTCAATTCCAGCACTGGCACACAGCATCAGTCTGGCAGCGGTTAATCGTTCGCCCGGTCGCAAGAGTGTCTCGCCACGACAAATATCTGCACCACTGCGGCGAATATTTGCGTTTCGAATCGGTAGTGACTTGAGTTCAACCACCTTATCATCCGCAATGACATTTTCCTGCATCACCACCGCATCGGTATTTGGGGGTAGTGGTGCGCCAGTCATTATTCGAGCGGCCTGACCCTGGTTGAGTGAGAATGAGGCTGCCATACCTGCGGTGATTTCTCCGATCACTTCAAATTGAAGGTGGTCTGCAGTCCGATGAAAGCATAAAGCGTATCCGTCCATTGCAGAACTGTCACTACCTGGGACATCAATGGTTGAAAAGACGTCTTGGGCGATAACGCGATTTATCGCGTGATTAAGTGGAACAATTTCTGTAGCAGTGATCGGTGCAACAATTTGATGTATTTTAGCCAGGGCCTCAGCTAATGGCAGTAATGAGGACGAAACAGTTTGCTGCATGACATCAACTCCTTGAAACGCTGGGCAAACAGAAATTATCTCCCACTTTTTGAGCGGGGTAAACGCTAACTGCTAAAGTTTATTCGCTGTCCTGGTTGCTGATCCAGATTGTTTGGTAAGGCTGCAGCGTCATAAAGGCGTTAATATCATGGATTACCTCACGTGAGATCAGTTCCAGCCAGTTATCCGTTCCTACCAGATTAATATCCGAAAGCAAAATAGATTGTTCATGATCACTGATATTGCTGATACAGAAGACGCTTTGTTTGCGATCCAGACTTTGCCGTGAGAAACCAAAAATCTGGTCTCCCATTTGCAAAGTATACTGAGTTGCATTGGGATGAAACGCCGCCTGCGTTTTGCGGATGCGAATAAGTTGCGACATTCGCGTTAAGACTTTGTGGTGCTGTGAATAAGGCGAGTCCAACAACGCTTCCAGC
Organism: Alteromonas ponticola; assembly: GCF_012911815.1. Taxonomy (GTDB): domain Bacteria; phylum Pseudomonadota; class Gammaproteobacteria; order Enterobacterales; family Alteromonadaceae; genus Alteromonas; species Alteromonas ponticola. The sequence continues at coordinate 146,944 of NZ_JAATNW010000007.1, read as the reverse complement.
TCAGGCAATACCCAGCGCTTGCGGTTGATGGAGCGGTTTTGCCCGGTATTCGCTACCTTTTCATAATCGTTAGAGGTACCCAACATGCTGTGAATGTATATGCCGGGAATGCCTTCCATAGCGAGCATGATTGCATGCGCGCAAATAAAGCGGTCAATTTGCCACTTGTCTGGCCCCTTAGTGGTGCCTTGTAGTGCATCAAATAGAGTAATATTAATTTCGTAGGGTTTTTGCTGACCATGCGCTGATGCACGCCAGGAAATTTTGCCGCCAAAATGTTGCATGGTGTGAACTAATTCTGAGATTTCTTCTTCGTCCAGCAATCCTTCTGCGGGCCGAAGGCCAATGCCATCATGGGATGCAATAAAATTAAAGTAAGTAGTGCCGTTTTGTGCTGGCGGCATACTCATGATCCAGCTCTTTAAATAGCGACAGTCTCCGGTAACCAATGTGTTGACCAATAAGGGGGGCAACGAAAAATTGTAAATAGCATGGGCTTCGTTAGCGTTACCAAAGTAGGTCAGGTTTTCACTATTGGGAATATTGGTTTCTGTAATCAGCAGAATTGAAGGATCAACGTGCTCAACCAACGTGCGGATTAATCGAATGACTTCATGGGTCTGCATCAGATTGATACAGTTGGTGCCCACCACCTTCCATAAAAAAGCCACTGCATCCAGACGAAAAATTTTCGAACCTTTGTCGATATATAGCCGAATGATGTCAATAAATGCCAGCAGTACCCTGGGGTTACGAAAATCAAAATCGACCTGATCGTGACTAAAGGTGCACCACACGTGTCGCGTTCCATTTGCTGTCTGGGTTTCTCTTAGTAATGGCGAAACCCGCGGACGAGTCACCATCGAAAGATCATCGTCAGGTGAGGCGGTGAAGAAAAAATCGGAACCGGGGCCTTCGCCCTTGACGAAGTTTTCAAACCAGGCGCTTCTTGCGGAACAATGATTAATGACCAGGTCTGCCATCAAACCATAATCCCTGGCGATAAGGGAGATTTGCTCCCAGTCTCCCAGCGACTCATTCACACTGGAGTAATCAATAACGGAAAAACCATCATCTGAACTAAACGGAAAAAAGGGCAGAATATGGACGTTATTGATCGTTGTCTTACAGTATTTGTTGAGAAAGTTGTATAGGGTGGTAAGGGGCAACTCACCTTGGTTAATGACACTGTCACCGTAGGTGATCATGACCATGTCCTGCTCATCCCAGTAATTTACATAGGCGTCTGGCATGACAATGTCTTCTTCCTGGTGTATTCCTATGCTTTTAATTAGCTGGGAAGCCAGTGTGTCAACAGGCAAATCCAACGGTATATCTGCATAAATTGCGTCCAGGTGGTGCATGACTTTTTCATGAAGAATGGTCCAGTTGGTGGTCATAATTTACCCTAAATGCTCAGAAGTATCGGCTTCTACGGCCTCTAATAGTCGATCAAGAATATCAGGTACAGCGCTGGTGACCCTGTTCCAGCTTGGAATGAAAGGCGTTTCCATTGGGTTTTCCAGAAAGCTTTGTCCCGCTTTCATGATATTGCTGGCAAACATTTCCACGGCTTTCTCTTCATTGTGAACATCATGGGTGAGCCCATTCATGATGGCGTCATTGTGGTAGGTCTCGATGAAGTCTAATGCAATTCTGAAATAGGTCGCTTTAACCGAGCGAAACATCTCATTACTGAATGAAAATCCTTGCGTGGCTAATTTGCGAAAAATAGCTTTGGTGATGTCAATCGACATTTTTGACAGGCCACCTTGATCATTGTCATAGGACAAATCCTGATGTTTGTGGTCGTAAACATCGGCAATATCAGCCTGACAAAGACGGTTGTGGGCGTAGTTACGGTGCATTTCAGACAGCACGCCGATTTCCAGCCCCCAATCGCTGGGAATTCGGATATCGCTTAACACATCGCGTCTGAACGAAAACTCTCCGGCTAGTGGATAGCGGAAACTGTCCATATATTCTAAGTACTCATTGTCACCAATTATGCGCTTGAGCGCGCGTAACAACGGCGTTACCAGCAGTCGCGAGACCCGACCGTTCATTTTCCCATTGGCCACACGGGCATAGTATCCTTTACAGAACTCATAGTTAAACATGGGGTTGGCGACAGGATAGATTAACCGCGCCAACAGATCGCGGTTGTAAGTCACAATATCACAGTCATGTAAGGCGACCGATTCAGCGCGATTCGAAGCGAGAATATATCCCATGCAATACCACACATTTCGCCCCTTGCCGAGCTCTTTGGGTGCTAGACCAAGATCCGCTAATTCCTTGTCCAACGCTTTTAACCGCGGCCCATCATTCCATAAAATACGATGGTGTTGGGGCAGGGTGGAGAAAAATTCTAACGCATGGTTATACTGTTTTTCGTTTGCTCTATCTAAGCCGATGACAATTTCAGAAAGATAGGGCACATTGGTTAACTCGTCTACAATCAGGGGTAGGGCTTCACCTTCCAGCTCGGAATAAAGCGAGGGCAGAATAAGCGCCATCGGACGCTTCTGGGAAAAACGCAGTAGATCCGCTTCTACATCTTCGGTTGGGCGGTTTGCCAGATTGTGGAGAGTAGTAACGATACCATTTTGATGAAAATCGGCCATTAGCGCTCCTGCTAGATTTCTAATACAAGTTGATTAAGCATCTCTCGCCAGCCTTCTGGGCCGGTGAGAGTGCTGGTATATACGTTGTCTTCTTTGTCCAGCGGGGGAGGCTGGTGATGAGTGGACCTGATACGTACCGCAATGTCCGCAACTTCGAGCATAGCGATGTCATTTTTGCCGTCACCCAGGGCAATTGCCTGCGCTGCCTCAGCCAGCTGGCGTTGATATTCTTCCATAAACCAGGTCAACGCAGTGCCCTTATTGCATTCTCCTGAAATGTGAATAAAGCGCCCCCCTTCCAGAGGATTTGCGCCTCTTTCGGTCATCGCGTGGATAAACGCTTGCTTGCGTTCATCAGACCCCAGCCACAGGACGGGTTCGCCAAATTGTCTTTGCGCCGCTTTGGCTGCAGAAATTTCATCCAGGCCGGTCACTTTTTGAATTTCACTGATGTCCATGTTGCTGAAATGGTTAAACTCACTGCCAAATTCCAGTTTTACGATATCTAACTGTTTCAACCAGTAGCCTTTATTGGAAATAAAAGTTTTACACCAAAAGCCATCTTGCCAGGTTGTACCCGACGGCTTCTGTTCAAAAAAACCGTGGGGAATGTAAATTGCGGCACCATTTTCAATAATAAACGGCCCGTTCAGACCAATCGTGGTGCGAAGGTCAATTAACTCAGCAAAGGTTTTGCTGGTGGTGGGAATAACAGGAATCTTTGCCGCAGCAAGTTCCTCCAGAGTTGGCCTGGCGGGTTCAAAACTGTAAGTCTCATGATCAAGTAAGGTGCCATCCATGTCTGTAAAAATAACCGTTTTCAATTGCGTACCTTTCATTGATTGTTATTGATATTTTTTTTAATTGCGTTAACAATTTGTCTGTTTTCGTCTAATTCAAACACCAGATTACACTTTGCCGGTAACGCAGTAAAACTGTGCTCAGTAAGACGTTGGTAATGTTGTACGAATCGCGCGATCTGTTCATCGCTCATTATACCGCTCGCCTTGGCCGACAACCGTGCGGCAAGTTTGTGTTCCTGTTCACATCGCCATTTGTAAACATGCTCAAACGATGGGCCTTTGAGCATAATGAAATAATCCATTTTTGAAAACAAAGACTGATAGTGCTGGGTAAGCTGCTCGTTGACGAAACGACGCCAGATACCTTTGCGGTCTTCGGTTTGTTCAAGCGTATTAATTGGCTGGACTAAATCATGCTCAGATTGCGGCGGCACACCCCAGCACCATCCTTCTACTATAACGATATCGGGCGGCGTATTGATCACCGGCCAGGCTTCTTTCTGTACCGGGTTGTCATTTGCTTTATCAAATCGGGGCAGGGCGGTCTTACCTTGTGCGGTTAACCGGGCAAAAACTGTATTCATCAGTTCAACGTCATGAGTACCGGGGACACCTCTGGTTTTTAACAGTGGATGAACCGTATCGGCTAAGCTAAGTCTTGCTTCACGGTTTAGGTAAAAATCATCCAGTGACAGGCTGGCAACCTGAAGCTTGTGTTCAGACTGCAGATACTCAGAAAGAAAATCGGTCAGCGTTGATTTTCCGGACCCCTGACACCCATTGATACCAATAAAAAAAGGGCGTGATGCACCATTAAGCTGCAATACCAGCGATTCAGCCAGGGGAATGAACCATTGTTGTGCAACTGCCTGGTAAGCTTCAGGCAGTTGGTGGCGTGTGAGAAAGTCGTTTATATCCATGATGCAACCTCGTGATGATTCTGATGCACAAAATCAATACGTTGAGGTTACAACAAATGTGCCAATTGCGAAAATTTGTAAACAAAGAACGGATTACCCAAAGGCGAACTGGTGGCGCTTTTTACCGCTGTGTGCAACTCCTGCACACCTATACTGTAATAACGATTTAGTCTAGTGATAAGATTAGCGTGAAGTCAGCCAGCGGATTAAGCTCGCGTTGCAACCAGAACTGCACGTTTTGGGGCAGGGGCTCCTTCGATCGTTTTTGACACATCGTTAGGATCAAGAAAATCTTTCAACGAATTATTGGTCATCCACTCAGTGCTGCGCTGTTCTTCTAACGTCGTGGTATTTACGTCCACTGCTTTGATATCTTCAAAGCCCAGTCGGCTTAACCACACTTTAAGCGCCTCAACACTCGGTAAAAACCAGACATTGCGCATTTGTGCGTAACGTTCACCTGCCATCATCACGGTGTTTTCATCGCCGTCGACTACCAGGGTTTCCAACACAAGCTCACCGCCGCGCCGAAGTTGATGCTTCAGTTGATTTAAAAACAGCATGGGATCTTTACGATGGTATAACACGCCCATGGAAAACACTGTGTCGAAAGCGTTTAACGGCTGCATCTGTTCTATTCCCAAGGGTAAAAAATGGATATGTTCGTGTTTAATAAAATGCTGGATGGCGTGAAACTGAATTAAAAAAAGCTGTGTCGGGTCAATGCCATACACACCTTTGGCGCCTTCGCCCAGCATGCGCCACATGTGGTAACCGCTACCACAACCCACATCCAGCACATACCGGTCTTTTAATGAAGAAATATGGGGTGACACACGATCCCATTTCCAGTCTGAGCGCCACTCAGTATCTATGTGAATGCCATGTACGTGAAACGGACCTTTCCGCCATGGCATAAATTGCTTCAGTAACCCTGTGATCTGCTTATGCTGATAATCGGTGATGTCCTCAGATTTGCCGATGGTGACACTGTCGTGCAGTTGTATGTCATCGGGAGAGGTCGCAGGTAATTTTTGCAGTAATTTACACCACTTATTAAATTCGCCATGCAACTCGTGTTTCTGCCAGTGTTCAATCTGTGCAGGCAAGGTTTGCAGCCAGTGGGCGAGCGGGGTATTGAGCAAACTCTGATAACAGTGTGCGAACCAGATATCCTGTAAACGACTCATGAAAATCTTTTTTACCTTTTTTATTCTTGTACTGTGGATTTACTTTATCGCCACAAGCGAAGTGAAGTTGTAGCACTTAAACCACATCACTACATCCGCAAAACCGCTATCACGTAAGCGTTTTTCATGGTCAGCGAACGTGTCAATTAACATGACTTTCTCCAGCGCCGCTCTTTTCTGGCTGATCTCTAACTCGCTGTAACCATTATTGCGCTTGAATTGATGGTGTAAATCAATTAACAGTTCGTTACCTGCAGTTGACGGATGTCGGATCTTTTCCGATAACACCAGCACACCACCTGGGTTTAATCCCGCGTAGATTTTGTTTAGTAAAGCTTTTCTGTCAGCAGGAGGAATAAATTGCATAGTGAAATTCATGACTACCATAGACGCATTTTCAATCACTACATTTTGAATATCGTCGCAGATAACCTTTATTGGATTGGGTAACGAGAAGCCGGCGACGATACGTTTACAGCGTTCAGTCATGGCTGGTGAATTATCTACGGCAATTATTTCGCAGGGATGGTCTGCGGTGGCGCGCGCGATTGATAAACTGGCTGCACCCAGCGAAGAACCTAAATCATAAACTCTTGAGTGCGTGCTGACATGGCGGCTGGCGATTTCGCCAATGGTGTGAATGATGGATTCATACCCCGGGACCGAGCGTTGGATCATATCAGGGAAGACATCTGCAACCGCTTCATCAAATGCAAAATCTCTCACTGACTGCATGGGTTTTGCAAATATGTTGTCCGATTTATGTGCCATGTTATTCACCAATGGTTTTGAGGGCGCTTATTTTACCTGCTTAGACTGAATTGCCAAATTTTTCGCATTTTTGTGGTTAATTTTGCAACAATTTTGACTTAAGTCTTCAACTTCAGCATTATACGTATTACCCTTAGAGAATAATAATATAGCTGACTGATTATTCAATGACGCAACTATTAATCGCAGATGATCATCCACTGTTCAGGGAAGCGATGATGTCAGCCCTGCAACCTCACTTTCCTGATTCAACCATGTATCAGGCATATGACTTGGAAAGCATGCTGACTGCTTTGCAAGAACATCCCTCTATTGAGCTCATTTTGCTTGATTTAACCATGCCTGGCTGTGCGTATTTTAATGGTCTCATTACACTACGTGAAAAATACCCTAAAATTCCAATAGCTGTCATCTCAGCTACCGAAGAGGTGGATGTAGTTGCCTTAGTGATGGATTTAGGTGCCAATGCGTATATTCCAAAATCAGGTTCAATTGCCCAGGTTGCTGAAGCGCTTTCTGCAGTAAAAGAAGGCGAAAAGTGGTTACCTGACTCGATGGATGATGAAATCCAGCATGCGGATACCAGCTTAATCGATATTTTGTATCGGTTTAGAAGCCTGACCGGAAAACAAGTGGAAGTGTTGCAGCATTTGCATGCGGGTTTGATGAATCGCCAAATTGCAGAGAAGATGAATGTGACAGAAGCAACGGTAAAAGCTCACATCAGTGCAGTGCTGCGTACGCTAGACATCAAAACACGTACTCAGGCAGTGCTGATAATGACCAAATTGCAATTGGTTTAGCATGATTGATTATGGGCTTCCCGTTATTGATCTGCATCGGCACTTAGATGGAAACATCAGACCCTCCACTATTTGGGATTTAGCGCAGCAACATCATATTGCTTTACCAGCAAACAATGCTGAAGAAGTTTCTGCGCTTGCCCAGATTCACGATCGTACCAGTGACCTGTTGGCGTTTTTGAAAAAACTCGATTATGGCGTATCAGTTCTGGCTGATCTGGATGCCTGTTATCGTGTTGCCTATGAAAACTTGCAGGACGCAAAAGCAGAACAACTTGACTATGTTGAGCTTCGCTTTTCGCCATATTATATGGCGAAAACACACCAGTTGTCGGTCGAAGCAGTGGTGGAGGCCGTTGTTCAGGGGGTGCGCGATGGTGAAGCTGAGTTCGGGGTGAAGGCTAATCTGATTGGCATTCTAAGTCGCACATTTGGCGCGGACGTTTGCCAGATAGAATTACAGGGTCTGCTTGCGCATAAGGGGGAGATTGTCGCGCTTGATTTGGCCGGCGATGAAGCTGGTTTTCCTGCTCCCTTATTCGACCGACATTTCAAACAAGCAAGAGATGCGGGTTGGTCCATAACCGTGCATGCAGGCGAGGCCGCTGGCAGTGACAGTATCTGGAATGCAATCAAAATACTGGGCGCTAGCAGAATTGGTCATGGCGTGGCAGCAAAGGATGATCCTGAGCTTTTAGCCTACCTGGCTACTAACCAAATTGGTATTGAAAGTTGCCCCACCTCGAATTATCAAACCACTACACTGGTAGATACTGCCCGTCATCCAATGCGTTCGTTTTTCGACCAGGGGATTGCGGTCACGCTGAATACCGATGATCCAGGCGTGTCGGCTATTGATTTAGCTCATGAATATAAGGTTGCGCATGACGTGATTGGGTTCAACAAAGCGGAATTAGCGCAGATTCAGTTAAATGCGTTGGAGCAAGCGTTTTTGCCTGAGGCCGAAAAAAACGAAATAAAAAAACGCAAATCAACAGATTAATTTTTACTTTTATTTACCTGTTACCCCAGTTTACTTATCGATACCGTTAGCATCCTTTGATCACACTGACTTGTCACGCTAGATAGCAAAAGGGCTGCAAACGCAGCCCTTAAATTCTATTTCATATTAAAATAGACGGTGGCAGCGTGGCTAAGCCGCTTTCGTCTTACGCCCGTTTTTTGATTTAGACTTGGTAGTCTGATTGGCGATTAATTCTTCATGCTCAAAATCGTCTACATTGATAATGTGCAAACGGCCTGCTTCGGTCTTACGAAGTTGTGCAGCCTCATCCTCGTTTATCCAACCCTGCTCAAGCGCTTCGTCAGCTAGTTTATCCAATCGGGTGAAAGAGAGCTTTTCACCTTTGTGCTTGCTGATCCGCTCAAAAATTGGCTCGCTGGCTAAAATATCGTCCAATGTTTGCTCCAATTCACCGAATGGGTTGCCCCTTTCTCGAGCCAAATATTGCCCCTCTCCAAGACGACTTCTCGCCGCACAGGGTTGTTGGAGTATTAGGGCGATCTTATGCTCGATATGATCTGACGGTTTGCTGCATCGGCGACCAAATGGCATTACCACTGCGCGTAGGAAGAACGCGACGGGTTTATTGGGAAAGTTGGCCAGAAAATCATCGATGGCAGTTTCAATATCATGCAGTGTGTCCATCATGGCCCAGTGCATCAGTGGCGCATCTTCGTGCAGACGACCATCTTCATCAAAACGCTTCAGGGTAGCGCTGGCTAAAAATAAACCACTGAGAATGTCACCTAATCGTGCAGACAATCTTTCTCTTCGCTTGAGATCGCCGCCCAGCACGCCCATAGAGACATCTGAGAGTAGTGCCAGGTTTGCACTGAAGCCTTGCAGAAGTCGGTAATAGTGGGCTGTACTGTCTTTGAATGGGCTACTATGTAAATAGCCTCCGGTAAATGAAAACCACTTGCTGCGAACGAAATTCGACAGCGTAAAACCAATATGACCAAACACGGCTTTATCAAACTCATCTAACCGTTCTTCCCGATCTTCAAGGTTGGCCGCGTGAATTTCACTTAACACAAAAGGATGGCAGCGCATGGCGCCCTGGCCAAATATCATCATGTTGCGGGTCAGGATATTCGCTCCCTCAACGGTAATTGAGATAGGTGCGCCCTGATAACCACGGCCAAGATAGTTGTTTGGCCCAAGCATGATCCCTTTACCACCATGCACATCCATGGCGTCATTAATGACCTGACGCATTTTCTCGGTCAAATGGTATTTGCTTATTGCTGAAATAACCGAGGGTTTCTCACCCAGTCCAATTCCCACGGTAGAAAAACGGGTAACGCTATCCATCAGATAAGCATTACCGCCTATCCGGGCAAGCATCTCCTCGACGCCTTCCATTTGTCCTACCGGAATACGGAATTGGCGACGAATACGTGCGTATGCACCGGTTGCCAAAGCAACTTGCTTCGCACCTCCGGCAGCGGTGGATGGCAGGGTAATGCAGCGCCCAACCGACAAACATTCCACCAGCATGCGCCAACCACGTCCCGCCATTTTTTGACCGCCGATGATGTAGTCGAGCGGAACAAATATATCTTCGCCCTGAATAGGACCGTTCTGAAATGGCGTATTAAGCGGAAAATGGCGACGACCGATCTCCAGCCCCTTGGTATCCCGAGGAATGAGCGCACAGGTTATGCCCAGGTCCGCTTCTTCGCCCAATAATCCGTCAGGATCCTGTAGTTTAAATGCCAGCCCGATGAGCGTGGCGATCGGGGCCAGAGTGATATAGCGTTTGTTAAACGTCAAACGCATACCAACAATTTCTTTCCCTTCCCATTGACCCTTGCAAACGACGCCAACGTCAGGAATCGCCCCTGCATCAGAACCCGCTTCCGGGCCGGTGAGAGCAAAGCACGGGATCTCTTCGCCGCTGGCAAGACGCGGTAAATAATAATCCTGCTGCTCCTGCGTACCGTAATGTTGCAGCAGCTCGCCGGGGCCTAATGAATTAGGCACACCTACAGTACTGGATAATACTGCACTGGTGCCGGCCAATTTTTGTAATACCCGTGACTGAGCATAGGCTGAAAATTCCAGACCACCGTACTTCTTCTTAATGATCATCGCAAAGAATTTGTGCTCTTTCAGGTACGCCCATATTTCAGGCGACAAGTCCGCGTCGATATGGTTAATTTGCCATTCGTCAACCATAGCGCAGACACGGTCGACCGGACCGTCAAGAAAAGCTTGTTCTTCAGCGGTTAAGCGTCCTTTGGGGATACTGTGTAATTTATCCCAATTGGGGTTGCCGCTGAAAATATCACCATCCCACCATACTGTTCCTGCATCAATGGCTTCCTGCTCGGTGCTGGACATCTCAGGCATGACGCGCCGATAAAATGCCAAAAGCTTGCTCGTGATGAGTTGTTTACGTAATGACGGCACAACCAGTGGTATGGCAATGGCCAGAAATACCAGCCAGCCTAACCAGTCAATTTCAGAGAACAAGGTACCGATGACCATGATCCCCGCAACCACTGCTGCTGCGGTGGTCAGACTCGCGCGTTTGTAACTGGCTATACTCAGGGCAACCAGAATGATTAACAACCAGATAAATTCAGCCATTAGTATGTCTCCTCAAAAAACGGCTTGGCAATTCAGTTTTGCATAACGTGAATTGGTTACTCAGACACGACTCTATAGCGTGAAATGAGGTCAGACCAGAATAGTTTAAAACTATAATTAAAGCGGGAAAAGATCAAGGTTAATTCAATGTGATTGAATACGAATTGTACGGCAATTCTGATTAGGTCGGTGCGACAAGGGCAGGGTAATTAGTTCAGCCGGGAATAGCTTGTTAACTTTATATCCCCTTGTTCATCGTCGTCTTTAAACTGTTGAAGTCGCACAAGGTTATGGTCCAGTTCGGGCGCAAACCAGGCGTAAGTTTCTCGTGTACTTGATTGCCTGACTATCTCGACCTTTATGGTACTCAATTCGCCGTAGGGTAAGGATAAGGTTTCTGTACCCACTACGTCGATTTGATAGGTTTTAGGCTCACCGCGATAGTTGATGAAATCGTAGGTCAGTGATTTTTTCCCAGCGGCAATCTGACGAGGTAAATCGATCCGATAGAGCTGATTATCTAATTCTGCTTTCCAATCCAGAGCAGACGATTCATTAACTAAAATTTGTCGCTCAGGTTGTTCAACAAACTTCAGTTTTAATTTTTTGTCAGCTCCCGTTCCAGAGCGACTGTAGTAGTACTGCGATGGGATAAATTGACCATCCTCAAAGGTAAAAATTGAGTGTTCGTAACGTTTATCAGATAAGAAAAATTTCGATACGTCGGAAGAATAGGTGAGTGAGTATTGATTTTTAGAAAGCTTTTCCAACTTAAGTGCTGCGGTACCAATATCATCATCCCATTTGTAGGCTCGGTACTCGGCTTCAAACGGGATCAGGGGCTCAGCCACGGCGCTGACCTGAGCAGCCAAAATCAAAGATATAATGGCAAAGAAGCCCCTATGTTTAATCGATTTCAGCTTACTCAATTTACTCACTGGCATAGCCTGATTGTGGAAGACGTCGTTCATCCATTATGGCGGCATTTTCAGACATTACCAACCTGCCTTTACAAAACCACTGCAAAACAAGCGGATATATATGTCGTTCCTGCTCCTGGACGCGTGCGGCGAGTTCCTCTTCCGTGTCATCAGCAAAAACGGGCACCCGGCTTTGTATCACCACGGGTCCACCGTCAAGCTCAGGCGTAACAAAATGCACACTGACCCCGTGTTCCTGATCACCATTGTCAATGGCTTGCCGATGGGTATGCAAACCTTTGTACTTGGGCAGCAGAGATGGGTGAATATTAAACATTCTGCCAGCATAGTGATTAACAAACTCTGCGGTTAAGATGCGCATAAATCCAGCGAGCGCAATACAGTCGGGCTGATGTTGGTCTATTAATTCCATCAGCGCCTGGTCGTAGCTTTCACGATTGTCGAAGGCTTTATGATCAAGACAATGCGTAGGTATATCGGCTAATTTGGCTCTGGTCAGCCCGTATGCATCAGCGCGATTGGCAATCACACACGCGATGCTTGCTTCCAGTTTTCCAGCGGCTATGGCGTCAATCATCGCTTGCAGGTTAGACCCGTTGCCAGAAATTAATACACAAATTGAAGGTACAGCAGACGTCATTAGTTTATCTCAACCGCCTTGTCAGTATCTTTTGTTTCGATTTGGCCGATCAGCCACGCATTTTCACCCTGATCCTGTAAAAAGGCGATGGTCTGGTCAACATCATGCTCATCAACCACCAGTATCAAGCCGACGCCACAGTTAAAAGTACGGTACATTTCGTGACGCTCAACATTGCCCTTACGTTGTAACCAGTTAAAGATGGCCGGCCAGTGCCAACTGCTTTCATCAATCACCGCCTTACAATTATCAGGCAAAACTCTTGGGATATTTTCCCAGAAGCCACCTCCGGTAATGTGGCTTATTGCTGAAACATTAACTTTTTCCAGCAAGGCCAGCACAGACTTAACGTAAATTCTTGTTGGGGCCAGTAAATGATCCTTAATGGCCTTGCCATCAAACTCAGTGGACAGATCGGTTTCAGACACCTCTATGATCTTTCGAATCAGCGAAAATCCATTTGAATGCGGCCCCGATGAAGCTAATGCGATAATCTTCTGACCGGGCTTAACCTGACTGCCGTCAATCACTTTGTCAGCTTCAACCACGCCGGTACAAAACCCAGCAATATCATAATCACTGCCGTGATACATTCCAGGCATTTCAGCAGTTTCGCCACCAATTAACGCGCAACCAGCCTGCTCGCATCCCTTACCTATGCCAGCAACCACCTCTGCGGCGACATCCACATCTAGTTTCCCGGTGGCGTAATAATCCAGAAAATAGAGTGGTTCTGCCCCAAGAACGATTAAATCGTTGACGCACATGGCGACCAGGTCAATACCAACGCCATCATGCACCCCGGCATCCATCGCCAAGCGTAATTTGGTGCCAACACCATCTGTACCCGATACCAGTAACGGTCGCTTGTATTTGGCGGGAATTTCGCAAAGTGCGCCAAAACCGCCCAGGCCGCCTTTGACTTCTGGCCGATGCGTGCGTTTGGTAACTTCTTTAATTCGCTCGACAAGTTGATTTCCAGCATCAATATCTACGCCAGCATCTTTATAGCTAAGTGGGGTGGTTTTATCGCTCACAATATCGCCCTGGTTCGGTAGTGGTAGGAAAAACGCGAATTCTATCAGGTAGTGATGGTAAGTCCAATCATGTTACCGGATTTTTCATGCACGCTCATTAAGGATAAAAAACACTTTAGCAGGTGAAAAACTTTTTCAAATAGCACACAATAACGCCTCATTTTTTCGAATTCAGTTTTCTGTGAAGGTTGCCAATCGTTTGATGTCTTTTATTGTTAGATCCACATTCTTTTTTGCGCTTACATGCATCATATCATTGAGTCTGGTTTCTTCCGTTTACGCCAGTGTGACAGTTCAGGCAAATATTGCGAAAGTACCGGTACAGGATCAATCCAGCCAGACTCAGAAAAAGGCTGAAAAGCAAGCGCTGCAACAAACGTTGGTAAAAATGAGCGGGCGCGCAGATATCCTTGAAATGGCCTCGGTCAAGCAATGGCTGGCTAATCCGCAACGGTTTTTGCGCTCTTACCAATATGAAACCAATCAGAATCAATTAATGTTCGTAGCCGAGTTTGATTACGAATCGCTGCTTCAGCGTTTGCATGCGGAAGGTTTACCGGTATGGGGCAATCGGCGTCCCGAATCGCTATTGTGGTTGGCGATAGAGGGAGAACGGGGACAACGCATTATCGTCGATGAAGCGCAGCGGTCAACGATTACCCGTACTATTCGACAAAACGCAGTAGAACGCGGCGTACCGCTTAGCTTGCCATTGATGGATCTGGCGGACAACGACGCGATTTCTGTTTATGATGTGTGGGGAAGGTTTGCCAGAACGCTTTCTCAGGCTTCACAACGCTATAGTGCCGATTATGTGATCGGTGCGCGAATCTATGCGGTGACCGCCGACAACAGTGCTGAAACTGACAATGAAGCGCAGGGCGAGTACGCCACAGACTGGATTTTCATTGGTCGTTCACAATCTGAATTCGGCACTTTATACGGTGACTCTATTGAAGAGTTAGCCGCAGCAATAATCAATGCGTTTGCCGATCATCTTGGCCAGCAGTTCGCTGTGGTTGCCGGCACAGGTGATGGGCAGTCGGATATCATTCAAATATCCGTCGCCAATATCAATTCGCTGGAAAAATATGTTCATTCACAACGGTATTTGGAAAGTTTAAGCGTGGTACGCAACGCAACATTAGTACAACAAAAAGGCTCGGTAGCCACATATGATGTGAAGTTGGTTGGCACGGTGGACGATTTTATTAAAAATCTGTCGTTACAGTCTCGGCTATTGCCTGTTAACGATACCTTTGGGCAGCCGTTGGAAGGATTGAATTTTTACTGGGATGAATAGCAAAATATCTAATCAGGCGGTACAACTTCCATTGCCTGTAAGCTTACCCGTAGATGAAACCTTCTCCAGTTTTGTGGTTGGGGAAAATGATCTACTGGTTGACTTGTTGAGTCAACTGGCGGACACGGCGTTCGATAATGGCAGACAGGTACTGGACTTAATTTCGGGTCAAAATCTGCCATTAATTAATATAGTGGGCGGCAAAGGACGAGGAAAAAGTCATTTGTTGTTTTCTATATGTCACGAGCTGGCTGAGCGACAGGCTACTCATATCTATTTAAATCTTGAAGATTACATACATTTACATCCCCAGGTGCTCGATGGTCTTGAGCAGGTCACTATTATTTGCCTTGATAATATTCATGCGATTGCGGGGAGCAGTGAGTGGGAACTGGGTTTGTTCGACTTAATCAACCGGGTATCAGAAGGCGGGATTTCTACGCTTGTCTGCACATCTGAACTCGGCCACGCACATCCAGATTTTAATTTGCCCGATCTTCGCTCACGGCTGGGGTGGGGAATTACCTTTCAGTTACAGGCGTTGTCAGAAGAAGACCGCAAAACCGTTATCCGCTTACGTGCTAAACAGCGGGGATTGAAGTTGTCAGAACCTGCGCTGGATTATCTGCTCAATCGAAGTGATCGCGATCTCCCCTCGTTACTGAGTGTCCTTGATCGTCTTGATGAAAGGTCGCTGCAAGAGAAGAAGCGTCTTACATTAACGCTGGTCAGGCAAGTCATTGACGACGAAAGTTAAACCCAAGCCGGTTTAACTTTCGTAATTATTTTTTCAACCGCAGTGAAATGCGTTACAACATTTTGCAAACGCGATTAATTTAACTTACCTTCCATCACGGCAACCGGTAACAATGGCTGAATCTCAGGCCTGTCTTTCGCCAATACTTTTTGTGAGCGGAAGAGCGACAATGATTCGGTGGATTCAATGGTTTCGCCATCCAGAACAAGTGTTTCGTACCAGTCTTCACCTTCAGGTAACAGCTGCGGCTCGGGAAGGCTAGCTTGGATCTCATCCACGTTTAATTCTGGCAAAATCCGGTTTACCACATACTTCGCCCGTGGTTGCACGCTTGATTGATTGATGCGGTTACGCTGACCCCAGGTGAGAACGTATTCTTCGTTTTCAAATGTCTCGGCGGTAAACACACCTACATCTGACGATGCCTTTATACGATAGAGCATCATAAACTGCTCAAATAGCGTAGCGTAATCTTCTCTGCTGGTGTAATACGAATAAAACGATGACGCCACATCATCCTGGTAAAAAGCGGCGACATCGGCGGCGGTATAGGCTTTTTGTTCAGCAGTGGCGGTCTCGCCGCCAAAATTTACCTGCGCCAAGGCATGTAATTCAGGTGACATCAGCGGCAAGCTGGTTTCCAGGCCATCTGATTTTGGGGCATTATCTTCAAACCAGTCGAATGGCGTTGTAGAAAGAGGGATCTGCGACCAACTGGCGTAATTGAAAAAGTCGTTTGCGTGACCCAGTTCGTGGTACAGCAACCAGTCAATGGCCTGCTCAACGCCCAGTTGTGTGCGCGTGTTGCGAAGTTCGGGGGCAAGACCGGGTTGCGGATAATAGTACTCACCGTCTTTTACATACCGCCAGGTTGTGCGGTAAGCTAACTCATTGCCAAAGGCACTGCGGTAATCCGGTTCAGTATTTAACGTATCTCGTTCAGCGGGGGTTCGCCAAAAGTTTCTGGCATCCAGGTATATTGCTCCGGTTACCACCCAATAAAACGAGGGGCGAATATCATACGATATGACTACGGCTGTCACCGCCCTGAGCAATGACAGCATGTCATCACCTGCCGGGGCGTTCTCAAGATACTTTTTAAATGCATTTCCCATCCAGGGGTGAGAGACATAGGTTCTGTTTAAAATGTCGTCGATGGTTGGCGATTCTGTTTCTTGTCCTATCAGCGGAAGGGTTTCAAATTCGCACGGATAAGTGATTCTGTTGTTATAAACGCATTCATCCAGAGCGTCAGCATAAGGACTATCTTTACGATAGGCCTGCATATGACTGGAGGTATACATTTCGCTGCGGGTGAAAAATGCATCATCGACAATTTCCATGTCTTTGACCAGCACCTGTGCTTCATCCGATGCATCGGAACCATCATCGTATTGGATGGTGGCACGGTAGGCGATGATCACGTCACTAGTGACACGGGGTGCATCAAAATAAATGTTTTGTTTCGGATCATCATTGTCGTCATACACGACATCAACTGCAGCAGGCCCTGCGGTCTGTTGCCAACTAACAGACTCTATCGTTTTAGTAGAATTGTTATCCACTCGCAACGAGATACGTCCGCCTTCAGCAGCTTGATGGTCTACTCTGACAACCGCATCTGGTGTTTCCCCCTCAATAACGGTCAGGCTGTAGTCTGTATTAATAGCACGGCCTGAGGCGGTTCTTGCGCTAATGGTAAACAGATAATCACCTGCTGTTGGGGCATCGAAACCCACCACCTGAGTGTGAGCGGTCAACAGTTTAAGATTTTCCTGATCTACCCGCCAGTTGACCGACGATAAAGACGAATTATCGCTCGCTGTGACCACCAGGCCAACTGAGTCACCTACAACCACTTCACTGGGACCAGAAATGACTAATTCAGGGGCGTTTGCGGGAGGAGGGCTGTTAGTCGGACCATCGTTATCTCCCGAGCCACCACAGCCGACAACAAAAGCCACACTTAGATATGAAACCCAACGCATTACTACACTCCTTTAAACCTGTCGCGCTCTTCCTGCATTTCTTGTTTTAGTTTTTTCAATCCTAAGTTTAACTCTCTTCCCCGCTTTCGCGCAAAAAAACTACAACCGATAAACATGAGCGTACTCAATACAATTTCAATAATGCCGTAAACACGCAGTGCGGGTTCTGCGTAACTAATTGTGAAACCGTGCAGGAGGTAGAACATCACAATGAAATTTGCCCACGCGTGAGTGTAAGGTTTTGCCTGGATGATGCCTTTAAGAGGAAGTAGTAGCGGTAAAATATAGACCAGAAAAATAAACAGTCCGGAATAGGGGGTGTCTTCTACTACTACGAAATTCCAGCTGGCAACCAAAATGAGTAACCCTGCATAAGAAAGTAACGCTAGATAACGATAAAAAGACGTGGATAAATTCATACAGCAATCACTTCATATTCAATTGAGTTTTTTGGCTAACTCAGCCAGTCGTTTACCCTGGGCGAAACACAATTCACGCTCGTGCTCAGATAGGTCGCTGTTATTATCAAACGCAACGTGAGAAACACCATAAGGTGAGCCTCCTGTTCTGGTTTCATGAAGCGCAGGTTCGGAATAGGGTAACCCGCAATATAGCATGCCATGATGTATTAGCGGTAGCATCATACTTAGCAGCGTTGTCTCTTGTCCGCCGTGCATACTGCTGGTAGACGTAAACACACAACAGGGTTTATCGATTAATGCACCTTTCAGCCAACTTTCGCTGGTACTGTCGAGAAAGTGTTTCAGCGGCGCCGCCATATTGCCAAAGCGAGTTGGGCTACCCATAGCCAGTGCACTACAGTACTCAAGATCCTTCAGCGTAACTTCAGGAGGAATACCCGTTAATGCGGCTGGCTTGCTTTCCTGACTTAATGAGGGAACGGTTCTTACCATTACCGGCACATCAATACTTTCAATCCCTTTGGTGATGGCGTCGGCTAGCTTTTTGGTACTGCCATTGCGACTGTAATACAACACTAATATTGGATTCATCAAAGAATTTCCAAAACAGATTCTGGCGGCCGTCCGATGCGTGCTTGATTATTCTTTATCACTACTGGGCGTTCTAACAGTTTAGGATAGGCTACCATCGCATCGAACAGCGCGTCATCAGACGAAGTCGTTTTACTCAACCCCGCTTGTGCAAATTCCACCTCTTTTGGCCGCATCATTTGAATGACTTCATTGATATTTAACTGTTGGAAGAGTTGCTGTAACTCAGCCTTGTTTAATGGCTGTTTTAAGTATTCGACGACTTCGGCCTGAATCCCTTTCTCTTCTAACAGTGCCAGTGTCTGTCGACTTTTCGAGCAGCGTGGATTGTGAAGAATTTTAACAGTAGACATAATGTTCTTTTCTATGATGATATGAATGCGGACACTATTGCGATTTTGTAAACAATTATCAAGAGGTAATCAATGACGATGCAAGAAACGGGTAAATCGTCGCCAACTAAAGGGGTTTTTTTCGTTATTGCACTTTTAGTCGGCATCGCCAGTCTGGTATTGGGAGTTATCGCAGCTAATCGAGTTAATGCTGACTTTGAAACTGCCAACGGCGTTGAATATCGCTGGCAGCAATTTGAAGGGAAGTGGGTAGTAGTGAATTATTTTGCCAAATGGTGCGCGCCTTGTTTACGCGAGTTACCTGAGTTAAATCGCTTTGCCAAATCGACGGGAAATAACATCAAGCTGTTTGGGGTTAACTATGACCCTATGGCAGCAGCTGATTTAGCAGCTATGATCGCTGAATTCGATATACAGTTCGAGGTGATCCCAAATGACCCGGAAAACACGTTGCCCACGCCAACGCCAAGCTATTTACCGGCAACATTTATTATCTCGCCAGAGGGCAAAGTCGCCGCTTCATTATTCGGTGAGCAAACTGAAGCCGGGCTTATCCAAAAAATCGATGCGCTTAAATCACAATCGCTTTAAGCGTTCTTCTTCCTCGCGCAGTTGCTTGATGCGGGCGCGAATCTTTTGCTTTTCCAAATGATTTTCTTCAGCAAAGTTATAGGCATGTTGAAGCTCATCCACGGCGCGAGAATATGCGCCATAAAGTGCAAAGGTTTCCGCCTTGCTCTGATGCATATCTTTCATCTGGCGAGAATTTCTATAAGCTTCGGTTAAGAGCTGATAAGGCAACTGATACTGGCTGTTGACCAGCAAAAAATCTTTTAATATTGCAATGGCTTTTTGATGTTGGCCCGCCTCAATCATTGCGTTGGCCTGATTTAAGGCCAGCACCTGATTTCGTGGCGCACGCGCAAGATGCGGCGCTAATCTGTCGATGGCTTCTTCGTATTGTTTTTGGGCTAATGAAATGTCGGTTGCAACATCAAGGTAAAATAAATTTTCAGGGTGCTGTTTCAGCAATGGCGCTAATACCTGTTCTGCCTCTTTATATTTTTCTGCACGCAAGTATGCCAGTGCCAGCCCGTAATGCGCGGCTTGATCAATTTTGAATGCCTTCTTATCCACCGCAGCTTTAAAATAGTCCAGCGCATAGTTTGGCTCAAACACATAGCGCGCCATCACGCGCGCGCGGGCTAAATGAAATGAAAGGCTTTCAGCTACATGCACCTTGGGATAACTGCTGGCTCGTGTTCTGGCATCAGCAATACGGGTCTCCGTCAGCGGGTGCGAGAGCAATCGCGCAGGAGGACGTGAAACCAGACGATATTCCTCTGCCAGTGTCGAAAAGAACGAAGCGGCGCCTTCGGGATCAAAGTTTGCGCGCGACAACATGGCAATACCGATGCGGTCAGCTTCCTGCTCATTTGAGCGGGTATAGTCTATTTGCATTTGCGCCGACGCCGCCTGTCCGGTTTGCATCACCGCCATACCCGCCTGCGGATCGGCCATAGCAACAAGAATTCCGCCAATCAAAGAAGCAATAGCAATAGGAGTAGAGCGTTGCTGTGACTGTATGCGCCGCGCTAAGTGCCGCTGGGTAACGTGGGCCACTTCATGAGCCAGTACCGAAGCCAGTTCACTTTCAGATTGAGCTTTAAAAATCAGCCCTGTATGCACGCCTATATGACCGCCAAAAAACGCAAAGGCGTTCAGTGCATTGTTATTGACCCAAAAAAACTTGAACGGAAATTTTACGTTTTCAGCTTGAGCGACTAATCGGTTACCTAAATCCTGAAGGTATTCATCAAGTAGCGGATCAGCAACAATCGGCGACTGCGCACGCATTTGACGCATCACGGCGTCGCCAATGATGATTTCTTTATCTAATGGCAAGGCGTCGGATGCGACGACACCTATTTCCGGGAGCGCATTTTTATTACTAAATGTGCCTTCCTGGGCTACTGCGGCTAATGCTAAGCCAAGAGTTAAACACCCTGTTAATCGTAATGTTCGCGCTAATAATCTCATTAATCCTGCCAAAATCGAGCACTGCAATTGCGTATATGCTGCCTTAGAGTCATTTACTATCAGTAGGTTTCGCATTTCGTCTTACACTGACGACAAATTAACGCAGCCGTACTGAGCATGCCCCAATGCAAAAAGTAATACGTCTGGTGTAAGACTTTGTATTAAATGGTCATCTTATCCTAATTTTCAAACGTAGATTCAATAAAATATCATGTTGAGAGAATAATATTTGCATCAGCAAACGGAATAATTATATTGCGGGTGCTTAAGCATTTACCTATCATGCCAATCCTGAAACCGAGGTCGTTTTAGCGGGAATAATTATGCTAAGTGTGTTTGGTCGCTGGTATCGTCGAAAGTTTTCCGATCCCGATGCAGCGATGTTACTTGTACTGATTCTTTTGTCCACAGCGGTAATTGTGTTCTGGGGAGGGCTTATCATGCCCGTCCTGGTAGCTGCAGTGATAGCCTATCTGCTTGACTGGCCGGTCAACAGGTTAATGCGAATCGGGGTGGGGCGCGGTTTGGCATGCGGCGTGGTGCTTTCACTTTTCATCGGTATTACGGTGCTTATCTTAATTGGGCTGATGCCAATTATTTCCAAGCAAAGCGTGAACCTTATTCAGGAAACGCCGCTGATATGGCAGCGCGCTCAGGATTGGTTGATTACGCTCCCGCAAAAGTATCCAGACTATGTGCAGGTGTATCAGATTCACAATATGATGGAAGGTCTTAATGATAAACTGGTTGAGTTTGGAGAACAGTTATTATCGGCTTCATTCAGTTCAATTGGAAATCTGGCTGCATTACTGGTGTACCTGATTCTGGTCCCGCTGATGGTGTTTTTCATGCTTAAGGACAAAGCGTTTTTTCTAACCAGTATTTCCAGTTTGTTGCCTAAGGAACGTCGTTTAATCACCCAGGTTGGTCACGAGATGAATGCGCAGATCGCTAATTATATCCGCGGTAAAGTCATTGAAATTGTGATTGTCGGTGCCGTCTCATGCATTACTTTTGTGCTAATGGATTTGCGCTACGCCATGTTGTTAGGGGTGTTGGTTGGTTTGTCGGTGCTTATCCCCTATATCGGCGCGGCCGTGGTAACGATTCCAATAGCGGTAGTGGCGATGTTTCAATGGGGAATAAGCCCGGAGTTTTGGTACCTGATGACTGCGTACGGCATCATTCAGGCATTGGATGGCAACGTGCTGGTACCCATTCTATTTTCAGAAGCAGTGAGTCTGCATCCTCTGTATATTATCGTTGCGGTATTGTTTTTTGGAGGCTTGTGGGGTTTTTGGGGCGTATTTTTTGCCATTCCACTGGCAACCCTGGTGAAAGCTGTTATCACCGCCTGGTCGAGTAATCCAAACGCCACCAAGGTAGAAAGCGTCTAGGTATAATTGCCCATCTGAAGCGCCAGCCTAGATGGGCAAAACGAAGCTGTTCAGGCTAAATAATCCAGCACCACCTGATGATGCTCTTTGGTTTTAAACTTGTCGAAAACTTTCTCGATTTTTCCGTTTTCGTCGATCAAGAAACTGATACGATGAATTCCATCGTACTCTTTGCCCATAAACTTTTTTAAACCCCATACGCCAAATTGTTCTGCTACCGCATGATCTTCATCTGATAGCAGCGTAAAATTCAGATTTTCTTTCTCGATGAACTTGGGCAGACGTTTTACCGGATCAGGGCTGATACCTAGAACCACCACATTTTTGTCTTGCAATTCAGTTTTGCTGTCGCGAAGATTTTGGGCTTGGACAGTACAGCCTGGCGTCATTGCCTTAGGGTAGAAGTAAACCAGTACTTTTTTGGCTTTGAAGTCATTTAATGACACCTGATCACCATTCTGATCAGGTAAGGTGAACAAAGGTGCGCTGTCACCAGCTTGTAGTGTGTTCATTTTCTTCCTTCTTTTGCTTATCGGTAACCTTACCGGTTACATTTAATGTCTCAAATAACCTGTTTAATGCTGATTTAAGCTCACTGAAATCAACCGAATTGGGCGCGTTGACCACAAATTTACATCGCATTGTTTCCTGTTGTGTCTGGCTGTCGCGAAAGGTGCGTTGCCGAAATGCGCTGATTGACGCATTACGTTCAGCAAAAAATCCCGTGACCGCTTGTACTAACCCTGCTGCATCGGCACCGCTGAATTCGACATTAAACAAGTGCTCAAGATTTTGCTTTTCATGATGGCTGGTACGCTTCATCAGCGAGAGTAAGTCGAGTCGCTGGCAAACTGCTGGAAGCGTACATTCCGCTCGGGTAATTGCCGTGTGTGATCCTTCCAGAATCATGGTAAGCGAAAACTCTTTACCATAAATGGCCTGTCGGCTATCTAAAATATTACATTGTACTTCAGAGACCGTTGCCGCTATCTGACTCAAAATCCCACTTTTGTCAGTACCGAGGATTGTCACTATCAATTGCTGCTTCATGAAAACATTTCCAGTCTGGGGAAGCACAAATGGTAGCACAGAGTTTTTTCCTGTTACTACATCCAATCTGAAATGCAAAAAAAAAGTTCGGTTTTTGCAATTGTGCGCTACAGAGCGCTTGTTTTTACTAGTTTAGGTAATTACCATGTTGCCTTCCCAACGATGAGGTTTCTAATGTTTAAAGGCAGCTATGTTGCACTTATTACGCCGATGGATGATCAAGGCAGGATAGACTATTCGGCTTTAGAAAGGTTGATTCAATTTCATATTGAAAGTGGCACACATGGAATTGTAGCGGCAGGGACAACCGGTGAGTCTGCTACCTTACCGTTTGAAGAACACATTGAAGTTGTTAAACAGACAGTTGCCATGACCGGCGGAACCGTTCCTGTTATTGCAGGCAGCGGTGCAAATTCTACCGCAGAAGCTATCTATCTTAGCGAGCAAATGGCGACGTTGGGAGTGGACGGATTTCTCAGCGTTGTACCGTATTACAACAAGCCTCAGCAAGCTGGAATGATTGCGCATTTTAATGCAATCGCAGACGCGACAGATATACCCCTTATATTGTACAATGTGCCCGGTAGAACGGTTGCCGATATGTTACCCGCAACAGTTGCTGAGCTGGCGCACCATAAAAATATCGTCGGTTTAAAAGATGCAACGGGTGACATAAACCGGCTTAAGCAAACACAGCCATTGGTACCTGAAGATTTCGTTCTGTTGAGCGGAGACGACGCAACCAGTTGCGAATTTTTATGTGAAGGTGGGCATGGTGTCATCTCGGTAACGGCCAATATCCTGCCTGCGACTATCGCCGCTATTTGCAATGCAGCAAAGCAGGGCGATTTCGCCCAATGTAAAGTGCTGGATGAGCAAATTCACGCCTTCCATCATGCGCTGTTTATCGAACCCAATCCGGTTATGCCAAAATGGGCGCTATATAAAATGGGCAAAATTATGTCTGCCAATTTGCGTTTGCCGCTGGTCCTTCCGGAACTAAAAAGTAAAAAACAAATCGAAGCCTTACTTGAAGAACATGCACTCGTTGCACGTAATAAAGGACAATAAATGAAAACACTTCTGGCTTTAGTAAGTGGTACAGTAGTCGTACTTACAGGTTGTGCAAGCCAGCTGGAACGCACGACAGCGTCTGGCAGTTATGAATATTTAGAAGAGCAGGAAAGGGCATCGCTGAAAATTCCAGACGACGTCGATCAACCTGAATTTTCCCGAGATTACGAACTTCCTCCCTTGGGAGAAAAAGCTGACAAACGCATGCTCGGTAGAGATCTTTCCGTGCAGTCGCCTGCGCTGGTTCTTCCTCTCGTCACCGGGTCGCACGTGCAGGAAGGACAAACTGCTGCCACAGTCTGGTTCGATCAGGTTGACGACAGCCAGCCGCTTGAACGTGCGATTTGGAATTCGTTGTTAAGTTTTCTTGAAGAGCAGGGCATCGGTATCGACAAATTTGATCCCGATGCTAACACATTGGTTACCGACTGGATGGTAATTACCAAAGAAGTCGATAGCAAGTGGTATAAATGGTCTTCAACAGAGAGCCAGATAGGCAAGCGTTTTGAGTTTTCATTAGAGAAAAAATCTCATGGCCGCACAGCTGCGCTACATGTTGAACTAAAAGATTATATGGCAACGACCAACGATGACGTTGTAGCGTCTATCAGTGACGCACAAAGACGCCGTGAAGAGGTCGATATCTTAAATCAGGTTATTAATCATTATGAGTATCAGATTCAGCTGGAAGACAGTCGCAAGCTCACCAAAATTCGGCAGGGCTTAGAGATGTCCATGGGGTTTGACGCCGATGGCAATCCGGCCTTTGTGATTGATGAAAAATATGACATCACATGGCCACGGTTGCTACTGGTATTGCGCAAACTGGGCTTTGACGTAAAAGATTTAGATAAGTCAACAGGCTTACTTTTCGTTTCCTATGTAGGCGACGATTCTAGCTGGTTTTCAGACTGGTTTAGTAGCGATGACGAGCTGTTAGAAGAAGATGATTACCGCCTGCAGGTTAAGAAAGCAGGTGAAAAAACCTCGGTTACGTTCATGGATAATGAAAGTAACCCATTTGAAGCCAATATGATTGCTGACATTTATGAGCCTTTTAAAAAGGTGATGTCAGAAGACGATTTAGACATTTAACTTGAGACGTATGATGGAAAAGCGCGACGAACTTTATCGTGGTAAAGCGAAGACAGTGTACCTGACAGATGCAGAAGATAAACTCATTCTGCATTTCAGAAATGATACTTCTGCGTTTGATGGGCAAAAGATTGAACAATTAGAACGCAAAGGTGAAGTGAACAATAAATTTAATCATTTTATCATGTCTAAGCTTGAACAGGCGGGTATCAAAACTCAGGTTGAGGCATTGCTTTCTGATACCGACTCATTAGTTAAAAAACTAAATATGATCCCTGTCGAGTGTGTGGTAAGAAATGTCGCAGCGGGTTCTTTAGTCAGAAGACTGGGCGTAGAAGAGGGCAAGGAGCTGGATCCACCTGTTTTCGAATTTTTTCTGAAAGATGATGCGCTCCATGATCCTATGGTTAATGACTTCCACATTCTTTCATTTGGGTGGGCAACCGAACAGCAAATTGCCAAGATGAAAGAATTAACCTTTAAAGTAAATGCCGTTTTAAAACCGTTGTTTGCGGATGCCGGAATGGTACTGGTTGACTACAAGCTGGAGTTTGGAACGGACAGTGAAGGTAACATTGTTCTAGGTGATGAGTTTACCCCGGATGGTTGTCGTCTATGGGACGCTGAAACCAAGAATAAAATGGACAAAGACCGTTTTAGGCAGGGTTTGGGTAGCGTGGTCGAAACCTATATCGAAGTCGCTAACCGGTTGGGCGTTGAGCTTTAAAGCGGAATTTATTACACCCGCATTTTGCGGGTGTTTATGTTTCTACCTCTGAATTCCAGATTCGATTCTGATTGTGTTACTGACAATAACCTTTCGCAATTAAAGGTTTTTTCATTTAATGTATGATTTCTAAGGTCATAATTCTGCACATTTTTAATGAGGGGTTAGATGTCATCATTTCTTAAGCATGTGTTAAATACACCCAATTCAGGGGCCAAAATCTTTATTGTTGAAGATGATGAAATAACTTTGCAAATGTTGCTGCATAACCTGGGTAAAGATTATCACGTGATTGGCTGCAACAATCCTCTTGACGCCATCAGACAAATGAAAGAGGCGCAACCTGATCTGATCATGCTGGATATGGAAATGCCCTCGTTAAGTGGTCTCGAATTGTGCAAACAAATCAAAACTACACCACAACTTGAAACCCTACCTGTGGTGTTTTTAACTGGCCATGACGATAAGGAAACGCAGTTAAAGTGTTGGGAAGTGGGCTGTGTCGATTTTGTTCCCAAACCCATCGTGTTTGAAACGCTTAATTATCGCCTGCAAACCCATATCAAGTTAAAATTGATTACCGACCGCTTAAGTACACTGGCAATGCTTGACGGATTGACCAACGTTTATAACCGCCGCTATCTTGAAAATTACTTAAAGGAACATGATGTTCAGGAAAAGAGAGATTATCAGGTTTTCACACTGATGATGCTGGATATTGATTACTTTAAACGTTACAACGACAGATACGGGCATCAGCAGGGGGATGAATGTCTTCGTTCCGTAGCCCAGGTATTATCTAAAACAGCCGCCAGAAATACGGATTTTGTTGCCCGTTACGGTGGTGAGGAATTTATTCTGATGCTGCCTGCCACCGACGATAAAGGCGCCAAACTGGTTTCAATGAATATTCATCAGGCATTAGCGAAAAGAAAACATGAGCACGCGGACTCCGAAGTTGGAAGAGTTACTCTCAGCGTGGGTTGTGTAACTGCTGTAGCTCCCCATGCGATTACGCCAATGATTGAAGAAGCGGATAAGTTGTTGTATGAGGCTAAACAGGCAGGCAGAAATCAAACGCGGTTTGGGATTCTTTAAAGCGGGACTTTTATCTTGAGATTACTCTTTGCGATGCAGCAGCAGGGGAGTATTTCATCATCATTAATATAGGCAAGTGGGTCGGTTGTATAATCCACTTCACCCTCGATTAACTGTGTACGGCAGGCCCCACAAAACCCTTCACGGCAATGAAAGTGAATCTCAATGTTCGCGGTTTCAAGGGATTCCAGCAGTGTCTTATCAGATGATGATGTGGCACATCCCACATCAACAACGTCAATGTGGAATGCATCATCTTTTCGGTTCGACATGATGAAGGATGTCTGACCTAAATTTCCATATCCGCGAAATCATCACCACTAACGGATGAATCAATTTGTCCAACCAGATACGAACTGATTTCTGACTCTTGCGGTGCTACCTGTACATTGTCTGAATTCAGGTAGTTATTCATCCAGGGCAGGGGGTTACTCTTGACTGAAAACGGTGCTTCAAGACCAATTGCACTCATACGTTGTACTGCAATATATTCTACGTACTGGCACAAAATATCTTTGTTTAAACCAATCATTGATCCATGCTGGAACAGATAGTCGGCCCACCCTTTTTCCTGTTCCACTGCGGTCAGAAAGATAGCAGTGGCTTCCTCTTTACATTCCTGGGCAATTTCAGCCATCTCGGGGTCATCTTTGCCCTTGGCCCATATATTCAAAATATGTTGGGTAGACGTCAGGTGCAAATTTTCGTCACGGGCGATAAGGCGAATGATTTTTGAGTTACCTTCCATCAACTTGCGCTCTGCAAAAGCAAAAGTACAAGCAAAAGACACGTAGAAGCGAATTGCCTCCAGAGCGTTGACCGAGTTCATGCAAAGATACAGTTTCTTCTTCAGTTCACGCATGGTGATTTCATGTGTTTCACCATTAACGGTATGCACACCTTCGCCTTGTGTCTGCCAAAGTTGGGTGGCAAAGATCAAATCATCATAATAGCGAGAGATATCTGTCGCTCGACGCTTGATTTCTTCATTAGCAACGATGTCATCGAACACACTGCTGGGATCAGAAAACAGATTTCTGAGTATATGGGTATAAGAGCGCGAATGAATAGTTTCAAAAAATGACCAGGTTTCAATCCAAGTCTCTAATTCTGGCAAAGAAACAATCGGTAACATCGCGATGTTGGGGCTACGGCCCTGCACAGAATCCAGTAGTGTCTGATACTTTAAATTGGAGATAAAAATATGTTTTTCAGGGTCAGTGAGTTTTTGAAAATCAACTCTGTCCCTGGAAACATCAACTTCTTCTGGACGCCAGAAGAAACTGATTTGTTTCTCAATGAGTTTCTCAAATATGTCATGCTTTTGCTGATCGTAACGCGCTACGTTAACAGGATTTCCGAAAAACATCGGTTCAGCAAGAGGGTTAACAATTTTTTGGTTAAACGTTGTGTATTTCATAAATGCTCAATAGAAATCTTTGATTAACGTAAAAACAGAGATAGATTAGCAGGGTGCGTGTTAAATTTTACACGCACCGCCGGCACAATCGTCATCTTCTACTATTACTGCTTCCTGTGGTTTATGCTCTGCAGCTTTCACATCTTGCGTGCTTTGATCAGCAGCTCCATCACGGGTGTTATGGTAGTAGAGTGTTTTCACACCTAATTTATACGTGGTAAGCAAGTCTTTCAGCAAAACTTTCATCGGCACTTTTCCGCCTTCGTACTTGCCCGGGTCATAATTTGTATTGGCAGAAATAGTCTGGTCGATAAATTTCTGCATTACACCGACAAGTTGTAAGTAGCCATCGTTTGAGGGGATATCCCACAATAGTTCGTATTTATCTTTAAGCTCTTCATACTCAGGGACGACTTGCTTAAGGATACCGTCTTTACTTGCCTTAACACTGATATGACCGCGAGGTGGCTCAATACCATTGGTTGCATTTGAAATCTGTGATGACGTTTCAGAGGGCATAAGCGCTGACAACGTCGAGTTGCGAAGACCGTGTGTTTTTATATCTTCACGCAATGCGTCCCAGTCGTACTGCAAAGGCTCGTTGCAAACCTGATCCAGTTCTTTTTTGTAGCTGTCAATTGGCAGTATGCCTTGAGAGTAAGTTGTCTCGTTAAATTTAGGGCACGCGCCTTTTTCTTTTGCAAGATTATTAGAGGCTTTAAGCAGATAATACTGCATGGCTTCGAAAGTGCGGTGAATAAGCCCGTTTGCACTGAAATCAGAATATTTAACCCCGTTTTTGGCCAGGTAGTAGGCGAAGTTTATCACCCCTATGCCCAGCGTACGGCGGTTCATGGTGGCATTATATGCAGCGGGTACCGGATAATCCTGATAATCAAGCAGGCTATCCAGTGCACGCACTGCCAGATCGGCTAACTCTTCAAATTCATCCAGCGATTTAATGGCACCTAAGTTAAACGCTGACAGAGTACATAAGGCAATTTCACCGTTTTCGTCATTCACGTGCTCAAGAGGCTTGGTTGGCAATGCAATCTCAAGGCACAAGTTGCTTTGACGTACTGGCGCAACCTCGGGGTTGAAAGGACTGTGAGTGTTACAGTGGTCAACATTTTGCAGATAGATGCGACCTGTGCTGGCGCGCT
The DNA here is from genome assembly GCF_012911815.1 of Alteromonas ponticola. Lineage (GTDB taxonomy): Bacteria > Pseudomonadota > Gammaproteobacteria > Enterobacterales > Alteromonadaceae > Alteromonas > Alteromonas ponticola. The sequence continues at coordinate 117,115 of NZ_JAATNW010000007.1, read as the reverse complement.
CCTGCATAAACAAACTAAACAGCTCCATTGCTTTAATGCGCTTTTTACGAATACTGTCGTCGTTTTCATATTGAACGTATAAAGCCTCAAATTTGGCCTGATCAGCAAAAAATGCATCGTAAAGCCCGGGCACATCTGAAGGACTGAACAAAGTAATGTAGTCATCTTTCATCATGCGCTGATACATCAGTTTGTTGAACTGCACGCCGTAATCAAGGTGACGTACACGGTTCTCTTCAACTCCGCGGTTATTTTTCAGTACCAGCAGTGATTCAACTTCCATATGCCACAGCGGATAGAATAGCGTAGCTGCACCACCCCGGACACCGCCTTGTGAGCAACTTTTCACGGCTGTCTGGAAATACTTATAAAAGGGTATACAACCAGTATGGAAAGCTTCTCCGCCGCGTATCGGGCTGCCCAGCGCACGAATTCGACCTGCGTTAACACCAATTCCCGCTCGCTGGCTGACGTACTTAACAATCGCACTGGCGGTAGCATTAATCGAGTCCAGGCTGTCACCTGTTTCAATCAATACACAGGAACTGAACTGACGGGTAGGGGTACGCACCCCCGCCATGATCGGCGTAGGCAATGAAATTTTAAAGGTTGAGGTGGCATCGTAAAAACGGCGTACATAGTTGAGACGCTCTGTTTTTGGATAATTAGCGAATAAACAGGCAGCAACCAGCACGTATAAATACTGTGCACTTTCATAAATTTCGCCAGAAACACGGTTTTGAACCAGATATTTACCTTCCAGTTGTTTGACCGCTGCGTAGCTGAACGTCATATCACGCCAGTGATCAACAAAGCTGCCCATCTCGGCTATCTCAGCTTCTGAGTAATCTTTTAAGATATGCGCGTCATACTTGCCACTGGCAACCATTTTTTTCACATGATCCAGCAAGGCCGGCGGTTCAAATTGACCGTACGCTTTTTTGCGCAAGTGAAAAATAGCAAGTCTCGCCGCAAGATATTGATAATCTGGTGCATCAGTAGAAATCAGATCCGCTGCGGACTTGATTAACGTTTCATGAATTTCACTGGTGGTGATGCCATCATAAAACTGAATATGAGCACGAATCTCTACCTGTGATACAGAAACATTATTTAATCCGTCTGCTGCCCAGGTAATAACCTTATGAATTTTATCCAGATCAATGGGTTCTTTCTCACCATTTCGTTTGGTGACATACAAATTATTATTCATAGTGCTGGCCGTAATTTAGTTAGCGCGTGTTGTAGTGGACTTCGTAAAATTTGGCAGTGTCTATCCATTGAATTTAAGGAAGCCGCATTATTATTTTTCAATCTTGTTTTTCCACACACAGGTGACTACTTGTCACGTCGAAAAAGTCATGTCCTGTGTTTTATCCGTGGTTTTTTTGCAGTACCGAGCGTTGTTTAACTGTTATTAATTATTTGTATTTAACGCTCTGGACATGGCACAAGATAGTGAGGTTTTAGTCTTATTGCAACCCAATATCTGGTGGTTTTTACAGCGATCAAACGCAAGCAAATTTTTGGTTAGTGGTAACTCACCTAAAAGCGTCATTCAACCCTCCGCTTAACTAAATGCAAGCATTTTTTACGGATCAAAAAATTATTAAACTAATTTGTTTGGAGAACAGTTTTTTTAGAATGGCACGATATATAGTGCGAAAGTTCCAGTAGACGCACTATATATAGATGCTCTTATGCATGAGTATGCAATAAGTAGTTGACGTCGATATTGCGATTTGAAAGATAAAATTTCCGGTTCAGAGGGTTCATGTGCAGTCCCGTAACATACTGATTAACCAGGCCCGCATTATCTGTCATTGTCATTAATTCAGACGGCTTAATGAAGCGGCTGTACTGGTGCGTTCCTTTTGGTACTAAATTTAAAATGTATTCAGCGCCAATAATGCCCATCAAATAGGATTTCACGTTTCTGTTCAGGGTGGAAAAGAACACGTGGCCACCGGGTTTAACCAATCTGGCGCAGGCATTAACAACCGAAGCGGGTTCGGGAACATGCTCAAGCATCTCCATGCAGGTTACAACATCGAACGTTTTTTCGTATTGGGCGGCGAAATCTTCTGCGGTAGTACACTTATAGTCTACTTTTACCTGACTTTCTAAACCATGCAGTCGCGCCACTTCCAGTGATGCTTCTGCCATATCGATACCGCAGACCTCTGCACCACATTTTGCCATTGCCTCAGCAAGAATGCCGCCACCACAGCCAATATCGACGACCTTCTTGCCATGCAGGCCTTTTGCGTGAGTTTCGATAAATTCTAATCGCAGCGGGTTAATCGCGTGCAGGGGCTTAAATTCTCCCTCCGGATCCCACCATCGAGAAGCAAGTTCAGCAAATTTATTGATTTCCTGACTGTCTACATTTGCCATTTTCAACGTTACCTGATTTCGATTTGAGCACTCAACCTTACCTCAATTAAAACAGAAAACGAGTCGCTTTACGCAATATTTTCTGCGTTAGCTGAATTAGTAACCAACTTTGCCAGTCGCAAAAGTAATTTAGAGGAAATTCACCCCAGATATAGATTAACTGCTACATAATTGGTTTTGTCAGTGGTACACTCAACGATTGTTTTACAACCCAATAATAATAGTGTGCGCTCCCGCCAATGTTGTTTACATCAGACGATACGTATAGCGCCACATGTGTTTAGAAAAAAGGGATAACGCAGTTTATGAGTGATGACGCGAAAGAAATCCTTCCCATTAATATAGAGGAAGAGTTAAAAAACTCTTACCTTGATTACGCCATGAGCGTAATCGTTGGGCGCGCCTTGCCTGATGTCAGAGATGGTTTGAAACCTGTTCACCGCCGTGTTTTATTCGCGATGAATGAACTTAAAAACGATTTCAACAAGCCGTATAAAAAATCAGCCCGTGTTGTTGGGGACGTGATCGGTAAATATCACCCTCACGGTGACTCTGCAGTTTACGACACCATTGTCCGTATGGCGCAGCCTTTCTCTTTGCGCTACATGCTGGTTGATGGACAGGGCAACTTTGGTTCAGTAGATGGTGACTCAGCTGCAGCAATGCGTTACACCGAAGTGCGCATGGCAAAAATTGCCCATGAACTGCTTGCCGACTTAGACAAAGAAACGGTTGATTTTGTACCGAACTACGATGGCACTGAACAGATCCCTGAGGTATTGCCTACCCGGGTTCCCAACCTGTTGGTAAACGGTTCATCGGGTATCGCGGTGGGTATGGCGACCAATATCCCACCACACAATCTGACTGAAGTCATTAACGGTTGTGTGGCACTAATCGATGATCCAGACCTTGCAATAGAGGGCCTGATGGAGCATATCCCGGGGCCGGATTTCCCCACTGCGGCGACGATAAGCGGTCGCAAAGGCATCGACGATGCGTATCGCACTGGACGTGGCAAAATTTATCTAAGAGCCAAGGCTGAGATTGAAACGGACACCAACGGTAAAGAAACTATCGTTGTTAACGAAATTCCATATCAAGTCAACAAAGCACGTCTGATCGAAAAAATCGCTGAACTGGTTAAAGAAAAACGTATTGAAGGCATCTCCGCGCTGCGTGACGAGTCCGACAAAGACGGTATGCGCATCGTTATTGAAGTGAAACGTTCAGAATCAGCAGAAGTGCTGTTGAACCATCTATATGCCAATACGCAGCTGCAAACAGTATTTGGTATAAATATGGTGGCCCTGGATAATGGCCAACCAAAAGTCATTAATCTTAAAGAGACGCTCGAAGCATTCATTCTTCATCGCCGTGAAGTCGTCACCAGGCGGACCGTATATGAGCTGCGTAAAGCACGCGACCGTGCTCACATTCTTGAAGGTCTGGCAATTGCGCTGGCTAACATCGATCCGATTATCGATCTTATCAAAGCGTCGCCCAGTCCAGCAGAAGCTAAGCAGGCGTTAGTTGCACAAGGCTGGCAGCTAGGTGATGTAGCCGACATGCTTGAACGTGCCGGCAATGATGCAGCACGTCCTGACTGGCTGCTGCCTGAATTCGGTATTCGCGATGGTAAATATCATCTGACTGAACAGCAGGCTCAGGCAATTTTGGATCTTCGCCTGCATAAACTAACAGGCCTCGAGCATGAGAAAATCCTTGATGAGTACAAGGTATTGCTTGAGCAGATTGCTGAGCTATTACACATCCTGCGTTCACCAGAGCGTTTGATGGAAGTTATCCGCGAAGAATTAGAAGCCGTTCGTGATGAGTATGGTGATGCACGTCGCACTGAAATAACTGCTGCTACCCATGATATAGATATTGAAGATTTAATTGAACAGGAAGACGTTGTAGTAACGCTTTCCCGTGAAGGTTATGTTAAGTATCAAAAGCTGTCAGACTATGAAGCTCAGCGTCGTGGTGGTAAAGGTAAGTCAGCAACCAAAATGAAAGATGAAGATATAATCGAACGTCTACTGGTTGCCAACACGCATGATCATATCTTGTGCTTCTCAACGCGGGGCAGATTATACTGGTTGAAAGTTTACCAACTTCCATTTGCATCGCGTAACGCGCGTGGCAGACCGATTGTAAATATTCTGCCCTTGGAAGCGAATGAGCGTATTACCGCCATTCTTCCTATTAAGGAATTCGAAGAAGGCAAATATGTATTAATGGCAACTGCCAACGGTACCGTGAAGAAAACAGACCTGAGTTCCTATTCACGCCCACGTTCTAACGGTATTATCGCGGTAAATCTGAACGATGGTGATGAATTGATTGGCGTTGCAATCACTACGGGTAGTGATGACATTATGTTGTTCTCAGATGCCGGTAAAGTGGTTCGCTTTAATGAAAAAGCCCGTGACGCTGAAACTGGCGAAGTCAAGCTTGATCCAGAAACGGGCGAAGAAGTTCTGGCACTGCGCCCAATGGGCAGAACGGCCACGGGGGTCCGCGGTATCAGAATGCAGGAGGGGCAAAAAGTGGTGTCACTGATTGTTCCTCAGGGGGATGGTGATATTCTGACTGCAACTGAAAATGGTTATGGAAAACGTACCCCGTTAGCGGATTATCCTGCTAAGAGCCGCGCCACTCAGGGCGTTGTTTCAATCAAGGTATCTGAACGAAACGGCAAAGTGATCGGTGCGGTGCAGGTTGATGAAACTAACGAAATGATGCTCATAAGCGATCAGGGTACATTAGTTCGTACACGGGTTAGTGAAGTGTCAATCGTGGGCAGAAATACACAAGGTGTACGTTTGATTAGAACTAGCGAAAACGAGCATGTTGTTGGCCTTCAGCGCATTGAAGAAATGGATGAAGAGTTATTAGAAAGCATCGAAGGTAGCGAAGACGTTATCGATGAGAATGCTGAAGAAGCTTCTACAGAAGCAAGTGACAAGCCCGCGACAGAAGAGTAACGCAGTAAATCAGCCTGACTGATGACTGTAATCGTGTCTTGAACAAGCGGCTTTTAGCCGCTTGTTTTGTTTTTGAGGTTAAGGTTTAAATGACGCAAGTATTTAATTTTAGTGCGGGCCCAGCCATGCTACCGCCAGCAGTATTACATCAAGCCCAGCAAGAGCTCGTCAATTGGCAGGGTAGTGGCAGCTCGGTAATGGAAGTCAGCCATCGGGGTGAGGAATTCATGGCGATAGCAGCACAGGCCGAAGCAGATTTACGCCAATTAATGCATGTACCTGATAATTACCACGTATTATTTACTCACGGCGGTGGGCGGGCGCATTTCGCCGCGGTACCGATGAACCTATCTACACCAGATGATACCTCATTGCATCTTGTTTCGGGCTCCTGGTCAAAAGGTGCAGTGGCTGAAGCCAGTAAATTTAATCAGCCGAAGGTAATCGGCGAACTAACTCAAAAAGAGGGGCTGGACTTCATGCAGCAACCGGCTGCAGACGAGATTGATCAAAACGCTGCTTACTTGCATTTCTGTCCGAATGAAACGGTAGATGGTGTAGCGTTTGATTGGCTACCAGATTCAGGCAAAGTCCCGTTAGTTGCAGACATGTCTTCTTGTATTTTATCCAAGCCGATTGACGTAAGCCGGTATGGAGTAATCTACGCCGGCGCACAAAAAAATATCGGTCCGTCTGGATTGAGTGTGGTGATTGTCAGGGATGACTTAGTGGGGCATGCACAAAAATATACGCCGTCTATTTTCGATTATAAAGAACTGGCGACCACGGGGTCGATGTACAATACGCCACCTACGTTTTCCTGGTATCTGGCGGGGCTGGTATTTAAGTGGCTGCTCAGTCAAGGCGGCGTTGAAGCTATCGCCAAACTTAATCAAGCTAAAGCTGCCTGCCTTTACAATGCTATTGATCGGTCTGACTTTTATCGCAGCCGGGTTCATCCGGAGTGTCGCTCAATTATGAACGTCCCGTTCCAGCTAGCCGATCCTGCTCTGGATGCGCTTTTTCTTGCGCAAGCGGCAGACAAAGGTTTAGTTGCGCTTAAAGGACATCGCTTTGTGGGCGGCATGCGAGCAAGTATCTACAATGCGATGTCGCTGGAAGGCGTGCAGAGCCTGGTTGAGTTCATGGCTGACTTTGAGCGGAGGCAAGGTTGATGACTCAGGATGCGTTAACCTTACAACCGGTAAAAAAAGTAGCAGGCTTGGTTAATGTACCAGGCTCGAAAAGTCTGTCCAATCGCGCGTTACTGCTGGCTGCACTTGCTGAAGGAACTACCACAGTTACCAATCTGTTGGACAGTGACGACATTGCGCATATGTTAAATGCGCTTAAATTACTGGGTGTCAAATACCAGCTGAGTCCTGATAAAACCGAATGCGTCGTGGAGGGACTGGCAGGCGCTTTTACCCAAACACCCTCTGAGGCGCTGTTTTTAGGTAATGCAGGTACTGCAATGCGCCCCCTTTGCGCAGCTTTAGCCGCGAGCAATGTCAAAGTTGAGTTGACCGGCGAACCAAGAATGGAAGAAAGGCCAATTGGTGATTTAGTCGATGCGTTGCACGAAGCCGGCGGAAATATCGAATATCTTAAAACGACAGGCTATCCACCACTACGTATTAACGGTAAAACGCTGACAGGTGGTGAAGTGTCGGTAGATGGCAGCGTTTCCAGTCAGTTTCTCACCGCCTTATTGATGGCTGCACCACTGTGCAAAAAAGACGTCGTTATCAATATTAAAGGACAACTTGTCTCAAAACCTTATATTGATATTACCTTACACATTATGCAGCAATTCGGGGTCGTGGTAACAAACAATAACTATCAGAAGTTTACAATAAACGCGGGTCAACGCTACACTTCACCCGGGCGATTCATGGTCGAGGGCGATGCCTCGTCAGCTTCTTATTTCCTAGCTGCCGCGGCCATCAAAGGCGGCAAAGTTACTGTAACCGGAATTGGCAGTAACAGCATTCAGGGAGATATTCGATTTGCTGATGTGCTTGAACAAATGGGGGCGCAGGTCGAGTGGCAAGAAGAGTCGGTCAGTGTCACCAAAGGCGCCCTTAACGGCGTTGATATGGACATGAATCATATTCCCGACGCTGCTATGACCATTGCTACCACGGCTTTATTTGCTCAATCACCCACCACTATTCGAAATGTTTATAACTGGCGGGTAAAAGAAACCGATCGGCTTCATGCGATGGCCACCGAGCTAAAAAAGGTGGGTGCTGAAGTTGAAGAAGGCGAGGACTATATCAAGGTCTGGCCCTTGTCTGATTTCAAACATACGCCTATCGACACCTATAATGACCATCGTATTGCTATGTGTTTTTCATTATTAGCGCTTAATGAACAGCCCGTAACTATTAATGATCCCGGCTGTACGGCGAAAACGTTTCCAGATTTCTTTACGCGTCTGGCAACAATTTGTAAACATTAACGCATTATTAAAAGGCAACCATTTTTAAACATGCATGGTATATACGGAGATCTGTGCGTATAATTGCGCGCGTTTTTAACTATTCAAAACTGGAGCAGGTATGCATCCAACACCTATAGTCACGGTTGACGGCCCTAGCGGAGCAGGCAAGGGGACCTTAAGCAGTCTGTTGGCAAAGCAACTAGGCTGGCACTTCCTGGACAGCGGCGCGATTTACCGCGTACTGGCAGTGGCGACACTTCACCATGATTTACCTTGTGATGACGAAGAATCCATTGTTCCATTGGCAACAGGTTTAGACGTGAGTTTCGAAACGGATGGCGAATCCAGCCGTATCATTTTAGAAGGCGAAGACGTCACCGATGACATTCGTACTGAACAGGTAGGCAGCGTGGCGTCGCAGATTGCCGCGTTACCGCGGGTTCGAGAAGCTTTGTTACGCAGACAGCGCGCGTTTCAGCAAGCACCTGGGCTGGTAGCAGACGGTCGTGATATGGGAACCGTCGTGTTTCCTGATGCACCGGTAAAGTTATTCCTCACAGCTAGCGCCGAGGCCAGGGCTGAAAGGCGATATGGCCAGTTGAAAGCAAAGGGGATGGATGTTAATATTGCGCGCCTTTTAACCGATATTAAAGCGCGTGATGAGCGAGATTCAAACCGTTCTGTTGCCCCTTTGATACCGGCTGAGGATGCAGTAGTAATAGATTCAACGCACTTGAGTATTGAGCAAGTGTTTGATAACGCAATGGAAATTATTACTTCTCGTTTGTAATTAGAAGCTTCTAATTTGTATTGATTTAAGTTGCGACAAGTGGACGTTGCGACAATTGTTAATAACCCCATGTGCTCTGGATTGACATATGGATCTCAACTTTATATTAAATTAAAACCTTATGACTGAAAATTTTGCACAACTTTTTGAAGAAAGCCTTTTAGAACTAGAAACCCGTCCAGGTTCAATTGTTAAAGGTACGGTAGTTTCAATCGACAAAGACATCGTTCTTGTTGATGCGGGCCTGAAATCAGAAAGTGCGATCCCTGTGGATCAATTTAAAAATGCCGAAGGCGAGCTGGAAATTGAAATTGGCGATCAAGTTGATGTAGCGCTTGACGCAGTTGAAGATGGCTTCGGTGAAACTATTCTTTCTCGTGAAAAAGCCAAGCGCCATGAAGCGTGGGTTGAGCTTGAAAAAGCATACGAAGAGAAAGAGACCATCAAAGGTGTTATTAATGGTAAGGTTAAAGGCGGTTTCACTGTTGAAGTTAACAGTGTACGTGCATTCTTACCAGGTTCATTAGTAGATGTACGCCCTGTTCGTGACACTACTCACCTTGAAGGTAAAGAGCTTGAATTTAAAGTAATCAAGCTGGATGCCAAGCGTAACAATGTTGTCGTATCTCGTCGTGCAGTTATTGAAGCAGAAAGCAGTGCTGAGCGCGAATCATTGTTGGCAAACCTTGAAGAAGGTCATGAAATCAAAGGTATCGTTAAAAACCTTACTGATTACGGTGCATTCGTAGATTTGGGCGGCGTTGACGGCTTATTGCACATCACTGATATGGCGTGGAAGCGTGTTAAGCATCCAAGCGAAATTGTGAACGTTGGTGACGAAATCAACGTAAAAGTGTTGAAGTTTGATAAAGACAAGCAACGTGTTTCTCTTGGTATGAAGCAAATGGGCAACGATCCGTGGCAAGAAATTGCACAGCGTTATCCTGAAGGTACTAAGATTTCTGGTCAGGTTACTAACCTTACCGACTACGGTTGTTTCGTTGAAATCGAAGACGGCGTCGAAGGTCTGGTTCACGTTTCTGAAATGGATTGGACTAACAAGAATATCCACCCATCTAAAGTGGTTAATCTTGGTGACACTGTTGAAGTTATGGTACTTGAAATCGACGAAGAACGTCGTCGTATTTCATTGGGTCTTAAGCAGTGCATTGCTAACCCATGGGAAGAGTTTGCTAAGTCACACGAAAAAGGTGACAAAGTATCTGGTAAGATCAAGTCGATCACTGACTTCGGTATCTTCATCGGTCTGGATGGCGGTATTGATGGTCTGGTTCACTTATCTGACATCAGCTGGAACAAAACAGGTGAAGATGCCGTTCGCGAATATAAGAAAGGCGACGAAATCTCAGCGGTTGTTCTACAAGTCGACCCAGAGCGTGAACGTATCTCTTTAGGCGTTAAGCAAATTGAAGAAGACCCGTTCAATAAGTATCTGACAGACAACAAGAAAGGTGCTATTGTTAATGGTACAGTTACCGCAGTTGACGCGAAAGGCGTTACTGTAAACTTGGCAGAAGAAGTTGACGGCTATATCCGTGTTGGTGATTTATCACGTGACCGTGTAGAAGATGCTTCTGAAGAAGTAAATGTTGGCGACAGCATTGAAGCTAAGTTCATGGGTGTTGACCGTAAAAACCGTACTGTAAATCTTTCTGTTAAAGCGAAAGATCAAGCAGACGAGAAAGAAGCTATTGATAAAGTGAACCAACAAGACGATGGTGGATTTGCTAACGCAATGGCAGAAGCTTTCAAAGCTGCTAAAGGCGAGTAATACGGTCAGGTGTGCTCTTTTCGAGCACACCTGTCTTCGGTAGCTGTTTGGATTAAATTTTGACATAGGGAATACTATGACTAAGTCTGAACTAATTGAGCGGCTAGCCGATTCGGCACGCCATGTTCCTGCGAAAGAGTTGGAATCTTCTATCAAAGAGTTGCTTGAGCAGATGGCACAAACGCTGCAAAAAGGTGAACGGATAGAAATTCGTGGCTTTGGAAGTTTTTCTCTGCATTACCGGGCACCCAGGGTAGGTCGAAATCCGAAAACGGGTGAAACCGTGAAATTGGACGGAAAATACGTTCCACATTTCAAACCCGGAAAAGAGAATTGAGAGAGCGTGTTGACGCATCATCAAATTAAGCCGTAGTTTCTACGGCTTTTTTATTGCCTTTCATAAAATAATTAGGCACTATTCCCACTGGTTGTGCAAAGGTTGAACAGAAACTAACATCTTGTTAATAATTCTTTTATATCTTTGATACTTTGTTGTAGCAATGGGTGATTGTCTCTACTTCTATTGGTAAGCACTTTTGCTTTAGTAAATGCCTTAAATACGAGTATTGCCTTAAGGCTGGTGTGGTTTTATGTCTGCCGGTGATGAAAAGCAAGTCATTAAACAGTTCCAACATTTGATTCGAGCGCTCATTCCCTATGAGCAGGAAAACAGGTTACTTGAAGGATTAAATAAATTCTCAAAACGCCTGCCAACGAATGTTAGGAAAATAATAAAAGAAGAGGTCATCAGGTTAACCTCTCTTACCGATGCGCCTGCAGATAATTCCGCCTTCGCCCAATTTCCTGTCATTAAGTTCAAACACTTTGGTGTAGATATGTGCCTTGATAAAATAGGTACACAGATACTTAAGAAGGAATCAGGGCTTTATCAAAATCGCTACACTGTCGGTGTATTCGAGTCCATCACCAGCTCCGAATTTTATCAGACACAAATCAAAAAAGAACAATACAAAAAGATCGTTGATGCGTTTGCGATTGAATCGCAGTCTCAAAACGACATTGATTTTGGAGATGATATTTCGATAACACCCAACTTTGCTGTTTCGTCACCCGATTTACACAACGGTCGAAATTGCAATTTGGCATCACTGGGTTATAAAACCATGGCGGTAGAGATGCGCAGACCGCCCAAAATGAGTCAAGGCGAAGAGGTCACCTTTACCTTTCCAGAAGTGCAGGGCCTGACAACAAAAGAAACAAAAATAGACTGTAAACTGGACTCGATAAAATTTAACAAGCACACCTCAAACTACGAATTACAGTTTAATTTTAGCGATGAAACCGATGAGCGTTTATTAGAACAGTTGAAACGCTTTATCGATACTGCCGCTTTTCATCAGCCATTAAAAAGAGAATTAGAGATTGAAAGAGCGATGCAGGATCTGGAAAGGGACCGTATTCTCGAAAATAGTCCCTGGATGCCGGTATTTGTAAAAGCAAATAAAAAACAAGCGATTCCGATAATTGCACTTTTTACGAAAAAGAATGTTGAGCACAACAATGCGTATCAGTTTTTAACTAAACTGTCGGGCAAAAGTGAATTCAACCGGCTCTATCTTGAGCTTAGGCGTTATGGTGAGGCGTTTTTATTTAACGGCAGCATCAATACCAAAAAAGGTATAGTAGAAATTTGCGCAACTCATCGAGATCTGGTCGAAAGCAAACAAATGAGTCCTCTGATTTATTTGATGATGAAATCGGGCACGCTAACGTGTACCCACTGTCGCATGGACACGATTAACGAGGGCGAAAAAAGCAAAGCCTTTGCAATTCATGATCTGTCAAAAACCGATTTTCCTGATTTGGCCGCCATGACATCGGTTATGTTTTGCAAGGATATTACTCCTTCACTTAAAGACCTGACCATTGGAGAGAAATGTCAGTTTCCTGCTATTCCCAAGTCGCTGATTGCAGATACTGGCAAGTGGTCTATTTCGTATGTCATGGAGGAAGATCTAGACCGTCGCAGTGAGCATCGATATATAATAGAAAAAGACGCGTCGGTGAAAACGGGATTTCTGACATCATTTCAAGCCAAAATTAAAGATATATCTGCAAACGGTATGCAGGTCGAGTTGTCAGAGAAAGTGGCTGCGTCCAATTTTACCGATTCAATTAAAATCTCTGTGCCAGAGTTCAAAATGCGTAGCGAAAAGTACATGATTGTACATTATGATGAAGCGCTGGGCATTCTGCGACTTAAGTTACCAGAGCTTAATAAAAAAGGCTCAGTTGATTCGTTGTTAGAACAAAATCTGGCCTTTTTCAGGCAACGGGACATCGCCCGCGCACAACGAAGTACCCACAGGTTTATCTGGGAGCTTGCGATGCGGCATCATCCTTCTGTTAGCGTGCTGTGTGTGACCAACCGCCACATACTGGACCGCTTGAAAACCGTATATCAAAGTGAAAAGTCGGATGATTTATATCCTTTCTCGCGTGTACAAAATATCATTCCATTACACGGCTTTTTCGCAGACAGACAAACGATGCGCCCAAAATCTGAATTGTTGGAAAAACTCCTGGTGGGTAAAAAACGTAATGCAACGGTGGTCCATTGTGTGCGTAAGGATGACAACAAGCTCGTTTATATCTCAGAAAATCATTTTTTGTACGGCACCATGCGACAAAACATTGCTAATCACCTACAACAGGATAAGGTCGAGTTATGCGTAACTCAGGTTGAGCCGGTTCGTTGCCAATCGTCTTCCACGCCTTTAACTAAAAAACGATTAGCGCAATTGTCGAAAATTGATAAAACGATGTATGAGAAACTGGTCAACATGCAATCTGCATATACCCATGTGATATACCTTACAAATGAGTCTACGTTACATAACGAATTACTGAAGGCGAAATTACGTCCATTGCGCCCCGTTAGAACCGACGCAAACCCATCCGCAACCGCCAAAAAAGGCATCACTAAACAGGCAAGTTAACTGCCTAACATTTGCAATATCCACAATTTATGGCAAATCGCTATTTTTGCATGTTAGTTTAGTATTCAATTTGCTATGCTTGATTCAATGCAACACGACTAAGACTATTGTATTGAAAGGAATAATTTCTCTTATATTGATTCTCGTTTTATTGGCCCTTGCGTTTGCTGTAGGTTCACAAAACGAAGCAGTAATTGCGGTGAACTATCTAATTGCACAATCTGATATGCGTGTATCAACATTGATCGCTATTTCTATTGCCGTGGGAGTCGTGATTGGATTGCTGTTGATGATAGTCAGCTGGTTGGCACTGCGGGTGCAATTGATGACAGCGCGCGCGAAGATTCGTAAATTAACTAAAGAAGTCTAATATGCTTGAGTTGCTGTTTCTTTTGTTGCCAGTAGCTGCCGGTTACGGATGGGTGATGGGACGGAACAGTGTTCGCCAGGCTCAGCGAAAACAATCCAGTATTTTGTCCCGTCATTACTATAAGGGGCTGAATTTTCTGCTGTCTGATCAACCCGACAAAGCGGTTGATACCCTTATTAAAATGATCAATTTAAACAGCGATACGGTTGAGACGCATATTGCCATGGGCAATTTTTTCCGCCATCGCGGCGAGATTGATCGCGCCATTTTGGTTCATCAGAATTTGGTCAGCCGCGATGAACTGCAACCTGGTCAGCGCGAAAATGCGCTCAAAGAACTAGGCAAAGATTATACTCAAGCGGGTTTTCTCGAACGTGCAGAAAACGCGTTTTTGCAATTGTTGAACAGCGACAAACATTATCTGATTGCTCAACAGCAGCTCTTTAGTATTTATCAAACAACTAAAGAATGGGATCGCGCCATTGAACTGGCTGAGCGCATGGTAGAGTGTCATGGCGATAATGATGACGTTAGTGAGCGTCTGGCCCATTTCTATTGTGAACAGGCTCAAAGCGAAATTAATAGCGATAATCAGGGTGAAGCGTTGTCGTTATTACAAAAAGCCGTGAATGCTGATGAACATGCAGTACGACCCTGGTTGATGCTAGGTGACCTTGCTCTAAAACAAAAGCGTTACGAAGAAGCACAGACTTATTTGCTACAGGTTGCAGAGCGTGACATTAGCTGGTTTAGCGAAGCGGTACCAAAGCTTGAAGCCATTGCTGAAGAAACAGGGGACTGGGATACATTCGAAAAGCAGTTGCAAGCCCATTGGCAACAGTGTGCTACGTCTTATCTCGCCATGGTTGATGTGTTAGTTTCCAAAGGTAACGCGGAGCAGGCGGCAGAATACTTATTGAATCAATTACGTGACAGGCCGACCATGAAAGGCTTCAAAACCCTGATGGGCCTGTATATAGACAATCTCGGCGATACGGCCTCAACGGACAGTCTCAAAATGCTTAAGGAGCTGGTCGCCGATCAAATTTCGCAAAGACCAAAGTATCGCTGTCAAAGTTGCGGGTTTTCCGGGCGAAAACTTTACTGGTTATGCCCCTCATGTAAAAAGTGGAATACTGTTAAGCCTATAAAAGGTCTGGATGGAGAATAATCGTTGAATCAGGATCCTAAAGTTATCATTGCCCTTGATTTTGACACTAAAGATGCTGCAATGCGCTTGATTGAGCAGTTAGATCCTGCTGAATGCAAGCTCAAGGTTGGCAAGGAAATGTTTACCTTGTTTGGCCCTGAATTTGTAAAAGCGTTGGTAGCGAAAGGCTTTGACGTTTTTCTGGATTTAAAATTTCATGATATACCCAATACGGTGGCTAAAGCGTGTAAGGCTGCTGCGGAATTAGGTGTATGGATGGTAAACGTACATGCATCAGGTGGTCTGGAAATGATGCAAAAAGCCAAGCAAGCGATTGCACAAAGTGTAAATCCTGGCACCAAACTGATTGCCGTCACTGTGTTAACCAGTATGAACGCCGAACAACTCGCACAGGTAGTTACTGGTGTGAGCCCTGCTGAACAAGTCACTAAACTTGCTGCATTAACCCAGCAAGCTGGCTTGGATGGAGTAGTGTGCTCAGCACAAGAAGCGAAATTGTTGCGGAAACATTTTTCGCCTGAGTTTTTACTGGTTACGCCTGGAATTCGGCCTGCTGGTACCGAGCAGGGTGATCAAAAACGGGTGATGACGCCAGAAATGGCAATGCAGGATGGTGTAAGTTATCTGGTTATGGGGCGTCCGATTACACAAGCTGACGATCCACTAGCAACACTTAAACAGGTAAACAAAAGTATCGCTTAATGGAAAAATGCCAGTCAACTTTATTGACTGGCATTGGGAAACAGTCCCGTTTCAAGTCCGCCGCGTTAATGCAAGTGTCAGGCTTTTTCTCGCTTACATAAAAAACTTAGACCAGCTAACCCTAAACCCAAAATAGCAACACTAGCTGGTTCTGGAACTTGTGAAGTTCTAGTTACGTTGATAACGCCATTAACGTCTAAAAAGGTTTCTGGATCGCAACTAGAGCCATTACCCCTGATAAAGAACTAAGGTATCTCCCGAGCAGCCGTTTGCACCTACCAGTGCATAATCGGTTTCACGAACTAGACCAATATACAAAGTGAGAATATCCGGTCCCACTCTCACGAATTCTGTATCGGTTTCAAATTCAAATGACTGGGCACCCGAATAACCATACGATTTTAAGAGTGTATCGCTTGGGTCATAAAAACTGAATTCAAAGGAAAATAGACCAAGTTTATTAATGAGGTTATCGTTGCCGATAAATGCATCTTCAAAAGAAAATGAACCCGAACCGCTATAACCGGAGGGGCTGGTCGAAATCTCATGATCAGTCTGACATTTTTGTTGGTCGTAATTATCTTCACGTTTGCTTTACCAGCCGTAAAAATCCTTGTTATTGTGCTTGGCGAACTCAAGGTGATAGTAGGAACATTCTACTTTCTCCCTGTAGATGTATTCCAATTAAGTCTTTATCGGGAAGTAAATGGGTGGCCTTCTTATAATAACAATTTGAATAGCGCTCAACTTGCGTTTAGTCAATTGAATTTCTGTTGGTGATTTCGCTGTTTTTGTATTAAAAATAATCAATAAGCTTTTAATCTACATTTTTAAGCGAGACAATTTTATGGACAAAATACATACTAGTGCACGCTATTTAGTTTTAGCAGGAGTGATTTTTTTCTGGCTCGCTGTTTTTGTTTCTGCAGCGTTCACACCTGGTTATTCGCATTTTAATCAGGCAGTAAGTGAGCTCGGTGCAACAAATTCTCCGTACCCTTGGATTGTCAATTGGGTAGGTATTGTTCCTTTTGCACTCGCGCTATTAGCGACAGGTTATATTGTTGCGCGCGATTTACATCCTGGCTTTATCAAATGGATTTCAGGAATTCTAATCCTCTTAGGAGCGCTGGGATTTATGTTGGCTGGTGCAATGCAGTGTGATGTGGGCTGTCGTCAGTCGGAACAACTTAGTGGACAACTTCACGCGCTCGGTGCAGGTATTGGATTTCAACTTATACCTCTTGCAGCAATGTTATTGGGACTACGCACATTTACACGCAACACTGAGCGAGGGGTTTATCTATTTAGTTTGCTTATGTGTTTAGGGATGTTTGGTTCCATTGCGCTGTTTCTCGGTGTGCTCGATGTCAATCGTGATTTGGCTGGTCTGTGGCAACGGGTTATTTTATTGTTTATTTCCCTTTGGGCGATCGGATTATCAGTATTATTGCGTAAAAAAGACAAGGTAAAAATGCCAGTATGATTAATGATCTTTGCGTGTTGAGAGAATACTGAATTTTAATTACATAAATTATCAAACTGCTTGATACAGCTTGCGAAAATGCTGACAAATTAAATGGCCAAATACAATAAGGCGGTGGCTTACCGACAAGAGAATGGTGTGTTAGCGCGCGCTCGATAATCTCAGATTCAAGAGATCAGAATCGTGTAAGTGATTTGGATTAATCACTTGATTGACGGCTTGCAAGAGGTGTACAAAAAAATCCGATGAACTTACGTACATCGGATTTCGTCATTTTCACAACAAACATTAACTTGTTAGTTAATTGCCGCTGGCCTTTACGCGTTATGTTTATTCTGACTATATCTTATTTTAAGGCTTCTCTGGCATCGACGTAAGTCAGATTGAGTTGATCACCTAGAGCATCTACCACGGCTTTGTAAGTCACTTTACCTTCGTGAACATTCAAGCCATTGAGTAAGTGTTGATCAGCCAGCATAGCCTGTTTCGGGCCTTTATTTGCCAATGCCAAACCAAATGGCAAGGTCGCGTTATTCAGCGCCATGGTTGAGGTTCTGGCAACCCCGCCTGGCATGTTGGCCACGCAGTAATGCACAACATCATCCACGATGTAAACTGGATCCTGGTGCGTAGTGGCTTTTGACGTAGCAAAACAACCACCCTGGTCAATCGCAACGTCCACGACCACACTTCCGGGTTTCATCGCTGCTATATGATCGCGATTTAATAATTTCGGTGCGGCTGCGCCAGGAATAAGTACCGCGCCTACAACCAGATCCGCTTTAGAGGAATAGTACTCCAGCGCGTCAACAGTAGAAAATACGGTTTTAACCTGACCATTAAAAATGTCGTCTAATTGACGTAAACGGGGTAGTGAACGATCAAGAATGGTGACATCTGCACCCAGACCTAACGCCATTTTCGCTGCATTAATACCAACAACACCACCACCAATCACAACCACTTTACCCGATGCTACCCCGGGTACGCCACCTAGCAGTGTACCGCTACCGCCGTGCGCTTTTTCTAAATAATGCGCGCCCGCCTGAACAGACATACGGCCAGCTACCTCACTCATAGGTGCCAGCAGGGGAAGACCGCCGCGATCATCCGTCACGGTTTCATAAGCAATACAGGTTGCGCCTGATGCAACCAGTAATTCTGTTTGGATCGGATCAGGTGCCAGGTGCAGGTAAGTGTATAACGTCTGGCCTTTGCTGAGCTGCTTGCACTCATTAGGCTGCGGCTCTTTTACTTTTACTATCATTTCCGCTTCAGCAAAGATTTTTTCAGCGCTGTCAATAATTTGTGCGCCTGCTTCGACATACATAGCATCGGAGAAGCCGATCGCTTCACCCGCAGTGGCTTGAACCGCAACCTTGTGGCCATGCGTCACAAATTCTTTAACGGCAGCAGGTGTGAGGCCAACGCGATACTCGTGATTTTTTATTTCTTTTGGTACACCTATTAGCATAACGGCTTCCTTCAATTGTAGGGAACGAATTTGGTGCGCAGTATACTCAAATAAAAAAAGCGTTGTATGCTGAATGTTAAATAAAAGCGGTATAAAATACTGCTAGATAGCGAATTTGAAGAGTATTGTAATGTTAGTAAAAACTCCTAAACATTTGGATCGAATTGACCGAAACATCCTGGTGGTGTTGCAAAAAGATGGGCGTATTTCCAATGTGGAACTGGCAAAACAGGTTGGATTAAGCGCCAGCCCTTGTTTGGAAAGAGTGAAACGGCTGGAATCTCAGGGCTATATCAAAGGCTATCATGCGGCCGTTGACCCGGTTAAATTAGGCGCGGCCATGTTGGTTTTTGTAGAAATTACGCTAACAAAAACGTCCGTTGATATTTTCGCCGAATTTTCTGCGGCGGTGCAAAAGCATGATGATATTCAGGAATGCCACCTCGTTTCCGGTAACTTTGATTTCTTGTTAAAAGCACGGGTTGCTGACATGTCCAGTTATCGGCGATTGCTCGGTGATACGCTATTACGGTTACCTGGTGTAAGTGAATCGCGAACTTATGTGGTAATGGAAGAGGTAAAAAGTACCTCCGCATTGCGCATTCAGGTAAAATAATCCGCTACAATATTTCACAAAAGTAAAAACTAATAAGTAAAAAGTAGGTGTGCCAAAAGGGATGTGGTAGGCTTTCTGGATATCATTTTTATAACAAATAGAATAACAACACGTCTGGTTCAGCGTTGGTTAAGTGAAGAACAGTAAGAGTTGACGATATTGTCACAGATTACCTTTGGTTTGTTATGTTTTTCATTTTCGGCTGACAGGTTCACACGGTTTTTGGATTGATAATTTTTGGGTATGGCGCGACTTTCAGGTATTCAGCGATTGCTGGAAGCAGGCATGATAATAGCTTGCGTGTTTGCATTTTTCTTATTATTAGCACTGGCCTCATTCCATCCGGGCGATCCTGGCTGGAGTCAGGCGGGACTGCAACTGGACGTTCACAACTGGGTTGGAGCAACTGGTGCATGGATAGCGGACTTATTGCTTTTCAGCGTTGGCTATTTAGCCTACACGTTACCTTTTTGCAGTGCGTTTTTGGGGTGGTTTTTATTTCAACATATCAAAACGCTGGAAGAATTTGATTATCTGACAATAGGTTTACGCATCATCGGTGGCGTGCTGATGGCGTTAGGCGCTTGTGGAATTGCCAGCCTTAATTTCAACGATCTATTTAACTTCTCTGCTGGCGGCTTTGTGGGAGATGTGATCAGCTCAGCGCTGGTTCCCTACTTCAATATACCCGGGACCATTCTGCTACTTCTGTGTTTCTTTTGCACTGGCTTCACCTTACTGACCGGCATCAGTTGGCTATCCATCATTGATGGCATCGGCTCTGGCGTAATGTGGTCTGGTAAAAAAGCGATGGCAATGCCGCAACAGTTAATGGGCATAGAGTTCCCCACGCTTGCGTTGCCTAACCGCTCAGGCTCGCAAGAAAATGATGCGCGTACAGAAATAGATATTACCAGCATGCGCGCTGAGCCGCCTGCCTTTAACCAGCCGACTAAATCAGTTTATCAAAGGGAAGAACCAAAATTCGATATCCCTGACGAAGTGTTTGATGACGAGGACGAGTTACCGCCATTTTCGGTTGATGAAGACGAGGCTCCGAAAGCCGCCAGTAAAAAATTCAGTAATCCGTTTAAGAGTAAAGCTAAGCCTGCAACACCCGGTGTAAATGAAAAAGCGGACGATGGGGCAGGGCAGTCCGCCAACGATGTTAGTAACGTACAACCCGCGTCACCCGAAGGCCCGATGCCATCGTTTGACTTGTTAGAACGTGCCGATAAGCATGAAAACCCCATTTCAAAGGAAGAGCTCGACATTGTTTCTCGCCTGGTTGAAGAAAAGCTGGCCGACTTTAATATTGAAGCGAAAGTGGTTGGTGTGTTCCCTGGTCCCGTAATTACCCGTTTCGAGTTGGATCTGGCGCCAGGAGTCAAAGTCAGCAAAATTACCAGTTTATCTAAAGATCTGGCACGTGCGATGTCGGCCATTTCTGTTCGTGTAGTCGAAGTGATACCCGGGAAATCAGTCATCGGGTTAGAGCTGCCCAACAAAAAACGGGAAATGGTGCGGCTAAGTGAAGTCATCAGCTGTGAAACCTTCCAATCGAACAGTTCAGCGTTAACCATGGTGCTGGGTGCGGATATTAGCGGTAAACCGGTTGTGGTGGATTTAGCTAAAATGCCGCACTTACTGGTTGCGGGTACCACGGGTGCCGGTAAATCGGTCGGTGTGAACGTGATGATCTTAAGCTTGTTATATAAATCGACGCCCGAAGATGTGCGAATGATCATGATTGATCCAAAAATGCTTGAGTTATCGGTGTACGAAGGCATTCCACACTTGTTGGCAGAAGTGGTCACCGATATGAAAGAGGCGTCTAACGCACTGCGTTGGTGTGTAGGTGAAATGGAGCGTCGTTATCGACTAATGTCTGCGTTAGGAGTGAGAAACCTGAAAGGGTATAACGCCAAGGTCAAACAGGCGATTGCCGATGGCTCGCCTATCAAAGACCCCTTATGGCGCTCAGAAGACAGTATGGAAGCGGAAGCGCCTGATCTTGAAAAACTACCGGCAATAGTCGTTGTGGTAGATGAATTTGCCGATATGATGATGATTGTAGGCAAAAAGGTTGAAGAACTTATTGCGCGTATTGCACAAAAAGCGCGGGCGGCGGGTATTCACTTGGTATTGGCCACTCAACGTCCCTCCGTTGATGTGATCACAGGTTTGATTAAAGCGAATATTCCTACTCGTATCGCGTTTCAGGTTTCAAGTAAAATTGATTCACGCACTATCCTCGATCAACAAGGGGCAGAGGCGTTGTTGGGAATGGGCGACATGTTGTATTTGCCCCCCGGTAGCCCGGTACCCACTAGGGTTCACGGTGCGTTTGTTGATGACCACGAAGTTCATGCCGTTGTGGCTGACTGGAAAAAACGTGGCGAGCCTGAGTACATAGATGAAATCCTGAATGGCGAAGCCAGTGCGGAAGTCCTGCTTCCAGGTGAGCAACCTGAAGGCGCTGATCAGGAAGTGGATGCGTTTTATGATGAAGCGGTTGCGTTTGTGACCGAATCCAGAAGAGCCAGTGTTTCCAGCGTACAACGTAAGTTTCGTATCGGTTATAACCGTGCAGCACGGTTGGTTGAACAAATGGAAGCGAGCGGAGTGGTTAGCTCACCCGGACATAATGGGAATCGCGAGGTGCTTGCGCCTCCCGCACCCAGAGATTAGACAATTTAGACTCAGAATTGGGAAAAGCAGATAGGACGATTATGGTAAATTTGTTTCGATTGATAGGTCTTAGCATGATAATGCTGAGTTTCACCAGTTCAGCTAATAATGATGATACCTTGCTAAAGCAAAAATTAGCGGGCATGGAGCAATATCGCGCTTCTTTCGAGCAGGTAGTTAAAGACAGTAATCAGGAAGTAGTGCATCAGTCAGCAGGCCGGCTGGTAATGGCCAGACCCGATAAATTGCGCTGGCAGACCGATGACCCTGACCAGGTGCTGTTAATTGCAGATGGTGAGAGTGTGTGGAACATCGACCAATTCGTCGAGCAGGTTACGATTATGAACCAAAGCCAGATCGTCGCCGATAACCCGTTTATTTTACTGACTAATACCAGTGATGAAGCCTGGGCACAGTTTACCATTAAAAAGCTGCCTGACGCAGACAGGTTTGTGGTTACGCCAAAGGCGGAAAAAGGCCAGATAAAACGTTTAACGCTGAGATTTAAAGATGATGAGCTGGTTGGTTTGACCATGATCGATGCGCAGGAACAAACCAGTGAATTAAAGTTTGCGAACATTGAGACACGATTTTCTGTAGTAGATGATATGTTTAAGCCCAACTATCCAGATTCTTTCACGGTTGATGACCAGCGGTGAGTCAGCCGTCCTCCCTGCCTTATACACCACTGGCCGCCAGAATGCGGCCACAAAGCGTTGACGAGTACGTAGGTCAGGAACACATTCTTGGCGAGGGTAAACCGTTACGGAAAATGCTGCTTGCCGGACAGTGCCACTCCATGGTGCTATGGGGCCCGCCAGGCACCGGCAAGACAACGCTCGCGCAACTCATTGCCCAGTATAGCGACGCCAATGTAATTCAGCTTTCAGCGGTAACGTCCGGGGTAAAAGAGGTGCGTGCGGCCATGGATAAAGCCACCCAGGATGCCCGCTATCAGCAACGTACGATTTTATTTATCGATGAAATTCACCGCTTTAACAAAAGTCAGCAAGATGCTTTTTTGCCGTTTGTAGAAGACGGTACGGTGACGTTAATCGGTGCGACCACCGAGAACCCATCGTTTGAACTCAACAAAGCGTTACTTTCGCGAGTCAGAGTTTACATTCTACAATCACTTAGCGAGCAGGCGTTAGCTGGTTTACTCAATCGTGCTCTGAGCGACACGGAAAAAGGATTGGGTGAATTAACCCTTTCTTTGCAGGAAGACGCTCAAGCTGCATTGCTGGTTGCCTGCGCAGGTGACGCAAGACGTCTGCTGTTTTATTTAGAGCTAGCGGCCGATTTTGCAGAAAACAATGTAATAAGCTTAAGTGATGTGGAATCGGCCGTAGGCCAGAAAATTGCCGCCTATGACAAACAAGGTGATGCCTTTTACGACCTCATCTCGGCATTTCATAAATCCGTACGAGGTTCTGACCCTGATGCTGCACTTTATTGGTATGCACGGATTCTCAACGGGGGAGGCGATGCGCTGTATGTGGCACGCCGGCTACTGGCAATTGCTTCTGAAGACATAGGTAATGCAGATCCGAGGGCGATGCAGCTCAGTCTGAATGCGTGGGATACTTTTCATCGCGTGGGTCCTGCGGAAGGCGAACGTGCCATAGCCCAGGCTGCAGTGTATTGTGCTCTTGCGGCTAAGAGTAACGCGGTTTACAAAGCATTCAATGAGGCCAAAGCGATGGTAGCCAAAGCGCCTGATTATCCTGTGCCCAACCATCTGCGTAACGCCCCTACCAGTTTGATGAAAGAGCAGGGGTTTGGAAAAGGCTATCGTTATGCACACGATGAACCGAATGCTTTTGCAGCAGGAGAATGTTATCTACCGCCGGAATTAGTGCAAACGCGATTTTATCAACCAAACGAGCGTGGCCTTGAAAAAGCCTTGAAGGCAAAACGTGATTTTCTGGATGAGCTCAACCGCGGCAGCACCAATAAGCGGTGTTAGCGTGAATTCGACCCTGATTTTGTATGTGTATATCGCTTTTGGCGGCGCCGCAGGAGCTTGTTTACGTTATTTTGTTACCAATACAGTGGATTCCTGTTTTGGAAAACAATTTCCATTTGGTACACTCACGGTAAATGTAGTGGGCTCGTTTTTACTGGCTATCGTGTACGGTTTAATAGAGCATGGCAGCTGGGCAGAATTTCCGCATCGAGCGTTTGTCGGTGTGGGCCTGCTTGGTGCGTTCACCACTTTTTCAACTTTTTCCCTGGAAACGCTGACATTACTTGAAAATGGTTTATGGGAAAAGGCAATGATAAATATACTGTTGAATGTATTCGCCTGCCTGTTAGCTGGCTGGACGGCAATCTTATTAGTTAAAGGATAAAAGAAGATACATGTTAGATCCTAAGTGTTTACGAGAAGACATTGAAAACACGGCAATGCGACTGAAAAGCCGGGGTTTTACCTTAGACGTTGAGCATTTAAAAACGCTGGAAGAAAAGCGTAAAGGCTTACAGATAAAAACGCAGGACCTACAAAACGAACGCAATGTACGCAGTAAGTCAATTGGTAAGGCCAAAGCACAGGGACAGGATATTGCGCCTCTTCTTGCCGAAGTAGGTAAGTTAGGTGATGAGTTGGACAGTGCAAAGAAAGAATTGTCTGAGATTCTTGAACAGGTTCAGGAGATTGCATTGGGTATTCCCAATTTGCCCGACGCATCCGTTCCTGCGGGTAAAGACGAAGAAGAAAACCAGGAAGTGTCCCGCTGGGGAGAGCCTGGCACCTTTGACTTTGAAGTCAAAGATCACGTAGATATTGCCCATGATCTGGATCAGGGGGCTGACTTCGAGACGGGAGTCAAGTTGTCTGGCAGTCGTTTTGTGTTTATGCGCGGGCAGGTTGCCAGACTGCATCGTGCGTTATCACAATTTATGCTCGACGTGCATACACAAGAGCATGGCTATGAAGAAGCCTACGTGCCCTATCTGGTCAATGCCGACAGTTTGCTGGGTACAGGGCAATTACCTAAATTTGGTGAAGACTTATTCCATACTGAGCCAGCGACGGAAGAAGGTCAGCGCCTATCACTTATTCCGACCGCTGAAGTTCCGCTTACTAATGTAGCGCGCGACCATATCTTCGAGGCAAAACATTTGCCGGTGAAAATGACCGCACATACGCCATGTTTCCGCAGTGAAGCGGGCTCCTACGGGCGTGATACCCGTGGTTTGATCAGAATGCATCAATTCGACAAAGTCGAATTGGTTCAATTAGTTGAGCCGAGCAAAAGCTTTGAGGCGCTGGAAGAGTTAACTAATCATGCCGAAGTTATTTTACAAAAGCTGAACCTGCCATATCGTAAGATGTTACTGTGCACGGGTGATATGGGCTTTGGCGCATGCAAAACCTACGATCTTGAGGTCTGGTTACCAGCTCAGAACACCTATCGAGAAATTTCGTCGTGTTCAAACATGCTGGATTTTCAGGCGCGTCGGATGCAAGGGCGTTATCGCAACCCAGAAAGTAAAAAGCCTGAATTGCTGCATACTCTGAACGGTTCTGGTTTAGCCGTGGGTAGAACGTTAGTTGCAGTACTGGAAAATTATCAGCAAGCGGATGGTTCGGTGAAGGTACCTGAAGTGTTACTGCCTTATATGGGCGGGATCAGCGAGCTTCGCGCAACCGCTAAATAAGCCAGGGCGTTGAGTGCCCTGACACTCATACGAACATGGCCAACAGCTAAAGACATTTGGCAGGTTTAGGTAAACCTGCCAGTTTTGTTGCCTGTTTTGCTGGTCCTTTAGGAAATAACCGCTGTAAATACCGGCTATTGCCTTTCTCAGGGCCCAGCTTTGCTGCCATTGCTTTAACCAGTGCCCGAATCGCAGGGCTGGTTTCAAACTCAAGATAAAAGGCTCTGACAAAGTGCACTACTTCCCAGTGAGCGTCGGTAAGGGTGATATTTTCCTGCTCGGCAAGTGCGGGAACCATCTCCTCGCGCCAATCTTTGTAATTAAGTAAATAACCGGCCTTATCCACTTCTATTTGCTGTTCCTGCCAGATAAAAAAATACGCTTGCTGCATTACCAGTTTAACCAATGTTGATGGTGGGTGCTCAGCTCAACCCACTGTTCGTAGTTGATAAGTTCTGCCTGTGCGAACTTGACGCCTCGTGCTGTGCAGTCTTGTTTGACTGCATAAAGGGTGGCGCTGTTAGTGCTAATTCCATTTCGTAATAGATAAACGCCATCCTCAGAAAAAACCACACTGTCATTAGCGGTGAGCTTCTTAAGTGCTTGCTGCTGCCACACTGCAAGTGAGGAACATCTGATTACGTACAGCATCAGAAGGTGACCACGTGATTAGCCTGGCTAAATAGTGCGATTTTCTCGTCACCCGACACCGGTGAAACGAAATCGGCTAAGTCGCTGAGCGATACACTTAACGAACTTGAGCTTTCCTCACACACAAAGCAATCCTCAATATCAAAGAAAGGCAATGCGGATAAACGTTTTACCTGATTTGTCATATCATCAGGCTGCTGTTCCTTTAACAATTGATAAAGCCCATTGCCTTCAAATAACATCAGCACCTCATGGCCGAAATTGGTGGCAGAAATGGCAAAATCCAAGCCTTCCTCTGCATCACTGGAGCCGTAAGGCGCGTTAACCATCCGAATAAGAATAGTAGCCATTAGAATTGCACCAATCTATCCGCATCGTGTAACTGCGTAAAAAAGTCCGCTAATCCCGTTTGTTGAAAGGGAGCTTGTAATGTATGACCGGGCAGGTCGTTTTCGTCCTGTTCCTGCTGACTGATTATGCCGCGCTTGCCAGCGGCAGTAATGCAAACTTGCAACGATATAACACCTCTGGTTGCAATCTCACACCACCCCTTGTAGACATTGAATCGACCTGAGGGGGGGATGCCAAGGCAGTTCGCGTTCAACACGCCTCGCTGATAAAAAAATATATTCAGCAGGTTTGCTTCAGGGTTATCCACCAACGCATGCGCAAATTGTTGTGCATTGCGAATACGATCACCGTCATAAGGTGCGCTGGTTATCAACATTGAGTAAGTTAGCATACAAATAAAAAACACCCCTAAAAGGGGTGTTTCTCCAAATCAGGTATTCTGATTATATTAATCATCGCCGCCGAATGCGCCAAGTAAGTGAAGCATTGACACAAACAGGTTGTAGATGTTCAGGTAAAGTGAAACTGTTGCTCTGATGTAGTTGGTTTCACCACCGTGAATGATACGGCTGGTATCGAATAAAATTAAACCAGACATGATGAACACGATCGCCGCACTTAACGCCAGGCTTACCGCAGGAATCGCAAAAAAGATGTTAGCGATACCAGCAATAATGGCAACCACTAAACCGACCATCAGGAAGCCACCCAGGAAAGAAAAATCTTTCTTCGTGGTTAGCACATAGCCAGACAGCGCGAAAAAAACTAACGCTGTTGCACCCAGAGCTTCCATGATCAGGCCTGGGCCCGCCACGCCGATGTAGAAATTAAGCGTGTAGCCTAGTGAGGCGCCCATCAACCCAGTAAACAGGAATACCCAATAAATACCTGATGCTGAATCAGCTTTTTTGTGAACGACAAATAAGGTGATAAATGCACCAATTGTCATAACCAGAGACATCATAGGAGTAATGCCAACCGCCATAGCGATACCTGCACACACAGCACTGAATGCCAGTGTCATGGCAAGTAACATGTAGGTGTTGCGCAAAACTTTGTTAGTCTGCAGTACAGATGTCTGAGATGCACTTGCATACATCGAACGTTGATCCATTATATTCTCCAACTGGACACACTAAAACGACCACAACGGTCATAACTATTATTACAGCATTTGTATGGCTTTTGGTTACTTTTTTCAAGTGTTTTCGACAAACCGCGGCGTCAATAAGCTAAATATTTGTGTAACAAGCTGTAAAAATAATCGTAATGGTTAATTCTCAGGCAGTTAGTTCTTTTTTTTAAAATTAACCCTTTACAGGCTGAAAAATTTCATTAAGATACGCAGCACTTCACGGAGAGTTGGCAGAGTCCGGTTGAATGCACCTGACTTGAAATCAGGCGAAGGGTCAAACCTTCCGGGGGTTCGAATCCCTCACTCTCCGCCACATTCTAAAAAACCGCACCTTTGTGCGGTTTTTTTGTTTTCAGAATACTGAATGTGTTCTCAGGATTTCACCCATTTTCCATCGGCGTTTTTATGGTACTTTTCTTTCACGGCGGCCCAGGCAACCTTGAAGGCGACTTCTTCGCGGCTGTCATTGCCGCGTCTGTCATCTTTGTCTTTGTATTCATCCCAGGCACTATTAAACGCCTCTTTAAAAATGTCCTGCGCATGTGAGGGTAAGTTATCTTTGACCGCGTCGGGTAATTCCTGTTTGGTTTTGTAAGGCATACACGGGTGTCCTTTGGGTAAATTTCTTATTACTATGTATTCCCCGGCAACGTTCACTATGATAGACAAAAGTCTAACATTGAACGCTTCACAGTTTGAACGAACGTGCTATGATGAAAAACGAAGTTTAAACACTATCAAAATAGTGAGCATAAAACGTGATCAAAATACTCCTAGCAGACGATCATGACTTGGTACGCAACGGAATTCGCAGAATTCTTGAAGACGTAGTGGATTTTACCGTTATAGGCGAGGCTAGAAACGGTGAAGAAGCTGTCCAGTTGTGCCGTCGAAACGCACCTGATGTGGTGCTCATGGATGTAAACATGCCAGGCATGGGAGGCTTGGAAGCGACTAAAAAAGTAGTGCGTATGTCTGAAAATACACGCGTTATATGCTTATCTATGCACAAAGAAAACCCCATTCCGGCTCAGGTTATGCAACAAGGCGCTTATGGGTTTATTACCAAAGATGCTGAACCCGATGAAGTGATTCGGGCTATCTATAAAGTCGCGGCGGGCCAAAAATATCTGCCGCAAGATATCGCGCAAAGCATTGCAATCAGTCGAATTGCCCCAGATTCTGATAACCCGTTCGATGGTCTTTCAACGCGTGAGCTTAATATTGCCATGCGAATTACCCGGGGACAGAAAGTGCCAGAAATTGCGGTTGAATTAAGTATTAACTCTAAAACCGTGAATACCTACCGTTACCGCATGTTTGAAAAACTGGGAATTTCCACTGATGTCGAGCTTACGCATCTGGCGTTACGCCATAAACTCATCGATCCAAACTTACTGTAAACAGTTATAAGCTGCATGTCAGAATTTGACGCAAACGAATTTTTAAAGCATCTCTCAAACCAGCCTGGTGTCTATCGAATGTATAACCAGGATGGTGACGTTATCTATGTTGGAAAGGCAAAAAATTTAAAGAACAGGGTATCCAGCTACTTCAGAATGAAGGTAGACAATGCCAAGACTCGGGCGCTGGTCAGCCAAATTGCCAATATGGATGTGACGGTGGTTAACAGCGAAACCGAAGCTTTCTTGCTCGAAAACAATTTCATTAAAAAATACAAGCCTCGTTATAATGTCCTGTTGAGAGACGATAAATCCTATCCTTTCATTTTTTTATCGGCGCATGAGCATCCCCGATTGTCATTTCACCGTGGCCCGCAGAAAAAGAAAGGTGAGTATTTTGGCCCTTATCCCAGCGCGTGGTCAGTGCGAGAAAGTTTACGTTCCATGCAACGTATTTTTCCAGTAAGACAGTGCGAGGATAGTTACTACAGAGCGCGTAGCCGTCCCTGTCTGCAGTATCAAATGCAGCGTTGTTCTGCTCCCTGCGTAAAGGGGTATGTGAGTGATGAAGACTACCAGGAACAAGTCTCGTTGGCGCGTTTGTTTTTACAGGGGAAAAACCAGCAGGTAATTGCCACCATGGTTGAAAGGATGGAGCGGGCAAGTGAGTCATTGAATTTTGAAGCTGCCGCACGTTACCGTGATCAGATCAATGTGCTAAGAAAAGTGCAGGAGCGTCAGTGGGTTTCCGGAACACTGGACGAAATGGACGTGTTTGGCTTTGCGGTAAAGGGCGGGATGGCGTGTATTCAGGTGCTGTTTATTCGCGATAACCAGTTGTTGGGCAGTAAAGCCTATTTCCCCAAAATTCCTGCGAATACCGAACACGAAGAAATTTTTGAATCCTTCTTTTTGCAGTTTTATCTGGCAGGTAACAAAATCATTCCCAAGCAAATTGTGCTCAATTCGCCTCTTTCAGATGAAGCCGCCATCATCGATTTGCTTTCTCACGAGGCAAAACACAAGGTAAAACTGTTTCGTGGTGCGCGGGAAGAAAAACGCCGCTACCTGCAATTGGCGCAAAAAAACGCCGAATCGGCGTTAGAAGCCCAGTTTGGCAAACAGCAATCTATACTCGCTCGGTTTATAAATTTAGAGTCAGCGCTGGAGCGTGATTTACCCATTCAACGCATGGAATGTTTTGATATCAGCCACACCGCCGGGCAACAAACCGTGGCATCTTGTGTCGTATTCAACCGCGAGGGGCCGCTCAAAAGCGATTATCGCCGGTTCAATATTGAGGGCATCACCCCTGGTGATGATTATGCGGCGATGGCGCAGGCATTAAAACGTCGATACAAAAATGTGAAAGAAGTCAGCAAAATTCCTGACATCTTGTTTATCGATGGCGGTAAAGGGCAGTTAGCGCAAGCAGAAAATTTCTTCGACGATTGGCCAGAAGAGGCAAAGCCTCTTCTGATTGGTGTAGCCAAAGGTACCACCCGCAAACCCGGCCTGGAGACGCTGATCCTGGCGGGTTCGCATGAAACCCTGGCGCTTGATTCCCATTCTCCCGGGCTACACTTAATTCAACATATCAGAGACGAATCACACCGATTTGCGATCAGTGGCCATCGCAACCGTCGCCAAAAAGTTAAAACCACGTCCAGCCTCGAAGGCATTCCGGGTATTGGTGCCAAGCGCCGCCAGGTATTGCTAAAATTCATGGGTGGCTTACAAGGGCTTAAAAAGGCCAGTAAAGATGAAATTGCGAATGTGCCGGGTATCAGTAAAGAACTGGCAGAAACGATTTATGATCATTTGCACTTATAAAGCACTATTGATGCAATCGAAATTGCGTTAATCTGATAGCCGAACAAAAAGAAGGACAGCCGTGTACGCTGACAAAGATGTAACTATGTGGACAGTACCCAATATCATCACCCTATTTCGCGTCATTCTTATCCCCGTATTTGTGGTCGTGTATTTTCTTGACTGGCAATGGGCAAAACAGGCTGGTGCGTTTATATTCTGGTTAGCAGCAATAACTGACTGGATAGACGGTTATCTGGCACGTAAATTACAGCAGAGTACCCCGTTTGGCGCATTTTTAGATCCGGTGGCCGACAAACTGATTGTCGCTGCTGCGTTGCTGATGATCACGCATTCATATCAATCGTTGTGGATCACTATTCCAGCCATTATCCTGATGGTAAGAGAAGTCTATATCTCTGCATTGCGGGAGTGGATGGGGCAGATAGGAATGAGTGCACAGGTTAAAGTTTCTTTCATCGGCAAAGCGAAGACAATGGCTCAAATGTTAGCCTTGATTGGGTTACTATCTGAATTGGAAACCTTCATGGGGATTCCGATTTATTGGGTAACACTGGGGCACATCTTGCTGTATATTGCTGCCGTGTTATCATTGTGGTCAATGGTGGTGTATTCAGCCGCAGCAGGTAAACACCTCAAATCAGGCGGCGCGTCTTAAAACTGTTGTTTCTTCAATCAAACTGAATAAAAAATTAGCAAACAGTTCGCAAAGACAAAATTAATCGGTTTTTTGTATTGACAGTTTAGGTGTTAACGGTAGAATGCACCCCACATTTGAAGCGGGTTACCGAATTGTTAATTAGCTCAAATGTTGTAACGTAAGTTACTCAATGTTCGGAACTAGTTTGGTTAGAAAGTGTAAACACTTAAACCGCTGCTACGAACGAAAAAGAGTGCGGGAATAGCTCAGTTGGTAGTGCACATACCTCGTCGCGACAGCGATTGCCAAGGTGCTTGGCAGGTTGCGCAGGTTTATCACTTCAACCGCTGTTACAGTCACAAAAAGAGTGCGGGAATAGCTCAGTTGGTAGTGCACATACCTCGTCGCGATAGCGATTGCCAAGGTGCTTGGCAGGTTGCGCAGGTTTATCACTTCAGCCGCTGTTACAGTCACAAAAAGAGTGCGGGAATAGCTCAGTTGGTAGAGCACAACCTTGCCAAGGTTGGGGTCGCGAGTTCGAGTCTCGTTTCCCGCTCCAATTCGGCGGAATGGCAGAATGGCTATGCAGCGGATTGCAAATCCGTGGATCTCGGTTCGACTCCGGGTTCCGCCTCCATTAATCTGCTTCGCAGACAGGCATCCAAGCCACACCTCATTGTCGTTAGACAAGCCCATGCCCGGGTGGTGAAATTGGTAGACACAAGGGATTTAAAATCCCTCGCTCGTTAGAGTGTGCCGGTTCAAGTCCGGCCCCGGGCACCATTTTTAGTTCTGACTATCCTATATCATTTCCCCAATTGCCAGATTTTTCCAACATTGAACGAGTTATGTTTCCAGGCGCACGTAGTGCATTGACTTTGAAGTACTGAGGAAGCGAATCGAACGAACTGCAGCGACCATCGACACGCTTAAATTTTACTAGTAATATCAGACACATTGATATTATCCCTGATCAACTTTAATTATCTCATCTTTTATAGTTTTGATAGTATTTAGCTAAAGTTAAATCCGTCTTTATTTGGAAAGTATACTCTTGCAAATGCTTCAAGCTTTCATTGCCGAGCTTAGACTCTATGCTGGCATTCCTCGCGGTACAACATCACTAAAAGAAAAAGTGGTGTCTGGCCTGACAGGAGCATTAGGAATAGGCCTGTTATATCTTGCTTGCTATGTGGTTAGCCAAACAGTGGTCTACACATTTTCAATGTCCTACATTGATTATTTTATGCTGATTCCTATTGCTGCGACTGCCGTACTCTTGTTTAGCGTACCGCACGGTGCCTTATCACAACCCTGGCCGGTAATCGGCGGAAACTTTTTCAGCGCGCTAGTGGGCGTTTTTTGTAGTCAATATATCGACTCTTCTGTAATTGCAGCCAGTTTTGCAGTCGGAGGAGCTATTTTATTAATGAATTATTTGCGTTGTGTGCATCCTCCGGGCGGTGCAACAGCGCTTAGCGCAGTGTTAGGCGGAGATACAATACAAAGTCTGGGGTATTACTATGCATTGTTTCCGGTGCTGTTTAGTGGAGTGCTCATGGTGGTACTGGCGATAGCACTGAACTATCCGTTTCGATGGCGGCTTTATCCTGCCCATCTGTTTCACTTACGAAATGAATTACCTCGCATAGCGCCTAGTATGCGTAAGTCGGAAATAACGCTTGAGGACTTTATCACCGCTGTCAATCAGCATGACTCGTTTATTGATATTACAGAAGAAAGTTGGGTTGAATTATTTGAACTGGCAAAACAAAATGCCGAAAAAGGGACTGATCATCCAGAATCGATTGCGATAGGGCGATTTTACAGTAACGGGCAATTAGGTAAAAACTGGTCTATACGATATGTAACCGATGTTTCATCAGGAAAAAGCAGGAAACACAGGCTTACTTACCAAACCGTTGCCGGTAACACGCTTAAAAAGAGCGAGCAATGTACGGTGGATGAGTTCCGTAGTTGGGCAAAATTCGAAGTGGTTAAAAAGACCGGCTTTTGGGAGAGGAAACTGTAAACAAGAGGGCATCTGAAGTGAACTACAAAATTCATCGAATCTATGAAGATGACTGTCCGTCGGGCTATCGGATTCTAGTAGATAAATTGTGGCCTCGCGGTATATCTAAAAGCCAGGCCAAACTTGATGATTGGTGGAAGAACTTTGCACCCGATGATGAATTACGAGAATGGTTTGATCACGAACCCGCCAAGTGGGCAGCCTTCCGAAAAAAATATTTACACCAACTTAGCAAACAAAAGAATCAAATCAAGTCGCAGTTAAATGACGTGAGCAGTTCAACTATCGTTCTTTTGTATGGATCAAAAAATAAAGAAAAGAATCATGCTCGTGTGCTGCGGGAGTACTTTGCCAGATTAAAGATCTAGCCGATTTTGTGCTAATAAGATTGGTGTGTTTTCATGAGTAACAGTGCAACTGATAAGAGTAAGAAAATAAGTGGCAATTATAATTCGTCGCGTCACCCTTGATGATTTACACGATATCCATCGAGTAGAAACAGATTGCTTTAACGAAAATGGTTATCCTTTGTTCGTCTTTCGCCAATTCTATGATTTATCATCACGCTTTTTTTTTATCGCAACAGTTGATGAGCAAGCTGCTGGCTACATTTACGGTAGTGACATCAGTGTGAACGGACAGGCGTGGATTTTATCGCTAGCGGTGAAACAGGTTCATCGGGGCCGGCGTATCGGCAATCAGCTTGTTCAACATTTAATCGATGAATACAAGCCCACGGCGGCAAAAGAATTGGTGTTGACGGTTGCACCACAAAACGCAGCCGCACTAAAACTTTACCGTACTCACGAATTTGAAATCTATGGGAAAGACAATAATTACTTTTTTGATCACACTTCCCGTTATCTACTAAAACGAACTTTCAATTGAGTGAAAGCCGTCAGAAAGCTCAATATTCCTTAAGCTTACATCTTGACGGGAAATTGAGCCGAGCCGAAATCGTTTTCATAAAGCTTCTTTTTTAAGTACCAAAACATAATCCAATAATTAAAGTGTGCATAATTGTTGTTTCATCCGTATGGGTAACTGCTGATAAAAGCTACTTTCATGCTGATTCAGATTAATGCGATCACAAGCAGTCACTTATGCGTACACATACCCCAAATCACCCTCCAATATTGACAAAAGGGCAAGTTAGCGTAACGTTAAGTTAAATTGAAAGATTACAAATTAAAAAAGTTATACGTGAAAAGTGATAAGTAGCAAGTAATGTCAAAGGCATGTAAATGAGGTTTTTTGTTTTACTGACAGCATTGTATTTATGTTCTTGCTCGATGACCGAGTTTAAAGAGTGGGCCATGCCTGAAGCAAACGTACCTGCAGAAGATATTGTGAGCGAACCGCCCACCGAGTCGCGTGAGTTACCCGAGGTCGTCAATCTGGAGCCAAGCGTAAAAGACAAATATTCATGCCCGTTAAATGCGTCCTCGAATGACGCCATCAATTTTGTCAGTCGTTTTTCTGAAGCCACCTACCATGAACAAGGTGCGTTAAATGAAAAACGCGTGAGTGAATTGAATGAACAGCTTATCAAGTTTGTGGACAGCAGCTATGTTCAAAAACATTATCTGTATAAATCTTTGTATGTGTTTCCCTTTTATGACAACGAATCTGATTCACCTGAAGTCACCTGCGTAACGCAGGAAGGCAAGTTGATAGCGGTATATGTGGCGCTTAATGACACTCGCAATGATGCAATCCAAGTCAACAAGTTTATGTTGCAGCGCAATAACGAAGGGCGCTTGAGTATAGTTCCGCAACAGCCTCCACGGGTTGTTCCCAAAGGTGCGTTTTCATCTAAACAGGAGCGCACCAACTGGTCACCTCGTTTGTATTTGCAGATCCCAGAAGTTGTCTACAAAGGCAATTTGAGTGCCCAACTACAATAATTATTTCAGCGACTTATCATAGCTGGTACACTTTCACCTAAATTTTAGACTCTGTTACAACAGGCGTTGTTATGCAAGACTTGTTGCCTTATGCACTGCTGTGTTTTACCTCCTTTTTCACATTGATTAACCCCTTAGGTGTGATGCCGATATTCATGACACTGACATCGGAATTAAGCGCTCAACAAAGAATAAAAACCGCAAGAAAAGCACTGGTCGTTTCATTTATCACTATTTCCTGTTTCGCACTAGGTGGCCAGCTGCTGTTTGCTTTTTTTCATATTTCTGTTGACAGTTTTCGTATTGTAGGTGGCATTATCTTTCTGATCATGGGTATGGATATGCTGCAGGCCAGACTTTCCCGGGTCAAAGTGGGCAAGGACGACGTGAAAAGCTACGTAGAGGATATTTCGGTTACACCACTTGCTATTCCCATGATTTGCGGTCCCGGGGCCTTAACCAACGCCATTGTACTGATGGATGACGCGTTTAATTTCCAACATCAGATCGTGTTGTTCTCAATTGTTTTTCTGGTTTTATTTATTACTTATTGGGTACTGTATTTTGCCAGCGCGCTGATAAAGCTGCTCGGTGATACGGGTATCAAAGTAATGATGCGATTGATGGGGCTGATCATTATGGTCATTGCGATAGAGTTTATCATTGCCGGCATAAAACCCATTATTTTTGATATATCCAATCAATTGAACGCGACCTGAGCACTGTACAGCAGTGTAATCCCAACGGTATGATGTCACTTTAATCACTAAGTCTGAGTATGCAAATGGATTCATACCTTATTGAACCGAAACAGCTAAACGATGAGCTGTATACAACCCGTGTTGTTCTGCTGCGTGCAGTGATGAAAGATCCATTTGCTGAAAAAGGTGCGCCCACTAATCATGATTACCTGCCTCAAGCCAGAAACTTTGATTTGGAAGGGCAAGGGAGTGATAAAACATCAGCGCTACCGCACATGTCACCGTCTACCGAGATTCTAAGCCATTATTTAGGCTCGCTCGGTATTGCAATCTCAACCCCGGTGGTCGTTTATGATGACAAAGGCATTTTCAGTGCGCCACGTGTATGGTGGATGCTCAAATCTCTGGGACACGAGTCAGTCACGGTATTAAACGGCGGACTGCCTGCCTGGAAACAAAATGGCTTGACGTTGAATGCCGAGCCGGCCTCGCCTGGACGCAACCGCTTGTACGAAGCGAAATTTCAATCCACCTGGTTTGTGGATAAAGCAACGGTTATACAGGCAATGTCTTCGCCGGTACAAATCGTTGATGCGAGAAGTCGTGAGCGGTTTGCTGGCAAAGCCAAAGAACCTAGGGCAGGGGTGGTCAGTGGTCATGTGCCAGATTCCATTAATTTACCTTTTACGCAATTACTGGAAAACGACAAATTTAAACCCGTTGATCAATTGGCCGCAACCTTTACCCGGTTTGGCATCAACATCAATCAGCCTATCATTGTGCTATGTGGCTCTGGAGTCACGGCCTGTATTGTCGGCATGGCTGCACTGATGTGCGGTGCTAAGCAGGTCAGCATATATGATGGCTCGTGGACCGAGTGGGGTAGTTGTGAAGATTGCCCGGTGGAGACCCTGGGTGACTGATTTGCCAAACGTGGTGATATTAACCGGCGCAGGTGTTTCGGCTGAATCGGGGCTGAAAACGTTTCGTGACAGTGGTGGCCTGTGGGAAAACTTTCGCATTGAAGATGTAGCTACGCCTGAGGCGTTCATGACCAATCCGGACTTGGTTTATCATTTCTACAATATGCGACGTAAACAGCTACAGGAAGCGGCAGTACAACCAAATGCAGCGCATTACGCGCTGGCAGAGCTGGAAACGCAACTGGGCGATAAATTTATACTGATCACCCAGAACGTTGATGATTTACACGAACGGGCAGGCAGTGAACGGGTTATTCATATGCATGGACAGTTGCGTTCGGCGAGGTGCCTGTCAAGTGGCAAAGCAATTCCCTGGGACGATGACTTTAGTGCTGCTGACCGCTGTTCCTGCTGTGCGCCACAAAGCCCATTACGACCAGATATCGTCTGGTTTGGTGAAATGCCAATGCAAATGGATGAAATATATTACAAGCTAAGTCAGGCAGACTTGTTTATCTCGGTGGGTACCTCCGGACAGGTTTATCCTGCGGCGGGCTTTGTTCAGATTGCCAATGAATTTGGTGCCGACACGGTAGAACTGAACCTGGAGCCTGGCGACCAACATACCAGCTTTAATCAATCGATACACGGCCATGCATCTAAAGTGGTGCCTGAATTTGTTGCCGCGCTGTTACAGTCTTGGAAGGATAAGTAGCCCATGCCATGGTTAGATGAATTTATTACTATCGCACTGGTTCATCTGGTGGCGGTAGCCAGCCCCGGACCGGATTTTGCGATAGTGGTCCGTAACAGTGTAGCCTTTGGTCGTCGTATTGCCATCTGGACCAGCATCGGTATTGGTCTGGGGATCTTGTTGCACGTGGCTTATTCACTGGTTGGGCTGAGCGTGGTCATTAAAACAACGCCCTGGTTATATGCTGCTATCAGTTACCTGGCTGCAGCCTATTTGTTATATTTAGCCTACGGTGCTTTGCGCAGTGGGCCGGGCGGGCCAAATCCGCTAAACCAAAGCGCAGCCGATGGTAATATTCAGCGTGCCCAAATCAGCACTAAGAAGGCGCTGTGGATTGGATTTCTAACCAATGGACTCAATCCTAAGGCCACATTATTTTTTCTTTCGCTGTTTACCGCAATAATTAGTGTTGATACCCCGCTTTCTGTAAAAACGTTTTACGGTGTTTATCTGGCTTTTGCCACAGGGGTGTGGTTCTGTTTCCTGTCCTATTTACTCAGTACCAGTAAAGTTGCGAATTTGATCGGCACCAAAGGATACTGGCTGGATCGGGTGATGGGTGTGTTACTTATCGGGTTGGCGGCTAAACTGGTGTGGATTTGATTAACACGCCTTGGATTACCGGGATCATTTCCGCTTTGTCGGTCAGATAAGGTATACTGCGCGCGATTTTATGTAGTAACGAGGTTTTGGTGTCTGCAAGCAACCCACAAAATAATCAACAACCTGATCCTGATGATCATACCGGTCGAGCGCTCAGGGGACAGTATGAGTTTGATTTTACAAACCTGATCAAACGTTCTGCTGCAACGTGTAAAGCACGTTTCCCGACGGTATTCAGGGCGTGTTTGATCTTGGTTGCGGTTATCGCCTCGTTGGTTTTCATCCTGTTGAATTTTGTTGGCATTGAAGCTGTGCAAAACCTTACCCCGTTGCAACAATCTGTTCTGGACGTGGTCGGCATTTTCATTCTTTCGCCATTAATAGCAGGATTGTGGATGATTTGCATCCGCTGTGTGCGCGGACAAACTGCGCAACCCTCTCAGATAGTCAGCTTCTATTCGCTAGGTTTAGCGCTTGGGCTGGCTCAGCTTGTCATTTCTACACTCGTTCAGGTAGGCCTGGCACTGTTTATCCTGCCTGGTATCTACCTGTTTATAGCCAGTTCTTTTACGCTGCCTCTTATGGTCGACAGAAAGATGCGTATTGCTGATGCACTGATTTTATCGTGTAAGATGGTCAATCAATATCTAACGGGCTTTTTAGCCGTTTACGGTCTGTTTACCGTGCTGTTCTTCTTGAGTCTGCTTACGTTTGGTATTGCGCTGGTATTGGTGATGCCGTTTTACTATGTAACACTGGCTTTGTTATACAATGACTTGTTCGGTTCACCCACCAATGAGCACGTCGATATCAATAATGACAATGAGGCACGTTTTAATGCATAAGTGGGAAACGCTCAAAATTATCTTGATCGCAATTGGTGTGTTGGTCATTGTTGTGTTTAATGCATGGTTATTTACGGATAAAGAACCTGATTTGCTTGATGTGCCGGAAACTGAGCAGGCTGAGCAACCCGTCCCCGATTTTGCATCATTTGAAAATGTCGATAAACGCAAAGATGCTTTTTATGCATACTTAAAGCCTGAGGTGGAAAAGCAAAACGAGTATTTGCTGACCCTCCGGCATTTTATTCAAACACTGCAGAGACAAGTAAGCAGCGGCAACACGCTGACGGAAAAAGACCTTGAGCGCGTTGCCTGGTTAGCCAAAGAATATCGTATTACCAAGGGCCTGGCACTGCCACAGCAGCTTGATGCACTGTTATTAAAAATCGATATTTTGCCTGTTGATTTGGTGATGGCACAAGCGGCAAATGAATCTGCATGGGGTACATCACGGTTTGCGCAGCAGGGTTACAACTTTTTCGGTCTGTGGTGCTTTAAACGAGGCTGTGGTTTTGTGCCGGCAGCAAGAAATGACGGTGCCGCACACGAGGTGGCCAAGTTCCCCAATCTGTCCAGAGCCACGTACACCTACATGCGCAATTTGAATCGGCATTACGCCTATAAAGAATTGCGACAAATACGCGCTACACTTCGTAAAAACCAAATGACAATTACTGGTTTTGCACTTGCCGAGGGTCTGTTGAATTATTCGGAGCGCGGGGCTGCCTATGTTGAAGAGTTGCAATCCATGATTAAGTATAATCAGGAGTATATGAGCAAATGAAATTGAGTCTAGTTATGCTGATGGCCTGTCTGGCGTTTCCAACGTTTGCGGAAACACTCCAGGTTGAATACAGCCGGTTTTACAGCCACGTGCGCAAGCTCAATTCTGAAGATACCAATGCCTTACAGTTCGCGTTCGGTTTTGTACGCGTGGGTGAAAACCGCTTATGCGATATCACGGATGCCAAGATTGTTACCCCTAAACAGGTCATGCCCCTTGTAGTAACAGAAGAGAACCGCTTTACTGTCCAAACCGAAAAAGCATTGAAGCTGGCTGATGCGGTGGTAGAAATTGCATTGGTAGAGCCAGCTAACGTGTGTGATATGTCAGTGCAATTAGAGACCAAGCCAGAATTTTTGAAACAAACCTATACCAGTGAAGAGCTTACCTTTTTGTTGGATCAATACACCGCTTTTTTTAACGAGATGGGAAGCTTTTTATCGTTCATGATGCCATCAGTGCAAGGACTGACTATTCAGTTTGATGACCCATCGCTGGACCACATTGTTAAGGAAGGGGCGCATATTCAAAACGGCATGCTGCGGTTAGACAAACAGTGGTTAAGTCAAAGCAAAGGGCTCACATTGCCAGAAAAGCCCTTGCGTATTACCGCGATAGCGTCAAAATAATGAATTCCAATTTATCTGCTAAGTAAATATACAGCAGGGTAAATAGGTTTAACTATTCAAGCATTAGCTGAAAGCGTATCTGCGCGGCCAATCGTTCGATGGTGCGTTCACCTTTTTCACACATCTCTGCGGCGCGGTGAAATTCCATTAAACCCACGTCGTTTAAGCGTGGTTCAATCAGAATGTCCGGTGGCTCACCAGCCAGCCTTGACCGTGTAACCCTGGCCTGCAGTATCTCCAGTGAACTGCTGATAACGCTAAAAATACTCGGTGGCAGCAGTTTGTCTGCCTTGGGATCAGGCGAGAACCATTGGCGCACCGCATTGTGACTTTTCACTAAGAATGTATCCGTTTTACGCTGTGCTTCTTCGTGTTCCTCAACCTGTTTTTTCAGGCGTTGCGGACGAAAATCTGAGTCCAGATTTACTGCAATCACGAAATCCGCACCCATTTGCCGACACAGATTAACCGGCACTGGGTTTACCACAGCACCGTCCACCAGCCAGCGATCATCATACGGAACCGGACTGAATAACCCCGGTATAGCGCATGATGCCTGAATTGATGTGCCGACATCACCCCGCTTGAAAACCACTTCACGCCCTGAGTACAGGTCTGTAGCGACCACCGCCAAAGGTTTGTTCATTTCTTCAAACGTGGGGGCGCAGAATTCTTCGCTCAGTTTTTTGAACACTTTATCACCGGTTGCCAGGCCGCCACGGCCCCAACCCACACCCATCAACGAAAGCACCTGCCACTCGGTGAGTGAGCATGACCATTCCTTCAGTTCCTGCAAACGACCACTGGTATACGCTGCACCGACATAGGCACCAATAGAACAACCTGAAACCACATCTATGGGAACACCTATCTTTTCCAGCGCTTCAATGACGCCGATGTGTGTCCAACCCCGTGCTGCACCAGCGCCAAGCGCTAAACCTATTTTCATTCTTCAATCCGTTAAATTAACGATCTGTACAATATTGTCATCATCTGATGCATTAAAGGTTGGCATAGTTGGCGCGTCAAATCCAATATCACCATCTGCAACGGGTTCATCTGAAGTGGTAATGCCTTTGAAGTCAAATAAGTTACCATCCACTAAATGTGATGGCGTGACGTTCTGCATGGCTCTGAACATCGACTCGATGCGGCCAGGAAAGCGCTTATCCCAATCCTGTAGCATCTGCTTTATATTTTGGCGTTGAAGATTTTCCTGCGAGCCACATAAGTTACAGGGAATAATAGGAAATTCAGCAGCGCGTGAATAACGCGTAATATCTTTTTCACTGCACAATGCTAACGGCCTGATAACGATATGTTTTCCGTCATCAGTTACCAGTTTGGGCGGCATTGCTTTTAATTTGCCACCATGGAACATGTTTAAAAACAGGGTTTCCAGCATGTCATCACGGTGGTGCCCCAGGGCAATTTTGGTCGCACCCAGTTCCGTCGCCGTGCGATATAAAATACCACGTCGTAACCGTGAGCACAGCGAACAGGTGGTTTTTCCTTCAGGGATCTTTTCTTTAACGATAGAGTAAGTGTCTTCTTCGACAATTTTGTAATCCACCCCAAGCGTGGATAGATAGTCAGGCAGTATGTGTGCGGGAAAACCGGGCTGTTTCTGGTCCAGGTTAACCGCAACAATACTGAAGCGAATGGGGGCAATCCGCTGCATATATAGCAATATATCCAGCAGCGTATAGCTATCCTTGCCACCAGACAGACACACCATTACCTTGTCACCGTCTTCAATCATATTGAATTGATCGATGGCTTTCCCTACGTTTCTACGCAGGCGTTTTTGCAGTTTGTTAAAGCTGTATTTGGCTTTACTTTGTGATGCTGCTGATTGAGTTGCAACGACAGTAGACATATCAACGGCGAACCTTATAAAAATTTGACGGGCATTATACTAAATCCCCGCCGTGCTCCAATAGCGCAGAAGAAATTTGCTTAAATTTGTAGACTTGCCTGGTATAACTGAAATAGCGCAAATGCTGCCAGGCTTATGGCAATTATTTGCTTCAGTAAGGGATGTCGAAAGCCCTTCATCAGCCACTCAACACCTATGGCTGCAGCGAGCATGGTTGGTAGCGTGCCCAAACCAAAGAACAACATGATCATACCACCGGATAATGCGTTACCAGACGCCAATGACCATGTCAGCGTGGAATAGACCAGCCCACACGGTAGCCACCCCCAGATAAAGCCATAGGGTAAGGCATGTAAGGGGGTTTTAAACGGCAAAAAGCGTTTCGACCAGGGC
Organism: Alteromonas ponticola; assembly: GCF_012911815.1. GTDB lineage: Bacteria > Pseudomonadota > Gammaproteobacteria > Enterobacterales > Alteromonadaceae > Alteromonas > Alteromonas ponticola. The sequence goes on along the minus strand of NZ_JAATNW010000007.1, from coordinate 74,098 downwards.
TGCACCATCCGCCATATTTTGCTGCCCATTTTTTCTACCGCGACTAACCCGTTCCACCATTGGCCGAGATAGCACGCCATGGCAAGTAACATAAATGCGCTTAACACAAAAAGAATAAGCTTGGAGCCGGGGATCACGGCTACCGACAAGCTACTCATGGCTCCAGCGATTACACCTGCCAGTGTATAGCTGCTTATCCTGCCTATATTGTAGGCCAGCGAATACCAGGTAGTGCTGGCTGAAGTGGGTGTCATCATTTTAAATGCACCGACGATACCACCACACATTCCCAGACAATGAACACCACCAGCCAAACCTATCAGAAATGCTGAGGTCAGACTTAGTTCATTCATTCCGTCGTTTTCTTTCGTCAGCCAGTTTTTTCTCCTCTGGTGACAAATCGTCATCAAACAAAATGTTGTATCCCTGGCGATCAAGATCCTCAAACTGCTTTGATTTCACCGCCCAGAAGAACACTGCAATCGCAATTGCAATTATCAATACAGCCAGCGGGATCAATACGTAAATAATGCTCATAAATCAGGCTTATTTTAATATTCGGGTTGAGTTGGTTACCACAATTATACTGCTTAAGGACATGCCAATTACCGCCATCCATGGGCTTAATAATCCGCCTACCGCAAAGGGTAAGATACAAAAATTATAGCCTACCGCCCACATAATATTTTGCCGGATAATTCGCTTAGTCTGTAAGGAAACATTAAACAGGGTAGGTAATATGTCAATTTTGTCTTTAAGCAAGATCACGTCAGCAGTTGATTTTGCGATATCAGTCGCGTTACCCACAGCCACTGACACATCAGCGCTAGCTAGTACGGGAGTATCGTTGATGCCATCGCCCAGCATCATTACCTTACGCCCCTGTTGCTGGAACGTCTGCACAAGCTGGTATTTTTGCTCGGGTGTGTGCCCGCCGTAATATGTTGTAATACCAACTCGCTGCGCTACCTGTTCAACCTGGCGCTGCTGATCGCCACTTAAAATGATCAGCTGCTGATCAAATAACCTTAGTGTTTCGATAACATTGGATTTGAGCTTATCGGTAACTTCAAACGCAGCGATGCAGCTGTCATTGCGGCTTAAAAATACATTTGCCTGTGCAGGAAAATCAGCGCTGTCTGCGGCTGTGAACACCACTGAACCCATTTTGTAATCGGCCCCTGCTATGTGCCCGCTGACGCCGTAGCCCGGTACTACCTTAAAATCACTCAAATGCAGTAAATTATCAGCGGCAAACGCGTTAGCGAGAGGATGTTCTGAACGTGATTCCAACGTAGCGGCGATGGCTAACACCTGATCTGTATTTTCACCTTTGCTCACCCAGGTATGACGCAAACTGAATTTTCCCTCAGTCAGCGTGCCGGTTTTATCCAACGCGATTAAATCTATCTCATTAACCTGTTCAAGCGCCTCTGCGCGTTTCAGCAAAATTCCATTTTTGTTCAATCTTGCCATCGCACACGTTAGTGCAGAAGGTGTAGCCAGTCCAAGGGCGCAAGGGCAGGTTGCCACCAGCACCGCGATGGCGATCCAAAAGGCTTGTTCGCTGCCCTGAACTGACCAATACAGATAACTGCCTAACGCGATAAGTAATACTGCGACAACGAAGTATTGAGAGAAGACATCAGCCATCTGGGCTGCTTTGGGTTTAACCGCCATCGCCGCATCTTGGATACGGATAATTTGATTGACCAAGGCTTCTTTGAGTGCTTTCTCCACCTGTATCACAATACTGCCAACCCGGTTGACGGATCCGCCAAACACCTGATCGCCAACCTGCTTATGAACTGGCTCAAATTCGCCGGTTAGCATCGATTCATCAATATCGGCGCTGCCTTCTAAAATGGTGCCGTCAATGGGGATAGTTTCACCCGATTTCACCAGTACCCGTTGCCCCGCCTTGAGTGATTTTGCCAGGCCTTGAGTCGGTTTATCACCGTCGTCGAGAATGTTTGCAGTCACCGGAACAAATTGTTGCATGTTAGCCGAAATGGTAGCGGCACGGTGTCGGCTGCGGTGCTCTAAGAAACGACTGAGTAACAGCAGAAAAATGAACATACATATTGATTCAAAGTACGCTTCACCCTCTGCAAGAAGAGTCGATTTGAGCCCGGCGAAAAATGTAGCGAGTACCGCAATGGAAATGGGAACGTCCATATTAACGCTGCGTACTGACAGTGCTTTAAGTGCACCGATATAAAAAACGCTGCCAGAGTAAAACACCACTGGTGTGGTCAGTACCAGCGAAACCCAATAAAAATACTGTTTGGTTTCCTGATCAATATTGCCAAACCAGTCAAAGTAAAGGGCTGCCATCAGCATCATCACCTGCATGGTCATAAGGCCGGCTAAACCAAGACGCTTGAGGAATCGATTATTTTCCGCTTTAAATGACTTTTCATGCTCATCAGGCTGAAACGGCAGTGCTCGGTAACCAATTTTTTGCAGTGTTTTTAAGATCTGACTCAGTGTGATGGTGCTCGCATTCCAGCTGACCAATGCTCTGCGCTCAGCGATATTGACCGCGACTTGATTGATTCCAGCGACACGGGAAAGTTGCTTTTCAATCAACCAGCCACAGGCTGCGCACGTGATACCTTCAACGGTCAGTTGAATTTGCTTGCTGTTGTCAGTCTGATAAACAAAATCTTCTTGTAAGGCTGGCTCGTCGTATACGCTAAGTGCATCCAAAGTCTGCAGAATTTGCTCATCACCTTTGGCTGCTTTTTCAGTACGAAATTGGTAGTAGTCTTCCAGCCCGTTTTGCTTGATGGCTGTGGCCACGGCTTCGCAACCAGGGCAACAGAGTTCCCGGGTTTCGCCTAGCAGCGTGATCGTAAAGGGCGTGTCAGCCGGATTGGCCTGGCCGCAATGATAACAGGTTGAAGACATAGTGGCCTATGGGTTAAACGTCAATTCGCCTGAATGGGGAAGTGTAATAGTTTGCTGAATTTTCCAGCTTTCGTCCATGGGCATCAGTGTTATTTTCCACTTGCCGTCTAACGAGGATTCACTAAAGCCCCGGTAGACGCCATTGGCATCCTGACTTAATAACAGCGACACGTCTTTTGCTTTAAGGGTGACGTGATAGAAAGTAAGTTTTAACGCCTCACCACTTCTTGGCATGCCTGATAAAAAAGACAACGCAATTGAACCGTCACGGATAACCAGTTTCGTACTGATTTTTTGTCGGCGCGCTTCTTCAATTTTATCCAGACGGGCATTGATTGCCTTACCTTCTTTGTAATAATCGTCGACCACCAGGCTATCGGTGGTGTTGGTCGCCAGGTGTAAAATTAAAAACCCCATTGCAAATGACGCCAATGGAATGGTGATCAAAAACCAGGGCCAGAATTGTTTATACCAAGGGGTTTGCATGCTAATTATCCAGAATAACTCACGTCAATATTGTATATAAAAAAAGCCCCGTAACGAGGCTTTTTACTTTTTACTTTTTACTTTTTACTTTTTACTTTTTACTTTTTACAAATTCTATTTCGTTTAATTAGACAAGCTATAGACGTAGGTGGCGACCACGTGAATTTTGTGTTCGCCTAAGGTGTCTTTAAACGCTGGCATAACGCCATTTCTGCCATAGGTTAAAGTTTCCGTTACCGCACGCTCACTGCCACCGTACAGCCAGATGTTGTCAGTCAGGTTAGGTGCACCCAGCAACTGGTTCCCTTTACCATCCTGACCATGACAGGCAGCACAGGCCGCATAGCGCGCTTTACCCGCTTTACGAAGCTCCATATTGGTGTCTCTGCCGCTCAAGCTCAGTACGTATGCTACTGTCTCTTTAATACCTTGTTCGCCCATGGCAGCAAGCCAGGCTGGCATGGCCGCTTTACGTCCATTTAGTAAAGTCTCTTTAATTTTTTCACCTGAACCGCCATACAACCAATCGTCATCTGTCAGGTTGGGGAAACCGCCATTTTGGCCGCGTGCGTCAGAACCGTGGCACTGAGAACAATTCTGCGCGAACAGACGCTGACCCACTTTCAACGCATTAGGATCTTTGGCTAATTCTTCTACCGGTACTTTGGCATAGGCCTCGAAGATAGGGCTGTATTTTTCTTCTGCGAATTGCATCTCGCGATCATACTTAACCAGCGCACCTGTTTCTTTGGCCTGCGCACTCATCTGACGCGACTCTTCTAATGACTGAATGTTCTGGTTAGAACTTTTCCATCCGAGTAGATTACCGAAAGAACCCAGACCTGGGAATAATGCCAGGTAGAAAAAACTCCACACAATACAAACGTAAAACAAGTACGTCCACCACTTTGGCAGCGGGTTATTGAGCTCTTCGATACCATCAAATTCATGGCCCATCGATTCGCCTTCTGGTACCCCGGCGTTATTTTTTAAACACCAGCGCAGTAATACATAGCAACCAATAATGGAACCCAGTGTGATGACTGAAATCCAGATTGTCCAAAACATGGTCATGAGCTCACGACTCCCGATTATCTTTTTTTATCTTATCTTGTTCTTCATCTGCAAAGGGCAGGTTAGCGGCTTCATCGTACTTCTTCTTGTTACGACTACTGAACGCCCATAGCACTACCCCAATAAAGCAAACAAAAACTACCAACGTAAAAATTGTGCCTACAGTACCTTGATCCATATTATTTTAAATGCGTCCCAAGTGACTGTAAGTAAGCAACTAAAGCTTGCATCTCGGTTTTACCTTTAACGGCTTCTTTGGCTCCGGCAATGTCTTCGTCGGTGTACGGTACGCCAAAGCCTCTGAATACTTCCATCTTCTTGGCAGTCAGTTCACCGGTAAGCTCATTCTCTTCTAACCACGGGAAGCCAGGCATGTTTGACTCTGGCACCACATCACGTGGATTACGTAAATGCACAATATGCCATTGGTCGCTGTAGCGGCCGCCTACGCGGGCTAAATCCGGGCCCGTGCGTTTAGAACCCCAAAGGAAAGGGTGTTCCCACACAGACTCACCAGCCACGCTGTAGTGGCCATAACGCTCTGTCTCTGCACGGAAAGGACGAATCATCTGGCTATGACAACCGACACACCCTTCGCGAATGTAAATGTCGCGACCTTCAAGCTCTAATGGCGTGTAAGGGCGCAGGTCCTTCACCGGCTCCATCGTTTGTTGCTGGAACATCAGTGGCGTAATTTGCACCATAGCGCCCAGACTGATAGCAACGAAAATCAATACCGTTAACAGGCCTACGTTTTTTTCGATTAATTCGTGTGTATTTTTCATGTCCTGACTCCTTATGCTGCTTGAGTTGCAGGATCAGCGGCTAACGTACCTTTAGGGGCACGCACTGTTTTGTAGGTGTTGTAAGCCATGACCAGCATGCCAGCTACTACAAAACATCCACCAATAAAGCGCACAATGTAGAATGGAATTGACGCTTCAAGCGACTCTACAAAGCTGTAGGTCAGCGTGCCATCAGCATTCACGGCGCGCCACATCAGACCTTGTAAAACCCCTGACATCCACATAGCCACGATATAGAGCACTACACCGATGGTTGCCAACCAGAAGTGCACGTTCACCAGACGGGTGCTGTACATACCGGGTTGACCAAACAAAATGGGAATAAGGTGGTAAACCGAACCAATAGAAATCATCGCGACCCAACCCAGTGCACCAGAGTGAACGTGACCAATGGTCCAGTCTGTGTAATGTGAAAGCGCATTAACCGTCTTGATCGCCATCATCGGGCCTTCGAACGTAGACATGCCGTAGAATGACAGTGAAACAATCAGGAAACGCAATACAGGATCGGTGCGCAATTTGTGCCATGCACCTGAGAGCGTCATGATACCGTTAATCATGCCACCCCACGAGGGCACAAACAGAATGATAGACATCACCATACCCAGTGACTGCGTCCAGTCGGGCAGGGCGGTGTAATGTAAGTGGTGCGGGCCAGCCCAGATATATAACGAGATCAGTGCCCAGAAATGCACGATTGATAAGCGGTAAGAATACACCGGGCGTCCGGCTTGTTTAGGAACAAAGTAATACATCATTCCCAGAAAGCCCGCGGTTAAGAAAAAGCCAACCGCATTGTGCCCGTACCACCATTGCATCATGGCATCTACCGCACCTGCGTACAACGAATAGGATTTGGTGAACGATACCGGAATCGCCATACTGTTACCAATGTGCAGCACCAATACGGTAAGCATAAATGCACCAAGGAACCAATTAGCAACGTAGATGTGCGAGACTTTCCGAATAATTAAGGTGCCGAAGAAGTTAATTACATAAGCCAGCCAGACCAGGGCAATTAGAATATCAATAGGCCATTCAAGCTCAGCATATTCTTTTGATGAGGTCATGCCGAAGGGAAGTGTGCAGATCGCTAATACGATAACCGCCTGCCAGCCCCAGAATGTAAACGCCGCCAGCTTGTCACTGAATAACCGCACCTGACAGGTACGTTGAACGATATAGTAAGACGTGGCAAACAGGGCACATCCACCAAACGCAAAAATCACAGAGTTTGTGTGTAATGGACGCAGACGCGAAAACGTCAGCCATGGAGTATCGAAGTTAAGCACAGGGGCAAATAATTGCGCAGCAATAAACACTCCAATGCTCATACCAACAATGCCCCATACAATGGTCATGATGGTAAATTGCCTAACCACTTTATAATTGTAGTTTGGCTGTGCTTGGCTAATTTCACTCATTTTTATGAATCTTCCACTTCAGCAATAAGATGGTTTCCGAATGTAAAGTCACGTTGTTTGGTGTAAAGTAAATCAACGCTCAAAAACCTGATGCGCAGGCCAAAAAAAGAGCATCGTTAACGGACTTATCGGAACGCGGATGATAAAGTTTTTGCCCCTAAAAAGAAACCTTAAAAGTCATGTGGATACTCTAAAAAGTAAAGTGTAACGAGCCATTTACGAAAAAGCCCAATGAAACACCTTAAGTTAACAAAACGCTTACAAATAGCGAGTATAGTGGTACTCATTTTTGCCGCGGTGAACCTGACCGTTTTTATTCAGTCGGAGCGACAACAAACCGGGTTAAATAATTCGCTCTCTAACGGTTTAGGAAATCACTGCCATTTTGTCAATTTAGAATGCGCGATAGAGCTTGATGGTCAGTCCATTAATTTCTCATTATCGCGCGCGCCTACCATTGAAGAACGTATAGATGTTGTAATTAGTTCAGAAAACCCCTTCGAACTTGAACAAGCCGTAATTGAGGGGGTTAATATGTATATGGGAACACTGCCCGTGGTGGAAGAGGCAGTTGCAGAAATGACGTGGCGTGGATGGTTTATGCTGGGCGCGTGCAGCGAGCCAACGATGCAGTGGCGAATGACAATCAAATTTAAGGGCCAGCCTCAACCAGCCCAACTGCTGTTTACCACAACGTTTTAAATTTGCGATTGCAGATAATTGGGTAATCCAATTCGTTTGATTAAACCCAGCTGTTTTTCCAGCCAGTAAGCATGATCCATTTCAGTGTCATCCAGCAAGGTCACCAACATATCGCGGGTAACATAATCGTTTTCTGTTTCACAGACCGCAATCACTTCACGTAGCTTTTTGTCTACTTCATACTCAACCCGTAAGTCGCTTTCCAGCATCTCAGGCACATCTTTGCCCACTTTGAAGCCAGTGCGGTTCTGCAGGTCTGGCGTCCCTTCCAGAAACAGTATACGTCGTATCAATTTGGTTGCATGCTCACGCTCGTCATCAAATTCATGGTTAATGCGTTCATAGAGTTTGTTCAGCCCCCAGTCTTCATACATTTCCGAATGGATGAAGTACTGGTCCATTGCTGCCAGTTCATACGCAAGCAACTCATTTAACGCTTTGATGATGTTGTTATTACCTTTCATTATTCGTCTCCTGATACTTGTGCATGCAGATAATTTTCGATCCCCATGTTTTCGATTTGATATTCCTGCGTTTCTAACCAGTCTAAATGTGCTTCTTCATATTCGAGAATATCTTCGAGCAGGTCGCGGCTAACGTAATCCTGTTGTTGCTCGCACAGCGCGATGGCCTCTTTCAATTGTGGGATCTGCTCCAATTGAAATTTAACATCACATTTAAGCATTTCTTCTGTTTCTTCACCGATATATAACTTGCCCAATGCTTGCAAATTGGGTAAGCCTTCAAGAAACAATATACGCTCGATCAAATCATCCGCCTGTTTCATGTCTTTAATCGACTTTTTATAGTTCTTTTCATTAAGCACATCCAAGCCCCATCTTTTAAACATGCGGGCGTGCAGAAAATATTGGTTTATAGACGTTAATTCACTGGTAAGCACTTCGTTGAGCCTGGCTACCACTTTTTTGTCGCCTTTCATAATAATCCTATTTGGTGAAAATAGCGTGAGTATAGTAGCTGGAAGCTGCTATGTCAAAAATACTGTTAAAAAACATATACATACAAACATAAATGGTTATCAATCAAGCCTTTGTTCCTATTCGGTTTTCGAACATGCTTTATGCCGTCGCTCGGGCATCTTCACCGATATACGCAAGGCTTTCTTCAGCAAAACCTAATCCGGCCTCGGTGAAAAAGTTAAACACTTTGTCAACGCCGTGATCAAGGAGATATTCAACTTCATCCTCGTAGCGGGCGATAGCCGCAATTTTGCCCTTATAGCCGGCGTTGTTGAGCTGCTTCGTAATATTAATTACATCTTCTATTGAGGGCAGGGCGAGTAACACTAACCGAACCGATCTGATATCCAGGTTGTCCCACAAGTCTACATCTTCACCGTCGCCGCAGATGACATTCATCCCCTCTTCGCGCAGTTTGTTTACTTTGGCACGATCAGAATCCATGCCTACCACATTGGCATGCACGAGTTTATCTAACGACTGAAACGCACCCGAGCCGACGCGCCCCATACCCACTACCAGAAACCGCGCATCATCTATCACCGGGTAAATATCCGCTGCCAGCCGCTCATCTTTTTCAAAGCGTTTTATCCACTCTTTATACCTGTGGTATTGCGAATGAGAGGAGCGATACATGATGCTGGTAAAAACAAAGGAGATGGAGACGGCGATCGCAATGATGACCAGCCATTCAGCGGCCAACATATTCAGCGATACCGCCATAGCTCCGACAATTAAACCGAACTCACTGAAATTGCTCAGCACGAGTGTGGTCAGATAACTTGTTCTAGCGCGTAGTTTCAAGATGGTGAAAAGCCAGAAAAACAACCCTGCTTTTACCGGAATGAGTACACACAGTCCAATGGCCAGTAACAACATCGGCATGTCAGGTAATGCGGTCAGGCCAATAGTTAAAAAGAAGCCGATTAAAAATAAATCTTTAAAGCTTAATAATGATTTTGCCATCTCCGTGGCTTTTGGATGTTGAGCAATAAGCAAACCCGCAATCAGTGCGCCCAGGTCGCCTTTAATGTTAACCAGTTCGAACAGCTGGTAGCCCCCTAAAGCCAATACGAAACCCGTCAGGGGAAGTAATTCACCATGGCCTGATTTATTAATAATTTTACTCAAAAGGGGAAGAGCCGGGATCACAGCTAATAACGCCAGCGCCCACAACGAGGGAATTTTTCCGGTGGCGACCACTAAAAAGACTACCGCAAAAACATCCTGCATTACCAATACGCCAACGGCCAGGCGGCCATGTCGGGTTTTCATTTCTCCGCTTTCTTCAAGCACTTTAATAACACATACGGTGCTGCTAAAGCTCAGCGCAAATGCAATTAAAGCCGCACTTTGCCAATCAACGGCGCCAATATAGGCGGTGAGTAAAATACTAACGAAAAAGAGCATTACGCCAATTATTGCGGACCACAATAAGGTATGCGCTGCACTGGTTGCCCATACTTCCCGGCGGCTCAGGTCGCGGATATTGAGCTTCAGGCCAATGGTAAACAGCATAATAGTAATGCCCAGATTGGCAATCGCCGTAAGGGGCTCTGTTAATGAGTATCCAGCGAAATTTAAGAGAAAGCCGGCGGCCAGATAACCAACAAGGGGGGGAATACCTATAAGTTTTACTGTCAGACCACAAACAAATGCAAACAATAAAAAGGAATATTCCATGGATGATGAGGTTCCGTAATCAAAAGAGTCAGTATAAAGGACCAAGAATGCGACAACTAGCGGCCAATGTAAAACCACTTTAGACTACTTTTTTCAAACTAAGCGTTATTCGGTTAAAAAGTACGCCACAACGCGCAAAAAGCTGAAATATCAGTGCGTTTAAAGGTTACGCGTAACGAGAAAGGGCGCCAGTGCAGAGGAAGCAGGGTGAAAATTTGGCGTGACGACAGGCAGCATTGCGCTGATCTTACCTGAAATTAGTACCATACTGATTGAAAATGTTTAACGGGAATGAACTGTGCGATTACGAATTCTCACTTTTCTTATTTTACTTGTCGTAGTCAATATTGGTGCTGGCTACTTATGGCCACCCGCCTGGATGTTATTGTTTCTGACCGGGTTCCTGTTGCTTACCGCCACCTTTGATAGCTTTCAGAAAGAGCACACGGTTTTAAGAAACTTTCCTCTCATCGGTCGGGTAAGGTGGACAATTGAGGGACTACGACCATACGTTCAGCAATATTTAATTGAAGATAATACCTCTGGAAAACCGATTAGCAGAATGATGCGCTCGATTGTCTACCAGCGCGCTAAGGAGGATCGGGAAACTGTCCCCTTCGGCACACAGATGGACACGTATCGTGATGGTTATGAGTGGATTGGTCATTCTCTCTCAGCAATGGGGTTGGAAGAAATGGACAAAGATCCTCGTGTCACCATAGGGGGGCCAGAATGCTCACAACCCTACAGTGCCAGCATCTTAAATATTTCAGCCATGAGCTTTGGCAGTTTAAGTAGAAATGCCATTTCGGCGCTAAATCGCGGTGCCAAAAAAGGAAACTTTTTTCACAATACCGGAGAAGGAGGCATATCACCTTATCATTTAAGCGGTGGGGGCGATTTAGTCTGGCAGATAGGTACCGGCTATTTTGGCTGCCGAAAAGACAACGGTACGTTTTGCGCAGAGCAGTTCGCTGAAAAAGCCGGGCTACCCGCTGTCAAAATGATTGAAATAAAGCTTTCACAAGGCGCTAAGCCGGGTCATGGCGGCATTTTGCCCGCCAACAAAAACACGCCGGAAATCGCCAGAATCAGAGGGGTGCAGCCTTTTACCCAGGTAGATTCACCCGCGCGCCATTCGGCATTCACCACGCCGCTAGAGCTGTTAGACTTTATTAAAAAGTTACGCCAACTGTCAGGCGGCAAGCCTATAGGAATTAAACTCGCGTTAGGGCGTAAAAGTGAGTTCATTGCAATTTGCAAAGCCATGCATAAATCCGGCATTAAACCCGACTTTATTACTGTAGACGGGGGTGAAGGGGGAACCGGGGCGGCGCCACTGGAATACACCAATTCGATTGGCTTTCCGCTGCGTGAAGCACTGGCGTTTGTTGAGGACTGCCTGGTGGGATGTAACTTACGCAACGATATAAAACTTATCGCATCGGGTAAAATAATTACCGCATTTGATATAGTAAAAAATTTAAGCCTGGGTGCTGATCTCTGTAATAGTGCTCGCGGCATGATGTTGGCACTGGGGTGCATTCATTCATTATCGTGCAACACTAACCGTTGCCCCTCCGGAGTTGCCACGCAGGATCCGCTGCTGGCGCAGGGGTTAAACGTGGAAGATAAATTTGAGCGCGTATACCAATTTCACCAACGCACAATGCATGCGCTCATGGATATTCTCTCTTCTACCGGCCATCCGTCAGTTGATCAGCTTAATCGTACGCATATCTTCCGCCGGATTGACCAATCCACAGTGAAACGCTATGACGAAATTTTTCCACTTATCCGAAAAGGCAGCCTGCTTGGCGATAATGTGCCCAAATCGTTTGCCATTCACGTTAAAGAAGCCAGCGCAGAATCCTTCATGCCAGCCAGTCATCTGGCCGAGGTGGAAGAGGAAACCAAACCCGTGTCCAAACACGGAGAGCATTAATAGGCTAAAAAAATTAACTGGCCAATTTTAATAGCGTACGCAACAGCAGGTTGGCACCTTTTTCAATATCCTGCCAGTGTGTCCATTCATCAGGGGCATGGCTTACCCCGGCAATGGAAGGCACAAAGATCATACCCGTATCGGTCACTTTTGCCATATGCTGTGCATCATGACCCGCCCCGCTGGGCATTACCTCAAAAGGTAAGTCTAGCCCTTTGGCTTCTGCCTGAATCAAATTGATGATGTTGTCAGACATCGGTTGAGGGTCCAGCCAGCTCATTTGTTCAAATTCAAACATCAGTTTATGTTTTCGGGCGATAGCAGAAAGCACCTTACGACAACTATCCGCTAACGCCTGCATCACATCGGCATCAACATCACGCCCCACCAGAGTGAATTCGACTTCGCCGGGTACGGTATGCGCGTGGCCCGGTTTTAAATCTACCTTGCCTACGGTTAAACGGCTTTTGTCAGAGCCCTCTTCATCAATTATTCGGAGAATTTCATTGGCGAAATTAGCCAGGCCCATAAACGCATCACTGCGCATATTCATAGGAGCGGTACCAGCGTGATTAGATTTACCTATTAGTCGAACAATCCATTTGTAAACGCCTGAAATGGAAGTAACGACCCCTATCGGTTTTTTTACCGTATCCAGGACGGGCCCCTGTTCAATGTGCAACTCAACAAAACTTTTGAAATAGTTCGTGTCGACCCGGGCATCCAGCACGCTTAATGGGTCCAGCCCGGAGTTTTTAAGCTCATCTTCCAGCATCACACCATTAACGTCATGGGCTTTTAAAATCCATTCAGGTGTGAGTTCACCAATCAGTGCCTGCACACCCATCATACCCCCAAAGCGGCCTTCTTCTTCGGCAAAAGCGAAAACCTCTAGCGGCGTTTGTAATTGAATGTTGTTTTCCTTTACCACCCGCAGCACTTCCAGACCTGCAATCACGCCCAGGGTGCCGTCAAACATACCGCCAGAAATTACCGTATCAATATGCGAACCGGTTGCCACCACCTGTCTGACAGGTTCGTCAGACAGGCGACCACGTACATTACCTGCATGGTCGACATGTGCGCAGAACCCTTCGTTTTCAAATCGATTAATCAGCCATTGTTTGGCCTCATTATCGGCAGGAGTGAAACCTAAACGGGTAACGCCTTTTGTTTGCGGGTCATAGCCAATTTCAAATAAAGAGAGCAGGTCCGAACGAAGTCTTTCAAGGTTAATAGCAGGTAATGACATATTGATCCTATAGAAGATTTCAGAGTAACAAAAACACGCGTCAGGAAAAATTAACGATAATCGGATACCTTTGAAGGTAGATTGACTTTGATTCCAGTGCAAATAATTAGTAGGCTAATTTAAAGTATTGGAAAAGGATACGAATGCAGTCAGACAATCTGTGCCTTACTCGCAACGTTTTTATTCTTCTTGTTGGGATACTTATGTCTTCAACGGTCGCGCACGCGGCTGAGCGTTCGCAAGCCTACTCAAGTAATGACGGTGTGATCACCGTTCCCTGGCAATCTGACTACGCCACCTATAATCACTTTCATATTCTTGATGCCACAGGCAGCAAACAGTCAACCTATCCCGTGATCGCAGGTCAGGGCTGGGTAGTCAGTGGCTTGCCCAACGGGAACTACGACGTTGTGTTATCTTCTGCAAACAGTGAGCGCCTGATTGGCAATATCAGGGTTGAGCATTATTCGCTACAAAGTGCGTTTACTTTGTTTGCCATTGGCGCACTAATGTTTGCCTATCTGATTTTTACCTTACTTAAACACCAGAGAAGCACCTCGTCCCATGACTGACTTTACACTGGCATCGTCTAACGCGCTGGCAATCTTAATCGTATTTGGGATTGCCTGGATCTTGTGGGGCTGGTACCTGGGTAGAAATAATCGGACCATCGATGATTATGCATTAGCTGGCAGAAACGTCGGTTTTGCTATGGCGACGGCCACTGCCATGGCGACCTGGATCACCAGCAATACAACGCTGGTTGCGCCGCAACTTACCTATCAGTTTGGCGTGTGGGGCATGCTGGGGTACAGCATGGCGGCGTTAGGCCTCATTCTGTTCGCACCGCTGGCGGCAAAAATAAAACAACTACTTCCCAATGGTTTCACCAGTGGCGACTTTATCTACCAGCGCTATGGCAAAGCAGCGTGGATGGCGTTTATGGTGATCTCGTTATGTTACGCACTGGGCTGGTTGGTCAGCCTGGGCATGGCGGGCGGTTTATTGCTATCGTCACTCAGTGATCTTGACTATTACACCGGTATGACGGCGATCTTAGTGATCTGTGTGGTATACACCTTACTAGGCGGCCTCAAAGCGGTTATCGCAACCGATTTTGTGCAGTCTATTGTCATCATCGGCGGGGTGGTGTTCATCGCCTGGGTGTGTATCGATGAAGTAGGCTTTAGCACTATTCACACTAACCTGACAACAAGCCAGCCTGAATTATTAAACCTGCTGTTCCCAGCCGCCATTATGTTTTTCTTTAATAATGTGTTTTTTGGTATTGGCGAAATTTTTCATTCCAATGTGTGGTGGTCAAGGGCGTTTGCCTTTGCACCGTCGGTGGGTAAAAAGTCCTACCTGACTGCCGGCCTTTTATGGTTGCCCATTCCCATCGTAACGGGTTTTATTGCACTGGCTGCAGGCAGTTTAAATTTGTCGCCACCCAGCGCTGACATGGTCGGCCCAATGGTAGCCGCGGTGCTGTTAGGCAAAATTGGTGCGGTATTTATTTTCATCGTGGTTTTCTCAGCGCTGGCCTCAAGCATGGACTCGTTACTGGCAGCGACCTCAGACCTGCTTACCCAGGATATCGCTAAACGCGTATTCATGCCAAAAGCCTCTTCTGACAAACTGTTACGGGTGAATCGCCTCATTATTATCGGCCTGGGTATCGCCACCTGGTGCGTGGCCGCGCTCAAGCTCGCTACCTTAGGAGCATTATTAAATTTCACCGGCGCCTTCGTAGCCGCTACTATCTGGCCTATAGTTTACGGTATTTATCAGCCAAAACTGAGTGGCGGTTATGCGGCCATCGCAATGGTTACAGGCACGGTTGCCGGGTTAATAGGGTACTTCATGATTGGCTTTTATGTTGCTGCAATTATTTCATGCGCTGTGTCGCTGGTAGTTTGTCGCATTGGCATAGTTCGCAGCCAGTCTTATTTTACGTGGCATAGTCTTAAGGAGTAGCGCATGTATCTATCAGAAACGGTGCTCACTTTGCTGGTTTATGCTTGTTTGATCACAAGTTGCGTAAGTCCAGTACTGCTTTTGTATTGGCTTATCCAAGATATTAAAGGTAAATCGTTATGGTAAAAGCCGACTTAGAAGCGGTGGTTAAATTCAATCGGGAGCGGCCGGATGTGTACGGCAACGCGCATCCGAAAAACCTGCTTCGGGCAATCCAGGAAGACGGCGATCACTTAAGTAAACTTAGCAGTCGACACATCTATTCAATTGATCAGTTTGAACGCGAGTCGCTGTTTCAACTGTTTCGTCTGGCCGCTAAATATGAAGCCAATCCGGATCGTTTCGGCACGTCCTTACAGGGTAAAATTTTAATCTCTGCGTTTTATGAACCCAGTACGCGTACGCGCTTATCGTTCGAAAGTGCCTGGCACCGACTGGGCGGCGACATTATGTCGATTACTGATCGTTCCACCACAGGGATTGCAAAAGGCGAAAGCCTGGCGGATGTAGGTGAAATGTTCAACAACTACGGTGACTGTGTTGTGCTGCGCGACACTAACGCCAATTCGGTACGGGAAATGATGAGTGCGCTGAGGATCCCGATCATCAATGCCGGTAACGGCACTGATGAACATCCCACTCAGGCAATGGCCGATCTTTACACTATCTTCAAATGGAAACCTTCTCTTATCACTGAAGAAGGCAGTGAAAAGATTAATTTGTGCGTGGTTGGTTTACCGTCAAAAATGCGTACGGTACGCAGTTTACTAAAATTAGTGGCACTGTTTCCTGAGTGTTTTGGGCAGGTCACCATTGTTAATGACCAAAGTATGGAGACCATGTTTGATGAAGGGCAGGCAACCCAATTGCTCGACGCTGGTATAGATCTGCAAACCAGTGACTGTCTTGACGATGTTTTGCCCGACGCCGACGTGGTGTATATAAATGCCATCGCCTGGGAAGGCAATTCGTTTAATCAGTATGGCAAGCAATTTCATATCACCAGCGATTCGCCTTTGAAAAAAAGCGCGATTATTTTACACCCCTTGGCGCGCGGCGCCGAGCTGTGCTGCAGCCTGGATAGTACCGAACACAATTGGTATTTTGCCCAGGCAAGGGGAGCGGTTTTTTTGCGACAGGCGCTTTTGACCTGTCTGGTTCAGCGTGCCGAGCGCGTGCTGGATATAGTTTAGATTCAATTCACTAAGGAGAAATAAGCAACTATGTGTGGCATTGCCGGAATTTTTACTGCCTCCAAAGAACACGCGATAGACTCACAAACTTTGGTGAATATGGCTGCGATCATGAACCATCGTGGCCCCGATAACTATGGCTATTGTAACCCTGCCGACATGGGTGTGGGTATGAGCCATGCGCGGCTTTCAATCAATGATCTGGATGAGAATCGAGGCCGCCAGCCCTTTTGGCTACATGGTGGACAGACTATGTGTGTACATAATGGTGAATTTTATGACTACCAACGTTTACGCACAGACTTGCTTGCCCGCGGAAAACCCTTTACCAGTAAGAGTGATTCTGAAGTGCTGCCAGCTTTGTACGAGTGCTTTGGCATGGATGAAACGCTAACGAAGCTGCGCGGTGAGTTCGCGTTTGCGCTGTATGACGAAGCGCAGGACTGCTTGTATCTGGTGCGCGATCGTTTTGGGATCAAACCCCTATATTGGACCCAGACTGGCGATTCACTGGTGTTTGGCTCAGAAGTGAAAGTCATCCTGGCGCACCCAGAGGTAAAAGCCGAACTGGATTCAGAAGGCCTGTTTCACCAGCTTATTCAGGTGATGGTTCCAGGAACCACTGCGTTTAAGGGAATTCAGCAGGTGGAACCGGGCCACATGCTCAAGGTAACCCGACAAGCTGGAAAGCTTAACATCGAGACAACCAAATACTGGGATATGGCTTTTCCCGCCATCGGTGAACGCGAAGAGCATCCTGATGAGTATTACGTTGAAGGTGTGCGCCGAGAACTGCTTGATGCCGTGCAACTGCGCTTAACTGCCGACGTACCTGTGGGGTGTTATCTTTCCGGTGGTATCGATTCTTGTGCCATTCTGGGGCTCGCGTCAGGCTATTCGCAATATCCATTGAAAGCATTTACCATCAGCTTTGATAACGTTGAATACGATGAAGCTGAAATCGCCACCGAAATGGCACAATCGGTTGAAGCAGATCAGGAAATTCTTAAACTGAATGCCGAATTGTTGTACAACAATTTTGCCCGCACCATCTGGCATACCGAACGCACCATATACAATACACTGGCCGTGGCCAAACTGATGATGAGTCAGCAGGTTCGTCACGTTAACTACAAAGTGGTATTAACCGGCGAAGGTTCAGATGAATTGTTTGCGGGGTATCCTGCATTTCGTAAAGACATGTTTTTGCATGGTATGGAAGGGCTTGACGCCAGTCAGGCGACAGAATGGCGTGAGTCTTTGGAAACTTCAAATGAACTATTCAAAGGTGCCATGTTGCCCAAGGATGAGTACACTTCTGAATATCTAAACCAGATCATCGGCTTTACTCCTAGTTGCTTGCAGCCGTGGTTGGGCTGCTCTGATCATGCCAGAAAGCTTATTCACCCTGAACACCGCGAAAATATTAAGGATTATGAGCCAGGGGCAGCCATAGCAGGCAAACTCGATCCTGACCAACTTACGGACAGACATCCGTTGGATAAGGCCCAATATGTATGGATTAAAACCATGTTGGAAGGGCAGATTTTAACCTGGGGTGGCGACAGGGTAGATATGGCTAACTCAATGGAAGCCCGGCCGCCGTTTCTCGATCATAAACTGGCTGAATTTGCTGTTACCATTCCACCTGAGATGCGTATTAAAGGCAGTAAAGAAAAATATGTATTGCGTGAAGCAATGAAAGGGGTGCTTCCACAAACGCTTTATGAGCGTGAGAAATTTGCTTTTATGGCACCCCCAGCGCATACGGATAAAGCAAAGTGGGACAAACTCAAACATTTGCTTAATGAGTTTGCCAGCCGTGATAAAGTACAGCAAGCTGGTTTACTTGATGCAGACTACCTGGAATCTCTGATTGCCAGACAGGAATCAGATGATACGCCTGTTTCAGATAAGGTGCAGATTGATGCAATTCTCAACCATGCATTGGGCGTAATGCTGTTACATCACTATTTTGTCGCCAGAGATGTGCCCAAATACGCGTACGAACAAGCGCAGTCGTTGGGCTGGGTAGTTTAAATTTAACCCTTATTCACCTCTAAAAATGGCCGGTGACTCCGGCCGTTTTTTTGAACTTTTTGATGACAGGTGGTTGACCTCTTTTCGCCGCTGTGATTAAAGTAAGCTTGTTAACCAATACATCATTAACAAAACCCTTTTTCCAACAATAATAAAGCGGTTTACAACAAGCTTATGACCTCAAAGCATACTGGTTTCCCTCGCTTATATTTCGCTACTATTTATTCCCTGAAAGGACTAAAGGCTGCTTTTTACAGTGAACCCGCGTTTCGACAGGAACTGGCTGCCATGGTGGTGCTGATCCCCATCGCCTGTTTCGTGGATGTCAGTGTAGTGGAAAGAATTTTACTCATCATGAGCCTGTTTATTGTGCTGATTGCAGAACTACTTAACAGTGCGGTGGAAGCGCTGGCGGACAGGGTCAGCAGCGAAATTCATGTGTTGATAGCAAAGGCAAAAGATATCGGTTCTGCCGCCGTGTTTATGAGCCTGGTTCTGGCGGCAATTGTTTGGTCAATGATCCTGATGTAACCCTGCGCCAGTGCTTGGATAGCCTGGTGAGGCAAAACCTAGAACGACGAGACTTTTTGTCCGTCAGGAAGCTTGGCATTTAGCATATCGGCAACCGAGCTGGAAATAAGTTTAAAGTGGGAGCTATGCACCCGCGTTTCAACTGGCTCCTCAAAACTGATATGCGTAAACACCATATCCTCGCCACTGGACGTAACTTTTACTGACAACGTTTTATCTGCGCCTACCACAGGTATCTCTATACACAGAGGCTCGTTATGAGTTTCAACATACTTCTGAGCATCGTCGCTTGAACGAAAGGCCGGTTGCTTTTCCGGATGTAATTTCCAGTTGCTGGTTTGTTCCATCAATGCAATTAAGGTTTTGGCGTGGTGTTCCGTAATTTCTGAGACCATGTGAGCTCCTTCGCTATTATCGAATGAAATTTCATACGCTTGGCTGCAGCATAAAGTTCGTGTCGTAAAAGTTAATAATTCCTCATGGGATAAATTTGCAACTTCTCAATAATCCACCATGCTTAGTACTGGGTATCAGCGGGCGTAGTGTGCTAAGCACGCTGCATAAAAATTTGATTGAGCGTCATTACTCTGACACCGGGCTATTTAGTCCGACGAGCACGCCAGCGCGGGCCTAAACCTGTCAGATGACGGGTTAAAAGTAATAACGAACAATTAACATGTAAAAAGTAGACTAATAATCAAGCATCGTACACACATGAAAGACACTGTTTCTTTTTCTGAACTGACTGCACATCAACGCCTTCAAAGACGCTATCAGCGTGTACGGCAGATGTCGTTGTGGCTGTGTAAGCCGCTTTTAATTGAAGATTACGGGCTGCAGGCTGCTGCTGAAGTTTCGCCACCTAAATGGCATCTGGCGCATACTACCTGGTTTTTCGAAACCTTCTTGCTAAAACCACACAGTCCCGGATATCAAGCATATCACCCTGAGTTTGAACGTCTGTTTAACTCCTATTACCAGGGAGTAGGGCCGCAGTTTCAGCGCCCCCACAGAGGGCTTCTGTCCCGGCCCACGTTAGAGCAGGTCGAAAGCTATCGAAAGAGGGTAGATGACGCCATGATGAGGCTTATCGAAACCCTTCACCAACCAGATATCCTTGCGCTCATCGAGTTAGGTCTTCATCACGAACAGCAACATCAGGAGCTGATGTTAACCGACATTAAGTTCAGCTTTTCTGCCAATCCGCTCTTACCTGTCTACTGCGATATACCTCTAACCAACGCCGAAAACGCCAATTCAGCGCTAAACTGGACTGCATTTAAGCATGCCACCATTCGCCAGGGATTTAGCGATGACGGGTTTCATTTTGATAATGAAACGCCGGTACATGAGGTGATTGTGCCACCGTTCAAAATGGCCAACCGATTAATTACAAACGAAGAGTTTTTACAGTTTATTGACGATGGCGGATACCACGATCCGTTGTTGTGGTTATCAGACGGCTGGCAAATGAAGCAACAACTAGACTGGTCCGCTCCGTTGTACTGGCAGAAACATGATGAGCAGTGGCATGAATATACACTTCACGGACTTGCGCCGCTATTACCGGCAAGCCCTGTGACCCATGTCAGCTATTATGAAGCGGAAGCGTTCGCACGATGGGCGGGCAAAAAGCTGCCCACCGAATCCCAATGGGAGTATGCAAAAACCACGACAGAAACTGAAGGTGACGAACAGCTACTTATCGAGGGGGAGCAGCCCATTTTTCACCCAGCTTCAGCGGGCAGTTTAACGCAGCTGTCACAATTATTTGGTAGTTGTTGGGAATGGACGCAATCAGCGTATTTACCCTATCCCGGATACCAGCCAATGGCAGGGGCAGTGGGTGAATACAATGGCAAATTCATGTGTAACCAAATGGTATTGAAAGGGGGCTCATGTGCCACCCCCGCGGATCACATTCGGTCGTCTTATCGCAACTTTTTTTACCCCAAAGACCGATGGCAGTTTAGTGGTATCCGACTCGTTGAATAACACCAAATCTATTGCGAGAAAACTATGAAATCTGAAGCCGTGTTACCCCGACCCGCTATTGAATTTTATGACCTTTACCCCCCGAAGGATGATATCCGTGCAGATGTAATTACAGCATTATCTTCCACCCCCAAATCACTTTCACCAAAATACTTCTACGACCAGAACGGCTCGCAGCTTTTCGATCAAATTTGCGAATTACCGGAATACTATGTGACCAGAACCGAAATCGGGTTGCTGCAAGAGTTTGGTGACGAGATTGCCGCATTGATAGGGGAACGCGCCATTTTGCTGGAATTAGGGAGTGGTAGCAGCACGAAAATACGTACATTACTGAATGCGCTAAAACCCAAAGCGTATGTCGCCATGGATATCTCAAAAGCGCATTTGATCAATGCCGCTACCGTTCTTGCTGAAGATTTCGACTGGCTTGATGTGCATGCTGTGTGCGTGGATTTCTCTGCTCCGTGGCAATTACCGATGGAGATCGAGGGTAAGCGCACGGCGTTTTTTCCCGGTTCCAGCATCGGCAATTTTACCCCCGCAGAAGCATCTTGCCTGCTTAAGCAAATAAGGCAGCTGGTGGGTCAGGGAGGTGAGTTACTTATCGGTATAGATTTAATTAAAGATACGGCAGTGCTGGAGTCGGCCTATAACGATCCCCAGGGGATCACAGCAGCGTTCAATAAGAACCTGCTGATAAGATTGAACCGCGAATTGGATGCAAACTTCAACCCAGACAAATTTCGTCATGCGTCGATCTGGAATGAAGCTGAGAGCCGCATAGAGATGCATTTATTCAGTAAAGAAGATCAGGTGGTTGTTATTGATGGTGAGCTTTTTCGTTTCGAGAAAGGCGAGTCAATTCACACTGAGAACTCTTACAAATATTCATTACCCGGGTTTGCTGAACTGGCTTCAGAGGCGGGTTTTCAATCCGTTAAGGTATGGCAGGACCGGGATAAGTTATTCAGTGTGCATCTGCTAAGATGCAATTGATTTATCGGTTATTTTTAAAACATCGTATAAGGCTTTTTAAATAATTTGCCCGTACCGAACTGATATCTGAAATCGTACATTATGGATTCACTGATGAGCAAAAAGTCTGCAAGCCACGCTGATTCAGCAATCGAGTTTTCTCCGCGCGCCTGGTGGCGAATTGGTAAGCGAACCTATTCAAAGATGCAACAGGATAATTTATCGCTTATCGCTGCAGGCGTCGGATTTTATTTTTTGCTAGCCATATTTCCGTTCCTGGCCGGTTTAATATCGTTGTATGGGCTTATTGTTACGCCTGATCAACTTGCAGAACACATGAACTTTCTGATCACATTTTTACCACAGGAAAGCAGGTACATACTTGAAGAGCAATTAGAACACCTCATTGGCAATTCAAGCCAAGCGCTGGGTACCGGGGTAATTGTAAGTTTACTGCTAACCCTGTGGAGCAGCAGTAAAGGAGCGAATGCATTGATCACCGCCTGTAACATTACCTATTCGGAAACCGAAGGGCGCAGTTTTATCGGGTCGATTATCGCCAGAATGGTTTTGACAGTGGCCATTATCCTTGCGGTGATCGTCGCACTCGTTTCTATCACTGTGTTACCGAAAGTCATTACCATATTGTCGGGTTATAAACTTTCTGATCAGGCCGCCAACTGGATAACCTGGCCGATTTTAGTGCTAATGTTTAACACCGGCTTGGCAGCACTTTACCGCTACAGCCCACATCGTTCGCGCGCAAAATGGCGTTGGGTAACCCCTGGTTCTGTCGTCGCCACCGTATTCTGGATCGTTTTTTCGTTTGCTTTTTCCTATTATTTGAAAGAATTCGCTTCGTACAACAAAACCTATGGATCTGTCGGTGGCATTATTATCTTACTGATGTGGTTTTATCTAAGTGCCTACATCATTCTCATAGGCGCAGAATTGAATTCTGCCATGGAATACCAGACCGAAAAAGACAGCACCTCAGGAAAACCAGCGCCAAAAGGAGAGCGGGGCGCTTATGTCGCGGATCATTCCCCTGATGAAAAAGAAGTGCCGCCTTCCGAAGATAATAAAATTCAAAAAGCCCAATAAAAAAGGGGCTAACTGTTAGCCCCTTTTGCAATCCTTATGGATTGTCATCATCGTAGACAAGGTTTGGATAGGTGTTGACCAATACATCAAGCTGGCTTTCTTCCGATGCCGTAAACTCGTTTTGCAGCAAATCGATAGTCGCTTGTGTATTCGTAATTCCTGATAGCCCGGTGGGCACAACGGTCAGATTATTGTTTGTTAACAATAGGGTAGACAGCCCTGGGTTATTGGACACATCTATTGCATTCAACAGGTTATTGTTAATGCTTAAATAGTTCAAAGCGCTGTTGTTAGAGATATCAATAGTAGTCAACCCGTTGCCATCCAGCGTTAGCGTGGTAAGCGCAGTATTCGCGCTGACATCCACAGTGGTAAATATATTGTCCATGAGATTCAGCGAGGTCAAAGCGGTATTGGCTGATATATCGAGCGTTGAAAAGTTATTGTCTGGCAGGTCCAATGTGGTCAGTTTAGTATTATTTTGTAAATCGATAGTGCTTAAACCGTTACCAGAAAGCCTGAGTTCCACCAGTTCAGGGTTGTTAGACAAATCAACGGTGGCACCCGCACCGCCAAGGCTATTGCTGCTGGCACTTAACCCTCTTAAATCGGTGTTGTTGCTTACATCCAGACTACTAAGGTTATTGCTAGACAGGTAAACCGTTTTAAGCGCAGTATTTGCAGATAAATCAATTTCTGTTAGCGCATTAGCACCAGCATGCAGGAAGGTGAGGGCGGTATTGGGAGTAATATCCAGCGTTGTCAGGTTATTATTCGATACGGACAAATCAACCAGGCTTTCATTTCTTTCCAGATCAATCCCAGTGAGATTATTGAAACTGATATTAAGCACTTCAAGACGAATGTTGGTAGATAAGTCAATACTGTCGAGCTCATTCTCATAGGCTTTCAGGCTTCTTAAACTGTGCACCCGGGAGACATCAATCGACGTCAAGGCATTTGACCATGCGTTAACACGTTGCAAGCGACGATTATTAGTCAGATCTAGCGAGGTTAACGCGTTCGACTCGATATTTAGCTCTTCAAGGGACGTGAACGCAGCAATACCGGTAATATCGGTTATCTGTCTGCCTGCACAGTTTATCACTTCTACATCTTGTGCATATTCTTCTTCGATAGTGTCTTCCAGACACAGCTTAAATCTGAAATCTGCGACCGCGTCTATTGCGGCAGCCGCTGTGACCTTGTTTTCACACGTCACCACCACATTATCGATATCTTCCGATGCCGTCTGTTCACCGTTTTCGATAGCACAATTCTGGCTGTCTGGTTCATTGGCGATCGTTATATTAAAATCTGTAAACTGGTTGACACTAAATTCAAAATTTCCGTCTTCAGACAGTTTTTGCGTTTTGTTGTCCAGTTTCAACGTAATTTCACCATTAAGGCCACTTACGGTGCCAGAGACCATAATTTGAATTGGATCAAATCGCGCGGTAATAGAGCAGGCGCTTCTAATTGCACCTGTAGTATATTCCGAACCTTCTAATGTGCCGCCACAACCAGTCACGTTTTTAATTTCAAAGCCGTTATCAGGTGTGACGGTGAACGTAGTTGAGCCACCTGTAAGCACGGTAGCTGAACCAGGAGAAATTGTGCCGCCTTCATCAGCTGTAGCCGTGACCGTGTAGTTAGTTGGCTCTGGCTCAGGGGCGGACGAATCAGAGCCGCCACCACCGCACGCCGCAAGAAAAATTGAAGAAGGTATCAATACGAGTAGATTGCGTTCCATTAACGTAATGCTCCAGGTTATTAGAGTAATAGCTTATTAACGATGATTACTGATGGGGAATACTTCTGGATTACATTTAACTTGCTTACACACAATTAAGTGACCATGGGCGCTTAAGTCGCTGCAGCATTTTCACCACCATTGATGGCAACTACATTCTAGCGCTAGAAATGAATCCCCTGCGAAATAAGGGATTGTGGTAAGAAAACGCAAATAGAGATTTTGATAAACTCAATTAACTGTTAGAAAAAATGTTCAATTCCAAATAACAGTTAGAATTTTTCGACATAGCCGCAAACCTAGGTGAGCAGTGAAGGTATCCTTAAATACAAAGATTAAACATTCGGCTTGTTGTTGCGCTATTTACAATACGCCTAGCTTTACCAAAACTCAACTTCTTATTCAGTTTGCTCCATATCGTAAATACTGTATTTAATTTATGATTGAGATTACATGTCGGTTTAAGATGAACTTATAAACGGAGGGATTATATTGGTTAAAGTCTCAGTCAATGAGGTCCAACAAAAGATCGGAAGAAATATGCTGCTCTTCCAACAACTAGAATACTTGCTAAAGCACATCGTACTAAATGGAAACATCTCCGGTCATATCGGAAATTTTCACGCTAAGAGAGCAAAACAAGTTGAAACTGTAAGCACGCAGACCTTGGGAAAGCTTGTAAGTCAGTACATTGACGATATACATGACGCATCGGACACGGAAGATGAAGTTTTCGCCGACAAGGACGAAGCTCACATTTCATTCAAGTTCCGAATAAGTAGTGATTCAGCGTACTTTGAAACAAAGAAAGTCGCCTTATCCAGATTGGTTAATGAACGCAACGAACTGGTTCATCATTTTCTACCGTATTTTAAGCCTGACTCACCTGATAGCTGCCAAGAAATAGCTCGGAAACTCGATGCGCAAAGTGAAACAGTACGACATGAAATTAACAATTTAAGTATGATCGTAAAGTCACTCGATGAAGGAAGAAAAAATTTGCTTGCCTTTATCAGCTCTGAAGAAGGTAAAAAGAATCTTGAATTGCAGTTTATTCAAGGAAGCAGGCTAGTCGTTTTACTTCAAGAAATTGCGGAGCAGGTGCATCGCGATGACGGCTGGACTCTGTTGAGTATTGCAGGCCAATTATTGAAACAACATGCTTCAGAGGAAATTACTCTTTTGAAACAAACCTATGGTCATAAAACGCTTAAAAGCCTCGTCATAGCTTCTGAAGTGTTTGATGTTCGTGACGAACGTACTGATAACGGTGGAGTAAGAGTATTGTATAGGTTGAAAACTAAGTCTGAATCACGTCTGAAACCCTAGCCATTTCCTAATAATGCAAAAGACTTCCTTCTCAATGTCAGTGAAAAAGTGACAATCTACCGCCCAAGTACTCATTTAAAACTTAAAATAGATGGTTGAATTGAAAGACTATACTACTGAAGTTAAAAGCATGGTACAAAAGGAGCCCTGAAACCTGTTGAAGATTAAAAGCTGTATTATCAGTAGCTTGAATATGTCTAAAAACTAGGAACTAACAATAATTAGTAAAGGAATAATACATGCCGCAATTCAATTCGATTCCAGAAATGATTTCTGAATGCTTCGTATATGAGCAAGTTGGCGAAAGTAGGTGGTATCCCGCCTATAAGGAAACCGTTGAAAAGGTTAAATCATCACCGATTAACGATGAAATCTTAGAGTTACTTTGGTTTAAACGGGACAATGCCGTTTCTAGCCTCATGCAAGGCAACACGTCTAAAATTGAATTTACTTCAGCAAAGGAAACTTTAAGAACTCTCACAGAACAAATTCGCCAAAATCCAAGTTCTGAAACTTACGCTAAATCCGTAGCTGCCATTGAACAACTGAAAAGTGAAGGTGTCTTTCGTTTTGCGTACCGGGCATTATTAAACCGCGTATTTGCCGCTTATATGTCGGATAAATTAACTTCTTGTGTGAAAGAAGAGGATTTCAATAATGTCGCCCAATTTATCAATACGCATTTTGAGTTGGGTTTAACACTCGATGGTAATTGGTTTGATAATAACATAGAACTAAAAGCTGCACTTCGAGCAAATGTTCCGGCTGATGTGGACGATTTAAAAATTAATGTCGCAGTTTGGAACTTGGTCGAGATGCTCAAAGCTGAGTCTGATATCAAAGATGGCATAGTTAAAAAGGAAATTTCTGCGCAAAAGGTAGAGCCGCTGGATTTAACTGTACAGCAGTATAAAGCAGCGTTAAATAGTGCAGATGTGCTTAATGATGAGAGCTTAAGTGTGCTAAAGGGATTGTATCAATTACCCGAAGCCAAGGCGACAAGTTCTCAGTTAGCAAAGGCATTGAGCCTAAAAAGCCACGCCGCCGTGAATGGGATTATTGGCAGATTAAGCAAACGAATTGCTCGTTTTTTTGATATAGAAAAAGATGATATTCGCAACCGCTTTACTGGATGGTGGCAGCTCGTGGCTGACGGAGAGGAGCATCAGAATGGCTTCACTTGGCAGATGAAACCTAATCTAATGATTGCGTTAGAAGAGCTAAATCTGGTTGCGAAAACCAATGATTTAGCTGTACGAGAGAAAAAGGTCGTACCGTATTCCCCTCAGCCACTCAACCAAATATTTTATGGACCACCGGGCACGGGAAAAACCTACTACAGTATTGAGGCTGCGGTAAGGGCCGCTGAACCTGCATTTAAGTGGGAAAGCCGCGCTGAGTTAAAAGATAAGTATGATCAATTGGTAGCTCAAAAACGCATTCAATTTGTCACATTTCACCAAAGTTACGGCTACGAAGAGTTTATTGAAGGCCTAAAGGCTGTTTCAGAGGACGGCAATATTAGTTACGAAGTTCAATCTGGAGTGTTTAAACGCATTTGTACAAGTGCGGCTAACAACTTGGCTAAGTCATTTCAGAGTGGGCGCGTCGGGTTTGAAGCCAGTTGGGAAATTTTCTTAGACACCTTTGATGATGACCAAGGAGTGACTATTCCAACAAAGAAGTCATCCTTTCGTATAACGGAAGTGACAGATACCACCATTCATTTCGAGAAAGCACAAGGGAGCAGTAAACACACTTTAGCCATTAAGACGCTCAGAGAGGTGTTTAATGGCACAAAGGTCATTAAAGGAGGATTGAATGTTTATTACCTCCCTCTGGTTGAGCATTTAAAAACACTAGTTAGCAACGTTCCTGCTTATCAACCAGCGCAAAACTATGTGTTGATAATAGATGAAATAAACCGAGGAAATATTTCAAAAATTTTTGGCGAGTTAATTACTTTGATCGAGGAAAGCAAACGTTCGTTTGGTGCAAGTAATGAAGCTATTGAAGTTTCTCTTACCTATTCAGGTGATCCTTTTACCGTTCCCAATAACTTATACCTAATCGGGACGATGAATACAGCGGACCGCTCTCTTGCGATGATGGATACCGCGTTGCGTCGTAGGTTTGAGTTTATTGAGATGATGCCGGACTACAATACGCTGACTGACCTATATGTAAAAGGTATCTCTTTGAAACGACTCTTAGAAACCATCAATATGCGTATCGAAGCACTATATGATAGAGAGCATACACTGGGTCACGCA
Source organism: Alteromonas ponticola (assembly GCF_012911815.1). Lineage (GTDB taxonomy): Bacteria > Pseudomonadota > Gammaproteobacteria > Enterobacterales > Alteromonadaceae > Alteromonas > Alteromonas ponticola. Next base: position 45,660 of record NZ_JAATNW010000007.1, on the reverse strand, counting down.
TTCTTTATACCTGTAAGCGAGGCTCTTAAAGATAAAGGAGAAGAGGCAGCATTCAAAAATCTTCAAGAAGTAGTACAAAAGAGAGTTCTTCCGCTACTAGAAGAATATTTTTTCGAAGATTGGAACAAGATACGCTTGGTACTCGGCGATAACCAGAAGCAAGATGAGCTTCAGTTCATTACGGAGACTTCATATAAATATGATGAGTTGTTTGGAGCCAACCACGGACTGGATAATTACGTGACCGAAACGAAATCTTTTGCGATTTCACCGTCTACGAGCAACGTCTGGGATAATCCCGCTACTTATATTCATATTTACTCAGCGCAATCTGAATTGTGATATAAAATGGAAAGGTTCATACAAGTATTTGAATTTGGTTATATCTGTTCGGGTGAAAATACTGGTTTTAAAGATAATGTCAGCGTAGTGCCTGAATCAGCCTATCGATTTCTGCGGTTATTGAGCTTAGATGATAGCCAGCATTCACAAATATTGCGCCTGAAAAGTCTAGGTGGCTGCGAAGTATTGCAATTCCAAAATTACGTTGGCGTGCTTATTACACCCGATGGCTTTCAGATAGAAATTTTACCCAAGGTAGCCAAATTAACTGAGCATGAGAATGGACTTGTGGAGTCACGCTTAGCGTTACTGAACATGTTACGCTCCTTGGGAGAGTTTCGACACATTCAGAGTAATTTAGCAAATGTGATGGAACAGAAAATGCCTTTATTGGAGGTGTTTGTCGCGCAGTTTTTATCATCAGTTAACACGGTTGTGAAGCGCGGTATTAAGCGCGATTACATAAATAAATTTGATAATCTTTTCTATTTAAAAGGAAAACTGCAAGTCGCTGATCAATTGAAACGTAATCTCATACAGCGACAAAAATTTTGCGTCGAATATGATGAGTTCAAGCCTGACATCCCTGCTAACCGTTTGATTAAGGGAGCTCTTCAAAAGGTTTTGTCATTTACAAGGTCACAGCAAAATCAGCGGCTAGCAAGAGAATTAGAATTCGCTTTCAACGATGTTGGTAAATTGACGAGTTATGATTATAGCGAGGCATTGCATACGGGCGTGAATAGAGGGATGGAGTATTATAAGCCTGCTGTTGCTTGGGCAGAAATGGTCCTCAGGGGCGTATCGCCATTATCAATGCAAGGTCGAGCAAATGCTTTCTCATTACTATTTCCATTGGAGTCAATTTTTGAAAGTTACGTTGAACGAGTTTTACAGATAATTTTGCCTGCGTTTATGAATGTTAAAGGGCAACTACAGACAACGTATCTCGTCCATTTCAACACGCAGCGTATGTTTAAGTTAAAGCCAGATATTGCGGTTTATCAAAATGAAAAACTTGTTTTCGTGATGGATACAAAGTGGAAATTAATCGATGCCAGCAAAAACAATGGCTCAGATAAGTTTATGTTGGCCCAAGCTGATCTCTATCAAATGTTTGCATATGGCCATAAATATTTAAAAGGTAGTGGCGATTTAATTCTGATCTACCCGATGAACTCAAAATTTAAAGAGCCATTACCATATTCTTTTAAATATTCTGATGATTTGCGACTTTGGATTGTACCATTTGATGTTCACCATCAAACACAAGATGAATCCCGTATTAAATGGCCCCAACCACTGAAATCTAAGTTACTTCTACCTCAAGTAGAGTTGCATTCTCTGATTTAGGTGATGTTTCGAATAATCAAGTACAGCCCATGGATACAATCAATATAGGTAAAAAAAGTGTTCAAGCGGAATGTTGTTTGTGGTGTATAGCTGCTATTCAGGATAATGAGAGGGCAAAACTTAACGATATATCTACACCCAAAAATTCCTCATTTTGGGCTACGCTAAATAAAATATTTTAAAGAGCAGCGAAATGACCAAAGACGAGCAACGCGAAAAAATTCTCACACTCGTAGAGCACTGGGCAGGAAGCAGAGAGAATGCGGAGAAATGGTATCAAGAAGTGAACCTTCCTCCATTAGGCTGCACAGCAAAAGTGGCGATTGAAAACAATCAATTCGATGTCCTCGTTAGTTATATAGAGGCAATCGGGGCTGGTGGTTATGCGTAAACATGCTGACATAAAAAGTTAAATAATAAATAAAATCAGCATTTTAAGAGTAGTAACAAATTTTCCCGCAATATGCAACTTGCGCGAAAATCACAAGCTAGTAAAGTGCTTCTATACCCTACAAATTGAGTATTATCTTATGACCAATATGAATGATGACATAATTTCAAAATCTGCTGTGTTGGCCTTAGAAATTAAAAATCAATATTTCGTTGATGAAGGGATAGTGTCCATTAAAGGAGCGTACACTATCGACGATGGTATAGTCTCAAAGCCCCAGAACGCAAAAATCGATAACGATATCATTTAATTTGAATTTGTAAGCGGATAGTCATTCCTGTTGTCAAAATTTCTTTCTCGCAACAGAGTTTTCAATTTGGATACAGAGGAAAACACTTCTTCAAAAAATCTAGGTGATAGCGCTGTTAGAGTCATGATTAAGTAATCATACAGATTTATTTTGGTAGTTTAGGTCGATTGGCTTAGGTCGGTTAGTTGTTATTTAATCTGGCAACTTTAAAACAGAGCGAGATCAAAACTGACAGTCTCTTGTGTACGTAAAGCAGACCTTGGTGAACCTAGAAAACTGAGGTCATTGCGGCGCAGGCCGCAACCTCCCTAGGCTACCTGACTGCTCTTAAACAGTACTTTATTCAATTCATCAAGCATTTTAATCTTTGATTACACTACTCAAACGGAGCTTGAGATTGAAGTCGCCAGCTATTTACATTGTTACAAATACTCACGACAGTTTATATCGGTGTTACTAGCAACCTGCTGATGAGAGTTTGCCTGCATAGGAATAAACCAATTCAAGTCTTCAGTACTAAGTATAATCTGACCAAATTAATGTACCTTGAACAATTCTCGGATATGGAATCCGCTAATCTGAGAGAAAAGAGAGTGAAGCAATGGCATCGTTCGTGGAAAAACTGATTGACATCATTACCAACATAGCGGAAAAGTGACTTAAAAAGCAATGAAGATAAGGTGTTAAATCTTATAATTGCCTGGCACAAATCAATAACCCTCAAAGTATTTTTCTGTGTGGTGACCTTCTCTTTCTTACTTTAGAGTGAAATATCACTTCTTTTTTGTGCCATCACTTTCTTTTTGTAATCATCCAAGAAGACTTCAAGTTTTCTTTTCGACCTCTCTTCTGATTGACTTAAAAGCGTTTGGGAACTTGCACTAACCATTAACATAGTCCCCTCTGGAGATTGGTTAGTTCTAAAGCGAACAAGGATTTTATATTTCTCCTCAGGCTTACTCTTACTTAAGTAGTGCAGCATTTGTTTTGGCGAAAGGTCATTTTCAAACACTACATATTTATCGCCGCTAGAGCCTATTGCTGGATGCCCAATTCTGTCTGCGTACAAGTCCTTTAATTGTGCGGCGGTAACATTCTCATAAAATTTCTGTATTGTATAAGAAGTGATAATTCCATTTTGCTCCGTATGGGCATTTCGCAGGGTCCAGCCATCCTCCAACTCTATCGGGCTGTCATCTATGGAAGGAGATACTCCCATTGTGAAATGCTCTTTTGATTTAGCGATTTCAGGTAGAAGCGCATTAAATTCTTCCCTCTCATTTAAAGGTACGTGGTTTTGCAAGGTCGTGATTGTCTCGTTCACGCTTTGAATAACATGATTATAAAATTTGGCATAAAATTTAACGTCGCCGACCACCTGAAAGAAGGTAATAGACCCTGGTGGATAGTCTTCCGTGCTGATGCTGGCGGGATTAAACCATGGATTTTGGTCACCAATATTAATGCCACCAAAACCAAGGTTCATGAGAGTGTCATATAAATCGGCTTTATTTCCTTGTAATTGCTGTTTGTTGTCAGAGTGGATGCATAACACAAATCCACTCTCAGGTAGTTCGGCACCTCTATTAAACTTGCTTATCCTGACACCCATGCTCCTATAGCGACTAAAAAATACATCTTCTGAGCCATGAGCTATAGCAAAATATTGCCGTTTACCCTCCACCTCTGAAAGTTGTTTTGCTGCCAGAATAATTTCTCTAAGCTGATTAAATTCTGCTTGTCTTTGTCCGCAAGTTCTCTTTAAGCCTTCTTGCCCAATGAGGCCGCTTTGGTTAATCGGAACACTAACAACGTTCGATTTAACCCCATTATATTCAATCTCGATAATATTTGGTGAGTCGCTTGCGGATAGCGAGCCACTAACTGATGAGAGCGAAATTAGTAATGTTGCGAGAATGTATAGTTTCATGACAGTTCCCTTGCAAGGTTGTGGGTATTTTTTATACAGACGTTATTGAAGATAACAGAAAAAGGGCAAATATCAATATTGTGCTTATAGCCTTATTGAGGGGGTGAAATGTGAGAAAAAAGTAAGTTCGTCAGCAACGAAAGTAAAGCGATCTAACCTAGCTTTAACAACCCAATTTGCATTTCGCATATAGCTTAAAATTAAAAACCCTTCAGCCTGTCGATTTAACAAAAATATATTTCATCGTGATTAAATGTCTGGTAATCACTCGTAAATTTCTTTCAAAAGCTAATAACTGATTGTCCGTATCATGCCTTGGATGGGAAAAAGGCCAGGTAGAGAAGTATGTCCAAGACAGCCGCAATACTCTGTGGAATAGCCTGCCTAGGGTTGACTCGCTTGATGCACTGAATGGATGGTTGGAAGACGCTTGCCGCCAGCAGTGGCAAAACCAACTTCACCCGGAGTACGCAAAACAAACCGTAGAACAAATCTGGCAGTCGGAGCAGTCGCACCTAATGGCGATTACGGCACCGTTCGATGGCTTTATCGAACAGACCAAACGTGTATCATCAACCTGTCTTGTCATGTTCGAGCGTAACAAATACAGCGTTCCAGCCAGCTATGCTAATCGCTTAGTCAGTTTACATGTGTATCCTGTCAAACTGGTGTGTATTGCCGAAGGGAAGCAGGTTGCAGAGCATAACCGTGTATTTAGTCGTGACCATAACCATCCGGGTCATACAGTGTATGACTGGAAACATTACCTGCTTGTCGCCCAGCGTAAACCCGGTGCACTACGCAATGGTGCACCGTTCGAAACCCTGCCGGAAGCCTTCAGTCAATTGCAATCACAATGGTTAAAGCGTACTGGTGGTGACCGTGACATGGTGGATATCCTGTCACTAGTGTTGCATCACGATGAGGGGTTGGTTGAACAAGCCATCACTGAATCACTCAAAGCCGGGCTAACATCTAAGCCGCATATTATTAACTGCCTCAATCGGTTACTACAGCCGCAAACCCCGGAGCCAGTGCCACTGGATAACCGACTGAAATTAACCATCGAGCCTACCGTAGATACAGCCCGTTATGAACAGTTGAGAGGCACCAAATATGCACATTGAAGCATTAATCCATACCCTTAAAACGCTTAAACTTCATGGCATGATGCAAAGTATACAGGAGCTATCGGCGCAGAACTCACCCGCCTATCAGCAAGCGCTGCCTATTCTCACCACCTTACTAAAAGCAGAAGTCTCCGACCGGGAAGTACGCTCCATCGCGTATCAAATGAAAACAGCCAGATTCCCCGCCTATCGCGATTTATATGGCTTTGACTTTACTGAAAGCACCGTGGACACCACGCTGGTAAAAGGACTACATCGGTGTGAGTTCGTACAGGACTGTCAGAATATCGTTCTGGTAGGCGGGCCTGGCACCGGTAAAACGCATCTGGCTACAGCTATAGGTGTGCAGGCAATTCAACACCACCACCTCAGAGTTCGCTTCCTCTCTACCATTGAGCTGGTTAATCAATTGGAGCAGGAGAAACTACAAGGCCATGTGGGTCGTACAGCTAACCGACTTGCCTCTGTCGATATCATTATCCTCGACGAGCTTGGCTATGTGCCGTTCAGTCAGGCGGGAGGCACCTTGCTGTTCCATCTGCTCAGTAAGCTCTACGAGCGAACCAGCATCATCATCACAACCAACCTCAACTTCACGGAATGGTCGAAAGTGTTTGGTGACGCAAAGATGACAACCGCCTTGCTGGACAAACTAACGCATCATTGCCATATCATTGAAACGGGTAACGATAGCTACCGGTTTAAACAATCATCACAGCGAACTAAGGGGAAGAATAACTAGTAAACACAGCAAAAATGTGGCATTAATTTAACCAACATGGTGGATCAAATTCAATGCAAACAGTGGATCAGATTTAGCTGCAAATCAACAACTTGGGATGAACGGCGTAGTAAATAGCTAACAAACAGTCCATCTAAGGACGTAAAATGCTTGGCCTAAATATTTGGAACGAAGTGACTGTGGTGGTATATTGTACAGTTCCCCCTAATTATGCAAGTATTCTTCTCAAACAGTAAGTTTGGGCCAGCCTCTCAACGCTAACCACAAGGGAAAAATAGCGAATGGAAAACAAAAATAATATCGGCACAGAGCAGTTTGCGCTTTATGCAACTGGCTTGGGTGGAGCGATATCAGTTGCATCAGCTGGTGGTGCTTACGACTTCATCGATATGGCGATAGGAATAATACTATTGGCGTTAATTTTACCGGCACTGCGGTCACCCGATGTCAGTGATACAGAGCGCAAAATTGCTTCAGCAATCGCTGGGATAACACTGATACTTATTTTGGGGGCGTTTATTGATAACGCATATTATCTTTTGCCGTATTCAGCGACTCCAATGCTATGGGAGCAAACAGTTTTTCTACTCTGGTACGATAAATTAACAATTTTGATAGTGGAGAAACAGCTTGGCTATTTTCTTCTTTGGGGATTGTGCTCCGCATATTTTTATCTACGATTCAAAAGAATTGCAGATTCGCAAGTTGACGCTCCAGAAGAGCAACTGTGCTGTGAAAGTTCAAGTGCGCTCGAAGTAGTTGAAGATAAACACCAGTAGGGGGGCCCATCACCTAATCGGGGCTTAATAATTTAACGGCAATATTCTGGAGTATTCACGCCAGAGGCATACCCTTGTTGCACTAAACTGATTACCTCCTCACGAACCTGACACATCTTTTGTTTCTTATTCGCTAGATTGACATCCAGTAAACGAGACTTTTTTGCTTCACTTAATGTTGAGTCGTTGAACTACATGTGGGCGGCTTTTGCGGCTTCCATGTAGTAACTAAACGCATTTTCGAGTGCTGGATCCTCGACAGATTTAAGCATATTGGCCAAATCCACTATGCCACTACAGCTTGTTGAGTTGTTTTAGTTTGCGCAACATCCTGCTTCACGTTTAATTGGTCAACGGGCTGTTCAACAATTGAGTGGGTAGCTCCTTTTACGAACGAGCTACAATTGCCGTTGATTTGTGCAGGCGTATGTGCACAATTAGTTGGTAGCAATTGAGCTAATCAAGCAAGAAAAAACGAATAAAACTTGGGATAGCTGCCTCGAAAGCAAACCATCTTCAGATTTTCTAGAACTAGGTTCACAGCGTCACTCCGAAAGAGACGATCTAGATTAATTACTGCTGTGCGCAAACAACTGTCTGTCAAATGAAGTCAAACCATATTTATCGAACTGGCAGATCAGATATGAGCTACTACCACTAGGACCTCATTATTCCTTGCTATTAACCAGTTCACATAATGTCGAATGGTTGCGGGCAAATTCTGCTATCTTTGCGTCGGTACGCTTTATATCCTCCTCGTACCGGCAGAAGAATTTCACAATCTCATTACCATCATTGCAAACAGCGCGAACATCGTTTAATGAACCGTCTATATTCCACATGTTGCTGTCTAGACTATAAGCTTGTCTAGCACGAAATTTATCTATAGCGATGCGATTGATAATATTTTCAACCATTTCAGGGATCCGAGCTTTCAATGATGAGTGGCAATACGGCATGATGTTATCGAACGAATTTATGTAACAGACTAAAAAGCGAATGAAACTGGGATTCTTTAAATTTGCCTATAGAAATCCTATAGTCGGGTGTGATTCGCTGCAAATCATTAGGAAAATCATGGTTCATTCCGTAAAGTATTTGTTCCTCGCGAAGCCATTCAGTGGGCAAAGCGCCACCTTCACTAACGCGTTTAACTTTACGTGCGAGTGCGAGTACATCTAAAACGTCATCATTTTTCATGCTGTTTTCCTATTGCTAGATGCAATTATAGCCAATCTACGGTAATGCAACCCGCGATTCGAGTAGCTTAATCAATGTATCGTCAAAGTAAGCAAACTTATCTTCAATTTCGAGATTGATGATTTTATGAAGGTATTTTTCATCCGTGGATCTTTTTATCCGCTCTATATGCATATCCTCCATGACGAATATCTTGTCGGCCCAACTTAAAAGCTCTTCGGTGCACAAAATCGTCTTATATTGTTTACAATATTTTTCGCTTAAACCAGCCGTTCTAAAGTTAATTTCAGGGAATCTACTGCGAAAATAATTTTCTGCCGTTCTAGAGCGATTTAAATTCGATGTGCACAAAAATATAACATTCATAAACAATAACCCTTGGCGTTTTATTTCGATTTAACAAAATTAATTAAACCCAATACAAAGTTTCTGAAAAGTATCCTCTATTTGCCTACTCCTGTTAATTTGAAACAAATAGGTACAAGAAAAAATTCTAGTATTCATGTGGTACATTCATATCATAATTACTAAAGCAATCCTCTATACCTTCAAAAATCGAGTCACCGTCATAGCGATACCACTTTTTTTGAATAAGTCTTTTGGGAATTTTGCTGAGAAGTTCGCTTAACCTGCATCGAACATGCTCATCTATTTTTACAAACCAGTATCGTTTTCTTATGGATGGGCTATAGATGAACATTATTGAAGGGCGGTGACCATCACTTCTTAAAATCTCAAAAATCTTACTAAGAGGAATCTTGTAAAGCCAAGCGATTCTATTTATAGGAACATAGCTTCCAAAGAAAGCTTTCAGTGAAGCTTTGTCTAATTGAAGTGGAACTGTTTTTCCGTACTTAGCGTTGAGTATGCCAACGCCTCTAGTCATTAACTCTTCAATCACATCTTCTGGTACAAGCAGAATTTCTGCAAATTCTGCAATTGTTATATGATCCTTGATTATCGAGCGTGTGTTTATAAACGCTAAAAGTGACGATGATTCAATGAAGATACGACTTCCTTCAATCAATTGCTTATCATCAAACTGAGCTTCAATTTCACCGTTAATTATGCTTACAAAAATATCGCCTTTTGTCAGTCCGTAAGCTTTTAAAGCTTGTTCTGATAAATGGTTAAAACAGAAGTGTTCACCGCCCGAATGTAAGTGGTAGGCAGCTAAGCAAGCGTTGATCCGTTCAACGGTAGATTTAAAACAAAATATCGCGTGGTTCAGTACCCTCGTATTACTTATCGGTACACAAATATCCATTTCAATTAATTTGTTCAACGTGACGCAATCGAGGCCAAATACCTTAATAATTTGTCTGCCAGTGCAATGCTCCTCAATAGCTTCTTCATCATCACTCATCACTACCAACCGTTTTTGCGGGAGCATTTTTACGGAAGAAGATGACAAAGCTTCTAGTTGTGACTTGTTTAGTCCAAATCTAGTTAAAGGTACTGTCGGCCCAAACTCCTCGACACATTCAGTTATGGCGGTATTCAGTACACCTATCTTTTCTTCAAGCAAAGGGGAGAGTAGCTTCCAATTCTTGCTATGCCGCGAATACAACATTTCTTTATATTGGGGAAAGGCTAAAGAATCTGTCACCATCATGAAAGCACAATCGAAGGCCTGTACAATCTCTTTGTTGGTTAGCTTTTTCCAGTCAACTGGGGCAGATAATAAGTCCCATGGCCTCGCAATAAGACCAGCCACAATGGACAGATTGCTCAAAAACTGATTCGGATCTCTCTGTTTGTAAGCAAAATCATTATATCTTGAGCGACTGGTGATGCTACTTGCTTTTAATGGGGCTAAACAGCTTTCACATTCTCGAAGAAGTGGTGATAAGATCTTTGTCGTGCAATGAGGGCAGTGGTCAATTAGTTCTGTGCCATGTATGGAACAGTGTGTAATATACGGAACTTGATGGTCAGAGCGATGTGGTTTTCCCTCATTGAGGCAATTAGGGCAAATACGCAACTGCGGGATAATATCTTCGAAAAACGTAAATTCGAAAGAAGCAATATCCGCCTTGTTGCCAAATGGGCTAATGAGAATACTAATTGCCTTATTGGCAGGTTGTTTTTTTATAAACCAGTTTTTTACTGGATTATATCCACAACTCTTCAAAAGTAATTCAGATGAAAGCCAGCCATGTGAATGCGCTATATCTTCGCAATAGTGGAAGGCTGACTCTCCTCTAGAGGGCAACCTAAACGTGGATTCTGGATTTTTCATGAAGCTTTTCCTGAAGCTTTTAACATGTTAGTGACTTTCAATTCATCCTCTATTGCCGCGATATCCGCGGTGAATGGAGATATATTTGTTTTTTTTATTTTTTTTGAAAAAAATTTGTATGAGCTTGCTAACCTTGCGAGTGTTAATGGTTTGATATCACTTGGGGCAGTCAAGAAACCTGTAGCGTCGTCTAATAAGTGAACAAAGAGGCGTAAGTCTCCCCGGGTTGCAGCGAAAAAGCGAAGGGCAATTTCATATTCATCCAGATCCAACCCAGAAAAAGAGTGTATTTTTAAGAACGAAGATATAAATCTTGTAGTTCTCGCTTGGTTCGTTTCATTGTTAAACTTCATATAGTTAATGCGAATGATATTTGGGTAACGGGAAGCAGCTTGCTCATTATTTTCAGCCAATTTGCTGACACCCGTTGTACCAACAAATACACATGCAATTTTAAACTTGTCGGAGATTAGTTTTATATCGTCTAGGGTTTGCCGAACAACTTTAGCACTTCGTTTTTCAATCAATTGTTGGAATTCATCAAAAATTAAAACTTTTACTTGTTTGCGCACAAGTTGCTTGTAAAGGCGATCTCGTAAATTTTGTAAAGTCCCAGTATACGGGGCGTGATCACCTAGTTCAGCGAGTATTTCTGAATAATAGTCTTTAGTGCCGGGATTATTCGGGGATTTAACCAAGTAGACTGGCGCAGGTAAGCCATTTTTAATATATTGTTTATTGATTAACAGCTGCTCACGTTCACAGGTTGTCGTTTTACCAACACCTGTTGGCCCCTCTATAATCAAGCCACTGGGGGCATTTCTCCCTACTGAACGCAGGCAATATTGTAGTCTCTCTTTTATCACTTTCGTAAAATGTGAATTAATGTATATTTCGTGGTGTGTTGGTTGGCTCATTGTCTTTACTCCTCGCAATTGCCTATATCATTTAATTCAATATCGTCTTCCCATTCTTCACTCTCGTTAGGATCGTTGTCAGCAGACTGGCTGTTTGGGTGTATCACAATATTTTCTGGGGTGTTCTTTTTCTTTAGTTTCTCCATCTCCTCCGCGTACTCGGAGCTATCTACATTATGATGTTCAGCGTCTTGAACGCGTTTCTCGCTCGCTTTCTGCTTCTTCTCGTTATCTAGAGTCTTTCGGTTTTTATTAATTTTGTTCGCAGTTTCAGCGATGTTAAGACTAGGTTCGTAAAAGCGTTTGTTTGCTTTGGGTAGATTCTGATATGGCTGTTCGATTAGCCGAAGATATATTTCTCGTTGAAGAGGTGTATCATCTGGATGATTGAGTGTTTCCAAATCAGATAATTGCACTTTCCGAGGTTCCAGTGTTTTTGGATGGATCACTGTTATTGTACGTACGTCTATTTGTGAATATAAAATAGTTATCTTTTTAAGTACTTCCGTTTCAGCATAGCCAGAGTTACTTTTACTGTTGGAAACTAACCATTTATGTAACTTCGCATCGCGATACCAGCGGCCATCTACATAGAAGCCATCTTCTTTTTTTTGAAAATTTCGCTCAGCACGTACCCCATGCATTGATGTGGCTTGAGGAAATTTCACTTGTTCTCTTACGGCAAGAGGCTGCTTGTTAAACTCCTCGTTCCATACATCTATTGGAGCGCGACCATTTAAACCAGAATGCGGGTTTTTATGATAAATTTCGTGGACAAAGTGTTCGAATTCTCTGATAAAGCCGTCTAGTGTCATAGACGCTTGTTTTTCAACGTTTTCACCCAGCTTTATGCTATTGCCCCTAAATTTTTCCCTGCCTAAATATCCCGGTAAGAATCTGAGAAACATTCGCCGGACAGTTGCATTGAGCGATTCAATGAACGGCTTTTCTTGCGGTTGACCAACTTTTGTAATGAGCAACGAAATGTCATTTTCCAATATGAAAGTAGAACATTGATCCCCGGTTGCTGGTGCACTTGCGTCAGTCACTAACAATGAAATTTTATTGACGATAGGCCAGCGTTTATCCCGATCAATAGCCAAAGTATGCTTAAGACATGCGAGAATGAGATCGGCTGTCTCGCTTTTCTTTTTGGTTAAATGTAGTGAGTAGCCTAATATCGTCCGCGAGTACACGTCCATGACGTACATAAGGACGATTGACCCCAAAAATACTGTCGTATCGTTTTCATCAACAATTCCGATATGGATATGCAGCCCATCCATTTCGCAACGTTCTAGTATTTTGGACACCCTAAACTTTTTTAGTTTATCTCTGATTTTCTGCTTAGCTTTTGCTTTGCCGTACTTAGCGACCAACATTTCCTCATCGGTAAACGCTTTTATCCGGTTTCTAAAAGTACCTTTGCTGGGTATTTTAAAATTGTATTTTGGGTCGCCAGTATTTTCGACCTTGATCGTTTCGCACATTTCACGAAATCGCTGATAAATTTGTTCAATAGGTTGGGGCGCGTTTTGCAAGTAGTAATTTGCAATGCAGTCCTGAAATGCTTCTTCAACTTCGGGAAGTTGTCGGTTACGACAATTAGTCGAGAAGTTACCATCAATTAACGATAATTTGTTGTAACCACTATCTCTGTAACGCTTTATCCATCCTTGCACAGTGGAGCGGCATGGTGGTGTACTATCGTTTACTTTCTCTGAAACAATCTTTATTGCTTCGTCTACCGCTATAGGCCTTGTAGGAGCTGAAGGGCTCTCTTTTATCGCTCTTAGCACATACATCTCTCGATAGGTTATTTGTGCTGTTTGCTCAGCAGTTAAGTAGCGAGAAAAATTTTCCTTAATAGATGTTTCAAGATGAATATCACCGTCGTCCATCTTGCGTGCAAATTCTGCTAGCGATATGAGGTTGGTAGAATATGAATAGTTTTCACCTTCGTCATGGATTTCACGATAACGAAGCTCGTTTTCAGAACGAAAAATATTTAAAACTTCACATCTTGTTCCACGATGAGTGAAACGTGTTGATTCGCGTAAGAAAGGAATACTCACGATGCCCTCCAAATAGGAGATGAGGGCTCCAGCAATTTTTTCATGTCGAATGTGAAATAGCCTGCTTTGATGAGACCATAGTGACAAATTGGGAAACCATATAGGGTTAGAGCTTGCTCTAATTGCCCAAACGTAAAATTATCAGGGAAAATAGTTGATAAACTGTCTACTATGGTTTGTAAAAACCCCGGTTCGTAATGACTAATATCTGCACTTAGTAACTGTCCGGTGTTAACGAACACCTCATAAGGCACTTCTTCGTCAGTAATAACTTCAAACGCGTAGCCTGCATTATTAAAGGAGTCTTTGATTTCACTTAATCGCGTTACCTCATTTTTCACCAATTTTGCTTTAGGCTTAACTTCCGTGAAGGTGATTTCCCCATCCCCATTTATTGAAACTACATCTGGCGTGTATGTTCGTAGCGCCTTGGAATTACTTGGTCGCCATTTCATAGTACCGCGTTGGGTATCCATAAACGTTATGGAAGGGTCTAATGCAAAGGTTCTGAGTACTCCCAATTCTAGATAAGACTGAAAAAGTAATTGGTTTTCGTTTTTGTTACATGCAAATCGACCTGAGATCATGATTGAACTCGATCGATACATTTTTTTCGAAACCGTTGTCCGAGAATGTATATTCGTTTTACTTTTCATTGGATGCCTCAAAAAATCGTTCTTGAGGCGGAATATAGTCAAAAAAATCTAATCGTAAATATGCAGGTACAAAATTATTGGTAAAGTTAATAATAAAAAAACAGTTTAATAAACAATGATTTATTGACAAATTGTGATTTTGTGTTATTAATTGAGCATGGAAAGTATTGGTATTCTGATAATTTTTCTAAACAGCCTATTGAAACTCGCCAAAAATCTGTTATTTCTAATGGTTATATCATATTCATAATAAGAATATGTTGGTTTGGTGAAAGTCTACGAAAAAGAAACTTGGTGTACAGTGTCGCTTGTAGGGCATTACGAAGTGCCTTGGTCTAAAACGTATGGAGAAACAGGAAAAATTAGAGATATTATAGTCCCAGACGATCACTTTGATTATTCAATTATATTTAAAGAGTGGTGCGGGTTGTCAGGCCTTACTTAAGAGGGTGTCCCGTCCTAGAATAGGTTGACACAAGTGGGCTGGTCTTAAAATATCTAGACAAATTACCACTCGCTGCTGACTGGGTAAAGGGCATATTCATTCTTCCTTTCGACAAAAGGATTGGACCTTTCAGTGTGGTTCAGAGCCCCGATGACTGGGAATCTTTCAACTCGTTGAGATCATTAAGGGCCGGTTCGTGTCATGCGACGAATTTTCCGACTACATTCAGCCAAGTTGGCTACGAGATATATCCTGATTCACAGGAGACCTATCCAGTGTTAAAGAATTTGCTAATCGCCTATAGTGCTTTTATCTGGAAAAGACTAATAAGAACGTGTTTCTCAATCCGGATAACTCCTCCAGTCAGATTGAGCGCACCGAAAACTTTTCAAAGCTCAAAACCAAAATGTACATTGAACTACTTGTAATAAAGAAAGACCGAAATTTCGATTTAAACCACATCGGATATTTAGCGCACGAGCTTTTGTGGATTTTGCGCAAGCGTAAGTAAGTGTGTTATTTTTGGGGAAAAACAGTTTAAGCTGTTTAAAGTGGATAACAATAACAATGACTGAAAATTTCTCCTCTACCGCTGCCTTTATCTGGTCTGTTGCGGACCTGCTTCGCGGTGATTTCAAACAGAGTCAGTATGGCCGCATTATTCTCCCGTTTACCTTATTACGTCGTCTGGAATGTGTTTTAGAAGACAAGAAAGAAATTGTTCTGGCTAAGTATGACGAAGTAAAGTACATGCCTCCCGAGGCGCAAGAGCAAATACTCAAGCACGTGGCAGAACTGAGCTTTTACAACACTAGTAAGATGGACTTAAACCACCTTGGCGAGACGGGTGTCGGTGATAACCTCGAAGCTTATGTCCGCGCCTTTAGCCCCAGTGCTCGCGAAATCTTTGAACATTTCGATTTTTACAACACGCTGGATAAGTTGGCAGAGGCTGACTTGCTTTATAAGGTTGCTAAACGTTTCGCCAATACCGATTTACACCCTGATTCCATCGATAATCATCATATGGGACTGGTGTTTGAAGAGCTTATCCGCCGTTTCGCAGAAAGCTCAAATGAAACAGCAGGGGAGCACTTTACCCCACGTGATATCGTTCACCTGACCACCTCGCTGACGTTTATTGAAGACAATGACGTGCTGACCCAGCCGGGAATTGTCCGCACGATCTATGATCCGACAGCCGGAACCGGCGGCTTTTTATCGTCGGGGATGGAATACGTACATGAAATGAATGAAAAGGCCAAGCTGGTCGCCTTTGGTCAGGAGCTGAACCCAGAGTCCTACGCCATCTGTAAAGCCGACATGCTGGTTAAAGGGCAGGATGTTGATAATATCAAGCTGGGCAATACGCTTTCTAACGACCAATTAATCCATCAGGACTTTTCCTATATGCTCAGTAATCCGCCTTTCGGCGTTGACTGGAAAAAAGTCCAAAAAATCATCAACGATGAGCATAAGGTCAAGGGTTATGATGGCCGCTTTGGACCGGGTCTTCCGCGAGTGTCTGACGGTTCGCTACTTTTCCTGCTGCATTTAATTAGTAAGATGCACAGCCCATCGGAAGGTGGCTCACGCATTGGTATCATTTTAAATGGCTCACCTTTATTTACCGGTGGCGCGGGAAGCGGTGAAAGTGAAATTCGGCGTTATGTGTTAGAGCATGACTTGCTGGAAGCGATTATCGCACTGCCTACGGACATGTTCTACAACACCGGTATTGCCACCTACATATGGGTGTTATCCAATAACAAGCCCGCCCATCGCAAAGGCAAGGTACAGCTGATTAACGCCAGTACCGACGATAAGGAAAACCCTGAAAACAATTTCAACGCGTCAATGCGCAAGTCATTAGGCTCGAAGCGCAAATACCTGCCAGACGAGAGCATCGAGAAGATTGTTCGTTTGTTTGGTGAGTTTGAAGCTTCCCCAGAAGGTACTAAGCAAGTCAGCAAGATTTTTGATTACCAAGACTTTGGTTATCGCCGCATCACCGTCGAAAGGCCACTACAGCTATCTTTCACCATCACCAAAGAAAAGCTAGATGACTATTATCAACAGCTGCTGGAGGCTGAACGCAATAAACAGCCGGATTTAACAGACTTGCCAGATCCACCTATTGGTTACGCGGAACTGTCTACATTGCCTGAAGGCACTACGCTGATGAGTCGCGATGAGTTTTTAAAGGTCATCGCACCAGCGAAACCGTCAGCCGCTAACAAGAAAGCGTTGGTGAAATTCTTCGGTGAGCATAATGACGACGCCGAGATTTGCTATATCGATTCGGGTAAAAACAAAGGCGAGATAGAGCCCAACCCGGATCTGCGCGACTATGAAAACGTGCCGCTTAAAGAAGATATCTATGCGTATTTTGAGCGTGAGGTAAAACCCCACGTACCACTTGCATGGATAGATGAAACTAAGCGTGATGAAAAAGACGGACAGGTCGGTATTGTGGGTTATGAAATTCCGTTTAACCGTCATTTTTACGAATACAAGCCTCCACGCAGACTAAAAGAAATTGATGCCGACTTGGATAAAGTCAGTGCGGAAATCATGCAATTGCTTCAGGAGGTGCACTCCTGATGGCAGGGAAGTATCAGAGTTATACTGAAACTAAGGAATCAGGCATACCGTGGGTTTTGGACGAATTACCCGCGCACTGGGAAGTATTACCAGCCTATTCAGTGTTAAGACACGAACAAATCAAGAATGTTGATGGTAAGGAAACTAATGTCCTGTCTTTAAGTTATGGAAATATTAAAATCCGGAATGTTGAAAACAACTCTGGTCTTTTGCCTGAGTCATTCAATACCTACCAGCTAGTTTGGCCGGGGGACATTATCCTCAGGTTAACAGATTTACAGAATGATAAGCGTAGCCTGCGTGTTGGCCGCTCTTCTCTTTCGGGAATAATAACATCCGCTTATTTGAAGCTTAAAGCATCAAATAGAATTGATGATAGATATCTGTACCGCTTATTACATTTTTATGATACCTCAAAGGTCTTTTATGGGATGGGGGGAGGTCTTCGACAGAGTTTAAAGTTTGAGGACTTTCGCAGACTGCCCATTGTTGTACCAACACTGAATGAGCAAAGAGCTATCGCCATCTTCCTCGACCACGAAACCGCTAAAATTGATGCGTTGATTGCCAAGCAAGAAAGATTGATTGAGCTACTAAAAGAAAAGCGCCAAGCGGTAATTTCTCATGCCGTTACCAAAGGCCTCAATCCTGATGTGCCGATGACAGATTCGGGGATTGAGTGGTTGGGGGAAGTGCCGGAGCATTGGAAGGTTTCGAGACTAAAGTTTGAGACTGAAGTCGTCGACTGTCGGAACAAAACACCTGTTTATTTTGATGATGGTGAGTACTTTGTGGTTCGGACAACCAACGTTAAAAATCAGCAATTAAACTTCACAGGTGCTTTATTCACAGATGAGACGAACTTTAAGATCTGGACGCAGAGAGGAGTACCGCCTGCTGGATCAATTCTTTTTACAAGAGAAGCTCCTACGGGAGAAGTATGTATCGTACCTGAAGAATTAAAGTTTTGTATGGGCCAGCGTATGATGAATTTCATACCGAGATGCTCTGAATACAGGGACTACCTATTCGACTTTTTGATTTCTGATTGCTTGGATAGATATATCAACGCGGTTTCACACGGAAGCACTGTTAGCCATCTGCGTGTCGAGCAAGTTGAAAATATTCCTGTACTTGTCCCTCCAGTAAAGGAAATAAGACAAATTCATTCTCTGATTTCAAGATTAAAGAAAAAACTCGACGCTATTGAAAGAAATGCTCTTGATTCAATAATGCTTCTTAAAGAAAGAAAATCATCACTGATCTCGGCCGCAGTCACTGGCAAAATCGACGTCCGCAACTGGCAATCACACCAAACGGAGGACGCATATGCCTAGCAAATCACAGGAGGTGATTTTTCAAAATGACATTATTCAGGCATTGGCTGACCAAGGGTGGAAAGTCGGTGAGAACAAGCGCTATGACAAGCAGCGGGCATTGTATCCGCAAGACCTTATTGCCTATGTTAAAGCCACAAACGTTGGTGTTAGGAAACCCTAAGCCAGAAAAAGTAGTCGCGAGATAACTGTCAAAACAAAGTGAATGCATCATGGAAGTTAATAACCTTTTAGAGTTTTATAGAGAGCAATACGCCCTAGAGCTGGAAACGAAGAGAGAAATAACGGCGAGAGCTCAGTTGCTGTTGGCGTTTCTCGTGGCTGTAGGCGGGTTACTTGTCTACATGGCCAAAAATTTAACAGTCGGTGTTTCTTGGCCGGTCATTACTACGGCAATTTTCCTTTTAATCTCCACGCTCACTCTAGCAGGAGCCGCTATCTTAGTAATTAAATCATTTTGGGGAAACGAATACTCCTATATCCCATCTTTGGGTGACTTTGAGAAAAGGCGTCAATTTCACATCAATTCTGGTGATTCAGACACAGGTGTTGAGGGAATTACTAATGAGATTTTTAGAGAGCTTGCCGAGTGTTGCGATGAGAACTCTACCGTAAATAATAAAAGAAACAGCAAACTGAATGCAGGCATTAGGTTTGTTTTAGGCGGGTGCGTGCCGCTAGTGATGGGTGCCGCTGTGTTCATTGGTGCTGATTTAGATGAAGCATCTTCTAGAAAACCAATCAATGTGAATGTGGTTGATAGTTGCTTAGGGGCTGAGAGATGACAGATAAAAACAATAAAAAAAATAGCCCAGTTGACAGAGATGACAATGAAGCGCCACCATTAAACAGGCGAAGAAGAGTTGAATTAAGTTCCGGTGTTGAAGAGTTTTCAGGGCTAGCAATGATGAAACTCTCAAAATCTCATAAGGACCCCTTCAATTATTTGAGTGGTAATAGTAAAAATCCGAATAGAAGCAAAGTCAACGAAGCAGTTTTCCAAAACGATATTATTCAGGCGTTAGCTGACCAAGGCTGGGAAGTCGGCGAGAACAAGTATTACGATCAAGAGCGGGCGCTGTACCCGCAAGACCTCATTGCCTATGTGAAAGCCACGCACCCACAACAATGGCAAAAGCTTTCCAGCTTTCATAAAGATCCTGAAGAGGCACTGTTAAAAGCTGTTGTGCGTGATTTAGAAAACCCCAACAAAGGTACGCTTTGGGTGTTACGTAATAAGGTGGTAGATCGCGGGGCCAAATTTTCGCTCTGTGCCTTTAAGCCCGACCACGACCTCAATCCTGATGCGACTGAGCGCTATAACCAAAATATCCTGCGTGTAGTACCGGAAGTCGTTTATAGCCCGTATGCGGACGTCAAAGTAGATGATGTTCAACCAGACGCGAATAAAAAAGCGGCTAAAAAATGGCGTATTGATTTGGTCTTGTTTATCAATGGCTTAGCTATTGCCACGCTTGAGCTGAAATCTGAATTTAAGCAAAGTATCGAAAACGCCAAAATTCAGTATATGAAGGACAGGTTACCAAAAGATCCTGTCACCAAAAAGCCAGAGCCGTTACTGACATTCAAGCGTGGTGCCTTGGTGCATTTTGCGGTAAGTCAGAACAATGTCGCTATGACCACCAAGCTGGATGGGGCTAAAACCTTTTTCCTTCCGTTTGACCAAGGCACAGCCGATGGCGGCAGCGGGAACGATACGCCTGATCAAGGCTATGCCACACAGTATTTATGGAAGGAAGTGTTTGCCCGCGATAATCTGCTGACCATTCTCGGTCGTTATATCCATCTTCAGGTTATAGAAGAAGAGCAGCCTGACGGTAGGATTAAACGTAAAGAGACCATGATCTTTCCCCGGTATCATCAGTGGTCTGCGGTGTCGTCGCTGCTTAACGCCGTTGAACTGGAAGGAACAGGTCAAAAGTATCTTATTCAACATAGTGCTGGCTCAGGTAAATCAAATTCCATTGCGTGGCTAAGCCACCAAACCGCATCCTTGCATTACCATACTGACCACCCTGAACTGAATAAAAAATCGGGTGACAAGGTATTTGATTCGGTGATTGTGATCACCGATCGCACCGTGTTAGACAGTCAGCTTCAGGACACCATCTATCAGTTTGAACACAATGAGGGCATGATTGCGCGGGTCAATCGCGAGGACGGGCAGGGCGCAAAATCGGCGCAGTTAGCCGAAGCGTTAAAATCCGGCACAGCTATTATTATTGTGACCATTCAAACCTTTCCTTTTGTGCTGGATGCGATACGGGAAGATACCAGCCTAGCCGGGAAAAGCTTTGCGGTGATTGTCGATGAAGCGCACTCAAGTCAAACAGGTACCACCGCACGTAAACTGCGTGAAGTGCTTATGGCTGAGCAAATTGACAACTCAGATGAAGAGCTTAGCAGCGAAGATATTCTTCGATTGACGTTAGAGGCACGTAAAGGTTCAAACAAAATTAGTTACTTCGCATTTACCGCCACACCTAAAGCTAAAACCCTTGAGCTATTCGGTCGCCCTGAAAAGCCGAATGAGCCAATTAGTGATGAGAATAAGCCTCGGCCATTCCATGTGTATTCAATGCGACAGGCCATTGAAGAAGGCTTTATTCTGGATGTGCTACAAAATTACATCAGCTATAGCGTCGCTTATAAACTGGCACATAAATCACCCGATGCTGATACCGAAGTAGACAGCAAAAAAGCGGCGACGAAGTTAGCCAAATGGGTGCGATTGCATCCCTACAATATCGCTCAGAAAGTCGAAGTTATCGTCGAGCACTTTAATAGCCGGATTAAGCATCTGCTTAATGGTGAAGCCAAAGCCATGGTGGTGACCTCAAGCAGGCTGGAAGCGGTTCGCTACAAGCTTGCCTTTGAAAAATATGTCAAAGATAAAGGCTATCAGGGCATTAATGCCATGGTGGCATTCTCTGGTGAATTGAACGATCCTGACATTCCAGAGTCTGCCTTTACCGAAAACAGCATGAACTTCGGCCTCAAAGGCCGAGATATGCGCAAGGCCTTTGATACACAAGACTATCAGGTTATGCTGGTTGCTAACAAATTTCAGACCGGATTCGATCAGCCAAAGCTAGTTGCTATGTATGTCGATAAACCTCTTAAAGGTGTTGAGTGCATCCAGACACTATCGAGGTTGAATCGAACCTATCCGGGTAAAGACCAGACCTTTGTATTGGATTTCGTGAACGACCCGCAAGATGTACTTAATGAATTTAAGGTGTTCTTTCAAACTGCTGAACTAAGTGCAGTGTCAGATCCTAATCTGGTGTATGAGCTCAAACATAAGCTTGATGCTGCGCGGATCTATCAGTGGCATGAAGTGGAAGCCTTTTTTAATGCGTATCACGATAAAAAGGTTGGGCAAGACAAGCTACTCAGTATCTGCAAACCCGCTGTCGAGCGCTTCAAGAAGCGTTATCAGGATGCCAACGAAGTGTATCAGCATGCGCAGAAAGAACTGTATCGCGCAAAGCAAGAGGGTAATGAGAAAGCCATCAACTACGCCGATAACAGCGTGGTAGAAACCAAACGCGCACGCGATGCACTCGAAGTGTTCCGAAAAGACTTGATAGGTTTTTGCCGCTTCTACGAATTCAGCTCGCAAATCGTGAATTTTGAAGATGAGGATTTAGAAAAGCTGACCTTGTTTGCAAAAGAGCTTTATCCGCTATTGCGAATAGAAGTAATCAACGAAGAGATCCCGCTTGAAGATGTAGTAATGACGCATTACAAACTACATAAAAAACGCGAGCAGGATTTGCGGCTCGTTAAAGAAAAAGAAAAGACGTATTTAGATCCTGTAAGAGAGGGGGCAGGGGCCACACCTCGCGAGAAAAAGACAGAATACCTGCGTGAAATCATCGACCGTCTGAATGATCTCTTCGCCGGAGAGAACTTCACTGACGGAGACATGCTCAGTTATGCCAATACTATCCGCACCAAGGTGGAAGAAAACGATGAGGCCATGCAGCAAGTGAACAACAACACCAAGGAACAAGCATTACTCGGCGCGTTCCCGGATGCCATCAACAAAGCCGTAATAGACAGCATGGGCATTCACAACGATATGGCCATGAAAGTACTGGCGAGTAAGGATGCATCACGTCGCTTTGCGGAGTTGATGTTTGATATGTTGGTAAAAGGTCAAAAATAAGGAATGTTTAAATGGCTGCAACAAATACAAGACAAAGGAAGTTTTTTGATTTTCTAAAACAACATGAGCAATCAGGTAAGAAGTTTACCGTTAATGACGTGTTAGTCGCGACCGGGTGGAAAGAATCAACATTCAAATCATATTTGGCTAAAGGGCAGCTTTCTGAATTCGTTAGCCAGACCGATGATAATAAACTTGAAGCCTCAAACTGTCTTAACATCACTTTTAAGCAGTTTGAAAAAAAATTATCTCAAAGTAAGCATGTTCAATCCCTTGGGCACAATTGCAAATCAAAACTAGCAAAAGCGCTGCTGAGAAAAGCTCGGGACAATATGCTCTTAGCCTTAGAGCTTTACAATAGACCGTCGTTAGAGAACAAGACTGATGGCTTTGTGATGCTGTTTTGCTCAGCATGGGAACAGTTCTTAAAAGCAACGCTAATCGAAAAAGATGGTGAGGCTAGCATATTCAGGAATGTAAAGAATGGCTATAAAGAGACCATCTCATTACGCGAAGCAGTAGATAGATGCTTTGATGCGAACGATAAAGCTAAAGATAACCTATTGAAAATTATCGAGCTTCGGGACAAGGCTGTACACTTATTGATTCCAGAACTACAAGGAATTACATCGCGCTATTTTCAATCTGGCGTTTTTAATTTTTCCTCTAGGTTCGAAGAGTTCTGTGAGGTCCCATTCATCAATACATCTAACGTTGGCATGTTAAGCCTTGTGGGCGACTTCAAAACACCACCATTAGCAATGATGAAAACAATATACGGTAAAGCAGCAACAGATATTCTTGAGCTAGCAAGTGACCTTAGTCAGGCAGTAGAAGACTCTGATGACGTCGCGTTCGCAATACCACTAAACGTTACATTGCAGTTCGCAAGGAAAGGAGAAGAAGGAACTCAAATCATTCTGGCGAAAGCTGAGGATGGCGTGCCCGGTCTTCAGAAAGCGTTGACTATTGTTAAATCAGTAGACGCTGAGAAAACTCATCCGTACAAACAAACTAAGGCTATCGAATTAATCAATCAACGGTTGACTGAAAAGTTTACCGAAGAGGCATTGAAAAAATTTTTGGTAGCGAACAAAGGTAGTAGGTCTACATTCAACACAAATTGCTTTCAAGCTATTATCCATAAATTGAAATGGAAGCATTCGAATAACAAATATCATCACTGTTTAAAATCTACAAACACGCATCTGTACTCTGATGAGGCGCTAGATACGATTATTGAAAAGATATCTTCAAACGATAAATATCTAGCAAAGTGCAAAGAAGACTACGGAAAGCGGAAAATACATTAAAGAAATAACCTCAACATATCCAATAAAGACCTTTAAAGAAATGGACTTCGATAAGAGAGCTCGACCAATTCGAAATAAGTTAAAGAGGTACACTACCGAGTCGATCGTTGAGTGTTGCTTGAATGCCTTACACGATAAATCTCCAGTAGAGCACGAGGGGTTAAGAAGGCCATGGATATATTGTCTGATTTTAGAATGGGCACTTGAGCTAATTAACGACTCAGGTTCTTTGCATGCTACCCAAAGGCAAGTGATTTGTATTGCACAAGATTTGTGGGATTTGTCGTACCATGCGGCAAATCTAACAGCAGGAACTGGATATCGCGCCCCTTTGCGAAAAATGTTAATTCCCCAACTAAAATTTCAGACAAATACAAATGTTCGGGCGTTCTTCCTATTTAGGTTTGCGTCAATCTTACTCGATCAAATGAATAGTGCAGCTCCAGCGAATGATTTTGAAAAGATTACGGGTGTGCCGCTTGAGAGATTTTTTGTGTTTGCGACGTGGTTACAAACAAGTTTCACTCAAATGGAAACTCCATTTATTAGGTATGAATCTATTTTAATTCAACTCACACCACATTTTTCACACGACGAGTTGGTTAAACTTTTGAGATTAGTAGGCGGTTCCATAAGTGATCTAGCTGAGACCGTGAAAAACTTTCGAGCAGAAAAGCGTTCAATTCATCCATCGGAATATTTTGATGAGCCGCTATTAATAAATAGACCCGTTATTCTTTTACCGAATGGTATCAGCACGCCACATCCTCATGTTCTAGATATCGGTATCTCTGAATTCGTTCTACGAACTCTGAAAAAGGCTGATCCAAGAAGGTTT
Organism: Alteromonas ponticola; assembly: GCF_012911815.1. Classification (GTDB taxonomy): domain Bacteria; phylum Pseudomonadota; class Gammaproteobacteria; order Enterobacterales; family Alteromonadaceae; genus Alteromonas; species Alteromonas ponticola. The sequence continues at coordinate 20,861 of NZ_JAATNW010000007.1, read as the reverse complement.
AGGGATAAGTTCACTACTGGATTTGAAAATTACATATTTGACGTTTTCAGGGAGCATGGACTCGACCCCATGAGAGAAGATGGCATAGAGTCTATATACAAAAAGTGTGGTGTCACAGGAAAGGTCGTAGATTTTTTTCTGAATGAGAACGATTCAAATTTATTCATCGACGCAAAAGGGGTCGAGCCAAAGCCAAAAGTTCTCACAACTGTTAGTGGCAGATTTATACGCGATCAATTGAAAGACCATCATTTCAAGGGTATTGATCAAATAGCGGAATGTATCGAAAAACTAAGTGATCTTCATTTCGATGAGTTAGCAAGTTACCAAGAACGATTTGGATTGATCATAACTCATCAAGACTTTTATGTTGGTGATGGAGTTGACCTATGTAGTTATTTAGAGGAAGCCCATCACAATAATTTGATGTCGACAATTGACGGTAAATTTCCAATAGAAAACCTCTTTTTCTGTGGTGCGGCTGAATTCGAGGGAATACTAAAAGCATGTTCTATGTCAGGTACACAGATAACAGATTTTTTGAAGTTTTGTAGAGAGCAACAAACGTCAGCTGTAACTCGCAAGTTTGACATCGCTCAGCATTTGGTCGAATACTGTAATAATTACCGGCTCGGTCATCGAAGAATAGGGTCTGCTAAGACTTTGGTGGTTAAAGATAGACTGTTTAACCAACTAATAAGTGCTGTAATGAGTAACAAAGGTTTTTGGTCAGTAGGTACAGACGCAAGAATTCACCAATTCGTCCAAGAGTGGCGCACGCTTAAAACACGACTGTTTGCCAAATAATCCATCAGTAAAGTACGTTAGCGCCATCAACTCTTGATACTACCGGTGTGTTATCAGCTTAGAACTTTATCAACACCGATGCCATCAAACCATCGGTTTTGAATGTCAAAGGAGAGGGAATCAATTCCAGCTTCGCTAGAATGCCATTCCAAAACTGGAATAGAAACGACAGTTGAGCCATTACTGGCACCTACATTCTAGCGTTAGAATAAAGCTATGTGAGCTAATGTGGCATGACCACTACAACATTGAAGAAAACAATGAGTCTCAAAATTTCAAAAGCAACTTGCAAGGTTTAACCGTATTCCTAATTTAAATAAATAGCTCTGCATATTTGAATTGTTTGCCTATATGTCTCGTTAGGTCAGGCTCACGTATCTAAAATCGTTGTAGATAATTCCAAAACTAGAATGTATTTGCCATTGAGATTGAGAGTATTAATAAAATACTCTATTTAACATAATATACATTATGCGCAATTAAATATTAGGTAGATGGGGGCGCTCTTGTTGCTGTTTTTGCTCGAGTTCATTTATATCCTGTTTTTACACTTGTTGGTGACATGCCAGCGCGTTCGTAAGGCAATTAACAATTGAGTCCCTCGTGGTCTTACATCAAGCGGCCCTGCTAATTCAGGAAAAAACAAAAAGGATCTATTGCGACTATTGGAAGCTATAAATACCGCAGAATCATTTAAAGGAAAATTTATGTTTGGCACGACCATGTTAAAAGGTTTCACGACGTACAAAGCGTTTCGCAATCTCGGTAAAGCTAACGAACAGACTCAGTCCTTACTGACGTCGAAGTATTTAAGTGCGGCAACAAAACCTGTTTCTATTTCAGCTGCCACTACGACCGGATTAGCCTTATCTAAGTTGGGTGAAAATAAAGCTGTAGAGAGATTTTTCTTCCGTGCTGCGCTTAGTTCAACTATCGCGGGTTTACTCAATGCGACGTTAAAACGAGCAATTGGCAGAAAGCGTCCGCGCGCGAATAATGGCCCAGCTTATAATGGTCCCACCCTGAAAGATAAGTATAACTCGATGCCATCGGGACATGCTGCAGCCGTTTCCGCTGTGGTCGGCAGTATTCCTAAAACTTCCGGGCCTCTGTTGGCTGCCACTGCGGCCGGTTGTGTTGCTACTGCGATAATTGGTAAAACACGCACCATGCGTGATGCTCACAGGGTTTCAGATGTGTTGGTTGGAAGCGCTGTGGGGTTTGCCGCCTCGTATTTAGTTTCAAAACTCGAATCTTCGTCTAAAAAATAAACGTTAGTATACAACGTGTTTTTTTAAGCCAGGCTATTTAAAAGGAGCTGTAAATCAACGCTGATTTACAGTTTTCCAAACTTACCGCTGTTGAAATCGTCTATTGCTTGCATTACCTCTTCTTTGGAATTCATTACAAAAGGACCGTGGCCAACGATGGGCTCATTGATAGGTTCTCCGCTTAATATGAGGATCAAGCTGGATTCGCTGGCATTGATGGTCACCCCTGTATCAGAAGCATTAAGGTGTGCGACCTGAGCACTGCTCAATTCACTTGAATCATTAATACTCACGGAACCTTCCAGCACTACAATCATTGAGTTCCAGTTTTCGGTTAAGTGAAACGTGATCGTAGCGTTAGCATGTAAGTGTGCATCCAACACCTGCATGGGTGTATGGGTTCTCGCCGGGCCTATCTTGCCTTCAAATTCTCCGGCAATCACTCTAAGCTCACCCGCACTATTAGTTAGCAGGATCCTGGGAATGTCAGTGTCCTGTATCCCTTGATAAGACGGCGCAACGAGCTTACTGGACGCGGGCAGGTTGACCCACAATTGCACCATTTGTAAGTTACCACCTTGCTCCCTGAATGCGCGGGAATGCAGCTCTTCATGCAGTATTCCTGCGCCTGCTGTCATCCACTGGACGTCGCCTTTGCCAATCTTGCCGCCCTTGCCCGTCGAATCTCGGTGTTCCACTTCACCCTGATAAACTAGAGTCACGGTTTCAAAACCGCGGTGAGGATGCTCCCCTACTCCTCTCGCTGTCTTATCACCCGGAAAGGCTCTGGGGCCTGCATAATCCAGCAATAAAAATGGGCTGAGCTTGTGGGCGTGTTGATGATAAGAAAATAGGCTTCGTACTGGAAAACCGTTACCTACCCAATGTGGTGCGGGGGGCTGGGTAATGCTTTCAATTTTTTTCATTCATATCCTCGGGCAACAGTCGTAGTGCGTTGCATCAAGTAAGGCAGCAATTAATTATGCTGTCAAACGGCATCTGTGTCAGCCTTAAATGGATACCTGCCCGTTTTGTTCATGGAATTAATGCGTGTTCAATCACAAGCCAGTGGAGAAGCCAAAGCGCTGAATTTGCGCACAGTTGAAGATGCCTGTGCCCTCACCGGTTTATCGTGTCTGGCTGTTTCCAGGAACGGCCATATACGCGCAATAGAATACGATATCTGTCGAATTTTGCGTTAGGACTGTTGGGCAGAATGTAGTGTATAAATTTAATCGTTAAAAATTTGTTAAATTTATTAAAGCGACTAATCTTATCGGAGGTCCGATCAGTCTGGGCCGTATCGCTCAACAATAAGGTAAACATCATGCTTAATTTAACTCAACGAGGTAAAGGAGGGAGACTGAAGTTTGTGCTCTTATTTTTAACTTGGCTTAGCGCAGGAACAGCTCACGCCAACTTTGGTGTCGCTTTCGTGCACGGCACAGGCGCTCAGGACGACGCGTTGAATAGCTATTGGACGTCCGCATTTGTATCATCAGTTATGTCGGGCAACGGCTCACGTTACATTGTGATCAATTGCGACTTTGAACAATATATGTGGGATAGCGCGGCAACCGGCTGTCTGGCCACTCAGCTTACGCAGTTTATTCAATCGCAAAATATCACGCAGATGTATGTGATCACCCATTCCCATGGTGGCAATATGGTGCGCTGGATGATGTCAAATCCCACCTCCGATTACCGTTTTCCCGGAATTTTAGACCGTATCAGTAATGTTACCGCGATAGCCGCTTCAAGTGCAGGAACACCGCTGGCGAATGCGGTAATAAACGGCAATGTGTTTGAGTCAGTTTTAGGCTGGATATTAGGGTATAAAAGTGATGCAGTTAAACAGCAGCAGACCAGCTGGATGAGCTATTACAATAATACTTATTTATTAGGTACCGCTGGCCGCCCTTCTCTGCCCAAACCATTTAAAAATGTGGTGGGCACCGATGTCGATTCTGCAATCTGGGATGCAGACAGCTACTGCGCCGGCTATCAAAACCAAGTGGCGTTGGAATTTACCCAAAACTGGTTGAATTCCTGCTCTGATGGCTTTTTAGAGTGCAGCTCTCAGGAGGCCGCAGGCAACTTATGGTTTCGTGATAAGCAACGAACCAAAGGACGTGAACCGTTAAGTCACCAGCAATCACGGCGCAAGTGCTTTAACCTTGACCGCATATTGCGCGACGACATATAGGAGGCTGCATGATGAAAAATTTATTCCGTAATTTAATGCTCTTTACGACATCGGCCTTGTCTCTGGCTGTAAATGCTGGTTCAGCAACCACAGGGGATTATGTGCATTATAGTTTTCCTATCGCTGCTGTCGCGACCATTGAGAATGCCAATCAACCAACGCTGGAGTCGAGCAAAACATTATGGCGGCAGGTTTCCGGTAAACAATTGAAGCAAGGTGTCGCGTTATATAACCACGGTGCGCAACCGCTGGTTTTACTTTCACATCATTCAAAATCTTCATCAACTGACGTCATTGATGTAAAACAGCTTATTTTAAAAGACAAACAAGGTATCGCAGTGAAAAGCCAGATGGTATCTGAACAGGCGTTACGCGAGACCGGATTTTTCTCCCGTTCTGCCGCGGTAATGACTGAAGATAAAGCAGCGCGCGGGCCACTCACCCTGCAATCTAATCAACCTTTTGCTGACGAACAATTGTTTGTCATGACCGTGAAAGACAAATACTCTCCGGTGAGTCTGGATGTATTTGCTCCCCATCAACAGGTTAAAACAACTCAGCCGCACCTGGCAAAAGTGTCGATGAAACTGTTTGCGCGGCAAAAACTTTCATTGAATAAACACGCTGCATCGGTGGAAGCGATTTTGCACGCACCAGATGGTGAGCGTATTCAACTGGAGGTGGCACAGGGGCCGCAGGAAATGACGATTTTGCCGCCAAAAATAAATCAGCCGTTACCCCCCCGCCAGGGACTTTACGATATAGAAGTTAAACTCAATGCAACGTATGGCGGGCACATACTGCAACGCAATGTCAAAGTGGCTGTTGCCATTCCAACCATGACGGCATCGTTAACCCGCTATACCATGTTACCAGACCAACCCGCTGCCGCTAACATTACGTTGTTAGCCCGTGAGCCTGCCAGATACGAAGTAAGAGCAGTTCTGTATGGCTATAACCGCGCAGGTAAGCAGGTAGCGATAATGGAAGGACATGCGGCACAAATGTTGAACAGTGGTGAAAGGGATATCATCATTCCGTTTGATCTAAGTAAATTAGGCGAGCAGACCTTTGTTGGCCCGTATGCTGTTGGCAATGTCAGGCTTTATGACCAGGACCAACTGGCCCTGTTAGACGAGTCTGCAAAACGCACCATCACCAAACGGCCACTGTCACTTAGATAACTAAGGCTGTAACTTGTTATTGGCCGCGCTTGCGGCCTTTTTACATTGTGTCACCTACGCCTGAGCGATCTAATTGTAGCTAAAACCAATATAAAGCTGAGATCGCACATTTATTTTTTCTTCCACAAAAGGACGGATTTATGATGGGTTTAGGAACCAATGGTTTAGTTGCCTACCAGCTATTCAAAACGCTGAAACAAAAAACACGTAGTGTCGAGCAAGCGGTTGCCTCTGAGCCGCTTAGTGTTGCCACTCAGCCACCATCTATAATGGCATTAACGGCAACTGCGTATTCAGTTTCCAAGTTAACCAAATATAAACAGGTACAACGTTTTCTGTTGAAGGCGACTATCAGCACCGCCATCGCAGGACTGGTCACGTCGGGGATCCAGGCGCTCACAAGGCGAAAAAGTGTAGACGACAACGATATAGTGGATGTGGTTGATGAAGCCGTCGACGGGCCTACGGACAATGCGGCCGCTATCGCTGCGGTAAGTGGTACTGTACCGTATGCCTCTGGTCCGTTATTGGCTGCATCGGCAGCCGGTTTTGCGGCATCGGCAATACTGGATAAGTCGAAAAAGCGCGGCAGCAGCCGGCTATCAAAAGTATTGATCGGCAGCTGTATTGGATTTGCCGCTGCTCATGTGGTTAAAAAATTGGACGCACCAGTACGCAGAGAAATTGATAAACAGGCAGCGAGCCAGGCAAGCAACGAAGCAGAAGGGTTTGACCCTGATAAACCGTATATTCCTAAAAAGATGGAACCCATTTTGGATAGCTGGGGCGGCGCTTCACAAGGCCACTAATCAGATGCACCAGGCAATGGGGCATCCTGCCCCATTGTTATTTATTAAGCCGGTTACGGGCAATCGCCTTCGTACCAACTCTCACCATCTAGTGACGACAATGTGCTATTACCCCAGGTAGAGCCAGTTAAGGGATCATTGGAACCTACTGCAAAATAGTTTGGTGACCAATAGTTTCCGGTGCTAAACGCGCGTCCAGCCACTTTGTGATAATAGTTGGCGGTAGTAAAGGAGGCGCATTGATCATCGCTGCCGTCTCCATTTCCGCCACCACTGCCACCGCCCTGGTTGCCGCTGCATGCCTGAACGGGGCCCGCACAGCTATTATCATTGTCCTGCCATTGACACTGTTGGCCCGTTACACCAATCTCATTCAGTTTAAAGGGGTTACTGCTGTACTCAAGATAACAATTGGAGTAGTTGGTATAATCTAATCTGCCCGCTGCAATATGCCCATCCAGATTATCCGTTATTCCCGCATCAATAGAAAATGTCAGCTGTGCGGAAGTGGTGAGCTGCGTGCTATCCGTCGCTGTGACCGTGGCTGACTGTTGACCTCCAGGTAACTTACATGCTGACGCTTTGAACAGTCTGCCGTCTATTTCTGCAGTTTTAGTGGCGTTGCTAAAGGCAACCGTTACCCGGGTCAGGTCTTGATTGATATCAATCACCTCACCGGTAATGTCTGCGCATTGGGCTTGGATAACCACCTGAATATTACTCAGTTCGGGCGCGGTTTGCGGCGGCGGCGGACCAATCCTGATGGTGTCTGATTGAGTCAATGATATTGCACCTTCATTATCGCTGGCATTGGCATCAATGTAATACAGTGCATCAGGCAATGCACTGGTCGTTACGCTAAAGGTTTCACCGACAAGGGCCTGGGTGGAATATTGATAGATATTGTCGGCATCGTCCTGCACCTGAATAAAGATCGTGTCCACTGATCCATCAGCATCTGTTACCTGTCCTGAAATCGTTATCTGGCTGTTGGCAGCGCTTAAATTCAAGTTGGTCAGCACCGGTGCCTCGTTTCGATTTACCCGCTGATTATTGTTAGCAAAATATTCACCTAAATACATGGCGTAGTTAATGCCATTGCCATTGATGTACGAACCCGAAGCCCCCTGCCCGCCGGACCAGGCATGATCTACGCCATTTAGCCACAACATGGAAACGCGACCGTCCGTCCATCTGTGTTCTTCAGCGGTACGACTACTAGAGCCAATGGTGGTTGTGCCAGGTGATTCAGCAACGTTATACACCGCTGCCATGCCCTCGGCATTTTGGCGGTTATAACACTGATCCACAGTAGTATCGGCATCACCATGTGCGATAGACGCAATCTGGGTGTCTAAAAAGCCTGCATACGAACCTGCGTACTGCTGGCAACGTTGCGCAACATTGGCCGCCTCACAACTGCCAATTGCACCGCCAGAACTGGTGCCGATACTGGGGCCTGCGCTCACGCCCATTCCAGCAAACACATCAGGTGCAATACATGCGGTGGTATTGGCAAAAGCGGCACCTGACGATAAGCCTGCAATATACACCTGATTTTCGTCAATGTTGTAAGCCGCGTCATTGCTTAATGCGCCAGCCAGATTAATCAAATTTTTATAGTCGCCTGAGGTTCTCGTTTTGGCCCCTTGCCAGTACGACCAGCAGCTAAACCCCGCTTTGTTCATTGCATCAGGTACCGCAATAACCATTCCGTAAGCCTCGGCGGCCTGTTCAAGATTCGCAGTCAGGTATGCATCAATCGACTGTGTGCAACCATGTAACACAATTAACAATGCCTTACCTTCACCTACCGACGACTGGCTATCGGGGGTATAAATATGCACCCTGTTAAATCCGCCCGTTGTGACATTGTTTTGCCAGCTGCCGGCATGGCTTGCCTGGTGGGCCAGAACAGTCGCCATAGTTACTATGACGAGGTACAGAAATTTCATAAAGGTCTCCACTTACTGATAAAATGTTAACCAAGTGTTAACGTAAATGGCTTATTCCGCTGTAGTACCTTCGTACTATCAATTGCAAACAGTTCGGTTTAAATATGGCGAAGTGTTTATAAATTACGCATTGTTGCACCCATAAAATTCACAAATAAAACGATGATTTAGCACCGTTTTTACAATGGTGTAAGGAACAATAACTATGTCTCGCGCAAGATACCTGGTTATTGTTTATCCAGATTGTTTTTTGCCCACCCCTGCCTATAATGCGCGCCAGATTACTTGAGTCGATTACTTTTTATTCTTATTTTGTTGAGGTTTATACAATGAAAACTATTTTAGCTGTTGCGTTAGTTGCAGGTTCTTCACTTTCTTTCAGTTCAGTGGCAAACGAAAAAGTTGGCCTGTTTTTGAAAGATAACTCGTTGGAATCTCGCGTATGCCTGACAGCAGCAGCCCACGGTTTAGACGCGGCAATGCAGGAAGTGAGCAAGTCTGGTAAGTCTTTCGCTCGTTTCACCAGACACCTCGAGTGTAATGGCGTGTCAGTGTCGGCTTTCGCCAACCGTTATAGTGGTGCAACGGTAGTTGAACAACGCGAAATTAACACTGAAGCAGCGAAAAAGAGTGTAGTTTTAGTAGCTAAGAACAACAAAGAATCTAAAGTTTGTGCAGATGCGGCTGCTATCGGTCTGCAGCGCGCTGCTGCGACTCACGGCTTGAATGCGCATGAAGTAAGAAGTATTGTTTGTAACGATGCACCGATTTCTAAATTCGTAAACGACTTTAAAAAGAAAGACGTTCAGGTTAGCGCTGAATAAGTGACATTTAAAAGAGCCAGCACCAGTGTGCTGGCTTGTTATTTTGTATATCCGTCGCTTGCCCTCAGCTTTTATATTTGATTGAACAGCCGTAGGGTGCGGTTTTCTTATATTGAAGTTCTTCCCCAGACGCTAATGACGTCATCCCCATTTTCACGTAATTATCTGCTTTAGCGATATCAGCAGGATTAGCCGATTTAATGCTGTCTATAGCACCAGCATAACGTAGCATGCCACTGTCATCGATAATATACATGTGCGGTGTGGTCTTAGCGGCGTACATCTTCCCTACTTCGCCACTTTCATCAAACAACACATGTGACGGGCTGGCATTTCTATCTTCAGTCAGTTTCACCGCTTCAGCTGCACTGACATGACCCTGTTTACCCGGCGCAGACGAAATGATGGTTAACCACACTACATCCTCGTCAGTATAGCTTTTTTGCAGATCCTGCATGTTTTCGCTGTTGTAGTGTTTTTGTACATACGGACACAAATGATTTGTCCATTCCAGGATGACGGTTTTGCCCTTAAAGTCAGCTAAACTGACTTGCTCACCTTGGGTGTTGGTAAGGGAAAAGTCGGGTGCCTGTTTATCAATATCTACCGCGGCGTTTGTCAGCATTGAAGAGCAGCCCAGCATAACGCTGGCTAACCACATTTTAATTTTCATCATTCACCTCATTAACGGCTTTCGTTATTGCCTTTACTACCAGATCAGGGGTTAAAATTTGCGGTAGTACTTCTTTGCTTTGCTCTCCCGCATACACTACGTATAAAGGTACACCTGAACGTTGGTACTGGTTCAGATACCCTAATATCTCATCATTTTTATTGGTCCAATCGCCTACCATATAATGTACCTGCGGCTGCGCGAGTGCCTGGGTGAACGCGCTGGAGGTGAATGCGACCTGTTCGTTTACTTTACAGGTGATACACCAGTCGGCGGTCATGTTCACGATCACAACCTGATTGTCCTGGCGCAAGGCGGCTAACTGTTGCTTGTTAAACGCCAGGGTTGTAGCTTGGCTGTCAGTCGATGGCGAAGTGAGCACGAAAAGCGGTACTAAGAACCCTGAAACAGCGAACATCAGTGCGGCGACATGCGCAAAGGTGCGCTGAGTCCGGCGGTATAACCACAATGCGAAAAACAAAATGAGCAAGCCGCCAAGCAATGCCATCATTGCCATTGGCGAAGTTTGATTGCCGAATACCCAGAGCAACCAGATCACGGTGGCCAGCATGGGAAACGCCAAAAACTGGCGAAAAGTGCTCATCCAGGGCCCGGGCTTAGGAATCTTGCGGGTTAACCCGGGTAGCCAAAAAAGAACGCTCAGCGGCAGCGCAAAACCTAATCCAAGGCTTAAGAAGATCGCGAGTGTGATCATGTCTGAACTGACCAGAGCAACACCCAGCGCCGCAGCCATAAAAGGGGCGGTGCACGGTGAAGCCACCACTACCGCCAGCACGCCGGTAGCAAATTGGCTGGTAAATCCATTCTGCTGAATAAATCCCTGGCCAATTCCCGCCAGTCGATTTCCGGCAGGAGCCATATCAAACAAGGCCGCAGCGATAAATGTAAATAGAAACGCCAGTGCGGCAACCACGACAGGTGATTGCATGTGAAAGCCCCACCCAAGTGTTGAACCACTATGTTTAAAGGCAATGATAATTAACGCGAAAACGCTGAAACTCACCAGCACGCCGGATGCATAAGCCAGCTTAACCGCGGTTGACTGCGACGTTCTTTGCATCGACAAAGCTTTGATTGACAGTATCGGCAGCACACAGGGCATCAGATTGAGAATCACGCCACCTATAAACGCCATGGCCATGCTGACGAGAATTGTTGTATACGTAAAAGTAGCTGATACATTCTTAGCTTGAAGCACTTCGCCAGCAACCGCATTATTCATTTGTGCTTTGACATAAAATCCGGTTTGGCCATCACTAACCAGAAAGCGAAGTGAATTTTGTGATGGCGTAAAGTAATCTGATTTGGCCCCGACAAAGGTTGAGGATTGTGCGGTTTCAATATGTTGGATGGCACCGGCATGGTTTAATATACTGGATGAAAACGGAAAAAGCAGCCAATCACCGTCAGGCAATAATTCATTTAACTGCAGCACCACCTTATTATCGGTGATTTCATACCGAGCACTCTTAACTACTTCGTCCGGTAGCTGCTCGCGCGCTTCATCAAAAAGCCCGGCCTGCGCTGAAGGCTGGTGATCGGAGGCTACTTTCAGCGTTTTGGTCAGCGTTGCCCAGCCTGGTATGCAATCTTCTTTACACACTAGCCAGGACAGATCCGCACTGATATCGAGGGTCGCCCCATACTTTACTTCGTCACTTAGGGTCAACGGAACCATCAATAATGAATGGTTTTCATAGCCATAATTTACCAAGTGAGCAATCGGAATTTTACTGGGTAACGGCCACTGAATTTCACCCGCACTCACCCCTTCTGGCAATATCCAATCAATTTTGGGTGGCTCACCCGAATCGCCTGGATTGCGCCAGTAGGTATGCCATTCAGGATCGGGCCTTAACCAGATGCCGAACCAATTCACCCCCGGTTTTAATTGCGCAAACTCACTTACCAGGCGTACCTGGATGTGCGGCTGAGTGGCCTGGTCGGTGTTGCGGGCGGTCGGCTCAGCAACGGTGTGGAAACAAATAAGCCATAAAAATAGGCAGCTCAATTTAATATGATTGATCATGTGTGGGAGTTTATCTTCACTGATGCCTTAACATTCATAACTCTGAGTTTATTCAATTTGTGGCAACGAACAATCATTATCGGACGAAAAATAAACATTTCACGCCAAACTGGCTTTTTCAGTTACATTGCGATCACACGAATATCCAAACCAGATTAAACTTTAACTTTTGAGCGGCTCTGACGAACGTGCTGCTGAGTCGCTGCCTTAACCTGATTGCGGCCCGACGCTTTAACCTGATAAAGCGCCTCGTCAGCTACATTAATTATGGTTTCTAAATCATCATCACGTAATTTGGTCTTGCTGAACATACCATCTATGGTACCGCACACTCCAAAACTGGCGGTAAACTTAATCGCCCCGCCCGGGCTAGTCAGTTCAATTTTTTCGATTTGTTGACGTAGCCTCTCAGCATGCTGGGTGGCTTGTGCCTCAGAGGTTTCTGGTAATAAAATTAAAAATTCCTCACCCCCCCATCGGGCAATAATATCACTTCTGCGCGCCCCTCGTTTTAACACCGCAGCGACTGCTTTTAATACTTCATCGCCTTTAGAATGACCAAAGCCATCGTTGATCCGTTTAAAGTGATCAATGTCAATCAACACCACCGAAACATCCCGGCCGTTCCTGATTTCCTGAAACCAGATGGGTTGGGCGGCATGAGCAAACCCGCGGCGATTATTCAAGCCAGTAAGCGAATCAAGGCGAGCGGTTTTTTCAGCCATTTGCTTGTCCGCTTCGGCAGAGCGAAAGCGTTGTGCCAGCAAAAACGCCAGACAAATTGCCTCAAATGCCATACCGACTTCTATCAGTTTAAAGGTTACATCGTTATAGGGTACAAACCCCGCAACGGCGGCGGTAGAAATACAAATGCAGGTGGCAGCAGTAACAGAGCAAATAAGAAATAGTCTGGCTGCGGCTATGCGATGCTTAAGGGCCTGTAGCCCCAGTAAGATAAAAAGTACGGCAAAAGTGGTGTTAAGCAAAAATGCCAGAAATAGTGCAAAAGTAAGTTGGTTGAAAATAAAACCTATTACCATACCGGCAGGAATCACAAGGGTTACGACAATGGTCGCCCTATCCAATATCGGTGCATACTGCTTTGTTTGTAGCAACTTACGCGCAAAATGCAACCCGGCGATGGAATAGGTGATCATTAAAAATATGTCCAGCCAGTCCTGAAAGTACGGTCCGAAGTCGGGTGTTATCCAAGTGTGCAGTTGGCCGGTATACGATAAACTGTTGATGACGAACCCTATCAGGTAAAGCGCGTACAGGCCGTATTCCGGCAGGCGGACACTGAAAAACAAAATAAGGTTGTACAGGGCTAACGCGACCATAATGCCGTAGAGAAAGCCGTACTGATAACTACTTGAAATATCTCTTTTTACCGCAAGCTCTGTCGTCGCAATGCGTAATGGTATGGCCATTGGCCCTACGCTTTCAACGCGCAGATAAAGTTGCGACTCACCTTTGGGGAGTTCGGCTTCAAACGCAAAGTAGCGGTACTGCATAGGGCGCTGTTCGAACGCGACCGCATCGCCACCGCTTACCTGTTGAATCACCCTGCCCTGATAAACAATCCAGGCCTCAATCACATCTAACCAAGGAGTTTCGACGCTGATCCGATAGTTTTCGTCATTCGTTGTTGAGTTCAGCAAGCGGGTTTTTAACCAGACCGGCGCAACACTTATCCCTAACGAGATGGATTGATGCTTTCCAAGGCGTACTTCAGAAGAGTTAAACGCAGCTATAGCCTGCGCTAGCGTCAGCTTTTCGTCATTGTTTTCTTGCAAGTAACGGGTGTATTCACCCGCGGTGAGTTCTGGGGTATCGGTGAGGTCAATAATCGGTTGCGGGTACCCGAAAAATGACACCAACAATGCTAAGAGAAAAGTAAGTAGCCGAGCAGAATTTTTATGGTTCATAATGTATCTCCGCCCAGACCATCAAGCAGCGCGAGAGCAATATTGACCTCGATTATTAATCAATCTGTCTCAGGTATCAACCGCGATGTTCCTCGCGGAAGAATATTAATGGTAAAATGTTTACTATTATAGGTTCTTCCGAATATTTATAACAGCTGCCGTGCTTTTCGTGCTAATTTGAATATTCAATTAGTCTATGTCACTCTCATGGCTTACGGTCAAAATATACTCTCTATTCGTTTGTTGCAATGTCGTATTTTTGCAGCAATTTCAGCCATTACTTACCGGTAACACTAAATGAACAGTCCTTCCTTGCACGTTGCCGATAATTTTGGTGACGGCACCGTAGCCGCTTTAATGCGAACGCACGATTGGAGTCAGTCTCCATTAGGTCACCCGGATACCTGGCCGCAAGTATTGCGCACAGTGGTTACGCTAATCTTAAACTCCAAATTTCCAATGTTTCTGGCTTGGGGGCCACAACTGGCGCTGCTGTACAACGACGCGTATGTAAATTTGCTGGTCAACAAACATCCCTCCGCATTAGGGCGCCCCTTCGAAGAGGTGTGGTCAGAAATATGGAACGATATTACCCCAATTGTCGAACAGGCAATGGCGGGAGAGTCTACTTATCATGAAAATTTACCCTTAACCCTGAAACGAAAAGGCTACGAGGAGTCAACCTGGTTCACTTTTTCTTACTCTTCTATCTACGATGAAAACGGCACTGTTGCAGGCATGTATTGTGCCTGCACCGAGACGACACAGCAGGTGCTGGCAACGCGACAACGCAAAAATGAAATAGAGCATCTGCGTCAACTTTTCCAGCAAGCACCTGGCATTATCGCGGTACTGCGGGGAAAGGATTATGTCTTTGAACTGGCCAATGACGCCTACCAGCGGTTAGTAGGCAACCGAGAGTTAATTGGAAAAAAGGCTCGCGATGTACTTCCTGAAATTGAGGGCCAAGGCCTGTTTGAACTGCTTGATAGCGTTTTTGAATCAGGTGAACCCTATGTAGGTAGGGGTATTCCAGTGAAATTGCGCCGCCCCCCTGCCGAAGAATTAGAACTGTATTACGTAGATTTTATCTATCAGCCCATTCGTGATGCGAGTGGACAGATAACAGGCATCTTTATTGAAGGCAGTGATGTATCAGAAGCAGTGAAAGCCACCTTAGCCCTACACGAAAGCGAGCAGCACTTGCGGCAGTTGGCGAATTCCATCCCACACCTTGCCTGGCTGGCGGAGCCAGATGGGCAGATATTATGGTTTAATAATCGCTGGTACGAATACACCGGCACCACTGAAGAACAAGTGACTGGCTGGAAGTGGACAGAACTTCACGAACCCAAATACCTACCTATGGTGCTGTCAACGTACAAGCGATGCCTGCAGTCGGGAGAAACATTTGAACTTAGTTTCCCCCTACGGTCTGCGTCGGGTGAATATCGTACATTTTTTACCCGGGCCACTCCCCTACGGGATGAGGCGGGTAAAATCATGCAATGGCTGGGTACTAATACTGACATTCACGATATAGAGAATGTGCAGAAAGAACTGCAGGCAGCGAATCGCAGAAAAGATGAGTTCTTAGCTATGCTGGCCCACGAACTACGCAATCCGCTGGCCCCAATAGGTACGGCGGCAGAGCTCCTTGGCCATTCCCCAGCTGAGCCTTCGCTGGTAAAAAAAGCCAGTGATATTATCTCGCGTCAGGTGGTACATATGACCGGCTTAGTTGATGATCTGCTAGACGTGTCGCGTGTAACGCGAGGCTTAATATCAATGCAAATGAAGCCAGTCGATCTGGCAAAAGTTATAGAAGATGCGATTGAGCAAGTCAGCCCCCTGATTGAACAAAAAGGACAGCGTCTAGAGGTGAGAATCAGTCACCAGCAAGCCATTGTTGATGGTGATCGCAGCAGGCTCACGCAAGTGGTTGCCAACATTCTCAATAATGCTAATCGTTACACCCCCGCGAACGGCCACATTCAGGTGACACTAACGGTTGATGAAGGAAATTGTAAAATCACCATCCAGGATAATGGTATTGGTATCGAGGCCAAACTGATACCGCATATTTTCGACCATTTCACACAAGCAGAGCGCTCACCGGATCGCGCTCAAGGGGGCTTAGGGCTGGGCTTGGCTTTGGTCAAAAGTTTGCTCGAACTGCATAACGGTAGTGCGACGGCAGAAAGTAACGGCTTAAATCAGGGCAGCCTGTTTACCGTGCTGCTACCGCTATCGTTAAGCTGCAAAGAACCAGAAATCACAGAGGCGCCACCACAGAAGTCGATTGATGGTGCACTTGATATTATGATTGTAGATGACAACGTTGACGCTGCCCAAATGCTATCGATGTTACTCGCTATTCAGGGGCATCGTACCCAAATTGAGCACAGGGGGCCGGCAGCGCTCAGGCGATTAGAACACGCCATTCCCCAGGCCATGGTGATTGATATCGGCATGCCTGAGATGGATGGTTATGAACTGGCGCAACGCATCCGCGCGCTCCCCCGGGCCGCCAATACAGTACTGATAGCATTGACCGGTTATGGACATAGCGAAGACCGCAACCGCTCAAAATTGGCCGGATTCGATTATCACCTGGTCAAACCGGTGGTCATCAAAGACCTTACCGCAATTTTGAAGGATATTGAGTAAAGACTATTCGATAGAAAAGACTATTCGATAGACACCCACCTGTTATATGTTCGAAAAGAGCACATGTAAAAGACTATTCGATAGGACTATTTAAAAATATTGGACACCCACCTGTCAGATGTTTGAAAAGATCAGATGACAGAGTGTGGGTGTCCATTATTTAAGTTCTCAGTAGAGTAAGCTGGATGAAAATTTTCACTAACCCGCAAGCTAAACTTAAAAGTAAGTATGGCCAATATCAAATAGCAGTCCTAGGAAATGTGGTTGCTGTATCTGCCGAAGGTATTGCAGACACTGATGCTATAGCGCGCTACGGGAGTGATATGATGGAGGTCGTAAGTCAGTTTAACGGCCATCGATGGGCATTTTTAGGCTTTCTTCACGGCTCGGCTTTGCTAACGAAAGGAGGAGAAATTGAGCTGCAAAAATCAATCGAGTGGCGGGTTAGTAAAGGCATGGTGCTAGGCGCCATAGTGACTGGCGAAACCACCATTGCAGCAATGGTTAATGCGCAGTTTAGTCGTATTTATGAACGAGCCGGCGTTGAGCTAGGCGTTTTCAGTAATGAAGACGCGGCCATGGCGTGGCTGGCTGAAAAAGGGTTTAGGGCCTCTTGATTTTTCGAGGCTGACGTAGCGTTAATCAAGACTTAATACGCTACTTCCATCTAAAGCAAGACGCTACTTCTATCTAAAGCAAGACACCCACATAACCAAAAGTTGAAAATCCCACAATGCGTTTCGATACTGAAAAAATTTTTATATTAAAAAAGCGTACAAAATTGACTCTAATTCAATAGAGCTGGAAACTTTTGCCTTGCATGGGTGTTTTGAGGGCGCAATCGTTCGCATGGAGAAACGTTTGTTACGATAGACGTGGTATAAAGTAAATTGCTACATACTCTTATGCAGTATCTTGGTACCCTCTCTTGTCTAACTTTCGCATTATCAACGGTGCGCAGATGGTAGTGGTAAATTCCGTTTCAATACTGGCAACCAACCAGTTCCAGTCGACCGAGTTTAAACCAGCGCGTTTCAGAATCGGTTGATTACTGATAATCGTTCCTCGTTTTCTTGGGTGAAAGTGTCGCCCTGTCTCTTCTACCAGTTGAAGGTATTCTTCTAACCTGAAAGGTAAGCCTATTGGCATATCTTTTCTCGGATTTCCTGCGAAGGACAATAAACTTGCGGGTTGCCGATTACTTTTAGCTGCACTAATTCGTTTTTGGATACTGGTATGATTGGATTGTTCGGGCGTTTTTGCCATTCTTGCACGAACAGGGTTCAAATCCACATAAGCCATGCACGCGGCCAAGGACGTTTCGTCTAACAACGCCTGAGATTTAAACCGCCCCTCCCAGAAGCGTCCGCTGCACTTATCCTCTTTATTGGCCTGCCGTGCAATATACTCATTTAACGAACGCATAAACCAGCTGATATCGTGCAGACGCTGACGATAGATATCAGCGATTTTCTCAACCGCATTGTGCTCAACCGCTGACATGGCGCTCGTTTCTTTTTCATGAACAAAACGCCGGGTTAACAGCGTGCCTTGATGTAATTTGTGCCACCGTACCAAGACTTCCTTGGTTGACCAGCCTAATGCAGCTTCTCTATTAACATGCAGTACGACATGGGTGTGGTTACTCATTACCGCAAACGCACATATATCGATAGCAAACACCGCTGCCAAGCGAAGTAAACGGTCTTCAACCCACTGTCGGCGATGCTCGTAGCATTGCCCTGTGAATTTATCTTTGCCACATAAAAAGGCCCGACGTACACAGCGAGAAACGCAATGGTAGTAAGGAGTGTCAGTTAGCGAAATTAACGATTTGCGAGGTCGAGGCATGTTGCATCAGTGTGTGAAAATTATTGACTCAAACTGTGCCTCATTCTTCGTCTTTTTGATACTGTACTTGAGGTAAGGGGGTGGGTGTCTATGAGATGTTTGATTCTAGCCAGAACTGTTTAATCAAACCTGTAAGACGTTGATTGGCTTTGGCGCGTTTGGAGCGAGGTTGTTTGTTCCATGCATAATATCCACTCGGATGAACATCAAGCATTTTGCATAGCCAACGAACAGGCCAACTGTCCGAGTTTTCTTTGATAAAGGCATACCTCAGTCGGACTGCTTTGCGAAGTATGCCGCGGCTTTTTTCAACAGGTCACGCTCTTCTGTTGTGCGTTTTAACTCTTTATGTAATCGCCTAATTTCCGCTTGTGCATCGCTCAATTCGTTATGCTGTTTAGAATCAGGGCCGTATTTTTTAACCCACGCATAAAGGCTATGTGTTGTGACATCTAATCGTTTGGCAACGTCAGATATTGAATGGCCCCGATCAACCACCTGCTTAACCGCTTCAATTTTGAATTCTTCTGGATAGCGTTTTCCGCTCATAAACACCTCTGTATTTTTAGTTAGTTTATCTAACTAAGAGGTGTCTAGGAAATTAGTGTCGATTCAAAATGTTGTCCTCGCAGATTGATTAGTATCGATGAAAATCCGTGAATCTAACTCCCCCTCAGCTTTTACAGAAACTATTGGACACCCACCTGTCAGATGAATGATGTTCCCACATGTCAGAATACAGAGTAAGGGTGAACAAGATTTGATAGGGCCTTCTTTGTTTATCGAGTCAGCGGAAGATGATGGGCAGCTACAAAAACATCCTTCCATTGTTTGACAAGAGCACGTATCAGAGTGTGGGTGTCGATGATCGCTCAACTCCAATTAGCTATGCTATTCAATCTTCAAAAGGTGCATTTCTTAAAATAGCTTCAATCTCCTTTTCCCTTTTACAACGCCATTCAGCTTTTACAGTTCCCAGCAATTCTAATTGTTTACTGAAAATTGTTCTTCTACAATCTTCTTCAGAGTTGCGGTTACGAAGTTCATAGTTGACCGCCATCTTGTGAGTTATATTGCTAAAAATTAGATATAACAATTCATCGTAGTTAGATACTTCTTTTTTAAAGATTTGATATCCTCTTTCAGAGGATAAATAAAGGTAAACGTCATCCCCTATTTCGATATAAGGCGTACCATCTTCTTTTGGAATACCCCAACCGGAAAGCAAGGATGAAGGTGCATCAATTATTGCTCCAAGCTTTTTTAAATCTGCAGTCATGGTTTCGAAATTATGCATAATTACCCCTCAATTTCCTTTAAATATTTGTTATCAATTAGCCATTGAATATTAACTCTATCAGGCAAGTCAGGAAGAATTTGAGTACCACCACCTTCCTGACCAAATGCTGGCGACATTTTGCCCTCTAGTACTGGAAGAGGCTTTAATACTTCGAAGCGATGTCAGAATGTAGAGAGTGTATGTACATTATTTAAGTGTGTGGAAGTCAATGGACTTCTTTCTAATGTTCGAAAAAATTAGGTGCCATAGTTTGGGTGTCTATTATTTATTTCATGTATCAAACTCAAGGAAATAATCATATTGTGAAAAATTGAATGGATGGTTAGTAAATGCCGAAAAATATGGAATCATTTCAGATTTGATTTGAAAGCTATCATACATAGGGTTGCTTGAATCAACCTCAAACAATAATTGCAACTCTGCAAGTTGCAATTCACCAACCTTAAACTCACCGACTAAACTTTCATCTTGCTTGTCAAAATATCTTATAATCCTAGTCATTGTTATTTCTCAACTTTTCTATTTTTATCTGCAGGTTTAGTTTACTCTCCCGTATTTGGATCAAACTCGCCTAAATGTTTGCCTTGTTTATTATATTTCTCTACTGTCCCATGTTGACTATCCCATTCATAAATATTGCCTTTCTTATCTTTCCACCTTTTTCTAAGACCACCTCCACCTTGAATGGCTGTTTTAGGCTTTGCAGATTTTAAACCATTTATTCCATCAATTTCCTTTGGTGGAGGAATGTATTTCAACGAGCTATCTATACTCAACTGAACATTAGCGCCAGAAAATTCATCCTGCACTACCGTTTCAGTATCAGATGAAATACTATCAGTTACCTCAGTTACACTTGAAGCATCAATCGTTTCTGGCGAGATATTAATGTAATTCCCAGTAGCAGGCACATTGGAAACAGGATTATCCATATTACCTGCAGAAGGCTCATTTCCTTTTGCTTGGAAACCATTTTTCTCTGGTGAATTATAGTTATTTGTTGCGCTAATAAATTCGTTAACCGCGCCGGTAATTTCCATTTTGCTTTCAAATGGGAGGCCCGACATCAACTCATCACGTTGTTGTGCTATTTGATTGTACGCCTCATAGTCTCCTGTACCAGCTAACGCCTGTTCCTTATTTTTGAGCGTGATAAGCCCATTGATAAAGTATTCTGTATCAACGGTGGGGGCTGAGTCTGGCGATTGGCCTAGTGCGGTGTTTACATTATTGAAGAGTGTTTCTACATCACGCGCAAATTGTTGCTGTGCATCTTCATCACCCGCAAGTGCCACTGCGCCAAGAACCGCCAGCTCTCCTCCTTCTACGATTG
>NZ_JAATNW010000006.1 GCF_012911815.1 Alteromonas ponticola | reverse complement strand
CATCGTCAACCATGTCACACTTGTTCATGAATACGATGATGTAAGGTACACCAACCTGACGGCCAAGCAGGATGTGCTCACGTGTCTGAGGCATTGGGCCGTCAGTCGCTGCTACAACCAGGATAGCTCCGTCCATCTGCGCCGCACCGGTGATCATGTTTTTAACATAGTCAGCGTGTCCAGGGCAGTCTACGTGTGCGTAGTGACGGCTTGGTGTGTCATATTCTACGTGTGACGTAGAGATGGTGATACCACGAGCCTTTTCTTCTGGCGCGTTATCGATTTGATCAAAAGCCTGAGCTGAACCACCGTAGGTTTTAGCCAGAACAGTAGTGATCGCTGCTGTCAGAGTGGTTTTACCGTGGTCAACGTGGCCGATTGTACCCACGTTTACGTGGGGTTTCGTACGTTCAAACTTTTCTTTTGCCATTTTTCTCGTTTCCTAAGTTAAAAGTCCGACCCAACATAGACCGGACCGAACCTTCATTTAGATTTACATTCTAGCTTCAATAATAGCTTGCGCCACATTATTTGGCGCCTCTGAATAATTGAAGAACTCCATAGAGTACGATGCTCTGCCCTGCGTTGCAGAACGCAAGTCAGTTGCATACCCAAACATTTCAGAAAGTGGCACTTTAGCGCGAACAATTTTAATGCCTGCTACACCTTCTTCCATTCCTTCGATCATGCCGCGACGACGGTTTAAGTCACCTACAACATCACCCATCCAGTCTTCTGGAGTGGTCACTTCAACTTTCATCATGGGTTCAAGCAACACCGGATTTGCTTCAGCGGCGCCCTTTTTGAAACCCATCGAACCGGCGATCTTAAACGCCATTTCAGAAGAGTCAACATCATGATAAGAACCATCAAACAAAGTAACTTTTACATCAAGTACCGGATACCCTGCGACGACACCATTTTGCAACTGCTCCTGAATACCTTTGTCTACCGCTGGGATGAATTCTTTTGGAACTACACCACCAACGATCTCGTTGACAAATTTGTACCCTTCGCCTTCAGCCTGGGGTTCTATGCGAAGCCATACGTGGCCAAACTGACCACGACCGCCTGACTGGCGAATGAATTTACCTTCGACTTCGACTTTCTTACGTATAGTTTCACGATAAGCCACCTGAGGCTTACCGACATTACATTCAACTTTAAACTCACGCTTCATGCGATCAACGATGATGTCGAGGTGAAGCTCACCCATGCCGGAAATAATCGTCTGGCCGGTTTCATCATCAGTTTTCACGCGGAATGAAGGATCTTCGGCCGCCAGCTTATTAAGCGCGATGCCCATTTTTTCCTGGTCAGCCTGCGACTTCGGTTCAACCGCAATTGAGATTACCGGATCCGGAAACTCCATGCGCTCCAGCGTAATAACATGATTTGGATCGCACAGCGTGTCACCGGTAGTGACATCTTTCAGGCCAATTGCCGCAGCGATATCACCCGCACGTACTTCTTTAATTTCAGCACGATCATTAGCATGCATCTGCACGATACGACCGAAGCGTTCACGCTTACCTTTAATCGGGTTATATACGGTATCACCCGTATTCACCACGCCGGAGTAGCAACGGAAAAACGTCAGCGTGCCCACGAACGGGTCGGTGGCAATTTTAAATGCTAACGCAGAAAACGGTTCATCATCGTCGGAATGGCGCTCTGCTTCAGTCTCTTTACCATCGTCCAGAATACCTGAAATAGATTTTACATCAGTCGGTGATGGCAAGTATTCAATCACCGCATCTAGTACGGCCTGAACGCCTTTATTTTTAAACGCACTACCACAGGTAGCCAGCACAATTTCATTTTTAAGTGTACGTTCACGCAACCCGCGACGAATCTCTTGTTCTGAAAGCTCTTCGCCCTCCAGATACTTGTTCATCAACTCGTCAGACGCTTCAGCTGCGGCTTCAACAAGTTCGTTGTGATACTTGTTGGCTTTTTCTTGTAACTCAGCCGGAATATCTTCATAGGTAAAGGTCATACCCATGTCTTCCATATTCCAGTTGATGGCCTTCATCTTCACCAGGTCGATGACGCCACGGAATTCTTCTTCAGAACCGATATTTAATTGGATGGGCACACACGTGGCCCCTAAACGCTTGCGGATTTGTCCAAGCACGCGTTCAAAATCCGCACCGGCACGGTCCATCTTATTGACGAAAACCATGCGCGGTACGTGATATTTATCCGCCTGTCTCCAGACGGTTTCTGATTGAGGTTCAACGCCCGAAGACCCACAGAACACCACAACCGCACCATCAAGTACGCGCAAAGAGCGCTCTACTTCAATGGTAAAGTCAACGTGTCCGGGTGTATCGATAATATTGATACGGTGCTGGTCATACTGCTGCTGCATTCCTGACCAGAAGCAAGTCGTCGCTGCGGAAGTAATGGTAATTCCACGCTCCTGTTCCTGCTCCATCCAGTCCATGGTGGCGGCGCCATCATGCACTTCACCTATCTTGTGTGAAAGCCCTGTATAAAACAGAACTCGCTCAGTTGTTGTGGTTTTACCCGCATCAACGTGAGCAACAATTCCAATATTACGATACCGCTCAATTGGGGTCTTACGAGGCATACGTCTCTCTCAGTTATTTGCTTACCAACGGTAATGTGCGAACGCTTTGTTCGCTTCGGCCATACGGTGCACGTCTTCACGCTTCTTAACCGCTGAACCTTTGTTTTCAGATGCATCTAGCATCTCTGCTGCCAGGCGCTGTGCCATAGACTTCTCGCCACGTTTACGTGCCGCATCTACCATCCAACGCATACCTAGAGCATTACGACGAACTGGACGAACTTCTACTGGAACCTGATAAGTAGAACCACCTACACGACGAGACTTAACCTCTACAGTAGGACGGATGTTGTCTAGTGCTTCTTCGAATACATCTAAGTGTGCCTTGCCGGTTTTTTCAGCAACAATATCAAGCGCACCGTAAACGATTTTTTCAGCGACAGATTTCTTGCCGTCGAGCATTACGACATTCATGAATTTAGCAAGCAGCTGTGAACCATATTTTGGTTCTGGTAGGATTTTACGTTGACCTACGACTCTTCTTCTTGGCATCTTAATTCTCCGTGGAATTCAGGGATAACCCAAAACTCTAAAATTTCAGTTTGGCCTTACTAACGGAGAACCGTTAAGATTTAGGCTTCTTCGCGCCGTACTTAGAACGGGCTTGTTTACGATCGTTTACGCCTGCGCAGTCTAATGTACCGCGAACAGTGTGGTAACGAACACCGGGTAGGTCCTTAACACGACCACCACGAATTAGTACAACGCTGTGCTCTTGCAGGTTGTGGCCTTCACCACCGATATATGAAGAAACTTCAAAACCGTTGGTTAAACGCACACGACATACTTTACGTAGCGCTGAGTTTGGTTTCTTTGGCGTAGTAGTATATACGCGAGTACATACACCACGTCTTTGTGGGCAAGCCTGTAGTGCCGCTACGTTGCTTTTCGCAACCGGCTGTCTACGTGGCTTACGCACTAACTGGTTAACTGTTGCCATTAACTAGCTCCTGATTAAAAACTACAAAAACCCGATACACATGTTCGGGTCATTCATTTTCGGTTTTTTACTTCCGTTTTCACTACTGTGCTCGTCAGTGTGAATAACGACTCTGAAAATAAAAAATTCCGCTTACCGAATGATTACCACTAAGGTTATCCAAATTTCGGGTCGCGGAATATTAAAGATCAAAGCCGCAGCTGTCAAGCTGTACACAAGATAAGCAAATTAAATCCTGTACAGATTGGCAGTCAACACTCGGCTAGCCGGGCTGATTTACCCGGCCAAACCAAATGTTTACTCTTCGTTAGAAGACTGCTCGCTCACTTCCGCATTCAATGCTTCAGTAAGCGCCTGCTCTGCTTCAGCGGCTGAGACAGACATTTCTTCGATTTCCTGAATACGCTTCTGCGCACGACGCTCGTGATACGCAAAACCAGTTCCAGCCGGGATCAGGCGTCCAACAATTACGTTTTCTTTCAGACCACGTAAATCGTCTTCTTTGCCCTGTACCGCTGCTTCGGTTAATACGCGTGTAGTTTCCTGGAACGACGCGGCTGAAATGAACGACTCAGTTGAAAGTGACGCTTTAGTAATACCCAGAAGCTGAGTCTCATAAGATGCTGGGATCTTACCTTGACGCTCAATTTCACGGTTAGCGACTTTCACGTTTGACACTTCAACCTGCTCACCTTCCAGGAACTGGGTGTCACCAGGATGTGTGATAATACACTTACGCAGCATCTGGCGAATGACCACTTCGATGTGCTTATCGTTAATCTTAACACCCTGCAGGCGATAAACTTCCTGAACTTCGTTCACGATGTAGTTAGATACCGCACTGATGCCACGAAGACGTAAGATGTCATGTGGTGACTCAGGACCGTCAGCTATAACCTCACCTTTTTCAACGTTTTCACCTTCGAAGACGTTAAGCTGACGCCATTTTGGAATCATCTCTTCGTATGGGTCACCGTCTTTAGGTGTAATTACCAGGCGCTTTTTACCTTTGGTTTCTTTACCAAAGCCGATGCTACCAGAGATTTCTGCCAGAATAGCAGGCTCTTTTGGCTTACGCGCTTCGAACAGGTCAGCAACCCGTGGTAGACCACCGGTAATGTCTCGTGTTTTCGAGCTTTCCTGCGGAATACGTGCTAGCACGTCACCTTCGTTTGCCACTTTACCTTCAGACGCTTCGATGGTGGTAAAGCTCGGTAAGCGAATTTCCTGCAAGCCAAATTCATCACTTTCCAGGATAAGCTTCGGCTCTTTCGCGTTAACCTTAGCAAGATCTTTAACTACGATACGGGTAAGACCTGTCAGCTCATCCTGCTGCATCTCAGTGTTTGAATCATCGATATCAGAGAAGCTGATCTTCGCTTTACGCTCAGTGATGATTGGGTGACTATGCGGATCCCAGTTCGCTACGATTTCGCCGGCTTCGACCGATGCACCATCGTCAACACTTAAGATCGCACCGTAAGGTACTTTATACCGTTCTTTCTCACGACCCTGATCGTCGATCATCGTTAGTTCAGTTGAACGCGATACGATAACCACTTTGTCGTCAGTATTACGCACGTACTTGGCATTGTGCAGTTTCAGGCTACCTGAAGTTTTAACCTGAACGCTGTTTTCAGCAGACGCTCTTGATGCCGCACCACCGATGTGGAATGTACGCATGGTAAGCTGTGTACCCGGCTCACCAATTGATTGAGCTGCGATAACACCCACCGCTTCACCGTGTCCAACCATGTGTCCACGTGCAAGGTCACGACCGTAACAGTTTGCACATACACCGAAGTCGTTATCACAGGTGATTACTGAGCGCACCATAACCTGATCGATTGAGTTAGCTTCAAGCATATCCACTAAAGCTTCATCAAGCATTACATTACGCTCAACCAACACTTCGTCAGTACCTGGTTTCAACACGTCTTCAGCTACAGTACGACCCAATACACGCTCACGAAGTGGTTCAACAACGTCACCACCTTCAATAAGAGGGGTCATCTGTACACCTTCGAATGTGCCACAATCGTCATTAGTGATTACCAAATCCTGGGCAACATCAACTAAGCGACGAGTCAGGTATCCTGAGTTTGCCGTCTTCAATGCCGTATCGGCCAAACCTTTACGCGCACCGTGCGTTGAGATGAAGTACTGTAGTACGTTCAGACCTTCACGGAAATTAGCCGTGATAGGCGTTTCGATGATTGAGCCATCTGGCTTCGCCATCAGACCACGCATACCAGCCAACTGACGAATCTGAGCGGCACTACCACGAGCACCAGAGTCAGCCATCATGTAAACAGAGTTGAATGATTGCTGTTCTTCTTCTTCACCGTCTTTGTTGATGACGATGTCAGTTTTTAAGTTATCCATCATCGCTTTCGCGACTTTTTCGTTGGCGTTTGACCAAATATCAATAACTTTGTTGTAACGCTCACCGGCTGTAACAAGACCGTTCTGGAACTGTTCCTGAATTTCAATCACTTCAGCTTCAGCTGAATCAATGATTTCTTTCTTCGCAGCGGGAATGACCATATCATCAATACCAACCGACGCACCCGCCACCATCGCATAGTGGAAACCAGTGTACATAACCTGGTCAGCGGCAATAACCGTGTCTTTCAGACCCAGGGTACGGTAACAGGCGTTAAGCAAACGTGAAATCTGCTTCTTACCCATTGCCTGGTTGATTATTTCAAACGGCAATCCTTTCGGCAGAATAAGTGAGAAAATCGCACGACCAACGGTAGTGTCAGTCAGCGTGACTTTTTCTGTCTTGGTGCCATCTTCGGCCACATCGTATTCGGTGATACGTACTTTCACACGTGAATGCAATTCAGCATTACCTGTGCGGTACGCTTTTTCAGCTTCGTTCGGGCTGGTAAACACCATGCCTTCACCTAAGCCGTTAACTTTGTCACGCGTCAGGTAATAGAGACCTAATACAACGTCCTGTGAAGGTACGATGATTGGCTCACCATTCGCTGGTGACAGAATGTTGTTGGTTGACATCATCAACGCACGGGCTTCTAGCTGTGCTTCGATGGTCAATGGAACGTGAACCGCCATTTGGTCACCGTCGAAGTCGGCGTTATAAGCCGCACAAACTAACGGGTGCAATTGGATAGCTTTACCTTCAATCAGGGTAGGTTCAAACGCTTGAATACCCAGACGGTGAAGTGTTGGTGCACGGTTTAGCAGTACCGGGTGTTCACGGATAACGTCATCAAGTACGTCCCAAACTTCAGGTGCTTCACGTTCAACTAATTTTTTCGCTGCTTTGATGGTGGTGGCAAGACCACGACCTTCTAATTTACCGTAGATAAATGGCTTAAATAGCTCAAGTGCCATTTTCTTAGGCAGACCACACTGATGTAAGCGTAGTGTCGGACCAACGGTAATTACAGAACGGCCAGAATAGTCAACACGCTTACCTAGCAGGTTCTGACGGAAACGACCCTGCTTACCTTTAATCATATCGGCAAGTGATTTTAATGGACGTTTGTTAGAACCCGTGATAGCACGGCCACGACGACCGTTATCAAGTAATGCGTCAACCGCTTCCTGAAGCATACGCTTTTCGTTACGTACGATAATATCTGGCGCAGCCAGATCAAGAAGACGCTTCAGACGGTTATTACGGTTGATAACACGACGGTATAAGTCGTTCAAATCAGACGTTGCAAAACGGCCGCCATCCAGCGGTACCAATGGACGCAGATCCGGTGGTAATACTGGCAATACAGTCATAATCATCCACTCAGGTTTGTTACCTGACTGTTGGAATGACTCAAGCAGCTTAAGACGTTTGGTGATTTTTTTACGCTTGGTTTCAGAGTTGATGCTTGGTAACTCTTCACGCATTGCAGCAACATCTGCATCTACGTCAAGATGTGTCAGCAGGTCAAATACCGCTTCTGCACCCATTTTAGCGTTAAATTCATCGCCATTTTCTTCAAGCGCATCCAGGTACTCTTCTTCTGTAAGAAGCTGGCTGCGCTCAAGCGTTGTCATACCTGGCTCAGTGACCACGTATGATTCAAAATAAAGTACACGCTCGATATCACGCAGCGTCATGTCCAGCATCAAGCCAATACGAGACGGCAATGATTTAAGGAACCAGATGTGGGCAACCGGGCTGGCAAGTTCAATGTGACCCATACGTTCACGACGCACTTTGGTCAGTGTGACTTCAACGCCACACTTCTCGCAAATAACACCACGGTGCTTAAGACGCTTATATTTTCCGCACAGACACTCATAGTCTTTGACCGGGCCGAAAATACGCGCACAGAATAAACCATCACGCTCTGGCTTGAACGTACGGTAGTTGATCGTTTCAGGTTTTTTTACTTCACCATAGGACCATGAACGGATCATGTCCGGAGAAGCCAAACCAATTCGAATATTATCGAATTCTTCAGTCTTATTTTGTTGCTTTAGAAACTTTAATAAGTCTTTCACATTACTCTCCCAGCGGAGTCAGTCTCTATAACCCGGCACTAAGGCCGGGTCAATTACGTCTATTACAAGGTGTTTGCCAGCTTAATTTTCTTCAAGCTCAATGTTGATACCCAGTGAGCGGATTTCTTTAAGTAGTACGTTGAAGGATTCAGGCATGCCTGGTTCCATTCTGTGGTCGCCATCAACGATGTTTTTATACATCTTGGTACGACCATTCACGTCATCCGATTTCACTGTCAACATTTCTTGCAGAGTATAAGCTGCACCGTACGCTTCCAGTGCCCACACTTCCATCTCACCGAAGCGCTGGCCACCGAATTGTGCCTTACCACCCAGAGGCTGTTGCGTTACCAGGCTGTAAGAGCCGGTAGAACGCGCATGCATCTTGTCATCAACAAGGTGGTTCAGTTTAAGCATGTACATGTAACCAACAGTTACAGGGCGCTCAAACGCACGGCCGGTACGACCATCAAACATGCTGATTTGTCCACTTTCGGGCAAGTCAGCCAGCTTCAACATTGCCTTGATTTCCTCTTCACGCGCACCGTCAAACACGGGTGTCGCTACAGGTAAACCTTTTCTCAGGTTTTCAGCAAGACGCTTCACTTCATCGTCGCTGAACGAGTCAATGTCAACTTCCTGATGGTTCTCACCTAATGTATACACTTCTTTCAGGAAGTCTCTTAGGTGGGCAATTTCGCGCTGTTCTTTGATCATGTTATCGATTTTCACACCGATCCCATGCGCAGCCATACCCAGGTGTGTCTCCAGGATCTGACCGATGTTCATCCGTGAAGGTACACCCAGCGGGTTCAACACGATATCTACTGGCGTACCGTTGGCATCGTAAGGCATATCTTCTACCGGAACGATAGTTGAGATAACACCCTTATTACCGTGACGACCCGCCATCTTATCACCAGGTTGAATATGACGTTTAACTGCCAGGTAAACTTTAACAATCTTCAGTACACCTGGGGCTAAATCATCGCCCTGGGTGATCTTACGACGCTTACCTTCAAACTTCTTATCAAAGTCAGCTTTAATTTCGCTATGCTGCTCGGCAATTTGATCAAGATCATTTTGCAAATCTTCATCTTTCAACGTGATATCAAACCACTTTTCACGTGGCATGCTATCAAGCTTAGCATCATCAATATTGGCTTTGTTCAGCAGGTTACGAGCACGTGAGAAGATACCATCAGCAAAGATGTTAAATTCGTCAGACAGGTCTTTCTTGACCTGACGTAACTGCATATCTTCAATTTCTAAAGCACGCTTGTCTTTCTCAACACCATCACGGGTAAAGACCTGAACATCAATCACGGTACCGTGAACAGAGTTAGGTACACGTAGTGACGTATCTTTAACATCAGAGGCTTTTTCACCGAAGATCGCACGCAATAGTTTTTCTTCTGGCGTAAGCTGTGTTTCACCTTTAGGTGTCACTTTACCTACCAGAATATCGCCACCTTTCACTTCGGCACCGATATAGACCACACCGGATTCGTCAAGTTTACCCAGCGCTGCTTCACCCACGTTGGGGATATCAGAACTGATTTCTTCTGGCCCAAGCTTGGTATCACGTGCGATACAGCTTAGTTCCTGAATGTGGATAGTAGTGAAACGATCTTCCTGTGCTACACGCTCAGAAATAAGGATTGAATCCTCAAAGTTATAACCGTTCCAAGGCATGAACGCGATACGCATATTCTGCCCCAGTGCCAGTTCACCCAGATCCGTAGACGGACCGTCAGCCAGCACGTCACCAGTAACGATAGGGTCACCTACATTACAGGTTGGTTTCTGATTGATACAAGTGTTCTGGTTTGAACGGGTATACTTAGTCAGGTTGTAGATATCGATACCCGCTTCACCTGGAAGCATCTCGTCTTCAGCAACCTTAATAACGATACGGCTGGCGTCAACGTAATCGACAACACCACCACGTTTTGCAACCACAGTTACACCAGAGTCAACGGCAACCGTTTTTTCCATACCTGTCCCAACTAACGGCTTGTCAGCACGTAGTGTAGGAACAGCCTGACGTTGCATGTTCGAGCCCATCAAGGCACGGTTAGCATCATCGTGTTCAAGGAATGGAATAATCGACGCAGCGATTGACACGATCTGTTGTGGCGAAACGTCCATATACTTGATGTCTTCTTTTGGCATCAAGGTGGTTTCACCACGGTGACGACAAGGGATCAGGTCATCAACCAGTTCGCCGTTTTCAGTTAACGCAATGTTAGCCTGAGCGATCGGGTATTGGCCTTCTTCAATCGCTGATAAATAATCAATTTCATCACCCACCACACCATCAACAATGCGACGGAAAGGTGTTTCAAGGAAACCAAAATCATTGGTACGCGCGAAGCTCGCCAATGAATTAATCAGACCGATGTTTGGACCTTCTGGCGTTTCGATAGGACATAAACGACCGTAGTGAGTCGGGTGTACATCTCGAACTTCGAAACCAGCACGTTCACGTGTCAAACCACCCGGGCCTAATGCAGAAATACGACGTTTGTGCGTAACTTCTGAAAGCGGGTTGTTCTGATCCATGAACTGTGACAACTGTGAAGAACCAAAGAATTCTTTCACTGCTGCAGAGATTGGTTTCGCATTAATCAGGTCTTGCGGCATGATGTTATCAAGATCACCCAAACTCAGGCGCTCTTTAACTGCACGCTCAACACGTACCAGACCTACGCGGAACTGGTTTTCTGCCATTTCACCGACAGAACGGATACGACGGTTACCCAAGTGATCGATATCATCCACTTCGTCCTTACCGTCACGGATCATGATCAAACGCTTCATGACCGCAATAATATCTTCTTTATCCAGTGTGCCAGAACCCGTCAGTTCGTCACGTCCTAAACGACGGTTGAACTTCATACGGCCAACAGATGACAAGTCATAACGCTCTTCAGAGAAGAACAGATTGTCAAATAAGGTTTCTGCCGCATCTTTTGTCGGTGGCTCACCAGGACGCATCATACGGTAGATTTCAACCAATGCTTCAAGGCGGTTAGTTGAACTGTCGATGCGAAGTGTGTCGGAAATATATGAACCGTGGTCCAGCTCGTTGATGTAAAGCGTTTCAAACTCTTTAACACCCGCTTTGCTAAGCTCAGCCATAGTTTCCAAGGTAACTTCATCGTTAGCGTTAACGATCACTTCACCACTTTCTTCATCGATGAATGAACCCGCATAAACACGACCAACAAGATACTCTGCCGGAACTTCAAGCTCGGTTAGGTTGGATTTTTCCAACGCACGAGTGTGACGCGCTGAAATTCGACGACCGGCTTCAACTACGACATTGCCTTCGCCATCAAGAATATCAAACTGAGCCGTTTCACCACGTAAGCGATCAGGCACGATTTCCATCATCAGACGGTCATCATCAATGCGCACTTGTACCTTGTCGAAGAACGTCTCTAAGATTTCTTCAGTGGTCATTTCCAGCGCACGTAAAATAATGGTAGCCGGAAGTTTACGACGACGGTCAATACGTACAAACAGATTGTCTTTTGGATCGAACTCAAAATCTAACCATGAACCACGGTAAGGAATAACACGTGCGTTATAAAGCACTTTACCCGAAGAGTGTGTTTTACCTTTATCGTGATCATAGAATACACCAGGTGAACGGTGTAACTGAGAAACGATTACACGCTCAGTACCATTGATAACGAAAGTACCATTTTCCGTCATTAACGGAATTTCACCCATGTACACTTCTTGTTCTTTGATGTCTTTTACGGTACCGGGTGCGGCTTCTTTATCAAATAATACTAACCGTAGTTTTACTCTTAATGGAGCTGAATAAGTTACACCTCTAATTTGACATTCTTTAACGTCAAATACGGGTTCACCCAGGCGATAACTCACGAATTGTAGTTCGGAGTTCCCTGAGTAGCTTTTAATAGGAAATACTGATCGGAAAGCGGCTTCCAGACCGTATTGCCCGTCAATATCGACTTCAATAAATTTTTTAAATGAATCTAGCTGAATTGAAAGAAGGTATGGAATTTCCAATACCTGTGGGCGTTTGCCAAAATCCTTACGGATACGTTTCTTTTCGCTATAAGAGTAAACCATGGGTTCCTCAGCCTGCTGATTTTAGACCCAACCTGCTATCTGAAATACGACCAGATAACAAACTTCCTCAACCCTTTTTCGGGCAATCTCACCAGCATACAACAAATTTTGACCAATATGGTAGTTAACTTGTTGGTTTACTGCTATTTAAGGTGACTTGCCGTTGTGGTTATCCTGTGTACAACTTAGGGTTAAAAACTGTACACCCCACAGCGCAAAAAGGCTGGTGGTTAAAAAAACCACCAGCCTGGCCATTTAAGGCAGGTAATCTGATTAGTACAGATTACTTAACTTCAACTGTTGCACCAGCTTCTTCAAGCTGCTTCTTCAGTTCTTCAGCTTCGTCTTTGCTTACGCCTTCTTTGATAGCTTTAGGAGCAGACTCAACTACTTCTTTAGCTTCTTTAAGACCTAGGCCAGTCGCGCCACGAACTGCTTTGATAACAGCAACTTTGTTCGCGCCGAAAGAAGTCATTACTACGTCGAATTCAGTCTGTTCTTCTGCAGCTTCAGCAGCGGCAGCAGGACCTGCAGCTACTGCAACAGCAGCAGTCGCTTCAACGCCGAATTTTTCTTCAGCAGCTTCGATTAGCTCAACCAGTTCCATAACTGGCATTTCAGCAATCGCGTTCAAAATATCTTCTTTAGTTAGAGCCATTTCTCTAAACTCCCGGGTTTAATAAGTTAAAAAAATCAATATGCCAAAGAAACCAATTACTTGGTGTCTTTGATCGCCGCCAATACGCGCACAAATTTGGTAGGTACTTCGTTGATAGTGCGAACGAATTTGCCCACCGGTGCTTTGAAGGTTGCAAGAAGTTTTGCAAGCGCTTCGTCGCGAGTTGGAAGTGACGCCACTGCATCCAGTTTTTCTGGACCAAGCAGACCACTACCAATTGAAAGTGCAGTAACTTTAAGCTTATCGTTCTTCTTCCCATAGTCTTTAAAAAGACGCGCTGCACCACCAGGTGCATCGATAGAGAAGCCGTAGATAAGCGGGCCAGTTAAGGCGCTGTCTAAGTCAGCAAATTTGCTGTCTGCCAAAGCACGTTTAGCCAGAGTGTTACGTACAACCTTCAGGTATACGCCTTGCTCACGAGCTTGAACGCGCAGGTCAGTCAGCTCTGCAACTTCCATCCCACGGTATTCAGCGACGGCAACAGATAGAGCGCGAGACGCAACTTCGGAAACTTCCGCTACGATCTCTTTTTTAGCTGCTAATCCTAGTGCCACTGAGTTCACCTCTTTGTATCTGATGATCACGCTAATAGCTTTCACATCAGGGTTCACAGATTGATATAACCGAAATGGTTATACCGCTCTACGGTGTTTGTTACCCCAGAGAGTCTGAGTCAAACCACCGTCTGCGCAGGCTTGTGTATTAAGTGAGCATTGAATGTAAAAGTTCTCTTACCTCTTTTACTGCTGCACGCCTGCGGTCTTGGACGGGAGCTAAAATTTAGCAAGCTAATTTTCAGCTCCAACCCATAACCATTAGAGAAGCGGATGTATAATTACATCCGACGGTCGCATTACTGACCTACACTGGCCTTATCTAAAGAAACGCCCGCGCCCATAGTGGTGCTTAAGCTGATCTTCTTAATGTAAGTACCTTTCGCTGAAGAAGGCTTGGCTTTCTTCACTGCTTCAAGTAATGCTTCTAAATTTTGTTGAATCTGGTTCGCTTCAAACGCAATCTTACCGATGCTTGCGTGAATGATACCGTTCTTATCGTTACGGTAACGAACCTGACCTGCCTTAGCATTCTTAACTGCAGTCGCAACATCAGGTGTTACGGTGCCAGTTTTAGGGTTAGGCATCAGGCCACGTGGACCTAAGATTTGACCTAACTGACCAACAACGCGCATTGCGTCTGGGCTGGCTACAACTACGTCAAAATTCATTTCGCCTTTTTTCACTTGCTCAGCAAGATCGTCCATACCCACGATATCGGCACCCGCAGCTTTTGCAGCTTCAGCGTTTGCACCCTGGGTGAACACAGCAACGCGAACATCTTTACCAGTACCGTTAGGTAGTACAGTTGCACCACGTACGTTTTGGTCAGACTTCTTCGCATCGATACCAAGATTGATTGCTACGTCTACACTTTCAGCAAACTTTGCAGTTGCTAACTCTTTTAACAGAGCTACTGCTTCGTTGATTTCATACTCTTTAGTTGAATCAACTTTGTCGCGGATTAGGCGAGCGCGTTTTGTTAATTTAGCCATTCGATTAGTCCTCTACGTTCAAGCCCATTGAGCGAGCTGAACCCGCGATAGTGCGAACTGCAGCGTCAAGATCAGCAGCAGTCAAATCTGGTTCTTTAGTTTTTGCGATCTCTTCTAACTGAGCACGGGTAACTTTACCCACTTTTTCAGTATTAGGACGGCCAGAACCACTTTTGATGCCAGCTGCTTTCTTAAGCAAATAAGATGCTGGAGGCGTTTTGGTTTCGAATGTGAAAGAGCGATCTTCGTAAACAGTAATTTCTACTGGTACTGGAGCGCCTTTCTCAAGACTTTCAGTTTTCGCATTGAAAGCCTTACAGAATTCCATGATGTTTACACCGTGCTGACCTAATGCAGGACCAACCGGTGGACTTGGGTTTGCAGCACCTGCCGCAACCTGTAGCTTGATTAAGCCAGTTACTTTTTTAGCCATAGTAATTGCTCTCGTTAGTGGGTCTAGCGCCTCGCAAATATCGAGAATATTTGCTCAAATGGCTTCCCGTTTCCATTTAAAAGGGCGCGAATTATAGATTAATCCTTAACCCTTCGCAACCCTAAATGTTGATATTTTGAACTTTCGTGTTCTCACTGTGGACACGTGAGGAAAGGCTAACTGTTTTGCGCGTTTTCTGACAACCTCTCAATGGGTAAGGGCTCTTTAAACGTAAGCGTACGATAAGGGAAAGGTATTTCAACCCCGGCTTCATCCAGCGCGCGTTTAACTGCGCTGATTACTTCACTGCGTGATTTCCGATGCCCCAATGGCGTTGGGCTGGTCCACCAGGTTACTTCTATATCAATACTGCTGGCGCCAAAACCGTTAAGGAATATTTCCACTGGATGGTCATGGTCAACAGTTTCACATTTTTGCAGTGCACCTTCGATGATCTCGATAGCCTTGTCCGCATCCTCGTCATAGGCCACGCCCGTCATCACAGTTATTCTGCGTACGTCTTTATCGGTCAATACATTTACCGGGTTTTTGAATAAAAATGAGTTAGGCATTACCACAAGTTCGCCATTGGTCTTACGAATTTGTGTCATCCTGACCGAAATATCTTCTACCCTGCCAAGAATGGATTGGCACTCGATAAAATCCCCTGACTCGAACGGGTATTTCCATAACAATAAAATACCTGCGAAGAAGTTCTCAAAAATCTCTTTAAAGGCAAAGCCGATTGCCACAGAGGCAAGACCGAGTCCACCAAGGGCTTTTGCCGGGGTTAGGCCCGGGAACATGATCATGGCGGCAACCAGCAAACCAACGATCCAGACCACAATAATGGTTAAGCGTGAAAACAGTTCGCAAAGCGAACGCCTGAGTTTACGCGAGTGCGCAACTTTACTGACCGCCCGTCCTGCCAGGCTGGATATCAGCCAGGTAATGATAATGACTAGCAGGCCTGCGCCAAGGTACGGCAGATGTTCGATTAACCCCTGATATATATCATAGAGCGTCTTTTTCAACATCTGCACTGGAGAGAGGTCTGGTTCCACTTCCGTAGTGTCCTGCGAAGCCTGATTAGACTGGTGTTGTTGCTGCTGACTTTCCTGCTGCTCCTGACTCAGCGCTGACACCATATCCTGACCAAACACAAGATGAGCACAAAACAGAACCCAGATAACCACTACACTTTTGAACAACAAAGCCATCGCCTTTTACCTACCAGAATGAGCTAAGTGTAGAAGAAGATTCAGGAATATCTAAAAAAACAGTGAATTTTCGAGTTTTTAAAATAAAAAAAGCGGCTATTAAGCCGCTTCTTTTACAATCAAGGAGAATTAACCCTTTTCGACCTGACCAAATTCCAGGTCGACTGGCGTAGAACGGCCGAAAATCAATACCGACACTTTCACGCGGCTTTTTTCGTAGTCCACTTCTTCGACCACGCCGTTGAAATCGGCAAATGGGCCATCCGTAACCCGGACCACTTCGCCCGGCTCGAACAAGGTTTTTGGCTTTGGCTTATCAACCGACTCTTCCAGACGGTTAAGGATCGCGTCCGCTTCACGTTGCGAAATAGGCATTGGACGGTCAGAGGTTCCGCCGATAAAGCCCAATACGCGTGGAACACTTTTCACCAGGTGCCATGAATCTTCATTCATTTCCATTTCTACCAGCACGTAGCCAGGATAGAACTTACGCTCAGACTTGCGTTTCTGACCTGCACGCATTTCAACCACTTCTTCGGTCGGTACTAATACCTGCCCAAAGTACTGTTCCATGTTGTGCATTTTGATGTATTCAAGCAGCGTTTTCTTAACGCGTGCTTCGTACTGGGAATACGCTTGAACTACATACCATCTTTTCTTTACTTCTTCAGTCATGGCTTAGGCTCCTATACCAGTAATGAAGCCGACTACGCGGACAATGATGCCATCCAGCCCCCACAAAATTAATCCCACCACAACTGTCGCGGCGATGACTATCAGGGTAGTTTGGTTGGTTTCCTGACGCGTTGGCCAGATAACCTTGCGCACTTCCATTCGCGAATCTTTCGCAAACGACAGGAAGGTGCTGCCCTTCTCAGTGGTTGCTGCAATAAACAGTGCAATCGCGCCAACGCCAACTGCGACCAAAGCGCGGTAAAGTACTGAGTACTCTCCAAACATATAGTTTGCTGTGACTAAACCAATCAGCAAGGCAAAAACAACCAACCACTTCAACATATCGAGTGGGTTTGATGTACTTTCCGTTTTTTCGCTCATGTTACGATCCTAACAAAACTGCATCGTTCAAACTTACCTTTTCATAAGATAAGCGATAATTTGGCAGGGGTGGAGGGACTCGAACCCCCAACCATCGGTTTTGGAGACCGCTGTTCTACCAATTCGAACTACACCCCTAAAGCTTTTTAAAGCAAATTTTACTTACACTACCCTTGGGAAATCAGCGTCTTTTATCGGAAAGTGCGGTATCGCAAGGGAGGGAGGCGTATTATACTGAACCGTTCTTGAGATACAAGCGCTTTGTCACCTTAATTTGATTCGGTTAGGAATAAGCGCGGCGCGCCTATTCCACCCCAATGAAGCCACCTGTCTGATGGGCCCACAGTTTCGCATAAATACCCTCTTTGGCGATGAGTTCGCTATGCGTACCCGCCTCGACAATTTCGCCATCATCCAGCACCAGCAAACGGTCCATTTTAGCGATGGTGGATAACCGGTGTGCAATGGCAAGTACGGTCTTATTTTGCATTACCTGATTTAAACAATCCTGAATCGCCGCCTCGACTTCGGAATCCAGTGCCGATGTGGCTTCATCGAGAACCAGGATAGGCGCGTCTTTGAGCAATACTCTGGCAATGGCAATGCGCTGACGCTGGCCACCCGAAAGTTTCACACCTCGCTCACCCACATGGGCGTCGTACCCCGTTCTGCCCGCGCTGTCAGAAAGGGTCAGGATGAAGTCATGCGCTTCAGCCTGTTTGGCGGCATGAATCATTTCCTCTTCGCTGGCATCGGCTCTACCGTATAAAATGTTATCTCGCACCGAACGATGCATCAGCGAGGTATCCTGGGTTACCATACTGATCTGCGCACGTAAGTGTTCCTGTGGCACCTGCCTGATGTCCTGGCCATCAATTTTAATGCTACCTGACTGGATATCGTAAAAACGCATTAACAAGTTCACCAAGGTAGATTTACCCGCCCCGGAGCGGCCAACCAGCCCGACTTTCTCACCGGGTTTTATTTGTAAATTAAGGTTTTTGAACACTTCAATTGGATGCCCTTTCGCCCCGGTATAGCCGAAGTTGATGCGGTCGAACCGCACTTCACCGCCTTTTACACTGAATGACTCCGGTTTCGCTGCATCGCTCACTGATACTGGTTTCGCCAGCGTGTTAATACCATCCTGAACGGTACCAATATTCTCAAATAATGCTGAGACTTCCCACATGATCCAGTGCGACATGCCGTTGAGACGCAAACATAAGCTGACTGCCACCGCAATATCGCCGGGACTGGTTACATTGTTTAACCACAGGTAAACGGACATGGCCGCCACCGAGAAAATCAGTAACGCGTTGGCGATTTCTACGCAGGTTTCTAACACAGTGACCAGGCGCATCTGAGGGTAAACCGTATGTAAGAAATTACCCATGCTGTCTTTGGCGTAATCGGCTTCGCGCTTACTGTGAGAGAACAGCTTTACCGTGGTGATATTGGTATAGCTGTCGACAATACGTCCGGTCATCATTGAACGCGCATCGGCCTGCGCCTGTGAAACAGTTTTAAGCTTGGGCACCAACACCTTTAAAATGCATAGGTAAACGCCAAACCACACCACCAGCGGAATGGCCATCCGCCAATCGATACTGAAAATCAGGGCGACCATAGAAATGAAATACACGCTGATGTAAACCATCAAATCGAGCAATTTCATGACCGTTTCGCGCACAGAAAGCGCGGTTTGCATAACCTTGGTGGCTACCCGGCCGGCAAATTCGTTTTGGAAAAAACTCACGCTCTGGCTGAGCAGATAGCGATGCGCATTCCAGCGGATCCGCATGGGATAATTTCCCATTAACGACTGGCGATTAAACAATGAACGTATCAGAATCAGGCCGGGAATCAGCACTACAACCACTGCCCCCATCCATAGCAGGGTCCATTTTTCCTGTTGCAAGAAAGTTTCCCGATCATGGGAAGCAAACCAGTCAACCAGCTGACCTAAGAAGCCAAACAAAGTCACTTCCAACATCGCAATCATAGCGCCTAACAGCGAAACGACCACAATTACCCACCACATCCCTTGTGTATAGTGACGACAAAAAGCCACCAGACTCTTAGGTGGCTGCGAAGGCGGTGGCTCAGGAAACGGTTTGGTTAATCGCTCAAAAAATGAAAACATTAATAAGGCTCAGTGTCATTGGGTAAACCCTAGCTTTGTAAGGGTGGTTTCTACTTTTTCAAGATGTTGAGACTGCCATTGTTCCAAGGTCATCTCCGCATCTTTCTGCTTACGGGACATCGCTACTTCGTAAATCGCTTTGCGCTGATTAAACGGAATAACCGCAATGCCGTCATTATCCGCAACAATGATATCACCATTTTCTATCTGCACATCGCCACACTGAATTGGCGACGCTAATTTGCCAAGTGCTTTTTTCGCTGCTGGTTTAGGAAAAGTCCCCTTGGCATAGACGGGAAACTGCATCTGCGCGATTTCGTCAATATCACGCACGAAACCGTCAACTATCATGCCCTGAATCCCTCTTTTTTGTGCAATCGCACAGACATTTCCCCCCGCCATCGCTAATTTTTCATCGCCTTGCACCACTAAGATATCGCCTGGCTTTGCTCGGTAAATTGCTGCGTGTAACATCAAATGATCACCGGGAGCACATACAACGGTAAACGCCGGGCCAGCGAGGCGCTGGGTTTGTGGCCATAATGCGCGAATGCTGGCATGCATGAATTGGTTAGCGTCGAGCGCATCAGCGTAATCGCAAGTAGAAACATCTGAATATGACACAAGCAAATCCCTTAAAAGTAATGTGCATAAAGTGTAACGTGCCTGGAACATAGAGTTGTTACAAGTTATGTATTTTCATTATAAATAGTTTTACTGGCGCCCGGGTCATGCTATTAAAGACAGTGCAAAACCCTGCTCGACAGGAACGTTTATAGACAGATGCGTTATCAAGCGCACCAGACAGGAATCATCATGCAACGTACATTACTTAGCCTAAGCGTTATCTTAGGATTGGCGGCGTGCAACCCGCAACCCGCTGATACTGGCTCTTCATCTTCAGCACAAACTCAGCAACAGGACGAGTCCAAACAGCAACTGACATCCGGTGTAGTTAAAGAAAATATGGATTTGTCGGTTGACCCGGGTGACGACTTCTTCCGTTATGTGAATGGAAAGTGGATGGATAAAACCGAGATTCCATCAGACAAATCCAGCTACGGTGCCTTTAATATTCTGCGTGATGCCGCTCAGGACGATGTAAAAGCTATCATTGAAGAATCGGCTAGTGGTGACTTTGAAAAAGGCTCCGATGAGCAAAAAGTGGGCGACTTTTATGCATCATATATGGATATGGAAACCCGTGATAAATTGGGCATGGAGCCTTTGAATAAAGATCTGGCCATGATTGATGCGATTTCAGATTACTCAGAATTAGCCTCTTACTTTGCCTATGCCAACCGTTATGGTTATGGCTCGCCGTTCTCTCTGGGTCAATATGTTGACTTTAAGCAGCCAGACACTTACATGATGTACCTCTGGCAAAGTGGTCTTGGTTTACCTGAACGCGAGTATTATTTTAAGGACGATGAGAGCTCACAAAAAATTCGTGACGCCTACGTCAAACACATTGAAAAAATGTTTAGTCTGGCTGGTTTTGATGAGCCCGCCAACAGCGCTGAAATGTTGATGAAGTTTGAAAAAGAAATAGCAAACCTTCACATGAAAAAAGAACAAACGCGCGACTGGGCTTCTAACTATAACAAAGTGCCGTTAGATGAGCTCAATTCTGTCATGCCAGATTTCGACTGGAGTACTTTCCTGTCACAGGCGCAAATTACCGACATCGACGGACTGGTCTTTATGCAAACTGATTTTGCCAAAGAGCTTGACCGCCTGATCACCAAAACCCCGCTTGAACAGTGGAAAACCTTTTTACGCTGGCATTTACTTAATGCCACTGCCAGCCAGCTAACCAGCGCCTTTGATGAAGCTAATTTTGAGTTTTACAGCAAAGTGCTTCACGGAGTTGAAGAGCAACGTCCACAGTGGCGTCGTGCGGTTGACTTCCTTGACTCTCATGTAGGTGAGATTATCGGCAAGGTTTATGTGAAGAAACATTTCCCGCCCGAAGCAAAAGAACGCATGATGGAAATGGTTGATAACCTGCTGGCGGCTTATAAAGACAGTATCAATGAGTTAGACTGGATGACGGACGAGACCCGCAAGCAGGCGCTGGACAAACTGTCTAAATTCAGTGTCAAGATAGGTTACCCAGATCAGTGGGCTGACTACAGTAGCTTGTCTGTTGACGCCAATGACTTGTTTGGCAACATCAAACGTTCAGCCGACCGCAAGTACGCTGAGGCGCTTGAAAAGCAGGGTGGCCCGGTATGGGATCATGAGTGGGGTATGACACCACAAACTGTTAACGCCTATTACAGCCCGCCGCAAAATGAAATTGTTTTTCCGGCAGCGATTCTGCAACCGCCGTTTTTTGATATGAATGCTGAAGACGCGGTTAACTATGGTGGCATTGGTGCGGTAATTGGCCATGAAATCGGCCATGGTTTTGATGATTCAGGCAGCACTTTCGATGGTGATGGCGTATTAAGAAACTGGTGGACAGACAGCGATCGTAAAGAATTTGAAAATCGCACTAAGCAA
Organism: Alteromonas ponticola; assembly: GCF_012911815.1. GTDB lineage: Bacteria > Pseudomonadota > Gammaproteobacteria > Enterobacterales > Alteromonadaceae > Alteromonas > Alteromonas ponticola. The sequence goes on along the minus strand of NZ_JAATNW010000006.1, from coordinate 408,075 downwards.
CTTATTGATCAGTACAATGAATTTGAGGCGTTACCTGATCTTTATGTCAATGGTGAATATACCCTTGGTGAGAACATCGGTGATTTGGGCGGTATCAGCATCGCGCTGAAAGCTTACCATATGTCTTTGGATGGTGAGGAAGCGCCTGTAATGGATGGATTCACCGGTGATCAACGCGTGTTTATCGGTTTTGGCCAGGTGTGGGCGAACAAATACCGCGACGAAGCACTGCGCACACGGGTGCAAACCGACCCCCATTCTCCTGCTCATTTCCGCGCAAACGGCGCCGTTAGAAATGTGCCTGAATTTTACTCTGCGTTTGAAGTAAAGCCAGATGACGAGTTGTACCTCGCACCTGAAAATCGGGTTAAAATCTGGTAGCCGTTAATTCGCTTAAAAAAAAGGTCAGCATATGCTGACCTTTTTTGTTTGGGTTACAACTTAGAAGCTGTAACTCAGTCTTACGCCATACTCAAAATCTGTTTTTTCAACATCTGTAAATGGCTCTGAATTATGTTCCAACTCCGTTTCCAACGTGAGCGATAGGGTCTTGGTAATTTTAAACTCCAGACCAGAAATCACCACTGAGCGGAAATTTTCAATTTCATCAACCGCGGGCTGATAATATAGCGTCAGATAAGCGTCGAACGGGTATTGCGACGACTGCGAATAAAGAAATTTGGCGTAGAGGTTAGCCCGTGTTGTTTCTACTTCACCGCCAGTGGAAAGGGATTTTTCAACTTCATAAAACAATCCCGTACCGATAGAGGTTTTGAGTTCAGCTTGATCAAAATCCTGCGAAAAACGCCAGCGCGCGCCACCACCCGCCAGTTTCCGGCTGGATAAGTCCGCAAAGTCATCATACTCATACTGTGCAAATAATTCGGCATCAACCTGAGGGCTGAAGAAATTAAATCGAGTCCAGCGTAAATGGCTGTAGAACTCATCTTCGTCTTTGATGTCATTCGTTTCAGAGTAGTTATAATCCGTTATCAGCACCCATGAATCTTCTCTTTGGCCATAGCGTAAGATACTGCTCAGGCTGTATTCATGCTCATCCTTATTGCCAGACTGGCCATTTATGCTTACTCCAACATTCCCGCTAACCCCTTTTTCGGCCACATTCGATTGATCAACCGGTACAATTGCATAAGTAGTTGATGAAAGTAATAGCCCAGCGGACAGCGTTAGCGGTTTAATGTTTACATGTTTCAATGGTCGCTCCGATATTGATTTGTCTTGTTGCGAAAAATGAAAAGGCGCTTAGGGTATAGATTTGAAAATATTTATCAATGCCGATCTAATATTGATTAAGCAGGGCGAGCGCACGTTTCGCATCGGCCTGCGGAATAAAAATATGATCGTGATAGAAGCCTGCCACGACATTGGCACTGATATTGTGCGTAGCCAGGGTGGTTGAAAGTGCAGCGGTTAGCCCAACTGCGTTTAAACTGGAGTGTACTTCACAGGTTAGGCAGCAAAATAGCTCTGAGTAATCAAATCCCTGATCATCGGCCACCTCTTGTTCTATGATACAGGTATATCCCTCGCGTTCACGAAATAACCCTTTAATCGGAAAGTCTGGGATGAAGTTACTGTCGTCTATTGGAATAGACATAAACACGTAAGGCTGTTCATCCAGTGAAGGCTTTAAGTTGGCGAGTAAAGTCGCCAGATCGAGTTCGCCCGACATACTGGTTACGCCAGCTTTTTGCATCGTACTTTTTTACCTTTGATTTTACCTTCCCGAAAATGCGCTACGGCGCGTTTTGCGCTACGGGTTTTCACGGCAACATACGACATATTACTGAGTACTTTAATATTGCCAATATCTTCAGCCTGAATGGCTGCATCATTGGTTAACGCCCCCACGATGTCTCCCGGACGAATTTTACTTTTCTTTCCGGCAGACAAAACCAGACAGGTAAATGCAGGTTGCGTAACATTCTTAGGTTGAAAGGTCAGGCCTTGAGCATTTTTCTTGGTTAGTTCGACATCTCTGAACACTTCAATTTTGTGCAGGTGTGCCAATTCGCTGTCGTCGTAAAGCGTGATTGCCGTTCCCTGCGCATCTCCACGACCTGTGCGTCCGATTCGGTGAATATGCGACTCAACCTCCTCGCTGACTGCATAATTGACAACATAGTCGACCTGATCGATATCCAGTCCTCTGGCGGCTACGTCGGTTGCAACCAGAAGTTGCAAGGCTTTGGCTGAAAAACGCACGATGACTTCGTTCCGCTGAGCCTGTTCCATGCCACCTTCAAGCCCCTGCACACTGAATCCAGCCCGGCTTAATTCCTCCACGACTTCCGCTACCTGGATCCGGCGGTTACAGAAAATGATGGCTGATGAAGGCTGATACGTGGTCAATAGTGCTTTAAGCGCCTGAAGTTTAGATAAGGTTCCCACATGATAGGCCAGCTCTTTAATCTGAGACTGGGCCAGTTCTGGTTGCTGTATTTCACATTTTAGCGGATTGCTGAGGTAACGCGCTGCCAGGGATTCTACTGCGGCGGGCATGGTTGCAGAAAACAATAAGGTTTGTACGGGGGTGTTTATAGCAGCAAAAATTTGCGCAACATCATCAAAAAAACCTAAATCCAGCATGCGATCAACTTCGTCCAGCACACGAACCCGCACCTGTGATAAATTCAGTTGATTTCGGGTCAGAAGATCTTTTATACGTCCTGGCGTACCCACTACGATATGGGCACCGTGTTCTAACGATTGGATATGGTGGCGTATCGGTACCCCGCCGCACAATGCGAGCACCTTGATATTACCTTTTACCTGCCCCAATAATCTTGCTTCTTGTGCCACCTGCTCCGCTAATTCTCTTGTAGGGCAAAGGATTAGCGCCTGAGGAGCGAAATTTTCCTGTTGTAATTGACGAAAAACAGGCAGCAAGAATGCCAGTGTTTTACCACTTCCGGTTCTGGCTTGCGCAAGTACATCGCCACCAGCCAGCGAATGAGGCAGCGTTTCCTGCTGAACCGGTGTCATGCTATGAAAGTTCCGCCTTTCCAGTGCATCTGAGATCGACGTTTCAAGTGGTAATGAGGAAAATAAAGACACTAGCGTCCGGCCCTCCAAAGATTAATAACACCATTTTCCACGTGCTGCTCAAGCCCCTTTTTCATTTTTGCGTTTTCACTCCACTGTTGCGCCCACCGTTTGTAATCGGTCGATTGTTTGACAATCACAGAGGCGTTTTTTAATCTTTCTACCAGTTCTGGTTGAGTGCCACTTTTGGATAAAACCACGTAGGCAGTCACATATCGATGAGGCATCACAATATCTACCTGACGACAGGCTTTGCGTATTTCTTTGCACCCCACCTGGACACCGCCCTGGGAACCAAAAATATAGTCAGCTTCACCGCTTAGTATTGCGGCCATTGCCGCCCCCCACGAATCAAATTCGATGGTGGTCAGGCCGGCTTCCATACTGACTTCTGTGCGATAGTCAGAGCGTAAGGTAGCAATTTTCTTATCTCTTGGGATATCACTCAAGGAGGTATAAGTCTTACCGTCAATCCCGAATAATGCATGCATGTTTCGTGTAACTGGCGTAAGCCAGTGAAACAAATCTTCCCGATCCGGTGTTCTGGCCACGGCAAAAGCCAGAACGTTAGATTTGCTTTGGGCCTCTCTGACAATCCGCTCCCACGGCGCTGCCAGAATTTGCTGTTCTAATCCTGCCTGATGCAGAATTTTTCTCACCAGATCTGGAATGTAGCCAACGATATTACCGCGCGAATCCATTTCCGCAAAAAAGGGGACTAAATCGGCGATCACCCAAAGGTCTTTGGCGCTGCCGAGCTGCTTATTGCCGACAAAACTAATGATCCCCTCTTCTACATTGACATCGGGCAAATACTTTTGCAGTTGAGGAACCATTTTTTCAATCAGTTTTGCATACTGTGGCGAAGCTTTGTATTCGCTGGCGGCAACCGTGAGCTTTGCTGCCAGCTCTGAGTTTTGAACGGTTTTAGGCAACACAATGTAACTATAAGCGGTATCCCACAGCAGCACTTTTTCTAATTGATCACACTGTAGATTATGATACTTACATATCAGTGCCAGGCCCATTTGCGAGAAAAACAGCCCTTGCGACTCGCCCGATAGCGTCGACGTTATGGCTTGCGCCCAGTCATCCACGGCAACAATGTTGCTCACCTCGTGATTTTGCAAAATGGTTTCTCGATAGTCACCGCTGACCACACTGATACTGGATACATCTGCTAATGCGATGTTTTCCTGAGAGGAAAAAGGCGAGTCTGCTCTGACAAAAAGTGCTACCGGATTGGCAGTAATGGGGGTGATCCAGTAATAGTCATTCTCGCGCTCAGGCGTTCGCGCTAAGATGGAGATAACCCCGTGTTTTTGCGCGTTTAGCTCCGAGACCACTTTGGCAAAGGGTAATGCTTCAAACTTGGCTTCAATGCGCGCTTTCGACAACACGCCTTCAACCAGGCTCACGGTGAATCCCGACACCTGCCCCTGAGCGTCGACCTCACTGAATAAATGCGAATCGCTGGTCAGTACTCTGAATTTTGGCTGTTGCTTGTCCGCAGCATCGGCGTTCACAACTGAGTGCAGCGAAACAAGCAGCAACAATAATAGCCATTTTATCCGCATCAGCTTAATGGGTTCTCCAGCTTCCAGTTCAGCGTTTGGCCAGCAAAGAAGGGAACCATGTCAGTTCCGTCCGCTAACCTCACTATTTCGGGAACCTGCCATGACTCCTGGACTAATGTGATGGTTCCTGTATTGCGTTTCAAGCCATAAAAGTCGGCGCCAAAATGGCTGGCAAACCCTTCAAGTTTATCCAATACGCCTAATTCGTCAAACACCTGAGCATAGAGTTCGATCGCGCTCCAGGCGCTATAACATCCTGCACAACCACACGCATTTTCTTTTTTCTCCCGCGCATGCGGGGCAGAGTCTGTGCCCAGAAAGAACTTGTTAGAACCACTGGCAACCACTTCACGGATAGCCTGCTGATGAGTGTTTCGTTTCAACACGGGCAAACAATAATTATGCGGTCGAATACCGCCTACCAAAAGATCATTCCTGTTCAATAACAGATGCTGTGGGGTTACCGTCGCGGCAACATTGTCAGAGCTGCTTTCGACAAACTTCACCGCATCCGCGGTAGTGATATGTTCAAAGACAACTTTTAACCCGGGAAAGGCCTCTACGATCGGTGCCAGATGGGTATCAATGAAAGCCTTCTCGCGGTCAAAGATATCGATGTGAGAATCGGTGACTTCGCCATGCACCAGCAATAACATCCCCTGCTCCTGCATCGCTTCAAAAACGGGATACAAGGCTTCAATTCCAGTAACGGCGCTGTCAGAGTTGGTCGTGGCGCCTGCCGGATAAAGTTTGCAAGCGTGGATACCCGCCTGTTTTGCATCAACGATATCTTCTCTTGACGTGGCATTGGTCAGGTACAATGTCATCAGTGGCTCAAACTGACTGTTAGAGGGGCGGGCCTGCAAAATACGCGACTGATATTTAAGCGCCATTTCTGCTGTGGTGACGGGGGGCACCAGGTTTGGCATAACAATGGCACGTTTAAAGCAACGAGCGGTAGCCGGTACGGTTTCTTTCAGCATGTCACCGTCTCGAAAATGCAAGTGCCAGTCATCCGGCGTGGTAATTGTGATGCGGTCCATATTGCCCCTTCTGTATTATCTATTCAGTACATTTATCGCGGATAGTTTACGCTTTTTTGGTGTAAGCTGCGATAATTACAATTCGCGTGCCATTGACTCTTCCTTCAATGTGCTCGGGATTATCACTTAAAGCGATGTTACGTACCGCCGTTCCGCGCTTTGCAGTAAAACCTGCCCCTTTGACATTGAGATCTTTTATCAGGTGTACCGTATCACCTGCCGAGAGTGTTGTACCATTGCTGTCTACAGTCGCCACTGCTGGTAACATGTCAGATTCGGCCTTCGCCCAGGCTAGCGTTTTATCATCCACATACATGGTCGCCAGCAGATCCTGCGCCCATGATTCGGTGCTTAAGCGTGTCAGCATCCGCCAGGCCATCACCTGCACCGCAGGAACCTCAGACCAGATCGCATCGTTCAGGCAACGCCAGTGATGCAGATCGGGGGCTTCATTATGATTTAACTGTGCGAAACACTTGGTGCATGTGTAAATGCCGGACTCATCGTCGTCTGTTGGGGACAGCGGCACCATAAATACGCTCAAGCCGTTGTCACTGCCACAAAATTCACATTTGTTGTCAGCGCGCGCTGCAATTTGACTTTCTACCACTGTGTCTGCCTGATTTGCTTATTTCGCCCAAGTATACCACTTGATTAACCCGTTTTTGAGGTATCAATGTTTTGTTCGACGAAAATCAAATCATCCACCGCATAACCCATTGACGCAGCCTGTTCTACTAACCGTGCAACTGTCTCTTTACCTAAGGTAGGCGTGCGTGAAAGCAGCCATAAGTAATCACGATCCGGTCCGGTAACCATGGCATACTCATAATTTTCATCCAGTGTGATGATCACATAACTGGCGTAGAAAGGACCAAAAAAGCTTACCTTTAAGTGGCCCGTGTTCTCATCATCAACAAAATAGGCTTTCCCCTCAGCTTCATCCCACTGTTGGTCTTCAACGTGGTAACCACGATTAACTACCTTTACTCCGCCATCTTCGCGCAGGCTGTAATGTGCAGTAACTTTGTGCAGTCCGTCCTCAAATCGGTGAGGTAATCGCGCTATCTCGTACCATTTACCCAGGTAACGCTGCAGCTCAAAATTTGAGACTGGTTTGATGTTGTCTGGCACGCCTGTGCAGCCCGACACCAGCATAATCATTAAAACTATTAGGAAACGCATAATCACTCCAAAAAAGTAGATATAAGCCTATGCAAGCCGTGATAGGCTATAAATATGAAACTGTCATACGGGTTAGTTCATGTTAAAGACTATTTTTTCACAAGCGAGCAACTTGATATACGGATGCATGGGATTAGGCGGCGGTTGGGATAGCACTGAATACGACCGCTCACATGTACAGCAAGCCGAAGAAGTAATTAACGTGGCGCTTGAGGCGGGCATAACGGTGTTCGATCATGCTGATATCTATACTCACGGCAAGGCTGAAGCGGTTTTTGGTGAAGTGCTGAAGAAAACGCCTGCACTGAGAGAAAAACTGATATTGCAATCCAAATGTGCTATTCGCTTTGCCGATGAACATGGCCCGAAGCGCTATGATTTCAGCCCTGCCTGGATCAAATCATCCGTGGAAAACAGTTTACGCCGTCTACATACGGAGCATCTGGATATTCTGTTACTGCATCGACCCGATCCTCTAATGGAACCTGAGCCTTTAGCGGAAGCACTACAGCAACTGATTCAAGCGGGCAAAATTGCCCACGTGGGCGTATCGAACATGCATGGCCATCAGATTGCATTCTTACAAGCAGCACTGAACAGGCCAATTGTGGTTAATCAGTTGGAAATGAGCCTTGCTCATAGGGATTGGCTTGAAGATGGCATCACCACCGGCAGTATACAAAATCGACAGATGGGGTATGCACCAGGCACTCTGGAGTATTGCTGGACTAACAAGGTGCAGTTACAGGCGTGGGGCAGCCTGGCACAAGGCCGCTTCAGTGGCCGACCCACAACAGATACACGTGAACAAGCCACTTCCGAACTGGTGCAACAATTAGCCCAAAAATACAGCACTCATGCTGAGGCTGTTTTGTTGGCCTGGCTGATGCGTCACCCCATTGGCATACAACCGCTGATCGGCACCACTAATTTAGACCGCATACGTGCCTGCGCTGACGTTGGTCGGTTCACCCTGAGCAGAGAAGATTGGTACCTGCTGCTGGAACGTGTTCGTGGCGAGGAGGTACCTTAATGGAGCCGCTTATTGGGGGAGTTCATCACGTTGCGATTATTTGCAGTGATTACGCAACGTCGCGACATTTCTATCATCAGATCCTAGGATTTCATATTGTCGACGAAAATTATCGCAAAGAGCGAGAATCATGGAAATGTGATCTGCGCGCTGCTGACGGCACGCAAATCGAACTTTTCTCATTCCCCAACCCGCCTCAACGCCCGTCCAGACCTGAAGCGCAGGGATTGAGGCACCTGGCTTTCAGCGTAGCCAACCTGGAAGCTGTAATAGCTCACCTGGCAAACTTCAATATTGAATGCGAACCAGTTCGAACTGACCCCTACACGTCCAAACGTTTTACCTTCTTCAGCGATCCCGACAATTTACCATTGGAATTGTACGAAACCGTTACGTGAAATTTCCGCAAAGACAAAACCATTTCAACTTTTCCACTGTAACTTTATAGACAGTGGAAATGGATAGTGGCTCCGATACCCGACCGCAATGAAGTAGATTCACACACTGCGGTAACGGGTCATAAAGCAGCGCGAGCGGGTTCTTTTCAACTATAATTGAAGTATCAGTTACTCATCGTTATCGACAGTATTGTGTGGTTGTCATTTTAAAGGATAAGAAGTAATCGGGAAAAAGTGAGAAGTGAGAAGTGAGTAACTGGCATCAGTAAAGTGGTTTTTCGAGGATATTCAATGAGCTCATCTAGTCACCACGAATACATGTGCCCGCAGTGTAATCATATAAACGCGCTCCCGGATCGCGCGTTGCGAAACATGTATAAAGAACAGTTAACCACCTGTGAAAAGTGCGGTTGCAAATTAGAGGTTACGCCGGCAGACGGCATTAACAATCAAATTAATATTGTCGTTGCCATCGCTGGCCAGGAATACACCGTACCTTAATTGGCAAAGAATTCTCTGCGCAAGTCTGCATTCCGGGTAAATTGTCCGCCCAGTGCAGAGGTGCGCGTGAACGAATTAGTATCTCTTATTCCTCTGGCTTTCACACAGTAATGGGTTGCGTTAATGGTAACCGCCACGTCTTCTGTGCCCGCTAATGCCTGCAACGCCACCATAACCTGCTGGGTTAATCGCTCCTGGACCTGAGGACGCTGCGCAAAAAAGCTCACTAACCGGTTGATTTTTGATAAGCCAATAACGGTTTCTTTAGGAATATACGCTACAGTTGCAGCGCCATCGATAGTGACAAAGTGATGCTCACAGGTGCTGGTCAAACTGATGTCAGATACTTTGACCGGTTCTGCCAGCTGCATCTTGTTTTCAATTTGCGTAATCTTGGGGAACTTTCGGTAATCCAACCCGGAAAATATCTCGTCGACATACATTTTTGCGATACGCGCAGGCGTATCCATTAGACTGTCGTCATTACGATCAAGCCCTAACACATCAAGAATATCGCTCATTGCCGCAGCGATTTTCCGGCGCTTTTCTTCATCACTGAGGTCGACATCGATCATGGGCGTTTCCAGGCCCTTCGCCTCCAGTGCATTACGCACCAGCAGCGCCTCTTTTGATATTGATGTTTCAAGCGCATCACGCACAATCACTGCTTTATTTACTGACATCCACACAATCCGTCTATCTCAAACAAATTTTAAAGGCTACCAGAGCCTCTGGACTGGTAATTTTATCACCACCGATAAATAAACGCGAGTTGTCCAAAATAACTCCATCGTTATTACTGTAAATGATACGATCCCAGGCAAAGACCATTACGTGTAAAGTTTATGAATAAGACCATTAAAAAGCGTGAAAACAATCTCATAAACGCGCTGACTGCAGTGTGTGAAACTGCCAAATGTTGGCGTGTTGGATTTGAATGGTTGACCCATACCACCCGCTACGACAACTTTCCTGGCAGCCTGATGATCACCTGCGTTTTTTCATCAGACAGCGCAATGGCCAGTGCGATAGAGTGTGAAGCTGACAAAAAACTAAGACGCCTGATTCAAGCTGAATTGCTCAAAATAGGGATTCGGGTTAAGGACATTCGTCGCCATGTGCGCATGGATAGCGAAGAAAGCTGTGAAAGGCAAGATCAGGGAGATTGGCAAAAACGACTCGATAGATGGCGCGGGTGATTGGGCAACGATTTAATTGGGCCATTTCTTTTAAATAAGCGAAACAACAGTTGGTAGCCTACTGATGAATGGCTATACTTGCAGCCTGATTTTTTTTGAGGCGCGATATGCACCAACGACTCATCCCTGAATGGAAACCCATTGAAGCTGTTGTACTGGCGTGGCCCCACCAGCGCACAGACTGGGCGCCGTGGCTGGACGCGGCCAGGCAGACTTACATAGAGCTTATCAAACAGATAAACCTTGCCGGTGTCGGCGTCATTTTACTCGCCTCTGATGATGATGTTGGTGAGGTGAAAAGCCACTTACCCACTGATGCGAAGGTAATGATCGTTCCCGCGGTGTTTAATGATACCTGGGTGCGGGATTATGCATTTCTAACCTGTGATCGTGAAGGTGAAAAAATTCCGGTCGAATTTCGCTTTAATGGCTGGGGTAATAAATTTCACGCGGCTGACGATAACGAAGTGAATCAACGTTACCTGTTCAATTTGTGCCGCAACGACGCAGTTCACGCGAATATTGTGGCCGAAGGCGGCGCATTGGAAATTGATGCGGACGGTCACTTGCTGAGCACGTCGTTATGCCTTCTGAATCCTGAGCGCAACGGTGAACTGACACTGGGACAATATCGCGACGAATTTACTCAAAGACTTGGCGCAAAATCCATTACCATCCTTGAGCACGGTCACTTAGAGGGCGATGATACGGACGGGCACATCGATACCCTGGTGCGCTTTACCCCAAATAAAGGTCTGGTTATTCAGGCGGCACACAATCGAAAAGAAGATCCACATTTTGGCTCGCTCGACGCATTGTGTAAAGAGTGTGAAGCGCAACTTCCCAACCACCGCCAATTCCACTTGCCATTGCCCGCCATCTTCAACGAAGACGGCGATAGATTACCGGCATCGTATGCAAATTTTTTGATCTGTAACGACCGGATATTGCTACCTGTTTATCAACAACCTGAAGATGATATGGCAATCAGTGTAATGCAACTGGCTTATCCACATCATACCATCGTGCCTGTTGATTGCGCTGTGTTGGTTCAGCAATATGGTAGTCTGCATTGTATTTCCATGCAGATACCTGTCGAAACCCTCAAGGCCGATGTGGTCTCCCAAATTAAAAATGGAGTAAGCGTTTATGCGACCGAATAAACTTAAAGTTGGTCTGGTTCAGCAGGCCGTTGCAGATAACGACAAACAAACAAACTGGCAAAAAAGCGCAGACAAAATCGCTGAACTGGCAGCGCAGGGCTGTGAATGCATAATGTTGCAGGAGTTACACAGTACGCTTTATTTCTGTCAGGACGAAAACGTAGATGCGTTTGATTTAGCTGAACCTATCCCCGGGCCCGCCACCGAGTATTTTGGTGCGTTGGCAGAAAAACACAATATTGTGCTGGTGACCTCGCTATTTGAAAAGCGAGCTGCCGGACTGTATCACAACACTGCCGTGGTATTTGATCGCAGCAGAGAAATCGCCGGACGCTATCGTAAAATGCACATTCCTGATGATCCGGGCTTTTACGAAAAATTTTATTTTACCCCCGGCGACATGGGCTTTAAACCGATCGAAACCAGTGTGGGTAAGCTGGGTGTGCTGGTGTGCTGGGATCAGTGGTATCCGGAAGCGGCCCGCCTGATGGCATTGGCTGGTGCTGAAATTCTGTTTTATCCCACCGCGATTGGCTGGGACAAGCGCGACACTGACGACGAAAAATCACGTCAATTTGGTGCCTGGCAGACAATTCAGCGTGCTCATGCTGTGGCTAACTCATTGCCTGTGGTGGTCGCCAACCGCACCGGTTTTGAAGTCTCGCCGGCGGAAAACGATCCAGGTATACAATTCTGGGGGCAGAGCTTTATTGCAGGCCCCCAGGGGGAAATATTAGCGCAGGCGGGTGTCGATGACGAAACGACCCTGTCAGTTGAACTGGATATGGAGCGCACTGAACACGTCAAACGCATCTGGCCCTATTTCCGTGACCGTCGCATTGACGCGTACGACAACCTGACCAAACGCTGGCTGGATTAGGTTTACCATTGTGGGCTATCGGCTACGTTCCGATAGCCTGTGATTACTGCCTTTTTCGCCCTCGTTCATTTAACTGATACAATGCGCCTTCATACATTAAAAAACACTGACGTGCTGCTTTTGGCGCATGCTCAGTTATCGCCGTATCATTGACATCCAATCCTCCGGTATATTGACCGAACGATGGCATAATGAGCAGGGTTTCCGTTAGTACAAAGCATTTCCCCCTCATTGCATGCCGATTTACACTGACTTTTCCTTTGGGATGATAGTGACCCACCATCTGATAGCTGGCATCTGCCTCGGGCTCATGCACAATTCGGATATTACCAATTGATAATTGCTTACGCTTGTTACCGGGGATCTCAGCAGGCAGGTCAGGATCGTGGTTGCCCAAAATCCATACCCACTCGGCAACCATATCGATTAGATGGGATAGCGCGGTCCGGTCATCTGCTGACAAGCGCGTAAATGCTCCCTTATCATGAAAACTGTCGCCCAGACAAACCACCCTGGCCGGCTTAAAGAGCTTAATCAGTTTTAGCAGACGCTGCAGCGTTGCAAAGGTATCAAGTGGAAGCAACGGGTTACCCGACTGGACCAGGTAACTGCCTTTTTCAAAATGCAGATCTGAAACCAGCAAGGTATCGTGCACCGGACAAAAGGCCACTCCCTGAGCATGCAGAAACCAGCTGATATCCGCCAGTTTAACGATGACACCTTGTTTATTGGTAATAGCTTGATATAGCCAGTCAGCTGTTACTGCCACTTAATAGCTCCCGAATTTCCTCCATCATGGCTTCCGCTTCTGCATACAGATCGGCCTGCTCGAGCAAGTCATGGGCGCCGGCCCCCTTAACCTGTTCACTACGCACATCCAGTACAATAGGAATGGCCATAGGTGACACCTTCGGTAGACTAACCAATGTAGTTTTCCCTACATATCGAATTAACATATCGGCCAGGCGCCTGAGATCCAGCAGTTCGCGCTCGGCATCTGCTCGCGCCACACTTAACAGGATATGATCAGGGTCATATTCACGTAATGTGTCATAAATCAGGTCAGTAGAAAAGGTTACCTGCTTCATGGTTTTTTGACTGCTGTGATAACGTTGTTCGGTTAATCCGCTTACTACTGCCACCTGCCTGAAAGAACGCTTGAGCATGGGTGCCTGTAGCATCCAGTCTTCCAGTTCATCGCCTAAAATATCAGGTTGAAAAAGAGTTGATAACTGTGCAGAGGAAATTTCTCTTAGCGCGCTGATAGACAGACCATAATCGGTGACGCTGAAACTGAGTGGTTTCAGCCTCAGTTTTTCCATGCGACGGGTAAGCAGCATGCCTAACGTCTGATTAGCCTTGCGTCCTTCAAAGGTGTAGAACAGGGTGTAGAACGTGTTGCGATAAGGAAATTGCTCTACTAACACGCGATCCGGGGTGGGAATTTGTGAAAAGCCCTGTTGTAAGTGCAACCATTCTACGACTTGTTCCGGTAACTTTTTCCATTCATCCGGATCGTGCAAGAGCCGTTTTACGTTATCAGCTAAAAAGGTCGACATTGGCATTTGTCCGCCCACGTAGCTGGGAATCTTGGGATCTTTGCCCTTGGCTGGCCGTGCATGCAATTGCATGTCTCTTATTGCCTCGTACTGCAATACTTCACCAGCAAAAATAAAAGTATCGCCAGGGGTTAACTGTTGCGCAAAATACTCTTCCACCTCACCCACGATGGTGCCCTGATTACCTCTGCGCAGACGCTTCACTTTCAACCGTCCCGCTTCGACAATGGTACCGATATTTTGTCGGTGGCGCTGGATAACTCGTTTGTCGGCCGGTGACAGTTTGCCCTCGTCATTTTCCACTAGACGTTGATAACGCTCGTACGCCCGCAACGCATTCCCTCCGTCACGGGTAAAGGCTAGCAGCTTGTGAAATTCCTCACGACTTACCCCCTGATACGGTGCGGCATCAATAATTTGCTGATAGATTTGTTCAGGTTCAATGGGTTCATGACAGGCGCAATTCAGAATAAATTGAGGCAGAATATCCATGGCACCGGGCTGCGGGGCATCGCCGTCCAATTGTCCCGCTTCAATGGCATCCACTGCCGCCTGGCATTCAAGCGCTTCAAAGCGATTTGCCGGTACCAGCAGTGCCACACTGGGTTCATCCAGACGGTGATTGGCCCGCCCAATACGCTGCATTAACCGGCTAACTCCTTTAGGCGCGCCTACCTGAATCACCAGGTCAACATTCCCCCAGTCAATGCCCAGTTCCAATGCAGACGTAGACACGATAGCACGCAACTGCCCCGCCGCCATCATCGCCTCAGTTTTGCGCCGCTGCTCCTTGCTTAGTGAGCCATGATAAAGTGCGATAGGTAAACCAAGACGATTTTCTTCCCACAGCATCTGGAATACCAATTCAGCCTGGGCGCGGGTATTAACAAAAACCAGACAGATTTTTGCCTGCTCAATCGCCGCATAGATATCACTCATCGCGTATTTGGCCATATAGCCGCCAAACGGCATACGGTTTGGCGATTTCAATATCGTCACCTGAGGTTTAACCGGTGAAGGCACGTTGATAATTGCTGCAGGAGTGCCAGTGTTACCCAGCCAGCCAGCTATTACTTCAGGTTCAGCAATGGTTGCAGAAAGCCCAATTCTCTTCACCCTGGGTGCCAGCGTGGATAACCGACTTAACGCAAGGGCAGTAAAATCCCCGCGCTTGTTGGCGACTACACTGTGAATTTCATCAATAATAACCCGCTGAACGTTACCAAAGAGTTTACCCGCATCTGCGTAAGACAGCATCAGCATAAATGATTCTGGAGTAGTGAGCAGAATATTAGGCGGATTTTTGCGCTGTCGCTGGCGTTTATGCGACGGCGTATCGCCAGTGCGGGTTTCCGCGGTAATCGGAAGTTGCATCTGCTCGATAGGATCAAGCAAATTACGGTGGATATCCTGCGTAAGAGCTTTAAGCGGAGAGATATACAACGTGTGCAAACCTTTAAGCGGTCGCTCCTGCAAATCAATCAGGCTGGGCAAGAAACCGGATAAGGTTTTACCCGCGCCCGTCGGAGCAACTAGCAAGGTATGCTGGTCCGTGGCTGCAGCACGCAACATTTGCTGCTGATAATCACGCAGTTCCCACCCCTTTTGAGCGAACCATTGAGCAAATTTTGGCGGTAAAATAGGTATTCTCAATTAACACAACCTGGATGCTGTTACGTGCTGATTTCATCCTGCGATTAAAAAGAGTCAACCAAATGTTTATGTTAAGGCGTATACCACTTCATCGACGCACAGGAGACACCGATTGCACCCACAGGAATGGATGTCAGTAGAGCCACCGGGCTTGTACTGTAAACCCGCAGATATTTACATCGACCCCATGCAGCCTGTTGCACATGCCATCGTCACCCATGGGCATGCGGATCATGCGCGCTCAGGTCACGGCACCGTCTACGCCAGTGATGATACCATTGCTATCATGCAGACCCGCTATGGTGAAGAGATGGCCGAAAAAACGCTGGGTCTGGCGATGGGTGAAATTAAACAGTTCGGTGACCCAGACGATCCGGTGCTGATCAGTTTACATCCGGCTGGGCATATTTTAGGCTCCTGCCAGGTACGCATTGAATATCGCGGCAAAGTATTAGTGGTATCTGGTGACTATAAGCGCCGCCCTGACCCCACCTGTGACCTTTTCGAAGTTATTCCCTGTGACGTTTTTATTACCGAAGCCACGTTCGCGCTCCCCGTGTTTACCCACCCGCCGATTGAGCATGAAATTGATAAATTACTGACCTCGGTGGCAGTGTTCCCAGACCGCTGCCATTTAATCGGTGCCTATGCCCTTGGCAAGTGCCAGCGAGTCATACTGGGATTGCGCAATGCCGGTTATAGCAAACCGCTTTATCTGCACGGCGCATTAATAAAACTGTGTGACTTTTATCAGTCGAGGGGGATAGAGCTGGGCAAGCTGATTCCGGTAAGTGAAGTGGAGGATAAAAAAACGCTGACTGGTGAAATTGTGATTGCACCGCCTTCCGCCCTGGCAGATCGCTGGTCGCGTTCGCTGCCCAATTTACGCACCGTGATGGCGTCAGGCTGGATGCAAATTCGCGCACGGGCCAGACAACGGCTGGTAGAGTTGCCGCTGATCATTTCAGACCACTGTGACTGGCCTGAATTGTTACAGACGATAGCAGAGGTTAACCCGCAGGAAGTTTGGGTTACGCACGGACGGGAAGACGCGCTGGTACACCAGTCAACTAAGATGGGCTATACCACTAAAGCGCTACGCTTGATTGGGTATGATGACGAGGATGAAACCGGTTAATGCAGGCATTTAGCAATTTACTCGAGCAGCTTTATTACACTAGCAGTCACAATGCCAAGGCGGCACTGATTATCGATTATCTTACGCAGACTCCAGACCCTGACCGAGGCTGGGCCATCGCCGCGATTGCTGGTACGCTGCGTTTCGATTTTTTCAAACGCAATACGATTAAGCAACTGATTCTTGAACGCGTGGATCCCGTACTGTTCGATATGAGTTACGAGTATGTGGGAGAGATGAGCGAAACCGTAGCTCACTTATGGCCTGAGTCAGAAAAGCAGGATCAACCGTTACCTTTACTCAGTGAAATAATCGACCAATTTGCCAGCGCCAGTCGCCAAAGTGTGCCAAGCATACTAGCGGGGTATTTAAATTCGATGGACGCTGCGCAGCGATGGGCATTGATTAAACTGGGAACCCGCGGGCTGCGAGTGGGGGTATCGGCACGTAGCATTAAGCAAATCCTCGCTCGATATGGTGACAAGCCAGTAGAGGAAATTGAACGCTTGTGGCACGGCGTAGCCCCCCCTTACACCGAACTACTGGCATGGCTGGAAGGTAAAGCTGAAGCGCCTGATATCAGTGACCAAATCACCTTTTCGCCGGTAATGCTATCCCACCCCCTCGCCATTGAAGACGTATTGCCCTGGCAGTGTAAACAGTGGCAGGTAGAACATAAGTTTGATGGAATTCGGGTACAGCTTGTCATCCAGGGAGAAGATAAAGCGTTATTCAGCCGCAATGCCGATGATATCTCTCATACCTTTCCTGATTTGCTAGAACAGGTATCCGGTGAGGCAGTCATTGACGGCGAGCTGTTGGTGATGCATGACGGAAACGTAGCGCCATTTAATGATCTTCAGCAGCGCCTGAATAAGAAAAAACCCAGCAAAAAACTGATGCAAACTCACCCTGCCGGACTAATCGCTTACGATATTCTGAAATTAGATAACAATTCTTTAGTCGATTTACCCTTAAGTAAGAGAAGAACATACCTTCTTGATTGGGTGAAGGAGCAGAGCAGCCAACGGATTAAATTGTCAGACACATTAAACGCCGAGTCTGAAGAGGCATTGCGTTCACTTCATCAGCATGCGTCAGATGATCTGGCTGTGGAAGGGCTGATGCTCAAACGCGTCGACAGCATTTACACCCCGGGCCGACCTAAGGGGCAATGGTATAAATGGAAACGCGATCCCAAACTGGTTGATGCGGTCATCATGTACGCGCAACGAGGGCACGGAAAACGCTCGAGCTATTATTCTGATTTTACCTTTGGTGCCTGGCAGGGTGAGAAATTGCTCCCCATCGGCAAAGCATATTCAGGCTTTACCGACGAAGAACTTAAAAAACTGGATAACTGGGTGCGCCGAAACAGCATGGGCCGCTTTGGACCCGTTCGCGAAGTAAAAAAAGAACTGGTAGTCGAAGTGGCATTTGATGCGGTACACCCCTCGACCCGTCATAAATCTGGGGTGGCCATGCGGTTCCCCAGAATTAACCGCATTCGTTGGGACAAACCAGCCAGCGAGGCGGATACGTTGGATAACGTTATGGATTTGATAGAGCGTTAGAAACGCTCTTCTATAGCAAAACGTAGCGTATCTCAGGTAGAGATTTTCACCATCTGATTAACGCAGTTGTCAGATGTTTTTTGCAATAAGATCAGCTTTCAGCAAACCACCTTTTGTAAACAATTTCGCTGAAAATTTTGGGTTTCTTCTTGACTTGTATGCATCTAGAACTAATTTCAAACCCTCTGCTTCTAGAAGTGAAATATTTACTTCGGTATCCATTTCAGCACTCTCAACAAAATCATTTGAGAACGTTGGAGCAACAATTAATACCTGCGCTACACGCTTGCCTGCTTGTTCACAGCGATTCACATAGGATTTGACTTGTCTGGAGGTTGTTGAGTATTTTGCAAAGTCGCCATTTTTACATGTTTTGGCTTCGCTAATAATTACATCATCTTCGCTAAGCGATATAAGTACATCTGCTTTATCTTTTGCAGTATTGATTAAGCGGCGAAGGTCTTCGTCTACCAACATGCCAAGCTGCTCAAAAATAGCTTTAGTTACTTCTTCAAATTTGACTCCAATATCTGCCTCTGCAATTTCAATTCCCTGCTTTTTGAGGGCTGCTAAATCACGCTTTGCAAGGAAATGGTAATTATCAATTAACTTATCAGTCGCATCTGCAAAGCTATCTAAAATATTTAACCTCAGATTTCCACGTTTCTTTATACCCATGGATTCGCAAACACTCTTAACTTCGTCATTACTCAACATGTACAAAATGTCATGAGGGGTAATACTGAGACCCCGTAACTTTTCTACATCAAGTTCCTCATTGGGTTCTAATTCAAACTCATTTTTCAGGACATCTCATAGCTTTGGAAAATGATTTTGAAGTGCAGAGTAGAGCTCTTTAAAACCAGTCGCACTAAGCGAGTTAAATTCTTTCTCTGCACACGTCGTAAAAGAGATAACAATTAATGCTATTCGCTCTTCTAGAGTCGTACCGAGTTTATCGAGGCTCAGATCTAAATCATTAATTAGAATTTTTAATCGCTCTTTTTTGTCGTTAAGCGCTGTATCTGCGTTGTACAAGTCTGTTTGTAGAAGCTGTGAAGTAGAAATGCCAAGTTTCATAATATTTGAGATCTTTTCTTTTCGATCTACTCCGCGAATTTTTTTACGATGGTTTTTTAAAACAATGGATAATTCTGAATCGCTAAACGTTCGCAAAATCCTCATTTGATGTTTATCAGCTAGTTCCTTCCCTTGAAGTCTATGAAGTAAATTTACTATTTCATCTGGTACATAGACAGTTTGGCGCTTCCGACTAATAAATATCAACCCTAGCTCTCTGAGTTCATTCAGTGACTCCTGCACGCCATTCATCGGTATTAACTCGATCAAGTGTTCAACACCTGCTTGGTCATCAGCAGTTACATCAAGTTGCTTTGCTAAAACGTTCAAAATACAGCGTTCGTCATTAGAGATCTTTGCTTCACGGTTAACTCGTTCATCATTTGAAAACGCTTCTTGGTAACATGCATAATAAATTGATAACCGTTTCCCATCGGAAAAATAATCGTTACTTTCGGTGGCCTCAATTACAGACTTTAGCTCTGTTGCCCGTAAATTGATCGCTTCCCATTCTTTTGAGTAAAGAGCTTCTACCCAAGAAATTCTTGCAATACTATTTCCATCTCTACTTAGAATATTTGTCAACAGTGTCGCTTGTGCCCCCAATAAATCTAGCTGGTCACGCACTGTCTTTTCAAAATATGGGAGAGCAATCTTAAATAGCTGGGTAATATCTGTGCTTGATGCGTCCTTAATCTGGCCCTCTAATTTATTCAACTGCGCGGTAATTTTTTTGTCATGCTTGACAGCATCACTACAAATCCGATCAATCGCATTAATAAACTTCGACTTTTCAACTTGATTCACTATAGAAAGCACATTTGCTAATTTCATTCGTCATCCCTGATCTAATTGTTCAGCTTGGTTGATTTTTGTTCACTTTTGTAACATACACGTATTTTTCTGGAAATTAAATATAGAGGAAGATACAAAATCGAACAAAGCGATATTCTTACAAAAAGGAATTTAAAAGTAGTTCTGATCTGGAGGAAATCAAACCGGTAAGTTAGAGGTGCGCTGGCGAAACATATATG
Source organism: Alteromonas ponticola (assembly GCF_012911815.1). GTDB lineage: Bacteria > Pseudomonadota > Gammaproteobacteria > Enterobacterales > Alteromonadaceae > Alteromonas > Alteromonas ponticola. The sequence continues at coordinate 387,992 of NZ_JAATNW010000006.1, read as the reverse complement.
AAAGGTTACTTAACCCATCTTAAGTTCAGTTAAATTATTTAGTGCGACCTTTAAACTGATGATTTTAATTCATCCGGTCTGAAAGAATGATGCTAAAAATCTTCACGCTAATAATTTCACTTTCCCTTTCATTGTCACTAAAAGCAGCGAACCAAAACGAGTACACAACAGGTCCCTTCCAACTAGCCGAACGGTACAAATCCGATATTGACGTAAAAGACTATTTTGTCAGTGAGAAGCTGGATGGCGTGCGTGCCCGATGGACAGGACGCGAGTTGCTCACCAGAAAAGGGAATAAACTCTACCCACCTGCATGGTTTACCCAGGACTGGCCTGCAATTCCCATGGATGGCGAGTTATGGTCAAAGCGCGGTGATTTCGAGCGCATCGCATCCATAGTGCTGACCAACACGCCTGATCACAGGTGGCGTGAAATTACTATGATGCTATTTGATTTGCCCATCCTCGAAACGCCATTTTCTTCTCGAGTTAGTAAAATGAAGGAACTGGTGCGTCAAACAGCCAACCCCAGCCTGGCCATAATTCCCCAGTTTAAGCTTCCCTCAACCGAGGCACTGCAAGTAAAATTGGATGAGATAAGTGACAACGGCGGTGAGGGAGTAATGCTTCATCACCAGCACGCTTTTTATCAGCATGGTCGTAATAGCAGGCTATTAAAGGCTAAGCGCTTTGAGGATGATGAAGCCAGAGTGCTCGCACATATAGCAGGGAAAGGTAAATTCCGGGGGATGATGGGTTCATTGCTGGTTGAGACCAAAGATGGGGTAAAATTTAAAATTGGCAGCGGCTTTAGCCAGCAAGAGCGTAAGGACCCGCCGCCGTTAAATAGCTGGATAACTTTCAAATATTATGGCCTCACTAAGCGTGGTGTGCCTAGATTCGCAAGTTATTTGCGGCTGCGTCCTGCCCAAGATAATCCCGCTGAAAGAAGGGCATCGCTTTAGTTGAAAACCAGTCAACTAACCTGCTCTTAACTGATGTAAAATGGAACAATCTTCGATTTTATGATTAACGCAGGATGTGGCCAGTTCAGACAAGGATGTTTCCAGTAACGCAAGTTCCCGCTGTTTTTGTTTAATTTTAGCCAACTGCCTGGCGATAATATCGTCTACCGTTGAGCAGGGAGCTGCGGGCGTTGCCTGAATGTCCAAAAGCTGCTTAATGTCATCAATGGCAATATTCAGTTCCCGGCAGCGTCTTATAAACACTAATGTTGCAATGTCCTGGCGTTGATAGCTGCGATATCCGTTACTATCTCGTTCAGCGGCAGAAATAAGCTTGATTTGCTCGTAATAACGAATTGTTTTTGCCGGCACATTTGACGCATGGGCCAGTTCGCTTATTTTCATATTGACCTTCCAGTGACTGTAACCTTTAACATGAGTTTATCATTTTTTCTTTAGTGTACTGAAATTCGACGATGCCTGTATCCCATTCATTTCCTCTACTTGTCTTGGCGCTTACTGCTGCACCAACAAATGCAGCCAATGTGAACTCTTCCATTCAATCTGCACCAACAAACGAGATGCAGAGTGAAGCGCAAGAGCATCACGACGGACACACGGATGAGCACGGACACGGTGATGGAGTAGAAAAGATTGTAGTACAGGCAACGCGTTCCGGGCGCATTTCTGATGAGCAACCTATTCGGGTTGAGCTCATTAACCGCGAAGAAATTCAGGAAAAAGCCACCATGCGACCGGGCAACATTTCCATGTTGGTGGCGGAAACGGGCGGTGTGCGGGTGCAAACCACCTCACCCGCAATGGGCAGTGCTAACATCCGTTTACAGGGTATGTACGGCAGATACACGCAGTTGCTTGCCGATGGACTGCCGCTTTACGGAAACCAGGCAGCATCCATAGGACTGCTGCAGATCCCCCCAACCGATTTGGGCCGCGTCGAGATTATTAAAGGATCGGCATCGTCATTGTACGGCGGCTCGGCATTAGGCGGCGTGATTAATCTAGTCTCACGGCAGCCGGGCGATGAATTTACCGGCGAAACCCTGCTCAACCTCACCACCCGCGATGGTCAGGATCTGACAACTTATGCAGAATCACCGTTAACTGACTCGTTAAGCGGTTCGCTGACTGCGGGTAGCCATCATCAGAAAAGCGAAGATATCGATAACGACGGCTGGGTTGATTTGCCAGGCTACGAACGATACACGGTTCGGCCACGCCTGTTTTGGCGCGGAGATGAAGGGGAAAATCTCTACCTTACCGCTGGCTACATGACTGAAAACCGTGCTGGCGGCACCAGAACAGGAGCCGTAGTGGCAGATGGAAACCCGTTTAGGCAGCTTCAGGAATCTGAGCGGGTAGATGCGGGTATGGTGTATTCCTCGCCACTATCAGACGTACTGACGTTCAATTCCAGAGCGTCAGCAATGAAACAAAACCACGATCATCTGTTCGGCAATATTGAGCAAATTGACGAACATTACAGTTATCTGGCAGAGGCCAGTGTGGCGGGTTACAGCGAACGCACTGATTGGGTGCTGGGTCTAGCTTATCAATCTGACCGCTACCAATCGCTGAGTTTTGCTGAATTTGACTATGCCTATCAGGTACCCGGGGTGTTTGCGCAAGTGGACTATCAACATACGGACAAATTCACCACGTCATACAGTGTCCGCCTTGATGAACACAACGAGTTTGACACCCAGTTTAGCCCTCGCGTCTCGTTTTTGTATCGACCGGGTGATATTACCGTGAGGGGATCTTACGCGCAGGGTTATTATGCACCCACCCCCTTTGTTGATGAAATAGAAGCGGCTGGCCTGTCCAGACTGGACACGATTGAAGGGCTAAAGGAAGAGCAAGCCGAAACCGCGTCTTTGGATGTAACCTATACCATCGACAATATTGAAACCAGTCTGACACTGTTTGGCTCTAATACGGAAAACACGGTGGAACTTGAACCTTTGGCATCAACCAGCAATGGTGATCTAGACCGGGTAAGACTCGTTAACGCTGAAGGTGAAAGCCAGATCCGCGGCTCTGAGATTTTACTTCGCTATTATTGGCAGGATATCAAACTTACGGCGAGTTATTTATATCTTGACGCCAGCCGGGAAAGTATCGACAGTGGCACCTCACCAATAGCCCTTACCCCACAACATTCCGCTGGTTTTGTGGCAATGTGGGAACAGCATGGAAACTTCCGTGCAGGCTTTGAGGCCTACTACACTGGTACTCAGCCGCTGGACAATAATCCTTATCTCCGTGAATCAAAACCGTACTGGCATTTGGGCCTGATGGGCGAAATAACGCTCGGCCGCACCAGCTGGTTCATTAATTTGGAAAACCTGCTGGATGTACAACAAAATGATGAGCATCCACTTCTGTTGCCCACCAGAGCACCGTCTGGTCAATGGACGACGGACATCTGGTCACGAAATGATGGCTTTATCGTTAATGCCGGCGTTCGGGTCAAATTTGGCCACAAATAATGAGCTGGTGAGTCACTCTTTCTCGTGACACCTGTTCACTGTTTAAAGCACGTCGTTAATCGCAAAGCTCCGTGGTCGAAAAAGTGACTTGCACAGCTGAGTGTCTAGCGAATCGTTATTAAGAAGAACAACTATAGTGAGAAATGCCACCCACACCGAATAAGTCCCGCGGACGCAATTGGTAAAACTTCTCTGTCGTCGCGTCCGTTTGTTCGGCGTAGGGGCGGGTCAATACGTCCTGTAATTCCTTAATGAGTGAGTAGTCACCTTTTGTAGCATTTTGATAGGCAGGTACCACCCGCCACTCCCGCCAGGTGAATTTAGGATTCGTCTGTTTCATTTGCTGCGTAATTTCCTGCAACTTTTCATTATCAAGCAATGATCGCCATTGGCTTAGCCAAGCGCTCCACTGAGCGCGTAAAGCGTCTGATGGCCCCTCATAAAAACTTGGCTCAAGTTGGCTTATGTCGTTAGGAATGGTACTTAATTCACGGAAAAACACTGTATAGTCCACTGAACTTTGGACCATCAAGGGTAACAGGTCACTTAACACTTGCGCATTGTATGATGGTAAGCCTAATTTAGCTGTCCACATTTCCCTTAATGCCCCTTCCATCACATCGGCAAAACCAGCCACCATTGTATCCAGCTCCGCAATCGCTTCGTCATTTGAACCCAGTGCAGGACGCAATGCCGAGCAGAAACTGGCAAAGTTCTTTTCGGCTGCCAGCGGTTGATTCAGAAAGGAAAAGTGCCTGCCTCCACCAGTCCAGGGTTGATAATATGGGTGAAAACGCTCGATGAACCCGAACGGGCCGTAGTCCAGGGTGAAGCCACCAACGGCGCAATTATCGCTGTTGAAGTTGCCCTGGCAATAGCCCACCCTGATCCAGTTTGCTACCAATGCAGTCAGGCGGCGGCGAAATGCCAATGCCAACGCAAGAATTCGTTCGCTGAATGGGCCATCCGCTTTTATTTCTTTACCATATTCGCGTTCGATTGCATGAAGAATAATCATTTCTAATTCTTTTTGCGCATCAGGGTGCGCATTGACGCGCGCTCTTCGCGCAAACAATTCCAGTTGACCCACGCGCAAGAATGAGGGTGCAACCCGGGTAGTGATAGCTACAGGATTAGAAACCATAACCTGCGGATCGAGCGATTTCGAGCCCTCTTCATACCAGGGCCGATCCACCTGCTCAGTGGTTGAGGCAATTAAGCTAAGCGAGCGGGAAGTAGGTACGCCCAGCGCGTACATGTGCTCCTGAGCAAGAAACTCACGCACGCTGGATCGCAGCACCGCGCGCCCATCGCCACCACGACAGTAAGGGGTTCGACCAGCGCCTTTAAGTTGCATTTCCCAGCGTTTATCGTTGATTACCACTTCCAGCACTGCAATGGCTCGTCCATCGCCGTAGCCATTGCCGGTTTGGAAAGGACACTGCTGAACATACTCATTACCAAAAATGGAAAGCGCGTAGCCAGTGGCCCAGCCGAAATTTTTTGCTGCTTCACCTGCGTTATCCAGATTTCCGGAAAAATACTGAATAAATTCTTTCGTAGTTGCAATGTTTTCATCCAGACTCAGTTCTGCGAAGAATGCTTTGCTATGCGCCACATAAACTGGATCACTGATGGGAGTAGGCCGGACTGGCACGTAGTGGCCTGAGAACACCTGCCGAGGGTAATAGTCATCGCCTGTATCTGTGGCATCCGGATCGACATTGAGATTTTCCAGTAACGAGAAGTCAGCACGCTGAGTCAGTTCATCTAGCGAGTGAATGAATGTTGTGGAATGACTCATTTTTGTATCGCCCATTTACTATAATGCCTTTTTATTGAAGAAGTTTGCATGCGTATTAAACCAGAACAAACATAGTTCGATGAGATGCCGGTGACGCAGCGGAATCGTGCGTGTAACGAAGATGTATTGTATGCAGTGCGCACTCATTGTTTTTACCTGTCCAATTAAACCTGAGTGCTAAATTACTACGAAACTCGGCTGCCAAAAGATTGCCGCGGGCCATCGTCACGACAGCGTCTGACCTGTCAAAAACTCAATTTAGTAAATTGGTTTCCAAATCGCTATGAATTAATTGCTTAGCAACCAACACAGACAGCTTATTATAGTCGGCAATTATGCCTTAGCACTGTCCCGGCTACTGACCTCTTGATGCCAACGCTTGAGATTGGGATGATCATCGGTCATACGAATATTCACCACGCGGCCGAAATCGATTGCACATAACGCTGTGATATCTGCGGCGGAAAACCGATTGCCAGCAATAAATGTAGATTCTGCGAGACGACGATCGAGTAATTTCATATATTTCAGTGCAGATTCGCCGGCCACTTTGCCGTATTCTGGCACAGGCGTCATGCGATCTTTGAAATAGCCAGTGGTGTGTTGAAAACACATGCCGATTTGCAGCATCAGGGCTAATTCCACCTGCCGTTCCCACATCACTATTTGGGCCGTTTCTATCGCGGTGGTACCTAACAGGGGCGGCTGCGGATACTGTGATTCCAGATAGGTATAGATGGCAGCACATTCACTGATACAAGTGCCATCATCCAGCTCCAGGATCGGCACTTTCCCCAATGGGTTCTTCGCCCGCATTTCTTTGCTCAGGTTTTCACCTTTTTGCAAGTCAAGTTCGATCAATTCCGCGTTGATTGATTTTTCTGCCATGAATATGCGAACCCTACGTGGGTTAGGCGCTTTGTGAGTTTGATAGAGTTTCATTCGCCACTCCTGTTGCCAGCCTGAGTGGTTAAGATAACGTAAATGACTGGCAAAAAGATAGCTTGCTGTCACAATAAAGGTAACGATATGCGGTGGATGTAAATATGGCAAATGCAAAAAATGTATTAGGTACCCAATTGAAACTTTGCTGCGGTAATTCTGGTTACACGCGGGAAGGTTTTTGCTATGTTCCCAATGACGATATCGGCAACCATAGTGTTTGCGCAATTGTTGATGACGCCTTTTTAGAATTCTCGTTAGTGCAGGGAAATGACTTGGTCACTCCCCGCCCTGAAATGCAATTTCCAGGCTTGCAAGCTGGCGATCGCTGGTGTTTGTGTGCAATTCGCTGGCTACACGCCTATGAAGCAGGTGTCGCCCCGAAAGTGAAATTGGAAGCTACTCATGAAAAAGCGCTGGAAATTATTCCTTTAGCATATCTTGAAGCTTTTGCGATCTAGCGTGAAGTATCGTTAAACGTGTTGAAAATCCGATATCACCAGTTGGAGAGGGTAGCACCACCGCCTTCGCGGTGGTGACGTCACCAATAGTTTATTGCGGGGTGCGTATTACCAATAAGCGGGTTTCAGTCATGTCCTCTATGGCGTAACGGATCCCTTCACGACCCAATCCCGAATCTTTAACTCCACCATACGGCATGTTATCCACCCGCCAGCTAGGTACATCGCCAATTACCACGCCGCCCACTTCCAATTTGTCCCACGCGCGATTCGCCTTGTATAAATCTCGGGTGAAAATCCCAGCCTGTAATCCGTAACGACTGTTATTAATTTCTTCCAGCGCCGCATCAAAATCATCAAATGGATAGAGCACAGCTACCGGACCAAAGGCCTCTTCTGCGCTGACATCAGCATCTTTAGGCACATTTTCCATTACGGTCGCTTCCAACATCGCACCGTTGCGTTCACCGCCGCACAATAAAGTTGCGCCCTGATTTTTGGCTTCTTCAATCCAGCCATGTAACCTTTTTGCCTCTGACTCAGAGATCATGGGTCCGATGAAGGTATTCTCATCGGAAGGGTCGCCGGACTTCAATTCCTTTACCTTGCCGACAAAACGTTGCTTGAAGTCGTCGTAAATTGAGCGATGAATTAAAATTCGCTGAACCCCAATACAGCTTTGACCGGATTGGTAGTAAGCACCAACTATCAGACGCTCCAGCGCGTCGTCGAGATCGGCGTCTTCGTCTACTATACAAGCGGCATTACCACCCAGCTCTAACACCACGGGCTTCTTACCTGCTTTGGCCTTCAGGTCCCATCCCACATCAGGCGAGCCGGTGAAACTTAACAGCTTTAGTCGCTCGTCCGTGGTAAATAGATCCGCTCCATCGCGACTGCAAGGTAAGATTGAAAATGCCCCTTTAGGCAAATCGGTCTCAGCCAGAATCTCTCCAATGATTAATGCACCAATCGGCGTTCGCGAAGCAGGTTTGAGTACAAATGTACAGCCTGCAGCTATCGCTGGAGCAACTTTGTGTGCCGCCAGATTAAGTGGGAAATTAAACGGCGAAATAAAAGAGCAGGGCCCAATCGGGACTTTTTTAGTCATGCCTTGATAGCCTTTGGCGCGGGCTGAAATTTCAAGGTTGATAACTTCACCATTAATGCGAACCGATTCTTCCGACGCGATCCTGAATGTATCTATCAAGCGGGTTACTTCGCCCTTGGCATCTTTGATGGGTTTTCCTGCCTCGATGCAAAGTGCTTTGGCCAGCTCATCTTCCCGTTCTTTAAAGCGTTTAACACAGTGGTCTAACACCGCTTGGCGTTCAAAAGGTGACATTGCCGTCATGGCTGGCTGTGCTTTTTCTGCCGCGGCAATGGCCTTATCAATATCATCCGCATTAGCTTTAGCGACCCGGGTTGCGACTTCACCGGTATACTTGTTAGTTACTTCAAGATCCTGATTTTTGAAAATAGCCTCATTGGCTAGGTAAAAGGGATACTTGTCCTTCATGTTCGCTCCTTATAGCTGGCTGCTAAGTTCACGGATGGTATTATTAAGTGTTTCGTCGTTCATACTGTAATCGACCGGGCAATCAATGACATGCACGCCAGACGTTTGCAAACAATGCTGTATACGTTCACGCAGCGATGATGTCGACTCAATTCGCCACCCGTGCGCACCATACGCATTGGCGTATTCCACAAAATCTGGATTGCCGTAGTCCAGCCCAAAGTTACCCAACTCCATATGTGCCTGCTTCCACTTGATCATACCGTATGCATCGTCGCGCAAAATAATCACAACTAAATCAAGTTTAAGCCTCACTGCTGTTTCAAGTTCCTGACTGTTCATCATAAAGCCGCCATCGCCACACACGCTTAGCACCGGGACCTCCGGATTAACGATCTTCGCGGCAATAGCGGACGGTAATCCTGCGCCCATTGACGCTAGTGCGTTATCAAGTAACAAGGTGTTGGGTTGGTAAGCGGGATAATTACGCGCAAACCAGATTTTATATACCCCATTATCAAGGGTAACGATGCCCTCTTTGGGCATTACGGCTCTCACATCACGCACAAATCGCTCGGGCAAAACGGGAAACCTGTCGTCATTTTCCGCTTCAGCGCGGTGATTAACATAGGCTTCATGGACATCTTTGTAAAAATCGAGTTTCCAGTTACTCTGCGGTTCCACCCGCTCTTTGATTTGCCAGATGCTGTTGGCGATATCGCCGACCACTTCAAGCTGAGGGAAGTAAACCGGATCCACCGCCGCTGGTTCGAAGTTAATATGAATGACTTGCTTGCCATCGTTATGCATAAAGAAAGGCGGCTTTTCTACTACATCGTGGCCTACATTGATAATAAGGTCTGCACGCTTGATTGCTCGATGGACGAAATCACCGTCAGACAACGCGGTGTTGCCGGCAAATAACGCGTCCTCTTCGTTGAGAACGCCTTTGCCCATTTGAGTGGTGACAAAAGGAATGCCTGTTTTATCGACAAACTCGCGCAGCATTTTTGCTGTCAGTTTACGGTTCGCCCCCGCACCGATAAGTATCAGCGGAGAATTGGCCTTTTCAATCATGCTCACTGCTTCGTTAATTGCCTTATATTCAGCAATAGGACGGCGAGAGTAACTGGGTCGTAATAACGGTGAGGTGGTTTTTTCTGCAGCGATATCTTCAGGTAATTCGATATGCACTGCGCCGGGACGCTCCTCGTGGGCAATTCGAAATGCTTCACGAATAATGGATGGAATGCGATCGCCGCTTACCACCTGTGTGGTGTATTTGGTAATCGGCCGCATCATATCCACCGCATCAATGACCTGAAATCGTCCTTGCTTACTGGTTTTAATTGGTTTTTGCCCGGTGATCATCAGCATTGGCATCGCACCAAGCTGTGCATAAGCGGCCGGGGTCACCAGATTGGTGGCACCGGGCCCTAAAGTAGATAGACAAACACCGACTTTGCCGGTCAGCCTGCCATAGGTGGCAGCCATAAAGCCCGCGCCCTGTTCATGACGGGTAAGAATTAATTTTATTGAAGATGTCCGGATTGACTCTAGTAAATCCAGATTTTCTTCACCCGGAATACCGAAGATATATTCTACACCTTCAGCTTCCAGCGCTTTGATAAAAAGATCAGAGGCTTTCATGCAGTTGTGCTCTCCTTATTTTACATCGTATCAGCGAAATAATGCCGATCCGCATAAACGTGAATTGGCTTAGAGTATGTACCGAGAGCAGTAAGGATAAGATCGATTTAAAGTCGATTAGGGGGAAACTATAATGCTTAAGAGGTTTTTTGTTGCCACGATTCCAGCGATTGTGTTGTGTTAGCGTCCAGCTGAGCCTGGTTTTCCTGCAACCACCATTTTTCCATAATTTTAACGTTAGCGCGGTTCGCTTTATAGAAGAAATCCACCACATCACCGACGAAGGGCACAAAGCCGATACCAAAATCCAATGCCGCATTACGTACCATTTTAGTGATTAACGGTTTTGGCATGCCCAGCTTTTTGCCTAAATAGACAATGCGCATGGCAGCAGCCATCATCACTGCATCACCAATACCGGGAATTAACCCGACAATAGAATCGAGGCCAAATTTGAACGGGATAAAGGGTACCTTGATGGCGGTATCTAACGTATTGGCCAATTTCTGTGCCTGAAGCAATTCCTTTGGGGCTTTAGCCTGGTTCACTATTGTGCTGCTCCGCGTTGTGTTGCTAACTCAGATCGTTGGGTGTTGTCGTTCTCAATACGCCATCCCTGAATATTTTGCTCAATAATTTTTGCCAGTGTTTCGATATGCTTTGGCTGGTCGTTAAGTGCTGGAATGTATTCATAATGCTTACCGCCGGCCTCGATGAAGTAGTCTCTGTTTTCAACGGCTATTTCTTCTAAGGTTTCCAGGCAATCTGCTGAGAAGCCAGGACAAACAACCTGTATTGACTTCACGCCTTCGTTTGGCAACGCCTTTAATCTGAAGTCAGTGTAAGGTTGTAACCATTCTTCGCGACCAAATCTGGACTGAAAGGTCGTTTCATATTCGGATTTGCCTAGGCCGAGTGCCTCTGCCAGCAGCCGGGATGTCTTGTGGCAATGACAGAAATAGGGATCACCATTAGTGAGGTAGCGTTTGGGGATGCCGTGAAAAGAGAAAATTAACTTTTCTGCTCTACCTTTAGAGGCCCAATGTTGTCTAATGCTGTCAGCCAGCGTCTCAATATAATCTGAGTGATCGTGATAGGAGCTGATAAAACGAAAGTCAGGCAACCAGCGTCGGCGCGTAAACAAATCGGCAATGGCATCAAAGGTGGATCCCGTGGTGGACGCGCAATACTGCGGGTACAGGGGCAGTACTACCAGCTTCCTGACACCTTGGTCCAACATGCGGTTTGTCACGCTGTCAATGTCTGGGTTGCCATAACGCATGGCAAAATCTACTACGATGTCGTCACCATACATCTGAGTAAGCTTTGTACGCAGTGCTTCATTTTGCTGTTGCGTGATAGTCAATAATGGAGAACCCTCTTCTGTCCAAACCGTGCTATACGCTTTTGCTGAACGACGCGGTCGAATGTTGAGAATGACCCCGTTCAACACCATCCACCAGATGAGCTTAGGTACTTCTACCACTCGTGGATCCGAGAGGAATTGCTTTAAATAGCGCCTAAGCGCTTTTGGTTCCGGTTTATCGGGTGTGCCCAGATTTGTAATCAATACACCAATTTTATCGCTCTGTTTGTGAGTAAAGCCGGTCGAATTGATATACTTCATAGTAGATTCACACCCTCCTGATTAAATGACTTAGGGTTGATAATACGTAGCCGCACCCGGCCCCACGGGCATTCCGAGCAAGAAAACCCAGACATAGAATAATAGTGTCCAACCCAACATAAAGACCAACGAATACGGCAACATAGTCGCAATTAGCGTACCCATTCCCAGGTTCTTCTGGTAGCGAGCGGCCATGGCTAGAATAAGACCAAAATAACTCATCATTGGCGAAATGACATTCGTAACCGAGTCACCAATACGGTAAGCAGCCTGAATGACTTCCGGGGCAAAGCCTATCAGCATCAGCATAGGTACAAAAATGGGAGCCGTCACAGCCCACTGTGCCGAAGCGCTGCCCAGTGAGAGGTTTACGATGCCACACATAATAATAAATAAAATAAACACTTCAGGGCCATCCAAGCCTAATGCCTGTAGTAATGCTGCACCTTTTACAGCTAATACAGTTCCCAGATTGGTCCATTTGAAAAAAGCGACAAACTGGGCCGCGAAAAATACCAGCGTGATGTACAACCCCATGGCGCCCATACTTTTTGACATCGCATCAATAATGTCGCGGTCGTTCTTCATCGTGCCAGCTACGCGACCATAGACAAATCCGGGGACCGCAAAAGTGATGAAAATGAATGCTACAATGCCTTTAAGAAAAGGTGAGCCCGCTACTTCATTGGTTTCAGGGTGTCTTAAAATACCCCACTCTGGGACGACAGTGAGCGCTAACAAACCACACATAAGCGCAAATGATATGCCAGCCCATTTCAGTGCTCGTTTCTCCGAGGCCGTAGGAGGTTCCATGGACTGTTTTTCCAAATGCACCGACGCATCTTTTTCATCAAACTTGCCCAATCGTGGTTCAACAATTTTCTCAGTAACCAGGGCCCCCATAGTGGCTACCAGAAATGTACTGATGAACATGAAGTACCAATTCACTTCTGGCCCCACAGAATATTCTGGATCAATCATATGCGCGGCAGCCTCGGTGATCCCGGACAACAAAGGGTCAACGGTACCTAAGAGTAAATTGGCGCTATAGCCCGCAGATACACCGGCAAAAGCGGCTGCCAATCCAGCCAGGGGATGACGTCCCAGAGAATGAAAAATCATGGCGGCCAGTGGTATTAACACCACATAACCCAGTTCAGAAGCCGTGTTAGAAATAATTCCCGCAAATACGATGGCGAAGGTCACCACTCTTTTTGACGCGTTCATTACCAGTGAACGTAAGGCCGTTGATAACAAACCGGAGTGCTCAGCAACTGATACCCCCAGTAACGCAACCAGTACTGTGCCCAATGGCGCAAAGCCGGTAAAGTTCGTAACCAGACCGGTGACAATTCTTTGCAGACCCTCGGCACTCATCAGCGAAATCACTTCAATCATGCCGTCAGGATCGCGACCTTTAGCGTCAAGTGGACGTGGATCGGCCACCGCAACATCGAAGTAACCCAAAATTCCGCTAAGAATGACAATGAAAACGGATAACATGGCAAACAGGGTTACCGGATGGGGTAGGAGATTACCTAACCACTCAACTGTTGCCAGAAAACGAGAGAACCAACCCGTCGACTCGTTACTGGTCGCGGTTTGACTGTTTGAATTTGACGATGACACACTACTTCCTCTGACGTTATGCGAAAAAACACTTAACTGCTAAGTCTATTGGTGATGCCTTTTTACTCAACATCTCACGCCATTTAATTGTGTTATATGGCTTATTTTGGGCGTCATTCTATCAAAATCCGTCCCGCTTATCAGCAAAAGTTAATTTAGTAGCTTTAAGCTGGTGTAACGTAAATATTTTCAAATAGAATCATATGATTACGTAGAAAAAAACGATGCATTACTATTTGGTTTTAGACTGGTAGGAGTAGGAAAGGTTAGGATTATGAGAGGTTTAACGCAAAATTTAATCGGAATCAAAGCAACAAAAAAAGCCGGTGAAAACACCGGCTTTTCGCTTTACTATTCTTTCTTCCCGATACTCTTCCCATTCATATATTGGAAGAAATCGTTGTCAGGCTCCACTACCAGCACATCCTGTTTGCTGTTAAAGCTCCTACGATAGGCATCCATACTACGCAGGAAACTGTAGAACTCAGGGTTTCTTGAGTACGTATCAGCGTAAATCTGTGCCGCTAATGCATCCCCCTCACCTTTAACCTGACGGGCGTTACGTTCAGCATCTGCCAGCATTACCGTAACTTTGGCATCAATGTCGGCGCGAATTACTTCTGCCTGTTCCTGACCTTCAGAGCGATGCTCTCTTGCAACACCCGCACGTTCAGCACGCATACGTTGGAAAATAGAGTTACTTACTTCAGTTGGCAGATTAATTTGCTTAACCCTGACATCCACAATACCGATACCCAGCTCATCGGACGACGAGGCGGCCTGCTCCATTGCCTGGTTCATCAGTGCAGAACGTTCTCCTGACACAATCTGCGCGATTGTTCTGGCACCAAACTCAGAGCGTAAACCATTATTCACTTTTTGTTTTAATAGCGCTTCAGCCTGTAACTTATTGCCGCCTGTCGACAGGTAGTAACGTGCAAAATCTTTAATTTTCCACTTCACATACGAATCGACAATCAGATCTTTTTTCTCTGAAGTCACAAAGCGATCAGGTGCATCATCCAAAGTTTGAATACGGGCATCCAAATGCTTCACGGTATCAATTAATGGGATTTTAAAGTGAAGCCCTGGTTCGAACACCTTGGTTTCACCTGTTTCGTCATCACGGTCAACCTTACCAAATTGTATAACTATGGCACGCTCACCTTCTTTGACCACAAACAGTGAACCCGAAGCCAACACACCAAGAATGATGATAACGACAAGTATTAAATTTTTCATGGCGGTTTACTCCCTTCCGTTCCTGAATCGACTTTCTCTTAAGCCCGATTCACTCTGAGAGGATTGATCGCGCTCCACATTGCCTTGGTTCTGCAACCCTTGAAGCGAATTACGTGAGCGTTGGGGAGAAGCGTTTGATTGACGCTCCATAATTTTGTCCAGCGGCAAATACATCATGCTACTGCCTTTCTCATTATCGATCAGAATCTTACTGGTACGGCTATAAACGTCTTCCATCGTTTCAAGATAGATACGATCTCGGGTCACTTCAGGTGCCTTCTCGTACTGAGGCAGCAGTTCCGCAAAACGCGCTACTTCACCCTGCGCTTCAAGGATAACCCGTTCTTTGTAAGCCTGGGCTTCTTCGTTCATACGATTAACCTGACCACGTGCGCGCGGTTCAATTTCGCGAGCATAGGCTTCGGCTTCACGAATGAAACGTTGTTCATCTTCCTGCGCAGAGATGGCGTCATCAAAGGCGTCTTTGACTTCCTCTGGTGGTCTGGCATCTTTGAAGTTCATATCCAGAATCGCTACCCCGAGATTGTAGGGTTCAAGAATTGACTGCAACTCTTCCCATACACGCTGACGCGTCACTTCACGTCCGTCGGTTAACACATCATCCATCGATGAGTGACCGACAACATAACGGATAGCACTATCCAACGCCTGACTTAAACTCATTTCCGGACTGGTAACTGCGAACGTCCAACGATAGGGATCAACTACGCGATATTGCATTTCCATTTGCACCCGCACCACGTTTTCATCTTCCGTCAGCATTGAACCTGAAGAAGCTTGATCACGAATAGATTGCACATCTACCGGAATAACGCGATCGATGAACGTGGGTTTCCAGCGCAAGCCGGGTTCAACCTGTTTATAATACTGGCCAAAGCGAAGGACAACGCCACGCTCGGCTTCACGAATAGTGTAGAAGCCACTCACAAACCAGATTACTACCAATAAGCCCACGATCAGGCCTATACCAAATTTGCCCATATTCGAACCCGAACCGCCTTTACCGCCGCCGGATTTACCGAATTTACCAAACAAATTTTTGAACACATCATCCAAATCCGGTGGGCCCTGATCCCGGCCACCGCGATTTTTCCACGGGTCGTTGTTTTTGCCACCCGGCTCATTCCAAGCCATGCTATTACTCCGTAAGTGGTTTTAATTAAAATTCGTGTCTAAGAGCATTGAGGAGTTTAGCGCTTAATGCTGTACGACAAAAGAAGAGATTCCTTTATCCAGTCGTTTTTCCAGCCTGTTCCAGTCAACCGATGGCATGCGGACATCCACAATCCAATCACCCGCTGAATCATACACTTCACTATCAATGCAATTTAATTCGTACAATACACCGCGCAACTGGCTGTGCGCAGGTGGAATTCGCAGCGTATAATTTACCATACTGCGCCCAAGGCATTCGGATAGGGCTTGATGCAGAAGCTCAACGCCCTCACCAGTTTTTGCCGACATCCAAACACGAATGGGGGCGTTCTCATCGTCTCGATCTATACGAGCTTTTACGCCATCCATATTATCAATCTTATTACAGACGATCAGTTGTTGAATTTCATCTGCATCTATCTCTTCCAGTACTGCATTAACCTCATCCATGGTTTCGCGGTGATTCGCCTCACTGACATCCACCACATGCATTAGCAAGTCAGCTTCCTGAGTCTCTTGCAGTGTCGCTTTAAAGGCTGCTACCAGATCATGGGGGAGGTGGCGAATAAATCCAACCGTGTCAGCCAAAATTGTCGTGCCAACTTCGTCCAGTTCAATTTTGCGCAACGTTGGATCCAGGGTTGCAAACAATTGGTCTGCAGCATATACGTGCGCATTGGTGATTTGGTTGAACAAAGTTGATTTACCTGCGTTGGTATAGCCAACCAGGGATACCGTTGGAATTTCAGCACGTTTGCGTGAACGTCGACCCTGTTCGCGCTGCTTTTGCACTTTTTCAAGGCGGCGTAAAATGGCCTTAATTCGGCCACGTAGTAAACGCCTGTCTGTTTCCAGCTGCGTTTCCCCTGGACCCCGCAAGCCAATCCCCCCTTTCTGGCGCTCTAAGTGCGTCCAGCCGCGGATAAGGCGGGTAGAAATATGGCGTAACTGCGCTAACTCAACTTGCAATTTACCTTCATGGGTACGGGCACGCTGGGCAAAAATATCCAGAATAAGCCCGGTGCGATCAAGCACCCGGCATTGGCAGATAGCTTCAAGGTTTCTTTCCTGAGATGGGGAAAGTGCATGATTGAAAATGACGACGTTGGCATCATGCGCTTTCACTGCTGAAGCAATTTCTTCAGCTTTGCCCGAACCTACAAAATACTTAGCGTGGGGAGCCTGGCGCGATGTTGTCAGCACATCTACCGCTTCTACTCCAGCGGACGCTACTAAAAGCTCAAGTTCGGCTAAATCTTCTTTCGAATTCTCATCAGAAAAATGGACATGAACAAGTACAGCCTGTTCACCGGCTTGATAACGGTCAAACAAGCGTGATTCCTTCTAAATTATTCACCTTTATTATTATCAGAGTCTCCTTGTGCAGGCATTTGAATTGCTCTTGATGGAACAACAGTTGAAATTGCATGCTTATAAACCATCTGACTGACAGTGTTTTTCAGCAAAATTACAAATTGGTCAAATGATTCAACCTGCCCTTGCAGTTTGATACCGTTAACCAAATAAATGGAAACCGGAATACGTTCCTTTCGTAACGCATTCAGAAATGGGTCTTGTAAAGACTGCCCTTTAGCCATTTGTATTCCTTAGTTTTTATTATCCCAATGAAAACTAATGTTTTCACCGCGTCTTACTAGTTATATCACAACCTACAGCTTATCGATCGATTTTTGCCAAAATTTTAGCCACATTATTGTTCGCAAATGTGTCCAGCCAGTCAAGAGAATTCCATCCTCGCAACCAGGTAAGCTGTCGCTTTGCCAATTGCCGGGTGGCAATAATGCCCCTTTCCTGCATCTCATCGTAGCTGAGCGTTTGCTCAAGATACTGCCAAACTTGTCTATAACCTACTGATCGTATAGCGGGTAAATCAATATGAAGATCACCACGTTGAAAGAGTTTTCTCACTTCATCGATAAACCCCGCTTCAAGCATTTGCCTGAAACGTTTTTCAATGCGCTTGTGCAGTACTGCTCTATCCTGCGGTGCAATGGCGAATTGCGCTATCTCAAAGGGCGTTTTAGAGACTTCTTGCTGTTGCCAGTAAGTCAGTGTTTTCCCTGAACTACGATAAACCTCAAGCGCACGTGTTACACGTTGTGGATCGTTTGGATGAATGCGTTCAGCGCTGACCGGGTCAACCTGCTGTAACTGCGCATGTATTGCGCTCCACCCAGCCTGATTTGCTTCTTCACAAATCGTCTGTCGAATCACTTCGTCGGACTTAGGTAAGGGCGAAATTCCATTTATCAAGGCATTAAAATACATCATTGTGCCGCCCACCAGAATAGGAATGTTGCCACGCTGATGAATTTGCTCAATTAACTGATTGGTATCAAAGCAAAACTGGCTAACCGAATAGCTTTCACTTGGGTCAAGAATGTCAATCAGATGATGGGGGCATTGCTGGCGTTCAGCCAGTGACGGTTTCGCCGTGCCTATATCCATTCCCTTAAACACTAAAGCTGAATCGACGCTGATAATTTCACTGGGAAATTGTGCCGCCAGCGCTAACGCCAGGTCGGTTTTTCCTGATGCGGTTGGTCCCATGATAGCCACGACGGGCAAGGGTTGTTGATAAGAACTCATGGCCTAATTCCAGTGACTAATCAACGTGGACGTCGATATGGCGGGTGCATTTTCCCGCACGAGTTGCTCTTGTCGCTCCACAGACTGTGCGTCAAACCAGTGCCAACCGTGCTGAATCACGTGTTCATCCCATTCATCGTAACCACCCAATGTTTCTTTGAGCAATGTTTCAGCATTATCTGCCGTGTGTGTCAGTAATTTGGGGAATAGCACTACCCACGGTAAGTGTCTGCAGCCAGCGGGCACCTGTTGCAACCTGACTTTGCCTGCCACCTGGTCAATCTTAAAATGCATGCTGCGCAGCAACTCAACCTGATGCTGAGCTTCAGACTGTAATTCTACTGCCACAGGCATTAACAGGGGTTGTCCGAGAGATGCTGAGCGAATTTGCGCGGTGATCGATGTTGCCACTACTTGTTTGCTGGCCAGTAGATAGGCCGAATCATTCACAACATACAAACGGTAGTCGCTGGATAATTTAATAACGTCTAATGTCGATTTATCATTGAATTGTGGGTCGTAAGATGGCGTCATCAGCGCAGTAAATGCAGAATTGTAGTTTACCGACGGGCGTGAGGAGGAGGGTGACGATTGCCTTGGCACGCTTCCACCAGTAGATGTTGGATAATCTGACCTAGCCTCAGTATGCGAAGTGGCGTGTTCATTTACCGCATAAGCCAGCGGCTGAATGTAATCGTGAGCAGGTTGATGTTGATAGCCCCCCTTACTTGCCTTGTCCGGAGAGTCTTCACCCAATGCCTGACTGACTACCTGTACAATAAAATCATGAACAAGACGTGCTTGTTGAAACCGAACCTCATGCTTGGCCGGATGTACGTTTACGTCTACGTCTCGGGCTGGTACCGCCAGGAACACTACAAATGCAGGTTGCTCCGCAATTCCCCACGTCATTTCATAAGCCTGTCGCAGGGCGTGCAATATCAGTTTGTCGCGCATTCCACGTCCGTTTACAAACGAAAACTGGCAATCGTTACTGCTGCGTATTTCACTTAAACTACCCAGCCAGGCTTCAATTTTTACCCCATCATAGTCGGTTTTCAGATAAGTACTGTTGTTGAGAAATTTTTGCCCCACCACATCCGCTATACGTTTACTCTTGTTATGCTCACTACGGGCCACGAATTTACGTACGGCCTTACCATTATGGCGAAGAACAAAACCCACCGTGTGATGACTTAACGCAATCCGTTTGACCATGTCATCGATATGCTGAAATTCAGTTTTTTCTGTACGTAAAAATTTGCGTCGGGCAGGCGTATTGTAAAACAAATCAGCGGCGTCGATGGTGGTGCCGTCGGGGTGGGCTACCGGATTCAATTTAACCGCCATATCTCGGCCGTGGCAATGGGCTTGCCATGCCTGATCCTGGTGTGCTGGCTTAGACGTCAACGTTAAGCGACTAACCGAACTGATACTGGCGAGCGCCTCGCCGCGAAAACCCAGCGATAAAATTTGCTCAAGGTCATCCAGGGTCGCAATTTTACTGGTCGCATGGCGACTTAACGCCAGCTCCAATTCGTCACGGGCGATGCCCTGACCGTTATCACGAATTTTAATTCGCTTATGGCCACCTTTTTCTATGTCTATTTCAATCTGAGTAGACCCAGCATCGATACTGTTTTCGACCAGCTCTTTGACTACTGATGCTGGTCGCTCGACGACTTCACCAGCGGCGATCTGATTAGCAAGCTGTGGAGGAAGTAATTTAATGGGCAACGCGTTTTCCGAATGTTGAAGTGTTAGGTACTGGGAATGGTAAGTCGCTGACCAATTATGACCACATCTGTGCTCAAATTATTCGCTTCTTTGATACTGGCCACTTTCACATTATAACGTTGTGCCAGTAATGAAAGCGATTCACCACTGCGCACCGTATGCGTCCGGTTTTTTTCCTTCCATGACGCCCACAAAGTGCCATCGGGTGGCACTTCACTGAAATAAGCTTTTATGGCATCAAACATAGATTGAGCTAGCCGGTGGCGATAATCCGCCCAATTGAGATTCTTCTCTTCCTGGGGGTTTGAAATAAAACCTACCTCAACCAGAATTGAAGGGATATCGGGCGAGGTCAGCACGGCGAGGCTGGCTGATTGTGGACGACGCTTGTGCATTCGCGTAACCTGCCTCATTTCTGCGATAACTTTCTCACTTAAGTCATAACTTGACGCCATAGAATGATCCATGGATAAACCCAGAATTGTCTCTGCCAAATACCGTTCCGATGTTTTATCAGTAATTACTTCTGCCGCACCGCCAAGCAGTTCGGAATGGCGCTCGGTCTTTTCCATCCAGCGCCCCAGTTCAGTATCGGCTCTGCCCATTGACAAAACCCAAACCGAGCCGCCTCTGGGTTGAGGAGTGGTGAAGGCATCGGCATGAATTGAAACTAGCAAATCTGCTTTACTCTTACGGGCAATTTCTGGCCGTTTCGTAGGATAAATATAGTAATCGCCTGTACGGATCTGGATGGCGCGCATACCCGGTTCAGCATTAACAATTGACTCCAGTTTTTTTGCAATACTTAGCGTTATATTTTTTTCAAAGGTGCCAGCCGGCCCTACGGAACCTGGATCATTGCCCCCATGGCCCGCATCAATGGCAATCAAAATATCTTTGTCACGCTGATTGTTAGTACTATCAATTAATACACTGGCTGGGGCTGCATTGCTGTCGGCCAAATCGACAACCAGACGATGCCCGAACCCACCGGAAGGAGTGATTGGAAAAATCGTAGGTTCAGCTTTTCTGGCCAGATCAATTACCAATCGTGCAGACTGGTTATTTTTAGGTGTTGAATAACGAATTCGCCTGACCAGCGAACCTAATTCGTCCTGACTGGCGAGATTGGCTGCGTCACTGGTACTGGCTAAATCGATAACCAGTCGATTAGGATTGGTTAAACTAAAGTAAGTGAATTCAGGGGCATTTTTTAAGTCAAATACCAAGCGTGTCTGACCCGCTTCCTGAGAAACGCGAACCGCCTGAATGGTATTCTGGGCAGCGCTTACGGTGGGCGAGATTACCCACAAAATTAAACAAAACAAGAAGCCGCGCCACATACTTCGCCCTTAACTTAACCGATTACTTTTTACTTACTACTTGTTATTTACTACTTTCAATAGCAGTCCGGCCTCTACGTGCCGTCGTTTAACTGGGAAAGCATCGACTCCCCAACGTCACTGGAAGCAGTCATTGAAAAGCTACGCTGCTCCCCTTCCACCGTTATATTAATGATAATATCAGCAGATGCCAAGCACCCGCTCCCTTTCTGCGGCCATTCCACAATACACAAAGAACGCGCACTAAAATAATCGCGTATCCCCATGAATTCCAGTTCTTCCGGATCAGCCAGGCGATAGAGGTCAAAATGATAGATTGATTTATCACCCAGCTCATAAGGTTCAACCAGCGTGTAGGTAGGGCTTTTCACATTACCCTGATGGCCTGAATGCTGAATAAGAAAGCGGCTAAACGTGGTTTTTCCAGCACCTAAATCACCATTGAGATAAATTACACAGCCAGGGTAACCTTGCGTTTCCCACGCAGATGCTAACCT
Organism: Alteromonas ponticola; assembly: GCF_012911815.1. Lineage (GTDB taxonomy): Bacteria > Pseudomonadota > Gammaproteobacteria > Enterobacterales > Alteromonadaceae > Alteromonas > Alteromonas ponticola. The sequence goes on along the minus strand of NZ_JAATNW010000006.1, from coordinate 366,277 downwards.
GGATGCCAAATGCTGAGTTTCTGCTTCGCTGACAACAGTAATCGAAAGAGTGTATTTGGCCATATTTGCGGTTAATTATATTTTACTGATTTAACAAGGTACGCACTGCATCAAACAGGTCGCTTGCAATCATACCACGTTGTCCATGTGATTCAGCAACATTATCTCCTGCCTTCGCATGCAGCGTGACCCCGTACTTACACGCAAGTTCTGTCGACATACCCTGCGCCAGCAATGCACCCAAGATGCCACTTAACACATCACCACTGCCTGCAGTGGCTAAGCCGGGATTCCCGTGGGAGCACACCCACGCCGTTGACTCATTATCAATTATGGTCCCGGCGCCTTTTAACACACATAGAGCATGATAACGCTGTGCACATTGTCGGGCGTAATTGAAGCGCTCTGCTTCCACATCGTCCACCGTGACCCCAAGTAATCGGGCCGCCTCTCCCGCATGGGGGGTTAAAATGCAGTCATTAATGGTATAGGCGGTGGCTTGTTTACTGAGTAAGTTTAGTGCGTCAGCATCGATGACCAACGGTTTACCGTGTTGCTGGCAATGCCGTAGCGTCATCTGAAAGGTGTCTTCGGCCCAGTCATCCTGACCTAAACCCGGTCCGATAACCACGCAGGTTGCCCAATCTAATGCTTGTTCCAACTCTTCGTCGGTTACCATTAATTCGGGTCTACCCGCACTCACCTGAATGACTGAGCTGCTATGCACGTAAGTTCTCACCATGCCCGCGCCACTTCGTAAGGCCGCTTCACTGCTCAGGCGAATGGCACCTGCAGTTCCTCTATTGCCTCCCACACACAAAAGTCGCCCGTATGAGCCTTTATGGCTATGAATGTCACGCGGTTTCATGCTATCGAACTGTTCAATGGTCAGTGCTGACGCAGACGCCCGGGCAAGTGATTTGAACGCATTACCGATACCCAGATCATCAAACACCAGCTTCCCACACGACTGTTTACCTGCACCGGTAGTTAGCCCAAGCTTAATTCCCACCAGTGTCAAAGTAACATCTGCCTGCACACAGCGACCAAGAGATTGGCCCGTATTGGCATCTAAGCCGGAAGGAACATCAATACTGATCACAGGAACATCTGCCGCATTCAAATCATCAATAATGAGGGCGAATTCTTTTCTGATTGCACTGTTAATTCCAGTGCCCAATAGCGCGTCTATGACCAGATTTGCGCGTTGTAAATAGTCCTTAGAAAAGGATTCAATCTTACCGCCGGTGCTGAGCCAATACGCCTGCGCACGCCCAGCATCACCATCGAGTTCACGTTCTGGCTCCACTGCACATACCGTCACCTGTCGACCAGCATTTTTAAGATGGGTGGCGGCTATATATCCATCACCAGCATTATTACCTTGCCCAACTAATACCAGAATCACGTCAGCCTCGGGCACCAGCAGTTCGCTTTGACGAAACACCGAAGCGCCCGCGCGTTGCATTAACGCAAACATGTCACAGCCACTGTTTTCGGCGGCGGTTCGTTCGTTGTCTCTTACCTGGTCGGCCCGGTAGAGTTTATATGGTAAACTGGTCGCGATTTGATTATCTAGCATGAGCACATGTCCACTATTTATTCGGTAGATTTAGTTCAATTAACAAACGATATCAAGGCTTGGGGTCGTAAGCTAGGATTTCAGCAAGTTGGGATAAGCGATATCGACTTATCAAAACATGAATCTGCCTTGCAGCAGTGGCTGGATAACGGTTATCACGGTGACATGGCTTATATGGAAAGCCACGGTATGAAGCGCTCGCGCCCCGCAGAGCTGGTTCCCGGCACGTTGCGGGTAATCAGTGTACGCATGGATTATCTTCCACCCGACGCTTCGTTTGCGACCAATTTAAACGATGACAAGAAAGGTTATGTCAGTCGTTATGCATTAGGCCGTGATTATCACAAAGTCATTCGTAAGCGCTTAAAGCAATTGGCGGATAAAATACGGGCGGCGTGCAGCGATTTGGAAAGTCGCCCCTTTGTCGACTCTGCGCCCGTGCTGGAGCATGCCATCGCTGAAAAGGCTGGAATTGGCTGGACTGGTAAACACTCACTCACGCTAAACCGCTCGGCTGGCTCATGGTTCTTCCTCGGCGAGTTATTTATCAATTTGCCGTTGCCGACCGATTCGCCGGTGGAAGAAGGTTGTGGTTCCTGCACGGCTTGTCTTACTATCTGTCCTACTAATGCCATAGTGGCCCCTTACAAGGTAGACGCCAGAAAATGCATTTCTTATCTGACCATTGAATATGACGGGATTATTCCAGAAGCGTTGCGTCCATTGATGGGAAACAGAATTTATGGGTGCGATGACTGTCAGTTGATTTGTCCCTGGAATCGATATGCTACATTAACCGAAGAAGCAGACTTTTATCCTCGCGAAGCACTGCACGGGCGTAGTTTGATCGACTTATTCAGTTGGGGTGAGGAAGAATTCTTGTCGCATACCGAAGGCTCTGCGATCCGGCGTATCGGCTACCAGAAATGGTTACGCAACATTGCCGTGGCGATGGGAAATGCTGGCTATGATGAAAAAATTGAAGCCATTCTGTTAACCAGACTGAAGAACGCTTCAACGCTGGTTAAACCGCATATCGAATGGGCGCTTTCGCAGCAATTGAAAAATAAGGCATTACAATCACAGAGAAGTGTGGCTTTACGCAAAACGCTCAGATTGACCAGGGCAATTGAAAAAGGGTTGCCCCGCGATGCTTAAGGCTGCTTTTTCCTGTCGGTCAGGTGAAGAATAAAATGGGTTTGCTCATCATCACTATTGACGTTGCTTGAGGTGCCGCCAAAGGTATACCAATCCTGTTTCTTCATTTCTTCTAACATTTTTTCGAATCCCTGGTGCTTGCCGTCAAACTGACCCACCAGCTGGCATTGCGCTGTGTCACACCTTACATGATGAAAGTAAACCTGATCTCCTTCAGGATGCAAAGCAAAAAAATCGGTGATGTGCGTGGCAATTTCAATATCTAAATCTTCATCCTGATAATTATCTACAAACTCATCATGAGCTTGTTTTCTTGCAGCCGTTTCTCGTGCTGACTGCTCAAGCCTGGCAATCACGTCACCAGCGTTGGTATCGACCGAGGTTGGCTCTGCGTCGTCTAAAAACTGTTTGCCATCCGCTTTTTCGTTTTGTAGAAAGGATTGTGAGCCGGCAGGTATTTCAGCCGCTGCGACCTTATGAACAACGTTGTCTGCCAACACATTCTCTGTATCGCTATTGGTATTATCTGATAAAAGCGCTTTTTTCGCATCGCTGATATCAATTTTGGCGTGATAATAACCAAATTGATACCCGGCAATGGCGATAAAGATAACCAGAGGAATTAACATCCAAACTTTCATGTTTCTGACCCGCTAAATTCTACTTTTGATGGTAAGGTTTGCTTAGATGATGTACCGCTTCTACGAAAACACCCGCGTTTTCCGGCGGTACATCTAAATGAATCCCATGTCCTAAATTAAATACATGTCCGCTACCATAACCGTAACCGGCAAGAATATCAGAAACCTCTTGCTGAATTCTGGCTGGTTGCGCGTATAACATTGAAGGATCCATATTACCTTGTAACGCGACCTTGTCACCTACTCTTTTTCTGGCATCGGCAATATCGATAGTCCAATCCAGGCCCACCGCATCGCATCCGGTTGCAGCGATCGATTCCAACCACATCCCACCGTTTTTGGTAAACAGGGTAACGGGTACTTTGCGACCTTCATTTTCACGGGTTAAGCCATCGACAATTTTGTGCATGTACTGCAGGGAAAACAACTTGTAGTCGCGAGGAGAGAGTACGCCACCCCACGTATCAAACACCATAACAGATTGCGCACCCGCGGCAATTTGTGCGTTTAAATATAAAATTACTGCATCAGCCAATTTATCTAACAGTGTGTGTAGCGCGGCGGGATCGGCAAACGCCATCTTTTTAATTTTAGTGAAAGCTTTGCTCGAACCGCCCTCAACCATGTAAGTGGCCAATGTCCACGGACTACCGGAAAAACCGATAAGCGGTACATCACCATTAAGCGCCTTTCTTATCGAGCGCACTGCATTCATGACGTACTGGAGTTCATGCTCTGGATCCGGTACGCCGAGCTTTTCAACATCGGCACGGCTTTGCACAGGTCGTTTAAACTTAGGCCCTTCACCCGTTTCAAAATACAGACCTAACCCCATCGCATCAGGAATGGTTAAAATATCAGAGAATAAAATGGCCGCATCAAGTGGAAAACGACGTAAGGGCTGCAGGGTTACTTCAGTTGCAAGTTCTGTGTTTTTACACAACGCCATGAAATCGCCAGCAACAGCGCGTGTTTGTTTGTATTCTGGGAGGTATCTACCCGCCTGACGCATCATCCAAACAGGAGTAACATCAACAGGTTGCTTCATTAGCGCACGTAAATAACGATCGTTTTTTAAATCAGTGCCTGTTTTATTAGCGGAATCACCGGCCATAGTTACCTCTGTTTATACACATATTTTACTGGCCGCGTATTATAGCAACTTTTATGCATTGTTATTAAAGATAAAACTTAAAATTTTCTTCTTTTGCAAATCGTTACGAAACAACGGCTTAAATTTGTGCCGAAAAATAATTGATAAAAATTTGCACAATTGTTTGCAATAAAAGTAAGTGTTTGCTACAACTATACGTACCGAATATAAAGAAGCCCGCTGACGGGACCGGTCGAACTATTTGAAACCCTGTTTTTACAGGGTTTTTTGTTGCCTGTTTTTCACCGCGGCAATCAATTGACCTGCGATGGAGAATGAAGGAGGGATTGTGGGCAATTCATCCAAATTGAACCACTGCGCCTGGATTATTTCTTTCTCATCAATTTTAATTTCGCCATGGCTATATTCTGCTATATAGCCGACCATCAGCGAATGAGGGAACGGCCATGGCTGTGAACCAAAATATTCCACACTTGAAAGTTCCACGCCCACTTCTTCTTTCACTTCACGATGTACCGCCTGCTCTAAACTTTCGCCACTTTCAACAAAGCCTGCCAGAGTAGAGAACATGCCGCTTTCTTTGTGGCGTACACCTTGCGCTAATAATATTTGGTTATCCTTATAAATTGCCATTATGACACAGGGGGAAACACGGGGATAAACGCGGTGGCCGCAGTGATGGCAATGAAGTGCAACTTCCCAATCTACTTTCGCCGTTGGCATGCCACAGGCGCCACAGTATCGATGGGTTCGATAAAAGTGAGTGTATTGCCACGCACGAGAAATGATCCCAAAATCTTCCGGCGATGCCATTAACACACTTCGTAGTGAGGCACTTTCAAATGGCAACGCATCAATACTTTCATTACCCAGGTCGATTATCAGCAAATCGTCATGATGCTGTTCATTCTGCAGCGGCATTAACTGAAAAATCGCATCATGGTGATGATGCAGTGCACTTAGGGCGCTCCAATGAGTCACCGGGGGACGTTGTGTTTGCGGGTCGACCAGCAACCTGCCACCACTGAACATAAGCCATCGCGCCGTTTTTTTAGCAGGAGGTAAGGAAAGCTTTTTTAACATTTAATGCCCCAGGATCATGCGATAACATCGGGCCATTATCAGACTATCGAATAGTAAATAACAAGCCATGATGTGGCATTGACTGAGCCAGCAGCGAGAGGCGTAAACGTAAGTAACTGTTTACATGAAGTATTAGCCGCGGCTTGAGACCGTATCTATTCTTAAGTTTAATTGGTCTGTTGCATACTGGGTGTTATACTCAGATGAATAACGAATGCAATTGCGTGAACGGCGGGGTTAGCATGTTAAATAAGCTAGAAGAAGCAAGATCCAGTTGGGGTGGGCGTTCTGACACGATAGACAAATGGCTATTGGAACGTCAGTCTTTGCTAATCAAATATTGCAACCTGGCGGGAATAAAGCGTACTGAAGCATCTTTGCTACCTACCGCAAACGATGTAAGCGAATTCTGCAGCGTACTGATGGATTACGTATCTGCTGGCCACTTTGAAGTTTATGAGATGCTGGTGAGCGACGATGAATCGGGACTGCAATTAAAGCGCGTGGTTTACCCTGAAATTGCGCAAACGACCGATGGCGCGTTACGCTTTAATGATCATTTTGCAGAAGCGCTTTCGTATGATCAGGCTAAGAATTTTGACAGGGAATTAGCCGAGCTGGGAAATGTTCTCGAAGCGCGCTTTGCGCTTGAAGACAAGCTGATTCAACATATGCATCGTAAAATTAAGAATAACAATACACTGACTTCTGCATGAAGTTTTATTTGGATACAAACGGATCGGTTCGATTTTAAACTGATGACACACGCAACGATACTATCTAAAGCAAGAGCTTACTGTGAAAAACGCAGTGCGCGCTTCACTCCTCTACGCGAAAAGGTCTATGAGATCCTGCTGGAAAAGCATGGTCCGATGGGGGCGTATGAGTTGCTGGACAACTTGAAAGAGACCGAGTCCAGTGCTAAACCTGCCACTGTCTATCGCGCTCTGGATTTCCTACTGGACTTTGGCTTCATTCATCGCCTCGAGTCCACTAACGCATTTGTTGCATGTCATCATTTTGGATGCCAGCATCCGGTTCAATTTTTAATCTGCGACAGTTGTGGTGATGTCGCAGAGATTCAGTCCGAAGGATTGCAGGAAACTCTGGAAACCCAGGCGAATAGTCGTGGTTTCAAGGTATCGAAACAAACTATTGAGGCACACGGCTTGTGTGCAGATTGCCAACATGCTGAATCAAACAGCCGCGAGGAAACTAGTTCATGAAAGCTGACTTTGTTAATCCGTTTATTTCAGGCTTACTGAACGTTATGTCAACGATGGCGCAAACTACTCTCACACCAGGAAAACCGCAACGTAAACAAAGTGACGTTGCCAAGGGCGATGTTTCAGGGCTCATTGGTATGGTTGGCCCAGAAGTGAAAGGCTCTATGTCAATAACCTTTGATGAACAACTGGCATTGACTATCATGGAACGCATGGTCGGTGAAAGACCCGGCAAGATCGACGCAGAAGTGGGCGATATGGTAGGCGAAATCACTAACATGATTTGCGGCAGTGCCAAACGTGAACTGGGTGAGAAAGGTTACGAGTTTGGCATGGCAACCCCTATAGTGGTTTCAGGAAAATCACACTCCATCAGCCACCAGGTTGACGGGCCCAAAATTATTCTGCCATTTATGTGTGACGAAGGTCATGCACATCTGGAAATTTGTTTCGATAAATAATCATGTGGTATTCGCAAACCATATCGATTTCACCCAAACCGCGAGGGTTTCATCTGATCACGGATGAAATCACCGCGGCCCTGCCCCAGCTACACGATACGAAAATAGGGATATTACATCTTTTTCTGCAGCACACCAGCGCTAGTTTAACCATAAATGAGAATGCCGATCCTTCTGTACGGCGAGATCTAGAGCAATGGTTCTCGCGTAACGTACGTGAGAATGAACCGTATTACGAGCATACCTTTGAAGGCAGTGATGACATGCCTGCACACATCAAGTCGAGTATTCTGGGTTGTGCGTTATCTATTCCTGTCGTCGATGGCTCGTTACAACTAGGTACGTGGCAAGGAATTGTTCTGGGTGAGCACAGAGACCATGGTGGAGCCCGAAATATTGTGGCTACGCTCCACGGCAACGATTAAGTGCTCCCATTCATTTCCTATTTACCCATATTAAGCTAAGCCTGATGGCATAGTATGTGCTTACTTCGCATAGCTTATAAGTAAAAAAGGAACCAAAGATGCACACAAAATTAAAATTATCTACGCTTTGTATCGCATTTATAGCGGCTAGCGCTAATGCGCAAGAAACTTCACCCGGCCCCGCTTATGACAGCTGGCTTGGCATTTACGCGGCGAAATACAACTCAGACACTGAGAAAGCGTCTCCCGCTGGTGTATATGATGGAGGTATTGAGAAAGGTGTTGAATATGGATTTCGCATGGATAACAAATGGGGCGGACGGTTTGAATACAGCAGCCTGAATCTCGATTACCGGGAGTCTTCCGGCCAGGGTGACGAATCAGGCCAGATGTTTGGCGCCGATGCACTCTACTTCCCAGCCAACGGCGATACATTTTTGTTTGCCGGACTAAGACGGCAACATCTTCAAGATCATTTTACCCTGGGTGATGTGGGTGTTGGGCGACACTGGAGAATGAGCGATAACCTGCGATTCGTGACGGAGGCGGGGCTTTTCCACGATTTCTCCAACAACACCAATGATTTTCGTGTTAAAGCAGGATTCGCCTTCACTTTCGGATCGGGTTCGTCGGCTCCCGTTGTGGGCGATGCCGATAACGATGGGGTTAATGACAACCTCGATGAATGTCCTGGCACCCCTGCTGGCGCCCCGGTTGACTCGCGTGGATGCGAGTTGGACTCTGACAATGACGGCGTGACTGATCAGTTTGATCAATGCCCCAATACACCGCCCAATACCCGCGTAGACGAAACAGGCTGCCCCTTAAAAGTAGTCGGTGATGCAGACAATGATGGGGTTAAGGATGACAGAGACCAGTGTGCTGATACGCCAACAAACGATAAAGTGGATGCGGACGGCTGTACCATCTTCACTGAAAAAGAAGTGACTCATACCTTACGCGTCTTGTTCGCTAACAACAGTTCAGTGATTCAGGATCCTGACTCTCAGGACATTAAGGATTTTGTTAAGTTTATTAAACGCTATGGCAAAACTTCAGTGACGATTGAAGGCCATGCATCTGCGCCGGGCGAGGCTGACTATAATATGATGCTTTCTGAAAAGCGCGCGAATGCATTTAAAGAAATGCTGATCACTCGTTATGACATTGATGAGAGCCGTCTACAGTCAAAAGGTTTTGGTGAAACACAACTGCTAGATACATCAAACACTGCCGAAGCGCATAAGAAAAACCGCCGCATTTATATCCGGGTAACCGAGACAGTAAAACGCCGCGCAACAAAGTAACATAGTAACAATCAATAAAAAGGTCCGAACTTTGTCGGACCTTTTTTTATAGCGTGTGCTATGCAATTTCACTCGTTTTAATTATCATCCAGCGTAAGGATGTCACGGCAAGCCTGGTCATCAGCGGGGACAGTGTCAATCATGCGAAGTCCGTAATTACGGTTTTCAGATATTTCATCTGAGTACCAGATTTCGCTGTCTTCTTCCAAATCAAAGCGGTATTTTCCGTAAAGTGCATCCGGTTGTGGAGGTGAGCCAACTTCCTCATCAATGTCTGCGCCCAGCACTTCTCCCATAATTTTCACTTGCAGTGAATAGCCTTCTGCCAGCAGCGATAAGCTGTTTGGATTATTTACATCCAGCAATGACCAGCTCCCGTCCAGACGCTGGCCCACAATATCATCCTGAGGATCGTCGCTGCGGTAGCTCAAGCATATGACAAGATCACCGTTTTCGCCGCTGCCATCATCATCAAGGAAGAAGATTTTTAATTCAGCATTATCACCGTCGTCCACAGTACCTGAAAAATCGAGACGCTTTTCGGGCCAGAATGGCACATCCGACGTGCTGGTCAAATTGGCAAGCTCTGCATTTTCAATCACCGTATTGACGTCTGCGGCGATCGCGTCATTTTCGTCAGCCAACTTAAGTAAATTTTTACTGATAGTGAGTAGATCTAACGTAGTGAAAGACGTTCCATTATCAATACTAGCTTGTCTGCGACTGAGCTCGTCCAGCAAGCTGCGATCATTAATCAGATAATCAGCGACCTTACGTACTGATGTAAGACGAGCATCACCCTTGCTCTGTTGTTTTACCGTCGCATAGAAAATTTCTGCGCCTTTGGCCGCTGCAACTAATTCGTGTTTGGCTAACGCTGCATCAAAAAATGCATTGTTTACCGCGATGGTGGTCGCTCCGCTGGTTTTCATTTGTGACCCTAGCGTTTCGCCCTTCACTTTAGCTAGTGCGCTCGATGATTCAGGCGCTCCTGCAGAAGTAACCTGGGCAACGAAGTTGTCCACGGCCTGCGGTACAATGTTATCCACCCCCTCAGCTAAACTGATACCAGGATTCTGCTCTACCCAGGAAATCACACCCTGCCACACCGCATCAGCACTGCTTTCTGGCAAACCATCCTCACCAAGTCCCAGTGGCTCTGCCGCTACGTTTATATAGGTTGAAATACTGTCGACCAGTTTTTGTAGCTCAACAGCAGTGCGAAACAATCCCGCATTATAACTGCCAGCACGATCAAGCCTGGCGATATAGTCGTGTTTAAGTATCGCAGCGTCATCAATACCACCGGGTATGGCTATACCCATTGACGTCAACACGGAGGTCAGTTCAACGTCAGCAGACAGATAACTACCAAACGTTGTTAACGGCGTTACCAGCGAGGCAATCTCATCAGCCTGCGTTTGCCAGGTTCCATCGTCATCAACAGGCTTGGCACCGAGCGCTTTCAACTCTTCCAGGCGACGCGTTGCTTCTGCTGTTGAAATGTCCAGCGTTAGTGTGCCGTCATATTTTTCGCCAGTGTTTAAATCAACACCCCCTGTCAATTTAATGCGCGCGGTTTCAAGATCTGCCCCCGATTCCAGGCAAAATTTCTGTAGCGACTGTGATTGCTGAGCACAATAATCGACGCCGGTGTTGGGGTTGTAACTGTAAAATCCCTGCGCATCAGTAAATGCAAAAGGCTCAAAACTATCCACTCTGTTATTGGCTTTAACGTCTATCCAAACGATTGCATTAGCAATATAGCCGTCAACGCCTCGTCCGGCTAATTGAAAAGGCTCCTGCGCAGGAGAACTATCCTGGCTATCTGAACCACCACATCCGGTCAGCCCTGCGACAACCGCAAGTGCAACGATGGAGAACTGTTTGTCATTAAATATCATACGTTTACTCCATCTCTAGAATCGGGTTTGAAAGCCAAGATTAACTAACGCTGAGCGTGGAATAGAACTGCCATCCACTTCCGTGTGTTCATCTGCCCAGCGCACGTCCATATATAGATTATTAAATAGGGTAAGGCCAACATTGTAGTAGCCAAGTTCGCTACCAGCGCTATTTAAGCTGTATCCAGCTCTGAACTGGGGCAGCCACCAACTGTCAAAGTTATAGGTCATTGCCAGCGTTGACCATTGATACAGGTCGCCTACGGGGTCATTCTTATCATTGAGATCAACAGAAGCGTGTAACCCGATTTGATTATCATCGCCGAACAGCAACGTACCTTCCAGAGTGACCTGGCGATTCGCAACATGTACCTCCTGGCCCTTAATGCGCCCGGCCCCAATAAATTGCTGGGCTGCAAAGCAGTTATCAATCGCCACATTCGTTTCTTGCGAACAATTACTGGTAAGATCGCCATACTTGAATTCGGGTTCATTAACGTCTGTCACTGAGATACCTAAAGAGTAGGTATCTGCAACCCATAATAAGCCCAGGTCAAATGCAAATTCAGAGGTTCTGTCTGCGCCCTTATCGTATTCATCTTCGATTACATCAGCCAAATCGTCGCTGCTATCCAAAGCGCTGAAAGACAACACGCTTTTCGACAGCTCCATAGTAATTAATTTTGCGCTGACGCCGCCGATCAACTGGCCGTAATCGCGTTTCCAAAATGCGTTGGCGTAACCAAGCGAGGCATTAAGTTGCACCGCACTTTTCACGTACATAGATGCATTGGTGTTCAGTTCATAGCCGCCATCGAGAACAATAATATCAATATCATCGGCAAGCACGTTGCCCTTCAATTGCCCATGAGATGAAATTTCGAAAGTAAATGTGCCCAGATCCGGGTGGTTATATACCAAGGGAAAAAGCGGAATAGGAAAAGCTGTTGAGGTTTTTACATAGCCATTTAGTTCTGCATTGTCTAGAAAAGGCTCAAAACGGTCGACAGCATCCAGTGCATCATCAATATTCAGATTGTCCTGATCCAGAATGTCGATAAGTTCATCAAGCTCATCAACCAGATCATCAACCTGGCCCACTTCATAGCCTAAACCAAATGGACCAATTGCACCCACGCGCCAATTCTCGTCCTGGTTCTTATCGAACACTAATGGGGAGGCCGCAGGATTGTTCATCACGGACGTTAGGTCATATTGACTACTGATCTTACCCTGAGTAAGTGAAGGGCCAATTGGATGATAAATAGGCTGATCGGCCGAAATATAGGTGGAAAATAAAGTAGCAGTGAATAAAGCTAATTTAGTTGGGATGCGCATAGCCAATTACCCGTGTTAAAAGTGAAAAATTTCTTCCTTTTTAAACCTCTCGCACGCGATGCCCCGTGGGCAAACGAGTGAGACCGGGATCAACTTCCCTTCCCCTACTGATTATGAAAACCAAATGATTGAATTGAATTTATCGGCTCAGGCAGCCAAACCTGAAGAGAAAGTTTTTTAATAATCGTCGGTGTAAGTAGGCCCAGCATAGTTGTCGAACCGTGAAAATTGGCCTTGAAAGGTCAGTCTTGAGGTACCGATTGGACCGTTACGCTGTTTACCAATAATGATTTCGGCCACACCTTTTTCTTCACTGTTTTCGTGATAAACCTCATCACGGTAAATGAACATAATTAAATCTGCATCCTGCTCGATTGAGCCCGATTCACGTAAATCTGAATTAACCGGACGTTTATCAGCACGTTGCTCCAAACTACGGTTTAACTGTGAAAGCGCGACTACTGGCACTTCCAATTCCTTTGCCAGCGCTTTTAGCGATCGAGAAATTTCAGCAATTTCCAACGTTCTGTTATCGCTCAATGAAGGCACACGCATAAGTTGCAGGTAATCGACCATGATTAAACTGATACCACCCCGCTCTCTGGCTAATTTTCTGGCGCGGCTGCGCACATCCATGGGAGTGAGGCCAGAGGAATCATCGACAAACAGGTTGTCCTTATCTTTTAACATAGCCATGGTATTGGAAATACGCGCCCAGTCTTCGTCGTCCAGTTGCGCGGTACGAATTTTAGTCTGGTCAACGCGACTTAATGACGCCAGCATACGCATCATTATCTGCTCTGATGGCATTTCAAGACTAAACACCAACACCGGCTTTTCTTCTGCCATCATAGCGTTTTCGCATAAATTCATGGCAAATGTGGTTTTACCCATGGAAGGTCGAGCGGCGACAATGATTAAATCGGAAGGTTGCAAACCACTGGTCTTTTTATCTAAATCGGTGAAGCCGGTGGTGACCCCCGTCACTTCCTTATTGGTTTTAATTAACGCTTCAAGACGATCGATAGTTTTACCCAGTACCGCCTCCACATTACGCGGACCTTCATTCTCGCCAGTGCGCTTCTCGGCAATTTCAAATACTTTACTCTCGGCAAAATCAAGTATATCAGCGCTTTCTCGCCCTTCTGGGTTGTACCCGATTTCCGCGATTTCGTGGGCGACACCAATCAGTTCGCGAGTAACCGCACGCTCAGAAATAATCCGCGCATAAGCTGTCACGTTTGCGGAACTTGGCGTGTTCTTTGCCAGCTCACCGAGGTAGGCAAACCCGCCAGCATCATCTAACTGATCGTGATTTTCCAACTCTTCTGAAACTGTGATTAAGTCAACCGGCATATTTTGAGCTAACAAGCGCAAAATCGCCTTAAAGATGATTTGGTGTGATCGATTATAGAAGTCATTTTCGGTAACCAGCTCGGCCACCTTGTCCCAGCTTTCAGGATCAATAAGCATACTGCCAAGCACAGACTGTTCTGCCTCAATGCTGTGAGGTGGAACTTTCAACTTTTCAATATTTTTGTCAGTGCCTGACGAAGGAACAACTTTCACAATCTTTACTTTTTACCGGTAACTTGAGGTTGGCTATTATGCGTTATTTTCTAAAGTCTCACAATTTTGATTGCACTGAAAGGGAGACTCATAAGTTAATTATTTTCAATCATAGTGAGCCAATATCTGATATCGACGTTGCCCCCGGGCAATCTTTTATATGAGAACGCCAGCCGCTTTGTTAATCATCTGGGAGTTCGGCCAAGATTTGTTTTAGTTCTGCAAAATCCACGGGTTTGGTTATATGTCGATTAAACCCTGAAGCCTTTGCTAACTGCTTATCTTTCTTCTGCCCCCACCCGGTTATAGCTATCAGATAAATATTGGCATGGGCTAACTGTTTTCGCACCGTTTCTGCTACCTCATAACCTGAGATATCGGGAAGGCCAATATCAGAAAGAATAACCTCTGGCTTAAACTCCTTCGCTTGCATTATTCCGGACGTCCCATCAAAAGCGGTACAGGTTATGTGTCCAGCGTATTCCAGTAGCTCAGCTAAACTTTGCGCGGTATCCTGGTTGTCCTCGATGACCAAAATACGACGTTGAGGTAGTTTGATTGCCTTAGATTTCTCATCTTGAAGGGAATTTGCATCGAGCGCACCAACACGCCTTATAACAGGCAATTTAACCGTAAACTTGCACCCTTTGTTATGACCTTCGCTGCTGACTTCTATTTCTCCCTCATGCAACGTTACCAAATGATGCACAAGCGCTAATCCAATACCCAGTCCACCCTGGGCACGCTCCAGGGCGGGCGACAATTGAGAGAACATGGTAAAAATGTTCTCCAGTTCTTCTGCTGGTATTCCTATCCCAGAATCTTCTACGGAAACTGTCACCTGCTCCCTATTTTGGCTTACGGTGATATCAATAGTCCCACCTGCAGGCGTATATTTCGCAGCATTGGTCAACAAATTTGAAAATATCTGAACAATGCGTGTGCTATCAGCGTTGACGTAAATTGGGGCCTTAGCTTCATTTATGGAAAGCTGATGACTCTGCGCATCTATTAACGGCTTTGTTTCATCTACTGCACAATGCAATGCAGGCAGAATATCAATTGCTTGTTTGCGTAAATTTATTCGGTTATGAGAGATACGGGATATGTCCATCAAATCTTCGATTAGACGGCTCATATGGGATACGTGCCGATCAATGAGTATCCGTGACTTTTTCCATACCGTCGCGTCATTTTCTTTGATGCGCATTATTTCCAGAACATTCCGGATGGGTGCCAAAGGATTACGTAGTTCATGACTTAAGGTTGCCAGAAACTCATTTTTTCTATGGTCACTGGACGATAGTTTTGTATTCAACGCAGCAAGTTCCCTGAGTCGGGCTTTGCGTTCAGATACATCCATGCAAATCCCATATATTGACTGGGTTTCGCCGTGCTGGGTAATAACCGCATACCCACTAATTTCCATCTCTACCCAGTGTTCCTGGCTGTTTTTCAAACGGCATTCAAGCGTATAATTTGTCTGACTTTTAATTGCGTGACGTAATTGCTGCCTAAAGCTGTCTTTATCTTCCGGATGGAGTAAATTATAAAAACTCTCTTTACTCAGCCAGCCACTGTCTTCATCAAATCCGAGCAGCGATTGCAGCTCGTTGTTCCATTCCACTCTTTCAGATTCTACATTAAAAGACCAACCTGCCATTTTGGCACTATGCATAGCCAGATTGAGCATGTTTTGGTTGCGCTGCAGTTGGTTTTGCGTCTCTCTGAGTGAATCAAACGAAGCTTCGAGCTTTTTCCGAGCCGCCACTAGCTCCTGTTCAAATTTCTTACGGTCGTCCACTATAAAAAACGCCATTTGATCGATAATGGTACCGTCGTGAGAGATTCGGGAGGCATTGACAAGCATGGGAATAATCTTATCGTCCCGCGACCTTAAATCAATTTGTACTTCAGACACCGAGCCTTGCATTTGTAACAGTGGGGCCCAGTGCGTGTGATGAAAAAAACGCCCCCCTACGGTAAACAATTCTTGTATTTTTTTTGCATCGACCAGTTCTGATTGCTGAAAGCCCAACCATTTCGCGAACGTAGCATTAGCGCGCCTAATAGTGCCGTCGATGTCGGTAATAACCAAACCACAGGCAGCGTGATCATAACAGAACGTAAAATCCGGCAGCTGAGACATATGTTTTATTTACAGGCGCTGATATAGAAAACTATCGATGGCGTCAATACTGGCATGTGGTGCGCTCAAGTGGGGACAATGTCCGACGTTCTCGATAATTACCATATCTGCATCAGGCATGGTTTTTTGCATGTATTCTCCAACCGAACGCGGGGCGATGAAGTCATCGCTGCATTGCAATATTAGTGAGGGAGTAGCACATTTGGCCACCGCATCACGATGATCGGAAAGAAAGGTAACCCTGGCAAAATGTTTAGCGATAGCGGGATCGGTACGGCAGAAACTGTTTTTTAGCTCTTCGCCTAACTCAGGCTGCTCTGGTGCGCCCATGATCGCAGGCGCCATATTACTTGCCCACCCTAAGTAATTGCTGTCAATCATATCGCACAATTCTTCGATGTCGGTTCTACTGAATCCCCCGATATAATCGCCTTCGTTTATGTAGGAAGGGGAGGGACCGACCATGATTTGACATCGGAATTTTTCAGGAGATTTTACCGCGGCTAACATCCCGATCGTGGCACTTACAGAGTGACCGACGAAAATGACCGGCCCTTCAGCATATTCATCGATAATTTCGATCAAATCGTCTGCATAGCCGTGTAAGCTGTCATATTTGTCAAAATCATATTGTGACAAATCAGATTTACCAGTTCCCACTAAATCAAATAATATTACTCTGAAATTATCTTTATAAGACGGCACGAGGTATTGCCACATGTTCTGATCACAGCCAAAACCGTGTGCGAAAACAATGGTCTCTTTTCCGCTACCCACTACATTAACATTGTTACGACTTTGGATACTCATACGATGTCCTGTTGCTAACAAAGAACCACTGAAGATTTTAAAGTTCAAGGGAGGAGACGATAATAGCGATAAATCGCCCTAAGCTATTACTTTGAACCTTTAATTTGTTTTTTTCGGTGATACAACACTACAGCATTCTAGCAAATAAGATAGTAATAAGATGGGGACCTGCATTTTCACACTGTCACGCTCTAGTAAGACTAAACCACAATTACACTTTCAATCACCATCAAGCCACGCTATATTTCATGTCTGGCCAATAACTATACTAATAATGCGCTGCTTCGTTGTCCTGATTCTGCTTTTCATTTCTTCTTGTGTTTTCGCTACTGGTCATCAGGCATATGTGGATATGCGTTTGCAAACATTGGAAAAGATTTCTCACGCTGGAGAGTTGACCCATACCGAGTTAGACCCATTTGATTCCACTACGTTATTAGGACGGTATTTTCGCTTTTCCGTTCACTCCGTGGTTAACAATACGTTAAGTGCCCCCCTCTCTACTCACGATATCGCTCAATTAGAAAGTGATTTTCCAGAGTTGTACGCAGAACTTAAGGGGTTAACCACGTATTTATCCCACGCCGCTGAAACAGAAAAGATTGCCGCGCTTGAAACTTTGCTGACACACGCGGAATCGCAAGGTTGGCCACGTCTGGTACGCTGGTTTTCTGCGTTACTGGTTGAGTTGGAAATGGAAACGGGTAATTACGGTCACGCCCTCTTTCGCTTGTATGAAGAAATTGATTTTGCGCCCGAAGTTGAGCTCAACGACACCCACTTTGAATATCCGAAGTCTCTTATGCTCAGAGATATGGCGGCAACACTCTACTATCTGGGCGAATATGAGAAATCACTCGATTACTGTCAGCGCTTTGCAGCATCCCTGACTGACACTGGTGAGGGTGAACTACAGGGAACACTGTGTGAGATTAGGGCGCAGATTCGATTAGGCCAACATGACGTAGCATTAGCCTCGCTAGAGACCCTGCCTACAGATTCAATTTACGCTCCTTATGCTTTCACTGCCTCACTGCTACACGCAGAAGCCCTTCTTGAATCAGAGCGATTGAAAGAGGCGAAGAATTTGGGTGAAAAGGCACATGCCCTACTTAACGAGAAGCCCAACCCACAGTCAGACGATATTTTTGACGTTAGCCTATTACTTGCGCAGATACATTTAAAGCTGGGCCACAGAGAAGAAGCGGCGAAGTACGCAGTCGTCGCAGAGCAAAGCATGGGGTTGTTGGAAAACGGCAAACACCATGTTCGAGGTTTACTACGAACAAAGGGCGAGATTGCAGAGGCGCAAGGTGATTTTGACTCTGCATTGCAGATCTATGAAAGACTATATAATATTGAAAACTCAACTATTCCCTCTTTTCCTTGGAAAAAAATTGAAGAAATTTCTTCAAAGCTGGATTTTCGAGAAATCGAATATCTTCGAAGGAAGGCCGAATTAAATCAAGAAATAGCGAATTATTTAGTTACCGCACTAGTAATGCTGCTATTAATATCTTTGTTTTTTATGACTTATTATATGAGTCTAAAGATAAGAAAAAGCAAGAAGTTAAAATTAAAAAATAATTGTCACTTCACTCAACTACAAAAATTCGAATTCTTCAAGCTAAACATTAGTAGTAAATTAAAAAATAAAAAAACAAACGCCGTAGTGTTTTTAGACGACTCGTGTATCAGCCCTCACGCTATCAGTCTTAATGAGAAGATTTTAATTTCAGAGTATCTGAAAGAAAAGATCTCGAAACTGGATGTGATAGGTCGATATGACATTTACGCAATCGTGATTTTCTTTAATGATACAAATAAAGAGGAAGCTTTCAATAAAGTTAACATACTGCTAAAAGAATATGCGAAAGTACAAAAACGAGCAACAACCTCACTTAGCTTAGAAAGAAAAAACTTTGTAGCTTCTCAGTGTAAAGATGAGCTCTCTGTGAATGAGGCCTTTAGGTTATGTGAAGAAAAAATCGAAAAAATTCGATTCGATGATAAATTTGCTAGAAGAGCCATTAACTAAAGTTAGTTCTATATTTTTGATGAATAACGCACTCCACCTTTTAATAATTATATTTTTTTTCTTTTGCTTTTACGTAAATGCTGGAGTAGTAGACAACTACGAAGAAGAGCGTTCTAGAATTCTTAGGCTCAATTATTACGATGTTTATGATGAATTGACGAGAACAGATGTGTTCGATCTCAATACTGCACTTGGAAAGCACTTTTTTAACATCATTACGAGCGTTTCACACAAATCTGAGTCAACGGTTCCTTTCACCGATGAAGACTTTAAAATTCTACAAAAAAAGTTTCCCAAGTTCGCTCTTGAGTACGAAATACTCTCCGTAAGTACATCCAATATCAGTGCTGAAAAGAAAATTAATCAGCTACAAAGCTTAAGTGAGACTGCTGTGAATGAAGGTTGGAAACGGTTATATCTATACGCAATAGGCCAGATTGTGAGGTTTGAATTTGAAGACCGTAAAGCACCTTCTGCGCTAATAAGATTACTTTCTATTGTAGATGAGGCGCCATTATACGAAGCAGCAGAAATGGCATTTGATTACCCATTGCAAAGTGTTTATTTAGATTTGGCTTTTGCTTTTATTATTATAGGCGAGAGTAAAAAAGCTATTTCCTATTGTGAGATGGCTGGAGACTTCCTTCCAAAAACATCTCAATTTTATCATTTAGTACTAAGGTGCAAAGCTGATGCATTAGAGATGCAAAACAAGCAGAAAGAGGCATTTCAACTAATATCCCAAAGTATTGAAAGAGCCCGCGTTGACGGTGAAGAAATCTGGCTGAGTACAGGCCTCCAGTACGCAGCAAATCTCGCTATAGCACTTGACCAACTAAGTTTGGCTGAAAGTTACCTTATCGAGTCTATGAGAATTGAAAATGAAAATAATTACGATGGCGTAGATGGTAATTTTTATCATTATCTAAAATTAGCTCAAATCAATATAAGATTGAAGAAGTCCGATATGGCTAAGAATTTTATAGAGCGTTCAATCGCTGAATCTCGTGGCCGCCACAATAATTTGGCATGGAGCGATTCTTTTCTGTTGGTTTTTTCTGACATGGCAAAGCTTGAAGGTGAATATCAGTCGGCAGTAGATCATCTGAAACTAGCAATTGAAAACACAAAAAAAACTAATCACGCGATTCCGATTGACACACTAAAGGATTTAACTGAAAAATTTAACAGCCTACAAATTAAAAATCTTAATCATAAAAATTCTCACCAAAAAAACAGTATAAAAATAACGCTAATTCTCATGATAGGCATTCTTGCATTGCTAATATTGCTTATAATAAAAACGATAATCTTTAAAAAATCAAATAACAGTTTTGAAGAGCTAGAAATCTATGATCTAAATTCAATTTTGCCCTCTCTAGATTCCGCGCTAATGAATATAAGAAAAAGAATAAGAAAAAAACAATCCACATCGCCCATTCTTTTGCTTCAATTTGATACATACAATATCGAAGAGTTTTCAGAGAATTTCATGAAAATAGCAAAAGAATTGCGATATCAGATAAGCAATGAAGATGTGATAGGCCAGTTTTCTAGTAATTCGATATTGATATTTTTCGAGGAAATGTCTTTTCCAGATGCAGAAATAAAGATCAAAAGACTTTTGAGTACGCTTACACCTCTTAGACAGGACCGCGGTATGAAGTATCGATATACACTGGGTTCTTTGAGGAATAATGAATCGATAAGGAAACGGTTATCATTTTGCTACGATAAAATATCAGCAATGAGTTTTGAGTTACATAATTAAAAAATGACGATGTAACTAAGTTGTGCAAAGACACTCTTAGTGAGAAATGTGAAGGAAAACTCAATTTTGCGGCATTTGCACTTTCAATCCCCCTAGGGCCACGCTATATTTCATGTCTGGCCCATAACTATACTAATAATGCGCTGCTTCGTTGTCCTGATTTTGCTTTTCTTTTCTTTTTCTGTTTTTGCTGCCGATCTACAGACGCATGTGGAAAAGCGTCAACAAATTCTGGAAGCTGCTGGTAAATCCGGGGAAATAACCCTAGCTGAATTAGACCCATTTGATTCCACTACGTCATTGGGACGGTATTTTCGCTTTTCCGTTCACTCCGTGGTTAACAATGCATTAAGTGCCCCCCTTTCTACTCACGATATCGCTCAATTAGAAATTGATTTTCCAGAGTTGTACACAGAACATAAGGGGTTAACCACGTATTTATCCCACGCCGCTGAAACAGATAAGATTGCCGCGCTTGAAACCATGCTCACACGTGCGGAATCGCAAGGTTGGCCACGTCTGGTACGCTGGTTTTCTGCGTTACTGGTTGAGTTGGAAATGAAAACGGGGAATTACGGTCACGCCCTCTTTCGCTTGTACGAAGAAATTGATTTTGCGCCTGACATAGGGCTCAACGACACCTACTTTGAATATCCAAAGTCTCTTATGCTCAGAGATATGGCGGCAACACTCTACTATCTCGGCGAATATGAGAAATCACTCGATTACTGCCAGCGCTTTGCAGCATCCCTGACTGACACTGGTGAGGGTGAACTACAGGGAGCACTGTGTGAGATTAGGGCGCAGATTCGATTAGGCCAACATGACGTAGCATTTGCCTCGCTAGAGACCCTGCCTACAGATTCAGTTTACGCTCCTTATGCTTTCACTGCCTCACTGCTACACGCAGAAGCTCTTCTTGAATCAGAGCGATTGAAAGAGGCGAAGAATTTGGGTGAAAAGGCGCATGCCCTACTTAACGAGAAGCCCAACCCACAGTCAGACGATATTTTTGACGTTAGCCTATTACTTGCGCAGATACATTTAAAGGTGGGCCACATAGAAGAAGCGGAAAAATACGCAGGCGTCGCAGAGCAAAACATAGGGTTGTTGGAAAATAGTAAACACCATATGCAAAGATTACTACGAATTCAGGGAGAGATTGCAGAGGCGAATGGAAATTTTGAATCTGCATTTCAGCTTTATGAAAGACTATATGATGTTAAATATGAAACTATCCCTTCTTTACCTTGGAAAAAAATTGAGAGTATATCGTCAGAATTAGACAATCAGGAAATCGAGTATTTGCGAATAAAAGCAAAGCAGGAAGAGTCTCGCCTAACTATTCTCAAAATAATTCTGATGACGGCTGTTATAACCACCCTTTTCAGCATTTTGCTTTATTACAATGCTGCAAAAAATAGGGTCATAGCAGACAAGTATTTAAAAATCGACCATTTGACCGGTGTATATAATCATGGGTATATATCAAAATTAGTTGCACAGAGAGCGCAAAGCGAGAAGACAGGCACGATAGCACTACTAAATATTTCCAATTTTATAATCGATGAAAATATTACCAACCCCTTAGCTGAATGGTCAAAGCTTATACAGCCTATGCTTGGCAAAGGCGATATAGTAGGGCGTTATGAAGGAAATACTTTTTTATTTTGGTTTGGAAAAAAATCGCAAATAGATGCTCAGGAACGTTTAGATAAAATAATGGCCCTGGCGATTAAAGGTCTTATCGGTGAAACAAAAACAGCAGTTGTGGTAGCTAAATATTGTGACCAAATGAACCTTAATCAACTGATTATAAAATGCGCTGAAAACATGGAAGAACAATTGCAGCAAAGCGAAGGGAATCAATTTTCGTGACGGCTTATCCGCATTTTTCACTGCTTAAATTTATTTTTTGTATAGTAGTCTTATACTTTTCATCTTTGCGTGTTGATGCATCAGAACAAATTAAGTATGAACAAGAACGTTCAAAAATTCTTAGATTAAAACATCATGAAATTTATGAAGCACTTCAAAATTCCACTGTCTTTGATAGCAGTACGCCGCTAGGCAGGTCTTTTATTTATTCAATTACAAGTCTTACTCATCGCGCACAAGATGCTACAGAATTAAGCGCAGCTGATCTAATTTCGCTTAAGCGTGAATATCCTGAAATCGAACTTGAATATAGAATTCACATAGTTAACGACAAGGAAACAGTGATTTCAAAACAGATTAAAAAACTTGAAATGTATGCGCATAAAGCGAAAAATGCGGGTTGGAAGAGGATTTATCATTACGCAATAGGCAGCATCGTTGATATAGAGCTTGGACAGGGAATGGTTCTTTCGGCATTAATTCGAATGCTTAAAATAGTTGATAGCGCCCCAATCTATGAGCATGTAGAACAAACTATGGACTACCCCCTGCAAAGTGTTTACAACGATCTTTCGATTGCATTTTACCAATTAGGTCAGAATGATCGAGCCATTACTTACTGTCAAATGTTTAAAGATTCACTGCCAAAAACCGACACCTATTTTCCTCAAGTGGACAATTGCCAGGTCTGGCCGCTCGCCGCATTAGGTCGATACAGTGAAGCCCTGCAACTTTTGTCTAAAAATATTCACCAAATTAAACAAGAGAACGATGCCCTCGGGTTGATAACAAATTACTTATACTCCGCAGAAATCGCACGAAGGATGGAACAGTACGATTTAGCAGAAGAATTGGTACATAATTCATTAAATTTGCTGCAGGAGCATAACTACGCAAATACAGGTGGTTATGCTTATGGATATTTAACACTTGCACGCATAAAAACCAAAACAAATGAAATAGCTCAAGCTAAAAAGTATCTTGAATTATCACATCAAGCAATCAAAGTACCTTCAATAAGCAACGTGATTAACAATGATTTTATGTTAGCGGAGGCACGCATTGCAGAATCTGAAGATGACTATGAAAAATCGGTAGTCATTTATAAAAAGTTAATAGATTTGATCGCTGACACTCAACAATCATTTCGCTGGGAAACCATAAGTGATCTGACATCTAAATTAAATGAAAAAAGAATAGCTAATCAAACTATTTACTCTGAATTCCTAAGCGATAAAAGCCGAATTACTTTTATTGCAGGTATAATATTGCTAGTGACCGGTATTATTATCTGGCTGATTTACCTCAATGTTTACCGTCGCAACCAAGACACCTATATTTCTCAGCAGGTAGATACAAATACCGGCGCCTACAATATGTCGGCTTTTTACCAGCGAGCGAAAGTCGTACCTGCAATATATAGCAACAGTTACGTTCTACTTATTGAATTAAAATTACATAACGATCTAAGTCTATTTGAAAATCTGTTCTCATCGTTTGCAAAACAAATTCGATACCAGCTTAAACCAACTGAAAGTATCGGTCGCTTCAGTGGTACTTTGCTCGCGTTAATACTAGAAGGTGATGACACTGACAAAGTGCATGACAGAATAACTAAAATACAAGGAACTTTAATAGCAAGCGACTTTGTCTTCAGAATGTCACCGATGCAAAGATTAAATAGAAAGAAGACTAAAAATGCAGTAGATGCATGCTGGCAATGCCTTAGAAATGAGTCTTTTGCAGATAAGTTGAAAGCATGAGACTGCAAAGCGTTAACGTGATTAGTTAGAAGTCATTTTTACCATTGACGACCAAGAAAATAAATTAGCAAGGGTAAAAGTTTACATGAGTACTTCTACACTTTTTTCACAGCTTAAATTTATTTTTTGCGCAGTGATTTTATGTTTTTCGACTATGAGCGTTAGTGCGTCTGAACAGCTGAAGTATGAACAAGAACGCTCAAGAATTCTTAGATTAAGCTATTATGAAAGTTTCGAAGCACTTCAAAACTCCTCCATCTTTGATAGCAGTACTCCGCTTGGCAGATATTTCATTAACTCAATAACAACGGTTTCTCATCGTGCAGAAGACGCTGTTGAATTAGATGAGACTGACTTAATTTCGCTTAAAAGTAATTATCCTGAAATCGAACTTGAATATAGAGTTCGTCAAATTATCTACAATGAAAATACAATTGCTGAAAAAGTTAGACAACTTGAATACTACGCAAGACAAGCGGAAAGTAATGGTTGGGAAAGGATTTACCTTTATGCAATGGGTATCATCGTCGATCTAGAATTAGGGAATGGTTTTGCGGTTTCGGCATTAATTAGATTGCTTGAAATAGTTGATAATGCCCCTCTCTATGAATATGCAGAAATATCCTTCGACTATCCGCTGCAAAGTGTTTACAACGATTTGGCATCTGCTTTTAATCAACTGAAACAACATGAAAGATCCATTACTTACTGTAAAATGTATGAAGATTCCCTACCCAAAAATTATCATGATATTCATACCGTTGCGCATTGTATGGTTTGGCCACTCAGCGCATTAGGTCGGTATAATGAAGCTCTGCAGCTTTTATTAAAAAGTGTTCAACTAGCTAAACAAGACAATGATATATGGGGCATAAGTAAAAGCTATCTATACTCCTCGGAAGTCGCATTAGAGATGAGACAATTTGATTTAGCGGAGGAGTTTGTACGCGAAGCCATTAAAGTTCAACAGGATAATCACTACGCAGGTATGGAAGGCTACGCTTACGATTACTTGCTTCTTGCACGCATAAAAATCAAAAAAAACGAAATTGCTGAGGCTAAAAAGTACTTAAGATTTTCGCGCGAGGAACAGAGTCTAGGCAAGCTAAGCAATTATTTAAATTATGACTTTATTTTATCTGAAGCCCGCATTGCAGAATCTGAAGGTGACCATGAAAAATCGGTCAGCCTTTATAAAAAAGCGATTAATTTGATCGCTGACACTCACCAGTCCATTCCCTGGGAAACCATAAGTGATCTGACATCTAAATTGAGTAAAAAACGAATAACTAATCAAATTAGTTCCTCTGAATTTCTTATCGGTGAAAGTCGGACGACTCTTATTGCAGGTATAATATTGCTGGTGACCAGTATTATTATCTGGCTGATTTACCTCAATGTTTACCGTCGCAACCAAGACACCTATATTTCTCAGCAGGTAGATACAACTACCGGCGCCTACAATATGTTGGCTTTTTACCAGCGAGCGAAAGGCGTACCTGCAATGTATAGCAACAGTTACGTTCTACTTATTGAATTAAAATTACGTAACGATCTAAGTCTATTTGAAAATCTACTCTCATCGTTTGCAAAACAAATTCGATACCAGCTTAAACCAACTGAAAGTATCGGTCGCTTCAGTGGTACTGTGCTCGCGTTAATACTAGAAGGTGATGACACTGACAAAGTGCATGACAGAATAACTAAAATACAAGGAACCTTAATAGCAAGCGACTTTGTCTTCAGAACGTCACCGGTACAGAGGTTGAATAAAAGTAAAGTGAAAAGAACGATAGATGCTTGCAGTGACAACCTTAAAACCAGACTTTTTTTAGGCGAAATAAAGGCATAAAAAAACAGGTGCAGCAGCACCTGTTTTTTTATGTTCAAGTGGACATTGAAGCTAAGTTAATTATTCAACACAACCCGACCACTTACCGTAGAAATATCCACGTTTGCAGAACCACCGTTATGGGAAAACTCCAGCCAGCGACGGGGGCCGTACTTGGCTTTCATCATGCGGTCTGAACTGATGTTGTTGTCAATACTGCCACCTGCGTGTGCTTCTACGTCAAATCGTGCAGAAACATTCTTCTGAAAAGTAAGCTCAACTCTGCCACCTACGGTTGAGGCATTTACATCGCCACTGTCGAGCAAATTCATTGAAGCCTCGATACGGCCATTTACCGTATTTAGCCTGGCTTGTTTGATATCAGCCAGTTTCAATTTCATATCGCCGTTGACGGTATCTACGGTTATGTCTGGACTTTTTGACGTTACCTCTATTTCACCATTTACTGATTCAAATCGGGCTTCTTGTTCCCCAATGTGGTCGCCGGTAACATCACCGTTAACCGATTCCAATCTTAACAGCGCATCGACGCCTTTCATGTCTATATCTCCATTAACCGATTCAACGTCCACTTTGCCGGTTAATTCATATAGGTCGACATTACCGTTCACTACCTCAACATTAGTTTTACCTGAAATTTCATACACTTTGACTGACGCATTAATCGAGGTGTAACTTATTTTGCTGCCAAAAGGTACATAGATTGTCAGATCATCGCCGTCGATATCGTTATTCCATTTCCATCCGTTGCGATGGCGCTTTACTTCCACTTCAATCGTAATCTCATTATTATTTCCGGTGAATTCAAAGTCTTCTGTGTGATCACCCAATTCACCCGTTACCCTGACTTCATTTTTGTTCCATCCTTTGATGACCGCTTTGCCATTCATATGCTCAATTTCTACAAATGGCTGGTCGCTGGCTTCCAGGGACTGGTCAACTTTTTGTCCAGCACTGACCCCCCAACTTAATAAAAACAGTCCTATACCCAGCGTCCACTTTAATTGCACGCTTGTGTTTGTTTGACAATTCTTAATGAAACTCATTTTATTCACCTTTACCTTAAATTTGCTGCCATTTGGGCGCGTGCACTCGCTCAACTAACATCATTTGTTGCTGATAGACGTTCTGAAGCATTTTAAGTAATGCTGTATTGTCAGGATCTTCTTCCAACGCGGCCTTAATTGCATTTGCCGCGCTGTCTAATTCTTGCAGCTGCTGTTTCCAATTCTGGGTCACCGCAGGCTGGCCTTCGAACTTCACCAGCAATGCGTCCATTTGTTGTTCATGTTGGTTGCTCAATGCCTGGACCAGTGTTTGCCCATTAAGAGTATCTTGAGAGTCGGGCGAGAAAGGTTTTAGCGTAAACCAACTCACCATCGCTACCAATGCGACACTGGCTGCCAGGGCAACGTGTTTGCCATGAAAACCGGATTCAGTTACTTCCTTACGATCGGCCTCAAGACTTAACTCAATGCCTTTCCACAAGTCTCGTTGCGGTTGTTTTTCTTGCGACAGCGAATCAAGCTGCTGCTGCAAGTCATGTTCAAATTTACTCATCACCATACCCCATCCACTCTTTCATCAGTTGCTTTGCACGATGAAATTGCGCCTTACTGGTGCCCACTGCCATATTTAGCATGTCGGCAATCTCTTCATGTCGATAACCTTCTATCGCATGCAGTACAAAAACCATTCGTGCCCGTTCAGGCAACTGTACAATGTATGATTCCAAATCCACCTCGGCACTGGACGATTCTGCCTGCTCGTACTCTGCAGCAGAATCTTCAATATTAAACATCCGCTGAAACCAGCCTCTTTGCTTGCGCATATATGACACAGTCACATTGGCGGTAACACTGTGTAACCAGGTGGTAAAACGACTCTGGCCATCAAAGTTAGTTAACTTTCGCCACAGCTGAATAAACACTTCCTGGGTGGCGTCTTCAGCCAATGCTCGATCCCCTGTCAGCCTGTAGCACAGCGCATATACACGTTTAACATGCAATTCGTACAACGTGTGGTATGCATGTTTATCTCCTTTTTGTGCAGCCTGGATCAGCGCTTTTTCTTTTGCCTGAGAGAAAGTTTCGCTGGCATCCACTACACTCGCCTGAGCATCAATCATTTCGCTAATTAATTATTGGATTGTTGAGTAGTTAGTCGTAGCCTACTTGATGATGGTTTAAATGGGAAAAAAGATTTTTTACTATGAACAAAAAAATCAAGAGTAATCAGGAAGCTAACATGAAGATACTTGGACTATACGCAGG
Source organism: Alteromonas ponticola (assembly GCF_012911815.1). GTDB lineage: Bacteria > Pseudomonadota > Gammaproteobacteria > Enterobacterales > Alteromonadaceae > Alteromonas > Alteromonas ponticola. The sequence goes on along the minus strand of NZ_JAATNW010000006.1, from coordinate 337,935 downwards.
TAAACCACAGCCTTTTGGTCCCCGTAAAGCGCCAAGCAGCATCATTAAGTCAGCGGTACCCATGTTAACTGTTCACAAGCATGGCACCTTAGAGGACGAACAAGGAAATAAAAAACTGCATGGCGGGCCTGAAAAGGTGTTACACCAATACGCTATGGAAAACTATGAGGTGTTGAAAGCGCATTACCCTGAGGGTCACTTTCCCCCCGGCAGTATAGGTGAAAATTTACTGGTCGAAGGTATGCACGATGGCAATGTGTGCATTGGTGATCGCTATCTGTTTGGTGAAGTAATTCTGCAGGTCAATGCTCCGCGTAGTCCGTGTAACAAGATTTCACATCGGTATGGCATCGCCAATCTCGATCGTTTTGTCAGTCAGCAGCAAATTACAGGCTGGTATTATCGGGTAGAACAGGAAGGGAAAATCCACCAACACTCTTCGGTTTCCCTGTTATCGCGAGTAGATAATGCCACTACCATCAAAGAGATGATTGCCTGTCTGTTCGTCACCAAAGATAAAGCAATGGCGTCTTCGCTGGCGGACCACGATGGATTGGATCCTGAGTGGCGCGAAAAATTGCTTCGCCTTGCGCATGCCTCGCGACAATCCCAATAGCTTACAGCTTTACCGTTTCGGCGATACGTTGAAATAATCTAGTTGAGCGAACCGAGCGCACTGTCGCTAGTTTTGATAACCATGGCAGTGTGCAACGACTGATCGCAGCGCGCTGATTATCGTATTAACTAGTCGTGCCTGAATGTAGCGCTGCAATCATTTGGTTGTGAAAGTAAAAGCTTAAATGTTTACTTAAGCCTGCATCTTAGAAAAGGTTTTTCTCGTTTAGATGGGTAAAAATAGAAGTCTGATTCGCGCACACCATATTGAATGTCGCAAATCGGTCGCGTTATAAATTATGGGCATTTTTTGTCGTATTCACCGGGGGAGTCATGCCCACTCAAATTCAACTGTTTGAAGTAATCGCGATCCAGCGTGATATCAGCAAAATTGGGATGGATGTAAGCTCTGTATTGAATCTTGTCGTTAAACGAGTCCTCAACCTACTTGATACCGACGGCGCTGCTATTGAACTAAAAGAAGGCAATCTGATGGTCTATCGCGCAGCTTCCGGGATTGCTGCGTCACATCTTGGTTTACATCTGGATGTTAATTCAAGCCTTTCCGGACATTGTGCCACCACAGGTAAGGCGCAATTTTGCGATGATACCAGCGACCACCCTTTAGTGGATAAAAAAGCGTCTTTAGCCCTCGGTATCGGCTCAATGCTGATGGTCCCCCTTACCCACGAGACTCAAACAGTGGGCGTATTGAAAGTGATGTCAAAGCAGGTGTCGGCTTTCAAACGAACTGATCTTGTGCTGCTGAACCTGTTGTCAGAGCAAATTGCTGCGACAGTTTATTTTTGCGAGCAACTATCAGCTGACAAGCTGTTGCGATTGGCAAGAAGAGATGAAATGACCGGTTTAGCCAACCGCTCTGTATTTATGGAGCAATTACGGGCGTTAATCAGTGTCAATCAGGATAGCCGGACACCGTTTAGCATTCTTATTATAGATATGGATAACTTGAAATATGTTAATGACACGTTCGGTCATCGAGCCGGTGATAAATTAATCATCGAATTCACAGCAAGATTAAAATTGGCGTTACCGGAGGTAGATACTATTGCGCGTTTGGGTGGTGATGAATTCGGGATTATTTTGAACAGCTTAGCGGGGCATAAGGAGCTAAACTTACTGCGCAAAAACCTACGTGAACACTTTTTAGATGACCTTGATTTTGAAGGAAATGTTTTGCCTTTAGATGCCAGTATAGGCGGGGCTACTTTTCCTGAAGATGGTGATAATATCGCGGAGTTGGTTGAAAAAGCAGATCAGCGTATGTATGCGCAAAAGCGATCAAAAAAAAGAGAAAGAGCCGTAGAGACAAGCGAGCATAGGTTTGCAAACCAAATAGGCACGAAGCCCAATCCAGTAAAACCGAATTAAAAAAACCGCTCAAAAGAGCGGTTTTTATCGAAATTGCTAAACTTATGCTTCAGCGATGATGATAACTTTAATCGTTGTCATGACATCAGAATGAAGCTGAATATCAATTTCATGTTCGCCAGTTTCACGCAATGTACCAGTAGGAAGCTTAACTTCAGACTTAGATACTTCAACGCCAGCAGCAGTAATTGCTTCAGCGATATCACGTGTACCAACAGAACCGAACAGTTTGCCTTCGTCACCGGCTGGTGCAGCGATGGTAACTTCGCCCAATTCATTTAATTTTTCAGCACGGCCTTCAGCACCCTTTAACTCGTCAGCAATTTTTGCTTCAAGTTCAGCGCGGCGAGCTTCAAATTTCTCAACGTTGTCTTTAGTTGCTGGAACTGCTTTACCCTGAGGGAAAAGGAAGTTACGAGCAAAACCAGATTTAACGTTTACCTGGTCACCCAGTCCGCCAAGGTTGGCGATTTTGTCTAGTAGAATGATTTCCATTTGCTAGTCCTCTTTCGCCAATTACTTGTGTGAATCAGTGTAAGGAAGAAGCGCTAGGAAACGAGCACGCTTGATTGCGCTCGAAAGCTGACGCTGATACTTTGCACTGGTGCCAGTGATACGGCTAGGTACGATTTTACCGCTTTCGGTGATGTAGTTTTTCAACGTAGCGATATCTTTATAATCAATTTCCGTCACACCTTCTGCAGAAAAACGGCAGAACTTACGACGTCTGAAAAAACGAGCCATGATAGTTCTCCTTACGCGTTGTCTTCAGTAGTTTCAGTTTGCTTCTCTGAACGCTCAGTGCGCTCTGTACGAGGAGCAGAATCTTCACGACGCTCACGACGCTCTTCTTTCATCATAGGAGAAGGCTCAGTGATCGCAGACTTGGTACGCATTACCATGTTACGCAGGATAATATCGTTAAAGCGGAATGCATTCTCAAGCTCAGCAACCGCTTCAGTAGTCGCTTCTGCATTGATAAGTACATAGTGTGCTTTATGAAGTTTTTCGATTGGGTAAGCCAGTTGACGGCGGCCCCAGTCTTCTAAACGATGAATTTGTCCATCGTCTTGCTTCAGGATAGTGGTATAACGCTCGATCATACCAGGTACTTGTTCACTCTGATCAGGGTGAACCATAAATACGATTTCGTAATGACGCATTGTTGCTCCTTACGGTTGTAGTCTCCACAGCACAGCCAAACTGCATAGAGACAAGGAACGAAGTTGTTGTAGCTGTAAGGGCGCGCATTATATAGATCAACCCTGCACAGCACAAGGATTAATCAACACCGATTCCTGTTTAGCTGAAACTTTTTATGTTGCTACCAGAATCCCCACGCCAGACAGCGCCACGAAAGACCATATCCACACCTTCTTGCTTACCCGTTCACCCAACACCAAGCCCACTAGCAGCGAGATGATCACGCTGGTAGCAAATAAGGTTTCGGCAATTGCAGCTTTGGTGTAAGTGAACGACACCATCTGCAGATACAGCGCTGCAAAGGTGCCCACCGCCGTGGCTAAAAAGAAATACCGCCAAAGCCTGGCTGAATTGGCCGTTTTTGGCAACCAGTTTTGGCGCAATAACAACATCAGGGCAACAATGACAACCATGCCCCCGGCCAGGCGAATTTGACTGGCGTTAAAAGCGTCCAGTTCGTAGCGAGTCAAAATGTCTCGCGAAATCACGGCTCCAACCGATTGGCACAACGCCGCCAGCGCCGCAAACACATAGCCACTGGGTGCAAACAAATGCATCTGTGTGCGCTTTTGCAGTTTGATAATCACATCCACTGACAAAATGATAATGGCAATACCCAGCCATTGTGCCCAACTTAACCACTCAGCAATCCATGCCATGGCCAATAAGGCAGTTAAGATCGGCCCCATGGTTTCAGCAATGAGTAATGCCTGACTGTCACCGATTTTATTCAGCGATTTAAAGAAAAAGGTATCGCCCAGACCTATCCCAATGATGCCGCTTAAAATCAGCCACCCATAAGCACTGACAGGCAGATTCACCGGCGGCATAAACCACTGGGTGATTATAAGCAGCAGTCCCATTGCCAACAGGCCTTTCCAGAAATTCAGCGCCAGCGGAGAGAATGAACTCCCTAACACCTGAAACATTCTAGCCGCCACAGCCCAGCACACTGCAGTTATCAAAGCGGCAGTTTCACCCATCATAAATACTTAGCACTTGGTTTTAAATTGTCAGGCAGAATAACAAAACCAAATCGTGTCACAAGCGTCTTTTTTCTGCTGCGATTACGCTATACACTCACGCCTTTCAATTTCTACTGCGAGAAGTAGTCATGCTTGCGCCTTTTTATTCTGTCTTAGCCAGCATCAGCAAAGCGTTATCCGCTTACTTTCCTGAAATGAGTTTAATGGTAATGGCTACCCTTTTAGTGATTTACGGCGACGTTATCAATGGCCATCTCAAGCGACTTTTTTCACCGTATCACTTTGTTATTCGGACCATTTTATTTGTGTTGGTGTGTGCGTTTGGTTATGGTGCACTAACCCTATATGGCGCGCCCTTGATATTGCATACCATCAAGTTCCTTCCGTGGGTTTGGCAGGGCATTGGTTTTGTTGCGGTATTTATTGCGCTCGGCATTTTGGCCGAGCGCAGAAGGTATATGTGACTAAATGCTTCACGATAAGGATTTATCGTCCATAACGAAGATTCCGTAGGCGATATACCAATCGATCTAGCTCCTCCAATGCTTCGTCGGTGAAAAATATATTATTTGTGAAATCTATCACTACTGAAGGATCTAATAACTCAAGTCCTATGGGGACATCGCGAAGGCGACTGTCACGTTGCTCTAGTACTTCTAATTTCAAGTTCGACGATACATCTAAGGCGTTAATCGGAGTTCCATTTGCTCTAAGATTAGTTAAAGCAGTATTAGCAGAGATATCGAGTGATGCTATATCGGTATTACTTATCGTCAACAACTCCAATTTTTCGTTATTAAGCAAATTTAATGAGTCGATGGATGTACTTTCCATAAAAAGTACTCGCAGCATTGGGTTGCGAGTAACATCTATCCCCACCAAGTTTGTTCGATCAACGTCTAAGTGTTCAAGCCTTTCGTTGGCGGAAACGTCAATAGATGCTATATCTGTGTAACCTAAAAGCAGTGCTTTTAACGAAGGGTTCGCTGAAACATCTATTTCGCTAATCTGTGTGTAACTTAAATAAAGAAATTCTAGAGATTGATGGGCCGAAACATCAAGATATGAAATATCAGTGCCATCTAAGTCCAAAGATTTAAGTAGCAAATTTGCAGATATATCGATCTCCGCCAATGGCGTATATCCGGCATGCAATACTTCCAGCTTAGTGTTGTTTTTAACGTTAAGCGAAGATATTTGCGTGTTGTTTATGAACAGTTCCTCTAAAACTGGAGCATTTATCAGATTTATGTCTACCAGTTCTGTGTCATGTACTACCAACTCTCTTAAGTTTGTATTTGATGCTAAATTGATGTGGGTCAATGGGGTGTGCCCTAAAATAACTTCTTCAATGGCCGGGTTGGCAGATAAGTCTAATGAAGCGAGGGATGACCCAAAAGCCCACAAAGATCTGAGTGAGGAGTTTCTGCCTAAATCTAACTGCGATATTCGAGTATTGTCTAATTTAAGTTCGGTCAAAGCTGGATTGAAAGACAAATCCAACTCAGTTATATCCGATTCGCTTACGTTCAACACCTCTAGTAAGCGATTAGTCCTAGTATCTATTGAAGTGATTTGAGTTCTGGATGCGGATAGTTCTTTTAATAATGTATTAGCAGTTAAATCAAGTGATTCAATAGGTGTTCCCGACACATCTAACGCCAATAGGGCTGGACAAGAAGACACACCAATAGTTGTTATTGCTGAACCGTTTAAAGAAATGTTTTGTAATTCAGAGTGAGAGCCGAATTTCACAGAAGATAACGATGTTGCCGATGCGTAAACCGATTCCAATTGGCTGTTATTCGAAAAATCTAACGATGTAACTTTGGTATTTGCTAGATTCAGTTCTTTGAGTTCTGGTGTATGTGATAAATCTAGCGATGTAAGATTGGTGTCATGAACTGTTATTTGCTGCAAGGACGGATTCGCAACACTAATTGATTGAATCTGAGAATTTTGGAGTTGAAGCAGACTTAACGATGTATTGTCAGATACATCAAGAAACCTGAGCGCACTCTTGCTTGCATCAAGAGAAATAAGGCCGGGATTTCCTGATAGATCAATATCTGTTAAAAGCGTTTCACTGATTTGAAGATGCTGTAAGTGAACATTATTTCTAACGTTCAACGACTCCAATGGATTTTGACTGATACCGAGGATTTCGAGCAACGGAACGTCACTTAAATCTAACGAGGTAAGCAAGTTTTCAAACAAATAGACCACTCGAAGATGTGTAAAACCATCAATGCCTGCAATGTCTTCAATATTTTTACCTTCGCAATAAATACCATAGACTCGATCAGCATATTTCTCGGAAAGAGTTTCGGTTAAACAAGCTCGCAAGTTTGCGTCGCTGAGACCTGCTATAACATCTGAAGTCAGAGGTGAATTTTTGCAATTAATCTCAATTGCAGGAGATTCAGATGTCGTGGTACCCTCGAAATTTTCAATAGTACACATCTGGTGTTCGGGGAACTTGACTAACTCCGCTTTATAATTCCATCCCTTTCTGGATTGTATTTCAAAGATTCCGTTGTATTTGAACTGAAAGTTGTCTTCAAGTGCATGAATAGTTACGACTCCGTCGAGCCCTTGAATATTTACTTTCAGCGGTATTGTTGCTATGGAATAAATGACCTTTATTGTACAGTCGGTTATTACTTGCTTAATTTCATAGCTTTTTTCATTAAGGATTCCATCACAGCCTGATATTGAATCTACTTCAAATCCAGAATCTGGCTTTAAGTCAAAGCTTACAGCTTCACCGTGATTCACTAAAGCAGACTCAGGTGAGATAGTCCCATAGTCAGATACTGACGTCGATACTCTGTAGGTCCTGACTTCCTCGGTTGGCGCTTCAGTTTGCTCGGAAGTTGCGGGTATTTCGGTAGATTCCGACCCACCACATCCGAAAAGCGATGTGTTCGCCACAAGCATCAATGGTAAAAGCAATTTTTGATTAGATCTGAGCATTTCCCTGCCTCAATATAATTTTGTTATTTCCCTATTAGGCGTAGCCATTTAGAGCGTTTATTGCAGACCTTAGATAAGATTAATGCTCTCGCAAAACTGCACTAGAGCCCGAATCGAAAAGATTTGCTGATGATTGGTTAACGAGAAAATTATAGTGCTGGAGACAAGACAACCCTCAATCTCTTCTCTTAAGTATAACTTCCCGTCATCCTTTGATTTCAGATGCCGTTCACCGGATGCCAATATCTCCAAGGCTCAACGACGAAATTATCAATAAGTGGCCAGGTGCGCAAGATTATTTATTCAACAAAATTGTGCGTATGACGAGGTCATTGGGAGGCAAGCAAATTTGCGTGCAAACTTGCTCGGAAATGAAAAGCGCTCGGTTGGAAGACCGAGCGCTATAAACCTAACTTAGCTTTTCTGCAAATACTGCCTAATCACATACTGTAAGATCCCGCCATGTTCGAAGTAGGTAAATTCGTTTGCGGTATCGATACGCACATCTACATCAAATGTCCGTATTTGACCGTCAGCAGATTCCACGGTTACCTTAACGTCTTTCTGACCGCGGTCGACTTTTTCGATGCTGAAACGTTCATCACCTTTAATGTTTAATGATGATGCGGTATCTCCCTGTTTAAACTGTAATGGCAAAATGCCCATGCCGATTAAGTTCGAGCGGTGGATGCGCTCATAACTTTCTGCCAGCACAGCTTTTACGCCGAGTAATGAAGGGCCTTTCGCAGCCCAGTCTCGGCTGGAGCCGGTACCGTATTCCTTACCGCCAATAACAACAGTCGCAACGCCATCATCTTTGTAGCGCATCGCAGCATGAAATATCGACATTTCATCACCACTGGGGTAGTGCGTAGTCGCACTGCCGGTAGTGCCTGGTGCCAGCTGATTTTTGAGCCTGACATTGGCAAAGGTGCCGCGCATCATAACTTCGTGGTTACCTCTACGCGAACCGTAAGAGTTGAAGTCTTTAGGCTTAATGCCGTTTTCCTGCAGGTACTCACCTGCCGGGCTGTCTGGTGCGATTGCACCGGCAGGAGAAATGTGGTCGGTGGTGATGGAATCGCCTACTTTTACCAGGCATCTCGCGTTGTTGATAGCATGCACAGGGTCAGGTTGCGGCCCCATATCAGCAAAAAACGGCGGATGTTTGATGTAGGTAGATTGTGGCCAGTCATACACCGCACTGCCTGACACTTTCAGCTCATTCCATACATCGTTGCCTTTAAAGACGTCGGCATACTTTTGTTTGAACAAGTCGGCAGACACGAATTCATCAATGTGCTGATGAATCTCTTCTTCGGTAGGCCAGATATCTTTTAAGTAGACAGGTGTGCCGTCTTTGGTTTTACCCAGCGGCTCACTTGAGATATCAATATTCATGTTGCCCGCAAGTGCGTAAGCTACCACTAATGGTGGCGAGGCAAGATAGTTGGCAGCTACATCTGGGTGTATGCGACCTTCAAAGTTTCGATTACCTGATAATACCGACGTTACCGTTAGCTTAGCTTTTCTGACGGCATCAGATATTTCATCTGGTAACGGGCCGGAGTTACCAATACAGGTTGTGCAGCCGTAGCCGACCAAATTAAAACCTAACTCACGCAGTGGCGCCATCAGCCCGGCATTTTCCAGATATTGAGTGACCACCTGCGAGCCTGGTGCAAGCGAGGTTTTTACCCAGGGTTTACGTGACAGACCGGCTTCGCGCGCTTTCTTCGCCAGTAAACCTGCGGCCATTAACACTGAGGGGTTTGACGTGTTGGTACAGCTGGTAATCGCCGCGATAACAATCGCGCCGTCTTCTAAGTTAAATTTATTGCCTTGAAATTCAACGAAAGAAGCGTGGTCTTCATCCAATTCGGGCGTCGCTCCGCCTTCTGCGACAAAGTCGGTTTTTTCGTCCACCACTTCAACATCAATTTGTTTGCGATACCAGTCCTTGAATGCCCCGGCAGCTTCATCAAGCCGAATCCTGTCTTGTGGCCGTTTAGGGCCGGCGATGGAAGGGACCACATCACTGAGCTCTAATTCGAGGGTTTCGTGATACACGGCATCTTTAGTATGGTCATCGTGCCATAAGCCAGCCTTTTTCGCGTAGTTTTCCACCAGCGAGAGTTGCTCTTGACTACGACCAGTTAAACGCATGTAATCCATGGTTACTTCGTCTACCGGGAAAATACCGCAGGTTGCACCGTATTCAGGTGCCATATTGGCAATGGTAGCGCGGTCAGCCACGGTCAGATGTTTAATGCCCGGGCCATAAAATTCAACGAATTTGCCCACGGCCCCGTGTTTACGAAGCTGCTCTGTAATAGTTAGTACCATATCTGTAGCAGTAACACCGGTAGCTAATCGCCCCGATAATTTGAAGCCAACTACTTTAGGCACCAGCATACTTACAGGCTGGCCAAGCATCGCAGCTTCTGCTTCGATGCCGCCGACACCCCAGCCAAGTATTCCCAGCCCATTAATCATTGTAGTATGTGAGTCAGTACCTACTAACGTGTCCGGATAGACCCAGTTTTGACCGTTTTCAGATTTACTGAATGCACAGCGGGCAAGGTATTCAAGATTAACCTGATGAACGATACCTCTACCGGGCGGTACCACCTTGAAGTTATCAAACGACGACTGTCCCCACTTAAGGAACTGATAACGCTCTTCGTTACGCTGAATTTCTACCGAAGTATTCTTCTCCAGTGAATCTTCAGAGCCAAAGTAATCCACCATTACTGAATGATCAATAACGAGTTCTACCGGGCTCAATGGGTTTATTGACTGTCCTTCGCCACCTAACTTTTGCATGGCATCACGCATGGCCGCAAGGTCAACGATAGCAGGAACGCCGGTAAAGTCCTGCAAAATAACCCGGGCAGGTACAAATGAAATTTCCTGTGAAATTTCGGTGCCGGTATCCCATTTGGCCACGGCTTCAATATGTGCTTTTTCAACAAAGTCATCCTGCTCGTGGCGGAGTAAATTTTCCAGCAGAATTTTGATACAAAAAGGTAGTCGGTCTATATCGTAGCGCTCAGCTACTTTGTCAAAACTGACCATCTGATAGTCGGTGTTATTGACCTGTAATGTGTCGATTTTTTGATAGCTCACAAGGACTCCTTCCAAAATAGTTTGCCAGTGCGACAGATTCAACCTGTCGCACAGTTAGAATAAGAGTTTGTGATAGGTACGTAGAGGGCAACACAAAAGGTTCACCCACTTGATGAGCAGGTGATTTAGTTATAGAAGCTGATGCGGTTATTGTAACCAGGCGTAACTGAATTTCATAAAGACAGATTGTTCATAATCCCGCAGCCCGTCAAGGGTAGGCTCATCAATTGCTGCACTTCCCACTCCAACAAAAAACTTTGTTAACGGATTCACCTTGTAGGAGTAAAGCAACTGTGCTCCCAATTGGCGTGAATAGCTGTCCACTGGCGCAGCATAATTTGCCTGGTTTCTGTAGGTATTATTGTAAATCATGATCAGTCGTAAAAATTGTCTGGCATCAAATTGATAGGTAAGACGAAGATCGCTGATACGCGCGATAAATAATTTAGCATTGTCTACATCCAAATCACTATAGATCTGACGCGCACTGAGTTGAGCATGACTACCAATGTTCACATCCATGCGTGATTCGACGTAAAGCTGTTCGCCCAACCGGTTATTGGCAAAATCGATTTGGTCGCCGATACGGGCAAATGTACTGACGAAAAGCAGGGAGTTAGGCCGGGTTTCCATATAAAAACTATTGGATGATTCGTTAAATAAATCGGTGTTTCCATCGATTGCCAGAGACGAAGGGTCGAAACGTAATCCAACCCGTTGACGCTTAACATGGCCTATCTCAACAAAAGACTGGTAGGTACCGCGGATACTCAGGTAAGCCTCGACTTCTCGTTCCAGCAATTCACCTTCATCACTGTGAGTGATGTCCCAGTCACCTTTTAAACGTATCCTGTTCCACCAACCGGTATCGTTCCACCACATGTAGCCAGCTCCCAGAATAGATTTATGGAAATCGGCTCTAGACTCAAACCCCAAATCAGCGCGAAAATCTCTATCATTGGCAAAGTGGTCGGCATTGAAAAACCAGTCGCGCTCTTGATGAAAATAGTTAACACGCCAGGATTGCCCAGAGAACGCATCATCTTGTCGCGTCCGCAAAACTATCTCACTGTTATCCTCTGCTGAGGTGCAATCGTTGGCACAAAAATCCTCATACAAGGTAAACGGATACTGCGTATCAGAAACCACATACTGCGCACGCAAGGTATCCTGCTCGCTTATCCGAAACTTCACATCGGCACCATTGACGTAATTGTGATATTCATCGGCATCGCGCAGCGTAGAAACCCAGCCGATGGAAAAATCATCGCTCATATCGTATCGATAGCGCAACGCGGTATTAATTGACTCGGTATTCAATGAGGCAACACTGGAACTTAAATTACCCGGCACAAGAAATTGGGTGGTTTCATCGTTGGCGGCGAAAATGCCAAAGGTGTGGTCGCCAGTTTGGCCGGTAAGCTTCGCACCATAGTCGGGATTACTAATGTTACGGGTGTAAACCAGCTCCTGATTGGATGAAAAGTAACCTGCATTTTCCACAAAGAATGGCCTAAGCTCATCAAAATACAAGGAAAACGTATTGTTAATACTAACCTGAGCCACGTCCGCCTCTACTTGTGAGAAGTCAGGGTTTATTGTTGCCTGCAATGACATTTGCGGGGTGATCCCCCAATTGACATCTACGCCAACCTCCTGATTATCAAACGATTTCCAATCTTCTGCGCTAAAAACGTCCCGCTTTCGGCCAGCCCCCACCACCAGAGTAGGAATAATGGCCAGATTATTACCCTGGCTGGCATTATTAAAGCCCTCTATCTCACCTAATTGGCATAGCACGCACTCATTGTTTCGGTCATACGGTAAGTTCGAAATACGGTAATTCTCGTTGCGCGGGTAGAAGCGCACAAATTCCGCGCCCCAAATTTTGCGTTCCGATTGCTCGTCAAAATTCATCGCACGCAGTGGAATAGCCATTTCCACCACGTAGCCAGTTTCGGTGATTTGTCCGGCTGAATCCCAAATTGCGTTCCAGCTATCACTCTCTGACTTGGTCATTTCATTTTCGATTGCATCAGCTTGCACACCGTGCGGATTGACAAAAAACTGATAAGCCAGGCGTTCGTTATTAAACGTGTCCAATTTAATGCCAACCAGATCATTGCTCCAAATCTTGTCCCTATCCCGGTAGAAACCGCTTATTTCGTGTGGAGCAGGATCGTATGCGATGAAACCGATATAAAGCGTTTGCCCGTCTTCAAATATGTAAACGTCGGTTTTCACTGGTGCTGCAGTATTGTCGAACGGCTGCGTGACAAAATCCAGGGTGAAGTGGTTTGCTTGCTGCCATTGCGGCTCGTCAAGCGTGGCATCCACCGCAATATTTCCGCTCAAAAATGGGATAAAAGCCTGTTTGAGCTCTTCTTTCCCAAATAGGTTATCAGCTCTTGAATCAGTATGCTCAGCGTTAGTTTGCTCTATTTTTGAATTGTTATCAGGTAACGTTTCAGGTGCAGGTTCATCTGCGTACACCGAAAAAATGAAAAGGCTGGCCAACAGCGCACTTAGCCGCGTAAGCATACTTCACGTCCTCATAGGTAAAATGCGGGCGAAGTATGCCAGATTGTTAAATTAATAGAATAATTTCACGATGATTAAGCTTATCAGTGCGACCAGAAGAAGCCACCCGGTTTTTATGCCACTTGTTTTTTCAATTTGGACAGAAACACCCGGGTTACGCCATTGGTCCAGCCGAAACCTGTTTGCACTGTGTACTCTCCCCCTTCTGCACGCTCATTAGGTTTGAACATATTATATTTTTCCATCATCGCATTAAACTGCCTGTACCCCTGTTCGACCCCATCGACCCAATTTCGCATAATATTGTTTGCTAAATCGTGATAGTTATACTTTGTAAGACCATCCACTACGAACCATTGCAATGGTGCCCACCCGTTGGGTGAGTCCCACTGCTGTTCACTTGCACTTAGCGTTGTTACAACGCCGCCAGATTGTAAAAACCGGGTAGCTACCACGTCAGCAACATAATTTGCTTGTGATGACGTTGCAAGACCAGCGTAAAGCGGCAGCACGCCTGCAAGCGACCATACGGTTGACTGCGTTTTATGCTTAACATCGTAGTCAAAGAACATGCCTTCATCCTGCGACCAAAAATACTTCTGCATCGCCTGTTTACGTTGGGCTGCGGCGAGTTGATAACGGACAGCTTTATCACTATACCCCGAATGGGTACATCGCATTGCCAGTTGATTTTCCAGTATCAAGAGTAAGCAATTGAGATCTACCGGTACAATATCGGTAGTACAAATACTTGTGAGCTCATTTGGATTTTTTAACCAGCGACTGCTGAAGTCCCATCCTGATTCACAAGCAGCGCGCAAATTACGGTAAAACTGCGCGCGATTTTCTTCTGCTAGGGAATCTGCCAGCGCCCGATCTTCTCGATAGGATTCTGGTCGTGGTGTAGTTTGACTGTCATAATACCTGTTCAGAATTTCTCCATCACCAAGAGTAACGGTCCTCGGGGATACTGGCAAACGTGGGTCCGCAGCACTTCCCATCCAGAATAAATATTCCTGCTCCAGAACTTGCACGACCTCTTGTTTATCAGGTTCTACTAACAACTGGGCAATAAGCGCCATCACAGGTGGTTGGCTGCGCGAGCGATAGTAGTGTCGGTTGCCATTTGGTATATACCCGTTTTCTTTTTGCAAAAATACAAAGTTATCCCACATGGCTTTGATAAGGTCGTGGCGACCATCTTCTGCCAACCCCAATGCAGTAAAGAAACTGTCCCAATAATAAATTTCACGAAAGCGCCCTCCCGGTACGACATAGGGTTGAGGCAAAGGCAGCAAAGTGTCACGCTTAATGGTGTCAGGTTGGCGGGTCAGTAACCGCCAGGTATCATAAATGTAATCCTGTAAGTCAGCCGGATGAGGTTGATTGTTTCGCTCGGTCGCCATCGGAAATTCAAAGTGTCGCAATACGAATTGCCTGAGATCGAAATCAACCAGTTTTTTTTGCTGATTATATGCGTCCTCAATCTGCTGCCAGGGATAGCGCAAGACTGCGTCGGCAAGGGTTTTACTGTCGTCAAAACATTGCTGCATTTGAGCGTTATGAAAGAGTTCACTCGTCAGAAAATATTCTATTTCCGAACGATTGATTTTATGCTGCATTGAGCGTCCCCTCTGTCAAATTCAGAATGCTTTTGCGAAAGAGTGCGAGGGTAAACAGAATAGTCACAATCGGTAGCACCAATAAATAAAAAGCATTCTGACCACCGAAATGTTCAAAAACCGCACCAGTAATAATTGAGCCCGTGGTACCACCCAGCGCAGAGAACACCACAATGAGTCCGGTCATTGATGCGTGCTTGTTTTTTGGTAGCGCACTTAACATGGCCGAATTGATAACAGGATAAATTGGTGCCATAAACAAGCCGATGAACGGCAGCAGCATCGCACTAACGGGTAGCTGAGACAATGTGGTGGAATCGCTACTGTCCAGCGGCTGTGCTAAAGGAAGAGTTAAGAGCATGAAACTTGCCATCAATATCACACAGGTATTTAAAAACGGGTACCAGTGAACATAGCGCAGTACGGCACCAGCCAGCAATCGACCAACCGCCAGCGCAACGGCAAATAGGCTGGTAATTTGCACGCTCAGACTTACCGGTAGGCCAATAACTTCCCGGTTAAAGGTGGGTAGCCAAGTGCCAATACCCTGTTCAATCAATACGTACAGAAAGATGGAAATTACAAACACCAGAACAATAGGCTGCCAGGCGAGTTTTAACATGGCAGCAAAACCATCAACAGTTTCGGGTAGCGGCTCACTAGCATCCGCATGGGTCGAAACGGGGGCAATTATGACGGCCACGATAGTAGCCATAACTAGCACGGCCAGCAGATAATAGACATTTAACCAGGTAAGTGAGGATACATCTTCGTTTATGTAAACACTGAAAATCCAGTAGCCGGACAACACGCCGAGCATAAATATACCTTCAACAATATTCATCAACGATGTGTGTTCTTTTACCGTTCGGCTAAGCTGGCCAATAATGGCGTAAACCGAAATCTTCACTAAAGCAAACGCCGTCCCCACACCTGCAAACAGTACTTTAATAAACCAAAAAGATGCAATCCATGGGGTAAATAAGCACAGCAGTCCCACTATTATCAACCCAATAATTATGGCCATTTTGTATCCAATCTTGGGCACAAACGAGGCAATTAGAAATGACACGATGGCGATTGAAAGATCTTTATAACCCTCAAGCGTGCTTGCTTGAATTTTGGTGACCTCGAAGCTATTAATGGATTGCAGGATGACGGTACCGACGCTGTTAAGAAGAACGGCAAAAATAAAATAGCTGGCAGAGATAGCTAAAATAATTAACAGTCTGGACACGATTTACTCCTCACTTGGCTTCTAGCGGGAGTGTAGTCTACTGATTTTCTTTATGCAATCGTTTGCATAGATATAATTTTACTTTCAGTTAACAATTGCATCATGAAGAACTACGAATAACCAGGTCGATGTTAACCATAACTGAACTCGCATCTTCACCGGTAATCCGCCGCAATAATTGGCTTACCATACATTGCGCGGCTTGTCTGGTGTCCTGGCGGATGGTTGTCAACGCAGGATGCATCAGTTCTGCAAGAATTATGTCGTCATACCCTACCAGACCGACGTCCGCTGGCACATTGATGTATCTTTCTTTTAACGCTTTGAGTGCACCAAACGCTACCATATCACTGACTGCTACGATGCCATCGAAACACAGCCCTTTTTCTTTTACATAGCGAGTAATGTACTCGTAAGCGGCCTGGCTGGTAATATCGATTGGAAAGGTGAGTATACTGTCTGGCGTAATACCGCGCTCAACGTGAGCCTTAAGGTAACCCGCGTGCCGTTCATTCATTTCCGCGTGGCCTGGATCGCCCAAAAAAGCGATTTTAGATTTACCTTGCTCAAACAGGTGTTTCGTAGCCTGATAACCACCTGAACGATTGTCACCACCGATAATGGGATAGGTCGTTGAGGAAGTGGGGTCGCCCCATACTACCAGCGGTACCCCGGTGGCAGCTGCGTGGTCGATTCGCGTACTGCTTTTACCCTGCCCTATTACAATCAAACCATCAGCGCGGCCACTGGTAATAAAATAGTTGGCCCAGTCATTACTGGCCATTACCGAATTTGACAATAATAAATCGTAACCGTGTGCATTTAGCGCCTGATTCAACTCTCCGACCAGTTTCAATAAAAAGGGGTCGGTAATGCTTTGCTCCGTCTCCTCAATCAAATTGAGAATGACCGCAATTACATGGGTTTTTTTTGTTCTCAATCGGCTTGCCGAGGCATTTACCCGGTAATTGTGCTGTCGGGCCAATGTCTGCACTTTTTCTCTGGTCTCTTTTTTAATTAGCGGATTGTCTTTTAGCGCGCGGGATGCAGTTGACGTAGACACACCGGCCAGAGCCGCTAAATCAGCTAATGTAAATGCGGATTCTATTTTCAACGATACGTTTCTTTTTTAAATTACGGACAAATTCAATTTTCACTATATCGTGAATAATTCACTTTGCCTACCTTGTGACTGGCCGTCTGATTATCTAATTCAATAATTTTGCAAACGATTGCAAAATTGCCTTGCAATCGTTTGCAAAGCGATCTACTTTTACTCAAAAGAAACAAAATAAACATTTATTTTATATTTTTAACTCAACCTGTTTACATTTAACTGAGCAGTGATCAGGAGCACAACATGAAACCACGGTTCACCCCAAAACGTTTAGCCTCTGCGGTTACCCTGGCGCTGGTAACGCTAACGGCAACGGCGCAAGAAAACGCAAACGCAGCTAAAACCCGCGCTACTGCAGAAAACACTGAAATTATTATTGTCAGTGGCACGCCGGGGGGTACCGGCATTCGAAAAATTGATGCCAGCTATGCTGTTACCAATATTGATGCGTCGGATATAGCTCGCCTTGCTCCTAAATCTACTGCTGATTTATTTAAAGCCATTCCGGGGGTTTGGGTAGAAAGTTCCGGTGGTGAGTCAGGTGCCAATGTATTTGTAAGAGGCTTTCCAGGCGGTGGTGATGCACCATTTCTAACGATCAGTCTGGAAAACTCGCCGATATACCCTGCTCCTACCCTGTCATTTCTGGAAAACTCACAGTTATTTCGAATCGATGAAACGATTGAAATGGTAGAAGGATTGCGGGGGGGACCTAACCCTGTGGTAAGTAATGGGCAGCCTGGATTAACCACAAACTTTCGCCTCAAACGGGGAAGTGAAGAACAGTCGACTACGGGTAAATATAGTGTCACAGACTACGGACTGAACCGGGTAGATTTAGTTAACAGTGGTGAAATTTCTGATGACTTTTACTACATGATCGGGGGTTATGTGAAAAGCTCGCCGGGAATTCGCGATGCCGGTTTCCAATCGGAAAAAGGGCATCAGTGGACCCTTAATCTGACTCGCATTTTTAATAGTGGAGAGTTAAATCTGTACACTCGCCAGACCGACGATCACGGTACCTGGTATTTACCCACCCCCTTAAACATAGAGGGCATTGATGCAGAATACACACAAATTGGACCGCGTAATCGTCAAGCCATGATCACTTACGGGGCGGATAACCAATCAGATACATTTGATTTTGGTAACGGCCGCGGCTGGGATGGCCACGTGAGTGGCGGAAGCTTGCGTCTTGATCTGGCCAATGACTGGCAGTTAATCGATCGTTTTAATTTGACGAAAGGCAAAGCTAATACCTTCGGTCTAGTTCCTAATGGCGCAGCAACGACCATAGGCGCAGTGGCAGCAGATGAAGAGGACGTAACTGGTGCAGTTACTGGCAACGCCTATAGTGAGGCGACTGCAATCCAACAAATTGGGCGCTGGGTCGTGCTTAAAGATATTGAATCATTTACTAACGACATTGCGTTATCCAAACAGTTCGGTACAGTCGCCACCGCGTTTGGTATTTATTCAGCTTCAACTGAGGCAAAAGACTGGTGGAGCCTTGGTAATACTGCCTACCATGTATTGCAACCGGGCGGTGAGCTGTTATCCGGGATTGCGTGCAACAGCAGTGCTGCCGGTTGCGATTGGAATTACGATATAAATTCTGTGGGTGACGCGAATACCCTGGCTGGCTATTTCACCACCAAATGGTTTGTCACAGAAAACTTGGATATTGATGCCGGTATCCGCCGGGAAAATCATGAGGTCAATTATTCCGTTGATGAAGGTCTGGATGGAGTTATTACCAAAACCGTTGATTATGATGAAACGAAAACCTCATGGACTGCTGGAATAAACTACGCATTGAACGACTTCAGCGGCATCTTTGCCCGCATCAACCGTGGCTACAAGATGCCCTACTTCGATGATTTTAGGGACAACTTCGGGGCCTTTAGCGGCGGAAACGATCTCATTAAAGAAGTGACCCAAGGTGAAGTAGGTTACAAATTAATGAATGAAGAATTTCGTTTTTTTGCCACCGCTTTTGCTAACGAGGTCAGAGGCGATACTTTTGTTCGTCGCCCTGGGGCACCAGCCGAAATCCTTACTAATGAAGCGTACGGCATAGAGTTAGATGGTAACTACCTGCACGAATCTGGCTTTGCACTTAACCTGAATGCAACTCTTCAGGAAACAGAGATTACCGAGAGCCCAAGTAATGAAAGTAACGAAGCGCAACGTCAGCCTGGCTGGCAGGTGCGCTTAACACCCAGTTATGAGTTTGAAGTTGGTGACATGTTTGCAACCATTTTTGGCACCATCTCGGCAGTGGACGATCGCTTTGGTGACAACGAAAATACAGTGGTGCTCGAAGGGTATGAAAAGTTTGACGTAGGCCTTATGTTAGAACCCAACGACTCGTTGAAACTGCAATTGGTGGTAGACAACATAACCGACGAACAGGGGATTACGGAAGGTGATCCACGTAATCCTGACGCACCGAACGGGCGTTACATTTTACCTCGAAGCGTTAAATTTAGTGTGTCTTACACGTTATTCTAAAAAACCAAGTAATCGAATTCGGCGTCGTGCAGCATCGCATGACGCCGTTTTTTTATGTTTAATTGTCAATATGCAGTGTATGCACCGAACCGACTTTCTCTGCACTTTTAAACGTCTTAACCGGTGTCACTTCAAGCTCCATGTGTAGCTTTGGATTATCAAGCTCCTGCATTGCTGCTGGATGTAATGGTTCTCCTGATAGCCAGTCAGCGACAAATTGCCCGTCAATCGGCAAAAAAAACGGAAAGGACTTTTCATGAAACTGGCTGAAGCGTTCATGCGGTGGACGGGTAATCACAGCGCTGGCATAGCGCCCGTTGTCGAAAGGACGGTATAGCGCACCCAACATAAACGCGCGCTTCCCTTGCATGAAATAATGCTGCTTGCCATTACCAACCGGATTGGATTCACCGATGGCGGTAGCAATAACGATACCGCGGTGGTGGTTAAGGGCATGTCGCCAAAACCCGCTGTCCAGGTTTCTGGCATTAAAGGTTGTGCGCTTACCCACTGCCAAATGATCTCCTTCTGGCTGACAATCAAACCACCAGGTCGCATCAATTACGTTATCTGCACCGGTTATCAACGAGGTCAGCTGACGTGAGTCGTTACCACCGAAGGCCGGATAAAAATTGAGAGTTGCCGGAGGTTGCTCTGCAAAATGTGGTACTAAATCTCCTAATCCTACTTCTTCCAGCAGATCGATAATGGTGGGGTTGTCTGTGACACGTTGGATAAATCCGCACATAGTTCAATGCTCTGATGTTTTTAATCCAGCCTAGCTTATTATGCGCGCTTTTTCTCTTCTGCGTAGGAATCCTGATATTGACTTGGACTCATCCCGTATTTTTCTTTAAAGCGGGAGGAGAAGTAACTGGTAGAGTTAAAACCTACTTCCAGTGCAATTTGGGTTACTTGTTCGCCACTGCGTAAAAGCGCTTTTGACTTATTTAAGCGATAATTTTTCAGATACTCGGTGAAGTTATATTCCAACAAGGCTGCAAGTTTGCGGTTCAACTGCCGCTCGCTAACGGCTAATTCACTGGCTGCCTGAGCACGATTGAAGGTTTCTTCCTGATAGTACTTTTCTACTATCGCTATAAATTTAACGTAAAAGGCCTGGTCTTTTTCACACTCGTAGGTCGGTATATCAATTGATTCATCCTGAAAATTATCCGGCTCGGTTAAATGAGGAATCGCTTCAACACAGCGCTCTCGAAGCGCCAGCAGGGTTTCAATACGTAGCAAGAGCTCATCATCAGCAATAGGCTTGGTTAAACAGTGATCAATGTGCGTGGCTAAACTTCTTGCCTGAGTTTCGCTATCCCCTCTGGCAGTAAGTAAGATTATGGGAATATGCGAAATATGTTCCCGTTTACGCAACTTTGCGGCAAGTGATATACCATCCATAACGGGCATCATGTAATCGGTGATCACCAGGTCAGGGTCAATCGTTTTGACAATGTTCATCGCATCCATGCCATGTCTTGCCAATAAGCACGTAAATCTGTGCTTTAACAGCGAATACAGGTAAGCACGCATATCCTCATTATCTTCTACCAGAAGAATAATGGGCTTGTTCTTAGCGATACCGTTGGGTTCTGGCAGTGCGTTGACAATCGGACTTTGCGCCTGCTGGCTTATTCCCGTGCTTAAGAGCAGTGATGTATCAATCAGCGGAAGGTAGACGGTAAAGGTACTGCCTTTACCTTCTTTACTTGCTACATCTATCCAACCTTGATTAATAAGAACCAGTTCTTTGACTAATGCTAAGCCCACTCCCGTGCCGGTTTCTGCAGTGTCATTTTCAGCTCGTGCAAAACGATGAAAAATTTGCGTAATTTGTTCTTCGGGAATACCGCGTCCTGAATCAGACACCTTGATAACCAGATGTAACTCCTGACAGCTGGCCTCAACTTTTACCCTGCCTTTGTTGTCGGTATATTTAACTGCATTCGAGATAAGGTTATGACAAATTTTTTCCAGCGAGTCTGCGGTCAATGTTATTTGGCCTCTGCCTCTGATTACGCTAATAAACTCCTGTTCTTTGAGATCGGCCAGCGGCTGCACGCTAGCTACTATTTTACTCAGGTCAGTTTTAATATCGTACGACTTACAGTCATTTTCGCATAACGATTCTACCTGCTCGATTTCCAATAAGTGATCGACCAGTTTTTCAAGTTTACCCACATTATCCAGCGCTAAATCAATTCGTTGCGGGTTTTCGGCGTCATTTGGCCTGGACTTAATTTGTTTTAGTGGGCCTAACACGAGCGCCAATGGCGTACGCAACTCATGCGATATATTGGTAAACATGACTTGTTTACGTTCCAACAGCTTACGAATCGATAAACTGCTATCCGCAAGAGCCGTCTGCTTTTCATCTACCATGCCACTCAATTCTGTGCCACGCAGAGCGATTTTTTGTTGATATCTTCGGAACAAAACAAACGCTAGGACACACAGTATCGCTAAATAGAGAATTACCGCTTCCAGTGAGAGCCAGAGAGGAGGCAATACACGTAATTTTAAACTGGAGACGGGTTGAATGGCATCGCTTCTCGGATCGACCACTCGGGCTTCAAAAATGTAATGGCCAAATGGTAAGGACGAAAAAACGATTTTGGCTGTTGAATCACTGGCCCTGGTCCATTGCTCTTTCAGACCTATGAGACGATATTCGACTTGCAGGCGCTCACGTTCCATAAAGTTTGCCGCAGTGACTTCAACTTCAAACATAAATTCGTCGTTTTTTAACTCAAGGGGGTTGCCTGACTTTAGTGCCTCATGAAAGCGTTTCCCTGTGGGAATAACCACATTCTTTTCTTCGTCGAAGGCTCCAAATGAAGTAATTACCGCATGATGCTTTATCTGCGATGCATGTTCTATTGACTGAATCAGTTTTTGATTATCAATGATGTAATTTAAATTATCTCCAGCAATCAAGGTGTGGGTATCAGAGGTGTAGATCCCCTTGTAGGCAAAATCGGTATCAGGTATGCCAAATTCATTGCCTATTTGAAAGGATTGATTATCAACCTTGTCGTATAAAAACAGACCTATGTTGGTAGTAACTAATAACCACTGTTGATTAATAGCCGCAATGGCTCTGATATAATTTGCGGGTATCGAATTTACTCGATTAAATTTTGTAGATCCGATTTCTAGCTTATATACACCCTCACCGGAGGTACACGCCCAAATTTCACCATCGTGGTCTTCGAACAAGAAGACCACACTACTCAATTCAAAATTTGAGTCTTTTCCGACCTTCTTAATGCCATTTTTATCGCTGATTTCAAAAATCCCTTCCCCAGATGCGGCTGCCAAAACTGTATCCGCATCTGAGACAAAAAGAGTGGAAAATGCATTTGACAATAATTTCTTTAATGAGCCATCTCTTTCTCCAATTAAGTAGTCTCTTTCCTCCCCCTCTTCGATAAACACTAGTTGTCCTGCTGTATTAACTTCCAACTCAAGAATGGTAGATGATTTATGCAATAATACATTTTCAAATGTTTTTACATCAGAAGTACTAATTTCAACACTGAGATGACTTCCAGTACGTCCGACCAATTCAACCGTGTTATCAGATATATTTCCGATAAACAGTTCTTCACTGGTGGGTAAAATTTTAAAGTCTATACGATTATTAATGACATCATAAATTCCTAACTGACCCTCGGATAGAAAAGCGAGCTGATTTTCACTAACGAACCTTGCCGAACTGATGTGTTTATCGAATATGTCCAAATTGTCATTAAGATATGAAACAGCAATAGATTGAGGAGGGATAACTACAAGTCCTTTACTAGTATCAATTGCAATAAGGTTGCCGAGAGTATCGAACTCGATGTCTAAAACTGTATCCAATTCATCTCTGGCTAAAAATGGGTGAAGTTGTGGTGCTGATTCAAACTTACCTTCTTCAAAATTAACCGTATAAAGACGTTCTGCAGCAACCCACAACACACCAGTGGGGCTTCGTTTAATCGATTTAATTGGATTATATTTTTCATAAATAACCGGGGGTCTCTCACTGATCATTGCTGTGAAACCAGATGAGATATCTACTTCGAAAAGTCCAATTTCAGTTCCTACATATGCCTTTTCTTTTTCGACATGTAATGCTGAGACGTTTTTGCTATTAAGAAAATTTTCATTACTTAAATAAGAGATCCAGTTTTCATTACGCAGTGAATATGAAAAGACCCCTCGTTTTTCGTCAGTCCACCATACTGTTTCAGTATCAGCATGAAAGGCTACATTAAAAACTCTATTCCCAACATTGATTCCTAACTCCCTAAAATCCGCTTCAACCTTAAGAGTATGTGTGTTTAATAGATAAACGTTTGAAATAGATGAGACTACTATATATGCCTCAGAAATTGCGAGTTTCCAAACGGCGTCTAGATCGTGGTTTAGAGCATGCTGAATTTTTTCAAAGGAATGCTCAATTGTATCAAACACATAAAGACCTCCTCCGTAAACGGCAATTAGTAATTTGTCTTTATCAAGTTGTGCTATTGCTGACACATAGTTTTTGTTCAATGAGGACTTTTTATCGCAGAAATGTGAGGATTGTTTACCTACAATCCCAAACAGTCCGTTCTCTCCACCTACCCATATAGAATCATTATCGGTCACTACTACTGACGTTAATACTCCTGTAGCGTTTCCGTCAAACTGATTAATGAACTGGAGTGGACTTGCGTATATTGCGAACGAGACAGACAGCGCTATAGATAAAACGATTCTGCAAATCAGAGCTCTTAGTCTCAGCATTAACAATCCTTGTCTTACACTTGAATGAGTGCATAAATCCTAATCTTAAAATCAATTCCGTTATTTATATAAATAACAAAGCACATTATTTAAATCAATGTTATAAGGATATTCTTATGAAAGGTAATAGGAGATTTACCGATCAACCAATTCATCTAAATTCTGTAGAGCTGAAAATAGTCGTTGGGGGATGCCATCGCGAAACAGATAATGGTCAGATTTGCCATAATCCGTCCGTAAACAGTTATATCGACTTACGAAAACTAAGGCCACCGAAACGTCCAGTCGACAAATAACTGATTATAGGCTGCCTGGCAGCCTTTAATTTCCAAGATTATGTAACTTTGCAAAACAACTGTTTATTTATACAGTTAAAACTGTTACCTTAACTCAACACTATCCAATCAAAAAGGTGAATCATGGCGATTACAATTAAATACGTGGTAACGCATAAAGGGGTGGAGAAGCTGGTGACGACGGATAAGAAGGAAGCCGATCAGTTTGATAAAATGTTAGACACGGCAGATAATCTGGCGGCTTTTATTGAAGCAAAGGGCATTAAGTTAGACGATGCGATTACTGAAGAATTGTCAGTTATGCTGGCAAAAAACAAAGATAATGTGGCTAAGTTGCTAAAGGGTGCTAGTGCTGAATCCGTATTGGAAAAAGATGCGGCTGAAGTGGTAAAGCTTAAAGCAAACGGGTAATGCACGAAGGATGGCAACATCCAAACAGGGTAAGCGCAACATGTGGTATTTTGGCAGCAAATTTATAATGAGATGCCTACCCAGCATTCATTTTAAAAATATAATTTGTGATGGGATTAACGGTTCAAATACTAAAAAGCCCCTGCATTTGAGGGGCTCAATATAGGTTGAAGCGAATCACCCTTCGTGCGATAGCCTGTCCAACAACGACATAACTTGCGAACTGGCCTGTTCCATTTCGCTTAGGTGTTTGTCTCGACGTGCCACATCACCATCTTTATGGGCTTTCATCGCTGCGACACCAGCGGTATGCACGTTGGCATGCTGACGGTCGAGACGTGAAAAAGCATCAGATTTGGCAATTGGCTTACTGATTGACTCTTTATACCATTTTGCCAGACGAGATGAAGCTGAGTCAGCAAAGTCAGACGCTGATTTTTTGCTACGCCCTTGAATAACTGCGTATACCTCAGACTTCCAAACTACGTGATCAAGCTTAACTGTTTGGATAAAGGTTTCGTGTGAACCTCTATGAATGGTGTCTTTCATACTGGTGCAGTGACTGACCATTTGGTCGTAGGCTTTGTTCAAGCTGCCCACGCCTTCAGCCAAATGTGTATTATTAGTTTGTAACTCGGTCACTGAGCCTACTGCCGCACGAGTTGACTGAATAATACCCTGCACTAATTCGGCAACCTCATTGGCTGACTTGTTAGTTTCATTGGCTAGTGCACGTACTTCATCTGCAACCACGCTAAAACCGCGACCTGCATCACCTGCACGCGCAGCTTCGATAGCAGCGTTCAATGCCAGCAGGTTGGTTTGATCAGAGATGCTGGTAATGGTGCTGACAAATTTATTGATGTTGTCGGCGGTATCTGAAAGACCAGAGATACGCTCGTTCATGCGGCTCATTTTGCCACTAAGCTGGTCCATGTCTTTTAATATTTGTGACAACGCGGTTGAGGACTCTGAAAACAGCACATTGATGTTTTCGATTGAATCGCTTTCGTTTTCGATATGCTGATAGGCAGTGAGCACGGTGTCGCGGATGCCTTCAACCTGAGATAATGCATCAAGCATTGATTCAGTCAGCAGCGAGTGACCACTTTTTCCTGTCGTTGCCTGCAATTGCTGGTTTTCTTCTGCCAGCATTTCATTCTGTTCTTCGAGCTGCTTGACTTTTTTCTGCAAGTCGGACTGTTCGCGCTTAAGCGCATGTAATTCTTCGAGTTTTTCTTCGTATGTAGACTTAAGTACGAGCATGTGAACCTCTGTATTCAGGCAAAGGATTAAAGCATAGAAATTTATAGTAACCTGATATCGGCCAAAATAGTAAGAAGCATTAACAAATGTTTTGCATTTATTTTTCAGCAGCTTGTTTAGTCGTTCCGCGCAGAACCAGTTTCGGCTCTAAAACATGAGTAAGTGACATTTTATGATCACCATATGCCCGGTTTAGGATCCATCGCGCCGCCATTTCCCCTATTTCACGCATGGGGTAATCGATTGTGGTCAATCCTGGGGTGAGATAGCTTGCAAAATCGACGTTATCAAAACCAATTACCGAGACATCTTCCGGGACACATTTATTTTGTTCACGCAATGCGTTGATGGCACCCGACGCCATTTCATCATTAGCACAGACAACCGCTGAATACTGGCGCTCCTGCTTAGCTAATGCTTTAATCCCGGCATCACCTGACTGGGCCTGAAAGTCACCCTCGAACATCAACGCTTCGTCAAAGCGCAAACCGGCCTCTGACAATGCCCGCTTATGACCAGCGAGGCGGTTCACACCGTCCGCTTTAAATAACGATCCCGACAGGTAAGCAATTTGTGAGTGGCCCAAATCAATCAAATGGCGGGTTGCCAGATACCCCCCCAATTCGTTGTCCAGGCTAATGCAGTTTTCTTCAATCTCTTTAATGTAGCGATTTACGATCACCAGCGGCACATCTTGTTCAGCTAGATGTATCAGGTAGTCATCACTGATCGCTTCAACATGCAGGATCAGGGCATCACATCGTCGACTTAGTAATGCCTCAATTTCCCGCATTTCCAATTTTTCATCGGAATGGCCCGTCGCTACAAACATATGTTTGTTTGCATTACGCAGTACCTTTTCCGACCCCGCCATCATATTGCCGAAAAACGAACCATGTAATTCTGGCACTACGTAACCAATGGTATTGGTTTTTTTGGAGGCTAGAGAGGCAGCGAGGACATTGTGGCGATAACCGAGTCGCGCCATGGCATCCATTACCTTTACGCGGGTTTTTTCTTTAACCGTATCAGTATTGTTAATTACGCGGGAAACAGTAGCTGACGAGACCCCCGCCATTTCACTGACTTGTTTAATTGTTACCATGTTTTTTCCTGATACCGCCGTTCGGATGCATCAAGGCTGGTTAGCCTAACCAGCTTTACTTAACGACAACGATGCTTGAACCGATTCCATCTTATGGCTGTCTAATGTATACCACCGCATAATAATCGCAACTGCTATTGATGCTAAAGCAGGGAAAATACAGAACGAAACAATAATTCCATTTGCAACGTCTGGCTCAAATACATTTGCCTGATAATCATAAAAGGCTAACAACCACCCGGCCAGTGCGCCGCCTACAGCCAACCCGACTTTAATGAAGAACACTACCGTCGAGTAAGTAATTCCGGTCATTCGTATACCGGTTTTACTTTCGCCATAGTCAACAACATCGGCAATTTTTGCCCACAGCAGAGGTGTGGCCATTTGCAAAAACAAACCCCACAAAAAATGAATTCCAAGGGCACCCAGCCACATGTCTGCAGGGACAAAATAATTAAGTAGGCACATCACTGCACTAATTAATTGCAACACCATATAAGCCCTGACTTTGCACATCTTTTTGGCTAGCGGATTAGCCAGTGCGCATCCAATAATGCTGCCTATCATTCCTGCCGTCACAAACAGGGTGACATCATCCGGGCGCTGCAATACATACTTAACATAATAAATAGCCAAGGTATTTCGTAACACCATACCGGTCAGTAATAATACCGCAACCACGCAGAGCACACGGCACTGGTCGTTATACCACAAGGCCTGCAACTGCTCCCGGATGGATGCTGCGCCCTGATTCGTCGGCCTAACGCGCTCTCTGGTTCCGGCGAAACAGAGCAGGAACAAGATCATGCCAAGTACGCTCATTGCCATCATCGTGCGCTGATATCCCAGCGCCTGATCACCTTCACCAAAAAAATCCACCAAGGGTAGCGTGAATGTGGTGACCAGCAAGCCGCCCACCATCGCGAATACGAATCGATAAGACTGAATAGATACCCGCTCAGTGGGATTTGCACTCATGACGCCACCAAGCGCAGAATAAGGAATATTAATGGCGGTATACATCAACATTAACAATGCGTAAGTGACGAACGCATAGGCCATCTTACCTTCTTCAGGCAGTGCGGGAGAGGTAAATGCGAGGATACTACATAACGCAAAAGGCAGTGCCAGCCATAGCAGATAAGGACGGTAAGAGCCCCAGCGCGTATTGGTTTTGTCGGCCAATGCCCCCATCAGAGGATCGGTGATAGCATCAAACGCCCGCACTACCAAAAACATGGTACCAACCGCTGCCGGCGGCAAACCGATAATATCGGTATAGTAAAAGGTTAAAAACAGCATCACCGTCTGGAATATGAAGTTACTGGCGGTATCCCCTAAACCATATGCGATTTTTTCGCGAGCACTTACCATTGTGGTATTCCCGTTCTGCTGTTTATTGACGACGGTTCGACAGGCTCTTGGTCAGCGCAAGCGCACTGTTTTTTAACGTTCGCTGTTGAGTCTGGTAATCAACATACACGATACCGAAGCGCTTTTCATATCCTAATGCCCACTCAAAGTTATCTAATAAACTCCAGACAAAATAGCCGGTAATGTTTACGCCTTGGTCCATGGCGTCGGCAACTGCATCCATATGATTTTGCAGATAGCGGATGCGTTGTTGATCATTGACTTCACCATCAATCAGGTGGTCATCGCTGGCCAATCCATTTTCCGTAATAATGACCGGAGGCAGACTGAAATCGCGGTGCAATTGTAATAACAGGTCGGTCAATCCTTGCGGATAGACTTCCCAGCCCATCGCAGTTTGTTCACTGGCATCAGGTGCAGGAAGATGAACCGGGTCGCCAGGAGCATCGCATTTAACCCGTGCACGGGTGTAATAATTTACCCCTAAATAATCAATTGGCTGCGCAATGATATCGAGATCACCGGGTTCTACGTCGGGTCGATGAGAGACCGGTATCTGGTCGATTAGCGCTGGATAGCGGCCTTCGAGGATCGGCCGGATGTACCAGTCATTAAAGTGGTCGTGAGCAAGCTGTGTAGCGCGAATATCCTGGTCGCTTTCTGATGCTGGATAAAATGGGGTGAAATTAAGCACTATTCCGCTGTGAGCTTCAGGGGCGAATCGGCGCAGTACCTTCATGCCCAGACCATGAGCCAGCAACAGGTGGTGAATAGCTTTCTTACCGTATTCTTTTTTGGCTTTTCCAGGCGCATGAATACCAACTTCGTAGCCTAGATACGCGCTACAAAATGGTTCGTTTAATGTGGCGTATGAATACACCAGCTCACCAAACGCTTTTACTACCACTTCGGCGTAGGAAGCGAACGCATAAGCAGTATCACGATTTAACCAGCCTCCCTGGTCTTCTAAATATTGCGGTAAGTCCCAATGATAAAGTGTAACGTACGCTTTGATACCCTTGGACTTCAATCTCTTTAGCAGGTTCAGGTAAAACTCTACACCGTCCTGGTTTACGCTGCCGTCCTGTCTGATAATGCGCGGCCATGAAACGGAAAATCGGTATGCATCAACATTTAAACTATCGATAATATCCAGGTCTTGTTGCCAGCGATTGACATGATCGCAGGCAATTTTGCCGTCGCTTCCATCCAGAATTTTTCCGGATTGCTGGCAGAATCGGTCCCAGATTGACTCTTCGCGACGATCGGCGGCCCCTTCAATCTGAAAAGATGACGTCGCTACACCAAAGGTGAAGGTATTACTGCGAAAGTGTGCGTTTAACGTTAAAGAGTTGCTCATACATTTGGCTTAATCGTGATAAGTGTATTTCATAAAAGAAAAAGCTAAGTTTGCTGCCGGATATTCAGCGAAGGAAACTGTAAGCGCTTTCATTACAGTTTTACAATGTTTTAACAGGGTATTGCAAGTATTATTCGCGCACAGATTCAATACGTCACATAACGTTGCCATTACGTTAAGCCCCAATCTATTGATTTATAAAAAATACTGTACGGAAAAGTTTGCTCTAAAAAAGTGGGGCGCAAAGGTTGAAGTCACTTAATTCCCTCATTGCAGGTAACAATGCAGCAAAGTGAGACCAAAATGTAAGCGCTTGCATTTTGCTTGAATGACTTTATACTCACGATATTTGTTAATGAAATGTTTGTTACTACAATTTACGTTTATTAAACAAAAAATGTTTGATACCTAGAAACCGGGAACCCGCATGACAAACTCAGCTTACGTGTCGCCATCGCCAACACACACAACATCATTCTTTGCACTTGCCACGCTTACCTCATTATTTTTCATGTGGGGTTTCATAACTGCACTCAATGACATCCTGATCCCTCATTTAAAAGGGCTCTTTTCACTCAACTATACGCAGGCGATGCTGGTGCAGTCGTGCTTTTTTGGTGCCTATTTTCTGATTTCCGTGCCTGCTGGAAAACTGGTGAATAACGTAGGCTATCAGAAGGGTATAGGGATTGGATTAGTTACCGCTGCACTTGGCTGTTTGATGTTTATTCCCTCCGCATTGGCTGCCCAATACTGGATGTTTTTAACGGCGTTATTTGTATTGGCATCAGGCATTACAATTTTGCAGGTTGCGGCGAATCCATTAGTGACCGTAATGGGGGATCCGGAAACTGCGTCCAGCCGACTGACGATGACACAGGCCTTCAATTCATTAGGCACCACAGTTGCACCATTGGTCGGCGGGATGTTGCTGTTTTCCGCCCATGGTGAAGTAAGTGCACAGGCAGAAGCGAACTCAACCATCATCCCGTATCTGGGCCTGGCCCTGGTTCTGGTGGTAATGGCCTTGATGATGATTAAGGTGCAATTACCCAAGCCCGCTGATACTGAAGATATTGTAATCGGCGAAATAACAGGTAGCGTGCTGAAACATCGCCACCTTATGCTGGGTGTCATTGGTATTTTTGTTTACGTGGGCGCTGAGGTTTCCATAGGAAGTTTTCTGGTCAACTACTTTATTTCTGAAGAGGTACTCAGTCTAAGTGAACGTCAAGCCGCCAACTTTATCGCTTACTATTGGGGTGGAGCCATGGTTGGACGCTTCATTGGCGCGGTCGTCATGCAAAAAGTCAATCCCGGCAAGTGCCTGGCGTTTAACAGCTTTTTATCCTGTGTTCTCATTACCGTTTCGGTAAACAGCTCAGGACACTTGGCCATGTGGTCAATTCTGGCGGTTGGCTTGTGCAATTCCATTATGTTTCCCACTATTTTCAGCCTTGCGCTTAAAGGACTTGGTAAACAAACCGCACAAGGCTCAGGCATGTTGTGCCTTGCCATTGTGGGCGGCGCGATTGTACCGCTAATGCAAGGCGTACTGGCAGACAGTTTCGGCCTGCAAATTTCATTTTTGTTACCCCTCATTTGTTACATTTATATTGCCTACTATGGCTTAGCAGGCTGCAAACCCGTCAAGCAGGAGGTTGCGGCATGAAAAAAACACTAATCACTATCAGCGTCCTATTGTCATGTACGTCATTTCTTTCTGCATGCAGTTATTCAGAAGCAGAAAAAACGGACTCTGCAGCGGTAGCGGCTGAAAAAAAAGCGGCTGATTTTTGGCCGGACATCTCGTTTGCCACAGCCAACCACGACGAAGTCGAGCAGCGGGTTTCAGCATTACTGAAAGATATGACTCTGAAACAAAAAGTTGCTCAGGTCATTCAACCAGAGATTCGTGACATTACGATTGAAGACATGCGTCAATACGGCTTTGGGTCATACTTAAACGGCGGGGGGGCGTTCCCTGAGAATAACAAACATGCATCTGTCGAAGATTGGGTTTCGCTGGCAGAGAAAATGTATCAGGCATCAATTGATGATTCAGTGGATGGCAGCTCAATTCCTACTATGTGGGGAACAGATGCGGTGCACGGTCACAACAATGTCGTCGGTGCAACATTGTTCCCGCACAACATCGGGTTGGGCGCCATGAATAACCCCGGTCTGATTACCCAAATTGCAGAAGCTACCTCTAAAGAAGTGAAAGCAACGGGTATTGACTGGATTTTTGCGCCAACGGTGGCTGTTGCTCGCAACGACCGATGGGGCAGAACCTATGAAAGCTATTCTGAAAATCCTGACATCGTGGGCGCCTATGCAGCCGCCATTGTGAAAGGCATGCAGGGTGATATGCGTGATGGTGTCATCGACGAATATCATGCCATCTCGACGGTTAAACATTTTCTCGGTGATGGCGGTACTCAGGACGGCGATGATCAGGGTGACAACATCAGCACTGAACAGGCGCTTTTTGACATACATGCTCAGGGTTATGTTCACGGCCTGGCTGCCGGTGCACAGAGCGTTATGGCGTCCTTCAATAGTTGGCACGGCAAGAAGATTCACGGGAGTAAATACTTACTTACCACAGTGCTTAAAGAAAAGATGGGTTTCGACGGGTTTGTCGTGGGCGACTGGAATGGTCACGGCCAGATTGAAGGATGTACTAACGAGAACTGTCCGCAGGCAATGAATGCAGGGTTGGATATCTACATGGTTCCTACCAGTGCCTGGAAACCCTTATACCACAATCTCATTGAGCAGGTTCAACAGGGGATTATCCCACAAACGCGACTGGACGACGCGGTTCGCCGTATTTTAAGAGTCAAAGTGCGTGCAGGTTTATTTGAACAACCTTCCCCCGCTAACCGCGTATTAGCAGGCAAAAGTAACCTCATTGGAGCGGATGAACATCGCCAGTTGGCTCGTGAGGCAGTACGTAAATCGTTAGTCATGTTAAAGAATAAAAAAGGAATTTTGCCACTGTCTCCTGCGTTACGCATTGGCCTGGCCGGAGACGCTGCAGATAACATCGGCAAGCAGTCAGGTGGCTGGACAATCACCTGGCAGGGAACGGGTAATACAAACGATGATTTCCCAGGGGGGAGTTCAATATTTGATGGGTTTAAAGCGCAGGTTGAAAGCGCCGGAGGCCAAATTGAGTTGGCTGAAAACGGTGACTTTACGCAAAAACCCGATGTTGCTGTGATTGTATTCGGTGAAAACCCTTACGCGGAAGGTAATGGAGATATCTCGAACCTGGAATATCAGCGCGGTGAAAAGTCTGACCTTGCGCTGCTCAAGAAACTTAAG
Source organism: Alteromonas ponticola (assembly GCF_012911815.1). Taxonomy (GTDB): domain Bacteria; phylum Pseudomonadota; class Gammaproteobacteria; order Enterobacterales; family Alteromonadaceae; genus Alteromonas; species Alteromonas ponticola. The sequence continues at coordinate 304,670 of NZ_JAATNW010000006.1, read as the reverse complement.
TCACAGGGCATTCCAGTTGTATCAGTTTTTATTACAGGTCGTCCGCTCTGGGTTAACCCTGAACTAAATGCCAGTGACGCGTTTGTGGTTGCGTGGTTACCTGGCAGTGAGGGCGCAGGTGTCGCAGATGTTTTATTGAAAAGTAACGATGACGAGGTAAAGTTTGCGATGTCAGGCAAATTGCCCTTCAGCTGGCCTGCAGACCCATCACATGATGAAGTTAATTATGGTGACGGCAAAACGCCTCAATTTTCGTTTGGTTATGGGCTGAGCTACGACGATAAAGATAACCTGTCCAATGATCTGAGTGAGTCAATTGAAAATCAGGCTAATGAGGCAGAGCGTGAACTACCTGTATATGTTTTGTCAACGCAAAAACCGTGGCAGCTGGAAATTCGTGCAAACGGTGAATCAAGGATTATGAATAGCAATACTGCGTCACTCAATGATATCAATGTGCGCACAACCGATCGCAAAGTGCAGGAAGATGCACTTCTGATCCGTTGGGAAGATGCGGGTACAGTTGGTTTTTATACGCCTTTTAGTGAGGACATGCGAAACTTCAACGCACCTAATAGTGTTATCGCATTTGATATCAAGGGCTCAGCGATTGCTGGCACCCGCGTAGGCATTAGTTGTGTAAATAGTTGTGCAGAGGAGGTAAACCTGGCAACGTTTACACAAGACACCGAGGAATGGCAGGAAGTGGTCATCCCCGTTCAATGCCTTATCGACACAGGCACCAGCCTGGGTGCGGTGCAATCTGCCTTTAGTCTGCACCGCACACAACCAGGTGAATTGACCTTATCGAATCTGCGTTATACTCAGATCGCCGGGACGCTGCCGGCTTGCGAATAAATCGCAGGCTGCGGCGCTTTCGCTAGTGATGATGGACATGCCCGTTGAGCGTCTCGTCCCGACACGATTCACCGGGCATTTCAATTTCGATGGTAGTATGCCCCAGATTAAAAGGTGCTAACGCTGCATCAACTGACTGTTTAAGCTGTTTTAACGCGGCGGGTGGCAAATCGGTATGGGTAACCAGGTGCGCAGTTAATACGTGATGCTCGCCATCTAATGACCAAAAGTGCAAATGATGCATGTCTTTTACCTGCTCAAGACTCCGCAATTCATGTTGAATTTGTTTTTGCATCCCATCATCCGGCGTAGCCTGAAGAAAAAGTTTCAGGGTTTGGCGAATGTGCCGAACTACGTTAAACAAAATAAACAATGTGAAACCGATACTCAAAATAGGATCGAGGATAGGAAAAGGAAAAAAGTGTAACACAATTGCCACTATCAGCACGGCAACCCAACCAAACATATCTTCAAGCAAGTGCCAGTTAAGAACCTTCTCGTTTAGCGTGTGTCCGCCATGCAGTTTGAACGCCGCCACGCCGTTTACTATCACACCAAGCAATGCCAGCGCCATCATGCCCTCGGTAACCGGCATTTCAGGACTAAGCAGGCGCGGTATGGATTCGGTCAATACCCAAATGGAGCCCCCGACCAATATTACGCCGTTAATCAATGCACCGAGCAGACTAAGCCGTTTGAAACCATAAGTGAAGGTGTCGTCCGCTTGTTGTTTTCCCAATTTAGCTAATATCCAGGCCATACCAATGGACAAGGTATCCCCTAAATCATGCACCGCATCAGCCATGATAGCCACGCTGTTGGTTAGCAGCCCTCCCACAAATTCAACTATGGTAAAAACGAAATTTAACCAAAAGGCAAACCCCATGCGAGAGGTGTCCGTGTGGTCGTGGTGATGGTGGTGATGGTGGTGTTGGTGCACGGCTATCTTCTTTCACATCAAAGCAGAAAAAATGACTGGCGTATGTAATAGCATGCACCGCTTTACAATGAAAGCGTAAATCTGGTTTGCGTAACTAAAGCCGCGTCACCTGATAACGTGTGGGTAGGGAAACGCTTCCAATTTTTCTTGAATATGGTTTAGAATTTCAGGGATTCTGGGTGTTTGATGGCCCACCACAAATCGATTTTCGTTTTCTTCAAAAACAAAAATCTCGGTATTGATACCCTCGTTAAGCAACCATCTAAAGCCTTTGAACTCCACATCGCTGACTGTATTTCTTTTGGCCACCAGCTGTTCCATTCTCTTTTTCTGCTCTTTCTGAGGCAATTTAACGTGAGTATCTACATACAAATCTAACGCTTCTCTAAACTCCTGTTTAGTCAATCGAGAACGACTGAGTGACTGATTAACCGGCAGCAATTTAGTATTCTGCAATTGAGCGTAGGTGAGCGTATGTTTTTTTAAACATTTTTTACAGAAACGATCGTTCTTATTAGCCGCACTGTAACATTCTCCACACACATACGTATTTGCCTTAAATGTCCGCATTTCATCGGTGATCACAAGATAGTAGCCGTACAAAATATTGTCTGAGTGATGATGTTTGTGGACCACTACGAAATCTTGCAGTCTCTCTCCTGCATTGGTTGGGCTATCATGAGCCACTTCCCAGTTTTTATACAGGGGCATGCTGCTCTCCAACCATACCTCGCCAGATATTACGGGATTCTTAGTATCAAAGTAATGAGATGCGGGATAAGTAAAGAAGGGCTGGTTAGGACAGGCTTTTTTCGCCGCCTCAAAGCCCTGCTTACCCTCAAAAGCAACCACGCGGGTTACAATCAATGGCCAGCTTTTCCGCTGATTTACCACTTTATTGATTGCACTTGTTTCCAGACAACGCTTTGGGCAAAGCGACTTACATTTCGGACAACTAATGATCACTGTATGATCATGGTCAGTGTTGGCTGAAAACTGATGCGTGCAGTCTGGGCAAAAATAGCGTTTTACAGTCTTTACAGTCATGGTTACGTCGCATGCAATTCATCTATAAAATTACGTAATATTTAATCGTAAGCTTAACTGCAGATGTTGTTTTAATAATATTATGGGTAAAACTAAATAACCCTTACGTATATTCTTAGTATGATTCTTAAAACTGGGATGGCAAGTTTTTATATAGTTGATCTTAGCGCGTACACATGCAAAAGGAGCTCCTTTGGTCGTACTCATTGATTGGTTGGGCGCAGGTCAAGTTTCTGCTGTCGTTCTTTTTATATTAATCCTCGCCTCGGCGATTACATCATTTGTGACCGCCGCATTTGGCATCGGTGGCGGGGTCCTGCTGCTCGCCATCATGGCGCATTATGTACCGATTGAGGTTTTAATACCTGTTCATGGCCTGGTTCAACTTGGCTCGAACGGTTACAGAGCATGTAAAACGCATTTACACCTGGACAAGACAACGTTTAACTCGTTTGGCTTCGGTGCTGTGCTGGGGGCGGTGGCAGTATCTTTTATTCTGATTCAGCTACCATTGCAGTGGATCCAGTTAAGCGTTGGTCTATTTATTTTGTATCTGTTATGGGGGTTTAAACCCAGACCACACCAGGTATCGGCTACAGGAATGTTTGCAGTAGGTGTTGTCACAACCATGTTATCTACTTTCGTCGGCGCTACGGGGCCACTGCTGGCAGCTTTTTTACACCAGAACAAAATGGGAAAAATGGCGCATACAGCAACGTTTGCATCCTGTATGAGCTTACAAAATACGTTGAAGTTAGTTGTCTTTCTAGTAGCAGGCATTTATTTTGTTGACTGGCTTCCTTTAGCCGTTTTGATGATTATCAGCGGATTTATCGGAACGAGTGTCGGTTTAAATGCACTGGAAAAATTCTCAACAGAACTGTTCACCGTTCTGTATAGCACGATAGTGACGTTGCTGGCGCTTCACCTGCTGGTAAAGGCAGTTGTAGAACTGATTTGATGCTATCGCTGGTTTAGTTAAGCGGATCATTTTTCAAGTTTATTGGTGACCTGACTCACCGCATCGACTACCTGCCGAGCGCCCTGACGAATTTCTTCAATAACCTGTCCGGCATTTTTGGCTAATTCCAGACCTTTTTCTGCCTGCTGCTTGCCGCTGTCAACCAGACTTACAGCATCAGCTGCCAGTGACTGATTGCGCTGTACAACGCCAACAATCTCTTCCGTCGCGGCGGTCGTCCGAGAAGCAAGCTGTCTCACTTCATCTGCCACCACCGCAAAACCACGTCCCTGATCTCCGGCACGCGCCGCTTCGATTGCTGCGTTCAAAGCCAGAAGATTAGTTTGTTCGGCGATGCTGCTGATGCTTTCTATAATTGTCGCAATTTGCTGCGACTGTGTGTCCAGGTCATTAATACCCTGACTTGCTTTAACCATTTGATCGGCTAGTGAATTCATTACCTGCACAGTTTCTTTCACCACCGCACTACCACGACTGGCGGCTGCTTCAGTTTTATTAGATGTTTCAAATGCAATATCTGCCGCTTCATTAATGGTCTCTTCACGTTCTACTTGTGTGGTCACTACAGTTGCCAGCTTAACGACTTTGTACAGTACATCATGTTGATCATGCACGGGATTGTAGCTTGCCTCCAACCATACCGGATTACCGCGGCTATCAATGCGTTTGAACCGACCACTGATTGATTCACCGTGGCGTAACCGCTGCCAGAATCGGTCATATTCTGGCGAACTGGCTTCTTCTGCGGTGCAGAACATTTTATGATGCTTGCCCTTGATGTCCTTCAGCGAGTAACCCATAACATTTAAAAAGGGAGTATTTGCGGTATCTATATTGCCCTCTAAATCAAATTCAATTACAGCGGTTGAACGTTGTAAGGCTTGAATTAAATTTTCATACTCTCGCGATGTAGTAATTGTGCGAGTGAGGTCATTACCGTGCAGTGTGAAGTGCTTTAGCTCGCCCTGTTGTGACATTACAGGCTGTAAAATTACCCTTAACCACGCTTCTTCATCATTACCACGCGTACATTCAAACACTCCCACGTAATGCTTTGCTGACTTCAGCGCCTCTTCGAATCGATTGTAGTGTGGCGTGTTGCGCGCAATAGAAGGAACAAGTTGAAGGATCGGTTTACCAATCAGTTCCCTTTCGTTGAAATTCATGTCATTTTCGAACTCGCGATTTACCGAACGAATGCTGCCATCTGCATTTAATGTAACAAACAGCATTTCTTCTTCAAGGCTATCCCTTACCTGCCGTAAGCTATACAGCTCATCTTTCAATTCCTGAATTTCAGCTTTTAGATGTTGATTAAACATTTATCAACCTGTTAGATGATGTTTTTTAAAAGACTATTAGTAAAAAGTATCACTGATTTAAAAAAATGCTAACGAATCTGTCAAAATACTGAACCGCTTAAATTGTCGCCATTTAAAATGGAATGCTGCAAGTTCCTCCGTCCTCGTCCTCGATAACTTAGTGTATGAAAGAAACGACAGCGTGATGTGAAAAAACTACACAGCGAGGTTCAATGATATTTATGGCCAATATTGAAAAAACGTAAAAACTCCGTATTTTCAAAGTGATAGGCTTAGTCATATAGCAATAAGAATAGTGGCACAGTTGTCGCATAGTAAGAATCGACGGCAACGAGCAAAAGAGCAAGTGTGAAACGCTTAGGTATATCCTGAACTTCATTACTTCCTTACTATGCCCTCTTAGTTTTGTTTAGCTGATACCACGGATTTTGGAAAGTATCAGTCAAGGATGCACGGATTGATTGCAAAGCTGAGCCAACTTTTTTGCTTGATGGAAAAATGAATAGTTTGACAATTACATGGACGTCACAGAGGACAAGGTTAGATTAACCTACGACGTTGACATTGAGGTCGACAAAGCGCGGGCAAGGGAACAGTCAAAGCGCTTAAGGGAGTCAAATTGGTCGTAAACAGACCAGCCGTTGCAGCACCGTACAATGTTGACAGAAATGGATATACGTTCGCCAACAGCTTGCAGGAAGCAAAAGTAATAATCGCGATTAAGTCGGGTTTATTACTTGAGTCAAGCACTACTGGTGTCGACATAGATGTCCATGTTGAACAAAGGACTGTTACTCATTACGGCAAGGTGAAATCCTATCGCGAACAGGATTTGGCCATGGCCATTGCGAAGAACACTGATGACGTCAATGACGTAACAAGTGAACTGTCGGAAGGCAGTTAATCTCCCCTAGGTCTTCAGGACCTAACAATACCTCTGATTTTCACCCGTCATTTGGCGGGTGCTTTTTTTTGGGGCAAATTAATGTGTTAGTATGGGTACTCTTCTTGGGCGCGCATAACCTTAGTATTATTCGATGATTTTCAGCGTATTGTTTTTAGCGCTTTTTACCACCGCGATTGGACAAAGTGTCGTTATCACTACGCTGCCCTCGCTGGGACGAGAGGCGGGTTTAAGTGAAATTCAAGTCGCCATTATCATGTCCAGCTCTGCGGTCATGTTCGCGATCGGAACTAATTTGTGGAGCCGCGTAGCCAGACGCAAAGGATATCGTCGCACCTTAATGATAGGGTTGTCCGGCTATAGTATCGGCACTTTATTGTTTGCCTCCATGTGGTATTTGGGGATCCACTCTATTCTCAGTGGGGTCGGTCTGTTCCTGGCACTACTAATTTCGCGAACGCTGCAATCAAGCATTATGTCGGCTACGCCCCCTTCTGCAATCGGTTATGCCATTACGAACAGCGCACATACAGACCGAGTTAAAGCCATCAGTAAGGTAACCTCGGCAAATAATTTAGGTCAGGTGTTGGGTCCTACTTTCGCCGGAGCATTAGTGGGATTCGGTATTCTTACTCCACTCTACAGCGTTATTGTTTTGACCGTGTTGGCGTTCTTTGTCGTAAAGCGTTACCTGCCTAAGCAAATCAGCACAGTCGAACAAACCACTGCTGAGCAACCAAGTGAGCATAGTTACGTTACAGTTAAACCAATTACCGCAATGTTGGTGGTATTTTCCGCCTGCGTTTTTTGCTCGATGGCGATGCTGCAACAAACGCTGGGGTTCTTCTTTATGGACGAATATGGCGAATCAACCATTGCAGCCGCTCAGTCGGTGGGCATTGCTATGATGATAAGCGCGGCCAGCTCTTTTGCGGCTCAAATTGGCATTATTCAACGGGTCCGAATTCGGCCGGAAAAATTAATACAGCTCGCTCTGCTATTACTCGCAGTTGCTTACCTACTCTGCTTCCTTCACCAGAATACAATAGTACTTTATGTTGCTATGGTATTACTCGGGAGCGGATTAGGAATGGCCTATCCATCAATTGCTGCAATCGCTTCAAGCCGGTGCGACCCTGATAAGCAGGCGAAAGTTACCGGGCTCATCACCTCCACACCCGCGCTGGGTTATATTGCAGGCCCTCCCATTTCAGCGCTTTTATACAGCTACGATCATCGTTATCCGTTTTTGTTCGCGTGTTTGCTAATCCTTGTCATTTTCACGCTGGCGTTCATAAAGCTGCGTCCGCACAAGTAAACTTTTTAGCGTGGTTTTGCGACTTACTAACAAAGCGCCCCAAAATTCTGGTATTGTCATGCGACAGAAAAAACAGCCTCTATCCATCGATTTTCGTCAATGCATTATGCTGCCCATTTTGTGTATTTTAATCTGCTGTCTGGCCATGTTAAGCGAGCAGGCTCATGCGTTAGGCACTAATTACATGCAAGACGTTCTAAGCCCCGCTAGTGCAATGTATTTAGAGATATTTTAATAAAAGGTAACGTAAGCAAACACACCCAGACGCTACCGGCTCTATATTTGCGACAACCTGTTTAAGCTCAAAAATGCAGGGAATATAGCAGCATGGTTAACGCCAGGCTAAGTATTGCAAGCATTATATTGACCATCATGCCCCAACGAGTCTGGTAGCCAGAAGGTATCTCATCTTCATTTAATGTTTTTAGCACCTGCGCAAACTGATACGATGAAACCAATGCACATGCGCCGCCCAATAAAATAAAGGCAATACCTAATACAAACGCGGGTGTGACCAGAGATTCGTCAATATTCTGTTGCAACAATCTAACCAGTAAGCCCGCACGCTCTAAGATAAAACCAAATGCAATCAAACCTAAACTGGTCCGATTCCAGGCTAGCAGGGTGCGTTCTGCCGCAAATAAAACTCTTGGGTCCTGTAGATAGCCCATTGCTCCCCCATTAGTCGTTCTTAAACTGGAATTGCTTGATTTTCATCGGTTCAAATCGCCAGCCCCAAAGACAACCGGATGTGGCTCTTAGTGTGATAGAGCCTGATATTTTTTCATCGTCTTCGTGGGTCAATACCACCACGTAGTTAACCAAGCCTTCCGGCTCAACTTTTGTCAGTTGAACGTAGGCATCAACAATTTTAATTTCGGAGAACTGACTGACGTCGGTAAGCTCTTCCAATTGGGTATACACTGTTTTAAGTGAAGAAACCGGCGTTTTATCGGCTATATCTTCACATAGCAACTCATGTGCATTTTTAAAATCATGTTGATGTAGATACAGTTCGATAAAATTATGAGCAGGCCGTTTGGTTTTAGATATGGCGTTTTCGAAGTAAGCACTGGCATTGAACGACTCAGTCGCACCTGCTGTCATCGTGCAAAAAAAAGTTGCTACAAGCGCTATTTCTTTCATCCTGAAACCTTTGTTCAAGTTTTTCGAGAAGTTTCCACTCATCAATACGTAGTTATTAAGTAAATAGATACTTCGCTGGATAACAGGGTGGATCGTAGCGCATTTTTGATCTAATTCAATCGTGCAAAAAACACCGATTGAAGGGGTAATTTTGATGTCTGTAAAAAGGGGGGGCTAAGTAGGTTAATGAAACGCTCTTGAAGTGGCTTGCGTTTTCTCAGCCAAGATTAGCAGATTTTTTCCACGGAGAGCCGCGCTAGTCCCAACCATTAATTAAGTTGCTAGGTAGCGTTTTGAAAAACACAGATACATGGGGTAGACACCCATGGTTGACTCATCTTAATCATAAAGTTAACCAAAGACTTGATTGCTTCCATTTTTCACCTGCACTGGCTGCTTTATGTAGCGTCTGGCAAAAAAATAACATTCCAACACCACTGCTAGCGCGACGATACTCTCCATTGATCACTTCCTGATTCTAAACATCTACTTATGGTTAAAGAGAGTTTTGCAAGTAGCGGGCCAATGAGATGAATGCGCAACAAGCTGATTTTAATAGATTTTTTTGTTTGCTATTTTTTTGTCAGCCATTTATTTTCACACTGCCGGGAATATTTTACTTTTGTCTGAATCATCTGCAAGCGATTAAAACAGCGATAAGGATTCACTCTGATTCGTCGTTCAGATTCATGTCAGGTGTGATTTGTTAATTCAGCTGATGACGTGCCTATCTGATTGTAGCGCGCCATTGCATGACCAATTCAGTCACCTACTGCAGCGGAGGACAACGTTTGGTTTTGCTCAAACGAGGTTTTCGCATGCATTATTGCTTCGTGTAATGATTGACGCAGTTCATCCGGGGTATGTCGCTGTTGGGTCGCAATATAATCCTTATCCTCGTACAGCGCTAATATTCCCTGGTTAAATGCCTTCAGAAAAGCATCATTTTGAGTAAATTTGTTGCACATTAGTTTGCCACCCATAATAGCGGGCACCCCTTCAATACCATATGAGAAAAACGGTTTTTCATCCTCCTGCTGACTTGCCAGATATTGTTGCGCCTCCTGCGGGTAAACCAGGGCCATTTGTGTGCGGTCTTTGAAGAACATTTCGGATACCTTGTTGTGTCTGTCGCCGCTTGCTCGCCAAACAATGTTTCGAGCTGGTATCTGCTCAATAAAAGCGTCCAGCTCATCGCCGTAGGAAATACTTTCGGTGAGCAAAATTACCCCCCCCGGCTGTGCTTGCACGGTATTGGTCAGTGACTTAATTTCGCCGCGCTCATTTAACATTCTTTGGTCAACAGGCACCCGCGTATAAACGCGCGGAGAGGGAAGAAATGTCATGGGTAATGAAAACAGAAACTGATTTTTACGCTCACCATTTTCCAGCGCGTAATAATGACATGCGGGTTCGTCATCCACTAAATGCCGGAGTATGCGTTTGAAGGGGGCATAAACAAATTCGATGGGAAGCTCAATTTTAGGCAGTAACAGACGATACGTTTTGGGTAACGCATTTTGGTCGGCGGGGTTTGCGACATCCCTAAGAAAGCTTTCCATACCATAATAAACGCGGGTTTTAGCGTCTTCCGTCGCAGCCAGTGAAAATGTGCTGCAGCTCATAAGAAAAATGACAAAAGCTAGCGTCTTCATAAACAGCTACCTACATCTTGTACTTTCATGTTCGCCACTTTACCCGTTGCCCTATCCGTAACGCAAACAAAAAAATTATCCCACTGCAGAAATAGAGGCTGGCTATTTTCCCACAGCTGGGCTGGGTGGAATGAAGCGCGACAGCCCTGCTGGCGATAGTTGGCATTGCTCGCAATCCTCAACTTTGTAATGAGGTGGTCAAGATGACCAAAGTTCAACTGATAACTATCTATAAATTAGAGAGAAAAACCAGCGCTTAGATAATTTCATATCAAACAGCACTGCCTTAGATGGGAACTTGTCGTTAATCACGCTTTCATCAATCTGCTCAAAGCGATGAATAGCAGCGTTATACGGCATGGGTTTGCGAATATTGTAACGGTAAGCAAACTGTTGTTGCCGATCATCTTGCTCCCCATTCCATACTGGCATAGACAATTGACAGCGATTATTGATTCTTTGATAACTAATCACTTTAACATTAACGCGATCAGCCAGCTCTAATAGCGTTTGTTCTTCTTCGGTGTTCCCACTTATCGCATAAGAAGGTAAGTCGGATTTTTCTCCTATTTCGCACGCAATGGTAGCGATCATCGAAAAAGTTGGCTTATTATCGTTGAAGTTGTCGACCATAAAGTCGTAGCTTGGCTGCGGCGAGCATCCTGCTAAAAAAACCGATACAGTCAACAATAAGGTAAAGCTTACTTTCATTGCAGGTTCTTTGTCTGTTTTATTTATTTACTAAGTATTTCTTCTTTTATTTGTTTACTTATTTTACTGAAAATCTTTATTTTCAATCACATGATGCCAAATGCGTCGGCCATGCGTCAACCTATGTCGGATTGACCGCAGCTAAGCACTTGTTTTACACCGCTCATGTATTCAATCATCCACTTCATCACGTAGTCTCATTTACATTTATGCCGTACACCGTGTTCACCCATTGCGAAAAAGTATAAACCCTGATTTAACCGTATGATTTTTCATGCTTTTAACCCGAATATAGTTTGGTAAAGTCCATCGCATTACAGCAGAAACAACGATTGATTTTGCTGTTTTAACTTCATGATAATACCTTTGGAACGTCCATTGGACCTATCCGACCGTGAAGAGTGGCTGGGGAGCATACTCTTCACGGTTTTTTTTATTCCACTTTTTTTGGCATCAAGTTGTTTCTGACCTGTCGTGCATCATAAGTATTCTCTCGTTGTGGTTGTTCACCACGCCCTACTTCAATACTTAATACACTTTCAATTTCGCTTCGGTCAGATCCGCCAACAAAAATTCCAGTGTTGAATTGGGACGATGGGTACAAGGTCGTACGGCATCCTAATGCACCACACTCAGTGACGCGCGAATAGCGTTGCTGAAAGCCAAATTGTGGACCTGTCTCTACGCGCTCTTTATCCACCAGCGTTTCTCTGTCAGTGACCACAAACCAGTCGAAGTCGTTCAAAATTGTTACTTCGGCCGCTCTCAACATTGCGTAGTCCATTGCCTTGGCCCGATCGGTTCCACGTGCTTTGAAATGTACGCGATACTGGGTATCACTTAACTTTGTTTCAGTGTAGCCAAACCCACCGCGCGTAGCTTCCCGGTAATCTTTTGTATTGCCAGCGCAGCCTAACAGCGTCGTTGTTGTCAGCACGGCCGCCAGCAAGAAATGGTGTCTTTTCACTAATTCTTCCTTCTGTTTAAACAACGTGTTCTCACATTTTGTACTGTCAAGCCGCACTCGCAGTTCACAATCACCTGTTCCAGGCCGTTAAAACCGCGTGTTTGATATTGCTTTTCATACCTACTCATAATGAGCAGACTAAAATTCCAGCAGTTTTTTCGTATAGTAGAGACATTGTCGTTTTGTCATCGTATTGAAGGAATTAATATGAAAGGGTGCGCCAGCCGCTTTGTCGCGCAGTTAATCATCTTCATCAGCTGTTTGCTGACCTTTTCTGCAAACGCAGCCATCAGTGATGTTGTCAATACCATTCAACAACGTCCTCAGTTCGCATTTTACGTTGGTATGATAACCAGCGGAGCGTTTGCGTTGTTAACCCTGACGTTCTGGGTAAAACACTTTTTCGCCAAACGGATGGCAGCGCGCGTACAGGGTGTGAATGTCAAACTGCAGGCGCAGTTGGATACGCTTCCCTCAGGTGCGTTGTTTATCGACAAGTCCGGTACGCTGTTAACTGCCAATAGAACCGCACTGTATTTGCTTGGTTTAAAACAACAGCACAGCTATAACGACAACTTGCTGGCATTACTGCCCGAATGCGATGAGGAGGCACTGAAACATGCCCTGGCCAGTGCCAGAGAAACGCGTTTGCAAAGCAGAATGCCGCGCCGTGATCGTACTTACCAAATTAGAATATGCCCGAATGTCGACGCTTCATTGGGTGCTCACGCGGTCGTGATGCTGGAAGATATTCACGGCCTTCAGGATAAAATTGATAATCAGCAACATCACCTTGCTCACCTCACCAGAGAAGTGGGAAACAGCGGACAAGGTATCATTACCATTGATTACGCCCGCGATTTGGTAGAAATTAATGCTGCTGTTGCAACCTGGATTGACGCCCAGCACAGCGCCGTATTTACTGTCGACGATCTGCCCAGTTGGTTTACCGAACAAAGCTGGCAGGCATTAAATTCGGCATTGATGGGCCTGGGAGAGTGTCAGCAATTTGAACTTTTTGCCGATTTAAACGAGCACAGTGCATCACGCCCGGTCCGGATACTAGGTTCTATTATTCCCGTGACCGATACTGACAATGCGACATTTGTGCAGTTAGTCATGGTTGATTTAAAAGCTGAAAAAAGCCTGAAGGCACAGTTACAGGGTGCGCTTAAATTACATCATCAAACCACCAGCATGGCACCTTTTCCCATCTACCGAGTGGACGAAAAGGGTCTGTTTCTGGAAGGTAATCGTGCATTCAGTGAATTGATCGGTTCAGATTTAAATAAGTTTAGAGGCAAACATTTTGCCACCCTGCCAACCGTTAATGACCAATGGGTTAAAGCGCATCAAAGTGAACTGGGCTCAGTGCCAGTCAAGATATCAATCAACCCGCAAGCCGACTTGTTTTTAAAACTACACTTACAAAAAGTGACCGATCCCGGCTCGCCAGCTTCGGTGATTGCAATTGTGCTTAATCAGTCGGACGAAATAGCCGCTAAAGCGGCACAAAAAGTAGCAGAGACACGGTTAACCGGTCTGGTCGACCGCTCACCTGCAGGAATCGTTATCTTTGATGACCAGTATAAAGTTATCGAAGTGAATCAGACGCTGGTGACTCAGCTGGCGAGCGAGGTAACCGCAATCAGTGGCACCCGCTTTAGCGCATTATTTAAAGATTCTACGCAGGCAGAACAGGTATTTGCTCGTCTTGCGCGCCACGAGCGCTGTGCCGAAACCGCGGTAACCTTGCTTGATAGTGACGGCCGACCGCTTGAGATGACATTGAGTGTCAGCAAAATAAGTGAAGTGCCCTGTCGTTTTGTCGCCTGGCTAAGTGGTCGCGAAGAACAACGTTACTTGAGTAGCCGTTTCGAACGCCTGCTTAATTACGCCAGCATACCGATGGCGGTAATCGAACAAGATGCGTTTACCCACCTGAATGCTGCTGCGTGTGCTTTTTTTGAAATAGAGGATGAAAGTACATTAATCGGTAGCACGCTATACAGCAACGAGTTGAACAAATCTGACGATAACGCCAGGCTGTTGCGCGATAAGTTTACTGCTGCCAAGGCCCATGGTCAGGTGGTCACACTAACCTGGCATCACCAGTTCCAGCAAAAAGCGCTGCCCTGTGAAATTACCCTCATCCCGGTATTTAAGGGCAAGGAACTTTGCAGCATCATCTGCTTGTGGGTTGACTTGCGGGCACTGAAAGAAGCGAATGCTGCGAGGGCCCAAGCGCAACAGTTACGCGATCTGGCTCAGCAAGAAGTGGTAAAAAAAGATGCTGAACTTTCCACCAGCAAAGATGCGTTGGCGAAACAACATTTGACCTTGACCCAAACCGAAGAAAACCTGGCACAAACGCAATCAGAATTGAGCGAAGTACAAGGGACGCTATCAGATAAATTGTCTACCCTGACTGCGCTGGAACAGGCTCACCAGGACATTCGCGCAGATTTTGCCAAACTACAGGGTGATTATAAGCAGCACCAGCAATGGCTGGATGAAGCGAAAGCGGCTAACACAGAGCTGGAAACACAGCTGGAGCGCAGCAGTGAAAAAGTGAGCCGTCTGGAAACTCAGCGCCATCAGATTGCCAATGCACTGCAATATAGTGAAAAACAGTATCGCCAGACGCAGCAGCAGTTAGAGCAAAGCCGCGCTGAATCAGAAAAGTTAAAGCTGGCACAGAACGAACAAACCCGGGTCATGGCGCAGTCAGAACAAAAAATCGCCGCACTTAAACAGTCACTTGGCGAGAAAGACTCACAACTGCATGAGATCAGCGACCAGATACAAGGGCTAAATTCGCAATTAAGCAGTTCGGCGCAAGTACAAGAAACCCTCAGGGAGCAGTTAGCCAACCAGCGCAAGGCAAGTGAGATCGCTGAAAACGAACGGCGGGCACTCGAGGAGAGTTGTGCGCATGCGCAGGCAGAATTGGCAAGTAAAGCCCGCCACATCGATCATCTGCAGCATGAAATGCAGGCGCTTGAAGAAATGTCGAACCAAAGTAAAGGTGAGATGGAGTCGCACAAACTGCAACTTGAAAATGAGTTAAAAGCCAAAGAGGCGCAGTTGGCCACATCGAAGCAAGAGTTCGCTGATTTGAAACAACAATCTGCCGTCGTGCATGCTGAGAAAGAGCAAAAACAAAGCGCGTTGGACAAATTAGCAGAAGAACTCAACAAGCTGCAGACAACAGCACAGGAGCAACAAACTGCCAATGCAGAAGCGCAACGAGAATGGCAAAGCCAGCAACAAATACTGCAGGAAACACTTAAAGCCAAAGAGTCGCAGCTGAAAGAGAGCGAAGCGGCACTGCATCATACGATTGCAGAAAGTGAAGCTGAAAAAGCAGAAAAAGCACGCCACCAGCAGGCGTTAGATACCTTACGCGCTGAATTTGAACAAATGCAGGAAGCGGCGAATGCCCAGCAACGAAATATCATGTTGAATGCTCAAGAGTGGGAAACCACCCAGCAAGACCTGGCAAAGTCGTTGGAAGCCAAACACGCTGAATTAAGTGAGGCGCAACGATTACTTGAGAACCATCAACAGCAAGTTGCTGCTGAAAAACGTGCGAAAGAGGAACAACAAAGTCGTCTCGCTCAGTTGGAAGCAGAACTTTCCGATGTCGCACAACGTGCAGCGAAGCAAAAGGCAATGATGGAAGGAAGTGACGAGCAGTGGCGCAAACACCGCGAAGAAATCGAAACACAAAAAGCGCAATTGCTTGCAGCCCTGGAGTCAGCGAAACAGGAAAATGCGCAAATGAAGGAGAAATTGCAGACCAGCCAATCAAATCTGGTTTCCGCTGAAAGCAAAGTGTCGCAGACACATAGTGAAGAGCAAAAGCTCACTCAGGAGCTCAGCAAAGTTAAAGCCGACGCCGACTCGCTACAGCGCCAACTTTCTGATAAACAAGCGAATGAAGAAAAGCTGCAACAACAAATCGAGTCACAGCACGATACCTTACAACAGCGAGAAGAGAGCATAGCCGCACTTAAACTTGAACAAGCGCAGCTGGAACAAAAACTTAAATCCGCAGAACAGGAATGTGCCGCAGCAAAACAATCGATGACCAGTGCCGACACGGACCAGTCAGACTTACAGCAGCAGTTGGCAGCGCTTGAACAAAGTCTGCACGACAGCAAAGCTCAGCTGGCCCAGAAAGAGCAGGCACTGAGTGGCGCGCAGCAAAAATTGCAGCAGCAAGAATCTCAACTGCAACAGCAAGCGTCCGCTTTGGTCGAAGCGCAAAAAATAGAGTTACATGAAAAGCAAAAGGAACGTCCCGCTGCTAAAACCAAAGAACTTCCCGGTTACGCTAAATTCGACATGCCACTAGACTCATCGGTCTGGTTCGACCTACTACCTTACTTACAGGCTAACCAGCAGGTCGACTCTTTAGCGGTTTCTCTCAAATCATTATTAACACAGCTGGAATGTGCGGTTGAAGACACCAACAACGCGGTGTTAAACGATGACAGAAGTCAGATGCTGGCTAACATCCGTAAACTGATTTCTATCATTCGCCCGGTCAATTCCGCCCCACTCAATGACATGGCAAACCGATTGGAAGCGGATTGTGAGCATGGGAACCTGGATAATATTTCAATTTTCTGGCCCATCGCGCAACAGAACCTGAGTAAAACAATGAGAGTGATCTACGGCCATCTGAATGACTGAGCTTACTGATATAGCTGGCCCGCCTGATTGCGCGGGCTTTTTTGTGTGTGATATAAATTTAATAATTGTAAAGTGGACGATATCTAATTGACTGTGCTATCTGTATAAAATCACTATATTTCAATCAACTGTGCAGCAATGATCCTCACTATCCGCCCTGAACACCCAGAAGACATTTCTGCTATTCGCGAAGTGATTAAAATGGCCTTTAAGCCGCTTTCGCAGTCAAGCCATACTGAACATTTAATTGTTGATGCATTACGCGCAGAACGCGCGTTGACCATTTCGCGGGTGGCCGAGGAGCAAGGTAAAATTATAGGCTTCATTGCGGTTTCACCGGTCACCTTGTCAAACAATCAATCGGGGTGGTACGGTATCGGTCCGCTTGCTGTTTCTCCCCACGCACAGTCAAAAGGCGTTGGCAGTAAATTGATGCTGAGTGTATTAAATTGGTTAAAAGATAATGCCAAAGGATGCGTACTGCTAGGCGAGCCGGGCTTTTATTCTCAATTTGGCTTCAAAGCTATTGAGGGATTAACATTACCGGGGGTACCCAAAGAATACTTTCTGTCACGCTCATTTTCCCATTATTACCCAAAAGCCCAGGTTAGCTATCACCCCGGGTTTTATCCCGATGCACGGCCTGCATAGCTACCTATGCAGACCCTGTAAGGCGGCTTGGGGAGCCTGTTTGGTGAGGGTAAAGTCTATACTGGGCAAGGTAGTTTCAGTTTGTATACCTTCCAGATACTCATTAACACAAACAAGCCCAGCCATATCACGACACATTAATTTTGGCGTCTCGGCTAAATGTAAATTGGGCTGGGTGAACCAAATCACCATTTTTTCACTGTCACCATCTGACAACGCATACAGTAAATGATAAAGACGAATAAAGGCGAGCTGAATTTCAGCTTCTTTCGATTCAACTTCAAACCCAACCAGTGCCGTTTGTAACAGGCCACGCTCACTGACGCCTAACATAACCGAAGCTTCATAGGGTGTTAACCCCAGCTCCTCATATGCCCAGGTAAACGCTTTCATAATCACTGCGGGTTGGTAATGTGCGATTGTCATTAGAGCTACCTTCTCATGCTTGCAACTGATACATAGGAAAAGCTTTAGCCAGATTCGTTCCAAAATTGTTGTAATCTTACAAAGTGTTAACGTTTTTGTGTAAAATTCATACCACTGTTAAGCCTCTATTGCATGATTGCAGCGGGCTGCGTTTACAGTTCGTTAACAAATTACGATGGCGAGCTACCCTATGTGTGGATAACTTGAGCACCTCACTATGTTCATCTTTAACGTGAATATATAAGAAAAATTTTCAATAGCGGCGGGAATTAAATTCCTGTCGGTCTAACATTCTATTTTTCAGAACCATAAACTCAATTTAATGAGTTGTTTATGCTAGCAATTTTCTACTATTGTAAGATAACAGCAGGAAACGGCACGGGGAGAACTCATTGAAACACACATCTTCAGGGTGGGGATGGTTACTGATCACAATTCACTGGTTAACTGCCCTGACCGTATTCAGCATGTTCGCAGCAGGTTTGTGGATGGTAGACCTGAATTACTACAGCGATTGGTACAAAACCGCGCCTCACTGGCACAAAAGCATTGGATTGTTGTTGGCTGCATTAACCCTTTTCAGGGTGGTATGGCGACTGGTTGGCCGCCGTCCACAGAAGTTCGGAAGTAAACTTGAACAGCGTGTGGCCAGCCTGGCTCATCTGTTTATTTACCTGCTGCTGTTTACGCTATTTTTAAGTGGATACCTCATCTCTACCGCCGATGGCAGAGCAATTGATGTCTTTAACTGGTTCACCGTTCCTTCACTTGGGGAACTTATTGATGATCAAGAAGATATCGCCGGGAGTATCCATTTTTATGTGGCATGGGCGTTAATTGGTTTGGTCAGCCTGCATGCGTTGGCCGCTTTAAAGCATCACTTTTTCGATAAAGACGCAACACTCAGACGTATGTTGGGTCAGAAACAAACACCTTAATTAGGAGAAACAAATGAAAAAACTGGCATTAGCATTAGCACTTTCACTCAGTGCAAGTATCGCCAACGCGGCTGAATACGTCATTGACACTAAGGGTGCACATGCTTCCATCAATTTTAAAATTCAACATCTAGGGTATTCATGGTTAGTTGGCAGATTTAATGACTTTAGCGGTGAATTCAGCTACGAAGATGGTGAACCTAAAATGTCAAAAGTTAATGTGACCATCCAAACGGACAGTATTGATTCTAATCACGCAGAACGTGATAAACACTTACGTGGCGATGACTTTTTAAATGTGAAAAAATTTCCGGAAGCTAAATTTGTCAGTACTACGGTTACAGACGAAGGTGATGGCCAAATGACGATTATCGGTGATCTGACCTTACATGGCGTAACTAAATCAATATCCATAGATGCGCATAAAATTGGTGAAGGCAAAGATCCCTGGGGTGGCTACCGCGCAGGTTTCGCTGGCGAAACCAAAATTGCGTTAAAGGACTTTAACATCGATTATGATCTGGGTCCGGCATCAACCGAAGTTGAATTGATGCTGCACGTGGAAGGTGTGAGACAGTAATATCTGCCATCTAAATGTACGGTTGACTGATCGTTAAACCGCTTTTATTTGATCCACCAGCAAGATAAAGGCGCTTCTTTCAAGCTAAAGAAGCGCTTTTTTATTCATCTCAGTAACCCGTCAAAGCACAAAACCACATACTATCAGGCCCATACGCTTACATTGTTCAATGTAATTTCAGGCGCATGCCAACAATATTGCCCAGTTTACGACTAAGCAGGACGATCACGCCGCGTAAATAGCCATGAATGGCAAATTGGTGCATGTTGTATAGCGACAGATACACGATTTTTGCGAGCCGCCCCTCAATGAACATGCTGTTATTAGACAGTGCCCCCATCAAACTTCCCACTGTACTGTAGCGACTTAAATGCACCAGTGAGCCATAGTCACGATAGTAGAATGGTTCCAGCTCACGCTGCTTGAACAAATTGAGCAGATTCTTACTTGCGGTGGCTGCCATCTGATGCGCAGACTGAGCCCGGGGAGGTACCCAGTTGTTATTCTCCTGCTTAAATCCACAGCAATCACCTATCGCGAAAATGTTATCGAAGCGCGTGCTTTGCAACGTGGGCTTCACCAAAATCTGATTTGCGCGGTTGGTTTCAAAAATATCTAATGCGGTTAAGAAGTCAGGGGCTTTCACTCCTGCTGACCACACCAGCAAATCCGCGTTCAGTCGTTCACCATCAGCGGTTTCAAAACCCGATTTGTAGGCACTGGCCACGCGGGTATTTTCCAATACATCGACGCCTAACTTGACCAACGCTTTTCTCGCCGAGTCTGCAATTCGTTCAGGTAGTGCAGGTAATATCCGTTTGTCAGCTTCAATGATGGATACTTTGATGCGCTTGGAGGACATTTCAGGCATGCCATAGGCTCGTGCAAGATTCGCAACATGATATAACTGAGCCGCCAGCTCAGTTCCGGTGGCTCCGCCGCCTACAATAGCCACATGCAACACACGATTATCAGTGGCATCATTATTGATTTTTAGCAGCTGATTTAGCAACGCTTTATGAAAGCGCTCAGCCTGCACCAGAGAGTCTAAGAAAAAACAATGCTCTTTCACGCCCGGGGTATTGAAGTCGTTACTTTTGCTGCCTAGTGCCATTATCAGGTAGTCATAATTCAGACTCCGCTCCGGCAGAATTTGATGCCCGTCTTCATCATTAAGTGCTGATAAGGTAATTGACTGTAATTCGGCATTCAGGCTTTTCATCTCGCCCAGCTCGAAACGGTAGCGGTGTTTTACCGCGTGCATACGATAATCCACACCATCAGAATATTTATCGATAACCCCAGCCGCCACTTCGTGCAGCAACGGTTTCCACACATGCGTGCGACTTTTGTCTACCAGTATAATTTCAGCTTGTTGCTGTTTTCCTAACGATTTAGCCAGTTTCGTGACCAGTTCGAGTCCGCCTGCGCCGCCTCCCACAACTACTATCTTTTTCATGGATAACTACTCTTTTTAATTGAAAACCGGTTATCACCACGAATACTCCGCTGAAAGAAGAAAATGACGGGGTTGGCCGGGAAAATAGCGCGGCCCGGTGAAGGTGGTCAAATCAGCGCGCTCAGCATAGCGGGTATCGAGCAGATTATAGATGCGAAAATGCAAAGTTGTTTGCGGGTTTAACTGATAATGGCTGCGCACGTGCAAGATGTCGTGTCCTGGATAGCTCTGCGTATTTTCAGCATCAAGAAAGTACTTATTGATATGCTGCCATTCCAGGGTAATTTCAAGTGGCAAGGTCGACGCCCAGGTTAATTGGGTATTGGCCATTTGTCGGGGCGCAGTGTCCATTTCATTACCCACAATGGAAGTTTGCGTCCCTTCAGCCTGACTGGTGTAAGTATGTTCTGCGTAGGTCATTGCGGAGCTAACTGCCCACTGCGGGTGCAGTTGCCAGCGCAGTGAAAGCTCAACGCCTTCGTGTCGGGTTTCGCCATCGCTGACGTTAAAAAAGTCATCGTCGCGATAAATAACATTTTCCTTATCAAGCAAGTAGTACGCTAGCTCCAAGGACAGATTAGTGTCCGAATAGTGAGCGCCCACTTCTCTAAATACCCCGCTTTCAGGGGAAAGGTCGGCAACCGTTTGTTCTCGTTGCAAACGAAATAGTTCTGTCGCCTGCGGCATCCTGTAACCGTCAGCCACACTGGCAAAGAAGTTGACGTTGTCACCCAGGGTATAGTTAACCGATAGCTTGGGTGAAAAACGATTGAAATCAACATTAGTATCGGCGGGACGAGAATAGCGACAGCCTCCAAAACCACACGCTTCACCGTTTTCTTTTAATCTTCCTGGTGCTATCAATGTATTATAATCATATGTCATCGTTTCGTAGCGCGCACCGACAGCAATTGTCCAGTTGTCCCAGCGCTGGGACACCTGAAATAGCGGCGCAAGCATTCGTGCATCCACTTCGTAATCGTAATGCGTGCCTTGCGGGATTGTCGCCATTAAAAAATCTGAACCCAGGGTAGGCCCATCCTGAAACTGTTTCAGTGTTCCTTGGGTATATTCAGCATCAAGTCCCGCAACAACCTTCAATCCATCGGACCGGTATTGCCATAATGATTGCAATCCCCCCCCTTGCTGGCTATTTAACTCCAGCGGCTTACCCGGTAAAAAGTGCATAATGAACTGCATGTCCTGATCACGGTAATAAGGCGTTATGGTGAAACGTTGGTTATTGCTGTGGCGCCATTCAAGCTGCGACCATACTCTCAGCGCTCTGGCCCATCGATAGGCTTCGGGGTTTTCGTTCAGATTGATTAACTCATCGCTCTTGTAGCTGTCTTCACCAGTTAGGTAACCTGCGGTTTGTTGATCCAGGTGGGTATAGGTGATACCTGAATTGACTGAAAAGGACGCCAGGTCATAACGGTGACGCAAATTTATTTTTTCCTGATAAACCGATTCGTCGTCGCGAAACCCGTTATCGCGGGTGATGCTGACGTTTGCTCCTAATCCTGAGTCGCCCTGATCAACGCCGTAACGTCCTTTTATTCTTTTGTAGCCGTACGAACCTACATCCACGCCTAACCATTTCGCCCCCCGGGTGGTGTCTGGGGTGACTACGTTGATCACACCATGTAACGCATTAGAACCGTAAACCACCGTCGCCGGACCTTTAATTACATCAATCCGTTGGGCCATTTCCGTGTGCGCTTCAAAAAGCTCATTATTATTACAAAAACCCGCTGCTCTGATTGGAATTCCATCTTCACTGGTGAGCACTGCACCGCAGGCTCCGGCTCCGGTTAGCACCGGAGATCGCAGGGCGGGCAGGTATTCCTGACCACTGCCTCGCTGTAATCCCACGCCGGCGATTTGCCGTAACGCCTCTTCCACATGAGTAGGGGCAATATCAATTATGGCTTGTTCATTTACGCTCTCCAGGGCGAAGGAGGTGGTTGAGTCTACCCACTGATAGCGTTGAGAAGTTGTAGTAATGCGTTCGATATCAGAATCAGTCGTCTGGGCGTTTACCAGCGTTGGTGCAAAGCTGAACATCGCCAGGAAACCCGACACGGTTATAATTTTTATGTACGTCATAAGCAACTTCTGTTTAAGCGAGATGGTAGATACAGGCGCATCACACATAAGATCAGCGCCTGTAAGCACTAAAGAGCTTTAGTTGTCGGCTGCCTGAGGCTCACTTTCAAAATAAAGTAGCCCAACAGCCCTGAAAGAACTGAACCGATGACAATGCCAAGTCTTTCGTCAAATAACAAATTAACTCCGGTCTCTTCAAATGCCAGCGAGCCAATAAACAAACTCATCGTGAAGCCGATACCACACAGCGCTGACGTTCCATATAAGGTCAACCAGGACACGCTTTTGGGTAACGAAGCCAAGCCCATTTTAATCGCTAACCAGCAAAAACCGAAAATACCAATTTGCTTACCTAAAAACAGACCCAATGTAATCCCAATAGGCACACCATGTTTGATTTGCTCCACACTAATACCTTGTAGATTCAGGCCAGCGTTGGCAAATGCAAATACCGGCAGTACAAAAAAACCTACCACAGAATGCAAGTCATGCTCCAGCGACTTAAGTGGTGAATAATCATCTGTATGTTTGCCGCGCAGTGGAATGAACAACGCCAGCACGATACCCGCCAATGTTGCATGGACTCCGGATTTTAAGGTTGCGATCCACATGATGACGCCTACCAAAATGTAGGGACTGGTTGACAGCACACCTCGTTTATTAAGAATGGCTAATATTGGCACGCACACCGCGACAATAATCAATGCAGTCAGTGAAATTTTGGAGGTGTAGAAAAAGGCTATTATAAGAATTGCACCGATGTCATCGAAGATAGCCAGAGAAGTTAGAAAAACCTTTACTGACAGCGGCACTCGGGGGCCCAATAACATTAATACACCTAACGCAAACGCAATATCCGTTGCGGCCGGTATTGCCCAGCCTTTAATTGCAACCGGGTCGTCATAGTTGAAATACGCGTAAATGAGTGCAGGGACCAGCATTCCCCCGATTGCTCCCGCCCCGGGTAGGATAATGTTGCGCTTGTCAGCCAGCTCGCCTTCAACAAGTTCGCGCTTGAGTTCCAATCCGACCAGAAAGAAAAAGATCGCCATCAAGCCATCGTTAATCCACAACAGCATGGGCTTAGCAATTTCTAATGCACCAACCCTTACTTCAACGGGCGTCGACAAAAACATGTCGTAATACCCTGACAGTGGTGAGTTAGCAATGAGGATGGCGAACAATGCTGCTATAAAGAGCAGAATACCGCCGGCGGACTGCAATTTAAAAAAAGACTGAATGAAGGATTCTTTAGAGTTATACATTTAATACTGAAATTTAGTTACCTGCGTTTTGCCGCTAGATTACTATAAATTTCAACGGGGTTTAATAAAATAAAGACGAGAACCGAGGTTAATCAGTGGTAAATAATGGCCTAAGCTCACACGTTATCTAATGAGAAGGTCTTCGCGTAGTAAATACCGCATCTGACCTAACGCCCCGTGGAAGCGTGTGGTAGCGCTTCTTTTCCTCTTCAGTAAGATTTAACAGCTTCTTAAGGGCCTTTTTTACTTTACGTTGTCTAGGTTTGAAGTCATCTATCCATCTGTCCATTTTTACATCTCCGAATTAAACAGAATTACCCTCTATGTATACGTTGTCAGCACATCACGGTTCGAGCATAAACTTTATTTAATCTTTGTGGATGGCACAGCTGCGCTGGATTTTTCATCGTATATCAAGGATGATTAGTGCCCCAGCAATTCGCAAACCATTAGATAAGGTAACGCAAATGTATAAACTGGTACTTATCCGTCATGGAGAAAGTCAATGGAATCTTGAAAACCGCTTCACAGGTTGGCACGACGTCGACCTGACTGAAACAGGTGTCGCCCAGGCTAAAAACGCCGGACAGATGTTAAAAGATGCTGGCTTTGAATTCGACACTGCTTACACGTCAGTGCTTTTGCGAGCAATTAAGACGCTGAATCTTGCACTGGATGAGATGGGCCAACATTATATTCCGGTTAAGCGTAACTGGCGTTTAAATGAACGTCACTACGGCGCGCTTACAGGTTTGGATAAAGCCGAGACTGCGGCCAAACATGGGGATGAGCAAGTAAAAATCTGGCGCAGAAGCTTCGATGTACCGCCTCCGTTCGTAGACACAAACGATGAATATTTTCCCGGCCATGATCGTCGCTACCGCCACATCGACCCGGCCATTTTGCCACGCGGTGAGAGCCTTGCATTAACGATTGAGCGGGTTTTACCTTACTGGCATGATGAAATTCGCCCGGCTATTCAACGCGGTGAAAACATCATCATTGCTGCTCACGGCAATAGTCTGCGTGCGTTGGTCAAATATTTAGATGGCATGTCAGAAGAAGAAGTGCTTGGTTTAAACATTCCAACGGGTGTCCCCTTGGTTTATGAACTGGATAAAAACTTAAAACCGATTTCCAAAGAGTACTTAGGTGATCCGGAAAAAATTAAAGCCATGATGGATGCGGTGGCGAAACAGGGTAGTGCGAAAAAATAGCAGACTTACCGCAAAAAAAAGCACAGGTGTTTACCTGTGCTTTTCAATCGTCTCACCATTGTTAATACGAACGGTCGATGGGTTCTAATCCATTTGCCCGCTGTTCAATAGCTTCAGATAAACTGTAACCGGTTTCAATCCACTTACGCGCTTCTAACGGAGTGAACTGATGTGAACGCCATTCCGCTGCTTCTCGGTATGTCAAACCTGCCGCACGCCATTGAGCTGCATCAGTTGCCATGTAACCTGCTTGTTGCCATTCACGCGCTTCTACCACGGTAAATGTACCCGTGTTCCATGCCTGGGCTTGTGGAACGGTAAACCCAGCAGCACGCCAGTCCTGAGCCTGCTCAGCAGTAAACCCTGCCGCTCTCCATGACGCGATCTCAGTTTGACTCATGCCATCCCAATCATCATGGCTGTGCACGACACAACCTGCTAGCCATCCCACTAAAACAACCACTAACAAATGTCTTACCATTTTCATCTCCTTACGTGATGTTTTTTATTTCACTAGCAACAATCTTGTCCAGTGATGAATTAACGTACAGAAGAATGAATAGTTCGGTTCTTTTTTTACTTTAAAATTTAATCTAAAATTTTTGTTAACTCACTGAGCATCAATGAGAACGTATGCGTGAGACCGCTTCCTTCCAGTTGCAATACGCCTCGTTTCGCTGCGCTTTGGTCATGCGTGGAGTAAATGTCCTTTCTACTTGCCATTTGCCCGCGAGCTCCGCAAGCGATGTGTAGATACCGGCTTGCAGACCGGCCAGATAAGCAGCCCCCAGCGCGGTGGTTTCGGTAATTACCGGACGTTGCACCTGGGCGCCGAGAATATCGGCCAGAAAGCCCATCACCCAGTCGTTGTTCGCCATGCCACCATCTACCCGCAGTGTGCACGGACGTGCTCCATCACTTTCCATGGCTTTTTGCAGATCTTTAGTCTGATAGCAAACCGACTGTAAACCCGCGGCCACAATTTCACTGATGCCTGTATCCCGGGTCAGCCCTAGAATTGCGCCCCTCGCGTCCGGATCCCAGTAAGGGGCACCCAGCCCGGTAAAAGCAGGAACCAGAAATACCCCATTGTTACGACGTGCCCGCTGCGCAAGCGCTTCTGTTTCTTCTGCATTATCAATTAGTTTCAGACCGTCACGTAACCACTGTACTGTGGCCCCCGCCATAAAAATACTGCCTTCCAGACCATATGTGACCTTGCCGTTCAGACGGTAGGCCACGGTCGCCAGCAATCTGTTTTCTGATACCAGGGGTTCATCGCCAGTATTGAGGATCATAAAACAGCCGGTGCCATAAGTGCTTTTCGCCATGCCTTTTTCAAAACAGGTTTGCCCTATAAGCGCTGCCTGTTGATCGCCGGCAACCCCCTGAATAGGGATCGCCCTGCCAAGCAAAGCAGTGTCCAGTTGACCGAAGTCTGCCGCGCAATCCTTTACCTCAGGAAGCATACATTCGGGTATAGCAAATAAATCCAGTAATTTTTTGTCCCATTGCTGCGAATGGATATTAAACAACATGGTACGCGATGCATTGGTGGCGTCGGTGACATGCTGCTGACCACCGGTTAACCGCCAGATAAGATAGCAATCTACGGTACCGAAGAGCAGCTCACCATTTTCGGCGGCGGCTTTCGCACCTTCAACGTTATTCAGGATCCAATTGACTTTGGTCGCCGAAAAATAGGGGTCGATGAGTAATCCGGTGGTCTTTTTAACATAGTCTACCCGTTCAGGGTCAGCGCTCAATTGCCGGCACTGTTCGGCAGTGCGTCTGTCTTGCCAGACGATGGCAGGATAAATGGCTTTGCCAGTTGACTTGTTCCATATCAGCGTGGTTTCGCGCTGATTGGTGATGCCGATGGAGGTGATGCCAGCAGGAGTAAGCGCGCATTTTTCAAATACTTTTTGCAGCGTTTCAAGCACGCTATGCCAAATATCGTCAGCGCTGTGTTCGACCCAGCCATCTTGCGGATAGGACTGCGCAAATTCCTTCTGTGCAATCGCCATGATCTCTCCTGACTCGGAAAAGATGATGCTGCGCGAGCTTGTTGTTCCTTGGTCTATAGCAAGTATGTATCGCATCAGACACCTTTGTTTTAATCATTGACCCTGTGGGTAAAACTTATCACTCATGGCGCTGCTGACACAATGAGCCCATTATTTTGCAACATTTTACGCTTTAATAGTAATCGTCAATGGAGACATTGGGTAGATGTATTATGCTGTATTCATCATTTCCTTTTTTACCACGCAGGGCTAGCAGGTGACGTCCACAACTCCTTTTGTTACCGATTTACTGATCATTGGTGGTGGCATTAATGGGGCTGGGATAGCCGCCGATGCGGCCGGACGCGGGCTATCGGTTGTACTGTGTGAACAGGGAGATCTGGGTAGCGCTACCTCTTCTTCTTCCAGTAAACTGATTCATGGTGGACTTCGTTATTTGGAACAGCGCGAATTCAGACTGGTGTACGCTGCTTTAAAAGAACGCGAAGTCTTGTTAAAAAAAGCCCCGCACATTATGCGGCCACTGCGTTTCAGGTTACCCCACCAACCGCATTTGCGCCCCCAATGGCTGATCAGGTTAGGGCTGTTCATTTATGATCGACTGGCAAAACGCAATCAACTGGAGCCATCCCGGAAAATACACTGCGATGCCAGCGGGCCATTATCAGCGGATATAAAGACCTGCTTTGAATATTCAGATGCCTGGGTTGATGATGCACGTCTGGTGGTTTTAAATGCGTTAGCTGCGCGGGACAAGGGAGCCAGTATCAGGCCACGCACCACTTTTTTGCACGCCGACCAGCAACAGCAACACTGGCTTGCCAAAATCCAAAGTCAGCATGGTAAGACTGAGACTATCCGTGCCAGAGCGATTGTTAATGCCGCTGGACCTTGGGTGATGTCCACGCTGCACAACGTCGCACCCTCGGATAATGCGCATTCGATGCGGTTAGTAAAAGGCAGCCACATTGTGGTGCCTAAACTCTATTCGGCTGAACATGCATATATCCTACAGCACGAAGATCAGCGCATCGTGTTTGTGATCCCTTATGAAAACTACTTTTCTTTAATTGGGACCACCGACGTCGACTTCAATGGCGATCCTGGCGATGTGCAAATATCTGATAATGAGAAAAAGTACCTTCTAAGCATCGTCAACCGCTACTTTACAACCCAAACATCAATCGCTGATATCGTGCATACCTTTAGCGGCGTGCGCCCTTTATTGGAGGAAGAAAACACGTCGGCACAGGCCGTCACCCGAGGTTATAAGTTAACCCTGTCGGGTTCAACAGAAGAGGCTGTGTTGATGAATGTATTTGGCGGTAAAATTACTACTTACCGGCGTCTGGCCGAACAAGCTGTAAACAAGCTCGCCAGGTATTTTCCCGCAGCAACTCACGCATGGACCGCTACAGTCCCGCTGCCAGGCGGTAGTTTTGATAGCAAGAGTGCACTGCGTTCTGAATACCAACAGCGCTTCCCTTGGCTCGCCGATGATCTTTGCGGTGAATATGTCTGTCGCTATGGCAGGCTATGCGAACAGTTTCTTGATGATACCTCATCGATGGCTGCATTAGGCGAGCATTTTGGACACAACTTATATCAGACAGAAGTTGACTATCTTCATGACAAAGAATGGGCGCAGACCGTAGAGGACATTTTATGGCGGCGAACGAAAAAAGGTCTGCTGTTCTCAGCAGAACAGGTAAACCACCTTCAACACTACCTTTCAACCCTGATGAATTAATACTTTCACGCGTAAATGCAGTAAACTAGCGCAAAATTGAATTAGTGAGGATCGCTACGGTGGCATTACAGTGGTTTCCCGGGCACATGCACAAAGCCCTGAAAGAAATAAAAGAGTCGCTCAGTCAGGTGGATATTTTGATTGAAGTGCTGGATGCACGCATCCCCTACTCAAGCGAAAACCCTGAAATAGCGAAAATCCGTGGCGACAAACCGTGCATCAAAATTCTGAATAAATTTGACCTTGCCGATCCTGAGATTACCGCCAACTGGCAGGCATATCTGGAAACTGAGCGCAACGTAAAAACCATCACCACCTCCAGTGATAACCCGACAAACAGTAAGCAAATTATCAACTTGATCCGTGCTATTTGCGCACAAAAAGAAGCTTCAGCCAAGCACATTAATGCAATGATCACGGGGATCCCTAATGTGGGCAAGTCCACCTTGATCAATATTCTGGCGGAACGCACGATTGCCAAAACCGGTAACGAACCCGCGGTGACAAAAAGCC
Source organism: Alteromonas ponticola (assembly GCF_012911815.1). Lineage (GTDB taxonomy): Bacteria > Pseudomonadota > Gammaproteobacteria > Enterobacterales > Alteromonadaceae > Alteromonas > Alteromonas ponticola. The sequence continues at coordinate 275,184 of NZ_JAATNW010000006.1, read as the reverse complement.
AACAACGCATAAATTTAGGTAGCAGGATTGTGTTATTCGACACCCCGGGCGTACTGTGGCCTAAATTGGAAAACCCTCATTCAATTTACCGTTTGGCCTCCTCAGGCGCGGTAAAAAACACCGCGATGGAATATGACGATGTAGGATTTTTTGCCGCTGATTATTTAATCAAGGCGTATCCTGAGCGTATGCAGGAACGCTATAAACTGGATGAACTGCCAGCTACCGAAATAGAGTTTCTTGAAGCTGCCGCGAAAAAGCGTGGCGCAATTATGGCAGGAGGTCGTGTAAACCTGCACAAAATCTGCGAGGTGCTGCTTAACGAATTGCAGTCTGGCAAATTAGGTCGAATCAGCCTGGAAACGCCGCAGATGCTGGAGAGGGAAAAAGTTGAGATGGCAGAAGCGGCAGCCAGAAAGGCGGCCGCTAAAGCAAAGCGTAAGCAAAAATTCAAAGAAGGTTCTCTTACCCCGGATAAACAAGACCGGAAAGAGAAACGCACCGCAAAACGTGAGGCGCAAAGTCAACGGATGAAAAAACGCCCTGACTGAGCAAGTGCAAGCGCACTTAACGCAATGCCTCGATACGTTTTTCCAATGGCGGATGGCTTGAGAATAACGCCTGAACTTTGCCTGCACTGATGGCAAATGCCGCCATTTCATCCGGCAATTGCGGCGAGTTCTGGTTTTGTTTCAGTCGCATTAACGCGGCGGCCATATCCTGTTTGCTGGTCAACGCCGCGCCCCCCGCATCTGCTCTGTATTCCCGGTGACGGGAAAACCACATCACGATCATCATTGCCAGAATGCCTAATACCACCTCGGCAATAATCGACACAATCCAAAATGCCGGGCCGTGACCGCGTTCTACTTTGAACACAACCCGATCAACCACATGGCCTATGATGCGCGATAAAAACACCACGAACGTATTCACCACCCCCTGCAATAGCGACATGGTTACCATATCGCCGTTGGCGACGTGACTGACTTCGTGAGCAAGCACCGCTTCTACTTCGCGCTCATTCATTCCTCGCAGAAGCCCGGTGCTGACAGCAACCAACGCATCGTTTTTGTTCCAACCGGTGGCAAATGCATTTAACGAGGGATGGTCAAAAATCCCCACCTCGGGCATGCCAATACCCGCCTGCTTCGCCTGACGTTGAACCGTACGTACCAACCATTGCTCAGTGGCATTGGCGGGTTGTTCAATGATCTGAACACCCATGCTTTTTTTCGCCATAAACTTAGATAAAAAAAGCGATATAAAAGCACCACTAAAGCCAATTACCGCAGCGTAAATAAGCAATGCGGTTAAGTCTAAATCCACACCATTTTGTGCCAATAACCCCTGTATACCAAAAAGGCTAAAGGTAATACTGAGTAATGCCATGATGGCAATGTTCGTGCCGATAAAAAGTGCGATGCGTAACATGAATAATTCCTAAAGTGCGTTCACGGCGATAATATGGATACAGTAAGCGAAAAGCGCAATAGTGTCAGCGAAAATTGTGGCTTATCAGCAGCAAATATTTTGGGAAAAGCTGGATGTCACATGATTAAATCAGAAGTGCTGCACCCGGTCGGTGCCATACCCAGAGGGGATGAATTGTTATCATTATTATGCCCCTTCTGGGTAGCACCAGCAGAAAGGGCATGACACGAACTGGGTATTATGGTTGCGCGTTTACCAAATGCTCCTCAAAGAACATGACTACAGCTTGCTGATAAACATCGCGATTTTCCTTTTTGCGGTAACCATGCCCTTCATTTAACGCATTCATGTACCACACTTGTTTACCCTCGTCGCGCAGCGCTTTCACAATTTGCTCTGCCTCACTGACGGGGACGCGCGGATCGTTTTCCCCCTGGATCACAAACATGGGAACATTGATTTTATCTACATTATTGCTGGGACTGATTTTCTGCAGGAAATCATGCATTTTTTGATCGCGCTCATCGCCATACTCAACCCGACGCAGATCACGACGATAATCTTCGGTATTTTTCAGGAACGTCACAAAATTGGAAATGCCGACAATGTCTACTGCCGCACTAAGTCGGTCGCTATAGTGCACCGCGCTGGCCAACACCATATAACCACCGTAACTGCCACCAAAAACGGCTACCCTGTTTTCATCTAAATCCGGTTGCGTCGCAATCCAGTCTAACAGTGCGCCAATATCTTTAACCGAATCCTCACGCTTAAATCCATTATCCAGATTGATATATTCTTTACCGTAACCTGACGAGCCGCGCACATTAGGCACCACAACCGCCGCTCCAAGCGTATCCATCCATAATTGGTAAGTACTTGCAAACGATGGACGGCTTTGCCCTTCAGGGCCACCATGAATCGAAATGATAACCGGCCGGGGTCCTTCCGCCTTAGGTTTGTAAACAAACGCGGGGATTTCTCTGTCATCAAACGTGGGGTAGCGCACCAGCTCGGGAAGCACAAAATTTTCAGTGTTCAGGCCACCCACCTCACTGTGTGTCCAACGGGTTAATTCAGCGTATTCAGTGGGCTTGCTGTTAAGGTTCAACACATAAGTATCACTCGGGGTTTGCGCCGTATTCAGCGTCATCGCCAGTTTACTGTCATCCGGACTGAAGGTGATGCCGCCAATGAGTCCAACCGGAATGGATTGCACCGGCTTGTAGTTGAAACTGTTTGTATCAAGCAGATATAGCTTGCTGATACCGTCCTCGTTGGTGGTAAACGCGGCTCTTTTTCCATTATTACTGATAGCAAAACTTTCAACGTCCCAGTTGATCTGATCGGTGATGATTTTTAAATTATTGTTTTTAATATCGCGATAGCCAAGCTGAGTAAATTCACTTTTTTGGTTAGTGGAAAGGAAATAGCCCTCGTCGCGTGGGCCGAAGGCCAATGAGAAGTTAACGGATGGACTTGACTCGCTACCATCAATGAGCGTTTTTTCGCCGCTTTCGACATCCAAAAGATAAATTCGCGAGTCGCTGGCACTGATATACTGCTGGGTAAGAATGGACGTACCCTGTTTGTTCCAGTCAGTTGGCCCCCACCAGCTGCCATCGGTTGATTCAAGCACTACCCGTCGTTTTTCAGGCGCTTGCGGGTTCATTACCCATATATCATTGGCACTGCCATTGCGTTCGGTGCTCTGATAGGCCAGCCACTTGCCTGAATCGCTCCAGCTGATCACGCCGTTACGCGACTTACCATCGGTCAGCATGGTGCTCTTGCCGGAATCGGGGTCAAGTAAAAAGATTTGGGAAAACTCGCTCCCTCCGGCATCCATGGTGAAGGCAAGGTTATCCGTTTTTGGCTGCCGCTCGACTGAACCAATCGGTTCTTTAAAGAAGGTGAGCTGGTGACGTGCACCTGCTGGCATGTCAACACGGTGAATTTGCCCTACATCACCAAATCGAGTAGTGATAAATACGCTTTCACCATCATGGCTGAATGCTTCAAACGGTGCCGAGCGAATATTCTGATACTGATTTAAGTCGTCGACGACTTGCTCTGGTATTTCAGGGATGTTTTGCAAAACCAGATTGCCATTATTGACGGTACGTTCTTCTGCAGCCTGCGCAAACAGGGTCATTAGCGACAGTGCGATTAGGGTACTTGTTAGTTTCATACAATAATTCCATTTTTATTCAAACGCTTACTAGTGTTGATGACAGACTAAGATTAGGCAAGTTGGATGTGGTGAGTAACTTGTAACAAACCGTTAGATTAATTGCAGAAGCATTGCAAATCGCAGTGGCGTCTACCGCAACCGCTAAGTATCAAGCAAAGAAAGTTCAACCGCTCACCAACCCATCACACCATTTTATAACGTCGTCTGTGCCGTTTGTGTATCCACTCTGGAGCAAACACACGATTCACATTAGTTTTACTGCTATTGGTTTGTTCCGGCTTTCCTGGTCTAATCCCTGGACCGAGCTTGGGGCCCTGGTGCCCCTTTTTTCTATGCTATGCCTTAAATCCTTTGCCGACAATATAGACCTCTCTTGAGCGAGGTCGTGAAGCCGCCGGTTTGCGTATAATCACCTTATCAAACGAGCTGCGAACATCCTTCATGTATTCATCATATCCTACGCCCTGAAACACTTTTGCACAAAAGCTGCCGCCGGGTTTCAGGACATTTCGGGCCATGTCCAGTGCCAGTTCTACCAAATACATTGAGGCATACTGGTCGGTGGTATTAACGCCACTTAAATTGGGTGCCATGTCGGAGATTACGGTATCCACGCTGGCTCCATTCAGCATTTGCAAAATCTGGTCGTAGACCGCTTCTTCGGTAAAATCGCCCTGTATAAAATCCACGCCAATGATGCTGTCCATGGGCAGAATGTCTGACGCGATAACGCGACCAGCCTGTCCAACGATGGGGGCAACGATTTGCGACCAGCCACCCGGCGCAGAGCCCAGATCCATTACCACGTCGCCGGGACGGAACAATTTGTCTTTGTCGTTAATTTCAATCAGCTTGTAGCTTGCTCTGGAGCGATATCCGTCAATTTGCGCCTTTTTTACATAAGGGTCGTTAACGTGCTCGTCCATCCATTTTTTGCTGGTTTTTGACTTTGCCATTCGCTCAATCTGCTGTGTGCTCTTCAAATCGGTGCATATTGTAGTATTCCAGCAGGTGATTTACCAATTCGCCTGACTTTAAGACTATTAACCGATACAATCTGGTTACACCCTTTCGCAAACAGTGACTTAGAGCTTCAACATGAAATTGGACGATGTAAAGAAACTACATCATAAAAAATACCGGAACCAATCAGGGTATTTTCTTGTTGAGGGCGAACATCTGGTGCTGGAATTATTTAATGCGGTCAAACAGCCTGCTATACGTCGTGCGACTCGAATTTATGTTACTGAAGAGTATCAGCAATGGGCACAGCAACGTGCCAACCAATGGCCAGTTACTCTGGTATCAAAAAAACAAATGATGCAGCTCAGTGACACCAAATCCCCTCAGGGTATTATCGCCTGTGTCCCTTTATCGGCAGCGCAGGTGGATCCAACACGGTTCAGCGGCGTCGAAAAATGTATCTATCTGCATGAAATTCAAGATCCCGGTAATTTAGGCACCATCATGCGCACGCTTGCCTGGTTTGGTAATTTCAGACTATTGCTAAGCCCGAACAGTGTCGATCCATATAACCCTAAAGTCATTCGAGCAAGTATGGGAGCCATCTTTCATTTACCCCTCGAACAAGATGTACCGATAGATTCACTCGCTGCGCGATTTGATTCGTTTGCTTATCTGGATTTGCACGGTAGCTCTATTACCCAATCAGAGTTTACCCAATACGCCTGCTACCTGTTTGGCAATGAAGCCCGAGGCGTGCCGCAAAGCACCTTGTCTGAGGTTAATGCCAAAGCTTTTACCATTAAGGGCAAAGGAGATATCGAATCGCTGAATGTCGCCAGTGCATTAAGTATGTGCGCGTTTCAGTTGTCGACGCGGTAGCGTGTTAAAAAATTGCTTACCCCTTGTTTCACTCTATCTGTACGTTGACTTGCCTGTTGCGACCACGCTCTTTCGCCTCATACAAGGCTTCATCAGCCCTTTTCAGTAACTCAATCGGTGATGTTATCCTGTCTTTTGACGGACGGGCAGTGACTGAACCCACACTGACGGTGACGTGCTCGGATATGGGACTTTTAATATGCGGAATGGCCTGATTGCGGATGGCCTCCAGAATTGTATTAGAAACCGTTTTAGCGCCGGCTAAATCTGTGTCAGACAGAACACACACAAACTCTTCTCCACCATAGCGGGCGAAAAAATCCTGCTCTCGTCTCATTACATTTTTGATAGCAGTTGCCAGCTCCTTTAAACACTCATCCCCCACGGCGTGACCATAAGAATCGTTGTAAAGCTTAAAATGATCAACGTCAAACAAGATTACCGTAATAGGCCACTGATGCCGTACTGCCAGTTGAATATCATGATCAATACGCTTGTCGAATGCACGCCGATTTGCCACGCCAGTTAGCCCATCTGACAGTGACATGTCTTCTAATATTTGTTTTTGCTCTTCGATGGTATGGGCAAAGGTCTCAAATGATTTGGCGATATCTGAAATCTCGTCGTTACCCGAAATAGCAAAACGGGTATCACGCCCGGCTAGACGGTCACGGACGAAGTCATTTAGTTTTTCCAGACGAGTGACAATTCTCGACTGAATCACATAAATTACCACGATCAAGATTAGAATTGCGATCACGCTGATCGTCCCTAGTATGTTGATCTGATTTTTTACCAGCGTGGTGGTGCGTTTCGATTTTGCCAGCGTGTCTTCCGTAAGCTGGTAAGCTCTGTACTCAGACATTCCTGCATAATCGAGAATAAAATTTCGTACGAAATTACCACGGCCTGTGGCGCGTCCCTTCGTGCGAAGGTGACTAATTTTTTGGGCAACCAGACCTGTTTTGGTAATGATTAGTTCCTGCAAAGCCTGTAGTTGTGTATCAGCTGCCGATTGCTGGCTTTCGGGTAAAACCAGAATCAGTTCACTTAGTTCTCCGAGTTGTTCCTCAAGCCTTCTTTCGGTCTGCCTGATTTCTGCGAGCCGGTCCAATGTTGCGACCCTTGAGGCCATTGCAACCACATCGGCGAACACATTTTTCCAATTGGTGTTGTCGATTATTTGATCTTCGTCTGCCTGTTCTGACTGCGATACTGTTACGGCATTGTAGAGTTGGTATACCGAGTCGAGTGTTTTCTGAATTGTCGCTTCTGTTTCCAAACGACTCTTTACCAACTGGTTTAACTCACTTATTTCCAGATCCAACCCCTGAATGTGGGCCAGTAATGCGGGGTCGGCGTTGGGATCAACCGCCAGCACTTGAAGATCAGCCACCTGCTCCTGAAGCTGCGTGTACAAGACCCGCCTGACTACTTCGTTCTGCGCGCGGGTTAACCCCTCAGTGAGGTAGGTTAACTGATTTACCTTGCCAAAAATTCGTCCTGAAATTGCCAGTGACGGTACTGATTCTTCAGTAAGTTCGGTAAGAATGTCGCTAAAGCTTTGCAAGCGGAAAAACGCCAGCATCGAGACCAGAAAGAATAGAAAGATAATGGTCGATATTGAGACTAAAAAGACCGCGGACAGCGGGACTCTTTTGCCCCTCAACCATGACGCATTGGCTTTTGTGGTAGCAGAAGCTTTCGTGTTACTCACCAGGCTTCCTTTTGGCAACATCAACCATTCTATTCTCAATTTGCGGATTGATTTGCCCTTGCTGTCTCATATTAGTGATCACGATATCTGACAGCAATGGAGGAAACTTAGTATTTCCGGACTCACCTTCCCGCTCCTTAAACATCCAATATCCATCCCCACCCTCAGCGAGATACTGGGTGGTGGCCAACAGATAATTCTTTTCCGGCGCGATGGGCTCGCCGTCAATGGTTACCTTCAATACGCGTTCTTTAGCAGGTAACCTGCTGTCGTAGGTAACCTGCATACCGGCGACATGAGGAAAACGTCCTTCCAGCGATTCCAACATACTCAGCCCGTTCTCCAACGCTTGTATGATAACTTTTCCTTTGATGTCCAGTGTTGCCACTTTATTTCTGAAAGGCAGTTCCTGGAAAATATCACCGCGGGTGATTAACTCTCCCTCCTGATAGTATTTTTCAGCTCGAATTATCCCCCCATTCAACAATACAACATCAGCCTGAGTGAAACTTTTGATCGCATCAGTCAGTAGATTTGCAAATGCATTCTCTCCAGAGCGTACCGCTTTTCTGCTTGTATCCATGGGGGCTTTTAGCTGACTAATTTGTTCATCCAGTAACCGATTCAACCGCATACTATAACCGGTGGTTTGCGCAACAACTTCCGGATCAGGAGCAAATTGGTCCAGATTAAGCAATTTAGATTCTATTGTCAGACGTTCTGATTCATTTTCATTTAACGAGCAACTTACCACAGCGGCCTGGGCATACCGACTTAACAGCACATTTCTTGGGTGCGACCACACCGTTTCCTCACTCCGGATATCTAAGTCAGGATCGGTAAGAAAAGCCAAATCGATAACACCCTGTTCCAGTTGCTTTTTAACAAAAAGTGACGGGTGAGAGTAAAGTAAAACAACTAATTGCGCGCCGGATGCCCTTAGTTGTAACGCTTTCACCTTAACTTGCTCGCTGGGGTCTATAACCTGTGCACGTTCAAGCGGATATTCCTCTGTTACTGAAGGATCCACTACACTTACTATGCCAATCGATAGATTACCTTTTTCTATCAAAACACGGTCGACTAAGCCGGTAGGCGTACTGCGAACAAGAGGGTCAAAAAGGTTACTGGCGACCATTGGGAATCCCGCTTCAAACGCGCGTAACGAAAGTTCGTCTTCGTAATAACTGAATTCTCGTTGACTCACGCCCATGGCATCGGGCTCAAGGCTGTTGAGTACATCAATAATATGCGCGCCGCGATCGAAACCGGACATGGGACTAGGTCCTAAACTAGCGCCACCAAACAAAAACGCTGTCTCAGTTTCCTGCGCTCGGACTTCTTTGAGCAGCGTTGCCAGCCTCGAATACGCGCCTTTGCGTTCGTCACCCACTACCGGCATGTCAGCAGTAAAAACAAAGGTAATGTTTTTTTCATCTGCCCACGCGCTAGCCACTAATGTGATTAGCATGATAAGTGTACAGAAGCGAAGCGAAGATAACTTAAGGTTCAACGAACTACTTTTTTGATAACGTGAGTTTCCGCTAATTATTAACGTCTATTGACTGGGTTGCAAAGAGAAGTGTGGATTATTCGAATTAAATCATTGAGTTTTTAATCGTGCGGTTCGCTGCATGGACGGAACAAACAATGTTAGTTGCCCGCTTATGTCGTTTAGATACATGCATGAACGGCTAACATGGCTCAACGCATCTTATAATCTGTACTTCCGGACGATTTCGTTTTGCTCGATCTCGTTTAAGTTGGTGACGAATACATAAACAAACGTAAAAAAAGATGACCATAAAAATCAAAAACGCCATTCTGATCAATGCATCGGTTCTGCTATCCGTAGCCTTTAGTAATAGCATTTTTTGGGCTTTTTCGATTACCGATCACGCCTTAATTACTACCTCGAGCGCCATTTTATCAGCGTGTTTGGCAAATCAATGGACGTGGAAATTAGCAAAAGGAGAAAATAGTTCTGAACCAAATTGATTTGATTGTCCTTCCCCTATTAGGCGAAGACCGCAACCTCCAATTACAATTACTGGCCCGTTCAGAGATGAAAATGGGTAGCTAGAATTTTGTTAGTTGATCCAGGGGCCTAGAAGTTAATGTGAAATGCATCTATGTTGTGAAATAGTAGGTTGTAGCGTCATCACAGTTTTTGGGATAAAAACCACTAAGTGAACCCTCTTTAGGCACATGCGCTCTTAGAAAAACCAGCTAGATTTAACTTTGCTAATTCGAGAAAAGGAGCAAGGAAGTGAGATACGTTAACAAAATCAACTTTACAGTCGGGTTACTTTTTTCGCTACTCACTTTCACCGTCAACAGTCAGGTAGCGTGGGTCGGAGAAAAAATTTGGACTGGCAACCCCAAGCAACCTTGGGCAGAAGTGATCATTACTGATAATAAGCGCATTGTTAATGTTGGCGACAAGACATTATTGAGTGGCTTTACTGGCAAGGTGAATCAAACGGATGGAGCACTTATCGTTCCTGGGCTGATTGATAATCACACTCATTTTATGACTGGCGTAGAAGGTCTTGTGTCCGTATCCACACTGGGCGCGACATCAAAAGAAGATTTTGTTAATCGAATAGCTTCGCACGTTACCAAGATAAATGAGGGGGAATGGATCACCGGTGGAAAATGGGATGAAACAAATTGGGGTGGTACCCAACCAAACCGGCATTGGGTCGACAACGTCACCAAAGATCACCCCTTACTGCTGATGCGAGTGGACAGTCATTCTGCACTGGTAAACAGTAAAGCATTAGCGTTGGCAGGAATTGATGATAAAACACCCGATCCAGTCGGTGGCAAAATTGTGCGGGATAAAGATGGTGTGCCTACTGGCGTGCTAAAAGATGCAGCAATGGAAGCGGTGTTTAAAGTAATGCCAAAGACCACACAAGATGAAGAAGACAGGTTGCTTGCTATAGGGATGAAGCATGCGCTGAAACACGGTCTTACCCAAATTCACAGCATACCCAATGTGCTGGAAGACGCGGGCTGGCGCGAATACAACTTATTTAAACGTGCCAATAAGAATGGAACCCAGACCCTTAGGGCGGTTATCTATGTGCCGCTTAAAGATAGACAAAAATTAGCTGACATTATTGCCGCAGATGGCAAAGGTGACAGTTGGCTTTCGTGGCCCGGTGTAAAGGCAATGACTGATGGCTCGTTAGGTAGCCGCTCAGCCTGGCTTTATCATCCTTATAGCGATGACCCGTCGAACAGTGGAATGCCCATTCAGCCTATCGCTAAATTAGAAAGCGCAATTGAAGAAGCAAATAACCTTGGGTTACAGCTGGCTATCCACGCCATTGGCGATCGCGCGAATGATGCTGTCCTGGATATTTTTAGTAAACTTAAACCCCCTCCGGTACGACCCAGGATTGAACACGCTCAACACCTAAGCCAGGACGCAGTAGCGCGTTTTTCTGCTTTAGGCGCTGTCGCTTCAATGCAACCTTACCACGCTATTGATGATGGCCGCTGGGCTGAGAAACGAATTGGTAAGCAACGCTTAACAGGCACTTATGCCTTTCGCTCTTTAAAGGAAACCGGGACGCGGATTACGTTTGGTTCTGACTGGAACGTGGCGCCGCTTGATCCTATAGCGGGAATTTATGCCGCGGTCACGCGGCGCACACTCGATGGCGAAAACCCTCAAGGCTGGATCCCAGGGCAGAAAATTAGTGTTGAAGACGCGTTAACAGCTTATACCATCAACAATGCATGGGCTGTTGGCATGGAAGACCAGATAGGTTCAATTGAAGTTGGCAAGTTCGCAGACTTTGTAGTGCTTGATCAAAATCTGTTCAATATGGCACCGGAAGACATAAGAAACACCAAGGTGTTAATGACGGTTATAGATGGAAATATCATGTATCAGTCTGAATAAGATGCGATTTCTGCGAATTGAATTGGTATTGCATTGTGTTTTGGAGGTTGCGGTCTGCGCTCATTCTGGTGAATGCAATGACGGTTCTTTGTCAATGTAGCTGTGGAGGCAATTCAATTTCTACAGCAGATAATCCTCTACGCAACGCCGACGGCCGCTTTGAGCTCAAGAAATATGGGAGGGCATGACACCTTATTACCCTCCCATAATCCTGTGGGAGAGTAATAAATTTTCACACAGTTACTCTCTACAGATACTGAATCGTGGTAGTTAAAAAACGATGCTAAAAAATAAACTCTGTTTCAATGTATATCTTTAGTAATAAAGTGCCATTCTATTACTGATTGTCCCGAAATATCCAATAGAATAATTTTCATAGCAAATGAAAAAAACTATGAACTACCTCGTAGGTACAAGCTGGAACGTCAAGGAAGAATATTTTCCCTTATAAAGTAATTTTTTAGCAAATACTTACTCAATTCAGCAATCTTACCCACTCTGGTTCATCGAGACCGACTCTAGATAATCCTGCGCTATATTCTTCTGCTATTCGTTGAGCATACAATTCTTTCAATTCAACAATGAACTCAAATTTTTCTGGTATCTCATCGCAGAAATGAGATGGCTCAAAATATTTTTTTTCTGTTCTTTCACAATACTTTGCTATCACAATACCATTGAAACCATTAAACTTAACAGTTCTTAAAGCAAATGTTCCCTTATCAATTTTGAGTTTCGTTCCATCTGGAGTCAAAAAGTTAAACCCTCCCCCTTCATCTATCTCAGAAAGAGAAATAAATAGAAAGCGTCTGCTTTCGAAATCTTTAAGTCGAACTGAATCACATCGCTGCTGGATACATACATAATACTTTCCCTCTTCTGATGTGCTCTTAACAACCGTACCTAAAGATAGGCTCGGCAGATAACTTGTATGTATAAAAGCATGCCTATGATAGCAAAGGTTGGCAAACTGCTTGTTTATCTCTTCATACTTTTCAACATCAGTAAACAAAGTAATTGCATACTTAGATGATAACGTTCTAGCATTACTTTTAGATAAAGCCTGCTCACTATTATCAGCTTTTACATTCTTTACATTTCCAATCGCCTGAACAAATTTGTCAACCACATCGGGATTAGATCCCAGAAGCTTTAACAAAACTGAATGAGTTCTAGAATACTCGAATTTATCTTCACTACCATCGTTTTTAAGCAATAACTTTGACTTTTCGGTGACGTTATCTTTAAGCCATTTTTCAATATAGCTTTTATCGATAGTCCGGTTAAGTTGCTTGTATCGAAGCAGGGAAGTAAAGGTATCGCCTATTAGTTCAACCAAAAGCTCATTCGCATCATCGGTATTTGGGAGTAAAACCTGGTGAGCTAAATAAGCAGCATCAAGCTCTCTAGAAAATTTACGCACAATATGATGAAAATTCTGTCGAATTTCCGTAAGTGATTCCATAGCAAAGTTAGAAAGCAACCCAGCTGTCATTGCTGAAAATTCTTTGGAAATAAAGCTTGGTAGCTCGTCGTAGGATATAATCTTCCCTCTTAATGCTGGATTATGCTTTGCCCTTCCATTCGCGCTATTTGATTTTCCGACAACCATAATTTTGCAGCTATCTGAAATTATAGTGAATGGATCTGAATCGCAAATAGAAAAGTTCTCTATATCTCCTTCTTTTAAAGAAGCATTAATTTCTGTCGCTATGTATTGAAGATCTGTCTCGCCAGTGTATACGATTATCAATTTGATACTGTATTCACATTCAGAAGCAGAGACCAGTGACCGGATGATACGCTTGGTATAAATACCTCGAACATCATCATCATCATCATCGGCCTCATCATCATAGTCACCGTCCTCAATCGGCACGTCGTCCAAAATAATTTGCCAATCAAGCACGGCCACATCAGATTTCTTGGCTACTTCACTAAGCACTTCAACATCGCTTTCAACTATAGGCCTATAAACAGCGCATATTTTTCCATTTTCGGAAAACACTCGCGTGATAGACTGAGCATCGAATTCATGCTGATCTCTATGCCCGTCTGTTGAATATGCTTTATCATCTACAAAAATTATGCTCTGAATAAAGTTGTTAGCTATAATTTCAGAATGTCTTGAAAAATCATCCATTATTTTCATTCGCCACTGCTATTTTAAACGTAACATTTGAGCCTTCTCGTGGTTCATCAAGCTCTAGCTTATACCCTACAGACTCTAAAACCTCATTGCTAATATGTAATCCCATCCCTCTGCCATTCTCTTTACGGGTGAATCCAAGTTCAAATATTTTTTTTCTGTCTTGGATAGCAATCCCAACGCCATTATTAGAAATATAAATATTATTGTCTTTATCTGCGTGTAAACGAATGACCTTTTCTTTTTCACCGCTATCATTCAACCAGTAAATAGCATTATCGATTACATTGACAAATACGGGATAGAATGAGGAACGATAGCCCCTTAATTTTGCGCGGGCGAAACCTCGGGTATGTTTAAATGTTATATTATGTCTTTCCATACGACTTTTAAATAAGTCAATAAGAAAAGTCTTAACCTCAAGTAATTTTATATCTTCAGCTTTTCTATTTAATCGCCGATTAAGAGGTGTAAACAAATTTAAATAGCCATCAAGGTGTTCAAAGTTGATTTTTATATTATTGTACACCCCCTCGAGCTGTTCATTGACATCTGACCAAGCTTTAAGATCTCTTAAACTAGCGCGTACAGAACGCACTGTACTATTGAATTCATGGTGAATCACGCTTACCGCAAGCCCGAGCTGGCTCAACTCTACATCGGTGTGAACTCTCTCTTTCAACTCTTCAAGCTCGTCTCCTAGTGCGTTTGTGATTTGCTCGTTAGTTATATAATTATTATTCGCATCCTTTTCCCAATAAATACCCTCAAGCTGCCTAATGAGAGCATCTAAAATAGCTGTATTTCTTTCGGAAACAGAGTTAATCTCAGCAGATAAAGAGTTACGTGTGGCAACTAAATCGATATCTTTTTCACTAGATATAGAAACAGTTTTGAACTTGTCTTTTACAAGTCTGATTTGATCATCTAAATCGATCATTAATTCACTAGTTAAGCTTTTTACTCTTTTGTTTATATCAGTGACTGATTCGGTAACACTTTTACGTTTTTCAACATTAATCTGTTTTGCTTGATCTGAAATGCTCTCAACTGCTTGCTCCAATCTCCTACGCTTACTAATAGATATGGCTAAGTCAGAAATTGTGAATTCGACGATTTCATCGATTTTTTTATAAGCATCACTAAAAACTATACTGTCCAAACGCTCCATTTCTTCCATGTAAGTCTCATAGTCACGCTTGAGCTCACCTTTGATATAAAAACCTCTTGGTGCGGGAATCATAAGTGACTTTCTAAAATTGTCGATTTTCTGTCTAGAGCGTGACTCAATATCTAGTAATTTTTGACTCGCAATGTCATGATCTTTTTCAGAATATATACTTTTCACATCAAGATTAATATCTTTCAAAAGCTTATCAATGGTTTCAGGAAGTGAATCTTCTTTTTGAGATATGAAGAAACTATTTAAAGCATCCTCAAACTTTTTCTTTCTCTCTTTAGCTTTCTTTTCTCTTTCCTCTAAAGCCTTATAGGACTGCTTGATTTCGTTGCGTTTCGCTCGCCATATTTCAGCTTTAGGTGAAGGGGAACTTTCATCTGTAGAAAAGAAATCACCAGCTAGTTGAGTAAAGAAGTTCTTTAATATTTCCCTTAACTGTCGATATGCTTTATTTTCTATAAAGCCTTCTCGCCCAGCTTTTTCTTTTAGCTCACTGTTAAATTCTTCAGAAAGCCTTATAACTCCAAACATTCTCCTATATGAAAAAAAATAACCAAACCACTGGTTTCTGCGCTTTTCTATTTCCAAATAATCGTAGTCCGAATCTCCGTAAGGCAATATTCTGATATTATCTTTATAGACATATAATCCACCAAATTTCTTAGATTTAGCGTAAATTTGTGCATGGTTTACAGCATCAACTATCGATTCTTTCTGTACGCCTTGAAGATAAGCAAAGTTTATAGAAAATGGACCACACCTAGTTGGATTAAAATTGTTACCTCTCCAGTTCACAATATGGTCAAAAGTTTTCTCTCTGTATATTTTTACCATTCCTTTAAACTGGCCAAATTCATCAAAATTCCCTTCAAAATGATGATCAGCGAGCTCAAAGTCATCTACTGAAAAGAATTCCTGCTTGTCTATAAGGTCTTTATATTCATGGTCATCACTACGGTAATCGCGGAAAACGATTTCTAACAAAGGTGCCGGATGCTTTGGCGTCATAGTATCGTGGAAGCCCATAAGCATCTTTTCTATTTTCGTCGCTTCACCGGCTTTGGAGTTTCCATCTATATCCGAATGCAAAATATCATCAACAGAAGATATATAAAAAAATGTTCCCCCCTCTTCAGGTTTTTCCCAAGGGAATTTCCCGATAAGCTTATTATTAAACTTTTTAGGACAAATATCGAACTTCTCAATTGTAGATTTTATTTCCGCATATTCGCCTTGGCTTAACTCATCAGAATCCTTGAGCTTAGTCAGTGATTGAATTATCTGCTCTTTCATAGAATCAATATCTGACTTTTCAGGAAACCTTTTGAACTCTTGGACGGGAATCGCTATATCTTCTAAATTCAAGCCAGGAATTTCAAACAATTGCCAGTTAATTAAGGCAACGGTTATCCCTTCTATATTTTTAGCTTTGGTCACGATTAATACTTGTTTGCCAATGGATGCTATTGCGAGTCTTCCAATTCCTTTTTCGCCCATAGAAATTCTAGGAGATTTGGTCTCATCGACTCGTGGCTTCAAGGATTTTCGGTGCTTAACTTTCGACTCCGTGCCTAAAGTCAGCCAACGTTCCTGAAATTCCCTTTTGGTCATTCCCATACCATCGTCTCTCAAAATGAAGAGATCTCTCATTCTGAAGTAGTCAATATCAACTCGATCAGCATAGGCGTCATGTGCGTTTTTTAACAATTCGTTTATAGCGGTTGGTATACCTGCTATTTGTTGACGCCCTAGTAAATCTAAGGCTCGTGCTCTAGTTTTAAAATTAGCCATAACTTTGTTCAACTTTTTTAAGATAGTATCCCTAATCCATATCTAAGTAGTTTTGATAATGTAGGTTAGCAGAGATTCCAAAACTCTCTGCCAAACGGCATGGGACTGCGTTACCTATTTGTCTCGCCATTGACCCTAAAGAACCATGGAATACATAGTTGTCTGGAAAGGTCTGTAATCTAGACGCTTCTCTAATACTTATGGCCCTGTTTTGTTTAATATCAGGATGTCCAAACCTGCCATTTGAGTAGCTATGACATTTAGTAGTTAAGGTGGGTGCCGGTAAGTGCCAACTCATTCTCCCGTAGGTGTCCGTATGCCCCTTATAATTCTTGTGACACTTGTTTACTAAATGTTCCGGCCAGTCTCTTCGATCACCACCTTCCGGCGTGTGCATGATTCGAGTCAAATTAATTTCTTTCATTTCAGCGGAGACATGTAGTTTATCCAACGCACAAGTACTGCCTGCTTCTAGTTTTGAATACCCTTCAATATAATCCCTGACAGTTGCATATGGTTCTAGGCCATCTCCATGAGTCTTCAACGGTTCACTTATTTCGCCTAACCGACTTGCTAAAAGCACAAATCTTTTTCTCTTTTGGGGAACACCGTAATCTTCCGATCGTGCTATAAAAGCTTTGTACTGATAATTCAAATCAGTGAGAAGTGAAATAAATCTTCTGTACGGACCTTCGGCATTTTCATCGACCTTTTGAATACCAGGCACATTTTCAATCAGGATATAATCAGGTAATAACCGATGAATGAAGCGGTGAGTCTCATCCAGTAAAGTTCTACGGGCATCTTCTCCATACTTAAATTTATTCTGAGATGAAAAAGGTTGGCAAGGGGCACAAGCGGCCATTAAGAGAGGTTGATTATCTGGATTTCTTTCACGAATGACAGCAGAAACATCCTCTTCTGGAATTTCTCGGATATCTCCTTCAAAGAAGGCTGCTTCAGGAAAATTAGCTCTGTAGGAGGCTGCCGCATCCTTGTCAAAATCCAACCCTAAAACAATATCACAACCAGCTTGGCGAAGTCCTTGACTCGCACCTCCACAACCAGAGAAAAAATCCATTACAATCAAATGCTTACCCTAAACTTAGATTATACTAAAATAATATTAAGACGCCAGCATATTATGGTAACAAAAATAAGTTTTTAAAGTAAGATTAGCAGTTAACGCTACGCCTCAAAAAAATTCTGCTTAACCTCCTACAAACATTGTCAAATGTGAGTGGCTCATACCTACAGGATTTTTGATATGGTATTAAAAGTATTGTTCGATATCTTCAATGGGTTGTTGCGGTATTATACCCGTAAAGGAACAGATTTTCTGACAGTGACAGCCAAGCAAATTGCTGCCGTTGAGTGTGCGATGAATGCGAGCCCAAGGTAATCCCTAGGATTTAAACAGCTAACTATGGTGTTCATGCGGTTACGAGACGCGGCTCAATTTTGTGTGTGGGGAACTTCGGGGTTGAGTCCGCGACATTTGTAAAAAGAAGCCGGCTATTGTTACCGGCTTCTTTTATTAGCAATATACTATTTTACTTAGTAGGACACTTTAAAACAAAGTATGAAATTATATTACTCACTCACAAACCAAATAAGCCGTGAGCTAACAACTACTCAACCGTAACTGACTTAGCCAGGTTACGCGGTTGATCTACGTCGGTTCCCTTGATTAACGCTACGTAATAAGACAGCAGTTGTAGCGGGATGGTGTAGATGATCGGCGCGATGGGCGCTTCACAGTGAGGGACGTTGATTACACGCATAGTTTCGTCAGATAAGAAATTTGCATTTTTATCGGCAAACACATACATGATCCCGCCGCGGGCGCGTACTTCTTCAACGTTTGATTTTAGCTTTTCCAATAACTCGTTGTTGGGTGCAACTACGATGACCGGCATTTCTTCGTCAATCAAGGCCAGCGGACCGTGCTTTAATTCACCCGAGGCGTAAGCTTCAGCGTGGATGTAAGAAATTTCTTTTAGCTTAAGCGCACCTTCCATCGCTATCGGGTATTGATCACCGCGGCCCAGGAACAGGCTGTGGTTTTTATCTGCAAACTCTTCAGCCAAATCTTCGATACCCTGGGTAATGGCAAGGGTTTCCTCAAGTTTCGACGGTAAGCTGTGTAACGCGGCTATGATGTTGTCTTTGTGCTCGGCACTTAATCCATTGTGTTTACCCAAGGCAATGGTCAGCATCAAGAATGCAGTTAGCTGGGTGGTGAATGCTTTAGTAGACGCCACACCAATTTCTGCACCGGCTTTGGTCATAAAGGCCAGGTCCGATTCACGTACCAGTGATGAACCCGGCACGTTACAGATTGTCAGGCTGGACATGTAACCTAATTCTTTCGCTAATCTCAATGCGGCCAGTGTATCAGCGGTTTCGCCTGATTGAGAAATGGTCACCAGCAGGCTGTTTTCGTGGACCACTGATTTACGGTACCTGAACTCAGACGCGATTTCGATGCCGCATGACACGTTGGCGTATTGCTCAAGCCAGTAACGGGCTGTCATGCCTGCGTGATAGCTAGTGCCGCAGGCGATAATCTGTACGTGTTTTACCTTGGCAAAAACGTCTTCGGCACCGGCACCAAAGATATCCGCTTCTATGTCTTTTTCGCCTAGGCGACCTTTCAGCGCATTACGCACCACGGTGGGTTGCTCGTGAATTTCTTTTAACATGTAATGACGATAACCCGCTTTATCGCCTGCATCGTGCTCGATATTCGACTCGATAACTTCACGCTCTACCGGTTCGCCATTTTTATCAAACACGGTCACTTCACGACGGGTTATTTCTGCAACGTCGCCTTCCTCAAGGAAGATGAAACGTCGGGTTACTGGCAACAACGCCATTTGATCTGACGCAATAAAGTTTTCACCTAAGCCCAGACCAATAACCAGCGGGCTACCCGAACGCGCAACAACCACGCGAGAGGGGTCTTCTCTATCCATTATGACGGTGCCATAAGCGCCGTGAAATTGTTTTACCGAGTTCTGCACCGCTTTTAGTAACGAAACACCTGCTTTGAGTTCTTCATTTACGGTATGAGCGATAGTTTCGGTGTCAGTGTCGCTGGTGAAGGTGTAGCCTTTCTTCCTTAGCGATTCGCGCAACGGCTGATAGTTTTCGATAATTCCGTTGTGCACTACGGCAACGCGTTCGTCTGAAAAGTGCGGGTGGGCGTTAGCTTCAGTTACGCCGCCATGGGTAGCCCAGCGTGTGTGAGCAATGCCCGTTGTGCCTAGCGCATTCCCCTGGGCAACGGCATCAGCCAGTTCCTGCACCTTGCCAGTGCGACGAATGCGATTAAGCGAACCATCCTGCTGTAACAGCGCCACCCCGGCGGAATCGTATCCACGGTATTCAAGGCGCTTTAAGCCTTCCAGTAAAATTTCAACTACATTACGTTCGGCGACTGCGCCCACTATTCCGCACATACATGACTCCTAATTACTTACCGCGGCGCGGATGACATCCACGCCGTACGCGTTAATTTGTTTGATTGCTTCGTTATCAATTTCATTATCGGTCACCAAGGTAGAAATGGATGACCAGGGTAATTCAACATTTGGGATCTTGCGGGCAAGCTTTTCTGATTCTGCCATCACTACCACTTTAGACGATACCTCTGCCATTACACGACTTAATGATGTCAACTCATTAAACGTTGTCGTACCCCGTTTAAGATCAAGTCCCGCCGCACCTAGAAAGGCAATATCAAAATTGTAGGCCTGCAACATAGATTCAGCCATCTGGCCCTGAAACGAATGTGAGAGCGAATCCCACGTGCCGCCGGTCATCAATACCTGAGGCTCATTCTCTAACTCTAATAGCGTGGTGGCCACATGCAGAGAATTTGTCATCACGACCAAACCACGCTTTGCCGATAGCAATGGCATCAGCGCTGCTGTGGTACTTCCGCTATCAATAATGATCCGTTGATGATCTTTGATCAGGTGCGCTGCGGCAATCGCGATTTCAGACTTACGTTTTGAAACTGTAGTTTCATTACCTGTCTCGTTTTCCGCAGGAATCCGCACCGCACCACCAAACCGACGCAACAACAAACCGCTACGTTCCAGTTCAGACAAGTCTTTACGTATGGTGACTTCAGAGGTAGATAATCGCTGCGCCAGTTTGTCAACAGCCACTTCGCCATCAGTATGAAGCTGCTCGACAATGGCACGACGTCGCTGTTGCGTATTCCTTTTTAACATAACCCGAAAGATAAAGTTTCGATTTGAAAGATATCGTAATATTTTAATTACGAATTGCAAGCTTTTTATGCGAATTTAACGTTATATATTACGATGTGATTAAAACGTGACCCTCGTTCGCTTCTGCCACTGCCACCACACCAGCTAAAATTTCGACACTGGCCAGCATGTCATGGGTGCTGATGGGTGGAGGCTGGCCTCCGTCTATGGCGTAGGCCAGTTGCTTGTAAAACTGAATGTAACGTCCCGATTCGAGAGTGACTGTCTCACAACCATTTTGTGAACATAACTCACCCTCCCTAGCTCCCAACCCGAAGGTACCAGCAGACGGGGAAATACCGTTTTTCAGTTGGTCTTCCTGTGAGTCAAGACCAAACTGGCGGTAGCTACCTTGTGTTCCGCGTACTTCAAAGCGCAACGTTTCGTTGGCCTGAAAGCATGAACTGCCCACGTGGTAATTAAGATCCGGATAGTGCAACGTCAGTTCAAAGTTGTCCGTTGACTGACCATTTTCTCGCTGCGTGTGTAAATACCCACTTATCTTCTGAGGCTTGCCAAGCAACGCTACCGCCTGATCAATTAAATGAGGACCGAGATCCCAGAAAATGCCGCTACCGGCGTCAGCATTTTCTCGCCAACGGTTTTTCGGCTGTGGTCGGAATCGATCAAATCGAGAAACGATGTGTTTAACGTCACCTAATTTATTAGACGCTAACAGGCGACAAACAGTAATAAAATCGCCATCAAATCGGCGGTTATGAAACGCACATAATTTGAGTTGCCGGGACTCAGCTAATGCTACCAGTTCGTTGGCCTCTGTCACCGACAGCACAAATGGCTTTTCGACCAGCACGTGACTGTTAGCTTCCAAGGCTTTTCTGGCTTGATGGCCATGCATCAGATTGGGTGTAGTAACAATGATCAGGTCGAAATGCTGGGCATGAATGGCATCATCCAGCGCCCCATACACCCGGCACTCTGGCAGAATAGCGTTAACTTTAGCGGCATCAGAAGACACCACTGCGTCCACGTTGAACGCATTTAAACAGCGTAGAAAAGGAAGGTGGAAGGTTTGTGCAGCATAGCCGAAACCTACAATTAATGTTTTTATCGCCATGCTGCTTCCTTTTAGGTTTTAGCTTTCAGCTTTTTTTTCGGGTCGGTTCCAACCCTCGATGTTTCGTTGTTTGCCACGCGCAACGGCTAACGCATCGTCACGCACCTCCGATGTGATTACCGAACCCGCACCGACTGTAGCACCGTCGCCAATCTTAACCGGTGCAACCAGTGAAGAGTTAGAGCCAATAAAAGCATTCGCGCCGATGATGGTTTTTGATTTGTTTACACCATCGTAATTGCAGGTAATGGTGCCTGCACCGATGTTCGCATTGGCGCCTACTTCTGCATCCCCCAGGTAAGTAAGATGATTAGCTTTGGCACCTTCTCCCAAGACCGATTTTTTCATCTCAACAAAATTACCTACTTTTGCACTAGCTTTCATCACCGCGCCGGGTCGCAAGCGTGCAAAGGGACCTACGGTGCAACCCTCGCCCACCTGCGCACCCTCAATAACTGATTGTGGTTCAATGACAGTATTATCGCCAATTTCGCAATCTATCAATATACAATTTGCACCAATACTCACGTTATGGCCAATTTTAACCGAGCCTTGCAGAACCACGTTAACATCGATGAAGACATCCTGCCCCGTGGTGACTTGGCCGCGAACATCAATTCGTGCCGGATCGGCCAGCGTCGCACCGTTCGTCATCAGCGTTACCGCCTCACGTTGCTGTAACGCACGCTCTATTCCGGCAAGATGCATGCGGTTATTCACACCTTCAACCTCAACCGCCGTGTCAGGCTGTGCAGCTTTAATGACTTTACCTTCCTGTGCTGCCATGGCGATCACATCGGTTAGATAATACTCACCTTGGGCATTGTCGTTACCCAACGCGTTGAGCCAACGCTTCAAATCTGCGCCGCCCATAATCATCATTCCGGTGTTTATCTCACGAATACGCTGCTGTGCTTCACTGGCATCTTTGTGCTCAACAATGGCAGTAATCTGCTCGCCATTACGAATTATGCGGCCCATGCCGGTTGGATCATCCAGCTCAACGGTTAACAACGCCAAGTCACATTCGCGTTTCACCGCCACCAGGCGTTCCAGCGTCTGTTGCTGAATTAACGGTGCGTCACCCACCAGAATCATCACGTCTTCGTCGTCCTGAAGGTGCTCTGCTGCCTGCTGAACCGCATGACCGGTACCTAGTTGCTCCCCTTGCAAACACCAATTAAGGTGTTGTCCGGTAATGGCTTCTTTAAGCTGGTCGCCACCATGACCGTACACCAGATGAACCTGTTGTGCGGACATCGCTTCAACAGTATTGATAATACGTTGAACCATTGGGATACCACCCACTTTGTGCAAAACCTTAGGCAGGGATGACTTCATGCGAGTGCCCTTGCCTGCAGCCAAAATGACTACTGAAAACGCCATAGTTTTTCCTGTGTATAGATTACTTTTAAAGACAAATTAAAGTCAGTTTAACGAAGGCAGCTGATTAAGTCAGCGAATGAATGCATTATTTGTTCGCACAGCGAGAAAAGATCAAAAATGGTTTCTGGAAGATTAAATTTCGTACAGGTATACTTAGTTAAAATGCAAAAGGGAATAAGTAAAGCAATGTTCAACGAACGCAGTTGTTTTACCTTACACATGGAGTGGACGTAGCCAGTGAAAGCCTTCAGGATGTTGCACAGAAGCTTTTTGTTGCTGTTTGCCATCGTTATTATTTCAATTGTTACGCTTGTACACGTCAGCATTTCAACTATTGTTGCAGAGCAAAGCCGGGCCCAGCAGCAATCACTTTCTCCTGCTATTTCATTAATTGTGGAACAACTTCTTAAGCCACTGCACGTGTCTGAAGTTCTTGGCAAATCGCAAGAAGTTGAAGCGCTGTTAAATGCCGAAGAAGTTGATGAAGAAGCGGTATTCCGAGTACTTCAAAGACTGCAAAGCGAGTTTGATTTATTTTTTTTCCTGGCCAGCGAAAAAGCGCGGATCCAATATGATGCGGATGGCAGTAAACGTTCATTAACAGAAGGTGACATCAGCTGGTATTTCAAATATAAGGATCTGCCGCAAGATAAGGTGGCAGATATCGGCAAGTGGGAAAACCCTCATTTCTTTATCGATATAAAAATCTTCAATGACTACGGCGAATTTCTGGGTTTTTTTGGAATTGGCAAAAGTTTAGCTAGTTTTGTGAGCATTTTTGAAACCTACAAACAACAATTCGGTTATGACTTTCTTTTTGTCGATGAGAAAGGCGACATTATGTTGTCGTCAGATCCCGCTCTGATGGCCGACAGTTCTAATTTTACCAATTTGTCGGAATTAACCTGGTATGCCAGCCTGCCAAAGGCGGTGCAGCAGCAACGCGATCTGAATAATAAGTTAGTTACCATCGAACATGAGGATTACCTGATTGCGGAGGTTAGGCTTAACCAATTTAATTGGACGGTATACCTGTTGAGTCCATTGCAAGAGCGTCAATCTGAGATCTCTCAGGGGTTTATTATTAGTGTGGTGACCCTGCTGGTGGTCATTTTTTCGTTATTCTTGATGGTTTATCACCTGCTGTACTATTTTAGACGGGACATCAATGCTGAGCTCATTATTCGAACGACACACAGTTTGCCGCCCAGGGAAGAAATGGAGTCTTATTATCAAAAGCTGATGAGCCAACACAATGCTGTGAGTATTATTCTGGTCGATTTGGATAATTTCTCTCAACTTAGCGATACCTATGGTAGAAATGTCGCCGACGGTGTGCTGGATAAAGTCGCCGGTTATCTTTCTGGTCAGCTTAATCAAAGCGATGTTCTGGGGCGGTGGAGCAGCGAAGAGTTTATCATATTGCGCCCGCTCTTTGGCCCCCATGATGCCTTTGAGTTTGCGCAGCAGCTGCGCTACGGCATTGCGACTTTATCAGGCCCTGACAGCCAGCCTGATGCAAAAATCACCGCTTCTTTCGGTGTCTCCTTTACTGCCATTCCACGCCCGATGAGTGAGATCACTATTAACGCTGAAGACGCGCTTTACCAGGCTAAACGTGATGGCTGCAACCTAGTGCGCATGCAGCTAATCGAGTAAGCGTTTGAAATGTAGGCAACGTTAGTTGACACGACAATTAACGTCCGCTTTTTTCCTGGAGAATGTTTTCGTTACGCCGGTAGTCAACGCCACCCCGGTTAAAATCAGCCCACCACCAATCAGCGTCTGCACCGACAGCGCTTCACTTAAAAATATTAACCCCCACACGATGCCAAACAGGGGCACCAGGTAGGCAACTGTGATCGCTTTAGCCGGGCCGACGTTGGCGATTAAACTAAAATACAGAATGTAAGCGATCCCCGTGCCCAGGACCGCCAGCGCAATCGCGTTGTTCCAGGCTACTGCTGACGGCATCGCTTCTGGCATGGTGTATAGCGCTAGAGGCAACAACAATAACGACGCGGATGCCTGACTACCGGTGGCCACAGCCAAAGGTCTGACGCCCTGTAAATACTTTTTCATCATACTTGCAGCCAGTCCATAGCAGGTGGTAGCAAGTAGCGCGGTGATAATAGGCAAAATACTGATACCCTGCTCACCAATCTTTTGTGCGCTGATCACTGCCACGCCTAAAAAACCGATGATCAAACCCAGTACGGCTGGCTTGGTTAACTTGTCGCTTAACCACACAAAGGCAATGAGCGCACCGAACATGGGCGCTGTTGCGTTTAAGATGGCATTAACGCCGGCTTCCAGATGTAGACTACTGTAATTGAATAATGCAAATGGAATGGCGGTGTTGATCGCGCCAATTAATGCAATTGCTTTCCAATGCACCAGCATATCCTGCATACCGCCTTTAAATACCAGTACAACCAGCAACACCAGCGTGGCTAACAGAGTACGCACTTCGACCAACGCGAAAATGCCAAATTCGGGCACAGCCACGCGCATAAAGATAAACGAGCCTCCCCAGATTGCACCAAGCAATAATAGTGCGACAACGTCTTTTACTGGCATACGCGCTCCTGTTGTTCTAACGCTAGCAGAAACGCTTTTCGCTCAAGGCCGCCTGCATACCCGGTTAAAGTGCCATTGCTGCCTATAATTCGATGGCAGGGGATAATAATAGCAATGGGGTTGCGCCCGTTGGCCATACCTACCGCACGCACGGCTTTTGCGTTATTTATGCTACGGGCGATGTCAGCGTAGCTGGCGGTGTCACCGTAACCAACCGCCCCAAGGGCTTGCCAGACTTGTTGCTGAAATGGCGTGCCATGCGGACAAAGAGGCAAAGAGAACTCGGTCAGCTCTTTGGCAAAATAAGCCTGTAATTGCTTAGCTCCTTCGCAGGTATGTTGATTGGGAGACGCTTCACGCGGCGCATCGCAAAACCTTACCCCGTTAATTCCTTCAGCGCTGGCACGTATCTCCACGGTACCCAGTGGGCTGGCAAAAAATTGATTGTAGCCGTTACGCATGCTGTTTCTCCTGTGCGGCGAGGTACCAAAGATTAAGGGTGAGATAGCTTCGCCAGGGTGAGGCCATGTCTGCCTTTATTTGTAACTTTGTCGCCATATTACGCGCTACCAAATCATTCTCAAGAAAGATATCGGGTTCACCACAGCCACGAACTAAAAAATAATTGAGTGTCCAGTTGCCAATCCCTTTGATATTTAAAATGGCATCGTTGGTTGGTGTTGCTACCTTACTGTCACAGCAAAGCTGTGCGAACGCGTTCAGTGCCCTTTTACGCTGCTCGGGCATGCGCAAAAAGGATAAGTCACTGCTGGCAACGCTCACCGGATCGGGGAATACCGCGCCGTACTGCACAGTCTTTGAAAGGTGTGAAACTAGCTTATTTAATTGCGTGGTTGCGGCGCTCAAGCTTACCTGTTGCCCCAGTATCGCCCTGCATCCTGCTTCAAAGGCACTAAAAGCCCCGGGAATACGCAAGCCTTTACAGAGTTGATGCGAATGCAGCCCGCTTTTTTTCAGGGCCGCTGAGATCGGGTTAGGGTCAGCATCAACGTCCAGTACGCGACTGATGATGCGAATAACCTGATAAAGGTAGCGCAGCTCATCCAGTCTGATTTCAACGTCAAAAGCATAGTGCTGCGCATTATGCACGGCAGTAGCATGACCGCTGACACCATTAATTTCAAACACTCTTGAATAGCTGTTTTCAGTGACCGTCTCCACACCTGCGATAGCCCGTTGAGCAAGAAAGTCACGTACCCAGTGCCAGTTGTAAGGTGGACGATAAGCCAGCCTGATTTGAACGGAAGGCGAAAGCCCGGGCAAGCTGACATCCCTGACCATTTTCCTGATGGCAGTTGGAGTCAGCTTCCAGTGCTGTTGCAGCAGGCTTTGCAATCGTCTGGCAGAGGCAAATCCCGCGGCGTCAGCAATAATCTCAACCGATAAACTACTATTCTGCAACAGGCGCTTAGCCAACATTAACTGATTAAACAGCTGAAAGCGTTTGGGTGTTACGCCCAGATATTCTGAAAACAGTTTATTTAAATAACGCGACGTGACACCCAACCTGCTGGCAATATGTTCAATGGACTGGATGGGAATTTCGCTCAAGAGTGCCTGGGCGCGCGTCACAGTGGTATTAACGCCATGCCAGGCACACGAGCCGGGGGCGCTATCAGGGCGGCATCGCAAACAAGGACGATAGCCATTCTCGATGGCCTGCGCAGCAAGAGTAAAATACTCGACGTTCTGTTCAGCGGGCAATCTGGCAGGGCAAATGGGCCGACAAAAAATACCTGTGGTTTTCACCGCAACGAAAAATTTTCCGTCAAAACGCCGATCTCGACTTTCTCGCGCGGCTTGGTAAATTTCAACATCATGTTGGAGCATGAAAATTCCAGAAGCTGTTAACAAGGGCTTAAGTTTACTCGTATCAGTGAGGATGTATGCGACGATTTCGGAACTATATATTGTCTCGTTTATTTGCCGGGAATGAAAGTTTTTGCGTGACTTGAATAAAACAGCAGTTGATCCGGGAAACTCAGCCCAGCATAATAGTTCGATGCGAACCCTAAAACGCACTAAAACTATAATTCAATTTCCGGGGTGACATTGCCTGTTCTCAAGCGGTTTTTATCGCGC
This sequence comes from Alteromonas ponticola, assembly GCF_012911815.1. Classification (GTDB taxonomy): domain Bacteria; phylum Pseudomonadota; class Gammaproteobacteria; order Enterobacterales; family Alteromonadaceae; genus Alteromonas; species Alteromonas ponticola. The sequence continues at coordinate 247,525 of NZ_JAATNW010000006.1, read as the reverse complement.
TTATTCCTTTTACTTTCTGTTCTAGTAAGCATCTCGCCTGTGAATGCGGCTGATCGGTGGCTACAGAATTATGCCAGCGAGGTAAGACGTGACGCGCAGAAGTATCGCATCCCAGGCTACGCATTTGTTTATTACCAGCAGGGTGAAACACCAAAAATTTACGTTTATGGTAAAACTCACGCCAAAGGCAAAGCCATCGATGAGGATACGGTTTTCCGATTGGCCTCGGTGTCAAAAACGTTTACCGGGCTTCTTATGGCCAAACTGGTGGAGCAGGACGAATTAACCTGGGAAACCAAAATTAGTGAACTGGTGCCTCAACAGAACTTTGCCGGCAAGGGCATGAGTTCGCTTGCGCTTGAACATATTGTAGGGCAATCCAGCGGGTTTATGCCGAACGCCTACGATAATCTGATTGAAGCTGATTATTCGTTAGACCGGGTGCTATCCAGTCTGGCCTCGTTGGAGCCGATTTGCGCGCCCGGTGAATGTTACACCTATCAAAACGCCTTGTTCGGCGCAATCGAAAACTACCTGCTTAATCAGGAAACCTCATATCATCGCCAGTTACAGGAACAACTGTTCTTGCCGTTAGGTATGAAACATGCCAGTGCGGGAAAAGGCGCTTTAGTGAGTTCGCAGCAGTGGGCACGCCCACATATTGCTATCGCGCGCAATCGCTGGCGAGAAGGTGAGGTGGAAAGTAATTATTATCGGTTCGCCCCTGCTGCTGGGGTTAATGCCAGCATCAGTGACATGACAATTTACCTACAGGCGTTATTGGGTGAATTTCCTACTATAGTGCCGCCTGAAATTGTTGATAAAGTGTCTGCCCCACGGGTAAAAACCAAGCGTGAAACTTATCGCAGAGGGTGGCGTGGCGACTTGCAGGACGCACATTATGGTTTAGGCTGGCGTGTATATAATTTTAATGGGCATCGGGTGATCTATCATGGTGGCTGGGTGAAAGGGTATCGTGCCGATGTTTCTTTTGCACCCGATTTCAAGTCAGGCTATGTGATGCTGATGAACGCCGAATCGAATCTTATCAATACCACTACTGCTGAATTCTGGAAACGTTATTTTGAGCACAAGGTTCAGCCCGACAGGGCTCGGGCTGATTAGGATAGGTAAACTGTGGGCAGCAAGTTTATGCTGCCCCGGCTGGAACCTGTCAGGGTTTGAGGTAGGTGTATCCACTTAAACAGCTTTCATAGAAATCTGTCCATTTTACGCCTTCTCTTGGATTGATTTTTCCTGTGGAAATTTGCTTGTCAATCATACGCTTAACATCAGATGCCATGGCTCGTGGATTGTACTGCATAATATTAAGCACATCCTCCACCGAAGAGCCTTTGACCACTTCTTCTATATAGAAGTCTTGCGGGTCGTCATCGTAACTGAAAATATGTACTTCGTTTAAACGTCCAAACAAATTGTGCATATCGCCCATTACGTCCTGGTAAGCGCCAGTTAAGAACAAGCCGATGTAATAGTCTTCGTCTTTCTTAAGTTTATGCATCGGCATAATATCGGTAATTTCGCGGCCAATAGTGAACTGGTCGATTTTTCCGTCACTGTCACAGGTAATATCTACCAACGAACAATTAACCGTGGGCTTTTCATTCATTCGGGTAAGCGGCACCACCGGCAATAACTGATCGATTGCCCAGGTGTCAGCAGCGGACTGAAACACCGAGAAATTACATAAATATTGCGACGACAAGCTGTAGTCAAGTTCCTGTAATTCTTCTGGCACATACTCTTGAGTAGAATAGTAAGTGTGCAGCTTGCCCATAATCTGCCAATAAAGCGTTTCAATTTTACCCAGCTCTTCTAAATTGAGGACGCGCAGTTTAAACGCATCCAACGCCTGTTCTTTCCACTGTGAAGCGTCATTAAACACTTCCTGCATATTGGTCTGTTCATCAAACGATTCCGCCAGTTCGCGAATATTCTTGACGAAAATGTGCTCACCCTGTACTTCGTCGGTGGCCATGCTGGCGCTATCCGAACGAATTTCACCGACAATTTGCGTAACCACACAACTGTGGTGTGCAGTAATGGCTCTACCACTCTCACTGACCAGATTAGGATGCGGCACCCCTTCCATATCACACACTTCCTTCATGCCGTAAACCACGTCAGCGACGTATTCCTGCATATTGTAATTGCGCGATGAGTCGTTGGTCGACTTGGAGCCATCATAGTCAATACCAAGGCCGCCACCCACGTCGACATAATCCAGCTCGAATCCCATCTTATAGAGATCGGCGTAAATTCGTGCACCTTCCGTCATGGCTTCTTTTACCGCACGGATGTCGGTCAGCTGACTGCCGATATGAAAATGCAGCAGTTTAAGGCAATGGCTCATACCCTGCTCTTCAAGATAACGAGCTGTGTTGATGATCTCGGTAATGGTTAAGCCGAACTTGGCGCGCTCGCCCCCTGAACTTTCCCATTTACCACGCCCTTTAACCGTCATTTTGGCTCGTACACCAATAATTGGCTCGATGCCAAGTTCCTTGGACGTTTTAACCAGCAGCAATAGCTCAGAGTACTTCTCGACCACTACAACCATGCGGCGGCCCAGCTTTCTTCCTAACAACGCCAGACGCATAAATTCTTCGTCTTTATACCCGTTTAAAACGGTCAGCGAGCCTTCGTTGGTGTTCATCGCCAACACCGTAAGTAACTCGGCTTTTGAACCGGCTTCCAAGCCGTAGTTAAATGGCTGCCCGGCATCAACAATTTCTTCAACTACTTCGCGCATCTGGTTAACTTTGACCGGATAAACACCGAGATATTCACCCTGATAATCGGCTTCAGCAATTACGTCTCTAAATGACGTATTCAGCGCTGCTACCTGTGAGCGCAAGATATCATGGAACCGCACTACCACAGGGAATTGGACTCCCTCTTCGCGGATCTCATCAATGACCGCTTTAAAATCAATTTTTACTGAGGAATTGTCTGGGTCAGGCAATACCTTAATGTTGCCATTTTCACCTATCTGAAAATAGCCGCCGCCCCACTGAGAAACGCCATACATTTTTTCAGCTTGCTCAATATTCCAATTGGACAATGTGAATCACCTTTTTTGGTAAATGAAAAAGTAGGGGCGCACCGATGCGCCTATGTAGTCGCCGACATTATAGTAGTAGACAAATAGGATGCTATCGAAATTGTCAGTTAGACGGGAATATTTTTTCGATATGGTTTATATCGGTATCGATCCACAGCTGGATCGCGTCGACCAACTCACTGTCAACCAGATCGTTTGCCCAATCCAATGCCTCGCTTACTTCTGTAGTACGATATAACGGAAAACGCAAACCTTCAAAAAATTTGACCAGATAATTTCCCTGGTCAGGTGTCGCTTGCAACCAACACTCGCCCTTTTGCGAACGACGGTCGAAGCGTACATCGGTTTTTGAAATTTGTCGCTCTACCGATGGCTTAAGTTGCCACTGCCTCATATCAACGAACACACCATATTTTCGCGATTTAAAGTTGCTGATATGTCCTGCTAATTCAGATAGATAGCTTAGATCTGTGGACATGCTCCAGTCGCCGGAAAATTTGATAAGTATCAGATTTTTTACACTTCGAATCGCAAAACTACTCATCGGTATACCACACGCATTCACTAAAAAAATTGCCTACACCAAACTGGCATGAAAAATACAAATTGGCATCTGAACATTTTATGCAAAAAGAATGACAACTTAACCCTAAGACTTAGATTTTACGCCGTTGAATGTACAAAGAGTCAGATGAAACCACACTTGAAAAATTAGTCAGCTCGACAACTTAGTCCGACGAATGACCAAATTCGACAAGTGATTTTATAGCATCGGTTTGAACTAACAACTTTTCTGCTATGTGCGTCACTTTCTCTTTGTATAACGACAAACGAGGCCTGATAGTTTCGTCCGCCCAAACAGCACTATGATAGTGACGATAATAATTAATTACATCACTGACAATCTGCCCTGCAAACATTTCCTTATCGAATCCGTCGAGGCGCAGTTCCTGCTGTAGGAAATGTGCCATTTTATCTATATCGGGGATAGAAAGCGCACTGCCCTGCGTCACAATCTTAAGGTTTTGGTGTTGAAACAGAGACGGTAATTCATGCACATCGGAAAAATACGCCGTATTGACTGTTCTGGGCTCAAGCACTTGCTTAAAAACTCTTTGAGAATTTTTTTTTCGCTGCAATAAGTACACGTTGGCATCGACGCTTCCAACTAGTTCCATCACATGGACGGCAGCACCTTCTGCAAATACAATCTGCTCTGCACTTTTGTACCGTTTTAACTGTTCGATCAGAGGATAGGCTTCAGGCCGGAAAATATCAAAGCCATTGTTTTCCATAAACTTGTCAAGATATGCTTCCCCTGCAAACGCGCCCCGCAATCGGAACGGGGTACGGCTTACATAAAGACGCTTCGGCAGCGCGGGATCGTTTTTAATGTTAGCATTTGCTTCGCAGGACTTAAGAAAGTCAAGAAAGGGTTTGCTGACCGGTATCCCCGATCTGAATAAGCTTTCCTCTTCTGAGACAATTAAATTTTTAACGGTCATCTGCTTTGTCTGTAAACAAACTTTTGACTTCTCCATACCAAGATATTCTAACGTCTCATAAAAATGGGGAGGGAGAACTGGCAGCCCCTCTTTAAAATCCGGGATACGGTTTTTTGGCTGGAAGATGACTTTCTTAACTTTCGTTCTATCGCCCCCCTCATTGTATAAACGTAATCGATGAATACACTCTGCCAGGAAATGACCGAAATTAGAAAAAACTGGCCCACCGTAATAATAGGTTCCGGACTTTGTCCAGAAAGTTTTTTTCGTAGTGTTAGTAATGAAGTCGGTTTGCCTTTTAGTAAGGTATTGGCTAGCAAACTTCTAGCTGCATTGACCTGGAAATGTGACGAATAATCAGGTGAAGATTCTTCCTTGGGCCCGTTGTGAACCAGAGTCGAGATGGAATAATAGAGATTTGGGTTTTGCGCTTGTAAGGTACTGGTCAGTTCGCTTATCTCGGCAGTATTGATACCTTGCTGCTTGAATGGGAGTTGTTTTAACGACGGGATTTCTGAATTGAGCTTACTAACATCGTACTCGTTAAGTAACAGTGAAAATTTTTCTGATAAGCCAACGAAAAAAAAAAAACGCTGATTACTCAGCGCTTTTTCGAACCATTAAGCGGGATGGCGATTGTCGGGTAAGGAACAGCCATTACTGGCTGCCCCTCCCCTAAGAACCGTACGTGCGAGTTTCCCCGCATACGGCTCAAGCCTTTATAAGTCGGCAGGCTATAGCGACCAGCGACCAGAAGAGGTGCCGAGTGGAAAACCACTCGGACTTAATTAAATCACCCCAACAAAGTGAAGAGCATAAATTAAAGTGCTAATAGCACAGATAACTTTTGCAACATCACAATTCAAAGTGACTTTCAGATCGTATTTCATGGCTAGTGCCTTTAATAAGATCTGGACGTCCAGATTATAAACCTGGTATTTATATACCGCTGTAGCCGCAGCGGTTGAATCAATTTACACGTGCTCATTGACTCATTTCAGATATCTTTTGATGTTCTACCTTATTTAGGCACCGCCATATTGAAAAACCAAGTCTCTTGGGTAAATCAATAAAGGAGAATTGACCAAAATCAACCCTTAAGCCGCTTTCTCAAAGCGACCATGCGGAGTGAGATGCTCCACCTCTTCTTTATAAGAACCACACATATAAAAATCAAGTCTTTTGACTATTTTTTATGCAAACATCACTGCAATCCAAAAGATGGTAAAGCATACCAGTACTTAAGATTACATATTTGACCAGGCTATCAATAAACCAAAACCATATCTTTATCAGCAGAAAAGAACCATGAGATATGAAGTTTAACAAACCCTTTATCTTCGGTGACATCTACCTTAAACCCTTTGTCCTTAAGGATATCTCTAGCCTCTTTAATAGAACATTTCTGAAGTTTAAACTTCTGAAATTCTACACTTATGCTAGTTTTATCGTCCTTTTCCGCACTTTGCTTGATAGCGCGAGATGCTCTCATTGCTACACGTGCGCCAGTTAAGGTGTTGAAGCCACTCAAGCTTCGGGCTTCGTCAACATTAATAATATTCATCATGAAACTCACTACTTCTATAAAATTTAATGGTTGTGATGCAACTGCCTGTGGCAATTGGGATGCAATAGCACTAAGTTACTCAATTTGTCGCTCCCCCCATTCACCCTTTCAACAATATGATGGATATTCCATCCTGTTTCCTTGGTAATCAGGTCGTTGCACATCTCACAGCGTTTCCGCTGTCTGAGCCAAAGCGTTAGCAATTTGTCCCTACCATTCAATGAATTCTTCCAAGCTCGCTCTAGGCGCTGCTCAAAGTATTCTTCGAATTCCGGTAAATACGGATTTGCCTCTGCTTTTATCTTAATGTGTCGCTTAATCGCAGTATCCATGGTGTAAATGAGTCGAGCTGTATTGCCTTTTCCATTCACTCCAGAAAATACCCAGTTACGGTTGCCCGCTGATTTAAAGTATTTATCTTTAACCCAACGTTTATGACGGTTGTTATGCCGCCTTCGGCACCATTTCCAGAGCATCTTCCAAACCCTATAGTCCACATAATTGAAGGTCTCTTTAGCCACCACATGGCGATGATAATTTGCCCATCCCAGTAAAACGGGATTTAGCATCATTATCAGATTACCCGCAGTGACCGTTTTGTTACCCGCAATTATTTGCTTCAACTTTCCGAGTACATTTCGCATATTCTTCCGGCTGGGCTTAATTAAAAGCTTACCGTTGTAACTGCGTAAATTCTGTCCCAAAAAATCAAAGCCTTCTGAAGCATGGGTGATCAGTGTTTTCTCTTTCGATAGCGCTAAACCTCGCTCAGCCATAAAGGCTTCAACTATTGGCCTAACTTTATCTGCTAGTAACTCTTTCGAGATACCTGTAATGATAAAGTCATCAGCGTACCGAACGTAATTGACCTTGGTCTTGTAGCTGGCTTTGGTGTTTTTCTGCCCAAAATGGGATTCAAGCACCGTTTCCAAACCATCAAGCGCCATATTGGCCAACACTGGAGAAATGATCCCGCCCTGAGGCGTCCCCGCTTCTGTCGCATGTAAACTTCCAGATTCCATGAATCCTGCCTTAAGCCATTTTCTGAGTACTTGTTTATCCAACGGAATGTTGGCAAGTAACCAGTCATGACTAATGTTGTCGAAACACCCCTTAATATCCCCTTCCAGTATCCATTTGGCTGAACTCTTCCTACTGATATTCACAAAGCACTGCTCTATTGCATCAGCGGTTGAGCGCATGGGTCTAAATCCATAGCTATTACGATCCGCGGTAGTTTCCGAAACCGGCTCAAGACCAAGCAGATATAACGCCTGCATAGCTCTATCAAGCATGATCGGAATACCCAAAGGACGGCGTTTGCCGTTTGCTTTGGGTATGTACACCCTGCGTAACGGCTTAGGCTTATAGCCTTGCCGCCGTAATCGACTAATGGCATTCCATTTACTATCTGGTGTGCTCCATAACTCCCCATCGACACCGGGCGTTGCTTTGCCACGGTTCTCAGTTACCCGCTTGACAGCCAACGCCTTGGCAGCAAACGAGCGCACCAACATGCGTTGTAGGGCTTTCACCCTTCGCCACTGTTGCTGCTTAGTCGCCTTCGCGATCCGCACCTGTAACCCTCTCACTTGCCTGTGAACCAGATACCAGTTAATGGTATGCCAGCCCGAAGGAGGGTGGGAGAATGCAGGTACTGACATTGTCGTACTCATCTTGCTTTCCTCCTTAACCTAAAATGGAGAAAAGCTCGCCCCAAAAGGGATGGCTAATCCCCATTTGGGTTGGTTTTTAAGACGGCTTTACAAGCCTTCACACAATTAAAGACCAGTCTGAAGTCTGCACCTTTTCAGGTTGGGGCAAAGTTTGAACCCCTATCTGAGCTATTACCGCTCAGCATTCGCTTTTTCAGACCTCCTTTACCCGCTCATCCAACAACGCTCCTTACGGATTGCCTGCCTGCATCACTGAAAACAGTTATAAGGCGGATAAACGGGCTTACCGAGTACCATTGCAGTTACACGAGCAACGTAGGTTCTGTCTATCTACCGGTGGTCATAAGACGGCGTAACCCCAGATGTAAAAGGATTAACCGACCACGTACCTTTTGGTCAGAGTGTATAAACAACATTCCACTCCTTGCGGTTGACGGTATTTATCAACAGTTCAGTTACCTTAACCATATTGCTCAGCCGAGCCCTCAGTCGACTCGTTGTTAGCCAACTATGCTCATCCTCACGGATGAAGCATTGCTTTCGCAGAGGTACATTGTCAGGAAGCTTCGCACCATACCGTTACCAGCATCGCACTTTCCCTAGGCTACTGTTAGCCGTATAACAGGTCTCACTACCGCATTGCATAGGCAAAACGATGAGACAATAACTACAATGGCTTACGCCCGTAGGTTAATTACGTCGAGACTAATGATTGCTAGAGGTAAAACCTCGGAAGGTTTATCCTTAGCTTTTAGGTATAAAACTACTTAATTACAAAGTGCCTGAAAGGCTGCGCAACTAACTCTCGTAGCTACAACATTCGAGGGTATACTCGAAACTCTTAAATTGTTCGTTTCTTCTTAGTGCCAGTGACCCGAATGGTCCTGGTGGCTTGGTTTTCCAATCGTACAAACACGACTGCGCGACCTCATCACAAAGTGATGATTCCGGCATTCGGTTTATACCCCCGAATACCGGAGTCGACTACTAAATTTGCAGGTGGGCTAGTGGTACCAACCAAACAAGGTTGGTACTCACTATCAATATAGCCTGCTAGGTTAGCTACCTACGCGACTCTCGTCGCACTACATCATGCCGCCCATGCCGCCCATGCCGCCCATATCAGGCATTGCTGGCGCGTCATCTTTAGGAATTTCAGCAACCATTGCTTCAGTCGTGATCATAAGCGAAGCAATTGACGCTGCGAACTGCAGTGCAGAGCGCGTTACTTTAGTTGGATCAAGGATACCCATTTCCAACATATCGCCGTAAGTGTCATTACCTGCGTTGTAACCGAAGTTACCCGAGCCGTTCTTCACTTCGTTAACTACCACTGATGATTCTGCACCAGAGTTGATAGCGATTTGACGAAGTGGTGCTTCCATTGCACGAAGGGCCAGTTTGATACCCACTGTCTGGTCTTCGTTGTCACCTTTAAGGTCAACTAATTTTGCTGCCGCACGAACCAGTGCTACACCACCACCAGGGACTACACCTTCTTCAACCGCTGCACGGGTCGCGTGTAATGCATCCTCTACGCGGTCTTTCTTCTCTTTCATTTCAACTTCTGTGGCTGCACCCACTTTGATAACAGCAACACCACCTGACAATTTAGCCAGACGTTCCTGAAGTTTTTCTTTGTCGTAGTCTGAAGTTGACTCTTCAATTTGACCACGGATTTGCGCACAACGACCTTCAATGGCACCTTGTTCGCCAGCACCATCAACCACTGTGGTGTTATCTTTGTTGATAACAACACGCTTCGCAGTACCTAAATCTTCCAGTTGGGCTTTTTCAAGCTCAAGACCGATTTCTTCAGAAATTACCGTACCACCAGTTAATGTAGCGATATCCTGAAGCATCGCTTTACGGCGATCACCAAAGCCTGGTGCTTTAACTGCTGCAACTTTAACGATACCACGCATGTTGTTGACCACTAGTGTCGCCAGCGCTTCGCCTTCAACATCTTCAGCAATAATCATCAGAGGCTTACCGGCTTTTGCTACGCCTTCAAGGGTAGGTAGCAGTTCACGAATATTAGAAATTTTCTTGTCAACCAACAGGATGAACGGGTTGTCCAGCTCGACTGTGCCGTTTTCCTGGTTATTGATGAAGTAAGGAGACAGGTAACCGCGGTCAAACTGCATACCTTCAACCACGTCCAGTTCGTTCTGGAGTGCCTGACCTTCTTCTACAGTGATAACGCCTTCTTTACCTACTTTTTCCATTGCTTGTGCAATGATCTCACCCACTTCTGCATCAGAGTTAGCAGAGATAGTACCTACCTGCGCAATCGCTTTGCTGTCGGCACAATCTGTTGATAAAGCTTTCAACTCTTCAACGGCTGCGATAACTGCTTTGTCGATACCGCGCTTCAGATCCATCGGGTTCATGCCCGCAGCAACTGACTTCAGACCTTCAGTTACGATAGATTGCGCCAGTACGGTAGCAGTAGTAGTACCATCACCCGCTTCATCGTTAGCCTTGGACGCTACTTCTTTAACCATCTGCGCGCCCATGTTTTCAAACTTGTCTTCAAGTTCGATCTCTTTTGCAACAGAAACACCATCTTTAGTGATGGTAGGTGCGCCAAATGACTTGTCTAAAACAACGTTACGGCCTTTTGGACCCAATGTAACTTTAACTGCGTTTGCCAGAGTATTAACGCCTTTCAGCATTTTTGTACGGGCGTCATCTCCAAAACGAACTTCTTTAGCTGCCATGATTAGTTTCCTCTAAAATCAGTTAATTGATGATTACTCGACAATCGCCAGGATGTCGTTTTCGCTTACGATCAGCACTTCTTCGCCGTCCAGCTTTTCAGTTTTAACGCCATAACCATCATTAAAAATAACGGTGTCGCCAACTTTTACATCCAAAGCTTTCACATCACCGTTATCCAGGATGCGACCATTACCGACAGCGATAACTTCGCCGCGGGTTGATTTTTCTGCTGCAGAACCAGTTAACACAATACCACCAGCAGATTTGGTTTCTTGCTCAGCGCGCTTGATGATAACGCGATCATGTAAAGGACGAATTGCCATTTTCAAGTCTCCTGAAAATCCAACTATTTAAGGTTTTAAATTTGCTTTGATTACCTTTCAGGCACAAAGCTTTTTCGGTGAGCCTGCCTAAGGTAATTTGCCCAGACAGGCGTAATTTGTTTCTGCGGGGTTAAATGGGGTAGTCGCAAAGCGATCTCAAGGGGCACGATAAAAAAAATGTAAAAATTTTTAATCCAGTCGCTTGTTATTGTCGTTATCGGATTTTTCCTGATATTCACCCTCAATCACATCCTCTTCACTCCTGCGCGGTTGCGCAGATGATTGGTAAAATTGATGCGATTGAAACCCTGCGCCACTGACCACCTGCATGGAAAGGTGCTTTTTAAGTTTTTTGGCAAACAGTTTTCGAGAGGGTGGCAACACCAGTAACAAGCCAAAAATATCGGTGATGAAGCCCGGTGTGACTAGTAAAACCCCAGCCACTACTAACATCAGTCCTTCTAACATTTCCTGACCAGGAAGCTGATTGGATTGCATTTTTTGCTGGGCTGTTCTTAACGTATGCACACCCTCTCTGCGCACAAAATAAGCACCGATAAACGCACTAAGCAATACCAGAGCTATGGTGTTCCAGCCACCGATAATGTCTCCCACCTGAACCAATAAGGCAATTTCGATAATGGGCATGATGGCAAACAGTAAAAACAAATTGCGCAAAGCGATATCCTGAAAAAACGACATTAAATAACTAAGATGGGGGGAGTTCCCTAAATGACAACCTTATTAAACTAATTTATAAAAAGTGAATGATAAAGCGCGTGTCAGCGGTCTTGTTTTCCGTCGATGCAAACGGGAAGATCATGCTAAGCTAAGTGGCTTGCTTAATTTACAACAAGTAAAGGAGTAACGAATGTCAGTTTGCCTCGTATTTTGCACCGTTCCAGAAGAGAATCTGGCGAAAAAAGTGGCCTCAGCGTTGGTGGATAAGAAATTGGCAGCCTGTGTGAAGATCATACCCAGAGTGTCAGCGGTTTATCGTTGGGAAGGTAAAGTTATTACTGACACAGAATGTCAGCTGATTATCAAAACCGTTACAGACTGTGTGGAAGAGGCCTTTACTTTAGTGCATAGGCATCACCCCTATGATGTTCCTGAGTGGCTGGTCGTTCCCGATGTACAGGGTAGTGATAGTTATATTAGCTGGATAGGCGAACAAACCACAGCGTAAAGCAGTGCATTTGGGTGACGAACGATGTCATTAACAAAGTAGTAAGAGAGATATATTTAGTGAAAATCAAACAGATGCTTTTATTGGTGCTGACCTTGTCGGTAGTATTACCCGGTTACGCACAGTTTCCTGCAGATAATGCTACCAGTGGGCTGTTCAATGACGAGCCGGAATTCCTGCCCGTCGACCAGGCGTTTGCGTTTGATTTTACCCAGCAAGACGAGTCATTACGCATTCATTTTACCATCGCTGAAGGCTACTACCTATATAAGCATCAATTTAAAGCAGCCACCAAAAACGTCGAACTGGGTGAGCCACAGTTCCCTCCCGCCAAAGAAAAGGAAGATGAGTTCTTTGGCTTGAGCGAAGTATATTTTGATCAGGTCACTTATACGTATCCGATTGCATCAGCGCAACAGGACGGTGTAGTAAAGCTGCGCTTTCAGGGATGTGCTGAAGCGGGTCTGTGCTATCCACCCACAACCAAAGTTATTTACCTGTCACAAGTGGGTGCAGTCGATGACAGCCAGGCATACGTAAATCCAGCCACCGTGCAACCGGCGTCTCAGTCGCAACAGTACGACTTAGCCGCGCGACTAACCGAAGATGATTTACTCATCACCCTGCTGTTATTTTTAGCGTTAGGCATCGGGCTGGCATTTACGCCCTGTGTTTTTCCTATGTACCCCATTTTATCAGGCATCATTTTGGGGCAAGGCAAAAACGCTTCGCTTAGTCACAGCTTTCTGTTGTCGTTTGTTTATGTGCAGGGTATGGCAATTACCTATTCGTTGCTTGGTTTGGTGGTGGCTTCTGCAGGTGTGCAATTTCAGGCTGCACTGCAACACCCGGTTATTCTGATCTCCTTTATCATTCTTTTTGTACTGTTGGCCTTTGCCATGTTTGGCACCTACAACCTGCAGCTACCGGCAAGCTGGCAACAAAAACTGAATAACCTGAGCAATTCACAATCCCGCGGTAAATTTGGCGGTGTGTTTGTAATGGGAGTGCTATCCGGGCTCATCGCATCCCCCTGTACCACCGCGCCACTTACCGGAATTCTGCTATTTATTGCTCAGACCGGAGATATGTTTTTAGGCTTTATTTCATTATATGTACTGAGTATCGGCATGGGTATCCCGTTGGTACTATTTGGTATGAGTGGTGGCAGGCTGTTACCGAAAGCCGGTAACTGGATGAATGTGGTAAAAGTTACCTTTGGCTTTATGATGCTGGCGGTAGCACTGTTCTTCATTGAACGGTTGTGGAGCAATCTGTTCACTAATCTGCTGTGGGCACTTCTGGGATTGGCTACCTTTGCTTATTATCAGGTAATGAATCAAAACACGCCACCGACGTTCATGAAAGGTGTGCGCGCTGCCGCGATTTTTGTGGGGCTGTTCGTGAGCGTTTTTGTTGGCTATCAAACAGTACAACAAGGTCTGCGCATTCCGCTGGACGTGCAGTCAAATTCAGGCACAGCAAGCGCCACGTCGCACCCTGACTTTATTGTGGTGAAGGATCTCGCAGATTTTGAGCAAAAACTCGCCGATGCCAATGCAAAAGGTAAGTCTGTGATGGTCGACCTATATGCCGACTGGTGTGTCGCGTGTAAGGAATTTGAGAAATACACCTTCCCTGATCAACGCGTTCAACAGGCACTGGCCAACACGGAGTGGATGCAAATTGATCTGACTGACAATACACCAACCAATCTGGCCTTTCAGGAACGGTTTGAGATTTTGGGGCTGCCGACCATCTTATTTTTCGATAATCAGGGTAACGAGTTAAAGCAATCCCGCGTGACTGGCTTCATGCGCGCTGCGCCGTTCGCCGAACATGTCGAACACGCTTTACCTGACGCAGTCTCCGGACAGTAAGCGTGATGAAATGGGTCGCCGTTGGCTTTGCTTTGCTGCTAAATACAGCGCATGCTAGCCCGGGCTGCTTTGATAACTGGTTTTGTATCAGTACCACTAAACAGCAAAACACCAAGCTGGCAAATATCCGTTTGCAGGATAACCTGCCGGTGGTAGTAACCGTCAGTTCTTCGGCCATGACCCCTTCAGAAATTACACTTTCATTACAAAATACTGAATCACAAACCCTTGGACAGATAACATCACCTCATCAATTTTGGCACACCATGCAAGTGAGCTGGACGGCAGGAACGTTAAACGCCCGACATGATGATGCGTTCGCCTATCGTTACCCGGTGGCAAACGGCAAAAATAGTATCGTGCAAGGTTTTAATGGCAGTTACAGCCACCAGGGCGCATCCAGATACGCTATCGATTTTGCTGTACCTGTGGGTACTGAGGTCGTCGCTGCACGCAGCGGTAAAGTAATTGATGTAGAAGCGTCATTTGATCGGGGCGGCCCGGCCAAAAAGTATGCACGGTATGCTAATTACGTGGTGATCTTGCATGATGATGGCACCACCGGCGAGTATTATCACCTGCAAAAGGATGGCGTTCTGGTCAAGCGCGGTGACAGCGTAGTGCAGGGTCAACCCATTGCAAAATCAGGCAATACCGGCTTCTCATCGCTACCCCATCTGCATTTTGGCGTTTATAAAGCGCTGCCGAACGGAAACTTTCAATCAGTCAAATTTGCATTCGACGACAGCCTCAGCGACTAAATTTGCGCCGATAATTGCTGATTAGACCAGTATTTTGCTGCTAAATCTTCATTCCTGACTATAATCTTTGGTTAATTTAAAAAGTTTCCGCCCAACTGGTTTTTTTTCGTGCAACTTGCACAAAATTTTGTTGGAATGAGAAATACCTGACGAGTTTCCGGAAGATAACTGCATTTTAATGAACATTTTGCTTTTGAATGGGCCTAACCTAAATATGTTAGGGCAACGTGAACCAGACAAATATGGCACCCAGACCCTTGCTGAAATTGTTGAGAGTGTAAAAGCGCTTGCGCAACAACATGCGGTATCACTGGACCATTTTCAATCGAATGCCGAGCATGCGCTAATCGACCGCGTGCAGCAGGCGTTAGGCAAAGTGGATGCAATTATTATCAATCCTGGCGCCTTTACCCACACCAGTATAGCGCTTAGAGACGCCCTGCTCAGTGTAGGTATTCCTTTTTACGAAGTGCATCTCTCCAACGTGCATGCACGCGAAAACTTTAGACATCATTCCTATTTTTCCGATATCGCCGCTGGGGTGTTAGTGGGCATGGGTAGTTTAGGCTACCAACTTGCACTAACCGCAGCTGTTTCACATTTTAATTCGAACTAACAGACAGAGACCGAACATGGATATAAGAAAGATTAAAAAACTGATTGAGCTGGTTGAAGAATCAGGTATTGCTGAATTGGAAATCACCGAAGGTGAAGAATCGGTGCGCATCCACCGTGGCCCTACTGGTCAACCAATGATGCCACCTCAGTATAATTTTGCTGCGCAAGCGCCGGCACCGGCATTACAGGCACCGGCAGCACCAGCGCCGACAGCAGAACCGAGCGCCCCGGCAGCTCCCTCCGGCCACGTGGTTAAGTCGCCTATGGTCGGTACTTTCTATCGTTCCTCTTCTCCTACCGCTAAACCATTCGTTGAAGTAGGCCAGTCAGTGAACGTAGGCGACACCCTTTGTATCGTTGAAGCGATGAAAATGATGAACCAGATCGAAGCCGACAAAGCGGGTGTGGTTAAAGAGATTCTGGTGGAAAACCAGGACCCGGTTGAATTTGATCAACCAATGTTCGTTATCGAATAAGTGGGTTTGTCATTATGTTAGATAAAGTGCTCATAGCAAATCGCGGTGAAATAGCATTGCGTATTTTGCGAGCCTGTAAGGAGCTTGGCATCAAAACTGTTGCCGTGCATTCCACTGCAGATCGCAATCTTAAACACGTGTTGTTAGCCGATGAATCCATTTGCATAGGTGGAAACTCGGCTACCGACAGTTACCTTAATATTCCGCGCATTATTGCTGCTGCCGAAGTAACCAATTCAATTGCCATTCATCCTGGATACGGTTTTCTGGCGGAAAATGCAGACTTTGCCGAAGCGGTGGAGAAAAGCGGGTTTATCTTCATCGGTCCTAAAGCAGACACCATCAATTTGATGGGTGATAAAGTGTCAGCCATTAATTCAATGAAAAAAGCAGGTGTGCCCTGCGTACCCGGTTCTGATGGCCCGCTTAATGATGACGAAGATCGTAACAAAAGCATTGCCAAACGCATTGGTTACCCAATCATTGTCAAAGCCGCTGGTGGTGGTGGTGGCCGTGGTATGCGCGTGGTACGCAGCGAGAAGGAATTGGTTCGCGCGATTGAAACCACTAAAGCAGAAGCGGCAGCAGCATTCGGCAACGCCACCGTGTACATGGAAAAATTTCTGGAAAACCCACGCCACGTGGAGATTCAAGTTTTAGCTGACGGTCAGGGTAATGCAATTCATTTGGGCGAGCGTGACTGTTCGATGCAGCGTCGTCACCAAAAAGTAGTGGAAGAAGCCCCTGCGCCTGGTGTGTCTGAACAAATGCGGGCAAAAATTGGTGAGCGCTGTCGCCGCGCCTGTATCGAAATTGGCTATCGTGGTGCCGGTACCTTCGAATTCCTGTATGAGAATGGTGAATTTTATTTCATTGAGATGAACACCCGTATTCAGGTTGAACACCCCGTTACAGAGATGATCACCGGCGTTGACCTGATCAAGGAACAGCTTCGCATTGCCGCTGGTCAACCGCTGTCAATTGACCAATCGCAGATTCAGATCCGCGGTCATGCTGTCGAATGTCGTATCAATGCTGAAGATCCAGATAACTTTGTGCCAAGTCCGGGTAAAATTAATATGTTTCATTCGCCGGGTGGCCTGGGTGTGCGTTGGGATTCGCATATCTACGCAGGCTATTCAGTACCGCCTTTCTACGACTCCATGATTGGCAAGCTGATCACTTATGGCGAGAGCCGTGATGAGGCAATTGCTCGGATGCGCCACGCGCTGGATGAACTGGTAATAGATGGCATAAAAACCAATATACCTCTACAGCGAAGAATTATGGCTGACGAAAACTTCTTTGCGGGTGGAACCAATATCCACTATCTGGAGAAAAAGTTAGGCATCGCCAAATAACCAGACAAGCCCGGTTTATACCGGGCTTTTTATTACCCACTCAAAATGTTTCGGACACTTTCGTCATCCCTCAATCACTTTTCCATTTTAAGCCGTACAAAAAAAGGCTCGTCGGGGGGACGAGCCAAAATTGCAAGAACGCGTACGCACCTTCAACAGTGCAATTTTTTATACGTTCACTGGTGCCACCAGTTCTGTTCATTAAATTAAATTTATGTAATCTACATTTTTAGGGAGAGCAAAATGGGATCGTTCACTCGCCGACAATTTCTAGCGTCAATAATGGCAGGGTTGGCAGTAACCCAATCCGGATTTTTGAGCGCTAACGCCGTTAAACCGACCCGAAAACTAGGAGTGGCGTTATTAGGTTTAGGGAGTTATAGCAAAGGGTTGTTAGCGCCCGCTCTACAACACACGAAATTTTGTGAACTGCGCGGCATCATCACCGGCAGTCCGGAAAAAATTCCCCAGTGGCAGAAACAATATAATATCGCCGATGAAAACGTTTATTCCTATGAGAGCTTGCCAGACATTGCAAATAATCCTGACATTGACATTGTTTATGTAGTGACGCCAACCGGCTTACATAAGAAGTTTTCGGTAATGGCAGCCCAAGCCGGTAAACATGTATGGTGTGAAAAACCAATGGCAATGGATGAAGGTGAATGCCAGGCCATCATCGATACGTGCAATAAAAATAAGGTAAAGCTGGCGATTGGATACCGCATGCAGCATGAGCCCAATACCCGGCGACTGGCTGCATTACATAAAACCA
Organism: Alteromonas ponticola; assembly: GCF_012911815.1. Classification (GTDB taxonomy): domain Bacteria; phylum Pseudomonadota; class Gammaproteobacteria; order Enterobacterales; family Alteromonadaceae; genus Alteromonas; species Alteromonas ponticola. The sequence continues at coordinate 229,585 of NZ_JAATNW010000006.1, read as the reverse complement.
TGCCGTTCGGCCCGTTTAGCCAGATTGAGAGTTTTGCCGGTTACGCAGGTAGCGGGCGTCCCGCGGATAACTGGCGCATGCAAAAGGAAATGGGTGGCGGTGCCCTGTATGATATGGGGGTGTATCCTTTAAACGGCGCCCGTTTCATAACCGGCATGGAGCCTATTAGAGTCAGTGGCCGCTATGAAAAATCACACCCGGAGACATTCACTGAAGTTGACGAAACGACCTATTTTGATTTGGAGTTCAACAATGGATTGGTCGCTAACTGTGGCACCAGTGTGGTGAAATCGTTTAATCGCCTGGAGGTACAATGTGAGCGCGGACACTACTCGCTGCAACCGATGCAGTCGTATTCCGGCGTAACCGGAACAATCAGTGATGGCACGGTACTTTCCCCCATTTCCGGAATGCAGCAAACGTTACAAATGGATAATGACGCCCTTGCGATCCTTGGCCAAGGTCCTACGCTGGTATCTGGTGAAGAGGGATTAAAGGATATTCGTATTATCGAAGCAATTTTCCGCTCAGCAAAAACAGGGCAAGGGGTTGTGATCTAAGCGACCTGCTGAGATTGTAACAATCAGTCACGCTGTCTAATAAAGTAAATAATAATGTCGGAACATGTCAAGTTGGTCATAGGACAGCTCCCCCTCTATAAGCTGCCCATCACAATTCTACTTGCAACCTCAATGATTTTTATGGCGGAACGCGAGCAGGCGTCTATCGCGTCAGTAGTGACGAAAAGCAACATTAAGTTGTCGGTCACTGAACTTAAAAAAACATTGCACACGAAGCTGCAGTCATTTTTAACCGAGTACGCATTAGCCAGGCTCGACGTGTCAGCAGATGAAATGATTGACGACATTTTTCATCGCATCCAGCGATTGATTGAAAACAACCGCTTTTATCAATCCGCCGCCAGCCAACTCTCTACGCAAGAATCCAGCCTGCTGGCCAATGGTATGTTGCCGATGGACTGGAAACGCCAACTCATGGCCTATCTGCTTCCAGCATTTACCATGGACAAACGCATGTCCTGAACACACCGAACGCGTTAACTATCAGGTGTGGCGCTAAGGCGCTCATCTAATATCATTTTTAATAATTCCGCCGCTGCTTTCGCATCAGATAGTGCTCTGTGGTGACGTTCCATTTTAATATCGAACGTTCGCGTCAGCGCAGCAAGAGAATACGAATTGAGTCCGGGTTTGACCTTGCGCATCTCTCTGACAGTACACAATTTCGGACGCTTAAATGACTTCTCCAGCCGCGCAAATTCTTGTCTGATAAAGCCATAATCAAAATTTACATTGTGTGCGACAAACACACAATCCTGCGTGAATTCATCAACTTCCTCTGCGAGCTGGGCAAATAAAGGCGCATCAGCGACCATCTCGTTACTGATGCCAGTAAGTGCGGTGATTGCTGAGGGAATCCGTCGCTGCGGATTCAGCAGGCTTTGCCAGCGAGCAACTTCCTGACCATTCACCAGTTTTACCATGCCAATTTCGGTTATCCGGTGGTAGTCGGCTTTACCGCCAGTGGTTTCAATATCTACCACCACGTAAGGCTGCTGTGGATCAAAATACCATTCAACGGTACTGATATGCACGGTGAAACCCGCCTGTTGCAGGCGCTGAATTGAAACCAACTGATTTCGCCTGAGTTGATCGCCGGGGGCTTTAACTTCTTCAAAAAGCAGTTTTCCATCATCAATTACCATGATATCGGGAAAACCATCTTGCAGGCTGTGAAAATCCTGCGCCATCATACGTAGAAAGCTGACCAATTCGGTAACTTCGCAATGTTCGAGCAGGGCATTGATCGGATCGAGCAGTCTGCGCGACCAGATAAACAGCGCATTTGCCTGCCCGTATCGGCTACTCGCGATGGATAGAATGTGTTTTTTTAACTCTTCGACTGAATTCAGTCGCTCCAAAATTGCCTCAATATGCTGTGCATAACGGGTATAAAAAGTATTTTCCTTCAGACAAACAGGACGACGGTCAAACTCGTTTACAAACTCATCCTGTTCAAACAGTATCGGCCAGAAAATAAGCCCAAAAATACTACGCCACAGTTGGTTTTCAGTACGGTAAGCCTGGATAGCCTGCCGCTTGTAGTGTGCCAAAACGCCTGCTTCAACGCTTGCATTTTGACTGATGTCCAGCTTGAGTGTGCGAGTGGCGTTACGCAACATGTCAGTCAACGCGCTGGTGCGTTTTTTATGAAATTTTCGCGCTAAAAAATCTTCAGCAAAACTGAGTAACGTATCAGATGGCGGTGTATCAATAAGAAGATCTAACTCGGCTTTGACCGACTCCTTATGTTCCTGCTTATAGGCTTCACGTATCCATTTTTCCTTTGCTCTGTCGCCTGGCGTATGCGCAAGCACCTGTAAGCCCGCGTGAGGATCAATGTCTAACAATTGTTGCCCCAGGGCAAACTGATACTTTTCCTGCCACTGTACTGCCAAAGGTGACTGCGCGGTGGTGTCTGCCCAGACAGGCGCGGATTTTAATTGGTCGGGTTGCCAAAAAGGCAACTGCTCCAACTGCATGGCATAATAAAAGGCCGCTTTCGCGTCGTCCTTATCATGAAAACGCAACTGTTCTGACGGCCCATCATCACGGGTTCGCATTACCCCTAAATCGCGCAAAGAAAATTGATTCAAGCGCCCTTTCGAATGGCCAAAATAAACGAACAGTAAATACCGAAAGGTGTGCTCGAAATTTCTAACCAGAAAATGTGCATGGGGAAATTGCGCCGGCCAACCATGTTCTGCGACCTGTTGCATTAATAACTGACTGAGCTCCGGCTTTTTCAGTGAAGAAGATACAGAAGATTGAGAGAGTTGGGTGAGCAGTGCTGACAAATCACTTTTGGTCATCACCGCAGCCACATCATGCGCGTTCGCGTCCGATAAGTCGCTAAACCATTGCATTTCGATTAATTCATCAAGACGTGATTGCGGCGTGTTAATTTCGTCGTAATTAAAATGCTGGCGATTGATAACTGCATATTTTCTATTTGCAGCACGCGCGATAATGCATTGCTGATCATGCGTCAATTGCGCAAACTCTTCCATGAAACGGTGTTCTGGCTCACCTAACAACGCTTTATTGACGCCGTCAAAAAAACCAAGAAATTCATGAAAATGTGTGAGGTAGTAAAAAGTGGGAAGAGTTTTACGCATGAGCCTTAAACCTGACTATAGTCCAGCGCATTGTATATTTATACAGGGTAAAATTTCAAGTCGCTCAAATATAGTGGTTGCTGGCCGAGTTTAAAATGCCAGTAAGTTCATTAATGGCTACCTCAATCAATGCAGAAAGTTATGCTGATACTGACTTGCTTCAGAACCTAACCCTTTGCCACTGCTGCAGCGCGATATGACGACTCCGATCAAAAAAAGATCACAAAAGATCCAATAAAGTTTTTCTAACACAATGTTAAAAAAAATTTAACAAAAACAGTGGGTAAACGGAATTAGAGTTGGCGTGGGTTAATTGAAACAGCTGAAGACGCCTAAATCCTTGAAAACTATCGCTTGTACGACAACAGATTTCTGTGGTTACATAGAGAAGACTAGATGTTAGAAAAAGTCAAGGAAGTACATAACTTATTTCCGGCAGATAGTCGCAGCTCCCCTAGGATAATAAAATTAAAAGGTATTATAAAATGATAAAAAGAGTCCTATTTCTTGCAGCCATCTCCTCTCTATCAGGTTCAGTTTATGCCGCTTCACAGGTTTTTCAAGCCTCTGTGGATGCGATGCAGGACGCGACCATTACGGAAACCACGCCACTTCATTTTGGTTCTATCAACCCCACTGCAACTTCTGTTTGTACCATGACAAATACCGGTACGGTATCAGGGGATTGTGATGCCTCGGCAGGGAGTATTGCTGCGGGTCTAATCACAATCACCGGCATATCCGAGAATGTGCCATTAAATGTTAGCGTATCCGGTGGCACGTCAACGGAACTGTCTTTTGTTTCGACTTATGACATCAATAATGCATCCGCAAGCCACGAATCTATTGCTGACAGTACTGTCACGGCTGTGACTACAACCGCGATTGATCTCACCATTGACGTTTATGGTGCAGTTACGGTCGGTTCTACACTAACTGCCGGCACCTCATATACGGTTCCTTATACTGTGGATGTGACGTTCCAATAAGTGGTAATTTGAAGCGCCCTTACGCGGGCGCTTGTTTCTTTCGGTATATTTATGTTGTTTTCAGGTGGCATTATGCTTGTGGCTACGCGTGTTCTGATTCTTTTTCTCATCCTTTTCCCTTTCGTGGCAAGCGCCAACATCACCTTGTCTAAGTACCGCCTCTATTTTGATAGTAATGACCGCGCTGAAGCGTTGCAGTTAAGAAATGTCGGCTCAGCAGATGCCCAATTCACTGCAGAATTGACGCTTTCTGCCATGACCGAAGAAGGAGAGGTTTACAGCGTATTTGAACTCGACAACGCTGCCACTCCCTTAATTCGTTACTCACCAAAACGTGGAACTATTGCACCCGGACAGCGACAAGCACTCCGGTTTGCTCTGCGCAAACCCGCTGGGCTTGCAGACGGGGAATACCGTGCGGTACTAAAATTAACCTCTTCAGTTCCCACTAGCGGCACGGGGGCAGTAACCTTAAGCAGTAAGCTTGCCTATAGTATCCCTATAGTAGTTCGTCATGGCAGACTCAACGCAACCACTTCGTTAACCAACCCGCAAATTGTCATGTCGCAAGGAACACCGCATATTCAACTGTGGCAGACGCGGCAAGGTAACCGTTCTCTGTTTGGCAATTTCACCGTCAGTGATGATAAAGGCAATGAAGTGGGGGTTTTAAACGGTGTGGCGACTTATCTCCCCCTGGAAAAGCGTAAAGTGCTTATCCCATTAAATTCGGATTATCGTGGTCCGGTTACCATTACCTTTACCGAAAACGAAAATTACGGCGGTAATGCAAATGCAACGCTGGATTATGTGATCAACTAACGGTTGCAGATGTTCCGCCAAGTTGGGTTAGCACTGGTATGGCTGGGTTGCTTTGTTTCACACGCCAGCGCCTGTGAACTGGACAATAGCTATCAGGCACTCGCTTTTTCTGACGAGAATTTGCTCATTAGTGTTCTTCGCGTTAACGGCAGACCGGTTAATGACGCGTTTGATGTGTATGAGATAGAGGGTCATTTACTGGTCCCCGTATCGCTGTTCGCTGGCAGCCTCGATCTAGATTGGCAAATTGACCTCAATAAGGCGCTAATTTATTCTGCATACGATAGCGAATCGCTATGCGAGTTTTCCATTAAGCTCAATAACTTAGCAGCCAGCGACGGCTTTGCATGGGCATCTGATCCCTTTGACCTCTATATTGACATCAGGCTGGCAGCTGCGTTGCTTGAGGGTAACATCGGATTTGATAACAATCTTTTGCAACTTTCTGTAACCAGCCCATCATTGGGTTACCCGACTTCCGCGCAAACAGTACATGTTCCTAACTTTTCTGCTGGCTCGATAGGTGAACCCGATCGACATGTTGCCGACGAATACCGAATGTACACCGTTCCGCTGGTAAATTACCGACTCACCGCATCAACGGGAGAAGATATAGACGAGCGATATACCGGTAACCTTAATGCTAATTTTGACCTGCTGGGGCATGCGACCGAGTACCGGGTATCGACAGATGGTGATCGTACCCAGCAGTATTTAAATTTCTCCCGCTACCTCCCCACTACCAATGAGCGTTGGCTGGATAGAGGAATAAGCTATACAGTAGGCGACGTACAATTGCAGCGGGACGAACTGATTAATTCTACCCGGCAAAGTCTTGGCGCAGTACTATATACGGGTAATGAGTTACTTAGAAACTCGTTTTCTGCCACCACCATAGATGCATTAGTGCTACCGGGGTGGAGAGTACAGTTGTTCCGCAATGGTCAATTTGTCGAAGAGCGCTTCAGTGAAAACGATAATCGAGTCGTTTTTGAAAATGTCGAAACCTATTATGGGGAAAACTTTTTTGAGCTAAAACTGTATGGCCCTGAGGGACAGCAGGAAATTCAAACCCGCACAGTTAATGTGGGCCGTGATCAAATCGCGCCGGGCAAATTCGATTTCCTAATGGCAATGACGGACAATGCCCATCGCCTGCTGGACGGTGAAATCAGCAGCGATAGAGATCAATCAGCCACGCTTCGAACGGCTTTTGGAATAACCGACGCCACGTCAATTTTCAGTAGCTTTCAGCAATTACTATCAGAACAGGATACTCAGTCGTATTTGACCATGGGCATGCACAGCCAGATCAATGGTTCGTTATTGCGATTCGAATTCAGCGACCAGCACTCTGCAGGTTATGGCTCGTTTCTGGGCTGGACGGGTCGAATTCAGGACGACACGCGATTTAATCTTACTGGCCGTTTTTTTAACGATTTTTCCAGTGATCTGTATGCTGAAGAATTAGCCATAGAAAGAGAGCTGTCGCTGCGGTTCAATGGCAGGCTGGATTGGTTTGATTATATGGGCTGGGGTGTGAGTGCCACCCATCGCAAATATGCAACACAAGACGATATCAGTTCACTATCGCTGAATGTGAACCGCAATGTGCTAGGGGGAACGTTCTCCAGCAGCCTGACATACACAGAAAGTGGTACCGACTCCCTCAGCACTCAGGTTTACTACGCCAAGCAGCTGGGCGACTGGCAACTGGCCACGTCATTTCAGCTTACCCCTTCTGACGACATGCGGTTGGACGACGCGTACCTGTCATTGCGGTGGCCACAAACGGTCACCCAATATCGCGAAACGCGCTTGCACTATAGTGAAACCCAACCTGCTAAGCTTACTCTTCGGCATCAGCATAACTGGCGCTTACAGCCTGTTAACCTGAGCCTGGCAGGCACGGTAAGTGACAATGGTGATTGGGCGGTAAACTTGTCTGTGACCGGCGATTTCAGTTACAACACCGCGCAAAACACATTTGATTTTTACCACTCAACAGGCGGCAGAGCGGCGCGCATCGATGCCATGGCATTTCTGGACGAAAATCGTAACAATGTTTTTGATGGTCAGGATTATGGTTTGGCTGGCGTAGGTCTCACGGGTAATACACGATGGCGAGGTATTCGAACAAATGAACATGGCCAGCTTGGCGTAATTTCCAGCCAGTCTCGTCAAATCATTGGCATTGACCCTGCCACCTTACCCGACCCGTTTATGCAACCCGTCGATAATGCCGTCGAAGTGGAAACTCACCCTGGCTCGGCAACCTCGGTGCATCTGCCGGTAGTGACATTTAACGATATCGATGGCTCAGTTTATCTGGTTAAGGGAAATGCCAGCCGTGGTGCTAGTAAGGTAACCGTCTACCTTCTTAACGATAACGAAGTTATCGATACTACGGAAACCGAGCCTGACGGCTATTTCTATTTTTCGAACGTCCCCCCTGGGGACTATCAGTTAGCTATAGATGAAAATTTTCTCAACAACCGTCAGCTAACTGTACTTAATCTGCCTGAGTCAATTACCGCCTCAGCCAGTGGGGATGCGATAGCGCTTCCTGATATCCGGCTTGTTGCCGCCAGTAATCCAGATGAAACCCAGATGGCCAATAATTTGGATGTCGACAGCACGCCCAAGGTTAGTAGTAGACCTTCCCAGCGCTACCAGATTCAGGTAGGGATCTTCCGTCTTCCCCGTTCAATCTTTGAAGTATTGAAAGAGTTATCGTGGGTGCCCGCTCAATTAACCACTTTTCGTAATCACGCCAGGGCGTTAACTTACGTGACTATAGGCGACTACGCATCGATGGATAGCGCCCTACAGGCATTAGCCGGATTGAGGAATAAACCCGCTTTCTCTGAGGCATTTGTGCGTCCCACATCTTATTTCAGCGGAACCGACTGGAGCAAAGAAGCCGTTTTCGATGACGTGATTAACCAGGTAAATGCGTCGCACTCGCTGGTGTCATCGGCCTCTGCTTCCGCGCGATACTGTCAACTTGCTTCCTACCGCGCACTCACATCAATTAATCCCAGCATCATTAGACAACATCCACAGCTGGTATTGATTCGCCAGTTAGTGAATAATCGCGCCTTTTACACCCTGTTAGCATCAGCTGCCAATGATGCTGAAGGCTGTTCTGATAACTTCCTGGATCATCAGTATCGACAATCACCATTTATTGTCTCGGCAGATAAATTACAAAAGCGCTTGCTTCCGGTTGTGCCTGATGAATTGATGACAGATGTTGAGCCCCCAACCAATCTGTAACACGATGGCAGCGGCTGTTAACTTTCTCGCTAACATTGTGCTAAAGCTGATTTACCTGAACGCTAAAGTCCGCTGAGTAAGTTGCCCCTGCGGCAAGGTTTGAGCGGAGGATGACGACGCCATACACATCAATAATTAAGTCGCCCCCATTGCCATTTGTTTCTACGATACCAGGCTGCCCGTCACTTAATGTAGTAGTTCCACGACTGCCGCCGCTTACCCGCACAGTCGGCGCAAATGACAACATAGGGTTGCTCAAACCATTAACCACCACTTCTACCTGAGCATCACGAGGAAGATCGGTGACTGTTACCTGTCCAAGCATGATATTGTCATCTACCACATTACAATCGCCTGAGACCTCCCCTGCTGCAGTCATTACACAACTAAACCCAACCTGGCCGGATATTGAGCCAAAGTGCAACGGAACCGTTTGAATAAGCGTAATGGGGTGGGCCTGAAAGCTTAGAAAAGTTAAGGCTGCAAACAGAAAGCTTTTCGATAGTGAGGACATTTTAGTTAGTATTATTTAGTTCGCTATCCCTGGGAACAAAAAGCGTATAATATTTGTGCTGATTTGCCAACACTTTCAGATATTTATCAATTCCTGAATTTTTTCTTCCTTTGCTTTTGTCTATCTACAAATACTAACCCGTTGGCGGGATTACAAAAAATTTCATGCGTGCGCGATATCTGACATCGGTATTTCAAGATTAAGAATGAATGTTAGAGTTTCCTTTTACATTAATTTTCTGCTTGGCGACCCAGGCGAAATGAACGGCTAGAAGCTCATCGGCAAGAATAGCAGCAAGGGAATTTAACCGCTTCGCCAATTCCATTTCAGAGTAAAATTTATGAATACCATTGTGGCATTGACGACAGATCATGATGCCCTCATCAAACTCCTCTTTTTTATTTTTGCGAAAAAATGTTCGTCGATGCATCTTCTTAGGAATAAGGTGATGGAAGGTAAGATAGGCCCTGCGATGACAGCAAGGACACACACCTACTTTATTTTGCGTTTGCATAGTCAGCGGATCTGCCTCTGTGTTCGTTACGTATTCAGACAAAAGACAATAAGAGGATAGCATATGAGCTTAACCCGACCGATGTCGTTTTCATGTCCCTACTGTATGGCACCCAACGATGTTGAAGTTGATGAAATGAACGATATAGGACAAACTCAGGTTTTGGATTGTCAGGTGTGTTGCCAGCCAATCGAATTGTCTATTTTCGCAGATGGTGATACGCTTAGCTTAAGTGCTGAACGGGAAAACCCGTAAGTAGAAACCTGCCAAGGGCAGGTTTTTCTGTTTTAGGCAGGGCATAAAAGAGAATCATTTTCGTTTCTCTTACGAGGCAGGAAAAATGGCAGGATACAATCGCAGAGATTTTTTGAAAGTTTCAGGTAAATCCCTTATCGGCCTTACTTTAGGTGGCGTAGCATTACGCGCGTTTGCACAGGAGCAATTGCAAGCTAGTGACCCCACCGCTGAAGCATTGAAATATACCCCAAAATCCCCCGAAGCCAGCGCGAACTGCGGTAATTGCATGTATATTCAGGGAAAAGAAGGCGAACAGCATCGCCCTTGTGCCATTTTTCCTGGCAAACTGGTCAATGTTAACGGCTGGTGTACTGCCTGGGTAAAACGCCCCGGATAAGTCACTGACATTCTGCCGCATCACGGTGAAGTTCATCTTGTAACTATTTGTGCCATGGGGCATCTTCTGGCATGTTAGGTGTAAATTCAACTTTTTACGCCTGACATGAAAAATATAACCGCCAATTCACTTCTCTTACTATTGTCTTTGTGCACATTGGTACCGCCGGCGTTTGCTAAAGAAAAAAATACGCCCGCGTCCGTTCCAGAGCCAATGGTGACGACCACCGAGCATAAAGCCAGCTTAAATGGTAACCGGGTCAACTATCGTGTTACCGCGGGCGAAACTCATCTCAAAGATGACAAAGGCAACCCTGCCGCCAGTATTTTTAGCATTGCTTACACGCGCACTGATGTAAAAAATAATAGTGAACGTCCACTCATGTTTGTTTTCAATGGGGGCCCGGGTTCTTCAAGTGTGTGGATGCATCTGGGCGTGTTTGGACCAAAACGCGTGGTGTTACCCAGTGATGCGGAACGGGTAGGCGCCCCCCCTTATCCGATTGAGACCAACCCATTGAGCCTATTAGACGTGGCCGATTTAGTGTTTATAGATCCGGTGGGCACCGGCTATTCAAAGCCATTGGGCGATAAAGAAGGCAAAGATTTTTGGGGCGTCAAGCAGGATGCAGAAATTTTGTCAGAATTCGTGCGGGTTTATATTACCCGCAACAAACGTTGGAATTCGCCTAAATACCTAGCCGGTGAAAGTTACGGTACCACCCGCGCTGCGGCAATGGTGAAAGAACTACAGGAAGGTTGGGGCAGTATCGATTTAAACGGGGTATTACTGATTTCGTCGATTCTGGATTTTCAAACCGGCGACTTCACTGCAGGTAATGATTTACCTTATATGACTTTTTTACCCACGTACGCGGCAACCGCCTGGTACCATAATGCACTTCCAGATAAGTCACAGTATCAAGATCTCGAAAGCTTCCTTGATGAAGTCCGTGACTTCGCGTTGACTGACTACGCCAGCGTATTGCTAAAAGGCGATTTAGCACAACCCGCGCAGATTGAAAATGTGGTGAATAAACTGCATCAGTACACTGGGCTATCCAAGCGCTATATTGAGCAGACCGACCTGCGCATCAATGAATTTCGTTTTATGAAAGAATTGTTACGCGATAAAGGTAAAGTGGTGGGCCGACTGGATAGTCGTTATTTAGGTGAAGATGAAAGCCAGGTGAGTGATAGTTTTGAAGCTGACCCTTCCTCATACGCCATCGACGGTGCTTACACCGCCGCGCTGCAACACTACATGGCGACTGACCTGCAGATTGACCGCGATGATCCATACCATATCCTTTCCGGTGACGTATTTCGTAACTGGGATTGGATTTACGGGGCTGGTGCGCGAAGTCAGGGCTTTTTAGCCATGACCCCAAATCTATCCCGCGCTATGCGTCAGAACAAAGATTTCAGAGTGTTTGTTGCCAATGGCTACTACGACCTGGCCACCCCGTTTTTCGCCACTGAGTACTCGATGAATCACCACGGCATGGATACCTCACGGGTGACCATGAAGTATTATGAAGCCGGGCATATGATGTATATCCACCATCCATCACTGGAGCAACTGGTGAAGGATATTCGTGCGTTTATGACAAACAAATAAGCGTTCGACTAAATAGTAAAAAGGAGGCTAAATTCACGATGTCCTCCTGCTCTCTACAAAACCGGTGTAAATATTAGCATTGGTCGCGCGCGTTAGTAGTCAATGCAACGTGCGCATCAACCCTTCGGCACTCGCACACTAAATGCATTAATTTCGTACGTCACGCCCGATTGCAAAGCGCGTTCAGCGCTTTGCAAATCCTGACTGAAATGGGCGGCTTTTTCCGCACTTCGTTCAACCCGAACCAATTCGCCATTCAGGGTTACCGTTTTTCCGCTACTGTCAGTAGGAATAAAAAAGCTGTAGTCGTTGAACGCCACCCGCATACGATGCTCTCCGTCACTGGCGATAAAAAAACAGCCTTTTTTCTGACACACTTTGGCAATGGGAACACGCAGCAAAAACCTCGATTGCACATAATCTGCGGGGGTTTGAGCGAGCTGCGCTAAGGTGGCATTGTGTACACTCGTATCTAATGGAATGCCAAATGTCTCGGAGTGGACATCTTCCGTCACGGGCTCTGACAACCTGATGGTTTCTGCATTGGCGAGCCCAACACTGAATAGCCACATCAGTGCGAATCGCATTTTTACGCTACTATTGCTGGCTGGTTTGTTCATTCTCATCTGCTTTTATCACGGGCAGCTTCTTTTCCATCGGATGATCGATTCGGTCGAGTAAATCGACAACGTTAAATTTCTCACTTAATGCCTTATAGCGTCCATCGCTAATCATTTCGCCTAAAACCCGGTTAAAGCCTTTTCTTAATTCTGGATCGGGAATAGCAGCCCGATAAAAGGTGACCGGGAATATTTCATGCACATTTGTTGGCATTTGCTGATTTGAGGGTAGCTGGCGTTTGAAATAGTTAAAAATGTTTCTGTCCATCACTGCCACGTCCACACTACCTAAAAGTAACATGGATACCTGACGGCTTTGTTGGGGGGTTTCCAGATAGCCGGTGTGGTGCATGACCGCACGCTCGTATTCAACGCCTAATATTGCTTTCGCGGTTTGAAAGCCAATGACGGTTAAGTTTTTCAGATCAGCCGGCTGATTAATAGTGACATTTCGACTTGCCAATGTCACCGCAACATTCTGATATGCAACGTAAATTTCACTGAGAATTTCCCGACTAACCTTGTGTCTGTGATTCATTGTCAGGCCAATACCGACACTTTCCTCGCCGACCATACGGGGGATACGCCCCATGGGCACGAAAATAGGCACCATTTCATGACCCAGTTCATTTAAAATGGATTTAGTCAGTTCCACTTCAAAGCCACTGTGCCCGCTGGTGATAATGTAAGGGGGCTTATCCCAACCCGCGGCGACCTCAATTTCACGCGCAAACAGTTCAGCGTTAAACACTGAAAGCAGCAAAAAAATTTTAAATATGAAAAGCTTCAAACAAACAACTCTCTTATAGCGACGCAGACACAAGCCGGGTAAAAGTATACCATTCCATTTATATCTTGCAGTTTGTTAAAATACTAATTGCATTTGCCTAACCGTTAAAAGTGAAAATACCATGCCCTGGCTTCAACTAAAAATCGATTCTACTGCAGAGCAAGCTGAGCAAATCGGCAACATGTTATCGGCCAATGGCGCAAAGGCTGTAACTTTTTTAGATGCAAAAGACACCCCCATGTATGAGCCTAAGCCTGGTGAAGTGATGCTGTGGCCGGATACGCAGGTCGTCGGTTTATTCGATGCCGCCGATGATTTACGTGAAATTATCAATAACTTAAAGAAAGCCAAAGTGTTGGGCGACAACTTCACTTATAAACTGGATCCATTAGAAGATAAAGATTGGGAACGAGAATGGATGGATAACTTTCATCCGATGCAATTTGGCAAGCGGTTATGGATTTGCCCTAGCTGGCGGGAAGTTCCCGATCCGAGTGCAGTGAATGTCATGCTAGATCCGGGTCTGGCGTTTGGTACCGGCACGCACCCCACCACCTCACTGTGTCTGCGCTGGCTCGACAGTATCGATGTACAAGACAAAGTGGTGGTCGACTTTGGCTGTGGTTCCGGCATATTAGCCTTGGCAGCACTGAAACTGGGAGCCAGCAAAGTGATTGGAATTGATATCGATCCTCAGGCGTTGCAAGCCTCCATGGAAAATGCCAGGCGCAATAACGTGGCCGATCGCCTACAGGTTTTTCTGCCAGAACATCAACCAGCATTAAAAGCCGATGTAGTGATGGCCAATATTCTCTCGGGCCCACTCATTGAACTGCAAGACACCATCACTGCATATGCAAAAAAAGGCGGGTTAATTGTTTTGTCCGGTATACTCGCCGAGCAAATCGATAAAATTGAGGCCTCGTACGTAAAAGATATGCGCCTGGAAGAGAGCGTTGTTGATGGAGAGTGGGCGCGGGTATCAGGCGTAAAATCATAGCATTCATTCCAACAGGTAGTTGATAAATTTCACCTTTACTCTACGGCTAGGATATTCATCCTAATATTGCATACGTATGCAAAGCTTTGACGTTGAAATTACAAGGTCTTTGTCAAGGGCCGAACGCAAGATTTTGTGCGATTTTTAGCCTTTCCTTACGTTTCGAAAACGCGTACACTTGGCGCCCCGTTTGGGCAAGTTGTTTAATTTCTGCACAATCGTTGTTTAATATTTACTATGCGAATCGGTCCTTACTCGCTCGACAATAATTTGATGCTCGCGCCTATGGCGGGGGTTACTGACAGACCTTTTCGTCAGCTTTGCAAACGTATGGGTGCGGGGTTGGTGGTGTCTGAGATGTTGTCCAGCAATCCGCGGGTGTGGAATACCGAAAAATCGAAACATCGCATGGATCACAGCGGCGAGACTGGAATTCGCTCTGTGCAGATTGCAGGAGCTGAGCCTGAGTTAATGGCGAATGCTGCTCGTTTAAACGTGGAAAATGGCGCGCAAATCATTGATATCAATATGGGATGCCCTGCCAAGAAGGTTAACAAAAAATTGGCCGGTTCGGCGTTGTTGCAATACCCCGAACAGGTGGAAGCAATCATTTGTGCAGTTGTTGCGGCGGTTGACGTACCTGTGACCCTGAAAATACGGACCGGGTGGGATACCGATAATCGTAACGGTGTACAAATTGCAAAGATTGCGCAAGATAACGGCATACAATCGTTAGCGGTTCATGGCAGAACCCGGGCATGTATGTACAAAGGTGAGGCGGAGTACGACACGATTCGGCAAATTAAACAGGCCGTATCTATCCCCGTTGTAGCAAATGGGGACGTTACCTCACCACATAAAGCACTGGACGTGCTCAGTAAAACAGGTGCAGATGGCTTAATGATTGGCAGAGGCGCTCAGGGTAACCCTTGGATTTTCAGGCAAATTGAACATTTCCTGACCACCGGTGAGAACCTCCCGCCACCGTCGTTGTCTGAACAACACCAGGTACTAAGTGAGCATGTAAACAACGTTCACGGGTTTTATGCCGGCATTGCCGGTGTTCGAATTGCCCGAAAGCACGTTGGCTGGTATTTGGCGGAACATGATACGGATCGACAGTTTCGCAAACAGTTCAATGCTATTGAGGATGCTGATGAGCAACTCAATGTACTTGAACGATATTTTCAATCGCTGCAAGCAAACAATGTTTTTCCTGCAGCATAGTGATGACTAACTAAAGAGCAAGAAAGTATTATGTTCGATCAAAATGTGACTTCACCTTTTACAACAACGGTAACCACTCCTTCTCAGACGCAGGCGCAAAAGCCATTGCGTGATTCGGTTAAGCAAGCTGTAAATAAATACCTGAAGCAATTGGACAACGCCAATATCGATAATTTGTACGATTTAGTACTGGCGGAAGTAGAAGCGCCTTTGCTTGAGGAAGTCATGACTTATACCCGCGGCAATCAAACCCGCGCGGCGATCATGATGGGAATCAACCGCGGTACGCTTCGCAAGAAGTTGAAGCAGTACGGCATGAACTAAGACTGCACGGGCCTGGCCCTAACGAAGAGCACCGATTGGTGCTCTTTTTGTTTCACTCTTAATAATTTAGTTAAATTCTATTATGCACGCACCTAAACCTATAAAACGCGCACTGTTAAGTGTTTCTGATAAAACCGGAATTGTTGAATTTGCTCAGGCACTGCATCAGGCTGGTGTTGAGTTATTGTCCACTGGTGGCACCGCAAAATTGCTTGCCGAGGCCGGTTTACCGGTCATTGAGGTATCTCAATACACTGGACACCCTGAAATAATGGATGGTCGGGTAAAGACCTTGCACCCAAAAGTGCACGGTGGCATTTTAGGCCGCCGTGGTCAGGACGAAACGGTTATGGCCGAAAACGATATCAGCGCTATCGATCTAGTTGCGGTTAATTTGTATCCGTTTGCCGCCACCGTTGCCAAAGAAGATTGTTCATTAGCAGATGCTATCGAAAATATCGATATTGGCGGCCCTACCATGGTGCGTGCAGCGGCAAAAAACCATAACGACGTCACCATCGTGGTTAATGCCAGCGATTATCAACGCGTGGTTGAGGAAATGCAGCAAAACCAGAACTCGGTTTCTTACCCGACGCGGTTTGATTTAGCGATTAAAGCCTTTGAGCACACCGCTGAATATGACGGTATGATCGCCAATTATTTTGGTGCAAAGTTAGAGCAGACCGATTGCGAAGAAGATTTCGACCATCAGCACAGCGAGTTTCCACGCACCTTCAATATGCAGCTGAGCAAAAAGCAGGACTTGCGCTACGGTGAAAACAGCCATCAAAGCGCTGCGTTCTACGTGGAAAATGTCATTCAGGAAGCCTCGGTCGCCACTGCTACACAGTTACAGGGTAAAGAACTGTCGTTCAATAACATTGCTGATACCGATGCCGCATTAGAGTGCGTAAAAGAATTTACCGAAGCGGCCTGTGTCATTGTTAAACACGCCAACCCGTGTGGTGTGGCCATTGGCGAGAACATTCTTGAGGCCTACAATCGCGCCTATAAAACCGACCCCACTTCTGCCTTCGGTGGCATTATTGCGTTTAATCGTGAGCTGGACGAACAAACTGCCAGCGCCATTGTTGAGCGTCAGTTTGTTGAAGTCATTATTGCACCTGCAGTCAGTGAAGCTGCACAAAAAGTGATTTCTACGAAGAAAAACGTGCGTTTATTAAGCTGCGGTGACTGGCACGGTCAACTCACCGATGGTTACGATTTCAAGCGCGTGAACGGTGGTCTGTTGGTGCAGGAGCGCGACTTTGGCATGGTAGAAGCCGATGACTTAACGGTGGTGACAGAGCGTCAACCTTCTGCTGAAGAACTTAAAGATCTGCTGTTTTGCTGGAAAGTGGCCAAGTATGTAAAGTCCAACGCTATTGTTTATTGCAAGGATGGCATGACCATCGGTGTTGGCGCAGGCCAGATGAGTCGTGTCTATTCGGCCAAAATTGCAGGCATTAAAGCGGCAGATGAAAACCTCCAGGTTGCTGGATGTGTAATGGCCTCGGATGCATTCTTTCCCTTCCGTGATGGAATTGATGCCGCGGCAGAAGCGGGCGTTAAAGCCGTGATTCAACCCGGGGGTTCAATGCGCGACGACGAAGTCATCGCCGCAGCTAACGAACATGGTATTGCCATGGTATTCACAGGCATGCGTCACTTCCGCCATTAAATTAAACGTTAATTTGTTGAAATTAATCGCATAAAACGATTCAACTTCGCAAATTTGTGGCTACACTGGTAATACTTTACGCGGCAATAATTTTACTTGTCGCGCTTTTTTCTGCAAATTAACCAAGGAAGTCCTATGAAGCCATTAGTCACGTTACTTTCTGCCGCACTATTGACCCTGGCGACTGCCACGGCAGTAGCCGATCCCATAACAGATGCGGTAGCTAACGAACACCGTGAAATGAAAGACCGTTTGAGAGATGAATACCGCAATCCACAACAGACCCTGCGGTTTTTTGGTATTGAACCTAATATGACCGTGGTTGAGATTTGGCCAGGCGGTGGTTGGTACACCGATATTCTAGCGCCAATGCTTAAAGAAAACGGAAAACTGATTGCTGCGCATTTTCATGTGACCGAAAATTCGCCAAAATATTACAGCCGCTACCTTAACCAATTTAAAGATAAAATTGCCAATCACCCACCGTATGCCGACATTGAATTAACCGCCTTCGACGCTGTGCTAGCCCCTGACCTGGCGAAGCCGGGAAGCGCTGATGCAGTTTTAACCTTCAGAAATGTGCACAACTGGTACATGCAAAAAGGTGAGGAATCACTTAACAAAGCGTTTGCCGCATTTTTTAAAGCATTAAAACCAGGTGGTATACTGGGTGTAGTGGATCATCAATTACCTGAGTCGGCTGACGATGTCACCATGGAAAAGAGTGGCTATATTAAAAAATCGTTGGTAGTCGATGCCGCTGAAGCAGCGGGTTTCACTCTGGCAGCGGAAAGTGATGTTAACGCTAACCCCATGGACACAGCAGATCACCCCCGCGGTGTTTGGTCTTTACCGCCTAGTATGGCAATGGGCGAAGAGAACAAAGATAAATACCTCGCGATTGGTGAGAGCAACCGAATGACCCTGAAATTTGTAAAACCTAAAAACTAACGGAAAGCTTGAATGAACGTACTTGTAATTGGCGGCGGTGGCCGTGAGCATGCATTAGCCTGGAAAGTGGCGCAATCAGAAAACGTTAAGCACGTGTATGTCGCACCGGGTAATGCTGGCACCGCATCGGAAGCAAAACTTCAAAATGTGGAAATCGGAGTAACGGATATTCCTGCTCTGATTAACTTTGCCAAAGACAAGTCCATTCAACTTACGATTGTAGGGCCCGAAGCACCGCTGGTTGAAGGTGTCGTTGACGCATTCAACCAAGCGGGGCTGGCTATTTTCGGCCCCACCCAGGCAGCCGCTCAACTAGAAGGCTCCAAGGCGTTTACCAAAGATTTTCTTGCTCGTCACAAGATCCCCACTGCCGAATATGCCACCTTCACCCAAATCGATGAGGCGTTAGCTTATGTCAGGGAAAAGGGCGCGCCTATCGTAATCAAGGCAGACGGTTTGGCGGCAGGCAAAGGCGTCATTGTGGCAATGAAGTTAACCGATGCCGAGTCTGCTATTCGCGACATGCTTGCCGATAATGTATTTGGTGAAGCTGGCAGCCGGGTGGTTATCGAAGAGTTTCTAGACGGCGAAGAAGCGTCGTTTATCGTGATGGTAGATGGCAAAAATATTCTGCCGTTCGCAACCAGCCAGGATCATAAACGCGCCGCCAATGGTGACAAAGGACCGAATACAGGCGGAATGGGCGCGTATTCTCCTGCCCCCGTGGTCACCGCTGATATTCATCGTCGCATCATGCAGGAAGTGATTGAACCCACGGTTGCGGGTATGGCTGCCGAGGGCAATCCTTACTCGGGCTTCTTGTACGCTGGATTGATGATCATGGCCGATGGTACGCCTAAAGTAATTGAATACAATTGCCGTTTTGGCGATCCAGAAACCCAGCCTATTATGATGCGTCTTAAGTCAGATTTGGCCGAGCTTTGTTTGCTGGCGTGTAAGGAACAGCTGGATCAGGCATCCATCACTTTTGACGAACGCGCGGCTGTAGGGGTGGTTCTTGCCGCAGGCGGTTATCCCGGCAACTACGATAAAGGGTTACCAATCCACGGTCTCGAACAGGCCAGTGGCTTGCAGGGCAAAGTATTTCACGCCGGCACTGCCATCAAGAACAATCAGGTGGTCACCAGTGGTGGCCGCGTATTGTGTGCAACTGCATTGGGGAACAATGTAACTGAAGCGCAGGAAAATGCGTACGAGTTAGTGAACGCCATCAGTTGGCCAGATATGTATTTTCGTACCGACATTGCTCATCGCGCGATTGCTCGCGAGAGCAAAGTTTAATTGTCAGCACTCTCTGCGAAATAAAGGCTACTTGCAGAGAGTGTGCACTTACCAACCAAGACCAAATTTTACTGATATGGGTAGTTGCCAGTGCGTCTATCGGTGCCTTGCCTGTTGCCGACTCGCGACAAAGCTTCCCTTCGCTTTATAAACTGGTAAGCTTAACAACCATGTTGAAATAAGGTCGAAGTTTTATGTCTGTTAAACACCCTATTATCGCCATTACTGGTTCCTCCGGTGCAGGCACGACCACGACGACCAATGCCATTCGCCATATTTTCCGAAACCTGCGAGTTAATTCAGCGGTGATTGGTGGTGACAGCTTTCACCGCTTTACCCGTCCTGAGATGGAAGTTGAGATTCGTAAAGCGCAGGAGCAAGGACGCCATATCAGCTACTTTGGTCCCAAGGCGAACGATTTCGATCTGCTGGAGACACTGTTTAAAGAATACGGTGAATCCGGTCATGGCAAGTTTCGTCAGTATTTACATACATTTGATGAAGCCGTGCCGTTTAATCAGATGCCCGGCACGTTCACCCCTTGGCAGGATTTACCGCCCAATACAGACTTATTGTTCTATGAAGGTCTGCATGGTGGGGTAAAGACCGAAGACAACGATGTTGCCCGCCACGTGGATTTGCTGGTAGGCATGGTGCCTATTGTGAATTTGGAGTGGATCCAGAAAATCGTCCGTGATACCACAGATAGAGGCCATTCGCGTGAGGCAGTAATGAGCAGCATTGTTCGAGGCCTGGATGATTACTTTCATTACATAACGCCGCAATTTTCACGCACCCACGTTAACTTTCAGCGGGTGCCGACAGTAGATACCTCCAACCCGTTTTCTGCCCGTGAAATTCCATCGCAGGATGAGAGTTTTGTGGTCGTGCGTTTTCGCCGCGAAATGAAAACCGTGAACTTTCCTTATCTTTTACAAATGATTGATGGCGCGTTTATGTCGCGCATCAATACCATTGTGGTGCCCGGAGGAAAGATGGGATTGGCCATGGAGCTAATTTTAACCCCGCTGATCGAAGAACTGCTGGATAAGAAGCGCCGCGCTGGCCATCAGATGGATTGGCTGTCAGAAAAGTAGCTCAGCCCTATTCCAGAGGCTTGTTCAACAGTCTTGCATGCTCAGGTTTTAATGGCATTGGCTTAAATGGACTGACATTTGCCCCGCCCGTATTACCTTCTGGCAACAACCCGAATGGGGTTTTGGTAAGCGCTCCTATTATCCGAAGCACTTGACCAACCACTTCTTTTATCGAAAGATGTCTGACACCCCATCGCAACATTTTCCAATGCACATAGGTATGCCAAAACGTGGCATGTTGACCCAGCACGTGGGCATTTTCCAAATGCCGGAACTGCTTGCGATATCGCCTGCGCGATGCACACTGACTGGCCAGCATTAATTCTTTTTTAACCGCATCAACAGGTACGCTCATTCACTCACTCCGATTCCTTCCTGATAATTCTTTTTCGCATGCAGTAGGGTGAATTGCAATTATATATTGGTCCACTGACAAATTTTGTAACACTCATTTGATCAGAACACTGTAGATAAACTTTTTGTTTTTAAACGCTTGTGGTTATAGTGAACCAGTAGAGGTAACTGTTTTAAACACAGCCAGGAACTTAGTAATGGGTCAGGAAACATCAAAAATTTTAGTTGTCGATGACGATATGCGTTTGCGTAGCTTGCTGGAACGGTACCTGGTAGAACAAGGCTATCAGGTCAGAGCGGCGGCTAACGCAGAGCAAATGGATCGTTTATTAGAACGTGAAAATTTTCATTTGATGGTGCTGGATCTAATGCTACCCGGTGAAGATGGACTTTCCATTTGCCGGCGCTTACGTCAGGCAGAAAGCCAGTTACCGATAATTATGCTGACCGCAAAAGGTGATGAAGTCGACCGCATCATTGGCCTGGAAATGGGCGCAGATGATTACCTTCCCAAACCTTTTAATCCGCGTGAGTTATTAGCCCGGGTCAAAGCGGTCATGCGCCGTCAATCTGTTGAAGCCCCTGGGGCGCCTTCTAAAGATGAACAGGTGATCAGCTTTGGTGAATACCGCCTGAATCTGGCTACCCGCGAAATGACGGGCAATGGTAAACCAATGAGTTTAACCAGCGGCGAGTTTGCCGTGCTGAAATCGTTAGTTCAGCATCCCAGACAGCCTCTTTCCAGAGATAAGCTGATGAATTTGGCCCGTGGTCGCGATTATAGCGCACTGGAGCGCAGTATCGATGTACAGGTGTCGCGCTTGCGTCGCATGCTGGAAAAAGATCCGGCCAATCCGCGCTACATTCAGACAGTGTGGGGCTTAGGTTACGTATTTGTTCCTGATGGTGGCGAACAGGCTTAAGCTTTCTTATATGCGTATGCTACCTAAAAGCGCCTTTGGGCAAACCGTTTTGCTGATTGGTGTATTGTTGCTTATTAATCAGGTCGTCTCCTATCTGTCGGTCACCTACTATTTTATTCAACCAAGCTATCAACAAATTAACAGTTTGTTGGCTACACAAGTCAAGACGCTGATAAACCATAACCGTCTGGAATCGCCGCCTGCGATGCAGTCAGATTTTTCACGCGCCACCGGTATCCGCATCTATACCGCTCGCCAGGCCATGCAAAAAGGCTTACCCCAAGCGACCTATTACGGCTTTATGTCAGCTTCAGTATCTAAATCACTACAAACCCGAGCAGATGTCAGAATAAGTACTCAACCCAATGAAAATGCCGCAATGCCTTATTTAGTCTGGATCAATCTGGATGCTTATCCTAACCGCTGGATTGCGATTCCGATATCCGGCTTGAGTGAAGCGAACATCTCACCACTGACCATGTATCTGATGGTGATTGGCGTGTTGAGTGTCGCTGGGGGCTGGCTGTTTGTGCGGCGCCTCAATCGCCCTTTACAGGCGTTGCAACGAGCTGCCTTGTTGGTAGGTCAGGGAAAATCACCCGCACCATTAACCGAACAGGGAAGTAGCGAGATGATTGAAGTGACCCGGGCATTTAATCGAATGAATCAGGGGATACAGCAACTTGAACGGGATCGCGCGCTTATGACCGCGGGGATTTCTCATGATTTACGCACTCCCCTTACGCGGGTCAGGCTGGCCACAGAAATGTTGCCCGATGAGCAGGATTGGTTAAAGGAGGGCATCGTTAATGATATTGAAGACATGAATGCGATCATCGATCAGTTTATTGATTACGCCCGACAGGAAGGCACTGAACGTCTGGAGTCAGCCAACCTTAACGAGCTGATAGGCGAATTGGCGCAAGCGCGTCATATAGAAGAGACTCATCATATCGAACTGAAAATGAATGATGTGCCGTTGTTGACCTTACGCAAAATCGCAATCAAACGGGTACTGGATAACCTCATTGAAAATGCGTTTCGATACGGCAGTAACCATATTGTAGTGACCACCTTTGAAGACAAAGACGCATGTCGCGTGTATTGCCGGGTGCGCGATTTTGGCCCGGGCATCCCTGATAGTGAACTGGATGACGTCTTTATGCCGTTTACCCAAGGTGATAAAGCCCGCGGAAGCATGGGCTCCGGCCTGGGCCTGGCAATTTCACGTAGGATCATTCGCGCCCACCATGGCGAAATTTCACTGAGAAATCATCCGGAGAAAGGTTTGATTGCCGAATTCTGGCTGCCAACTTAACCAAAAGCCCGCATAATCTGCGGGCTGTCGGATTCAATTAATAACTAAATCTAACGATAACCGGGGCCGGCCTTTACGATTTTTTCATCCACGTCATACTTTTCAAAGTTCTGTTGAAACTTAGTGATAAGATCGTTGGCATATTCTTCGTAACGTCCTTTATCTGCCCAGGTATTTTGTGGCACAAGCAACTTGCTATCCACTCCCGGGACATCAATGGGAACATGCAGATTTAACCCTTCAATGAAGTGGGTGTCCACATTCGCCAGGCTACCCGACACTATAGCGTCGATGATTGCCCGTGTGGTTGGTATGTCGAAACGCTTACCTGTGCCGTACGGCCCTCCGGTCCAGCCGGTATTAACCAGGAAGACGTTGGCGTTGAAATCTTTTACCCGTTTAATCAGCAAGTCTGCATAGACACGCGCTGGACGGGGGAAGAAGGGGGCGCCAAAACAGGTAGAGAATGTCGACTCAATATCAGCTGTTGAGCCGATTTCGGTAGACCCGACCTTTGCCGTATAACCGCTTAAAAAATGATATGCCGCGGCTTCCTCACTTAATACGGACACCGGTGGTAATACTCCGCTGACATCGCAAGTAAGGAACACCACCGAGCGCGGTTCGCCGCCGCGGTTTTCTGCCACGCGCTTATGAATATGCGCTAACGGGTAAGCTGCCCGGGAATTTTGTGTCAGGCTGGTGTCGGTATAGTCTGGCGTACGCCCATCATCTAAAATGACGTTCTCCAGAATGGTACCAAATTTAATGGCATCCCAGATGACTGGCTCATTTTTTTGCGACAGGTCAATACATTTTGCGTAACAGCCCCCTTCCATATTAAACACGCTGCCGGGTGCCCAGCCGTGTTCATCGTCGCCAATCAGAAACCGTTTAGGATCCGCAGACAGGGTGGTTTTTCCCGTGCCGGATAGTCCAAAGAACAGGGTCACATCGCCCTCTTCACCCACATTTGCTGAGCAATGCATGGGCAATACTTCTGCCGCGGGTAACAAAAAGTTCTGCACAGAAAACATGGCTTTTTTCATTTCACCGGCATAGCGCATGCCGGCGATCAGCACTTTTCGCTCAGCAAAATTGATGATCACAGCGCCATTACTGTTTGTGCCATCTCGTTCAGGTTCGCAACTAAAGCCCGGTACATTTAAAATTTGCCATTCAGGTTTGTTATCAGGATTGTAAATAGCCGGCTTAATGAAGAGGTTTTTGGCGAATATATGTTGCCACGCCGTTTGAGTGCGAACCCTTACTGGTAACGCGTAGCGGGCATCCGAACCCACCTGCAAGTGAGACAAAAAATGTTCCTGCTCAGCGAGATAGGCGTCGACTCTGTCCCACAACGCAGTAAATTTCTGCGCATCAAATGGCTTATTGACTTTGCCCCAGTCAATGTCGTTTTCGGTGGTGGCTTCTTTGACGATAAAACGATCATTGGGAGAACGGCCTGTGCGCGTTCCGGTTTCTACCACCAGCGCCCCATTTGAGGCTAACTTTCCTTCTTTTCGCTGTAACGCTATTTCTACTAACTCTGAAGTATTTAAATCCGTATGGACCGATGCCGTTGAAGAACGACTTAAATTGGCTGCCGCTGTCATTTTTTTGAAATCCTATTTAAAACCCTACACACTTGGTTACCAAAAAACCAATTGCTGCAAGTGTATATGATAAAAAGGATCCAGCAACCCCGCCGGGGGTGTTAGACGAAGGAAATGCGTAATATCAGTGTGGTAAGCACAGACCTGGTGGCAATAAAGGTTGACTGAAAAACGCCAACCTCATGATAAACAAAGTGAAACTAAATCTGATGAATTTCAGTCAGGATTACAACAATCCGGTTGAAAGAGTCTATTGTTTGGCCGCAGAGGATTCAAAATTGCCCGCGTGGATCGCCTCAATATCGATTTCGTCAAACCTGTATTCTGCATGACAATATTGACAGTTCATATTTACCGCACCGTCCTCTGCGATTATTTGCAACAGTTCCGTTTTATCAACGTTGCGTAATGCATTAGCTGTGCGTTCTCTCGAACAGGTACAGGAGAAGCGGACTGGCTGCGGTGAGAACAACTCAACTTTTTCCTGATGGTAAAGTCGGTACAAAATATCACTGACGGGTAGGCTAAACATTTCTTCTTCCGATAGCGTTTCGCCTAGTTTGACTAAGTGCTCAAATTCATTACCACGGGACAGCGCACTTTGTGATGCGTCCTCCGGCAGGACTTGTAACAACATTCCTGCCGCTTTGACTTGTTCAGGATCGCGCATGTCGGTCATCAGCATAATTTTGGTAGGAAGCTGCTCAGATTGGGCAAAATAGGATTCCAGACACTCTGCCAGTGTTGGTTTATCCAATGCCACCACCCCCTGATACCGTTCCCCCTTGTCCGGTGTGATAGTGATCACCAGCACTGCTTGGCTAAGCAGAGCCTCAAGTGAATCGGGTAGCGAAGGCAGGCTTTGGTCCCAACGGGCAACGCCGCGCATAGTCTGGTTATGGGAAGCATTGATAACGGCGTAATTTACCGGCCCTTTGCTTTGTATTTGCAAACTTATCTCGCCTTCAAACTTTAAGATGGCAGTGAGCATACTGGTCGCTGCAGCCATCTCACTTAACAGACGCTGTATCTGCACCGGATACTCCTGGCTGTGTACGATTTCTGTCAAGCTGTCTTGCAATCGTACTAGCTGTCCTCTGACATGAGCACGGTCAATAAGAAATCGGTAAAGTTGATCGAAATCACTCATATATCATTCCTGCTGTTCATCATTACTGATGCTTAAATTTAATAATTTGTCGACGCTGTTTTTTATCGGGCTTGCCTTCCGGTTTCGGACTGTGAAAACTGCTGAGTTTACGCGCTATCTGATTTTCTTCCCGTTTGGCGAGACTCTGTGCGGTTTCTTCGTACATCTGTTGTGCCAATGGCGCGCCCTGGCGCTTGTCAGTAATCATGGTGACCACCACTTCTTTTACATCCCATCCTGACGGAATTTTTATCATGGCTCCAAGTTCTACTATTTTACCTGGCTTAACCCGCTGTCCGTTATAATGCACCTTGCCAGCTTGCACCATGTCGCGGGCAACCGAACGCGTCTTAAAGAATCGCGCTGCCCATAACCATTTATCGATACGGACGTTTTCGGCTGAATTTTCAACTTTACGGCTGCTCATGTAATAATTTTGTAACTCGTTCGTTTTAGTGTTGTGACCCCCACCCCGACTAGGCTATGATGGGTCGGCTTATACGCAATGAATCCTAACAATTATAGAATGAATAGAGTAGTTCCACCTTTGGCAGCATGACATTCAGTAAATTCAACTCACAATCGCTGGTGACTTTTTTTAATCAGCACCAAAAACAGTTACACATCCTGGTAGTTGTGTTGCTGAGCCTGTATTTACTGGCGTTTGCTGCTCGACTTATCTGGCAAATTATACCTCAGCCAGACGCCTCCACCGCACCGCTAAATATAGCCGAATCTGCGCAATCTGTCCGAGGCACCAAACGTGGGGGCGATATCAGTCAAATACAACGGTTAAACCTATTCGGTGAAATTAATCAGGTGGAAGAACCCAGGGTCGAACAGGTAACAGATGCCCCCGAAACACAACTTAACCTGACCCTGACCGGAGTGGTGGCCAGCTCTATAGAACAAAGTGGCGCGGCCATTATTGAAAACCGCGGTACCCAGAATACCTATGGTTTGGGTGAAAAAATTGAGGGAACTAATGCCACATTGCATCAGGTTTTTCATGACCGCGTCATTATACGTAATGGTGCGCGCCACGAAACGCTGATGTTGGATGGCGTTGATTTTGCAAAAACCAAGCGGCGCACACCGCCGAAAATGGTACCCAATAATCGTGCTCTGCAACGAGATGAAGAAGACGCACGCCGTGTCAGTGACGAAGCGGCTGAGCTGGCTGAGAACATACGAGATGAACCTGCCAGCTTTACCGACTTTATCTCAATAACTCCACAAACGCAGAACGGCCAACTTGTCGGCTATCAGGTACGCCCCGGCAAGTCCCCTGAATTATTTGAAGCGGCTGGCCTGAATGCCGGCGATGTGATTGTGCAGATAAATGGCCTGGATTTAACTGACCAGCAACAATCCATGGAAGCAATGAATGAATTGCGAAACGCGCAAGTACTCGAATTAACCGTATCGCGAGATGGGGATATGCAAACCATTTATCTGGACATTCCTTCCCCTGACTACGAATAAGAAATAGGACGATTGTAATATGAGGCGAGTTGGCCACAAGTTGTTTTCAAAAATAAGCCTGGCGTTGTGCGCGGCCTTGCTTAGTATGGCGGCCAATACCGCTGAATACATGCCGAATTTCAAAGATACTGACATCAACGAATTTATCACCATCGTCGGTAAAAATCTCCAACGCACAATTATCGTAGACCCTAACGTCCGCGGTAAAATAAGTGTGCGCAGCTACGACATGTTAAACGAAGATCAATATTATCAGTTCTTCCTTAACGTATTGCAGGTGTATGACTTTGCAGTAGTAGAAATGCCAAGCGGTATTTTAAAGGTGGTGCGCGCCAAAGATGCCAAAACCTCCAACATTCCCGTTGTGGAAGGGATGAAAACCGATGGTGACGAAATGATCACTCGCGTGGTCCCCGTTTACAATGTGCCAGTACGAGAACTAGCGCCTATCCTACGCCAGCTAAACGATCAGGCCGGTGGCGGCAATGTGGTCAGTCACGACCCGTCCAATGTTATGATGCTGACCGGTCGTGCGGCAGTCGTTAACCGGTTGGTGGAAATCATCGAACGGGTTGACCAGGCCGGCGACGAAGAAGTCGACATCATAAAATTGCGCTTTGCCTCGGCAGGTGAAATGGTGCGCATTATCGACAGCATCAACAAGTCGCAGGGTAAGGCCGCGAATACCGGAGCTAAGTCTGATCCGCGGGTAGTAGCTGATGATCGCACCAACTCCATTATTGTCAGTGGCGATGAAAAAGCCCGCAAACGTATTGTAAATCTCGTCAAGCGAATGGATCAGGAGTTACAGACGAACGGTAACACCCGGGTTGTTTTCCTGAACTACGCTAAAGCAGAAGATTTAGTTAAAGTTTTACAAGGCGTATCCGCCAGTATTCAGGCCGAAGAGCAAGCGAGCGCGGCGCCTACCAATCGCAGAAGTAGCTCTGGTCGCGAGGTCAGCATTGACGCGCATGAATCCTCTAACTCGGTCGTAATTACCGCAGAGCCTGACATGATGCGTTCGCTGGAAGAAGTGATCCGCCAACTCGATGTGCGCCGGGCGCAGGTCCAGGTGGAAGCAATTATTGTGGAAGTGTTTGAGGGCGACGGTACCACTCTCGGGGTGCAATGGGTGTCCGAAGAAGGTGGTGGAACACAATTTACCAACGGCGTCGTACCTGTGGGTTCACTGGGCGTTGCATTACGTCAGGCGGAAGATAGAACCGTTAAACGCACCATTATTTCTGCTAACGGTGAGCCGGTAGAAACAGAAGAAACCATTGAAGGCGATCTGACCCCATTGGCCAACTTACTTGGCGGTGCCAGCGGACTTATCGCTGGCGTAATTAAAGACGGCTGGGGAGCCGTGGTGCAAGCGGTGAGTAATGATACCAACTCGAACATTCTGGCTACACCGCATCTGACCACCATGGATAATGAAGAAGCTTTCTTTATCGTGGGTCAGGAAGTCCCCATTATCACCGGCACTACCGCTGGCGATAATAATGCCAATCCGTTTACCACGGTCGATCGACAGGAAGTGGGGATTAAATTGAAAGTGACCCCGCAAATCAATGAAGGTGATGCAGTACAGCTATTGATCGAGCAGGAAGTTTCCAGCGTCAGCGGCGCCACGTCGGTCGATATTTCTATCAACAAACGTGAAATTAAGACTACTGTTATCGTGGATGATGGCGGCACCATTGTGCTAGGCGGCCTGATAGATGAAGATGTGCAGGAAAGTGTGTCTAAAGTGCCTTTATTAGGCGACATCCCCCTGTTAGGGCATCTGTTTAAAACCACCTCTACCAGTAAACGTAAACGCAATTTGATGGTGTTTATTAAGCCAACCATCGTGCGCGACGGTGTTACCATGAACGAGATCAGTCACCGCAAGTATAATTACATTCGCGCGCAACAGCTTAAACGCCAGCAGGAAGGCATCCCGCTGATGTACGATAAAGAGGGGCCGAGCATGCCAGAGTGGAATGACGCCTTAACGCTACCGCCGACGTTTGAAGAATACCTGATGGAAAAAGAACGTCTTGAGAAGGATGACGATTAAGCATGGCGGAGAACGAACAACTGCATGACGCACTGGTTGCGCAGGAAGAGGCGCTGGACGCCCTGCCTGACGATGCTTTGGTGGCCGACCCGGATCATCGACAGTTAAGTTTCAGCTTTGCCAAACGCAATCACGTGTTGCTCGAAGAAAACGAGACACCAGCCATTCTTTATCATACTCAGGAAACCAAGCTGTCGGCGTTTGCCGAAGTACGTCGCTTTTTCGGCGTACCCTTTCGCTTGAAAGAAATTCCTGTCGACCAATTTGAATACCTGCTAACCCAGGCCTTTCAACGTGATTCATCTGCTGCTAAGCAATTAATGGAAGACTTAGGTAACGAATCGGATTTATTCGCGCTGGCCGAAGAACTCCCCGACACCGAAGACTTGCTGGACAGTGAAGATGATGCGCCCATCATTAAGTTGATTAACGCCATGCTCGGCGAAGCGATCAAGGAAGGGGCTTCGGATATACATATCGAAACCTTTGAAAACCAGCTGGTTGTTCGTTTTCGGGTGGATGGTGTGTTGCGTGAGATATTACGTCCCAACCGTAAGCTTTCTTCCATGTTGGTGTCGCGAATTAAGGTTATGGCGAAATTGGACATCGCTGAGAAACGCGTTCCTCAGGATGGTCGTATCACCCTGCGAATTGCTGGCCGCGCTGTAGATGTACGGGTGTCAACCATGCCCTCAAGTCACGGTGAACGTGTTGTATTACGATTATTAGATAAAAATAATGCACGCCTGAATCTAGCTGACCTGGGCATGACCAAACGTAATCGGGAACACTTCTCCAACCTGATCCGCAAACCCCACGGAATTATTTTGGTTACTGGCCCCACGGGCTCGGGTAAAAGCACTACCCTTTATGCGGGCCTGACCGAAATCAATTCGAAAGATCGCAACATTTTAACGGTGGAAGACCCCATCGAATTCGATTTGCAGGGAATTGGTCAAACGCAGGTTAATCCGCGCGTCGATATGACTTTTGCCCGCGGTCTGCGCGCCATCTTACGTCAGGATCCTGATGTAGTGATGGTGGGTGAGATACGTGATATTGAAACCGCACAAATTGCGGTTCAGGCCAGTTTAACCGGCCATTTGGTATTATCCACCCTGCACACCAACACCGCTGCCGGTGCCATTACCCGATTAGAAGACATGGGTATAGAACCCTTTCTGCTCTCATCAAGCCTGTTGGCAGTGCTGTCGCAGCGCCTGGTGCGTACATTGTGTCCTGACTGCAAGCAGCCCCACACACCAACCCAGCAGGAAGCTGAAATCCTTGGCATTGCGGATTCAGCTTCACCGCCGGTAATTTATGCACCACATGGCTGTGCGGCGTGCAACCAAACCGGCTATCGCGGCCGTACAGGGATTCACGAGTTGTTGCTGGTGGACGAAAAAATCCGTGAAATGATGCATGAAGGCCACGGCGAGCAAGCGATAGAAAAATACATTCGTACCTTCACCCCCGGCATACGCGAAGACGGCTGCCGTAAAGTTCTCTCCGGCACCACTGCACTGGAAGAAGTGTTGCGGGTAACCAGGGAGGACTAATGGCAGCATTTGCATACAAGGCGCTGAATGCATCGGGGCGCAATGCTTCTGGCGTTCTTGAAGGCGATAATGCCCGTCAGGTTCGTCAACAGTTGCGTGAACAGGGGCTTATCCCGCTCGAAGTGGAGCAGGTCGCCGAGCGCAGTAAAGGCGGCAAGCATTCATTTACCTTTTTTAAACCCCGAGTGTCAGCGGCCGAACTGGCGTTGATGACGCGACAACTGGCGACGCTGGTTGAATCGGCGCTACCCATCGAAGAAGCCTTACTGGCCGTTGCAGAGCAAAGTGAGAAACCCCGCCAGAAAAATATGATGATGGCGGTGCGCAGCAAAGTGGTGGAAGGTCACGGTCTGGCAGATGCGCTGGGGGAATTCCCCAGTGTGTTTGATGAGCTTTATCGGGCCATGGTGGCAGCAGGCGAAAAGTCAGGTCATCTGGATACCGTGCTTAATCGCCTGGCTGATTACACAGAGCGCCGCCAGCAAACCCGCAGCCAAATTATCCAGGCAATGATTTATCCTTCGTTGATGATGTTTTTTGCGCTGGCCATTGTGATTTTATTATTGACGGTGGTGGTACCTAAAATTGTTGGGCAATTCGACAATATGGGACAGGAATTGCCCACGATTACCCAAGTACTGATCGCAATCAGTACCTTCGTACAAGATTATGGTCTGGTCATGTTCGCGCTTGTTATCCTGTTGGCGGTCGTTATCCGACAAGTTTTACAGCAGCCGGCCATGAAGCTGCGTTTTCATCAGTTGATACTCAAATTGCCACTGATTGGCAAAGTGTCGCGCGGCCTTAATACGGCGCGGTTTGCCAGAACCTTGAGTATTTTGTCAGCCAGTGCAGTGCCACTGCTGGAAGCCATGCGGATTTCCAGTGACGTACTGGAAAATCAGCATATAAAAAATCAGGTATCGGAGGCGGCGGTCAATGTCAAAGAGGGCAGTAGCCTGCGGGCCGCCTTGGATAAAACCAAAATGTTCCCTCCCATGATGATGCACATGATTGCATCCGGTGAAAAATCAGGTGACCTGCAGCAAATGCTGGCGCGCGCAGCGGATAATCAGGACAGGGAATTTGAGTCATTAATCAGTGTCTCACTAAAAGTATTTGAGCCTTTGCTCATTGTCAGCATGGCCGGGATTGTTCTTTTTATCGTACTGGCCATCCTGCAACCTATTTTAGCGTTAAATAATATGGTGAATATGTAATGAAAGCATTAAGACGGAATTCAGGCTTCAGTTTAATCGAAGTGATGGTAGTGTTACTGATTATCGGCATTATGGCGGCCATGGTCGCGCCCCAGATCCTTGGCAATCAGGAAGAAGCGCAGTTAAAAAAAGCAGCGGTTGATATCCAGCAATTGGAAAGCGCTCTGGAAATGTACAAGTTACGTAACAATGTTTTTCCTACCACGGAACAAGGCTTAGATGCGCTGGTGACGGCCCCTACTATCGATCCCATTCCACGCAATTACCCTGCAGATGGCTTTATTCGTCGTTTACCCGATGATCCATGGGGCAATCCATATACCCTGATCAGCCCCGGAGAGCTTGGCAGAATTGATATTTTTTCTAATGGTCCGGATCAGGAAGCGGGCACCGATGACGATATCGGCAACTGGAATATCAACGAGTATCTAAACTAAGTCTATTTGCATGCGTCCAGTGTTTCGACAGCAAATCATCTCCTTCAGCCAGCGAGGTTTTACGCTGCTGGAGGTACTACTGGTGTTGTTATTAATGGGGCTGGCCAGTAGCTATGTGGTGTTTAATGTATTTGGTACCAGCGAGGCAGATCGATTAAAGCAGGAAGCGTCCCGCTTGCAGGTGCTCATCGACATGGCGAGCGATTACGCGGTGTTAAATCAGCAGGAGCTTGGCTTACGCATTGAAGAAAAGGACAACTTTTACCAATTTATGTTGTTAGATGAAGATGACCGCTGGCAGCTGATTGAAGAAGAAGAAATTTACCAAAAGCGGGTATTGCCAGAGCCTTTCACGTTTCAGCTTAACCTGGATGACCTTCCCTGGCTGGAGGAAGATCGGCTGTTTGATCGCGAATTGTTCGATGAAGAATTAAGTGTCTCTGATGAAGGCGTTGACATTGGCAATGAAGAAGATAAGCCGCTACCGCCGCCACAAGTATTGATCATGTCCAGCGGCGAAGTCACCCCCTTTACGCTGACCTTTAATTATGAGCCCGGCTTCGGTAGCGATACCCCTGCCTACTTTGTATTGATGAACGAGGACGTTCCCCCGCTTTCCCTCGAAGGTCCGCTGGAGACGCCGGATGTCAACTAGACACCAACGGGGAATGACGCTGTTGGAAGTGATGGTGGCATTGCTGATTTTTGCCATTACTGGCACGGCAGTAATGAAGGCGGCCTCTGATCACCTGTTTAGCGTAGGGCAAATTGAAGAAATTACTTTTGCCACCTGGGTAGCCAATAACCGTTTGCATGCGATACAGAGAGAATCGACCTGGCCCCCCAAAAACAATGAGAAGGGGCAGCAGGAAATGTCAGATCGTATTTGGTACTGGCAACAAAAAGTGATTCAGACCAGCGATAAAGACTTACGCGCAATTGAAGTCAGCGTCGGCTTAAACGAAGACTTCTCTAACAGCCTGACCACTGTGACCAGCTATGTCGCAAAGCCCGCTCAAAATGACTAGTACTGGTTTTAGCCGACATCACGGTTTTACCCTCGTCGAAATCTTAATTGCCATGGCAATTTTTTCGCTCATCGGCTTGGCCGCTACAGGAATTCTAACCACGGTTATTGATAGCAATGCCCTGTCAGAAGAACGTTTTGATAAATTGCAACGGTTGCAGCGCGCCATGTTAACCATTGAGCGGGATATTCAACAGGCTATCGCTAAACCGACGCGCATTGAAGGGGAGCTCAACGAGGTTGTCATGCGAGGCGGTGAACTGGATGGCAGCGATGCCGGTGCTATTGGTTTTGTGCGCAGCGGCCGCCACAACCCCCGCAATATGTTACCCCGCAGCACCTTGCAGTATGTTGGTTACCGGCTTGTGGATAATAAACTTGAGCGCCTCTACAGCAACTATGTTGATAACGTGGTTGGATACGAACCCAAGGTGCGGGTAATCATGGAGGATATCACCGATTTTCGTGTTTTTTTCCTTACCGACGGGCAAGTAGACGAGACAACGCGCGATGACAGCGACTGGCAGGAAAGTTTCACGTCAACCACGCTACCACTAGCCGTGGCGTTCGAATTAGATTCCCAGGATTTTGGAAAAATACGTCGTGAATTTACTCTGGGCAGTAAATCATGAGATCCGGCATCGCAAAGCAACGGGGTGTAGCATTAATTATCGTACTGATGGTGGTTGCACTGGTGTCCGTGCTGGCAACCGAAATGGCCACCCGTTTACAATTACAAATTCAGCGCGCCATCAACATCAAAGATAATAATCAGGCTTACTGGTATGCCATGGGTGCAGAAGAGTTTGCGCGTAAATCGATTGATTTACTGATGCAGGAGAATCGTGAAAAAATCGCGCTGGATCAGCCCTGGACCCAGGAATTCATGTATCCGGTTGAAGGTGGCACGATAAGCGCTAATCTCGAAGATATGCAAAGCTGTTTTAATTTAAATGCCATACTCGATAGTGGCAATGCGAACAGTAATAATGCCATCGGTGACACGATTAACAACGATGATAATCAGGCTGATGGCAACGTCGATGATGATAAAACTGATAACCGAAATAGAAATGCCGCCACCGACGGGGTGACACCTGCAATGGATGCGTTTCACCGGCTCTTGCTTGCCAGCGAGCTGGAGATTTCCAATTACGTTGCTGATACCGTGCGTGACAGTTTGGCCGATTGGCTGGATGCCGATGATCAAATGCGACCTTATGGCGCGGAAGACAGTGAATATGAATCACGCGAGTTCCCATACCTTGCTGCGAATGGTTTAATGTATGCGCAATCCGAATTGCGATTAGTTAATGGTGTTGAGACCGCCTGGCTTAATCAGCTTTTACCACACATTTGTGTTATCCCGGGCGTATCCAAACTAAAAATAAACGTAAACACTCTTACCGAGGCGCGTGCGCCCGTGATGGCTGGATTGACCGGATTATCATTGCAACAGGCAAAAAGCCTGATAAGTGCCAGACCTCAAGAAGGCTGGGAAAGCGTCGATGAATTTGCCACTGAACCTGATATTGCAGCATTATCGTTAACAAACGAACAGAAAAACTGGTTTTCGGTTTCTACAGAATATTTTATTTTGCATACCAAGACCCGCTACAATAACGCAACGTTCAAGCTGACATCTGTGTTTTATGCGCCTGAAGGCGAGAAAGTACGCGTAATAAGGCGCGAGTTTGGAGGAATTGATTAATGGAACAATTATTACTACGGCTGGGTTCCTCTATAACAGAACCGGTCAGCTGGCTGGTTTGGTCAAAGACCGAAGAAGAAGTCATTGCTTCGGGTGAATTAGCTGAGGCTTCCGAACTTTCATCACTAACAGAGCGCGCGGGTGACAGGCCCGTGATCGCGCTCGTTGCCAGTTGCAATATCGCGCTAAAATGGGTGACCTTGCCACCACGGTCCAGCCGCAAAGTGCTCAATGCCATCCCCTTTATGCTTGAAGAAGAGCTGGCACAAGATATCAGCAAACAATTTTTCGCGTTGGGCCCGAAAGTGGGTGATAAACAAGCGGTTGCGGTGGTCTCGCGGGAACGCTTTGAGAACTGGCAAACCTGGCTTACTGATGCAGGCCTCTACTGCGACACCATGATTCCGGACGTACACGCCGTCCCTTTCAATGAAGCCGGCTGGTCTGTGCTGAATATCGGTTCAGACGTGATCATTCGCCAGGATGAATGGTGCGGATTGCAAGGTGAAGCAGACTGGACGCTGCCTGCGGTAGCGCATTACAGCCAAACGCAAAAAGCACCGCTGCAGATTAAAAACTATTCTCAATATGCACTCAAAGACATACCGAATACTGAAATTGACAATGAAGCGGTCGAGTTACCTATGCTGACTCTGGCTTCAGCGGCTAATAATGTTACCTTCAACCTGCTGCAGGGTGAGTACAAAATTAAACGCCAGAATAATTCAGCGTGGAAGCAATGGCGTGTGGCTGCGGTACTGGCGTTACTTGTGCTAACTGCCAGCGCGGTAGAACGAGGTATTCACCTGATGCAACTTCAGCAGCGAAACGCGGACTTGGCCCAGCAAATTGATGACACGGTTAAACAGGGCTTCCCAAACTTGGGCGTCTATAGAGACGTCAGACGCGCAGTGCAAACTGAAATGACCAAGCTGGAGGCAGGCGCAGGCAATTCATCTATGTTGGCCATGCTGGGGCAACTGAGTAATGCCTTTACCCAATCGCAGGTAAAACCACAAACATTTCGCTTTGATGCCAGCCGTGCCGAAATTCGTATGCAGGCGTCAGGCAAAAATTTTGAGGCCCTGGAACAGTTCAAGACACAGGCGGAAAGTGCCGGATTTGAAGTGGAAAGCGGTGCCATCAACAATCGCGGTGATGAGTTTATAGGTACCATCGCCATCCGGGGTGAATCATGAAATTCCTTATACAAAGATACCGCGCACTAACGGAGCGCGAGCAGATGCTAGTCGCAATAAGTGGCGTGTTTATTGTGGTTGCCGTTTTGTATTGGGGTATATTTGCGCCCTTAAACACAAGTATTGAACGTGAGCAGATGCGATTGCAAAACCAGGAAAAATTATTAACCTGGGTTACCGAACGCACAAACCGCGCACAGCAGCTACGCCAGGCGTCGGGTAAACCAAATCAGTTCAGTGGCTCTCTGCCTCAGGTGGTGAATGATACGACCACGCGCTTTAATATCGCCATTAGCCGAATGCAACCGCAGGGCGAAGAATTACAGGTTTGGGTTGACCAGGCACCGTTTAATGACGTGCTGGGTTGGTTGCAGGCCATGGAAAGCATGGGTATCGTTATCCTCAATGCAGATATTGCTGAAGCAGACGAATCAGGCCAGATTAAAATAAGACGTTTACAATTAGGAAAAGCATGAAGTCTACGCTTTCATTTATTATTGCAGG
Source organism: Alteromonas ponticola (assembly GCF_012911815.1). Classification (GTDB taxonomy): domain Bacteria; phylum Pseudomonadota; class Gammaproteobacteria; order Enterobacterales; family Alteromonadaceae; genus Alteromonas; species Alteromonas ponticola. Next base: position 192,448 of record NZ_JAATNW010000006.1, on the reverse strand, counting down.
GGTACTGTTTTTCATTATTTGCGTGATTGCATATATGCCTGCCAGTCAGGTTGTGGGTCGCGTTGATATTCCCGCCAATATCGCCATCGTAGGTGTCAGCGGTACAATATGGGAAGGCAAAGCCCAGCAAATCGTAGTGCAGGGAATGCCGATTAACAATGTGCACTGGGACTTGTCGGCGTGGTCACTGGTCATGGGTAGGATTCACGCAGATATCGTTGCTGGGAATATGCGCGATGCAGACGAGATTGCATTCAAGGGGCCAGTCAATTTCAGCATGTTTGATCTTAGTAACGTAAAATCCGAAGATGCCTCACTTTATTTTCCGGTTGACCGCGTGCTGGCCGGAGTGCAATTACCTTTGCCAGTAAACGCGGGTGGACGCTTCAGGGTGCTGGTTGACGAACTGCGCTTTGCTCCTCAGTGCGAGAAGTTAAAGGCCAGTGGCGATTGGTTAAATGCCACAGTTTCAGGTACACAGGGGCCAATCGACTTTGGAGAGTATAACGCCAGACTCGCCTGTGAGGGCGATGGCGTGAGTATTATCGTAGAAGAGCCCAACCAGCTGGGCTTGACGTTGCACGCCAAACTCAATGACAAATTTGAATTGACGAGCGTGGAGGGCCAGTTTAAGCCTGCCCCTTCGTTGCCTGCAGAAGTCAGTCAGGCGGCCTTGTTATTCGGCCAGCCTGACGCTGACGGCTACACACGATTCTCGCTTTAGTTCGCAATCATCAAGGTTTTAACGTTGATAAACTCGCGCAGGCCGAAACCACCGTGTTCGCGACCATAGCCACTATCTTTCACGCCACCGAAGGGCAGGTTGGGCTGGGCCAACGCGTATCCGTTGATATTAACCATACCGGTATCGAATTCATCTCGCGCCAAGCGAATGGCTTCATCTTTGTTGGCAGTAAATATACCGCCACCTAAGCCATAACGTGAACTGTTGGCAATTTTCATCGCATCGTTGGTATCTTTAGCTTTTATTAACGATGCCACCGGACCGAACAACTCATCATCGTAGGCCGGCATACCTTCAGTGACATTTTCCAATACAGTAACCGGATAAAACCACCCTTTCTGATCAGGTATTTCGCCGCCCAGACTGCATACCGCACCTTTTTCCACCGACTGTTTCACCTGTTTGTGCAAGTCGTCTCGCAAGTCTTTACGCGCCATTGGACCGATGTCTGTATCATCCGCAGTCGGGTCTCCCATAACTAACTTTTTACATGCAGAGACAAATGCGTCACGAAATTGGTCAAACACTTCTTCAACGACAATAAAGCGCTTCGCCGATACGCAGGTTTCACCATTGTTAATGATGCGCCCCTGCACGCAAGCTTCAACCGCAGTTTCAATGTCGGCATCAGCCAGCACAATAAAGGCGTCATTGCTGCCTAATTCCATCACCGATTTTTTCGCCTGCGAACCCGCCTTCTCTGCTACTGATTTCCCTACCTCGTCACTACCGGTAAAAGAAACGCCGCGAATGGCATCGTGGCTGATCAGCTTACTTGCGGTTTCGCCATCAATCAGCAATGACTGGTAAACGTTTTTCGGAAAGCCCGCATCTTCATACAGCTGCTGAACCGCCTGCGCCATACCAAAAACATTGGCCGCGTGTTTTAACACAGTTACGTTACCGGCCATTATCGTCGAGGCGCTATAGCGGATTACCTGATAAAGAGGAAAATTCCACGGCTGAATACCCAGAATAACGCCGATGGGTTGGTATGAAATTATCGCTGTTCCTTCATCGTAGACGCGATTTTCGTCAGCTAGCACCTCTTCTGCATGATCAGCGGTGTAGCGGCAGATTTTCGCACAAAGCTCGACTTCCTGTTTGCCCTGCGCGCCAACCTTTCCCATCTCATTGGTCATTAGTTTAGCCAAATCGTCGGCGCGGGCTTCGATTAAGTCGGCCAGTGAGTGAAACAGCTTGGCGCGCTCAGCGAAAGAGGTTTTTCGCCACTGCGCGTAGCTTGAATGCGCGTTATCAACTGCAGTTAACGCTTCCTTTTCGGATAGCAGGGTGTAGTGGTTTAGAATCTCTTCCGTGGCTGGATTGATTGTCTCTACTGTGTTGGACATTGCAGTCTCCGCTTTTCATAATTGAAACAGTATTGATTGCAATTTTGAAACCAAAGTTTATCATCCAGAAAATACACCCAATATTCATGTAGATAGTTGAGAAGATTAATTTTTTTTAAGCGTTAAGTCAGTGTGCGTCGGTAAATATGGTGTAGTAACTGGCAAAATTTTTACAGCCTGTAGCTGCTATGTGAGCTTATCATGCTGAAATTTACTTAACGCCAAAATAATCGCCAATTCGTAAACGCTTTGACGCGTGGCCAGATTGCTGGTCAGCAGACCGATTGCACCGCCCTGCTGTTTAATATTAGAAGTGCCAAAAAACGCGTCCATAACGTCCCCTAATTCCCAGCCTTCTTCGAGCCCCTGATAAATATTATCAGGTAAAGGTAAGTTTGCGCTGCGGCCGATGGACCATTGATGTTGATGCCATATAGCGATATAGGCGAACGTGCAGGGGCCGTCTAGAAACTTTTCTACACCACCTTCAATAGCCACTATCCAGTCGGAGTCAGTGATATGCATCTGCGGATCTTCTAAAACGGAATTAACCCGGTTGATGGCGCCCAACCGCGTTTCTGCTTCGGACATTGGTTGGCGATCAACTCCTGACGGCGCATTGACACCTTCGGCGAGTAACTGCGTACCGCTGAATACTTTCATAAAAGCCTGCTTGGCCGCCGCGACCTTGACAGGATTACGTGAGCCAACAATTAATTTTTTCATCTTGCATTACTTCTCTACAGGATATTGACGAATCGCTTCTATCAGGGTGCGATAGTCAGCCGTGCTGGGAAAATCCTGAATGTCTCGCTCAGGTTGCTGGCTGTCGGGGTTTCTTACCGCCAGTAAATGAGCGATACCAAACTCCTTGGCCGCATTAAGAATAACCAGACTATCATCGACAAACAAGGTGCGCTTAGGGTCGAAATTCAAGCGCGCTTGCAGCTTGTGCCAAAGCGATTGTGATTCTTTAGTCACCTTAAATTCGTGGGTGGAGATTAACGTGTCAATGTGAGTGTCCAGTTTAGTATGCTCCACTTTCAACGAGAGGCTGTCAGGGTGAGCGTTGGTCACTAAGACGACCTCTCTACCAGTATCACGCAATGCATCTAAAAACGGGATGGTGTCGTCCCGCATGGCTATCAGGTGTTCCACTTCGCGCTTCGCCGACATAATATCCATTTGCAGGACGTCAGCCCAGTAGTCTAAACAGTACCATTGAATTTTGCCCTGGACACTTTCGTAATGCGCTAACATGTCAGCTCGACACAGCTCAATTGGCTTTTGTGTCAACTGTGCTACCTTTGTGGGTAAATGTTCGATCCAAAAGTGGGTGTCGAAGTGTAAATCTAGTAATGTTCCGTCCATATCGAGCAAAACGGTATCGATTTCGTTCCAGGGCAGAAATGGCAAGCGAAATTCCTTAAAATGCAGTAACCTTAATTTGTGGTACTAATAATAACGAAAGTTGTATCTGATAACATGAGTAAAATTGATCCTTCCAAACCATTACCATTAGTTCATCACCGTGAAATCGTCGCGCAAAGTCGGCTGTTTAAGGTAGAGAGGCTGGATTTGGAATTTTCAAACGGGGCCACCCGTCAGTTTGAGCGCATGGCAGGTGGCGGCCGCGGAGCCGTAATGATAGTGCCGATGTTAGATGCGGACACCATGATCCTGATACGCGAATACGCCGCCGGCACGCATTCTTATCAACTGGGCTTTCCGAAAGGCCTGATAGACCCGGGTGAATCCCCGTTACAGGCAGCGAATCGTGAATTGCAGGAAGAAGCAGGTTTTGCAGCCAAGTCATTGCACCTGATTCATGCCGTTAGCATGGCTCCCACATTTTTTAATGCGACCATGCATATTGTCATTGCGCAGGATTTGTATCCACAGCAATTACCTGGGGATGAACCAGAACCGCTCGAAGTGGTGCATTGGCCATTAGCCGAAAGCGATGGTCTGCTTGGACGTCCAGATTTTGTCGAGGCGCGCTGTGTAGCGGCCTTATTTCTTGCGCAGAAGTGGTTAAAGGAGCAGTGAACAATGCCTGAAGACTCACTTGACGATTTACTTAAACTGGCTAAGGAAGCGGCCGTAGAAGCTGGCCGGGCAATTTTATCGGTGTACGATAAAGGTGCGTTTGAAAGTTTTACCAAAGATGACGACTCTCCGGTTACCAGCGCTGATTTCCTCGCCAATGACATTATTACTAAAAAGCTGCAAGAGACCACGCCCCACATTCCTATCCTGTCGGAAGAGAATAAAAATGCCAAGTTAAAAGAACGAAAGAACTGGTCACGTTATTGGCTTATTGATCCAATAGATGGCACGCAGGAATTCATCGCCCGCAGTGGCGATTTTGCGGTTAATATTGCACTGGTTGAAGATAACGAACCTGTACTCGGCGTGATTTTCTGGCCAACTGGGCAAACGCTTTACTATGCCACTAAGGGGCAGGGCGCATTTAAAGAGTGTCCTGACGAGCATAGACAGATTCGGGTGCGCAAACTGGATGATCCTGAAAAGAGTGTGGTAATGATTGCCATAAGCCGGCGTCAGTCTCGTGACAAAATTTTTAAGCGATTAAGTGGCAAACGTGTTTATCAAACGCTGCCATTAGGGAGTTGTTCGTTAAAATCCTGTTTTATTGCTGAAGGTAAGGCTGATGTATTTATGCGTATAGGTATTACCGGTGAATGGGATACCGGTGCCTCACAGTGTATTGTTACTGAGGCGGGGGGCAAAATCCTGGCTGCCGATTTCGAACCTTTAACTTACAATCGAACCCATTCGTTGAACAACCCTGATTTTGTGGTCATGGGTGATCAGCGAGTGCCGTGGAGAGATATCGTTCAATACGATGAGGAATAAACCATGAAATGTAAAATTCTTGGCGCAACTGCGTTGGCTAGCTTGCTCAGTATACCTGCATTTGCACAATGGCAAATTGATCCTGATGCGTCGAGCCTGCACTTTGTATCAACTAAAAATGCGCAGGTACACGAAGTTCACCGTTTTGATACGCTTTCAGGCACCCTTGAAAAAAATGGTGACCTAACGGTTAACGTTCCACTCAATAGCGTGAATACCAACATCGCAATCCGTGATACCCGCATGCAGGAGATGTTATTTGAGGTGGCGAGCTTCCCGAACGCCACATTTAGCGCAATGGTGCCCGCAGCGCTGCTGAATATTGAATCAGGTGGCATAATTCGAGGTGAAGTGGAGGGCACGCTTGAGTTGCACGGTACTACCGCACTCGTGTCTTTTGACGTAAGCGTTGCACGCAACGAAGATATGATAACGGTCACTACCGTGTCACCCACCATTGTCGATGCAACAACGTTTAATTTAGGTGCTGGTGTTGAAGCGTTGCAAAAAGTGGCCAGTCTATCCAGCATAACCCTCAGCGTACCGGTTACTTTTTCAGTCACCTTTACGCAGTAATAATTCAGGCAGCAAGCTGCCCTTTAGCTACCTCGAAGGCGCACTAGCGCCTTTAAACCCAGCCACTATCATCATCGCCATGACCATGATGATGGTGCTGACCACTTCGCGGCGCTGGCGTCGTTGATTGACCCTACGAAGCTTTGCTAAATTAATCGGTTTACCCATCACTGACCATTTATTTTTCATGATGTATCCCCCGTTGACATATGAAAATTATCATGAGTTTTGCAAATTTCGCTCCAATTATTTTCGAGCACAACAAAATCAAAAATAAACTAATACTTTCAATAGCATAAATTTATTCTTGATGGCAATAGAGATGCTAACCTCAGTCATTTTGCGCGCTGCGCCAAAGCACACCGTGGTTAAATTGAGACAGATACTTTGCTGAAACTGGAAAACATCGCAGTTACTCTTGTTGTGAGACTTGCCCGCAAAAAATGAGATGGAGCCGTTCGCAGCTAATAAAGTTGGTATATTTAAGGTGTTCAGCAATGCTTTATTATGTAGGTAGTCAGTATAGGTGGCGGCCTGCATAAAGGAGGGCTGAGACAGCCTTCCTTTATCAACCAAAAATTCAGCGTACTTTTCGACGCGTTAGCAGCAAAATGGCCGCTGCCAGCAACGCTATACCTGATGGCTCAGGCACCGATGCGATACGATTAGAGGTTAGTGAAGTGATGTCATCATCAAACCTGACCCTGAATTCCCAACTTTCAGCTGCAGCTCCCCATGCGGCTATGTCAGAGTCTAACGCCTCTTGAGTATTTATATCCTGAGCGCCCCAGTAAGCCATACCTGCGGTGCCGATAACACCACCGTTATAATTTTGCCATGAACCCGGCTCTAACCAGGTACTGCCATAATACTCCATGTAAAAGTCAGACTCTTCACCATCCCAGGTATTTAAAAGACTTACCGCAAAATTATCAGCGGCATCCAGCTCTTCAACTGTAGTATCTGAGATAAAGTAGACCCAGGTGAGCCGTGAGCCCAAATCGCCAAAACTGTAAACCACCTCGTCTTCAATCTCGAAATTTGTCGTGCCCCAGTTATCAGAATTAAGACTGTTGCTCATATTCACAAAGGTGCCATCCGCCGCTGCTGCAAACGCGTTCGCTTCCCAGGCGGAGTAGTCTGGCGAGCCAAATTTATTGGGCGCGGCGTCAACAAAAATGGAGACGACTGAGGCGTGTGCCTGAGAGAGGGTAAGGGTAAAACCGAGTAAAGCGGTACCTAACAATGTATTCATTTTCATTATTATCTTCCTTTTTATAAATCTTATTATGCATTCTTATGCAAATGTAATTTTGCAAAACATAGACCAAAAAAATAAGACAACAAATTCAATAAGTTAACAAATTTTAGCAATGGGATTGTAAAGGGAGTTGACAATATCTAAGGATATTAAATAATCGTTAAAAATGTTTTGTTTAGGCTGCATTCACTCAATTATTGATGACCAGCTGGTCTAATATCCACCGACTCATGCAGTTCGGAATAAACCAGCACCGCCTCACCGCTGCGCAGTTGAACAAGCACTTGTTCTACTTTGTCAGTGAGGGCAATTTCTTCATCACCGTAGTCTGTACCCTCTCTCAATACGAATTCCTTGGCGATATTATATAAAGTATCAGCGCTAAGTTGGTCGATAGGAATGATCACAGGCTTTGCTCGGCGTCGACAGGCAAATGTTCACCAACAAACTGTTTGATTCTTTGGTGTAACCATACCGTAGGATGCGTAATAGAGCCTTGCATGAAACCCACATGGCCACCAGTGTCACTCAGCTCAATGGTAACATCTTTAGCTAGATTTGCTTCGCTGGGAATTATTAAATGGTTCATGAATGGATCATCAATACTGTGCAGAATAAGCGTTGGGCAATGAATGGAACTCAAATAATGGAATGCGCTACTTTTTTCGTAATAGTCGTCAGCATCTGCAAAGCCATGTAACGGTGCAGTAACTTTTTGGTCAAAATGCTGAAAACTGGTGATGTCATTAAGATCACCAGGTTTAAGCTGAATCAATCGCCGATAATCGATAAACGCCATTTTCTTTTTTAATGTGGCTTTCATGCTGCCCAGTAAATACTTCTGATAAATACGAGAAAAGCCCTGGTTTATACTCTGCGCGCACTCTGCCAGTTTTAATGGTGCTGAGACAGCCACCGCCGCCTTCAACCATTTCTGCGCGGGATTTTCTCCCAGTAACTTTAATAGCATGTTGCCGCCAAGAGAAAAGCCCACCGCTACTTTGGGAATACTGGGAAAACGCTTATGCAGTAATTCGAGAAAATGACTGGGATCTTCAGTTTCGCCAGAATGGTAGGCGCGCGCCAGCTTATTAGGTACACCACTACAACCGCGATAATGCATCATTACCACTTGCCAGCCTTCTGAGCTCAGCGTTGCCATTAGGTCATTGGCGTAATGGGATTGAATATTTCCTTCCAATCCATGAAACAAAGTTACCAGACCGGTCAGTTTTTTCGGTCTCGGTCCCCAGGCCACGTCGATAAAATCGTCATCCGGAAGGGTCACGCGTTCCATTGAGTACTTTAAAGGTAAACGCTTTTGGATAAAGCGTGGCCATATGGTTTGGATATGGCGATTGCGGGCCCAGCGGGGAGCTTTAAATGCACTTTCGATTATTTTTCCGTGATTAAGTTGAGGGTGGCTCATGGCAACTTTTTAATGATTTCTCTTATTAATTAATAACTGTCGCAATTAGATTCAGGGCGTCAGTTTTTCCACGTAAATTATACAAATTAATAAACGCGGGAATACTACCATTAACCTGATCAGGCTCAATAGAAAGATGTGTCTGCTGATTAAATTGCGCTAGTATATCAATTTGTTGCGTTCGTTCTAGCATCAGCTCCTGCTCTTTCAGCTGTTGGTAACGCCCACTGTTAAACGGCACCTTATTTTTTTCACTGCGACGTTTACTTCGATGAATGGTTAACGCTTGTTCGCTTTGTTTAATCGCATTGTGTATAGCTCGCCAATCGACCAGCGTCAGCGTGAGCTGGTTGGCGACGCACCAGCTGAGTAAAAGCAAAAGATTTACGTTTACCCCGTATTCGTTCTGTAACTCAAGACATGCCTGCATATTACCGCCCGCCGAATAGCGTTTGACAGTAAAGTCCCAAAAATCCTGCACGGAAAGTTCACTCATATAATGCCCCACCTCCCTCGACCTGGACACTCACATTCAAATATTTGACCTCGACATCCCTCTCATTTGGACACTCACGTTTAACAGCTCACCTGCCCCCTCATTTGGACTCTCACATTTCATAGTTCATTCGGACACGCTCATACAAAGCCATGACTCAAAGAAGAAGGATAAGTAGTTAAACGGTTGATGCCCACGGTTAGAGTAATAGCGTCTCTTCACTTCAAGGAAAAAGCGACTCCCCACCGAAACCTTGCTAACTTTAACATACATCATGTATCAAAAACTGTGATTTACCGGTTATCAAAAAGCTTTCTTTTTTGATTTTTAAACCTTGGACACTCACCGAACTACGCCACAGTACAGTATTGTTCCCCGGAGCTTTCTGGCAAAGTTGACTAACGTTTCCCTTTGCTTGCCAATTACTGATGCCTCTTCCAAGAAAAGCGCTGATTTCATTATCTGAAACCACCTATTATCATTGTGTATCTCGTTGTGTGCGTCGTGCGTATTTATGCGGTGAAGACCGATTGACCGGGCAGAGCTTTGAACATCGGCGGCAATGGGTGGAAGAACGGCTACTGTGCCTGGCTTCGATGTTCGCAATTGATGTATGTGCGTATGCAATCATGAATAATCATACCCACGTTGTTCTGCATGTTAACGTCGAAAAAGCGCTTGGCTGGTCGATTGAAGAAGTTATCAGTCGCTGGCAGAAGCTCCACAAGGGCACCGTGCTGACTCGCCGTTATCTGGATGTGACAGAGCGTAACGTGCTCACCAGTGCCGAGATGGAGGCGGTTCATGCGATTACGCAGGTATACCGGCGACGCCTTTACGATATCAGTTGGTTTATGCGCTTGCTCAATGAGTTTATCGCAAAGCAGGCCAATAAAGAGGATAAATGCACGGGACGTTTCTGGGAGGGGCGTTTTAAATCGCAAGCGTTACTGGATGAAACTGCATTAGCGGCATGCATGGCCTATGTTGATTTAAATCCTGTTCGCGCTAACATTGCCAAAACACCCGAGCACTCCGCCCATACCAGTGTTCAACGGCGTATCAGCGCAGCAAGGCAAAATTGCCAACCAAAATAACTGATGCCATTTACCGGTTGCCGCGCCCTTCGCCACTCTTCGGGGCTCCCCTTTCGACTTGAGGACTATCTGCAACTGGTGGATGCGAGTAGCCGCAGTTTTCGTTCAGATAAGCGCGGCCGTGTTAACAGCCCCTTACCGATACTGGTGCGTGCAGGGCTGAGCTCGGTAGACTGGCACTGGCTGATTACAGGAATCGAAACTCAATTTTCACACCGCATTGATTTAGTATCAATCAAACATAAACTTGAGCGCATAGCACACTTGAACACTGCCTAGCATCATTCATTCAACCAGCTTTGAACCCCGTTCTTTAACCCACGCTACAGCATTGGCTTGCGCCGGTGCACGTCAAACTGGATGGGCCCATTCCCTACCCGTTTAGAACCAGTTCGCAATCAACATTGCATACGCTGCTTTAGGCCCTTGGGCAATATTCACTGTGGATTAACTGCACGGAATGCCCTCTTTCTGTATACATGCAAGATGTGAGTGTCCCACAAATAGAGAAGGGGGGTTAAGATTAATGTGGAAAGGGTGAGTGTCCAGGAGTAAGAAAGAGACAGAAGGGCGAAACTACCCTTCTTTTGCAGCAAGCTTGAAAATCGATTCTATTTTTTCCTGTGCTTCCAGCCAAAGCATTTCCGATTCTTCTATTTGTTGCTTCAATTCGGTTTGTTCTGCGAGTAATTTCATTAACTTGGCTTTGTTCTTATCGTCATACATTTCTGGATCTGATAATTGATGTTCAATATTTGCCAGTTTATCTGAAGCCATCGCCATCTGTAGTTCCTGTTTATCGAGGACTTTTTTAAACGGAGCGGCTTGCTGACGCAGTTCAGCTTGTTTGCGTTTTTCAGCTTTTCGATCAGCCTTTGGTTCTGCCTCTGCCGGCTGAGACTCCTTTTGCTGGGACAGTATCCAGCTTTTATAGTCCTCAAGATCGCCGTCAAACGGATTTACCTCACCGCCGTTTACCAGATAAAAGGATTCGCAAACCGAGCCGAGTAAAAAACGGTCGTGTGAGACTAAAACCATCGCTCCCTCAAACACTTGTAAAGCAATGTTGAGTGCGTGTCTCATTTCAAGATCCAAGTGGTTAGTTGGCTCATCCAGCAGCAATAAATTGGGTTTTTGGTAGACAATCATTGCCAGCACTAAGCGCGCTTTTTCGCCACCCGACATTGGCGCCACAGGTGATGTGGCCTCATCACCGTGAAAGCCAAAACCGCCCAGATAATCGCGCATGGCCTGCTCAGTAGCAGTCTCATCCAGACGCTGGATGTGCAAAAGCGCACTGGCCTTGGCGTCGAGTGTTTCCAGCTGATGTTGAGCGAAATAGCCAACATTAAGCCCCTGCGCAGTAGTAAAAACTCCCTGTTTTGGCTGCAGCTCACCCGCCAGCATTTTAATTAAAGTAGACTTACCCTGGCCGTTTCGGCCTAACAGACCTATACGGCTTCCCGGTACCAGGTTCAGCTTTACTTTATTTAAGATGGTGATGTCGCCATAGCCCAGTTTAATGTCATTCATTTGCACCAGCGGATTAGGCAGCGCGGTGGGGTCGGCAAACGAAAAATTGAACTGACTCTGCGCATGCGCGGGTAACAAGTCCTCCATTTTCTGTAATTGTTTGATTCGGCTCTGTGCCTGTTTCGCTTTACTGGCTTTGGCTTTAAAGCGATTAATGAAAGACTCTAAGTGCGCACGTTTCGCCTGTTGTTTCTCAAATTCAATGGTCTGCAGGCGGGCGCGTTCAGCGCGCTGTTTCTCATAACTGGAATAATTGCCCGTGTACGCTATCAGCTTCTTATGTTCAACACTGATAATGCATCCTACCGCACTATCGATAAATGCTTTGTCGTGAGATATAAGAATTAATGTTCCCTCATACCGCTGAAGCCACTTTTCGAGCCAAATTACCGCATCCAAATCCAGGTGATTGGTGGGTTCGTCCAACAGCAGCAGGTCTGACGGGCACAACAGTGCCTGTGCCAGATTCAGTCGCATCCGCCAGCCACCTGAGAATGCGCTTACCGGATGCACCAACTGCTGCTGGGAAAACCCTAACCCGGCTAAGATGGTTGCCGCCCGGGCTTCAGCGGTATAAGCGCCGGCCTGTTCTAACAAACCATGTAACCTTCCAATCTCGTCGCCATCATGACGGGCTTCCGCACTAATCAAATTGGCCTGCAACTTACGCAGGTGAGTGTCCCCGTCGATAACATAATCAATTGCCCGACGCTCGGTCGCTGGTGTTTCCTGAGCCACACTTACGATTCGCCATTGACTTGGCAATTCACAGTTACCGGTCTCCACACTAAGCTCGTTTCGTAACAACGCAAACAAGCTGGATTTACCGCAACCATTGGCACCAATTAACGCAACTTTTTGACCAGGATTGATTTGTGCCGAAACCTCGTCCAGCAGTACTTTACTTCCCCGCATCAAAGTCATGTCAGACAATTTGATCATGTATAAACTACTCCAAAAATTCGACGCACATCATATCAGAATGCCGGGGGAATTATTATCGGCTTAATTAGGTTATAATCAGCGCTATCGAAATTGCGATAGGAACATAATGAGTACCAAAAAACGTAAGCGTTTTATTGCTGGCGCAACTTGCCCTAAGTGCCAGGCAGCGGACACGGTTATGCTGTATATGGAGCACAATGTTGAAAAGCTGGAATGTGTTGCGTGTGGATACAGTGAAAGCCAGACTGATAACAACGTAAAGACTGCTGCTAAATCTAGCAACAATGTAATCGGTGTGTTCAAACCTTAACTCTGCTTTATAAATGATCGTTCTGACTTTGCACACCGTTTGAACGATTAGTTGATTTTAGCAGGGTCGCTTCGATGCAGATAAAAAACTATTCGCGTTGGATATCCGGATGCATCATCTTTTTGATGGTGATTGTGATATTGCGCTTAGCGCTGCCCTATGCTGTTGAATGGTATGTTAACAGGTTACTGTCTGAGCCTGAGGGGTTCGCTGGTAACGCAACGCCGCAGGAGTTCACCGGGCGTGTCGGTGACGTGGATATTATGCTTTGGCGTGGGGCCTACAGCTTTGAAGACGTTGTTCTGGTGAAACGCAACGGAAAAGTCAAAGAGCCCTTCATCAAAGCCAAAGAAATCGAATTCAGCCTGATTTGGTCAAAGTTATTAAATGGTGCGGCGGTAGGCTCAATTGATTTATACAGGCCTGAACTAAATTTTGTAGACAGTAAAGACCAAACTAAAACACAATCAGGCAAAGATGAAAAATGGCTGGTCATCGCCGACCAGTTATTTCCACTTAAAATCGATGAGTTACGCATCCATCAAGGCTCCATTGGCTTTCACAATACAGACGTCGATCCAGAAGTTCATATTTCCCTGCATGATATTGACTTAACAGCCCGAAATCTGGTGAACAGTAAAGATCTTTCCAGAGATTTGGTGGCCCGCGTTCAGGCCAAAGGACAAACCGCCGATGCTGGCACGTTAGAATTCAACGCCTCGCTGAACCCTGAAACCCAAAAGCCCACTTTCGACCTCGACGTGGAGGCAAAAGGTGTCGCGCTGGTTAACTTTAAAAATTTTCTAGATACTTATGCTCCATTCGATCTGGAAGCTGGATCGCTCGACCTCGCTCTGGAACTGGCCAGTGACGATGGCAAAATTTCAGGTTACGCAAAGCCTATTCTGCACAATGTGACAGTGTTTTCGTGGAAAGGTGATATTGAAGAGGATGGCGACGGTTTTTTCGAAGGATTGACTGAGTTGTTTTCAGCTTTTATTAGCGAAATTTTTGAAAACCAATCTGAGGACCAGATTGCCACTCGGATTCCTATCGAGGGCTCAATTGATGAGCCAGAAACCGCAATCTTTCCTGCCGTGCTGGGAATTTTAAAAAATGCATTTATCCAGGCGCTTCAAGGCGATTTAGAGAACAGTGTCAATTTGGAAGCGCCGAACGATGAGTCGAACCCCAAACAAAATAAGAACACCGAAAATGAGGAAAATGATAACGAGCGAGACGAAAAAGAATAATCCTGACGACTTACTTTATTAACCCATTAAATATGGTAAAAACGGAGACTTAATATGAAAGCGATTCTACTATCTTCCGCGTTAGCCCTTTCGGCTGCAACGCAAGCTCAAACGATAACGATGAAAGATGCAGAGACCGGAGAGACGGTGGGTGAGGTAAATGTCAGCATGTCAGACTATGGACTGGTGCTGACTCCCTCACTGCGTAACCTTCGTCCCGGGGGACATGGCTTTCACGTTCACGAGAATCCGTCTTGCGAAAGCAGCACAAAGAATGGTGAAAAAGTGGCGGCAGGCGCAGCCGGAAGCCACTATGATCCTGAAAAAACCGGTCAACATGGGCATCCTTGGGAGGACACCAGCCACTTAGGCGATTTACCGCTGCTGTATGTTGATAAAGATGGTCATGCGACCACACCTGTGCTGGCGCCCAGACTTAAAATCGACGACCTTTCCGGCCGTTCGCTAATGGTACACGAAGAAGGCGATAACTACGCCGATTCGCCTGAAAAGCTTGGTGGCGGTGGAGCACGCGTTTTATGTGGCGTAGTTGGCTAAAAAGCAAAGAGCCAGTAGACCGCTGGCTCCCAATCAAAAGTTTTAAAATACTGCTTATTTATCTTTGTCTTCTTCTTCGTCTTCTTCATCAGGCATAGTGACATCTACTGTAGGCACTTCAACTTCTTTCGTCTTTGTACCGACATCGACATCAGCTGTATCAACGTCATACTCAGGCATTTCGCCACCTTCCACATCTACGTCAGGCAGTTCGCCGTCTTCCGTCTTTTCAACCTCGTACTCAGGTAATTCTCCTGCGTCAGCCTCTACATCCGGCATCTCACCTTCTTCGGTCTTATCGACATCGCAAGCGCCTAAAGCTAAGGTCACACCCATGACCGCCAAAACTTTGTGAAATTTGTTCATTTTTTCATCTCCATTTGTTAGCTCGCTATGAGATACGCATGAAATCAAGAAACTGCTCACTTGAGTTCAAATATAGTGTTCGTTTCCGTGTTGAAGCTTTTTATCTTTAGCCCTGATTACAAAAACCAATCAAAGCAATCGTTTATATGAATCAGCAGTTAATGGAAAGTTAATATTTTGTAGCCTATATTCATCCTGAATTTTGCTTACCTGAACAAGGCGTTTATATGTTACCTCAAAAAACAAAGGTTGCCGCACTTTGTGCGTTGCTATTTGCAGCACCCATCGTAGCGGACGACCGCATTATCAGTGAACTCTCCTCTCCCGTTTCGAACCAATTCTGGTGGCCTGATCAATTAGATCTCTCACCATTACGCGACCATGAAATGCGTTCTAATCCTTACGGTGACGATTTTAACTATGCAGAAGAATTTCAAAATTTAGATATTGAGGCGGTCGAAAAAGACGTGAACGAACTTCTGACATCGTCTAAAGACTGGTGGCCAGCTGATTTTGGAAACTATGGTCCACTTTTTATTCGCCTGAGCTGGCACAGTGCTGGTACGTACCGGACAATTGACGGTCGAGGCGGAGCAGGGGGAGGCCAGATGCGCTTCGATCCACTTAATAGCTGGCCTGATAATGGTAACCTGGATAAAGCGAGACGTCTTTTATGGCCGATTAAGCAAAAGTACGGCAGGGCCCTGTCGTGGAGCGATCTTCTGGTTTTAGCCGGTACGGTTGGGATGAAAAATATGGGCTTTGATATCTACGGATTTGCCTATGGTCGCGCGGACGATTGGGAACCTGATTTTGTTTATTGGGGGCCGGAAGTAGAGATGATGGCGAGTTATCGTATGGACAAGGACGGAGAATTGATTCGTCCATTGGGGGCAACTCACATGGGTTTGATTTATGTAAACCCCGAAGGTCCGATGGGCAAACCTGATCCGATGGGGTCCGCGAAAAATATCCGCACCGCTTTCAGTCGTATGGCGATGGATGACGAAGAAACCGTTGCGCTGATCGCAGGGGGTCATACGTTTGGAAAAATGCATGGTGCCAGAAAACCAGATTGTGTAGGTAAAGAGCCCGCGGCAGCAGATATAGAAAAGCAGGGGCAGGGTTGGATTAATACGTGTGGTAAGGGCCATTCAGAAGACACTACCACCAGTGGTATAGAGGGGGCCTGGACACAGACGCCTACCAAATGGTCCTCACTGTATTTATCCAATTTACTCAATCTCGAATGGGAACAAACCAAGAGTCCTGCAGGCGGTATCGTGTGGCATCCAAAAGATAAATCGATGCATGAAGCGGTACCAGACGCGCACGTTGATGGAAAACGGAATCCTCCTGTCATGACTACCGCTGATCTGGCTATTAAATTCGACCCTGAATACAGAAAAATCGCTGAACGATTTCTTAAAAATCCGGATGAGTACAAAAAGGCTTTCGGTAAAGCCTGGTATAAATTGACGCACCGAGACATGGGGCCGAAAGCACGCTATCTGGGGAATAATATTCCAAAAGATGAGCTAATCTGGCAAGACCCTATTCCAGAAGTGGATTATGAGCAAATCACCGACAAGGACATCGTCGCCCTTAAACAGCAAGTTCTCGCCACAGAGTTGAGCGTGCCTCAGCTGGTTCGCACAGCCTGGGCAGCAGCGTCCAGCCATCGTGTAACCGATATGCGTGGTGGAGCAAATGGCGGCCGTTTGCGTTTAGAACCCCAAAAAAGCTGGGAGGTAAACAATCCTCAGGAACTTAACAAAGTGTTGACGGCTCTGGAAAAGATTCAGTCAGACTTTAATGAAAAAGCAGGTGATAAGCAGGTATCGATGTCTGATCTTATCGTTCTGGCTGGTGCGGCAGCCATTGAGAAAGCGGCACAAGATGCCGGTCATCCGGTTGATGTGCCTTTCGAAGCTGGCCGTGCTGATGCAACAGCTGCACAGACGGATGCTGAATCTTTTGCGCTGCTTGAACCCACTGCGGACGCGTTCAGAAACTATTACAATGAAACCACAAGTTACCGTCCGGTATTAGAAATGATGGTAGATAAGGCTGACCAGCTAGGGTTAACGGTACCTGAAATGACCGTTTTGATTGGCGGTATGCGTTCTCTGGATGCGAATGCGAACGGTGACAAACACGGCGTCCTGACGGATAAGCCCGGTACACTGAGCAATGACTTTTTCGTCAATCTGCTAAGTATGGATACCAAATGGGAAAAGATGGATGGAAACGAAGCGTTATATCAGGGCAGTGATCGTAAAAGCGGCAATAATAAATGGACAGCCACGCCGGTGGACCTGATCTTTGGTGCCAATGCAGAACTGCGTGCGGTAGCGGAAGCCTATGCTTCGAGCGATTCCGATCAGATGTTCGTCGATCATTTTGTAAAAGCCTGGCATAAAGTGATGAATTTAGACAGATTTTAATCTGCCGTGAAATGACAAAAAGCGTCCTTGTGACGCTTTTTTTTTCACTCTTTTTTACCTATAGTAGATTTTCTGCCATTTAACTGGACTCTCTATATGCGCGCTCTGCTATTTTTAGTTTTACTGAGTTTTAATTCCGTCGCCTCACCTTACGACAGCATTCTGCCTTTAAAAGAACGCGCAGCCGTTATTGATTCAATTACTGAAAAACGAGTTCGGCAACTTTTACCCTCAATCATGCAAGACGCGGGGATTGATATGTGGGTACTGATAAGTAGTGAATACAATGAAGACCCCGTATTGAAAACGTTGCTACCCGCCACCTGGTTATCAGCTCGACGGACCACTATGTTGGTAGTAACGTTAAAAGATGACAACACCGTCTCAACTCACGCCATTGCCCCCTACGCCGTAGGTAACCTGTTCGAACGCGCCTGGGACAAGGACGCGCAACCTGACCAATGGCAAGCTCTGGCCAATTTTATCGAGCAACATGATCCGCAAAAAATAGGCATCAACCAATCGGCCAACTGGGCGCATGCGGATGGCCTGGTTGCAAGCGAAAAGACACTGCTGGTCAATGCGCTCAAACCCAAATATCAGCAGCGTCTAGTCTCCGCCGAAGCCGTCGCCGTACCTTGGCTCGAGCAGCGATTGCCGCAAGAGGTTGAGCTAATGCAAACCATGGGAAAAATTGCTCATGCCATCATTGCAGAAGGATTTTCAAATAAAACCATTAGCCCTGGAAAAACTACCACAGACGATTTGGTCTGGTGGTTTCGCGAAAGGGTAGTGGATTTAAGACTGGACACGTGGTTTCACCCGTCAGTGTCTATTCAGCGAAAGAGTGATGCACAGTTTGATCACGAAAGCACCTTTACCAACGAGTCGGCCAAGGTAGTGCAATATGGCGATCTGTTGCACGTAGATTTCGGTATCAGCTACTTACGCTTACATACCGATACCCAGCAACACGCGTACGTCCTTAAGCCAGACGAAAAAACCGCGCCCGCTTTTTTACACGACGCACTTGAAAAAGGGAACCAACTGCAGGATATCTTTACCGCAAACTTCGCTGTTGGCAAAACAGGCAATGAAGTGTTGAAAGAAAGTTTGCAGGCCGCTAAGCAGGCTGGCTTAAAGCCTTCAATTTATACGCATCCTCTGGGTTATCATGGCCATGCAGCGGGAACTACGCTTGGCATGTGGGATCAACAAGACGGGGTGCCTGGTGATGGTGACTACCCATTGCATGCCAATACCGCTTACTCCATCGAATTAAATAACGCCTACGACGCCAAACCGTGGGATAAAGAAATACGCATCATGTTAGAAGAAGATGCGTTTTTCGATGGCGAAAAAGTGGTTTACTTTGATGGCAGACAAACACAACTCATCGAGGTTTCCACTCAGGCAAACTGAGTAATGTGCTTGTCTTTATGATGCCAGCGGGCACCTAGCAAATAGCTGGTGCCCAACATGATACAGAGTGCGGAACTGACCAACCAGAACACTGAGGAATTGGCCGCTGGCAGATAATAGTCAGGGGAAACCACAAATACCATGCCGATGGCTCCGCGAATAAGAAATATGCACGTAAGCAAATAAAGTACATTTTTTTGCTGTGGTAACCGATTAAAAATATTTGCTGCAGAGAAGGCGTACAGCGCGCCAATGAATAACCCAAGCGCAATTACACTGGTTACGGCCATAGGATATAGACTGCCAGATTCTGCCAGGCGCGCCATCTGCTCACCGGCACCGAACGTACGGTACCAGCTTGCCCCGCGAAAAATAATTGCTACATGAAGTAAAGAAGCAAACAGGCTTGCACAGCCTGCCATAACTAAACACAATCTACCCATTTTTATCGCCCTTTATATTATCAACCCACTATCCAAATTGTGAATGGGCCATCACCTGTTCACAAATTAAACAAATTTACCTTGGGTAATCAAGTTTTTTTCCAAAAAATGATGAAAAATGCGGGTTGCAGCATTGTTTACAGAGCTCAGCGAGCCAATTGCGGATAATCTGAAGGCAATTAATGGATACTTTGCTGGTGCTAAGGTATCTAATCCGTTGACCTGCATCCTGCTGTCTTAAATTGCGCAGAATAACGGATTGGGTGGCGAGGCAAACACAGATCCGTTCTTTCAATAATGAGGAGGCGGCGTTTCTTCAGACGCCTTGGCGATATTTGAAGGCTCAATTGCTTTGACTTTTTGCAACACCTGTTTCATTTGGTACTGCAGCTTTTCCAGTTGGTGTTGTTGACTGGTTAACGCATCGTTCAATAACTCAATGGTATGTTCCTGGAAGGCGACCTTGGTTTGCAGCTCTTCAATACTTTGCTCGGCTTGGTTTAACTGTGGTTCTATTGGTTGCTTAGTCATTTGTTCGGCTCCATAACTCTGCCAATCCGCTGCTGCTTTCAGTCATAATCAGGTTCTCATCAATATAGCCTACCCCATATACGACAGCGCTAGGAGGACTCATGTTGGCGCGAGGAGCAACCTTCCACTCATTAATCTGCTCACCCGTCTTCACGTTCCATTCGTACACACGACGAGACGGCGCGCCCGTAAGTAAGCGCTCACCATCTTTGGAAAACACAGCATCGGTAAAAATTTTCTGTCGCGCAATATACTGTAAATTGCTGATGGGCGCACCTGTTTGGGCATTCCAAATCTGTGATTTTTGCTGACTGTCAGCGGTGAAAACATAGCGGCCCTGATCGTCTAGCGCGACCAATGTGACTCGACTCGGGTGGGTAAAGGTGTGAATGATTTGCCCTGTGTCGGTACTCCATAAATACGCCACATAGTCATTGCCACCACTGAGCGCGAACCTGCCATTGGGTGAAATATCGACACTGTTAACTTTTTCCTGATGCCCCAAAAATTCGATTCTGCGGCCTGTCATCGGTTCAAAATACATCACTTTGCCATTAGAACGACCGACCAGAATGCCTTTTCCTTCATTGGCGACAGCAATATCGCGTACGGATGACTCATCGATGCGCCAAAACCCAACCGGCTCGCCACGTTGCATGCTCCATAATGCAAAGGCTTCTCGATCTGAGGTCGCCACAAATTGGTTATCTGCAGAAATGTGTACTGAGACCACCACATTATTCCCCGCCCCCTGATGACTCCACTGATATATGGGCTCTGCTTTTCCGTATTGCCATACGTTGATGCCGTGCATCAGACTGGAAACCACAGCAAAGCGACCGTCCGGACTGATATCAGCAGCGAAAGCCGCTTCTTCGGCATGCCGCCAGACTTTCTCAGGCTCAGTTTCAGGCACTGTACATGCTGCTAGAGCACACGCAAATGAACAGATTAATGAAGCTTTAGGGAACAATTGGTAATGATTCCTGTCAAATGGGTTTCGCTTTGCTATCACTACGTTTACCATAGCACGGAACACGTTTAATTTTATACTGTAACGATCTTGAGGGTCGTTACTACGTAGCAGTACCACTATTGCATCGTATAACGTGCACAAACACATGGTAAAAGTACGATTTAAATAAGATTATGGAGAAGTTATTTATGCGTAAGTCGCTCGTCGCCTTATCAACCCTAACCGCGCTAGGCCTTTTTGCCTGCCAACCAAATACGAACGAAGACAACACCACTGCCACTGACAAGGCTGACTCGGCTGAGATGACTGCTTCAGAAAACCAGAGCAGCGAGATGTCGGTAGTGCAAAAACAAGCTTATGCCATGGGTGCAAGCATGGGACTTTTTGTTCATAATCGAGCTAAACAACAAGAAGAACTGGGTGAAGAAATGGACCAGGCTGCGCTGATGCAAGGTTTCGAGGACGCGCTGAACGACAGTCTGAAATTCTCTCAGCAAGAGATTCAGCAATTTGCTCAGCAGGGTGAACAGGCTCTGCGCGCGAAGCAGCAGGAAATGTCGGCAAAGATGGCCGAGGAAAACATTGCTGAAGGGAAAGCCTATTTAGCAGAGAATGCTAAAAAAGAAGGGGTGAAGACAACCGACTCTGGTCTTCAGTATGAAGTGTTGACCGAAGGCGAAGGTGAAAGCCCAGAAGCTGAAGACACCGTAAAGGTTCATTATCGTGGAACGCTTCTGGATGGCACTGAGTTCGATTCATCTTACGCGCGCAACGAACCTGCTGTGTTTCCTCTTAACCGCGTGATAACGGGTTGGACCGAAGGGGTCCAGCTGATGAAGGAAGGTGCGAAGTACCGTTTTCATATTCCATCAGATTTGGCCTACGGTGAACGTGCGACTGGCAATATCACACCTAATTCAACTTTAATATTTGAAGTTGAATTACTGGAAGTCATGCCGCGTGGTGAAGAACAGGCACCGGAATAACGAAAAAGGCCGACAATAGCTGTCGGCCTTTCTCTTTTTCTGGGGAAGAGCGTAATCCTTGCTCACCTTATTCCTAATGTGCAGCACCTGTTTAGTGTCTGCTTAAACCCGGATTAAATATTCGGGTAATTTTTAAATTTCGACTTTTCGAATTGTCACTTAAGTATAGCGTGGATTTTAAAATTAGCCCCTCCTTCAGCACTTATCATTAAATTGATTTGTACTAATTACAGAACTTTAATAGCTAAATGTTTTAAAGCCAGAATCCTCGACGTCGTTCCCGTTTCAGGGTTAATGTGGCGTAATGCCTGATCATGGTCAGACCCACCTTGTACAGTATAGCTCCCGCCAGTAGATATGCCAGTTTTCTAACATTTTCCCAGCTACCAAAAATATCAAAAAAACCGATGATCACCAGTAACGCCCCTGTCAGAAACAGAAAGAAGCCGGTGATGGTCACCCCCAGATTTAACGCAGAGGGTGTTTGGGAGCGTGTAGAATAACTTCTATACATGAGCTGAATTACCGTGAATAACTACTTCAAGTATGACTTATGACTGCTTGAATGAGAGATTGTTCATTAATTAATCATTAAATGAATTTCATGATTCATTTTTATCTTCAGAAGGTCTTTTCGCAAAGGCTTTCTGGTACGTTATACTATTGATGTACCAATGCTTTTTACCCGCGGGAGTGGTAACAGTACACACATCATCGATTTCTTTTTTTAACAGCGCTCTTGCCATAGGCGAGTCAATCGAAATCACGCCTTTTTCATCGCCATAAATTTCCTCTGGCCCAACGATGCGAAACACATGTTTTTCGCCTGCATCGTTCTCGATTTCTACCCAGGCACCAAAAAACACCCTGCCTTCCTGCTGTGGCGAATAATGCACAATGGTCAGTTCTGGTAACAGTTTGCGCAGAAAGCGGACGCGACGATCAATTTGCCTCAGTAACCGTTTATTATAAGTGTAATCGGCATTTTCGGAGCGATCGCCCAAACTGGCGGCCCAGGTGACAGTCTTAGTGATTTCAGGTCGTTTTTCGAACCACAGATGATCGTGTTCGTCTTTTAGTTTTTTATAACCTTCGGGGGTAATAAGCTTGGTTTTCACTTAATGAATCAGGATCGGGTACACAAAGAGTGTGCCGATGGTAACACATTCATCGGCACTACCTGTATTCAGAAAAGGTGTCAAACGTCAGTTTGAAAGCCGATTGTTGAGCGCTTCAAGCTTTTGCCATTGCGCGTTCAACTCTTCATTGTCGTTTATCAGTTTGGCAAGATGAAGATAGGCATTTTTTCTACTGGCCCGATAGAGTTTTTCATGACTGTACATTTAGCCTTCCCACTAGTTGTATCAGTGATATACTGCGTCTCTTGTTTTTACATGAAATGAACTTATCTCCTGGCTAAGACATGCATTCTTCAGCCCTAATCAGACATTCGACAGATAACCTATGATCATATCCACTATTGCGAAAGAACTGGCGGTTAAAGAAAGCCAGATTGAAGCTGCCGTTAATCTACTCGATGAAGGCGCGACCGTTCCGTTTATAGCCCGTTACCGTAAAGAAGTGACTCAGGGGTTGGATGACACCCAGTTACGTAATCTTCAACAGCGATTGACCTATCTGCGTGAACTGGAAGACCGCCGTAGTGTTATTCTGAGGTCGATTGACGAACAGGGTAAACTGAGTGACGAGTTAGCCTCGCAAATCAAAGCGGCTGACAGCAAAACTACGCTGGAAGATTTATACCTCCCTTTCAAACCGCGTCGTCGCACTAAAGGGCAGATTGCTATCGAAACGGGGCTCGAACCCCTTGCTGATAAGCTGTTTGCTGACCCAGAGCTGGATCCTGAAGATCAGGCGCAGGCATTTATTAACGCTGAGAATGGTGTTGCCGACACCAAAGCCGCATTGGAAGGTGCGCGCTTTATTCTAATGGAGCGGTTCGCCGAAGATGCTGCGCTATTAGCAAAGGTGCGACACTACCTCACTGAAAATGCGCTCATGGTTAGTGCAGTAGTACCGGGTAAAGAGAAAGAAGCGGCGAAATACAAAGATTATTTTGATCATCAGGAAAAGCTCAAAAGCGTACCCTCACATCGCGCGCTGGCCATGTTTCGTGGCCGCAACGAAGGCATGTTGCATATTCACCTTAATGCCGATCCGACCAGTGAGTCGGCCAGCCAGCGTTCAGAGTGTGAAAGCATCATCGCTCATCACGTTAATATTCAGGATAAAGGCCGTCCCGCCGATGCCTTTTTGCAACAAGTGGTGCAGTGGACCTGGAAAATTAAAATTGGTATGCATATGGAAACCGAGCTTTTTGCCAATTTGCGCGAAAAAGCCGATGAAGAAGCCATCAATGTTTTTGCCAAAAACCTGAATGACTTATTGATGGCGGCTCCCGCTGGCTCGCGTGTCACCATGGGGTTAGACCCGGGTTTGCGCACGGGTGTCAAAGTGGCCATTGTTGATGCCACGGGAAAAGTATTAGCAACCAATACCATTTTCCCCCACGCGCCACAGAATCAATGGGATAAGTCGTTACGCACGCTGGCCGTGTTATGCCAACAACACAAGGTCACCCTGATCAGTATTGGCAACGGCACAGCTTCACGCGAAACGGACAAACTTGTGGCCGAGATGTTAAAGGCGCACCCTGAAGTAAAAGCACAAAAGATTGTGGTCAGCGAAGCCGGCGCGTCAGTTTATTCTGCATCAGAACTGGCTTCCCAAGAGCTGCCGGAGCTGGATGTTTCATTGCGAGGCGCGGTGTCGATTGCTCGTCGCCTACAAGATCCCCTGGCGGAATTGGTAAAAATTGAGCCTAAAGCAATTGGTGTTGGCCAATATCAACACGATGTGAGCCAGAGCCAATTAGGCAAGTCTCTTGACCAGGTCATTGAAGATTGTGTGAATGCGGTGGGCGTTGACTTAAACACCGCCTCACCGGCCTTATTAAGTTATGTCTCAGGCTTAAACAAAACCCTGGCCAACAATATTGTTATGTTTCGCAACAGCAATGGCGCGTTTGCTGATCGCAAAGCCTTGTTGAAAGTTGAGCGACTGGGCCCGAAGGCGTTCGAACAGGCAGCCGGCTTTTTGCGCATTAACGATGGCAGCAACCCATTGGATCGCTCTGCAGTGCATCCTGAAGCCTATCCAGTTATCGACAAAATCGTTACGCAAACCAACGTGGCTGTGAACGACTTAATTGGCAATACCGAGCTGTTAAAGAAACTGTCACCTGATACCTTTACCGATGAAAAATTCGGTTTACCTACCGTACGTGACATATTAAAAGAACTGGATAAACCCGGCCGCGATCCGCGTCCTGAATTTAAAACGGCTGCATTTAAAGAGGGCGTTGAGACTATCAGCGATCTGAAGCCAGGTATGATCCTGGAAGGCGTGGTGAGTAACGTTGCTAATTTCGGCGCGTTTGTGGATGTGGGTGTACATCAGGATGGCCTGGTGCATATCTCCGCGCTTACCAATAAGTTCATTTCCGATCCCCGCGAAGTGGTCAAAGCCGGTGATATTGTAAAAGTGAAAGTCATGGAAGTTGATGTAGCGCGCAAGCGCATTTCCTTTACGATGCGGCTTGATGAAACGCCTGCTCCGGCGAAGACAGACGCACCTAAAAGCAAATCAGCATCGCCCCGCTCGGCCAATAAAGGGCACCACAAGGGTCAACGGCAATCTGCACCGTCGCAGAATGCTGCAATGGGCAATGCCTTCGCCGATGCGTTTGCTAAGGCGAAACAAAAGTAATTAAGGCCTTTTGTTTCCAAGTTAAAATAAAAGAGATGCATAAAATCTGCAGTCCCTTTACACGTATTTGATTAAGCCACTTTTTGATGAACGGTTGAGGATTAACCGTTTTTCACCCATGACTGTCTAAATTGGCCAGGTTCGCCCGCATTTGTCGCGGGCGAAGAACAATGATTATTTTACCGTGACAGTGCCTTTCATCATGGCGATGTGGCCGGGGAACGAACAGAAAAACATATATGATTCATCTGACGAAAGGCCTGATACATCAAAGGTTACGCTGGTTTTTTCGCCACCACCAATAACTTTGGTATTTGCGATAACGCGTTCGTCATCAGGTTTGATGTAATTGTTTGACAACCCCGCTGTCAAGCCGTCTCTTGCAATGGGCTGCATGTCAGCTTCGGTCGACATTACCCAATTATGGCCCATGGCTGTTTTAGGTAGCTTGCCGCTGTGTGTCAGGGTGACGGTGAATTCACCACAGGATTTTGGGATAGTCATTGCTGATGTGTCAAACTTCATCATATCATCGCTGTCGATGGTGGCTTCACATTCGTTCGCCAACGTGGTGGCTGAGCTGCCTAGCAGTAATGTACCCAAAAGAATGCTCTTAAATTTCATTAACCTTACCTTTTTCAACGTTGGGCACCGATCTCAGAAAATCGAGAGTCAGTGCATTGGCTACCGCCAGTTGACGGCAGAAAACATCTAAGATGCTCTAAATAGATGTTATGGAAAGTTGCCCAGTAAATAAGCGTAAGCTGACCTTTCAGATCACCCAGCTATCCGGGTGTAGCCACGGTTTCTGTACACAGAAGTTGGCTGTCTAGGATTTTCGGTGCAGTGCAATCAAACCCAATACAGGGCCAATGACGAGGAACAGAAATGCATGGGTAGCAGACCATGTGGTAAATAGCAGCGTGATCAGTTGTATACTGATGATAGTGATAGCAAATCCGATACAGTTGGTAATTGTCAGCGCGGTACCTTGAATATCTGCCGGCGCATGCCTGGCTACTAAAGTCGAGAACAATGGCGAATCAGCAATAACGACCATGCCCCAAAAAATAAGAAAGCTGATGA
The DNA here is from genome assembly GCF_012911815.1 of Alteromonas ponticola. Lineage (GTDB taxonomy): Bacteria > Pseudomonadota > Gammaproteobacteria > Enterobacterales > Alteromonadaceae > Alteromonas > Alteromonas ponticola. The sequence goes on along the minus strand of NZ_JAATNW010000006.1, from coordinate 165,967 downwards.
AGACAATTGGTGTAGCATACAGAAGCGCCAGAGGGGAGAGCAAACAACAACCACCGGACAGAAATAGCGCCGTTGACGCAACCTTTAATTCACCGAAGTGCCGTGCAAGATAACCACCGGCAACACATGCGAAGCTGCCCGCACCAATGATTAGGAATGAGAAGACCGCCACATTAAACGCAAACTCCGGGTGTAATTGATTGAACGTGACTAATATTGCCGGAACAAACGCCCAAAAGGCGTATAACTCCCACATGTGCCCAAAATAGCCGAAGGCACTTGCGCGAAAGGACTTGTTGTTAAATACGTTAAACCAGCCTTTCAAGTCAAATTGAGAATTCAGTTTTCTTAACGGTCCATCGTCAACGAATATCAGCATCATCGCGCCACCAATGGTGGCCAGTGTAGAGGTTGCAACAATCACACTCTTCCATGGTAACGAAGCGGTAAGATTATTAACAAGATGCGGGAAAGCGGTACCTAGCACCAAAGCGCCCACCAGATACCCCAACGACTTTCCAAGACCTTTTTGAAAGTGGTCGGCCGCTATTTTCATGCCGACGGGGTATATCCCTGCGAGAAAAAATCCGGTAAGAAAACGCAGTCCCAGCAATACCTCCAATGAATAACCGTCAACAATTATCGCCAGGTTAACTATCGCGCCCGACAACGCACACACGAAAAAGACTTTACTCGGTGAGAAGCGATCGGCAATGGCAAAGATGGCGAATAAAAGCGTCCCCGAGATAAAACCAAATTGTACTGCTGAGGTAATATGCCCCAATGCTGTTTCGGCAAGATTGAGGTTCTGGGATAGGTTTACAATCACTGCATTACCTGCAAACCAAAGCGATGTACAACAAAACTGTGCAACGACAATGATAGGAAGCACATAAGCAGGCACGTTCATGAAAACTGTTTCTTAATCTTTAATTGGAACAGACGGTTAGAAATGTATTAAACCGTTCTGTGACAATAGATTCAACTGCTTATTTGAAAACGGTGGCACTAGGCGTTGGCAGCAAACCCTGGGTTTCTTGGAGAGGATATATTCTGGTAAAACTGTTGAATGACACCAGTACGCACAGCAAGGTTATCTTCCTGTGAGTTTACAAGAGACGAAGGTGCCGTTGCAGCTAATGTGGCATTGATGCCGGCAATTGGCGAGGACTGGGCATTTTCTTTCGTTAACTCAGCCTTGGCTTCGGCAGACTTTTGCTGCGCTTCAGCAGCGACTTTCAAGTCTTGTTGAGAGGGTTGTTCAGGTGCTAATGCAGCAGCGCGCACCTGCTCCATTTTTTGGATGGTTTTTTCGGGTGTCGCGGCTTCAGATATATCAATCGACACTTCGCCGCCCACCGCGTAACGCTTACCATCAGGGCCTTCTTCATATTCGTATTGAGGCGAACCGGCGTATTGGCCACCTACCGAGGCGTGCGCTTCTTCGTGGCGACGCACTTCAGCGTCACGATCCTTTAATTGTTTAAGCTTTTGCTCTTCAGCCTGTTGTTTCTGCTTGTCTTCAGCACTCTCTTTACCAGCACTTTCTCCACTTGCCGCATCTTGTTGCTGTTCGTTGCCGGCAGACGCCTCTTCTTGTCGTGCCAGTGCTTCACTGACCTGAGGCTGAATTTGCGGTTTTTCATATACCAACGGGCCGGCAGTTTGACCGGGAGACCGCGCACGATCAGAATCGGAACCCAGTCCCTTATTATTATTGCCCTGGTCTGCAGATGATGCCGCTGGGATGGTTTCTTTTGAAAGGTTGTCACGACGTGCTGCCTCGGTATTAACGTTGGCAGTAGTGAACACCACATTGGTAGGGGTGGGCGTGACAATGTTCATGGAAGCTTCTAGGCGAGCGTATCGATGATAGTGCCTAGATTATCAAACGACGTACTAAGTACCTTGGCATTCGCCTCGGCGTTGATACTGCCCATTTTCAGCGATATCAAATCAGATGCCATATTACCTGACGCTGACGAAGACTGACCGGATGTACTCGATCCACTACCGTTCTGATTCTGACTTTCCGATGCCTGCAACGTTCGCTCTGCAATATTTTCAGAAGCCTGCGTTACGTCAGCTTGCGCCTGTTGCAGCCCACTATAGCCAGCTGCGATAGCTGACGCCATACCTGAATCAATACTATTCAAAACACTTCTACCTCATCTTTACCGAGGTCAATTATTAAACAAATCGTATTAAATTAAAAAGTTAATCACCGTAAAAAGGCCTGTTTTACGTATATAAAAACATACTCAGGTAAACTGCGTCATAACAAAGTGCCCAATAATGTCAGAGGTTTGTTGCGGGTGAGAGATAAAAGGCGCATGTGACGCATGCGGAAGTACCACAGAATCTGCCTGTGGATGCAACTTACAGATTTGATCTATGCTGCTGGGTGGCACCAGACTGTCTAATCTGCCATACAAACGCAACGTGGGCTGTTTAATGCGGCCGATGTCCTGTCGCAGATCTTCCGACGATAACAATTTTAATCCCTCTGCCAAGGCCTTTGGCGCAGGTTCTGGGTAGGCATGAATGGCTTCACGAATGGCTTTAATATCCTGCCTGGCTGTCGCGCTGCCCATTGCCTGTATGGCCAAAAAACGTTCAATGGTTTTGCGGTAATCCTGTGCAAGTTGTTGCTGAAACTGAACCAGCAATTGAGCGTCGATACCTGGCCAACCTAACGTTTGCTCAAATTTTGGCGACGAGGCGATGGTGATCAAGCCAGCAACCGTGTTTGCATGGTGCAACGCTAAATATTGTGCAACTAAGCCACCCAGAGACCAACCAATGACAACCGCATTTTTTGGCAAGCGGGGCGCAATCAGTTCGGCTATAGCAGCTAATGAAAAGGGTTCAGGTACGATATGGCTGTTCTCACCAAAACCTGGCAAATCAATTACGGTGAGCCTGAAGTCCTCTTGCATGTAAGGGATCAACTGTGAAAATGCGCCTCCGTTCATGCCCCAGCCGTGCAAAAAAATCAGTTCTTTTCCTGTACCAACCGAACGGCTGACCAGGGCATTTTGTTTATGAGAATCTAGCAACGTCACCCTTCCTAACAATAGTTTTCAACCTACATACCACTTTTCGAGGCGAGCAGATCGATGTTGAAACGACTTCTACCTAATTTAGCCTGCATTCTTTGCAACCAGCATAGTAACAGCGCTGTGTGTGATTTTTGCAAAAATGATACCGCGTTTTTTTATGATCCTGATAAACCCACAAATTTACTGCACCGGCCAGAGATAGCACGACATGTTAAGCATTCGGCAATTGATGGGCTGTATGCGATTGGCCCCTACCAATGGCCGCTGAACCAACTGCTGCTCAGGCTGAAAACGTCGCGTGACATGAGACCGGCAGGCGTCATGGCAGAATGGTTTGTGTGCGCTATGGATGATATGTGCTTGCCCGACCAACTGCTACCTGTGCCCATCACGTATTGGCGTTATTTTCAGCGACGCTATAACCAGTCAGTCGAACTGGCGAAACTGGTGGGTCAGCCATTAAATTTGCCCATTAACACCCAATGGGCAAGGCGTAAATCAGCCCGTCAACAAACCGGGCTGAATCGCCAGCAACGGTTGCAAAATCTGCGGCAGGCTTACGAGGTGGTTAACACGCCCCCATGCGCACACGTGGCTATTGTCGATGATGTAATAACCACCGGTAGTACTGTCGATGTGCTGGCCAAACAGCTAAGGCTTCGCCACCCGCATATCAAAATAGACGTATGGACGATGGCGGTGACCCTCGCCCACTAGCATAAGTCATCACTGTGACTTCAGCGTTCCTAATTGATGTGCGCCGACTGATAAATCGCGTTACTCATCAGTTTGTTAGTACCATACCAGTAGCCTCTGAAATGGATATTGTCAGTAAACCCGATGATAACCCCTTCACCCAACGGTTGACTGATGACGGCCGTGGTAGCCGCTACCATCTTAACCAGCTCTGGCGCAGTGTAGCCAGCCAGCAACGGTTGCTGTTTGTAGCGAGCGATGGTGGTAAAGGGTGAATTGTCGCTTTTGACAATTAAATTACTTGATTTAAACACCGGAATAGCCTGACGTTGATAGCCATAAAAAAGCGGGTGAGTCGGATCGATATGCATCTCATAAGTCGCACCGGCGATAAGTTTCTTCGCTTCCAACGCATCTTTATCAGCATACCGCAGGCCTTGAGTCGAGAACGCGTCATCGATGGCAGAATCTTCTTCAATCTCCACATCTAACCAGCCACTGGATTCAAAATATTTGAGTGCTGACTGTTGTCCAATCAACACCCCACCATCCTGGATCCAACTACTTAATTTCGCCGCAAACACTTCGTCTAATGGGCCATAGTCGCCACTGACAAACACCACATGGGTATAGTCCGTCAACGAGACGTCTTTTAAGCGGCTTAACTCCACAATGCTAACCGGTAAGCCGACTTTGGTATCCAGGTAATGCCAAACTTCACCCACATCATATTCACTGGACTCTTTACCGCCCACCAAAAGCAATTTAACCGGTGTAATTGGTGTCATCTTACCACTACCCAGGTCGATGCCCTGACTGGTAAGTCCGGTTGCAATGGAATGCACCGGTACCCCAGACTGGCTGCTTAGTTGCTTCACAATACCGGTCACATCGTTATCCTGTAAGCCCATAGGAATAAGGATTGTGCCGCGGGCAAACTGAAGCTGTTGGTTGTTGGTTAAGGTAGCGGTAAATTTGTCGCCCGCCGAACGCAGCTTCACGCCTTTTTCAAGCAGCGCCTGTAATAGCGCCGGGGCATAATAATGGTGCCATTCGAACGCGTACGCATAGGCGTTTTCGTCGACCTTTGCAGTCTCAGATTTAGCCAAAGTAAAGCTGTCGGTGGTATTTACACGTCTGCGATTTCGTTGGCTCACTGGTTCATATTCAATGTTGAACGCAAAGGGTAAGTTCCAGCTGGATACGTCGTAGAAGGTATTATCCGTAAACGACTGTCGGGTGGAGAATAATGATTTTACTAACCGGTATTGCGCCTGATTTAACGGAATAAACAGCGATGAATCAGCTTCATAGCGATTCTCGTCTAACTCAAATGGTTTGCTTACCCCCTGATATTTAATTTTATGCTGGTCAAGTAGATCAAGCATGGCTTGGGCGCGTTGGCGGTCTTTTGGAATACGCAGTACATAGCCAAATATCTCATCCTCATCAATTAACTTTTGGGTATTCTTGCTAAAGTTGGATTGGTAATTCAGCAATGCCGATTTGTTCGCCAGCGCCCCGGCAAAGGTGCTTAAACTGGTGGTGACTTGATTTTGAATGGTGTCGGCAAATTTCACGTCTCCATTGATTGAAGACTGGATGTGTCCACGGCTGCTTGCCTGTTCAAACAGGATACCGATACTGCCGTGTGCATCAGGATAGGTTGAGCCCTTACCATAGTAAAAATCATCAAACGCTTCTTGCGAGAAGTAAAGCACCTTATCCGCATCAAACGCGGTAGCATGGAACTTAGCTAACGCTTCAGTCAAAGTAACATTGGCATCGGGCGTCCAGGGATTTTTGCGGGACGCCACACCAGGTTGGAAAAAATAGGTACTGTCTGTGCCCATTTCGTGCGAATCGGTCAGTACATGCGGGCGCCACTTATGAAACTGACGAATACGCGCTCGTGATTCAGGGTGAGTAAGTAGTAACCAATCCCGGTTTAAATCAAACCAATAGTGGTTAGTGCGGCCTGACGGCCAGCCTTCCTGGTGCTCACGATGCTCTGGATCGGCATTAAGCTGTTTGCCCTTATGCATATTTGCCCATTGCGCGAAGCGCGATAGACCGTCCGGATTCAACGAAGGATCGAGCAGCACAATTGCATTGTTAAGCAACTGGTTAATTTTTTCACCCTGCGCCGCAGCCAGGTAGTAAGCAACTACCATGGCCGCATTACTGCCAGAAGGCTCGTTACCATGAATGCTGTACCCCAGATAGAGTACTAATGGCGTATTCTTATTAACGTTTTTATCACTCTCCAGGGTCGCGATGTGCTGTTTACGTAACGACTCAATGTTAGCCTGATTAGATTTGCTGCTCGCTGTCAGTAACAATAACGGACGGTTTTCGTGACTGTATCCAGTCACTTCTACAGTGAGTCGGTCAGACGCCTCGGCTAGTGCTTGCATATAGCCGACCAGTTGGTCGTGACGTACATGCCATTCTCCAACTTGATTGCCAAGATACGCTTCAGGGGTGGGTATCGCCGGGTCGAAAGTAACCTCTTCAGGCAAATAACTGGCTACCGGGCGGCCGCCTTCATCTATTTGTGGAAATGTAGCCAATGACTGGGTAGCGCAGGTTAAAAGCGCAAAACTCATCAACGATATCAACACTTTAAGTTTCTTCATTACCAAACCTTGTTGTTCTCTGCTGCACCATAGTAAAAATTCTGTGCAATACTTGACTGTTTTACTCAGGTAAATTTGTTATCATAGTCCCAACATTAATTCGAGACAGGATTTGTTAATGATCACTATATCAGAAGAAGCACAAGCACACTTTGCAAAATTATTGGAAAAACAGGAAACTGGTACCAATATTCGTGTGTTCGTGGTGAACCCTGGTACATCATCAGCAGAATGTGGTGTCTCTTATTGCCCGCCCGATGCAGTTGAAGATAGCGACGTGCGATTGCCCTTTAACGGCTTTGATGCAGTGGTAGATGAAGAGAGTGCACCTTATCTGGATGAAGCAGAAATTGATTACGTCACTGATCAGATGGGTTCACAGTTAACGCTTAAAGCACCTAATGCCAAAGCGCGTAAGGTGGCTGATGATGCGCCACTGGTCGAGCGCGTAAATTACATGATTGAATCTGAAGTTAACCCGCAACTGGCCAGTCATGGTGGTAAGGTAGTGCTGACGGAAATTACCGAAGACGGCTTTGCAGTTTTGCAATTCGGTGGTGGCTGTAATGGCTGCGCCATGGTTGATGTTACGCTTAAAGAAGGAATTGAAAAACAGATGCTGGAGCAGTTTACCGGTGAGCTTAAAGGTGTTCGCGATGCCACCGAGCATCAGGCAGGTGAGCACTCTTATTACTGATATGAACAGCGAAACCCGTTTTTTCGGCCTGAGCAAAAGCTGGCACCGCTTTAAGTGGGGGTTGCTGGTTTTTGCGTTAGGTGCGAGCGGGATGCTGTTCGCTGACGCGCAAAGCATTGTCACCCTATGGGTGAGCGTTACGATCATGCTCATCGGCTTTGCTCTTGCCATGAGTGGCTATGTCGGCATTTTTCTTAATCGTTTTAACCGTCTGCGCGAGACTCGATCACGCCCCAATCCTTTCGATTGATAATGGGTACGCCCCCCAACGTTACTCCTTAATCCCGGCTCTGACTCACCAATTTGTCCTATCCTGTCGTTAATGACGACGTCAAATTGCGGGTGGCCAGATTGTGCATAAACATCCGAATTTGCTGTAATCCCAGTATAAAGCCATGCGACCCCTACATTCAGGTAACTGGCAATGCTTAAACAAACAGGGTTTTTGCTCACACTTTTATTCATTCTGGGAGGCTGTGCCCAAACCTCACCCAGCCAGGAAACCTATATAACACAGCCTGCTGATGGTATGAGCGCTGACGCTATTTTTCGCGCTACCTTTGCCCAACATGGAGGCGATCTTCTGGCAGGGTTAAATGACGTCAATGTTGCCGTTGATGGCGAGTGGCACTATTTAATTACTAAGATCCAGCCCCTGGTTACGGACGAAGAATACCGCCAGCAGTCCCAGGAACGTGTGCTGGTTTCACCCCGGGCGTATGCGGTGCATTACACTGGCGAAGCAGGTACCAAATGGGTTTATCGCACAGCCGAGCAGACACAGGTGGCTTACAACCAGCAGCAAATTTCTGACCAACAGAAAATTGCCGCTACCGCGTTGACCGCCGATGCGTTTTATCTGTTTGTGCTGGGGCCACTTGGGTTATCTGATCGGGTCACCAATTGGAAGCGCTTAGACGATAAGACATGGAAAGAAAAAGCGTATTACCGCATTAATGGGCAACTCAGTCCCGGTATCGGTTTATCTGAGCGTGACCATATTACGCTGTGGGTAGATAAAGAAACCAATCTGACATTTAGGCTTCACATTACGCTTGAAGGGTTTGAAGCAACGAAAGGAGCGCACGTTGATACCACGTTCCTGGCATACGAGTCGGTAGGCCAATTTATCCTGCCCACACACTTTTTCGAACGCGTGCTGGGCCCGATTAAACTGGACGCCCATGAATGGTGGTACACCGGCATCGATATTAACCGCGGCTTAAGCAAAGAAGACATCAGTATTGACGGCTGGTCAGACAATGCCGCGAAACCCGCAAAGTCACTTGATGATGTCCGGCAGTAACAATAAATATTACTTTGCCTCTTGGGGCGAGTGAGGCTGCCAATTCTGGTAATTCAGCCAGATAAAGTAGCCTCCTAACGTTATTCCCCGCGTGAGCAAAAACGCCAGCAACGCATACCACAATGCTTCATTACCTGTGTCTTTAAATATATACCAGGTGGGAAAATACACTAACGCACTTAACAACATGGTGTTGCGCATCGCCTTGGCACGGGTTAACCCTACGAACACCCCATCGAATAAAAAACACCAATGCCCCACCAGCGGCAACCACACCATTAATGGCAAGTAACCCATCGCCGCTTGCTGAAGTTCTTTGATATCAGTAAGTTGCCCGATAATTGTCGGCCCTCCCAGATAAAAAAACAGCGCATAAAGTAACGCAAATAAACTGGACCAGAACAGCCCTCTTAAAGATGTCGCTTTTATCTGTTGGGGTTGCTTAGCACCTTTTGCTTCGCCCACCAGCGCCTCAACAGCATAAGCTACGCCATCCAGGCCCAATGCAATTAACACAAAAAATTGCATCAGGATAGCATTGACAGCCGCCGCAGTTTGCCCGTAGCGTGCGCCTTGAAAGGTCAGAAATGCCAGACATAATTGCAGAATCAGGTTACGAAATAGAATATTGCTGTTTAAAGCAAGAATAGCTTTGCGTGCTGCCTTACCAAACCATTCCCGCTGCGGTGCAACCGCCTTACAGAGCGGAAAGGCCACCGCCAGCGACATCAGCATCATGGTGTATTCTGCCACTACACTGGCCGCCGCAACCCCCGCTACCGACCAGTCAAAAACCAGCACAAACAACAGATCCAAAGCAACATTCAACATGTTACCGACAATCTGAATGAGCATGACCGCTTTGGTTCGCTGCTGGCCTACCAGCCAGCCGATCATGACCATGTTCATTAATGCGGCGGGTGCCCCCCAAATCCTTACCGAAAAATAAGCGCTGGTGTGAGTTGAGACCGCGACGCTGGGATCGGCCAGCAGTAAACCAATATTTAATATTGGTACTTGCAGAACAAATAAAACTAGCCCCAATATTAGTGCAACGGTGCCGCCCTGCCAGAGCACCCGGGTGGATTGCAGTGCTGCATTCTGTGAATCGCCTTTGGCCTGTGCGCTTAGTCCGGTGGTAGACATGCGCAAAAAACCACAGACCCAATAGATCTGGGTTAAAATCAAGGCACCAATCGATGCACCGGCCAGCATCGCCGATGAATCCATATGCCCCATTACCGCCGTATCCACCAAACCCAATAACGGCGTGGTAATGTTCGCCAGAATCATTGGAAACGCCAGCTGTAAAAGCTGTGCATGTGGTTTAATATAAGCGGGCGTATTCACAACGTAAGCAAATTAGTATTAAGGAGAAAGCGTGCAGTGTATCACGACATGGTTTAGCCCCGGAAAAATCCTCGGTTTCGTTCTGGGGTGTGTATGTTTCGCAACTGTCGCGCAGGAAAACACCGATAACGCGGTCATTCTGCTTTATCATCACGTGTCAGATGAGACGCCTAAAAGTACCAGCATCAGTCCTGACTTATTTGCTGAGCACATGGCTTATCTGGATAAGCATCATCATGTGATGCCGCTTCAGGAAGCGATAAAAAAACTACAACAAAAGCAGCCATTACCTGATAAAACCGTGGTCATTACCTTTGACGATGGCTATGTCAACATTCTGGAAAATGGTCACCCCATATTAAAACGCTACAACTTTCCCTACACCATTTTCATTAATCCTGATGTTATCGGTACGCAGAAAAACCAATTGACCTGGCAGCAGGTAAAGATGATGCAGCAGGAAGGGGTGACCTTTGCCAATCACACCCTGGATCACTTGCATTTACTCAATCGCCAGGCAGGGGAAGATAAGGATGACTGGCTGGATAGAGTCTGGACCAATATTGAACAGGCGGAACAGGCTATTGAAGCTAAAACCGATACCTCATTTAAATTTTTAGCCTATCCTTTTGGCGAATATAACCAGACACTGGCAGAAAAATTAGCTGATGAAGGTTATGTGGGATTTGCACAGTATTCAGGCGCTATCAGCAGTATTAGCGACTTTACCACCCTGCCGCGCTTTCCCGCTGCGGGTAATTATGCGCGTTTGGAAACGTTAAAAACCAAACTGAACAGTCTGGCGATGCCGGTTACGAAAAGCTCAATCAAAAACCCTGAAATAAAAGATAAACAACGCAAGCCGCAGGTGACGGTTACAGTACCCGCGGATGACGTTGCATTGAACCAGTTGAATTGCTTTTTTCAGGGAGAAATCATTGCGCACCAGGTTCAACAACAGTCATTTGAATACACCGTTGAGCAGGCGCTTCCTGTCGGTCGTTCGCGGGTAAACTGTACCGCCCCATCCAAACAGTCTAAAGGACGCTACTACTGGTATTCGCAGCCCTTTTTTGTTGCAGACGAGAAAGGTCGTTATCCGGACTAAAGTGCTTTGAACATGTGTAAAAAGGGCGGCTGCACGCCCTTCTTCGTATACCCTTTAGCCTGGTAAAACTGAATGGCTGACAGATTGTGTGTTTCTACATCTAAGATAAGGGTTTGCTTGCCATAAAATGTCGCTAATTGCTCCATTTTAGTAAGCATGGCCGTCGCTACGCCCTTGCGTCGGTAATTCGCATCAACTGCAACGTGTCCTATTCCCAGCTGGGTTTCATCGGGCGATTGCAGTGATTCAGCAATATGTTGACTCCGGGCAATCACATTCAGTGACTCTGCGATACCAAAGTATTCGGTGATACTCACCAGGGTTTGATGGTCAAAATCTGCAGGCAGCTGATCGTGCCAGCAGGTGATAATCCCTACCGGCTGATTACCTTCACATGCCAGCCAATGATTGTTACAACCATACTGACCAGCCTCATGTAACCAGGCAGACATTAGGAAATCCAGCGCGGTCGCTTTATCGCCATTGCCAAAAATTGAACAAAGCAGCTGTTCACCAGCTTGATACAACAATTGTGTGGCGGCATGAACATCTGCAGATGACGCTTGGCGGATTACCATCGTCACCCCCTACTCCGCTGCAATAATGGCCATATCATGCAGAATCTGCTGGCCATCAGTGATAGCGGGCATTCCTTGTTGATGGACTGGCTTAAATCGACCAATCACTTGTGCCTGTGGATTCACCACAATGACTGAAGCACTGTGATCCACTAAATAGTTAGGATTGTCGGTGCTTTCAGATAACGCATACATCAGCCCCATACTGCGCACAAACGGAAACAACTGATCATGATTACCGGTGGCCGCGATGAAATCCCGGTTAAAGAAGTCGGTATACTCTTTCAACCTTGATGTACTATCCCGTTTCGGATCGACCGAAATAAAGACGACCTGAACCGGCTGCGCAGTGTCTATCTGTTTAAGTTCAGGATAAATACGATTTAAGGACGCCAACGTAGTCGGGCAGATATCAGGACAAAAGGTATAGCCTAAAAACAGCAGCGACCATTTGTCTTTCATCCTGTCCAACGTAAAAGGCTGCCCACGTTGGTCGGTCAGATTGACCTTGGCTAATGCTCTTGGAGCGGGATACTCGCTTAAATATTGCGTATCTGACTTCTCATCGAAGCCAGGAGGCGCGATGTAGAGCGCGCCGATGACGCCCCCGATAAGGGCTACAAGCGCGACAATACCGACAACAGTAGGTTGTTTCATAAGGCAACTGGAATATAGTGGTCGACCAATAGCACAATGAACAGCAGCATCAAATGTAAAATAGAGTATTTGAAGGTTTTCATTGCAACTTTTAAGTCATCAGACCGTTTCAACTTCCATGCATAGTAAACAAATCCCGCATTCAGTGCACTAGAACCCACCAGATAAATTAATGCGGTCATGCCGATCAGGTAAGGTAGCAAACAAACCAGACAAAGCAGTACGGTATACAGTAGCACCGATGTCTTGGTAAATTCCAGACCATGCGTGACGGGTAACATGGGCACCTTCGCCCGAGCGTAATCTTTATGGCGATGGATCGCCAGCGCCCAGAAGTGAGGGGGTGTCCAGGTAAAAATGATCAGCACCAGCAATAATGCATGGGCATGAATGTCCCCGGTGACGGCGGTCCACCCCAGTAACGGGGGCGCTGCGCCGGCCAAACCACCAATGACGATATTTTGTGGTGTAGCGCGTTTTAAGAACATGGTGTACACCACAGCGTAACCCACCAAACTGGCTAAGGTGAGCATGGCGGTCAGGCGATTTACATAGACTTCCAGCAGCACGTAGCCGACGACAGCCAAAAATGCGGCAAAAATAAGCGCATTCGTCACTGACACCTTCCCTTTCGCGACCGGACGATTGACCGTGCGGGCCATCTTGCTGTCAATTTGGTGATCGACCACGTGGTTGATGACCGCCGCAGAAGACGACAACATGCCTATTCCCAATAAGCCTGCCACTAATACCTGCCATTCTACCCACGTAGGCGTGGCCAGACACATGCCCACCAATGCTGTAAGTAATAGTAGCATCACTACTTTAGGTTTGGTCATCTCGTAATAGTCGTGCCAGTTAGCCTGCTTTTGACTTGCAGACACTGCAACTGTCGCTGATTTATTCATAGTGACCCCCTTGAAGACGATGAAGATGGAAGACAATCCAGACCATAACCAATAATAACGTTGCAGCAACAGCATTGTGTAACACCGCGACTGCCAGCGGTAAACTAAACACGATGTTGCTTACCCCCAGCGCTACCTGAACCGCCAACACGGTGACCAGCAGCATTGCAGCCTGACGCCTGAATTGAAATTGTTTGAGTTTGGTCACCTTAAGCGCTAACCAAAGCAGATAAATAAATGTCACCAGCGCACCGAAACGATGCACGACATGCATAGTCATACGTTCACCATAATCGTGCGCGCCAAATTCATAATTTTCTGCCGGAGGAATGCTGAAAGCTCCGGCAAAGTCTAATCGCTGCGCCCATTCGCCTTCACATACTGGAAAATCGGTACAGGCCAATGCCGCATAATTCGCGGACGTCCAACCGCCAAGACCAATTTGTGAAATCAGGATAATCAGACCAATCACAGCTGCGGTTAAAGGCGTCTTCATGGTTTCAACTGGCCTTGCACATCCTGCATAACGCAGCCGCATTAATAAAAGGAACAAACAACTTAACACCGCGAAACCACCTAATAAGTGGGCCATTACCACCGCTGGAAGCAAGTTGAGGGTTACCGTCCACATCCCCAGCGCAGCTTGGAAAATCACCAGACCCACCAGAAAAAGTGGCAATTTCACCGGGCGTATTTGCCGTTGACGTATAGCGATTGCCGCAATCGCAACAATGACGAGTCCCAGCGTACCGGCAAAATAGCGATGGATCATTTCGTTCCAGGCTTTGTGCGCTTCTACGGGACGCTCCGGGAATGCCTGGTTAGCGGCTTCAACGTGTTCCCCCTTTGGTACGGTCAAATGACCGTAACAGCCAGGCCAGTCCGGACAGCCTAAGCCCGCATCGGTTAGTCGCGTGTAAGCGCCGAGAATAATAACGACAAAGGCTAAAAAAATGCTAAAAGTGACTAATTTCTTCATGCTGATTCCTCTAGCCAATACGTGACAACTTTAACAGCTTTTTTAAATCAGCCAATATATCCCGGCTTGCCATTACCGCCTCTTGCTTATCATCATAAACCTGATAGCGCAGCATCGCATTATTCAATGTATCCACCAGTAAAATTTCCTCGCCAGATGTATTGAGCTCGGAAGATTCCAGCTTGTCACGGGTGGTAGTAATGGTATTGATATTGTTCTCTTCGGCGATCTGACGCGTAATGGTGGGGTCACTTTTATCTGTCACCAGTACCGTTACCTCAGCTCGATCGCTTTCTTTGCCTAACGCGAGCCACACCTGATGTATGCTGTATATGGCGTTTTGGCATGACTGCCGGCATTGCTCTGGCAGGGTATACAATAACCGCCAGCGTTTGGGTTGTTCGGCCAATAGTGCGTTAATATCCTTTACCGGTTGCAGCAATTCACCCTTATTGGTGCTGCCACGACTGAACCAATCATTATCCAGGGCAAACTTGGCTAGAATAACCGGAACAATAAAGGCGGCGAATAGCAATAAGATGGCGCCTTTTTTAGTCATTGTTGATTTGGTCATGGTTTTCCCTCTGTTTAAAGAAGACGACGAAAGTGATAACTGCAGCAGCCGTGGCAAGGCCAAACCACTGAAAAGCATAGGCAAAGTGTTTTTCCGGCGGCATCACCACAGGTGCAAACTGCTGCACAAACTGAGGGTCATCAGGCGTGTCAATCATCACGGTAAACGGTAACAATGTTTTACCCGCAAACACAGACAGTATCTCCAGATTAACTTCCTGAATAACCATCGGAAATGCTGTGGCAGTGGTAGCCGTTTCAGAAACAAATGGATTCTTCGCAGGCAAACGCACATAGCCAGTAAACTCAGTAAGCGCCTGAGGTAACGCAAATTCAGGCAGTATTTCTCGTTGCAGACTGCCCTCGATCCAACCAAAGTTAGCTAACACGGACCCATAATTAGTATCAACGGGTGCCAACACCTGATAACCAACGCGTCCATTATTGGTTTGATTATCTAACAAAAAAATCCGCTGGTTGTCGGTTTGGCCGGAAAAGCCTACCTTTGCATCGCGTATATCAACCTGTTCCTGCAGTTCAGACAAAGGAATGATTCCCAAACCTTTTTTTTGCGTTATGCTATCCAGACGTTGTTGCTTTTGGTTCATGCGGTCAAGTTGCCAGACTCCAAGCCCAAGCATGGTTGTAATTGCTAAAATGCAGCAACTAAAGGCGACATAAGCACGGGCAGAAGTTAACGGCACAACTTACTCGCTCCAGAAGACACAAGAGGAAAAGATGTTAATAAAAATAATTTTGATCGGATTGCTCATATTTATGATTGTGAATTTATTTCTGGCAATGCGCGTGATGATGAAAAACGATACTAAACAACCGATGAGTAAGTATATTGGCCGAAGAGTGATGACATCTGCACTCATAGTTCTCATTATTCTGGTTGCCATTGCGACCGGTTTGATTACCCCGAACCCGCGCCCTTACTGAGCGCGGGGCCAACGATGTTATAGCACGTAGACAAAAAGAAATAACATTACCCAAACCACGTCGACGAAGTGCCAGTACCAGCTGCCTGCCTGGAAAGCAAAATGATCGTCAGGGGTAAAGTGACCTTTTAACACGCGTAAAAACATTACCATCAAAATGATGGTCCCCAGGGTCACGTGCATGCCATGGAACCCGGTCAGCATAAAGAATGTATTGCCATAAATGCCTGACTGTAAAGTTAAATCCAGCTCTTTGTAAGCGTGAATATACTCTTCTACCTGCAATACTAAAAAGCCACAGCCTAATAAAATAGTTATCCCCAGCAGCCAGGTCAGCTGCTTACGTTTATTTTTTTCCAGGCCCACATGGGCATAGTGCAGAGTCACTGATGAAACTAATAGAATAATGGTATTGATGGTGGGGAGACCACCCGGGCCCATTTCCTGGGTAGTCGTGCCATCCGGGGTTTTCACTAACGGCCATATAGCTTCAAAGCCCGGCCACAACACCACATTGGTCATCTCGTTATTCATGCTGCCGCCCAACCAGGGCACTGAAATCATGCGGGCGTAAAATAACGCCCCGAAAAAGGCGAAGAAAAACATCACTTCAGAGAAAATGAACCAGCTCATACCTTGGCGATAAGAGCGGCCTAATTGCGCACTGTAAAGACCACTCATAGATTCATCGATCTGATTTTTAAACCAGCCGAATAACATCACCAGTAGCGTCACTATGCCCGCAAGCAAAATGTATCCACCGTAACCTTCTTTTCCTTGTGTCGATTCAACCACAAAATTACCCGCGCCCAGCGCAATCAGAAACAGTGCTACTGCACCGACGATTGGCCAGGGGCTTTGCGCAGGAACATAGTATTTTTCATAGGGTTGCTGCATAGTTTTCTCCATATCCTTAAAGTGTTAAATGCCACTCTCAGGCTGTTCACGTAAATAAGGGTTCTCTTTAACAGCGAGTTTGTCACCCTTACCAGTTACGTCAAAAAGGGTGTATTGCACTGTAAAAAATGAAATATCGTCAGGTAGTTGTGGATCGACATAAAACTGCATTGGCATACTGGCTTCTTCACCTGCCAAAAGCGGTTGCTGATTAAAACAGAAACACTCGGTTTTATTCAGGTAAAGCGCTGCCACACCCGGCGACACCGAAGGTATCGCTTGCGCTACAATTTGTTTGTTTGCCGGATTTCTGACGTAAAAATTAACCGTACTCAGTTCACCCGGATGAACCTTTACGCGCGTTGTTTCCGCTCTGAACTCCCATGGCATGCCGGTGTTAGTTCGCGTAATAAACTCCACGCTGATCGTACGCGACTCATCAATTTCAATCGGTGTATAGACCGCCGCAGAATTCGCAGTTTTACCGTTAATTCCAGTAAGGTCACAAAAAACGTCATAAAGAGGCACCAGAGCGAAACCGAAGCCAAACATACCAACCACAATCACTAATAGCTTAATGACCATTTTCTGATTGTTTTTCGCTTGTTCGCTCATATGCGGTACCTGTTATGCGCCTGGGATCATTTGATCACAGGCGGTGTTTCGAAAGTATGGTAAGGCGCTGGTGAAGGTATTTCCCACTCCAGTCCTTCAGCGCCTTCCCACACCTGAGAAGAAACGGGCTCGCCCTGTTTACGACAGGCTTTAATCAGCAGAGCTAAGAAGATCAGCTGCGATAAACCAAAGGCAAAGCCACCTAAACTAATCCACTTATTAAAATCGGCAAATTGCAGTGCATAGTCAGGAATTCGACGAGGCATGCCGGCTAAGCCAACAAAGTGCATTGGGAAGAACAAGACGTTAACGGAAATTAATGAGCACCAGAAGTGCCATTTGGCTAATGTTATGTCGAACATTTTGCCAGTCCACTTCGGCAGCCAGTAATACACCGCCGCCATAATGGAAAATATCGCGCCGGTCACTAGAACATAATGGAAGTGCGCGACGACAAAATACGTATCATGGTATTGGAAATCTACAGGTGTAATGGCCAGCATCAAACCGGAGAGTCCACCAATGGTAAACAGGACAATAAACGCAACGGCAAATAACATTGGGACCTCAAATGTCATCGACCCCCGCCACATGGTCGCCACCCAGTTAAATACCTTCACCCCCGTGGGCACAGAGATAAGCATAGTGGCAAACATAAAGAACATTTCAGCGGCAACTGGCATACCGGTAGTAAACATGTGGTGCGCCCATACTACGAACGACAGTAAGGCTATCGACGCGGTGGCATAAACCATCGATGCATAACCAAACAATTTTTTACGCGAAAACGTGGGCACAATTTGCGAGATAATACCGAAAGCCGGCAATATCATTATGTATACTTCTGGGTGGCCGAAGAACCAGAAAATATGCTGGAACATTACCGGGTCGCCGCCACCAGCGGCATTAAAGAAACTGGTACCGAAGAATTTATCGGTTAACACCATGGTTACGGCACCCGCCAGTACCGGCATAACAGCAATAAGCAAGAATGCGGTGATCAACCATGTCCAGACAAATAACGGCATTTTCATCCAGGTCATGCCGGGTGCACGCATGTTAAAGATAGTAACGATAACGTTGATGGCACCCATAATGGAGGAAGCACCCATGATGTGCACTGAGAATACAAATAGCGCCGTGCTATCACCGCTGTAAGTAGTAGAGAGTGGTGCGTAGAAGGTCCAGCCAAATGAAGGGCCACCGCCTTCCATAAATAATGAGGCCAACAAAATCAAAAAAGCCCCCGGCAGGATCCAGAAACTCCAGTTATTCATGCGCGGCAGCGCCATATCCGGGGCCCCAATCATCATGGGCACCAGCCAGTTGGCCAGGCCAGTAAAGGCTGGCATAACCGCACCAAACACCATGATAAGTCCATGCACCGTGGTCATCTGATTAAAAAAGTTAGGGTCAACAATTTGCAGTCCGGGCTGGAACAATTCGAGACGAATAACCATCGCCATCGCGCCGCCAATCAGGAACATAATAAACGCAAACCAAAGGTATAAAGTGCCGATATCCTTATGGTTGGTGGTATACAACCAGCGCTTTATGCCGCTTGGAATATGATGATCGTGATGATCATCGTGCTCGTGCGCCCCGGTATGCTCAGGCGCTATAGTGTCTGATGAATGTGCCATAAACCTTCTCCTATTCGCCTGTAGCTATTGCATTAACATCTTTGGGCTGTACGATATCGCCGGTATTATTTCCCCAGGCGTTACGTTCATACGTTACCACTGCTGCGATTTCTTTAAGACTTAACATTTTTCCGAATGCCTGCATCGCTGTACCAGCTTTGCCGTTCAATACGATATCGATGTGTGCAAGCTGGTCTTCCATCACCATAGGGCTTCCCTTTAACGCAGGAAACACGCCGGGCAGACCTTCACCGTTGGGCATATGGCAGGCAGCACAGGCAGTGTTATATACACGCTTACCTTCGGCCATTAACTCTTCTATACTCATGTTCATGGCCAGTAAACGCTGCTCTTCTTCTTTGGCCTTACGTAACGCTTCTTCCTGTTCACTCATCCAGGTATTGAATTCAGCGGGTTCTTTGGCTATAACCACTACCGGCATAAACCCATGATCTTTGCCACAGAGTTCAGCGCATTGGCCACGGTAGACACCTGGCTCGTCAACTTTTGTCCAGGCTTCGTTAATAAAGCCTGGGTTAGCGTCTTTTTTAACTGCGAAGTCAGGCACCCACCACGAATGAATGACGTCCTCAGAGGTGATGAGAAAGCGAACTTTTTGCCCCGTGGGAATGACCAGCGGTCTATCTACTTCTAACAGGTAATTCTCGCCTTTTTCAAAGCGGTTGGTGATCTGCTCCTGCTGGGTGGCCAATAGCGAATAATACTCAACTTCGCTGTCCATATATTTGTAATGCCACTTCCATTGCGATCCCGTGACCAGTACTGTCATATCCGGTTCGGTGGTATCTTCCATTGCAATGAGAGTTTGAGCGGCAGGTACAGCCATGAAAACCAGGATAAGAAACGGTACCACGGTCCAGGCTATTTCCACCTTCACGTTTTCATGAAAATGAGCCGGTTTGGCACCGCGTGATTTACGATGCAAATACATGGAGGTAAACATGACACCGAATACCACAACAGCAATCGCCACGCAGATGAAAAACATTAACATGTGCAGGTCATACACCTGGCCACTGATTTCGGTCACGCCAGGACGCAAATTAAGATCGGACACTGCTTTACCACCACTTTCAGCTGCCTGAGCGGTAAAACTGAAAACGAATGTTGGTAGCGTCCCCAAAACGATCGATAAGACATTTGTGAGTCTTTTCACTCAACACCTCCGTGATGGACTAAGCCGACAAATCACTGAACCAGCTTGCGGTTCGTCCTGACCTAAATCAGCTTACATTCTAATCTGATGTAAAAGATTGGATAGGTCGTTGTTATTATATTGTTAATTAGTGACTAAGAATTACGCAATTTATAAGGCGCGTCTAGTCTTTTCTTTGAAAAAAACGCGGATCTGCTCAAGTTTTAATCAAACTAAAACTTATCAGATGAATTTGACTGTTTTATGAACAACGCTGCACAATGTAAGTGCAGTGAATCAATAGAGAAAACCTTAAAACTATTGGTAACTAGCGGAGGGATAAAGAAATTTTTATATTTGGGGAAGAATTGGCTGTTAAAACCCGTTAACAGCCAGTTAAGTTTACATCCAGTCAGCGTTGCGGATTACGCCAACAGCAATGCCTTCGATTGAAAATGGCTGACAGGAAAGATCCACTTTTATCGGTGAAAAGTCATCGTTTTCTGCGTGCAAAATTACCTGACTGCCTTTCTTCTCGAGTCGCTTTACCGTTACATCTTCGTCAACGCGGGCGACCACGACCTGACCATTATGTACATCAACGGTTCTATGCACAGCGAGTAAATCACCATCAAGAATACCAATGTCTTTCATACTCATGCCGTTTACGCGCAGTAAAAAATCGGCGTGAGGTTTAAACAAGGCTGGATCAACCTTGTAATGCGCTTCAACGTGTTCCTGGGCAAGGATGGGCTCGCCTGCGGCTACACGGCCAATAAGTGGCAACCCTAGCTCTTCAGGTTCATCTTCCTGCAGGAGCAGTCGAATACCCCGTGAGGTACCGGGTAAAATTTCAATTACCCCTTTTCGTGCCAGCGCCTTTAAATGTTCCTCGGCAGCATTGGCCGATTTGAAGCCTAATTCTCTGGCGATTTCAGCCCGAGTAGGCGGCATGCCAGTATCCTGCATGGTACCTTTGATTAATTCCAGAACTTCCGTTTGTCTTGGGGTAAGTGGACGCATAAACAGCCTGTTTTTCTATACAGTTAGCCGCAGTATAACCAGTGCTGGATAAATCGCAAGGTCTATTTTGGATGGGTGTGACATTGAGGCACAACGACTACGGTAAAAAATTTTACAACTGCTGTAAGAAAAGTTCCTGGTATGTGACTACTGTTGAAAATCATCGCTTTTTAACCTCGATGAAAAACGTTACCTAACTCAGCCAAAAAGGAAGATAAAATGAATCAATATATTGAACAGTTCACCCAAATCTGGACACAGAGTGACGCCACTTCGCTTGTTCTGTTTGGCCTGGTTTTTTTGTTTGTCTATTTTCTGCCCACCGTGTTGGCAGTGTTTTTTAACCGTCGTCACTTGGTCAAAATTGCTGTGCTTAACGTGCCAGCCGGATTTTCAATCATCGCCTGGGGAGCCCTGACCGTCTGGGCAGCCACAGGAAACGCCGGTACCTACATTCAGCAGAAATTGACCAAACGTTCGCACCAGTCGCTTTAGATAGCGCTGCATCCGCACCGTTATTACCTAACCAGACAACGTCTGTGATGGCATCATGTTGTGCCCAGGCGTGCGGCGTACAAAAAGTTTATCCTTATTGCCGCGTCATTCAGTGGACAAGCGATACAGCTACTGTCAGGATTACGTAGCTTGCTCGTGAGGAAACAAAATGAAATGGTTGGTTTTTGCAATGTTAACGTTAGTCACTAGTGGACAGTCGCTAGCCACTGAAAAATTACGTATTGGTGTTGCGGGGTTAACCCATACCCATGTGCACTGGATTTTCGAAAGTGAAAAACGCGGTGATATTGAGATCGTAGGAATTGCAGAAGCGAACCAAGACCTGGCGCGACGATACAGTAAGCAGCACGGCTATCCGATGGAGAAGGTTTATCCTTCGCTGGAAGCGATGCTCACCGCCACTAAACCCAACGCGGTGACTGCATTTGGTACTATACATGAACACCTCGCCGTGGTTGAGGCCGCCGCACCTCGAGGCATTCATGTGATGGTTGAAAAGCCGTTGGCGATTAACATGCAGCATGCAGAAAAAATGTATGAGTTAGCCAAAACGCACAATATTCATCTGCTCACTAATTATGAAACCACCTGGTATGCGAGTAATCATGCGGTCAAGGCTTCTTTAAAAGCAGGGGAGATTGGCCCGATGCGCAAACTCATCGTGAGAGACGGGCATAGAGGGCCTGTAAAACTTGGCATCAACCAGGAATTCTTAGACTGGTTATTGGATCCGGCTCAAAATGGCGGCGGTGCAATTGTTGATTTTGGTTGCTACGGGGCGAATCTGGCAACCTGGCTGAAACAAGGCGAAATTCCTCAGTCAGTGACCGCAGTCACCGCGCAATTACAGCCAGATAATCATCCTGACGTTGATGATGAAGCCACAATTATATTAAGTTACCCTGATTCGCAAGTCATTATACAAGCGTCCTGGAATTGGCCAATCGGCCGCAAAGACATGGAGGTCTATGGTGAAACCGGCGTTTTATATGCTGACAATGCCGCTACCTTCCGTAAGCGCATTGCCAGTGGCTATGATGACTTTAATGAAATCAATAAGCGACTGCGTAAACGTCCGGTGCCACTGGATGACCCTTTCAGCTATTTTAAAGCTGTTATCCAAGGGCAGATCACTCCGGAAAAGTTTGATTTATCTTCACTGGAAAATAATATGATTGTCATGCGTATCCTGGACGCTGCACGTCAAAGCGCGGCAACGGGTCAACGTGTTGCACTGGCTTCTGAAAACAGCCCGACAAAATAGGAATTGGCGTTACTGATCGCACTCTGGCCGGCGGCCACTTGAGTGGCAAACGCATAAGCATCTAAATCCGTGAAAAATCAATTATTTATTAAACAGCTACTGATACTGACTACGATCTTGATTTCTGCTTGCTCGGCAACGCATGTTCCCGTAGAGAAGGGTGAGATGTTAGTACAAAAAATGCCGCTACCCTCTGGTGAATGGAATGTAGTCCAACTGCCCAAAGAGAAAGATGACACGTTGGAAACCCGCTGGATGTCTACAACGATGAGCGACATGGCGCAGACGATTGTGACCTATGATGCGCATAACGCCGACCTTTACTCGTTAAAAAATGAAGATGATGGAAAGGGTAAGAAGGCCTGTACTGGTGGCTTTTCCAGTAAAGTCTTATCCGAAGGCAGGCAAAACGGCTATCCACAGCTAACCTGGCGCAGCTTGTGTCGCACAGCAAGTGGCTATACCGCATTGGTTCTGCACAAAAGCATTGCAGGTAATCAAGCGCTTTACCGCTTCCGGCGAACTTTTCCGGCCATACCATCCAGACCGGAGTGGTTACTGTGGATTAAGTATTCCCGCGCCTTTAGCGTTTGCGATACGAGTCAGCCCTTGCTACATCCTTGTCCAGCTGATATGGCAACTACGGAGTCGTAAATGATCACAAACAATGTTCCCGCCGGAGTGGTGCATGATTTACCGGACGACATTTGTCGAGAACTCACCAACCACACAACTGCGATGTCGATATGGTGTGACATTACGCCACTAGCCCGCAACGAATGGATTTGCTGGGTTGAAGATGCGAAAAAAGAAATAACTCGCAGCAAACGTGTAGCCCGACTTGTGAGCGACTTACAAAACGGCAAACGACGCCCCTGTTGCTGGCCTGGTTGCCCTCACCGATGACAAATAGAGGTTGACAGCGTTGGTGAAAGACTTAAATTGAGCAAAAGATCGAGTTAACAAAGTGCCTATGGAATTTTTAAAATTCAGTCAGGATTTAGCCCCCTACTTCGACACGATTAACCGTGAATGGATCTCCGACATGTTCGTGCTAGAGCCCATCGATGAAAAAGTGATCAGTAAACCTCAGCAATATATTATCAACCGCGGCGGCTATATTTGGTTTGCCCGTCACCCTGAGCTTGGCATTGTCGGCACCTGTGCATTGATGAAAAAAGCTGATGGGGTGTTTGAACTGACTAAAATGGGCGTGAGTTCCCATGCCAGAGGATTGAAGGTAGGCGAAAAGTTGCTAAGCTTTGTACTATCCAAGGCTGAGGTAATCGCTTATAGCACGTTGTTTTTGCTAACCAATCAAAAGTGTAAGGCGGCCATTCATCTATACGAAAAACAGGGATTTGTGCACGACCAAGACATTCTGGATCAATTTGGTAAGGCCTATGCACGATGTGACGTGGCCATGCGATACCAACGGAAAAGGGCGCAGAAATAAACCTCCCGTGATTTTATGAGGATTGTCCTTCTTTCTTTTGCACTGAGTGAGCTCACTTCCTTGCGGATTAGTATTAGAACCTATGGTACACTTCGCCGGTTTTAACTGAACAGGGCTTATTTGCATGTCGTGGATGCGAAATACACTGCTTAAAGTGTTTCATTATCCCGTAAAATGGTTAGTCAAACCGCACAGTATTCCAGCGAGCGTATCAGACGAGTTGGGAATTGATACCGGCAAACCTATCATTTATTTATTGCCAACGGATTCGGTTACCGATCAGCTTGCATTACGAATGGCAGCCAAACACCATGCGCTGCCCACCCCAAATACGTCGGTAGAGTTAGCTGGCAAGCGCTATCCGGGCGTACTGTTTCTGCGCAAGACGCAACCTCTTTTTAAAAAGCATCCATCCAGCACAGAGCTCGATGCGGTGTTTACAGCGTTGGTGCATTTACATCGTGACCACCCCGACATAGACACCCAGGTCGTCCCCGTCTTTGTCTCGTGGGGGCGCGCGCCGGGTAAGGGTAAGCCTGGTTGGGCAGATCTCATCGCCGACCGCGCCGCACCCAGTTGGTTGCGCAAGTTATTTATCGTGTTGTTTTTAGGGCGAGACAATTTTATCAGTTTCAGCCGCGCGGTTTCAGCGCAGCAAATGGCCGCCCAGCATGGCAGCGACAAACATATTGCACAAAAGCTTATAAGGGTAGCAAGCACTCACTTTCATAGAAAACTTCAGAGTATGACAGGCCCCATGCTGTTGGAACGTGAGACGCTTTACAACTCTGTGTTAGGTTCAGCATCGGTGCGTCGCGCCATTGCCGAAGAGGCGAAGGATAAGAAACTCAGCAACGAACAAGCACGGGCCAATGCAAGAGGTTACATTGACGAAATTGCCGCTGATTACCGTGAGGGCCTGATCCGTTTTGGTGACCGTTTGCTGACCCGTATCTGGAATAAAATTTATAACGGCATCAGCGTTAAGCATGCTGACCGTATCCGCGAACTGGCGCGCAATGGACACGAAATTATCTATGTGCCGTGCCACCGCAGTCATATGGATTATCTGTTACTGACCTATGTCATTTATCATGAAGGCATGGTGACGCCACATATTGCAGCCGGTATTAATCTAAATTTCTGGCCCGTGGGTAAAATCTTTCGTCGCGGCGGCGCCTTCTTTTTACGCCGCTCCTTTGCAGGCAATAAGCTATATACAGCGGTGTTCAGAGAATATCTTGAGTTGCTGTTTAATCGCGGTTACTCAGTTAAATATTATCCAGAAGGTGGACGCAGCCGAACGGGTCGACTAATTCCGCCGAAAACGGGCATGTTGGCGATGACCATGCAGGCATTGATAAAAGGCGTTAACCGTCCCGTCAGCATTGTGCCAGTGTATATTGGCTACGAAAACGTTATGGAAGTAAAAAGCTACCTGAGCGAGCTTAAAGGCAGTGGCAAGAAAAAAGAATCAAATTTGCAGGTGTTTTCGGCTATCCGCAAACTGAAAAACTATGGTCATGGTTTTGTCAATTTTGGCGAACCAATTCACCTCAATCAGTTTCTTGAAAAAACGGTGCCCGATTGGCGCAATCAGCTTCCTTCCGATCCTGATAAAAAGCCGGGCTGGCTGACACCAATGGTTAATACGTTAGCTCATTCTGTGATGTTGCGCATTAATAAAGCTGCCGCGATCAACGGAATGGCGATCACCTCATTATGCTTGCTTTCCTCCAAAACCAAGGGGATGAGTGAAGCCGAACTCACCAGCGCGGTAGATTGCTACATGACCATGCTCAAAGCAGTGCCATTTAGCAACGATGCTACATTGCCCAATATGCAAGCGGCAGATTTGGTCAGCGCCACGCTCAAGCTGGATAAATTCACCATTAAGGATGACGGTTATGGACGCCTTATCAGCCCTCAACCTGATTCTGCCATTTATCTGACCTATTACCGCAATAATATTCAGCACTTATTCGCTCTGCCAGGTTTGATCATGGCGCAGGTTTTTGCGTGCAATGGTGTCGACCGAAACCGCACACTTCAACTGGTGGCGGCACTTTATCCGTTATTGCAAAAAGAATTATTTATTTATATGACCCAGGATCAGGCGCTGGCCTACGTTGATAAGCTAATAAGCTTTATGGTGGGACAAGGGTTATTGGTAGAAAATGAGACCTTTATCTCACCGCCACCTGCGCAAGCGCCACAATTCCACAATGCCTGGTTACTCAGTCGCTGTATGCAGGAAACTTTCCAGCGCTATGCTGTGGTGCTCACGGTTATCAGCAAACAAAAAGTATTAAGTCGTAATGAGCTTGAACGCGCCAGCCGTACAGTCGCCGAGCGCCTATCTACTCTGTATGGCATGAGTTCACCGGAATTTTACGATAAGAATGTGCTGTCCAGTTTTATCACTGCCTTACGCGACAATCATTGGCTGGATATCACCGCCGATGGCAGCTTCAAACATTCTGAAGAAAGTGAAGCGCTGCGTCAGGACGTAATGGCATTAGTCTGGCCTGAAATAACTCAACACCTCGAAAAAGTGGACCTTAGCACAGCTTAAACTGTGATTAATCGTGTGCAGGGTTGCGTGCTCACAGGTACTTGCGGATTAATTTGTTGACGGTTCTCGTTGCAGAGCCGTCAACCCGTTTTGTCCGACGATACAGGTTGCACATCAATTATGCTGGGGCGGATAAAAAGAACCGATATGCAGGGTCATTACTGACATCCTGATATTGATAGTCCAATTGTTTCAAATGCTCTTCAAACTCGCTTCTACTTTCAGGCGGAATATCAAACCCGGCTAATACCAGGCCTTGTGCAGCACCGTGATTTCGATAATGGAACAGGGTGATATTCCAGTGCTCACCGAGGGTGCGCAGAAATTTTAACAAGGCACCGGGATATTCTGGAAACTCGAAGGTAAATACCGACTCATTTAAGATAGTGGGTGGTCTGCCGCCTACCATGTGCCTCACATGTAGTTTTGCCAGTTCGTTATCAGACAGATCGAAAGTAGCAAAACCACCCTGATATAAACTATCCGCCAGCGCAGCGTACTCCTGCGCCCCTTGTTTTAAACGAATTCCCACAAATACGTGGGCTTCCCGCCCACCTGCATAACGATAGTTAAATTCGGTGATGGCCTTGCCACCCACGCATTCACAAAATTGTTTAAATGCACCGGTGCGTTCCGGCAGGGTGGCTGCAAACACGGCCTCTTTGCGCTCACCCAGTTCACACCGTTCGGATACGTAACGCAGCGTATGAAAATTAATGTTCGCACCACACAAGATTCCCGCCAGCTTACAGTGGGTTAGCGAATGCGTTTTCACATACTTCTTAATCGCCGCCACTGAAAGCGCGCCAGCAGGTTCAGCAATGACCCGGGTGTCATCGAAGATATCTTTAATCGCCGCGCAGATCTCATCATTCGTTACCGTGACGATGTCATCAATAAGCTCGTTACACAGTCTGAACGTTTCTGCTCCCATCGTTTTTACCGCAACACCGTCGGCAAAAATTCCCACTGATGGCAATGCCACCGGTTTACCCTGTTGTTTCGCCGCACGAAAACAGGCTGATTCTTCCGCTTCTACTGCGATAATTTTAATGTCAGGGCGCAGCTGTTTGAGATAAACCGCGATACCTGCAGCTAACCCACCACCACCTACAGCGACAAAAACCCGGTCCAGATGGGGCAACTGCTCAAGCAATTCTTTGCCAATGGTGCCCTGGCCGGCGATAACGTCAGGGTCATCAAAGGGAGGGATGAAGGTAAGACCATGTTGCTCGCCTAACTGGTGTGCGTACTGACTGGCCATGTCAAAACTGGTACCGTGTTGCACCACATTCACAAATTGTCCGCCAAAACGTTTTACCGCTTCCACTTTTATATCGGGCGTGGTCTCCGGCATGACAATGGTCGCGTTAATGCCACACATCTTTGCGCCATAGGCCAATCCCTGCGCGTGGTTTCCGGCAGAGGCAGCAATGATACCCGCCTTACGCTGGCTATCGCTAAGAGTGGTCAGGCGATTGTACGCGCCGCGTAATTTGAACGATTTTACTGGCTGCTGATCTTCGCGTTTTAAAAAAACCTCGTTTCCCAGCTGGTGAGACAGTCTGCTCATCAAGGTCACATCGCTTTGCACTGCTGCATCATAAACCGGTGCCAGCAAAATCTTTTTTAAATAATCGTGATGCGAGAGCTGACTCATAACAAGGCGTCCAATTTTTCTTTATCCCGGACCGCACCGCGATCGGCGCTGGTAGCTAATAGTGCGAAAGCTTTTAACGCAGTTGATACTGTACGTTGACGGTGGACTGGTAACCAGGGCGCAGCTTGACTTTCCATGTCCTGATAACGTTGCTGCATTTGTTCTGCTGAAATCAGCACATTAATTGTTCTATTAGGAATATCGATAGCAATTTGATCGTCATCCTGTATAAGCGCAATGCCTCCCTTACTCGCTGCTTCGGGTGAACAATGCCCGATTGACAACCCACTGGTGCCACCGGAAAAGCGACCATCCGTAATCAAAGCGCAGCTTTTACCTAAACCCTTTGATTTCAAATAAGAGGTAGGATACAGCATTTCCTGCATGCCCGGGCCGCCTTTAGGGCCTTCATACCGGATAACCACCACATCCCCGGCAACAATTTTATTGCCCAGAATGGCAGATACCGCTTCATCCTGGCTTTCAAATACACGTGCGCGTCCGGTGAAAGTATGGATACTTTCATCCACACCGGCGGTTTTAACAATGCAGCCGTTTTCTGCGATATTGCCATACAACACCGCCAATCCACCGTCTTTGCTATACGCATGTTGCACTTCACGAATACAGCCGTTTTGCCTATCCGTATCGGCATCGGGCCAGCGACAAGCCTGACTAAACGCCTGGGTAGTACGAATACCGGCGGGACCCGCCCGATAAAAATCGAGCGCTTTGTTATTCTGCGGGTTGGTGATATCCCAGTTATTTAACACCTCGTGAAGGGTACTGCCTAAGATGTGCTGCGCATCCTGATGCAGCAATCCGCCCCGTGCGAGTTCTGCCAGAATACCCATTACACCACCCGCACGGTGCACATCTTCCATATGATACTTGGGCGTAGATGGTGCCACTTTGCACAGATGGGGTACGTGGCGTGACAAGCGATCGATGTCTTCCATGGTAAAGAGCACTTCACCTTCGGCCGCGGCCGCCAACAAATGTAGGATAGTGTTGGTAGAGCCACCCATGGCAATATCCAGACTCATGGCATTTTCAAATGCCAGCCGATTAGCAATGTTGCGCGGTAATGCACGTTCGTCATCGTGTTTGTACCAACGCTCACATAATTCAACAATCACCTTGCCGGCCTGCTCAAACAGTTGTTTGCGATCAACATGGGTCGCCAGCGTTGAGCCGTTTCCAGGTAAGGCAAGACCAAGCGCTTCGGTCAGGCAGTTCATTGAGTTAGCGGTAAACATGCCAGAACAGGAACCGCATGTAGGGCAGGCTGAGCGTTCGATTTCATCGCTTTGTTCATCGCTGACAGACTCATCTGCGGCCGCCACCATAGCGTCAACCAGATCCAGCTTGATAATTTGATCAGAGAGCTTGGTTTTACCCGCCTCCATTGGGCCGCCAGAAACAAACACCACCGGAACGTTTAGGCGCATCGCTGCCATTAACATGCCCGGGGTAATTTTGTCACAATTAGAAATGCACACCAGCGCATCTGCACAGTGTGCATTTACCATGTATTCAACCGCATCGGCGATAATTTCACGGGAAGGCAAACTGTAAAGCATGCCGCTGTGGCCCATAGCGATGCCATCATCAACGGCAATCGTATTAAATTCTTTGGCAACCCCGCCCGCCAGCTCTACATGCTGTGCGACAAGTTGCCCCATATCTTTTAGGTGGACATGCCCGGGTACAAACTGCGTGAAGGAATTTGCAATAGCAATAATAGGTTTCCCAAAATCACCATCTTTCATCCCGGTTGCGCGCCAGAGTGCTCTGGCGCCCGCCATATTGCGACCTTGTGTGGTCGTTGCAGATCGTAGTTTAGGCATGTTGTTTTACCATAAAGTTATTTGTAAACGGGCGTTAACCAACCCCATTTATCTTCTGTTGAACCATTGAACAGACCGAAGAACATATCCTGAACCTGTTCAGTAATTGGACCACGTGTACCGCTACCCACTTTTATGCCGTCAACGCTGCGTACCGGCGTCACTTCAGCAGCGGTACCACACATGAGAATTTCGTCAGCCAGATACATGGCTTCGCGTGGAATATTTTCTTCGCGCACTTCATAACCCATTTCTCTAAGCAGGGTCATCACAGTATCACGGGTGATCCCAGGCAGGATGGCTGCTGTTTTCGGGGTGGTACTGACGACACCATTGCGGATAACAAAGATATTTTCACCAGCCCCTTCGCTGATATAACCATTGCGATCCAAGGCGATCCCTTCTCCATAACCATGACGACGGGCTTCCATCGAAATCAGTTGCGAAGACAGGTAGTTACCACCCGCTTTCGCTCCCGTCGGCATAGTGTTTGCCGCAAGGCGGTTCCACGATGAAATCCCAGCGTCGACCCCATTTTTGATCGCCTCTTCACCTAAATAGGCACCCCATTCAAATGCGGCAATGGACACTTCTGTTTCCTGTCCAAATGGTACCTGTAAGCCCATGCCAATATCGCCGTAATAGGCAATGGGCCTGATATAGGCTGACTTCAGATTGTTTTTGCGAATGATATCCAGCGTGCCTTCATTAAGTTGATCCAGCGTATACGGAATGGTCATCCGATAAATCTTTGCTGAGTCGAACAAGCGGCGGTTATGTTCCTGTAGACGAAACACGCAGGTCCCCTGATCAGGCGTGTTATAGGCGCGAATGCCTTCAAATACAGACGAACCATAGTGAATTGCGTGGGTTAAAACGTGCACGGTGGCTTCTTTCCAGGGCACAATTTTACCGTTAAACCAAATATATTCTGCAAGTTGCTTAGCCATGTTAAATCCTTTGAATAGTGGAGCTGAGCTCCGTGCTGCAAATGCAGCGTAATGAGTATCGCAACGAATAATACATGACAGGGCATAAGCACCCAATAACGATCGCTTTCGTCAGACCACTTTTCATCAACGCAGGTGTAAATTTTCCTGCCCGATGCAAGATAAAGGTAAGCGCGTATCTACAATCAGGCAGATAGCGGTAGTTGGATAGTTAACGTAAATGTTAAAAGTAAAAAGCTGGCTATGACTCTTTACCTATAAAATAAATAGCATGAAATAAAAGTGAGATTCAAGTATTTTGACAGCCACTATCCAAAGAAAGCGGAATGCCGTATGGGAGATTGGTTTCATATCATTAACTTAGCTGGGGTTGCGGTGTGTGCAATTTCAGGCACGTTGATGGCATACCAAAAGCGCATGGATGGTTTTGGTGTGGTGGTACTGGCGTCGGTTACCGCCATAGGAGGGGGAACCCTGCGTGATATGGTGTTAGATTTGCCCGTGTTCTGGGTGCAAAACACTGATTATCTTTATATCACCTTGCTGGCCGCCTTTGTCACGATCATGTGGTTACGCCTCAGCCCGCGCTTCCCCTACCATTACTTGTTGATTGCCGACGCATTCGGGCTGGCCCTGTTTAATGTGGTCGGGCTGGAAAAAGCGTTAATCGTTGATGCCCCCATGTCCGTCGCCATCGCGATGGGCACCATTACCGGTGTCTTCGGCGGCTTGCTGCGCGATGTAATTTGTCGCGAAGTACCGTTGGTGCTGAACGGTGAGCTGTATGCCATCACCTGTATCGTAGGTGGATTAGGTTATGCGATAGCCTATTACGCAGGCTTGAGTAGTCAAATCTGCATGGTGATCGCCTTAGTGATTACAATCCTGATGCGTCTGGGGGCCATGCGCTGGCATTGGCAGTTACCCGTATTTCACAGTGATCCCCCCAAAAGCTGATCTGTTGCACAGTACTTTTCGCTTCCGCAATTCGCTAGCCTGAGAGCCGGGAAAATTCAGGAGAAGTGTTGTGGGATTGGCGGTGGTTTATACGCGGGCGGGCACAGGATTATCTGCGCCCCTGGTAAAAGTTGAGGTGCATCTGGCGAACGGCTTACCGGCATTCCATTTGGTCGGTATGGCAGAAACCAGTGTGAAAGAAGCCCGCGATCGTGTGCGTTGTGCGCTGATTAACAGTGGCTTTGATTTTCCCGTTCGCCGTATCACCGTTAATTTAGCCCCTGCAGACATTCCCAAACATGGGGGGCGATATGATTTGGCGATTGCCATCGGTATTCTGGCGGCTTCAAGCCTTATCCCTCCGAATCAGGTTGATGATTATGAAATTATTGGCGAGTTAGGCCTGACCGGCGAACTTAAAGAAGTTCAAAACGTCATTCCGGCAGCAATTGCCAGCAGCCAGGCGCAGCGCACATTGTTGATCCCGGCCGACAACTCCGCAGAGGCAAGCCTAGTAAATGAGGCGTATTGTTTACCGCTAACGTCATTACTGCAAACGTATCAGTTTCTTATCGGTCAGGAAGCCGTCAACGCGGTCAAAACGCTCCAGCTACATTATCAGGATACGGGTGCTCAGTGGGATGATGTGGTGGGACAGGCGCAAGCCAAACGCGCGTTAATGATTGCAGCGGCAGGCGCACATAATTTGCTGTTTGTAGGGCCACAGGGTACTGGGAAAAGTTTGCTGGCCAGTAAATTAACCAGTTTACTGCCTCCTTTGAATGGTACGGAAGCCCTTGAAGTCGCTTCCGTTCACTCTGTTAAGGGGCTGAGAATAGATGCCAAAAACTTTGCCCAACGTCCGTTTCGTGCGCCCCATCACACAAGTTCAGCAGTGGCACTTACCGGAGGGGGAAGCCACCCTACTCCTGGAGAAATTTCACTGGCGCATCATGGCGTTTTATTTCTGGATGAATTGCCTGAGTTTGGTCGCAAAGCACTGGACGTCTTACGAGAGCCTCTTGAAACCGGTGACGTCAACATTTCCAGAGCATCAGGTAGCGCCACGTTCCCGGCCAACTTTCAGCTAATTGCTGCCATGAACCCTAGCCCCACTGGCGATATCGATGACAACCGCATGTCTCCTGATCAGGTGTTGCGCTATTTAAATCGACTATCCGGTCCATTACTTGACCGGATTGATTTGCAGGTCGAGGTGCCACGTCTTGATGATTACCCCATGCATACAGTGGCCGTATCGCCGGATAACGATTCGGCCACAACGGCTAAGCGGCAAGTTGCCCGCGCCAGAGCGATGCAATTGAAGCGACAGGGCTGCTTAAATAACGCGATTAAAATTGATGAGCTAATCACCCTGTGCCTGCTCAGTGAAGCAGATAAGGCGTTTTTACAGACCGCCGCTAAAAAATTAAAGCTCTCCATGCGTGTTTTTCATCGCACTTTAAAAGTCGCCCGCACTATTGCTGATCTTGAGCAAAGTGCCGCTGTCACGCGTGCGCATTTGGCTGAAGCTCTGGGCTATCGTGCGCTGGATAAAATAATTGCTCAGTTAAGCGCCAGTTGAAGCATGGCGTTGATTAGCGGATGTCGACAACGGTTTTTCAAACAGGTTAAACCAAGCTGGAAAGGCGGGATCTCATCGACGCTTATTTGCGTAATTTTACTGGCTAAGGTGGAATGATCCAGGACCACTTTGGGCACAAAACCAATTCCGCAACCCAGCGCGACCATACTGACAATTGCTTCGTTACCGCCAACCGACGCGTAGATTTGCGGCAAAATTGACTGAGCTTGAAACCACGTTTGCACAACAC
This sequence comes from Alteromonas ponticola, assembly GCF_012911815.1. Lineage (GTDB taxonomy): Bacteria > Pseudomonadota > Gammaproteobacteria > Enterobacterales > Alteromonadaceae > Alteromonas > Alteromonas ponticola. The sequence continues at coordinate 132,073 of NZ_JAATNW010000006.1, read as the reverse complement.
TCCTGCTGGGCCCCTGTTCGGGCAGAATTACCTGATGGTGTTGCCAATCGATGTCTGCCAATACCGATAAATTGAACGCTTTCGGCGCAATCAGTACCAACGGAATATGATCGATTGGGCTGAACGCCAGTTCCCGTGGGTAGCTGTCAGTATGAATGGCAATAGCAATATCACATTGACGTGAAAGCACCCGTTCAGTTGAGGAAGCCGGATCCCCGGTCGTCAGACGGATATCCACGTGGGGGTGCAACTGGCGAAACTGAGATAATAACTTAGGCAGATGACTCTGGCTGGCGGTGACTGAGCAATACATTTTCACCTCGCCGCGCAACACTTCTTTTTCTGTATTTAATTCTGTCTGTAACTGCTGCCAGCGTTGTAACGTTTGCTCGCTAAATGCCAACAGTTTTTTACCCTCGTGGGTCAATGTTACCGAACGATTATTACGTACGAAAAGGGTGCATTCACACTCGTCTTCCAAGCGCTGTATGACACGACTTAAGGTAGAGGCAGTGACGTGCATCGCGAGTGCAGTCTGTCCAAAATGAAGGGTTCTGGCTAAATGAGCAAATAGCGTTAGGGTGCGAAAGTCCATATGTTGCATTTTTTGCAAAACTGTTTTGCAAATATATCATTTTATAAAACAAAATTCATGGCGTATGCTGCAACTGTTTCGATAAAGGCAAGTAAACGTCGCGTCCTTAGGTGCAACGTTTACCCGAAAAAGTACCAGTAGTTGGATAATTATGGCTAATTATTTTAATTCTCTTACATTGCGTGAGCAGTTGACGCAACTAAAGCAATGTCGCTTCATGGAGCGAGATGAGTTCTCCCGTGGCTGTACTTATTTAAAGGACAAACACATCGTTATTGTGGGGTGCGGTGCGCAGGGTCTGAATCAGGGGTTAAATATGCGCGATTCAGGCTTAAAAGTTAGCTACGCGCTCAGACAAAGTGCCATTGATGAACAACGTGATTCGTATCAACGCGCTGCGGCGAATGAATTTGAAATAGGTACCTATCAGCAACTGATCCCGGATGCGGACGTAGTTTACAACCTGACGCCTGACAAACAGCATGCTGATGTAGTGAATACGGTAATGCCGCTAATGAAGCAGGGAGCGACGCTAGCGTATTCACACGGATTTAATATCGTCGAACAAGGCCAACAGATTCGTGCAGATATTACGGTTGTGATGTGTGCACCCAAGTGCCCGGGTACTGAAGTACGTGAAGAGTACAAGCGAGGCTTTGGTGTACCCACCCTTATCGCCGTTCATCCAGAAAATGATCCCCAGCAACAGGGATGGGATATTGCCAAAGCGTTAGCAAGTGCTACCGGCGGTGACCGCGCCGGCGTATTAGCCTCATCTTTCGTTGCCGAAGTTAAATCGGATTTAATGGGCGAGCAAACCATTTTGTGTGGTATGCAGCAGACCGCAGCGATCCTGGCTTTTGACAACATGACTACACAGGGTATCGATTCGGCGTATGCAGCCGCGCTTATTCAGCAGGGTTTAGAACAAATTACTGAAGCCCTAAAACTCGGTGGCATTACCCACATGATGGATCGTTTGTCCAATCCAGACAAACTTACGGTGATGGATCTGGCAGACCAACTTAAACAGTTATTAAGGCCCCTATTTGAACAGCACCAGGATGATATTTTAAGTGGCAAATTTTCAGCAGAAATGATGCAGGATTGGCAGAATCAGGATCGAAATTTGCTCACTTGGCGAGAACAAACCTTATCCACGGGGTTCGAACAGGCTCCTGCCTATCATGAGCAGTTCGACAAGCAGGAGTTTTTCGATAAAGGATTGTTTCTCGTCGCCATGATTAAAGCCGGGGTCGAACTTGCTTTCGAGGTCATGGTCGAAGCCGGCATGCTACCGGAATCAGCATATTATGAGTCGTTGCATGAAACTCCACTGATTGCCAATACTATTGCACGTAAACGTTTATATGAAATGAACGTGGTCATCTCTGATACGGCGGAATATGGAAATTACCTGTTTTGCCAGCAGGCGATCCCGTTACTTCGAGAAGCCATTATGCCCAAAATTGATCCCTCATTGATGGGTCAGGGTCGGTCAATGTCGTCAAACAACGTCAACAACCGTGAGCTATTGCGTGCCAATTTTAAAATTCGTCATCATTTAATAGAAAGTGTGGGTCATTCCCTACGGGAACATATGCTGACAATGCGTTCGATTGCTTAAGTTACCACCAGTTCTGTCATTAGGTGCTTTAACAAGCCCTCTTGCCCAGCTAATTTAGCTGGGCTTTTTTATCTGTTTTTCGCACTACAACCATCGTTTTATGATGTAAATTTTAATGGCTGGAGTATAATTAGCCCTACTAGTCGTTATTTAGTACATAAAACCTCCGAGTAATTATCCAAAAGTCTAATAACTTCTCGCCATTCTAATGCTGCCTGAGCAGCCAACAGGCTGGTGGTTGGTGTCGATTTAAGTAACTAACACCACATTTTGAAAGAAAGTTTTAATAAGGCGACAAAAACCTAAATTAAGCTGTACATTTTTCACCCAAATAGCTGTTCAACTATAACTTTTTTGTTGAACTTCATACCCGCAAAGAATAGCTAAAACCCAATTTCAGACTAAAATTTGGGCGGTGACGGCATTTGGATACACATTTTCTTATATATAAAAATCAATTAGTTAGGCCGTTAAAAAGGCATTTGTTAAATTAATGTAATGTTGTGTGTTCCCGCGATATAACGATAAAACCTCCTCTGTTGCGACATCGCAACACTCTGTAACAATTACAGACTGCAACTGCTTGTTTTGATAAGATTTTCATAGTTGGCACAAAGCTTGGTTATATAAAATGTCCTTCCTATATTCTTATAAAAAACCAGAGGTATATCATGCAAGCAGGAATGTCCCGATTTACGCAAGTTGGAGATTGGATATTTGAAGTAAAAATGATTCGCGCACTACGGGTGCAAGAATTTGGTCAGCCATACAGCGCTTTCGCCAGTATTACGGTCAACGGAGACAATTTATACATTGATTCTCAAATGACCCGTCTCAACGAAGACTTCAGTCGAGATGATTACATGTCCTTCTACGAATTCTGCAAGCAACTTGATGCAAAAGAAGTGCATTACGATAAAGTTCGCCGCGGCAGACGCCAGCCTCGCATTGTAGCCATAGAAGAAAATCAGAAACCTTTGACGAAAATCCAATTAGTCAGATAAGGTTTTTTTTACGTTAATTCAGTATTACAGCGCAGGAGAGCCGGTTAAGGCTCAATCACGCTCTGCAAAATTAACCGCTAAAAACGCGAGTGACATGAAAATCATAAACCCTACCCCGATTGGATAAAGGGTAGTGTGTATGTAGCTATCAATACTTATCGCAATGGGTACCGCCAACAGGCTGGAAAATGAGCCGATAATTGCCGCGCCCAGCCCTGCCATATTGCCCAGGGGTTGCATCGCCATGGCATTGAGATTGCCAAACAGGATGCCGATAAAAAAGAAGCCACAAAACATGGTAACGATGGTGACCCACAGCGGCGGCAGACCTTGCCACTGGTGTATCAATGCAGTAAATATCAACGAAAAGCTGATAACGCCATAGAGTGCTATTCGGCATAAGCGTTTCATGCCAACCCGCATCACCATAGTAACATTAAAGAATGAGGCTAATCCCACAGCGAATGCCAAAGCAGCGAAATAGTAAGGAAAGTTATCACCAGTTTGATAAAACGTCTGAAAGATCGTTTGTGAGGCACTCAGGTAAGACAGGAAAGATCCAAAAATGCAGCCCATAGCCACCGTGTATCCCATTACGGTGCGATTGCGAAAGATACGTAAACAGGATGCGTAAAGTTTTTTCCAGCGAAACGGACGCCTGTTGTCTTTTCGAAGCGTTTCAGGTTGCCGCGCAAAAAACCAACATCCCACCACGATGGTCATAATAAGAAATAAGGTGAAAATGTGTCGCCAGGAGAAGGCGTTCAGCACCAATTGTCCCACTATCGGCGCCAGCATCGGCACCAGTATAAACACCATCATAATGAAACTCATCACTCTGGCCATCGCGTCCCCGACATAGATATCTCTGATGATTGCCATAGACGCTATACGGGGTCCGGAAACCCCTATTGCCTGAATGATTCGTCCAACGATAAGCATGTCCATACTCGTCGCCGACATGCACACCACCGTGCCCAGTGCAAAAATTACCAAGCCGAGTAATATCGCAGCGCGTCGGCCCATGGCATCGGCAAACGGCCCAAAGAATAATTGCCCGACTCCCATCCCCACAAAGAAAACCGAGATAGTTAAATGTACCTGCTGCAGGCTATCAGCCTGCAGTGCTTCCCCAATTTGATTGAGTGCCGGTAACATCGCATCCAGACTGAGTGCGACAAACGAGGTCAGCAATGCCATGAGTGCAATAAACTCAACAATATGCAGAGTGGGGGAAGCCTGTGTTGTCGTGGATGAGTCGCGCATGGAAGCCAGATAAACGTATGAGTGAAAAGGCCCGGGATGATATCACCAAATTCCTTCCCTTATTGCAGTAATCAGATAAACCTTCGAATTTACCTGATATGTTTACGACTATCGCCGCTCATCTTTCGCTGACTCCATTACCACGTGTGTACTAATGGTATTCACTTGCGGTATCGAACCCAGCACGTCGGTATGAAAACGTTTGAACGCATCGATATCAGACGTTTCCACCCGCAGCAAGTATTCAAACGCGCCAGTAACATTGTGACATTCTCTTACTTCACTGGCGCCGCTAACAGCATCTTCAAATGCTTCTTGTGAAGATTTCGAATGGGACTTCAACCCCACGGCAACATAGGCAGTAAACCCATTACCAAGCAGTTTTTCGTCAAGCACCACCCGATAGCCGGCGATGACACCTTTGTTTTCCAGATCCTGCACCCTACGCAGACAAGCGGAGGGCGACAAACCAATCAGGTCAGCCAGTTCAGCGTTGGATACCCGCGCATTCTTTTGTAATTCCGACAATATTCGTTTGTTGTATGAATCAATTTTGAAATTTTGTTGCAACATGACCACCATTTTCGAATTATAACGCTGAGAAATCGTCAGATTACTGGAGTAAAATTGTTCTCACAATAACTTTTCGGCGCACACAGATGACAACAGATATATTGGCGGGGTTAAGCCTTTTTGCTTTGGTTTCTTCCATCACACCCGGACCGAATAATATTATGCTGATGACATCGGGGGTAAATTACGGCATCAAACGTACCTTACCGCACATGCTGGGCGTCGGTATCGGTTTCACCCTGATGATCGCTGCCGTGGGGCTGGGAGTGATGGTGGTGTTCGATCGCTTTCCGGTTATCTATTCAGTGCTACGCATCGTCAGTCTGGTGTATCTGTTGTATCTGGCCTATAAGATTGCGACCGCTAGTCAGGCTAACTGGCAAGCAAAAAACACCGGACGCCCCATGACCTTTATTCAGGCTGCACTTTTTCAATGGGTTAATCCAAAAGCCTGGACGATGGCACTGACGGCTATTACCGTCTACGCACCGGGAAGAGAAGTATCAAGCATTCTCATCGTAGCCTTGGTCTTTGGCGTAATTAACTTACCGTGTATTTCTTCATGGGTCATGGCGGGAACAAAGCTACGATATTTTCTCTCCAAACCCAAAACGCTACGCGTATTTAATGTGTCCATGGCCATCTTATTGGTCATATCTGTGCTGCCATCATTGCTTGGTTAACAAAGCGGTACTCACTCAGTAACCGCTTTGACATGCCATTTGCCAACACTTACATCGATAACCTTAACTTTGCTACCCGCGGCAATGTCACTGTCACTGTACAGTTTCCAGGTGATCCCTGAATAGCGATAATCCAGATAGCTGTCTTTGTGTAAATCGGCAGGCAAATCAAACTTAATACCGTGATAATCCGTCTTGGCTTTCTTTTTTGACGTGTTTTTTGTGAAATTCTTTAGCGGCTTCCACAAAACGAACGAAAGTACGGCGAGGATAACCGCAAAGGTCAACAGTGCGATGTCCCAGGTTTGAATGACTTCGGCATACAGTAAACCGGCCATCACCAACAGGCTAACTCCGGCGACGGTGAGAATAATAGTGCCCGCCCCCAATATAAGGACGTCGACTAAAATCAGAGCCAAACCCAATCCTATCGCAAGTGCGGCTGCGCTTTCTGGAAGTTCACCAAACATTATTCGGCCTTTACTTTGCTAGTGTTTATTTTGCTCATTACTGCCATTGCCTGTGCCACCAGCGCAGCGGCGTCAGTTGCACTATCTGGCAACAGGATAACTGAGCTTTCATCCGCAATCGCTCGTTTTGCCTCAATCGCTTTGATCGCCAAATCAAGCTGAATCGCTTTTGCGCCCTTTTCCGTGGCCGCCTGCTCACCGACTACTCGCAGGGACTCAGCCTGCGCCTCAGCAACTTTCAGTATGGCTTGCGCTTCACCTTCGGCATAAAGAATTTTTTCTGACTTTTCCGCTTCTGCTGCCAGTACTTTCGATGCCTTGTGACCTTCGGCAATATTGATCGCCGACTGTCGTTCACCCTCCGATTCAAGAATTTTCGCCCGCCGAACTCGTTCAGCTTTCATTTGCGCTTCCATTGCTTCCATTACCGAGTGTGGAGGCGTTATATCTTTAATCTCATAGCGCAGAACCTGCACCCCCCACGGGTCACTGGCCTCATTAAGTGCGTTGACAATGGCAGTATTCAACAGCTCTCTTTCCTCAAACGTTTTATCCAGCTCCATTTTGCCTATTTCGCTACGCATGGCGGTTTGTGCCAATTGCGATACTGCAAATTTATAATCTTCTACACCGTAGGTCGCTTTGACCGGGTCTATCACCCGAATATAGAGCACGCCGTCGACTGTTAACGTAATATTATCTCTGGTAATTGCGCCCTGGGAGGGCACATCAATCGGTTGCTCTTTCAATGAGCGGTCCGCGGCTACTGATTCAATGATGGGAATGGCAAAATTAAGTCCGGCAGTCATCGAACGGTTATATTTGCCGAACCGTTCGATAATGAAGGCCCGGTTTTGCGGCACAAATCGTATTCCGGTTTTTACCACCATCAACACAATCAGTATCGCAATAACTTTCCAGGCGAAGCCGAACAGTTCAGCTCCAGTCAATGTATCCATTCTTTAAACTTCCTTGCTGTATGGTGTGTGGAGTAACCTATTTTTCAATGTCTTACTGTACTCAATTATTTTGCTTTTGGAAACTGACCTTAATTCCTGATGGAAAATAAGCAGATAAAATTAGTGGAAAGCGATAAGCTCGATTTAGCTAAAACAGGGCAATCCTTTCCTTCATTATCGCAGTAAAAAAGAGATGCCATCACAGCTAACGTTCTTTATTTCCAATATTATTTTTGAGCCTATGTATGTTAAAGCCGCTGTTTTTTATCAACTCAGTAAAAAAGTTCTTCAGAATCAGGTTACAATACGTTTTTTCTGCGTCGGTGCTTTCATGCCACCACAGGGTATAAGAGACTAAGGACTGTGTACTTTTCGCTATCAAGAGGCAGCAATTTCCTCCATTGTCGTATTCAGCCAACCCCCAGGGCGATGATTGTTGTCATTCTCTGTTGTCTGTTTAGCAGTTTTTCGTCGTACGCCCTTGAATACGACATTAAAGGTGTGGACGACGACAAACTGCAAGATAACATTCGTTTGCACCTCAATAATCTAAACATTGAACCTTCAAGCCTGACCGATCCATTTTGGCGAGAGCAAGTTGCAACGACAGTGGCTACTGCGGTTGAACCGTTTGGCTATTACAACAGCGATACTCTGGTCGAAGTTAAAAGCGATGAACGGGTGGAGTTGATAATCTCACTCAACAGCCCGTTGACAATTGCCAACGTTACCCGGGAAATCATCGGTGAAGGACGGCAGGATGAAGCATTTCGTAAACGTTTCAATGCGTTTAGCTTAAAACCGGGTGACACCCTGGTGCAGCCAACGTATGAAGCCTTTAAGACATCGATGTTTAATTATGCTTTGTCACACGGCTATTTTGATTTTAACTGGCAGGCCACACGTTTGGATTTGGTTCGAGAACAACGTGAAGCCAATATTTTGCTGATTGCGCAAAGTGGTCGCCGCTACAAATTTGGTGGCATCCGCATCGTGGGCGAGGATAAAGCTGTCGCTATAATTGAGCGCATTACCCCATTTGAAAAGGGCGAACCCTACACTGCAGAAAAGCTGACTGAGTATAATCGACGCCTCAACCAGTCAGGCTACTTCAATCGGGTCATTGCGCGCCCGGTGGTCAATAAAGCGATTGATTATGTTGTGCCGATCGAAGTAACGGTTTTGCACAAACCCCGAGATGCCTTCAATGTCGGGGTGGGAGCCGCTACTGACACCGGCCCGCGGATCCGCTTGCGCTGGGAGCGGCCATGGGTGAACTCACGGGGTCATTCGATTAACTCTGAATTATTTTTATCAAGTCCAGAGCAATCGCTGACCATGGATTACCGCATTCCCATGGAAAATATCTCGAATGATTATGTCAGTGTAGAAGCGGGTTACCAGTTCATTGAGTACTCCAATACCGCTACCGAGAGTGAAACTCTCTCGGTATCCACCCACAGGTATTGGCAACAACCGGATTCACCCTGGCAACAGGATGGGTCAGTCACCTACCTTAAAGAAAACTACACGCAAGGCGACGAAATTCCCCGTACCACCGAACTGGTTATGCCCGGCTACGCTATTCGCTATTTATATAAAGACGATTTGCTGAATGTAACAGAAGGGCTGTACGTGAAAGGCTATTTCCAGATTGGTCGCGAAGATTTGCTGTCTGACATCGATATCATGAAAGGCGGTGTCGAAGGAAAAATCATTCGTACCTATGGTAAACATCGTTGGGTGGCCAGAGCAGAGCTGGGAGCCATTAAAACCAACGACTTCGAGCGCGTCCCAGCCTCGTTGCGTTTTTTTGCCGGTGGTGACCAAAGCGTGAGAGGCTTTGCCTACCGAGATATTTCGCCTCGCGAAGATGTTTTCAACCCTATAACCGGCGAACGGGTGGTAGCGACTATCGGCGCAAAATACCTCACCACCCAAAGTATCGAATACGCCTACCAGTTTAAGGACAACTGGCGCGCAGCGGCATTTGTTGATATGGGAACCGCCACCAATGATATCAGTGGCAATATTGATTACGCCATCGGTGTTGGCCCGGGCGTACACTGGATTTCGCCGTTTGGCCCGGTCAGGTTCTATTTTGCCTGGGGCTTTTCCGATTATGAAGACGGCTGGCGAATTCACTTTATGTTGGGCCCTGAACTATGAAGAAGCGCAATATTTTGCTGCTCGCATTATCGCCCGTGCTGCTGGTGCTGGCGCTTATCCTGTTTTTGTTAACCCCGCTAAGCATGCCGCTGATAAAACTGGTAGCAGAGTACAGCGTACCTGAGTTACAGATTAACTCGTTGGAAGGCAGTTTAACCAATGAACTCAATGTAGGTGGCCTTGCGTGGAAGAATGATGCCTGGCAGGTAAGGCTGGAGAAAGGGCATGTGTCGTTTGAATTTGGCTGCTTTTTCACCCCCGAGGTTTGTATCGAACGGCTTTCCCTTTCCGGCGTTGACGTAAAACAATTAGTTGTCACTGAACCTGACAGCAGCGAACCCTCAGCGGCATCGATTGAACTGCCTGTCGCTATTGGCGTGCAGGCATTCGACCTAAATAATATTAAAGTTGAGATGGCGAACCAAACAATCAGACTTAAACAACTTAAGGGCCGCGGCAGTGCGCATGAGCGTATTAAACTGGCAGGTGTGAAAGGAAACAACCTGGAAATTGCGCTGGCTGCCCCTGACACTCCGCCTCCGGCACAACCCACAAATTATACATTGGCATATTCATCACCTGAATTACCTGCCATCAGCACCCCCATTCCCATTGAAATAAACGGTTTTGACTTTAATACGTTAAAGCTGAAAACCGGTGAGGCGGAACAGGTGATCAATCAGATCAAATTTAAACGCCTGAGCTTTGCGCAGCATGATGTGTTGTTAAAAGACCTGTTCGTCAAGCACCCGATGGCAACACTTGACCTCAATATCGAGGCATCCCTGAACGAAAACTACCGTATCGATTTGCTGGCAGGTTCAAAGATACAAACACAAGACGTACAACAAACACTGCAACTGGAAGTGGATGGGGCGCTGAATAATTTAACCATTGATGCGAGCACCACAGGCACCTATACCGCCAATGCCACCTTATCCGTAAATGTACTAAACGACAACTTGCCCCTTACCCTGAAGGTAAGCTGGCCAGAACAAGAGATTGCCGCACTTGCCGAAAGTAAACTGCACAAGGGTACACTGAACCTGCAAGGAGAGATGGGTGCCTACAAACTGCTTGCTGACACCGCGGTAACGATGCCTGAAACCGGCATTATCCCCGCAGCTGTCGACGCCACCATCACCCGCACCAACGTTGCGGTTAACAAACTTACCCTTAAGTTATTAAACGGTGAGATCACCAATTCGGGTACCTTGTACTTAAGTGATTCAATTAGTTGGCAGGGAAGTACCCAATTAACTGCTCTCAATACCGCAAAATTGCTTGCTCAAGGGCCCACGGATATCAATGGCACCATTCCAAGTTTACTGCAATATAGCGCAAAAGGCCTTGAAGTCAGCGTGGCAGATTTCAACCTCTCCGCCACCCAAACAGAAATTCCGCTTTCCCTGACCGGCTCACTGGTCTATTCAGAAGCCAGCGACCTGATTGTTTCCACCGGAGCCCTGACTCAACAAAATAATATCATTCGCTTTGCCGGACAGCTGTTAAATCAGCGCTACTTAACCGCAGATGTGTTCATCGATTTAGCCGAGATCAATTCGCTGTACGCCGGTGCCAGTGGCAGCGTTAAAGGAAAAATTGATGCGTCGGGTAACTGGCAAAATCCGCAGGCACTAGCCAACCTATCTTTTAACGACGTGCGGTTATCGCCCAGTGTTAATGCGTTTGTGGCAGAGCAAGGGCCGCTTAATGGCGACCTGAAGATTGAGGGTGACCTCGCTGAACATGCGATAGATATTAACCTTGGCTATCCAGAGCATAAAGTCGCACTCGCTATGGTAGGTAACTGGAAGAACCAAACACAAAGTTGGCAGGCCAACGTCAAATCCAGCGAGATTGGCGCGTTTAATACCCAATGGTCATTGCAAAGTGATTTTGACGTGGCATTTAAAGCCGACCCGTTAATTGTCAAAGCATCTGAAAATTGCTGGTTCTCACGCAAAGAAGGCCAGCTATGCATGAACGATTTACTTTACCGGGACAAAAAAGGGTTCTGGAATTTAGACGCGAAAGGGCTGCCTTTAGGCTTGTGGGCACATGAATTTTTACCGGAGGTGTTTCCGCAAACGCCTGACTCACTGTTGTCGATTCAAAGCGCTGGCAATTACGGGCAGGACTCGCCGCTGGATGCAAATTTCAGCGTTCAGGTCACACCGGCCCAATGGACCGTCGGCGCGGTAAACCCGGTCACCCTGACCCTGAGCAAAGTCAGTGTGATCGGTGAGGCGGTAGACGATGAACTGACGGCCAAAATGCTGGTGACCAGCACCGAACTGGGCGAGTTCAAAGGCGATATCAATTTAACACCGTTATCGGCAGAGGGTAACTTTAACGGCAAAGTCGTATTCAATGACATTAACGTGGCGCCGCTAAAGCCTGTGTCGCCAGCCATACGCGAGTTAACCGGCAATCTTAACGGTCAGATCACCCTCGCGGGTCAATTGAATGACTTGTCACTTAACGGTGAAATTGATTTGAAAAATGGGGCAATGAATGTGGAGGATTCACCCGTCACCATCAGTAAGTGGCAACAGCACATTGAACTGGATGGACAGCAAGCCACCTTTAATGGCGAGTTCATGCTGGGTGAAGGCAAAGGTTCGCTATCTGGTGACGTTAACTGGTCGTCTTCACCTGAAGTGAATGTGCAGCTCAAAGGCGAGCGTTTTGATGTCAAACATAGTCAGGCAACGCTAAAAGTGTCGCCCGACTTATCTGCTTCGATGAAGCCCGGCAATGTAGTAGTGACCGGGGAACTTGATATTCCCTGGGCGCGCATTGTCGTGGAGGAACTGCCCGAAAATGCAGTAGCGCCCTCTAAAGATGTGCATTTACGGGGCGAGCCACCACAAGAGGATCCCCTGGATATCATTGACGCCAGCGTACAGGTTAAAATTGATGACGCCAAACAGGGAGAAGTGAAGCTTGACGCCTTTGGGCTGACCGCTAATTTGCACGGTTCGATCAGGGTAAACACCTTACCCGCTGTGGTGGGTTATGGTGACTTACAAATTTTAGAAGGACGCTACGAGGCTTACGGGCAAAACTTGCTGATCCAGACGGGCGAAGTGCAATTTAATGGCCCCATAGACCAGCCTTTTTTATTAATTGAAGCGATTAGAAATCCAGATAAAACGGCGGACGGAGTAATTGCCGGCATACGTATTGACGGTGCCGCGGATAGTCCGAACGTGAACTTGTTCTCAACTCCTTCGATGAACCAGGGCGCGGTCCTATCATATCTGCTGAATGGGCGCGGCCCAGATACCAAGAGTCAGGATCCCAATTACGAAGCACTGCTGGTGGGTTTTGGTTTGTCCCGCACCACCTCGTTAACCAATCAGGTGGGCGAATCACTGGGGATCGAAAACCTAAGCATCGGCACCACCTCAAGCCCGGGTGGCAACGATACCAAGTTATCAGTGACCGGACAAATTAACGATAAATTATCGGTAGAGTATAATTTTGATGTGGGTCTAAGCAAAGAAGACAGCTCAAGTCAGGCGCTGAGAAGACGGCAAGGTCCACCGGATTTGGCTCTTAGGTACGAACTGACAAAAAATCTGTTTCTTGAAGCGGTGCAAGCCACTATTGAGCAACAATCAGAGTATGCGCTGGATCTGTATTACCAGTTTTTCCTGGGTGAGGAAGGCAGGCCAGCTATCGATGAGAGGCTCAGAAAAGAGCAGTGATAGCTGGCTGAACGGCGAGCTTACGGATTGAATTTAAGGTCGGTAATGCGGCCGTTTTTAAGGCTGTATATCCAGCTATGAATATGCAACTCCTGACCACGTGCTAATGCATCTTTAACAATGTTATTGCGGCTTACATTGCGGGCTTGTTCCATTACGTTCAATTCACACAAGCGCGCTGAGCGTTTTTCTTTGGGAAGTGCGTTCACTTCATCTGCATGCTTGACGTAAATATCTTTGATATTGGCGAGCCAGTTGTCAATTAAACCGAACTGCTGATCCCCCATGGCCGCTTCCACACCACCACACCCGTAGTGTCCACAGACAATGATATGCTTAACCTTCAATACGTCTACCGCATATTGAAGCACCGACAAACAGTTAAAGTCAGTGTGCACCACCATATTGGCTACATTACGGTGTACGAAAATTTCACCGGGCAGTAAGTCAACAATCTGATTGGCCGGTACGCGACTGTCAGAGCACCCAATCCATAAATATTGTGGCGTTTGCTGCTTGGAGAGTGTGCTAAAAAATTCAGGATCAGCATCATGTGTGCGTTGCGCCCATTCAGCGTTGTTATCCAGTAACTTTTCGATGTCTTTCATGGTTATCCCGTCAACTAGTTTGCGTTTAACTGTTTCTTTTACTCTTGATTTATCAAAGCGTTCAGACGTGCGGCTTCAGCAGCAAAACGTCTTTCTCGCCGATGTGCCCAAACATAGCAAACGATTACCCCAATTACACTTATCACAAGGGATATCAGGTAAATCTGCCAGCGTTCAGGCTTCAGCTCATTATTCCAGTAAAGTATGCCATAAAATGCCATCATGAAAACCAAAACTACCCAGCTGAAGTGTCTGGTCAGACGGGCTATCAGTACATTGTTGTGAATTTGCCTGCGTAGTAAGTGCAAATAGTCCTGGGTAGTCGCTGTCTTAGAAAAAGCGGCGTGGCGTCGGTAAAATATCAGTAGCGCTATATAAATCAGCGCAACCAGTCCCACCAACGCGACCAGAGAAAACGCCAGCGTGGACATTTTGTCCTGCATAAAAAGCAAGATATAGGCTATGGGTATCATTGACGCGATATCCAATACCGCGTAACAACGTTGCTTCCAGCGCTGGGTTTTGACTTGTGTTTCAATTTTTTCAAGATCGACGGTCTGAACAGGTTGCTGCTGCCAGAGCTGCTCAAGGTTGTGCTTATCCTTCATCGTCATTTAACCTCTTGGATAACGACTTTTTGATGCGATTAATCATGACACCCACATGATTTTGCGTAAGCCCGCTTAGCTGGGCAATCTCGTCGTAAGTCAGCCCTTCTAAAGACAGGGTGATTACTTGCTTTTGGTCCAGTGGCAATAAGCGAATTTCTGCCAGCAACCGGTCCAGCTGTTGCTGCTGTTCTGCATGAGCGTGGGGGTTATAGGAAGGTGACTGCAGCGAATGGGCCTGCTCATCCAGTTCTTCCACCCCGGGTTGGCGAACCTGGCTGGCGACGTGGCTAACGGCGCGGTTGTGCGCCACCTTAAGCACATAGACCTTAACGCTGCTGCGCCCCTCGAAGCGCGTCAGGGCCTGCCATACCGCAATGACAATTTCCTGTAGCAATTCCTGTTTTAGCGCATCATTCGCTTCGTAACTGCTGGCCACTCGGCTAAGTAGTGGCCCGTACTGGTCCCAGACCTGATTAAAACTAACCTTCACTGTGCACTTATTATTATTCGCTTTTTCTGCGTTTTTTATTAACGGTAGTGATGTAGTCACCCACTATAAAAAAAAATTACAGTGTCTGTGTAATATTTTTTTCTCCCGGACGACTGATAGCAATAACAGCAATCCTATTAATTAACTGGAGAACGTAGATGAGCGGTTTACTCACTTTATTTGTATTACTGGCAATTGTTGGTGCGATGTTAAGCGTGCTCTACATTGATGCTAAATGGAACAAAAATTTCTTTGCCTGGTTAAACGGCGAGAACGTCAATCCGTTCGAGCCTAAAAAACCTAAAGGAATTAAAAAATCTAATAACGATACGATTGCAGCCCTGAAAGGTCGTATCGAAACACTGGAAACGATAGTGACCGAACCCGCTTATGAGCTGAACAAAAAAATCAATCAGCTTTAACAAAGGCGTTAAGGTGTGACATGGCGGTGTCAAACAGCGTCTGCCGGGCTTCGTTTGCCACCCAGGCGCTGTGTGGAGTAATCAGCAGGTTGGGTAAATTTGTCTGAATCAGCGGGTGGTCTGGCGGAGGTGGTTCAGCACTAAGTACGTCCAGACCTGCCCCGGCCAGGCGCTTTTGCTTCAATGCTGCCAGCAGCGCGGTTTCCTCTATCAATTCACCTCTTGCAGTGTTAATCAGGAATGCTGACGACTTCATCAGGCCTAGTCGACGGGCGTTCATTAGCTGTTGTGTGGATGGGGTTAATGGACAGTGTAAACTGACGATATCTGCCGTTGGCAATAACGTGTCGAGATCCGGGCGTGAATCGTTATCCGCGTTTTGTCGGGCGGCAAAGGTAACCTTTGCGCCAAACCCCTGCAGCAGCTTTGCCACCTTCATCCCTATTGCACCACTGCCCACCAGTACAGCGTGTTTACCTTCAAGCAACGAAACCGGATGGTGACTCAGACAAAACTGGAACGATTCGCTCCAGCGCCCCTGTCGTACATCGCTGTGATAAGCAGAAAAAGACGTAACAAGATTAAGCATTAACATTAACGCGTGCTGAGCCACCGCTGCACTGCCATAATTACTGACATTTTTTACTGTGATGCCGTTGTTCTCACACCACTTCACGTCAACATTATTGGTGCCGGTCGCCAGCACACCTACGTATCTGCATTGTCGCGCCTGCTTCAGAACGTCCACAGTTAACTGCACTTTGTTAGTTAGTACAATGTGTGCATCACGAATGCGCGCTACTACCTCATCGGCACTGGTGTGCTCATGCAGTACAAAGTTGACGTCCATGCTATCCATTACGGAGACATCTAAGGTGGCCGGTTTGAGCGAAGCATAATCCAGAATAACCGCAGTGAGCTTTTGCATTTAAAACACCACCATATCATCACGGTGAACCACGATACCGTTGGACGGATAGCCTAACAGCTGATTTAACTCGCTGGTTTTGCGCCCTTTCGCCAGCGCCAGCTCGGCCGCTGAAAACAACACCAAACCTTTGCCCACTTTTACTCCATTACATTCTATGCTTACCGCATCGCCTACGTTAAACGCGCCTTCGCAACCTACAATACCCGAAGGTAACAATGATGCTCCTTTACTGACTAACGCCGTTGCCGCGCCTTGGTCGATATGTACCTGCCCTTTTTCTTTTAGGGTGTGATTTATCCATAACTGCCGCGCACGACGACAGGATTGCTTAGGTTTAAACAGCGTCCCCATCGCCCTGCCTTGCTGCAAAGCTTCAAAAACGGCAGGCTTACGGCCATTTACAATGAGGGTCTGTATGCCACTTTGCATGCACTTTTCGGCGGCCTGCAACTTTGTCTGCATGCCACCGGTACCGACATTGCTGCCCGCACCACCGGCTAACTGATAAATCGACTGATCAACCCCAGCCAGTTCAGGAATAAGGGTGGCCTGAGGATTAACTCTGGGGTCAGCCGAATATAAGCCGTCTACATCTGAACAAATGATCAGGGTATCGGCCTGCGCCACGAGCGCTGTGTAAGCGGCCAAATTGTCATTGTCGCCCACCTTAAGCTCATCGGTTGCCACCGTGTCGTTTTCGTTGATAATGGGTAACGCCTGGTGGGCAAGCAGCTCACGGATGGTGCTGGCAATATTCACATATCGGGTGCGATCGCGCAGGTCATCGGCAGTTAACAGTACCTGGGCACAGGGAAAGTCAAAAAAGCGCTGCCAGTTAGCCATCATGCGGGTCTGGCCTATTGCTGCCATTGCCTGTTTTTCCGCAATGGAAGGCAGATGCTTAACCTTTACGCTGTTACGCCCGGCCGCCACACTGCCGGACGAAACCACTAACACTTCCTTACCAGCATCACGACTGGCAGTGATGAATTGTGCAATGGCCAACAAATAGGTGGCACTGCAGCTGATGCTGTCAGGCGCAATTAATGAACTGCCGACTTTGATTACTGCACGTTGCCATGTAAACACATTGCTAGCCCTTACTGGAGAATATCTCAAGCATACTTTAAGTCACTGAATTTACAAAGCGGCTCGCGTGCTTCATTTCGTCTTTATGTCGATGAATTAACCACCTTTAACGGTCAGCAACTGGCAACACACCCGAAATAATTGTTACCCTATCACAATTTTTCGAACAGGCTTGAGCCTGTCGTATCCAGAGCCGTTGGCTCGCATTAATAAAGGACGGGGAATGAGAATTAAAAATTTACGTTGGGCCTGGTTAATTCCACTAGTGGGAATAACCGTTATGCCCATCGCCAATGCAGCAATAAAACAGACTAAAGGTAATTTTGAGGACAAATTCCGCCAATTGGATGAAGTTCTGCCTACACCTAATGTGTATAGAAACGCTGCGGGGGAGCCGGGGCATCAGTACTGGCAACAAAAAGTCGATTATTCCATCGATGTGAAACTGGACGAGGACAAACGTCGCGTCGATGCCAGCGAGACCATCACTTATAAAAATAACTCACCCGATACGTTAAAGTATTTGTGGATTCAGTTAGACCAGAATAAATTCCGCGATGATTCGATGTCTGCGCTTACTACCACCTTTGGTGGCATTGGCAATCGCGGACCAGCTACCCAGTCAGCTTCGGGTGATGAGCCGGCTAAAATCAGCCTGGGCGCACTGCGTAGACAGCAATTTGTCGATGACAACGAACTGGGTTACCAAATTAAGAAAGTGGCCTCTAAACAAGGTCAGGATCTGCATCATGTGATTGTGGGTACCTTGATGCGCGTTGATTTGGCAGAGCCGTTAAAGCCAGGCCAAAGCACGCAATTCTCTATCGATTTTGGTTTTAATATCGTAGAAGAAGATGCGGTGTCGGCCCGCGCCGGTTATGAGCATTTCCCAGATGATGCGCGCGAGGGTGGCAACGACATCTTCTTGCTGGCTCAGTGGTTTCCACGTCTGGCGGCATATACTGATTACGAAGCCTGGACTAATAAAGAGTTTATCGGCCGCGGCGAATTTACCTTAGAATTTGGTAATTACGACGTCAAAATCACCGTACCCGCTGATCATATTGTGTCATCAACCGGTGAGCTGCAAAATGCCTCGGACGTGCTGACCAAAACCCAGCGACAGCGCCTTGAAGAAGCCAAAACTGCCGAACGAACCGTTTTTATCGTGACTGCAGAAGAAGCACTGGAAAACGAAAAAGCCGGTACCGATAAAACTAAAACCTGGCGCTTTAAAGCCAACAATGTGCGAGATTTTGCCTGGGCTTCTTCACGTAAATTTATGTGGGACGCACGCGGCTACCAGCAGGGTGGCGATGTTCAGCCTACGGTAATGGCGATGTCTTTTTATCCCAAAGAAGGCGGGGATTTGTGGAAGAAGTACTCCACCGAATCGGTCATTCATACCATGGAAGTCTACTCACGCTTCTCCTTTGATTATCCTTATCCGGTAGCGCAATCAGTCAACGGCCCGGTTGGCGGCATGGAATACCCCATGATCACCTTTAACGGCCCGCGTACAGAATTACAGGATGATGGTTCACGTACCTATTCACTGGCTGAAAAACGTTTTCTGATTGGAGTGGTTATTCACGAAATTGGTCACATATATTTTCCGATGATTGTGAATTCTGATGAGCGTCAGTGGACCTGGATGGATGAAGGGTTAAACAGCTTCCTGGATGGGGTTGCAGGACGTGAGTGGGATCCAGACATCCCATGGGGTGTCGAACCACGGGATATTGTTGGTTATATGAAGTCGCAAAATCAGGTGCCGATCATGACGCAGTCTGATTCGGTATGGAATTTGGGGCCCAATGCGTATACCAAGCCCGCTGTTGCCTTAAACATTTTACGCGAAACTATTTTAGGCCGTGAACTGTTTGATTTCGCTTTTAAAGAATATGCCCAGCGCTGGATGTATAAACGCCCGACGCCGTCTGATTTCTTCCGTACCATGGAAGAAGCTTCTGGTGTTGACCTGGATTGGTTCTGGCGTGGATGGTTCTATAGCACTGATCACGTGGATATTTCATTAGACAGCGTTAGCAAGTTACGTTTAGATACCAAAGATCCGGACATCGACTTCGCCCGTGAGCGCCAGCAGGAAAAAGAAAAGCCATTGTCGCTGACGGTTGAACGCAACCAACAGGAAGGCAAAACGCTGTGGGTTGATCGCTTCGAAGACATCAAAGACTTCTACGATGACAACGATCAGTACACGGTGACCAACAAAGAACGTAATCAGTACAAGAAGTTTTTGAAAGACCTGGAGCCCTGGGAATTAAAAGCCCTCGAGCGCGCGGTCAAAGAAGACAAAAATTATTATGTGCTCGATTTCAGCAACAAAGGCGGTTTGGTGATGCCCATCATTCTTGAGCTGACGTTTGCTGATGAAAGCACGCAAATGATGCGTATCCCTGCAGAAATCTGGCGTCGCACGCCTGATGCGGTCAGCAAGCTGATTATCACTGACAAAGACAAAGAACTGGTCAGTGTGACGGTTGACCCTCGCTGGGAAACGGCTGATGTAGACGTGCAAAATAACCATTATCCACGTCGCATCGTGCCTTCACGTATCGAAGCGTACAAGTCGAAGCGAAGCACCGACAAAGTACGTCGCGATATCATGCACGATATCACCACTGAACTTAAGCAGGACGATGAAAACGGTGATAAAGAGTAAGCATTTTTCACTGCGCCAGTGGGGCATTGTTGCCCTGCTGTTGATGACCACCGGCATTGCCAGTGCACATCAGATTAAAGCTGCGATTTCGACGGTGCTGTTTAATCCACGCACCGAAAACATCGAAATCATGCATCGTTTTAATCTGCATGACGCTGAGCATGCGGTTAAAACATTATTCGATAAGCAGTCTGATATTCTGAAAGACGCACAAACCCAGCAACGTTTTGCAGAATATGCCGCCCAGCGTTTTAGCCTGTTTGACAGCAAGGATCAGTCGCTGGCGTTAAAGTTGGTGGGTTTTGAAGTTGAAGGCAAACACTTTTGGGTGTATCAGGAAACTGAGCAACCGCCGTCACTTGAAGGATTACGGGTGCGCCATGATGCATTGAGAGACTTATGGCCAGCGCAAATCAATACCATCAATGTCGAAGGTAAAGGTGAATTGCAGACATTAGAGTTTCGCGATAATGTCGAGTTGCTTAAAGTCAGTTTTGAACAGGCGCATTAACTTGCAATAGAGACCGCAGCTCATACTGTGGTCTCTATTCGTTTTAGCGATATCAGACGCTGTTAACCGTTAGAAATCCTTATTCAGAATATCTTTTATTTTCTCGTCTGCCTTATCCAGCAACTTATCTTTCTCTTCGTTAAACTTCTCTTTGGCGGCCTCTTTAGCCACGTCGCGGGCTTTCTTTTTCGCCTCTGCAATCACGTTATCCAGCATGTTGTTGATAATCGCAGCACCGACCTGGTCAGCAGGCATGCCATCAGGTTGACCGATGGGCCCGGCATTGAATGTGGGCAAGGTCACCTCAAATGTTTTCTTATTCAGCTGCACCCCTTTGGTATCAAACTTTTCAAAATCGAGGGTCAGTTTCGTATTTGCCACTGTCACACTATCGACAATAACTAATGGGGCAGGCTCACCGCTGGATTGCGCTGGCTTGTTTTCAGGCAGATGCGCCTGCAGGTTATTTTTTAGCACCATTAAATTGCCGGTTCCATCTGCATTGAGCTCATACAGCATTTCAGGCGCATTCACGGTCAGTTCCTGCACATGGTAGGGCTCTTGAAGCGAATTGCCTAAATCAAACGCCAGCCCTTCTACGCTCAAGGCATCCTCGTTACTAAAGCCCTCCGGATTGTCAATTTCCAGCTCGCTTATTTCCAGTCGCCCTTCGCGGAAAATCAGATCCACACCTGAGACACTTACGGTAGTGCCCAAATATTGACTGCCCTTCTCCTCAATTTGCGATTTTAAAAACTCATTAGCGCCACTCATCACATACCAGACGATGCCACCAATGACGGCGATAACTACCAGTAACCCAAGAAAAATTTTTTTCATTATCTACTCCAGGTTGATTTGCTACTTGCTTATACCGTAAAAGCAGGAAGGTGGTTTTGTCGTGCAACAAGGATATTTTTATCTATGACGTGTTGAAAACTAAGTCAGCAAACGTTTCTGCAAAAAATATAGCTCACCACTACAAACTGTACAAAAAACAAACTATATTTACTGACGTCAGTAAAGGATTACTCGCTGTTCAAGTGCCTTACCTTAGCTGTCAAACCATAATACCAATCACACTGAGGGGTACCGGGGATGGCTGCAAAAATTCTTTTGGCAATCTTCATTGCCATGTCTTGTTGTGTTTCCAGCACAGTAGTGGCAGAGCAAAAATCTGACAATCGCGCCTGCATCGATATGGTAAAAGACGGGTTTCGGCCTATTGATGAAAATCGACAAACGCGCTTTCTTGGCAAGGTGGCCGAAGATACTGCGCGCTGCCGTGGTGGCGAAAAAGCGGCTCAATATCGGGCTACGCCCTGGGTCGACTGGTCAAATTACTGGGCAACGGGCGATGCGTCATCGCTGAAAGAAGGTAGCAAAGCGAAAACCATTTTTGGCGAACACCTTAAACCCAACGGCCGGGGCATTGATGGCTCGTTAATGGATTTAGAGTACCAACGTGTCGAGCTGATCAAATTCAACCTGTTTGATAATTACACCTACGAGGACTACGTCAAGGGCCGTGGCAATAAAGAAGGACCCGCCATAAAAGTATGGAATGAAATGCGTCTGGATAAAGACGATCCTTTCTATGAGGCGGTAGGTGGCGAGGGCGAGCAACGCTGCAGTGGCGAATTAATTCGCCATCGCACCCTCAGTGGAATCTGTAATGATTTGTACAATCCCAAAATGGGGGCGAACGGTACTTATTTCGCGCGCAATGTGGACTTCGCGTCTACCTATCCACGCCTAGGCAAAAATCAGTTAGCACGCAACCGGCATAGCGACAGCGAAAACGGAATGCGCTTGGGCTTGCTCACCCCTGATCCGCAATTGATTTCGCGCACATTGTTCAGTCGTCAACAACAGCAAAATAATAATTGCAATGATGGTCTGGGATCCGGCAACAATGCGATAAGCGATGAATGCGATTATATTAAAGCGCCATTTTTTAATGTGCTGGCTGCATTCTGGATCCAGTTTATGACTCATGACTGGTTTTCGCACCTGGAAGAAGGGCGCAATCAATCTAAACTGGTGCCGGTGGGGTGTAAAACCGATCACGCAGAAGCGCTTGGTTGTCGGCCCGGCGATCGCATGGAGCCGGCGCTGATTGCTCAGCACAGTGAGCCAGAAACGTTTAGGCATAACAATGAGCGGTACCTCAAACGCGCCTATATGACCACTGAAAACACTACCACAGCATGGTGGGATGCGTCGCAAATTTATGGTTACGATGCCATATCACATAAACGAGTGATTCGTGATCCACAGGATAACGCCAAACTGCATTTGCCCGATGGCTATTTACCCGTGTTACAACCCTGTGACACCAACAGCAGCGATGACTGTGCAGTGCAGCCTCAATGGCAGGGCCAGGAAGCTACCGCATTTCCTGACAACTGGAATATTGGCTTAAGCTTTTATCACAACCTGTTTGTGCGCGAGCATAACTATTTTGTCGAGCGCTTTCGCGCCATGCAGCAAGCCCATCCTAATCGTGATTCGGGTTTACGCCACCCTGATCGGCCGCAACAGGCTATTCTCTACAGTCAGGTCAGCGACGAAGAGTTATATAACGCGGCACGGCTGGTGGTGTCTGCGATGATCGCGAAAATTCACACCATCGAATGGACCACGCAACTGCTGTATAACGATCCCTTGTATCGCGGCATGAACTCAAACTGGTTTGGATTGTTTAACCTTGAAGAAAGCAGTCAGGTTTCTTCAATTATCAAAAAAATTACCCACAATGAAGAAAACTATTTCAGCCGCATGTCAAACTGGCTGGCGCGCGTGTTTCGAGACAAGGATGAGCCACAAAAAGCCAATTCCTGGTATTCGGTATTTGCCTCTGGCGCCGGGATTTTTGGCTTACAAAATGCGCGGCATGAAGGTGCATTGTGGTGGAAAAAAGACAATTGGGATATCAGTAACCCTGAACACGTTAACGGTGGGGTGAATCACTTTGGTTCACCCTTCAACTTTCCTGAGGAATTTACCTCCGTTTATCGCCTGCATCCATTGGTTCCCGATCTTATCGAAATGCGTAATTATCAGGATGCCAACCAAATCAACGCCAAAGTGCCAGTAATGCGCACAGTGCGTGGCGAAGCAACCGCACAAATGCGTCAATATGGTCTGGAGAACTGGGCATTGGCCATGGGCCGGCAACGTTTAGGTGCGCTGCACCTGCAAAACCACCCGCGCTTTTTACAAAACCTGCCCATGCCGCATCTTGATTCGCCCAGCAAAAAAATTGATGTCGTGGCGCTGGATATCATTCGCGATCGCGAGCGGGGTGTGCCCCGTTTCAACGAATTTCGTCGCCAGATCGGGTTAAAAACCCTGACCAGCTACGATGATTTTATCGATCAGCGACTGGATAAAAGCGATCCTAACCGTATCGCACAGGAAGACGTGGTTGCCAAAATCAGGCAAATTTTTGGCACCCACCAGTGTGATGCCAGCAAAGTAATTAGCGATGCGCAGCTAACCGACAACGGCGAGCCCATTAACGATTGTCACGGCGCGCCTGATGGCAGTGAAGTAGATAATATCGAAGATGTTGATCTGGCGGTGGGGTGGCTGGCCGAATACACCCGTCCGCACGGTTTCGCTATTTCAGAGACACAGTTTCATATTTTTATTATCAACGCGTCACGGCGCTTATTCAGCGACCGTTTCTTTACCTCCAGTTTCCGCCCTGAGTTTTACTCGACCTTAGGGTATGAATGGGTATTACACAATGGCCCACTGGATGAATGCCCGTTTGAGCTGGAAAAAAATAATGATGGTCTGGCGCAATGCAACGAGCCGGAAAAGTCTAACGGCCATACGGTTGCCGTGTCGCCGCTCAAACGGGTGCTGCTGCGCAATATTCCCGAACTTAACGAGCAGTTGATGCCGGTGGTCAACGTATTTGACCCCTGGGCTCGGGATCGCGGTGACTACTATTCGCTGGCATGGAAGCCGCGCCCTGGGGCAGAAAGCGACCCCGCTTTTCAAGATTAACCTGAAATTATGTGAGCATGAATGTGACTGCCCCCTTACTTGTCTTACTGTTAATTTCGTTTTTCAGTACCGCACAAAGTTTTCCTGGTGAAAGCTTTACCGGCAATGAGGACGATTTAGCGCTACAAATGGAAAAGGCGATAAAGCAGGTGGTACAGCAACGCTATGCCGATCAGTCAATGAAGCGGTTCAATCAGGCGAAATCGCTCGGCTGTTTTAATGCTACCTTTACGGTCAACGAAGCTATCTCACCTGAACTGAAACAGGGCCTGTTCGCCCGCCCGGTTAGTTATCCGGCATTGGTACGCTTTGCCAGTGCCAGTACCACGGATGATGCTAAAAAGGATTTACGTGGTTTGTCCATTCGGGTTAGCGACGTGGTGGGTAAACCGGTATGGGGCAAGTCAGGTTATCAGGATTTTTTACTGAATAGTCACCCGGTGCTGTTTGCTTCAACGCCGGAAGAATTTCTGGCGTTTATTGAAGCGCAACGGGATGATCGGGTGCTGTGGCATTTACTCACTCCCACTAACTGGGACAGTCTGTATACGTTGTTGGTTGCCCGCGAGCATCACACCAGCCCTTTTGATATTGTCTACTGGAGCACCACTCCGTATCAGTTAGGCAGCCAACAGGCGGTAAAGTATGCGGTTAAACCCTGTTCTAACTTCGAAAGCGAACTGCCCGACGAGCTTACCAATAATTACCTGCGCGCCGCTATGCGCCAGCACCTGGCGCTTACCGATGTCTGCTTCAACTTTATGGTGCAACGTCAGACCAACAACGACGACATGCCTATTGAAGATGCCGCCGCCAAATGGAGCGAACAGGCGTCGCCGTTGGTGTCGGTTGCGCAATTGCTGATCAAGCAGCAGCCTTTCATCTCGGCTGACGCTATCCGGCAGTGCGAAACGACTGAATTTAATCCCTGGCAAAGTCTGCCTGAACACAAGCCACTGGGAAGAATGAATTATGTTCGTAAGCACGTGTACTACGCACTTTCACGTTTCAGAAACAATCAGCAATAAACCTGCAAAAATACGCAAAAAACAATACCACCAGCTGGCCCAGGGAGCCGACCAACATGAACGAAACCATTGAGTACTGGCTGCAATTAAGTCGCGAAGAGTTGGACGAGATCTACACCAGTCATGCTGCTGGCGCATTACCGCGGGGTGATACCCGGGGCACCGCAATAGTCGCCGGTTCAACACGAGCGAAGATGTTGGCCCGCTTTGCCCGAACACTGGCCTGGCAAGGCAAAGTATTTGATATTTTCCCACCTGATTTTGAGCGCGGCATATTGGTGAATAAAGTGCTGCCGATTGGCTTAGGCATGATTGTCGCTAAAGTGTACCGTGATAAAAGCTGGATGGACGGCAAAGAAACGATTGTTATCGACTACAGTTCAACCTCAATTCTGGCGCAAAAAGTACGTGACGAAATCCGTGAAATCGAGGATGGCCTTTATCTGGGCAAAGTGTGGTGGGGTAAAAAACGTATCCTGGATTTCGCGTTAAACAGTCATGCTGGCAACGGGTAAGCCATGGGCAAGGTTAGCAAAGGCAAACTCATTCTTTTGTTGATGCTCTGTCTGCTCATCATTGCAGGCCTCTATCTGGCTCATCGTTTTTTAACGGATCGTGCGGTTAGTTACGATAATATCGAGATGCATTTTAAATACGGTTCGTTAGGTGGCGAACGTAATTTAGGTATTCCCTACTGGCTATGGCAGGCTGTACCTCATTTATGCCCGGAGCTACTGCCGGACAAGCGACCGGACGATAGCGGCCTGGAAGCTTTGGGAATGCTATATGAACCAGGCAAGAGTCTGCCCGTTGGGATTTCTACAAGACGTCATCTCGGTTTAGACCGTGTATTTATGAACTGCGCGGTGTGTCATACCAGCACAGTCCGTGCGTCAACCGATGCGGAGCCTAAACTGGTACTGGGCATGCCAGCCAATCGCTTTCGCCTGATGCAGTTTGAAAAAAACTTTTTTGGCTGTATGTCCAGTCAGAAATTCAACCGGGCCAACATTATCCCCTTGATAATATCGCTAGGGGCAGATCTGGATCTGCTTGACCGTTATCTGGTTTACCCTATCGCGATATGGCTGACACAGGAACGGTTGGCATTGCTGGAAGCCCGGCTAGGCTTTTATAAACAACAGCCTGAATGGGGCCCGGGTCGGGTTGATACCTTCAATGCTGCAAAAGCGGTATTTAATTGGGATTGGGATAGAGCCACCCGCGAAGAAATGATTGGCACGGCCGATTTCCCCTCCATCTGGAATCAGGGATTACGCAAGCAGCGCGATGACGGTAACGCCATGGAACTGCACTGGGATGGTAATAATGACACTGTAGAAGAGCGCAATTTATCGGCCGCCTTTGGGGCAGGTGCGATCCCCACCAATATTGACCATGCCGCGTTATCGCGCATTGAAGACTGGTTACTGACCCTGCCCGCCCCGGCGTATCCCTTCGCCATTGATAACGCCCTGGCCCGACAGGGAAAACCAATTTACCAGCAATACTGCGCGGACTGTCATGGCAAGTCTGGCCGCGATTTCAGCGGCACTTACGTGGGTCACGTGCAACCCATTGAGGATATTGCTACTGACAGATGGCGTTTAGATTCGTATACCCGCGAACTGGCGCAAAATCAAGCAACCTTATACAGCACCAGCGAACAACACCGGTTCAAGCGATTTCGAAAAACGAACGGCTATGCCAACATGCCGCTGGATGGGATCTGGCTGCGAGCACCCTATTTGCATAATGGCTCTATACCCAACATGCGCGATCTGCTCACGCCCGCCGCTCAGCGTCCGGTCCAATTTTATCGCGGTAATGATGTTTACGATCAGCGCAATCTCGGTTTTGTCAGTGATGAAACGCATGCCTACGCCAGACCCTTATTTTTATTTGATACGACAGTGGATGGCAACGGCAATCAGGGCCACGAGGGCGCAAAATACGGCACTTTGCTGTCAAGCCAACAAAAAGATGCCCTTATCGAATATTTAAAAACCTTTTAGCACATGATGCATGGGGGGAACTATGCTGCAGATAAATACTGGCCCTAACAAGGCGACCGGAAAAACCAGCGGTTGGCTGATACTGTTTGTTCTGTTAGTGCTCTCAGGACTCGTACTTGGCGGGGTCGCCTGGTACAAATTGTTTCGCGATGTACCGCAACCCGACTGGGTCAGCGCGACACCGGAAATGCGGTTTAAATACGGCTCAATTGGTTCTGAATATGACGCCGGGTTGCCTTACTGGATTTATATGGTATTACCGCAGATGTTTCCCGAATATTTGCCCGCTAATGGCGGTTACGCTTCGTTAGGCCTTCCCTGGGAAGAAGGACAAGCGTTACCGGTCGGATTTACTCTAAAAACCGTGGGCTTTCCCAGAGTAGGGAATAATTGTGCGATGTGCCACACCACGCAGTATCGCGAAAGTGACACAGCCAATCCTGTTTATGTTGTGGCTGGCGCAGGCCATACAGTAGATATTGAAGGTATTTTTACGTTTTTGATAAAGAGCGCAAAAGATCCTCGCTTTAACGCCGACAATATTCTTGAACAAATCGGCATGATCCACGACCTTTCATTCATCGATTCACTGCTGTACCGGTTTGCCATTATTCCCATTACCAAAAAAAGGCTAATCGAACGGGAAGCCCAGTTTGCCTGGATGTTCCGCGACGATTTCCCCGATTGGGGCAGGGGACGCGACGACCCCATGAACCTGACTAAATATTTCATGCTTAACCTTTCGATGGACGACTCGTACGGACCTGCAGACGTGCCCGCTATCTGGAATTTGAAAAAGTATGATCAGGATGCATTAAACCTGAATTGGGATGGCGCAACCCACGATGCTTACTCGGTAATTATTGATTCAGCGCTGGGTATTCTGGGCGCAGAGCCTCACAACACCGACGCTTTTCTGACAGAAGTAAAATGGCTGGAAGATTATTTACGCAATTTGCCCCCCCCAAAGTGGCCATTTAACCTTGACCGCGAACTGGCACAACAAGGCAAAGGCATTTTCAAACAGGAGTGCGCACAGTGTCATGCCAGCGAGCGTACCGGTAAAACCATTCCACTAGCAGAGGTTGGCACCAGCCCGGCACGCCTGAACACCTGGAGCAAGCAAAACGCCATCGAAGCCAATCAGGTGGTGGGCGAATTGGGCATAGAAAGAGCGGGGCTGGTAGAAGCGACGCTAAACGGCTATGTCGCCCAGTTTTTAGACGGCATTTGGCTGCGTGCACCCTATTTACACAATGGTTCGGTACCCACGTTACGTGAATTACTGGCACCGCCAGAAGAGCGTTCAGTCAGCTTTTACCGCGGTTACGATGTATATGATAAGCACAATGTGGGGTTTATTGCACAGGGTGACAAAGCGAAAAGAACCGGGTCACTGCTGAATACGCGAGAAAAAGGCAACAGTAATGCAGGGCATCTCTTTGGCACGCAATTAAGCGACAACGATAAAGAGGCGCTGATTGAGTATCTTAAAACGCTATAGCCGGGCAGGGCCAGATTATTTTTCACTATACAGGCAAAGGTTCTGCACTTTTCAGGATTACAAAATTTTAATCATTGGCTTAAGCGAGGGTAAATTTTGGTTTGCCTCAGACAACCACGATGCCGCCTCAGCGGCCGGGAATAAAGAAGCCTCGCGTCTCACGTAAACGAATGTCCATAGCCGTTTTCTCTCTTGCATCACAAATGCCACCTAGGGGTAACCCCCCATAGCGACTCTTGTTGCCGTTTGCGAATCTGAACGTGTACCCAACAGGGCTCACTTTCGGAGACGAATATGAAACTCAAATTAAACCTGATCATGGCTGGCCTTATTTGCGCTGGTCACGTCCAAGCTGACGCGATAATCGGCGACAGTTTATCTAAGCATATGCTTACTCCTAAACCAACTTATGATGTGATTGTCAGTTTCGACGAGCATGCTGATATCGATAGCGTGCTGCGTCCATTGGCAGTCCCCTATCTGGGATTGCAAACTTTGCCGATGGCAGGCGCCACACTTACTCGTGTACAAATTGAGCAGTTGAAAGAAAACCCTGCTGTGGTCAGCGTTTATGCAAATTCGCCGCTGGAATACTACAACTACGAGTCGGGTGAAATCACCGGCGGTCATTATGTTCAGGATCAATATGGTGTTACTGGGGAAGGCTCAGTGATTGCCGTACTGGACTCGGGTGTGGATGGTACCCACCCCGATCTGACATTTGGTGATACGGTGATTGAAAACGTCAAAATTGTCGGTGATCTCGATCTTACCGGTGGTAACACCACCTTTATTGAAGGCGTTCCTAACAGCGATACGTCGTCAGGGCACGGTACCCACGTTGCCGGCACTGTAGCGGGTTCGGGTGCGGCATCGGCGAATGACGAGCGCCGCGCGTTCTATCACGATGGTATCGCGCCAGGTGCCAAGCTGGTTGGCCTGGGTGCCGGGGAAGGCCTGAATATCCTGTTTGGTCTGCAAGGTTTCGATTACGCAATCACCAATCAGGAACGTCTGGAAATTGATATTATCACCAACAGCTGGGGTGGCGGTGATGGCATGGAGTTTGACCCTAATAACCCAATCAACCAGGCCTCATTTGAAGCTTATAAACGAGGCATGGTGGTGTCATTTGCCGCATCAAATTCGGGCCCTGAAGAAGATACCCTTAACCAGTATGCGATCGCGCCGTGGGTAATTAACGTTGCCGCGGGAACGAAAGACAAAGAACTGGCTGACTTTTCCAGCCGCGGTGTTGCAGACCACCCAGAAAAACTGCCTGACATTACCGCACCCGGTGCAGCTATCACGTCTACGCGAGCGGTCAATACAGCGATCGGCGCGATGGGGCCTGTAGTCGACCCGGCGCATCCTGACTATTATCTGTATTACCATACGATCAGTGGCACCTCTATGGCGACGCCTTTTGTAGCGGGTACCGCAGCCTTGATGCTTAGCGTAAACCCCGACTTATCGCCGGATCAAATCGAAAGTATCATCAAAGAAACCGCTGACCCTATGTCTTACTTACCCCACGAGGTAGGCGCAGGTTACATCAATGTGCTGGCAGCAATTGATAAAGCTAATGAAACGCAGGGTGAACGCGCGCAGTTTCTAGCCGGCGATACACAGTGGGCCAGTCAGGGTGAGTGGACCATGGTGGACGATAATGATCCACGTCTTACCTATGTGGGAGACTGGGAGCACGGTCGCTCAAGCCAGGCTTCTGGCGGAGAGTACCGCGAGGTTGATGATGATGAAGGCACTATTTTAGCCAGCGTGCGTGGTGATCGCATTCGTTTGCACTTCTTAGTCACCGATGATGATGACAGTGACGTGC
The DNA here is from genome assembly GCF_012911815.1 of Alteromonas ponticola. Lineage (GTDB taxonomy): Bacteria > Pseudomonadota > Gammaproteobacteria > Enterobacterales > Alteromonadaceae > Alteromonas > Alteromonas ponticola. Next base: position 101,256 of record NZ_JAATNW010000006.1, on the reverse strand, counting down.
GTGTCGTATCGAACGGAAAAACCATTGGAAGCGCCAGGGTACAAAGCGCTAACGCCAGTGAGGAAAATCCACAACAGGTTACGGTTGCATTCACAGGACTGGGTGATGAGCTCGTTAACCAGGTCGAAATCCATGCTGGTGATGAAGATATTCTGTTCGATGCTATGGAAATTGATGGCGATCTAATGGAAAGTGATGTGACCTATACCGAGGTCACCACCACCGAAGAGGGTACAATGGGACCTTCAGCTGAAAATTTGGAAGTGCAGGAGTTTGTGTTTGAGACCACCGAAGCCGACATTAATGTTGATGCTGAGTTGAGCTGGACCGGGGTTGCCGACCTCGATTTCTATCTGTTGAATGCGGCAGGAGAAACAGTGGCCTCCAGTGCCAGCCTGGGTAACCCGGAAAAGTTAAGCTACTGGCTTGAACAGCCAGGCACCTATACCTTGCAGGTCTCCGGCTACATCAGTGCTGTTACGCCGTTTACCGTAACCCGCACTATCACCACTGCCAGTAAATAGACCCACTGGTAGCGTACACAACGGCCTGCATTAGCAGGCCGTTTTTAGTTTCGTTAGCATAACTGGGTTACCCTAGCCGTATCACCCTACTTGTCGTCAATCTTAGTGCGCGCAGCTAGCCAGGATTCAACCGGTGCCAACCATGGGTTATCCGGTCGATAAAAGGCACCGTGCGACAGGCCAGTTGAAATGCTTATTTCTATAAACGAACTAACAAGTTGTGGGGCCCGAGCAACCACCTTATCGCAGGAGCCAACCGCGTCTGATGTTTCAAAAATTGACAGCACATGACCCGTCAGGCGTACATCGGTATTGCTTGACAGTGCTCTGGTGCAGGCAGCGAGAATAATATAATTAATGTCAGGATGCTTGATTAAGCTGGAGGCAATGGCAGTAATGAAACCGCCGCGAGAAAAACCCATTATGGTGATTTTATTGGGAAAAACACCTTGTTCAAGCAGGTACTCTACCTGGCGGGAAATTGCTTCAGCATGCATAAAAGGATCTGACTTCGCCGGGCGATGCGTGGAAATAATCACCGCATCCAGCTTTGACAATGCAGATAAGATTCCCGGGTAGTCGTACTGCCCCCATTCAGGATGAACGGGTCTCGGATCGTCGCCCTCTACAATGTAACCATGGGAATAAAAAATAAACCGATCATCCAGATTAACTGTTTTGGGCAGATCAAATTCACTTGAAGTGGCATTCGCTGCGATACTCCACACTATCACCACCACCCAGACCAGGCGGCTGAAAAATAATGTCATAGCGCTAACTGCTCCCTTTTTAGTACTAATTAGCCACGAGTTGTTTTGATTGTTCATTTTTACATACCTCAAGCGGGTCAGTGATATGCTTATGCTTGCCCAATTTTCTTATAAGGTTTGCCAGCGGCCGTTCGAAGAAACGATAGGAAGCATAAGCAACGACAATGCTGGTGCTAAGCGCAATAACTAACTTTAACTCTATATTCACATCCAGCTTTTCAACTTGAATAATGATTGGCATGTGCAGCAAATATAACGAATAGGATATTTTTCCGATAAAGTCCCCTATCTTGTTAGCTAGCAGCCGGTTGTTGTCAGGCACTAAAAACACCACGCAGAAAAACAGGGTTCCCATAACGAATAACACTTCATAGCTAAGCCACATTTTGTATTTGTCGTTATCATTAATTGGCGTGAACTGAGGATACAACAACGGGATCAGACAGAGAGACAGGATAAACCAGTGACTTTTTAAGTATTTGGGTACTTTAAATGACTGATAACACAAACCAAATACCACACCTAAGAAAAAATAAGGAAATGCTCTGAATATACTGAAGAAATTGTAAGGTATGTCCGCTATTTCACCATAAATTCTTGGGAAATCAGCCATGTACCAAACAATCAAAAGTATAACCATGAGCAGGTAAATATAGCCTTTACGATTGCCTGCAAACGCCCACAGTACAATGAAAAACAGGTAAAAGTGGATTTCAGGCGGGATTGACCAGAGCACACTTTCGCCGTGCAGGAAAAGCAAATGCCCAATCAACACATTGATGTCAGCAATTGTGTATAACAGGTCATTACCGTTTTGCGTAAGCCAATATGAGCCAATCACGACGGCAAGGTAGAGCGGCAAAACCCGTGCAGCTCGCGCTAAGAAATAGCGTATGATATTGGCAGTGTTAAAGGTTGTATTAAGGTAAAGATGTGACATTAAAAAGCCACTTAATAAAAAGAACAGCATCACACCGTATGCGCCGGAGCCTCCGCCCAACGCTCCACCGAACCAGTGGGTAATATCAGAAAAGTGAGTAAAAAAGACAATAAGTGCTGCCAAGGCTCTGAGGATGTTTAATTTTCTTATTTCCATTAAGCCAACATCATCCTGTATCTATGCGCTAAATTGAACAACCGATGAATTTACCCCGTATAAAGGATTCTGCAAACGCTTTTTTTCGCGAAAGGCTCCTATGTATGTAATCCAAATTTACAGATGTCTGATTTTCAGTCAATTTACTCTTAGATACAGGATGATGTGAACGATGACGCAGTCACTTAGCGACCAACTGGTCGTTAAAAAACGTCCAGTATTCAGGTGTTTCTTTCAGCGCCATGAACAGTGCCTGAGGATTGTGCTCTATCCCACTCAGTTTTAAAAAACGATGCTGAATACCCAGTGTTTTAAGCCGCTCTCTGAACAATTGGTTGGCGTTCAGTACAGGATCGTTTTCACCCACAATTATCCTTATCATGAAGTCCTGTGGGATTGTTTCGTGTACTTGTTCGGCAATGGATACCGGACTTAATTTTTCGAAGTAGTCGACATCATTACCGTATACCGAACGCAATACCTCAGTTGCATTCTCTCTACCTACGATCGGCGCGTGAGCCGGATCTAAGCGCCTCTGCATGGGCCCTGCACTGAGCATTGACACGGCCTGAAATAAATCTGCATACTTTAAGCCCAGTCGCGCTGCACCATACCCCCCCATGCTTCCTCCTTCGATCAGGCGAGCTTCGCGCTTGGCGATGGTTCTGTAGTTCGCGTCCACATAAGGTAGCAGTTCTTCAATTATCATGGTTTCCATCGGTGTAGTGCCGTCTTTCGAATTTACCCACATGCGCTGCTGCATGCCATCGGGGAACACCATAATTGCCTCTGGAATGTGCCCTGATTGCATCGGAATACTGAAAAAATTGCTCATCATTTTACTCACCTGCTGCGCACTGGCATTGGAGCCATGCAACCAGTAAATGACCGGGTAACGGCGCTGACGGTCCGTGTCATAGGAGGGTGGCAGTGCTAAATAAAAAGTTATTTTCTGATCAAATGATCGACTATTAAAGCCATCATTTACAGTCGAAAGCGGCATCGGTCGGGCAAATAGCGAATGGCAGGTTACAATACTGCTTAAAACAATAAAAAACCAAAGTTGTGGTGCATAGTCAGTGTGTTTCTGTTGCATTGCCTTGCTCCTTTCATCCAATGAAAACAAATAAATTGATTCCTTAGTTTAGCTGGCAAATAACCATTCGGACAAAATTTGAACAATATAACGCCGAACCGGTAAAAACTGCATCGCAATTCAGCTTTCTTCGTTAGCCATGGCAAAGCTTGAGTCACAATCCGCACGCTGCAGGCGTTTCTCAATTTTGCCATACTCAAACACGAAAGCAGGTTCCTGCTGGATCTTCTGCACTGCTTGCTTATTGGTTTTGTCGTTGGTCATAGTGAACCCAAGCCAGGTATCGCGATGATTGTTTTTCGCCGCATAAAGCGCCAGATCGGCGATACCGATGGTGGTTTCCCAACTTATGCTGGCAAAATAGGTGCTATCAAGTGGATAAGCCGCATAGCCAATTGAGCAGGTGACACTGATTGCCTCATTTTCTTTAATATCATATTGCTCAGTACGGATACAGTTGCGCACACGCTCGGCCAGCGCTGCGGCATCAGCACGTGGGGTATCGTGAACGACCACTAAAAACTCTTCACCACCCCAACGAATTAGATAATCAATTTCCCGAAATACCTGCGTCAGTCGCGCAGCGGTTTCGACAAGTACTTTATCGCCAATGGGGTGACCGTAATTATCATTGATAGATTTAAAGTGATCGATATCAATCAGGAAAAACAGCAAGTCGCTGGTATCATCGGGCGTTACCGCATTCCTGTGACAATCTGCATAGTATCGATCCAGTTTTGCCACGTCACGCTCAATGTTTTGGGTTAAAAAACGACGATTGTGCAGCCCTGTCAGGGCATCGGTTAAACTGGCATCGCGCAACGCCTGGGCCTGTTGTTGCAACACTTTATTAGCGTCGACTAATTCAGCCGTACGCGCTGCCACCCGTTGCTCAAGTATCAACTGGCGTGCATGCAGTTTGTTCACACGTAAGCGGTGTAACCCTAATAAGATTAACGCGACAAACAGAAACAACACCGTTTTGGTTACCCATGTCTGATACCAGGCAGCGGGCACAATAATCGTTCGCTCAATACCGTTTGGCTGCCAGTTCACACCATCATCAGAATAATGAACCTGCAACTGATAACGCCCTGGGTCGAGTTGCGTAAACGTAGCGACGCGATGTTCGCTGTCTACCACAGTCCAATCCTCGTCAAACCCGTTTAAGCGATATCGATAAACCAACTGCGCAGGGGTGAGATAATCCAATGCGGTAAATTCAAAGCTGATCCGCCTGGCTAATGCTGGAGCCTCCATTTGTGAGCTTAGTAAAGAGGGTGAGAGCGTTTTATTGTCTGCTGTTAAAATAGTGCCTTCGGTTAGCACTATCGACAATGGCGTCGCTGACCCGGTCAGTTTAGCGGGCTCAAGCAAGGTCAGCCCGTTAGCCCCACCAAATACCACTACGTCATTGTGCATGATGGTTGCCGCGCCGCGGCGAAAGGGTGCGTTAATCGCAGCGGGTCCAGTTACTACCGAAGACACCTCCAATGATTCGATATCAACTGCCACGATGTGCTTCGAGGTACTGGCATATATTTTACCATTCACTTCGCCGGCAATCGCCTCAATGGTGCCACCTGCCTGATTGGCATCGACATCAAGTTGTTGCCATCCATGCTGCTCGCGATACACAAACAGGCCTGCATTACTGGTTCCCGCCCACAGCTGATTGAGGCTGTCCTGATATAAGTCTGCGATAAATTGCTCTTTAAGCAACACAGGTGACTGCGGTGCTATTTCTACCTCGGCGATTTCAGCATTGGGGTAATTGAGTATCAGGAGCCCTTGCCAGGTACCTATCCAGAGCCGTTCTTTGGTGGCCAGTAAAGAGGCAATGCGTCGCTCAAGGTTGGTATTGAGTAGCCAATTTTCTGCTTTCTTCGAAGCTGGTTGATAAGCCCACAAGCCGTCTGTTCCCCCTACCCACAAGGTTTCGTCGGTTTGCGCAATGGCTGCGGTGTATTTTTTTACCGGCCGCCCCGGAATCATCAGGTCCTGGTGCGCAGTGCTCGACAAATCAATTAACGTAGATGCGAAGTTGCTTGAAGCAAATAAGCGACCGTCCTCAATCAGTGCTAATGTCTCGATTGGGTCTTTACTCTGCTCTAACAGTCTCATCGACTCACCGCTGACAGGGTCGAGCTTTTCTAAGCCACCACTGCCGGTAGCGGCAATCAGAAAAGCGTCAAATGCCTGTACTGCGTGAACCTGCCGCTGATGTAGCCCAACCTCACTAGTTGTGCCGCCTAAAATATGTTTCAGGCCAGGATTGGTGGCATCATATAATTGCAGGGTGGTATTTGCGCCCAGCCATACCAACCCCCTCGAGTCGGTTAACAGCGTCCAGATATTATCACTGGCCAACCCGGCTGGGTGCAGTGGATCAAAAGTTGAGTGTTTAACGGCGGCAGAGGAAAGGTCAAATAAAAACAACCCCTTACCAAACGTACCCAGTAACACTGTGGAAGGGTTAACTACCGTTAACGCGTATATCCAGGGTTCAGCTTGTTCGTTTAAACGGTGTTGTGCAAACTGCTGCGCCCCCGTTTGCACGAATAATCCCTGGCTGGCCGTGCCGACTAGTAGTTGTTGTGAAGCCGTTGAGGTGATTGCACTAATGCGAACAGCAGAAGGAAAGCCGGCTACCTCTTCAAGTATTGGGGTCGCTTGCGATACGTCGAGCACTAATAAACCGTTCCCGGTTCCTACGAAAAGCCGAGTGCCTTGCGTATGTAACGCATGAATTCGTGCCTCATAGGGCATCGTGACTGCCGCTAGCTTATCCGCCGCTGGACTATACCGATAAACGGCCCGGTCAGTGGCAAAGTAAATCGCCGTCGATGAGTCGTTGACAACAGCGATATCCTGAATAGAAAGAACCGCGACCGCAGAAGAAACCTCCCGTAGTATGCGTTTATCGCTATCCAGTCGATATAAGCCCCGATTAGTGCCCACCCATACTTGCCCATGTGAGTCGGTAGTTACTGTTTGTACAATTGGGCTAAATTTTTCTGAAGATGCGTCGGCAAATGTTGCACGCTCAGCAATATGAGAATCCCATCTCCACAATCCATTTGAGGAAACAAACCAGATAAAACCACGTTTGTCTTCGGTAATAGATACAATATCGCCGTCGATACCGGAAACGTTGGCAAGCGGTGAATGAAAAATGGGATGTTCAAATAAGGTGTCAGCCTGAACGCCTGATATCAGACAGATGCAGAAGACTAAACACCGCAGACAATGTGAAAACCGAATCTGGGTTGTCATGCGTTTCTCGCGAATTTTTTGTTATAAACGTATAAAACGCGGTTGGTAAGCTCAAACCGCTAGATTATCGGCTTGCTCAAATCGTTGCAATCGGAATCAGCGGAAGGAAGTGGAAAAAGAGCATTTTGCTGCAACTGCATTTTAATAATCAGTTTAAGACCCTGTGTTAAGTTCGCACAAATACAGCGCATGCAAATAGAATGCTTGCGTCTTTAACTTCGCACCGTTTATGCTAAGCCATTAAGATAGCAAGAAAACCAAGCCCATTTACTTTACACATCACAACGATGTTCAGAGGCTTTGGTGGATCAGGAGAGATTGAAAAAATGTTCGATTGGTTAGCGAGTCCAGAAGCATGGATAGCCTTAGCATCACTCATGGCGTTGGAAATTGTTCTTGGCATCGATAACATTATTTTTATTTCAATCCTGGTAGGCAGGCTCCCGGAAAGCCAACGAGACAAAGCACGTAAAATCGGTTTGTCGTTAGCGATGGGCGCACGTCTGGTATTATTGTTTAGCCTGGCGTGGGTAATGGGTCTGGTTGAACCCCTGTTCAGTATATTAGGTAATGAAATTTCTGGGCGCGACATCATTCTGGTGCTGGGGGGCCTATTTTTACTGGCCAAATCCACTCATGAAATTCACGGCAGCTTTGAAGTCATCGAGACCTCTAACGCGCAGGTAGCCGCTTCCAGCTTCTTTTCCATTTTGGTGCAAATAGCGATTCTCGACATTATCTTTTCGTTAGACTCAGTAATTACCGCCGTTGGCCTGGTCGATGACTTAAGTATCATGGTAATCGCAATTGTGGTCTCGGTGGGGGTCATGCTGATTGCAGCCAAGCCCATTGGCGAATTTGTTGAAGCAAACCCCACCATCAAAATGCTGGCCCTGTCTTTCCTGATACTCGTCGGTTTTACGCTTATCGCCGAAGGTTTTGATGTGCATATCCCGAAAGGCTACGTGTATTTCGCCATGGTATTTTCCTTTGTGGTGGAAATGCTCAACATCAAAGCCCGCTCTCGCAAAGCCAAATCAGTAGAAACCATCCACCTGGCGAAAAAGCTGAGTGAAGATAAAACCAGCTCGTAGAGCCAAATAGACCCGCAGGGGGTGTGTGCGGATTCAGAGCTGCAGCCGGCTAAGATGTCTCCATCTCATCCGGCTCCTCCAGCTGTGGCTCAACCCTGCGTATTGCCAGCAGTCCAATGACTAAGCTAATACAGTGCAGTGTTGCTAAGCTGACTTGCAACCACGTGGCCACATGAGTAACACCTAAAAGTACGGCGATTGCGATTAATCGAATGCCATCCAGCTTCAACGCTTTTGACATTCCCTGCAGAATAAACCCTGTCATTAGCGCGCTGCTGAGTATTGCCAGCACCAGTGTCAGTTGTGCAGTACTGTTTATAGTTTCCAGTGCCAGCAGCAGATAAAGCGTCATCATTAGCATGATGCCGTGCTGAAGCGCGCAATAAAGTTTAATCAGCGGTGACTGCTTAGGATCGAATTTGACAAAATGTTCCAGCGAGGTTTTCTGTAAAGGAAAGCGTGCTGCGACATCAGCTGGGCGCCAACCGGTGCGTCCAAACCAGACGCGCCATTTATCCTGCCAGCGTTTGGTGTGGTAGCTGTCTTTGAACAATTGTGCGTAAACCTGGCAGTTTGCCCATAGCGGGTTAAAGCTCTTAAGGGCACCACGAATACCATAAATAATGTCTACGTCTTTTTCTTCATGCCTGAACGTGTTGAATAAACGATCCCAGATAATCAACACCCCGCCATAATTTTTATCAATGTAGATTTTGTTTTGTGCATGGTGAACACGGTGGTTGGAGGGGGTCACAAAGATTTTTTCCATCCAGCCCAGCTCACCGACGTGACGGGTGTGTACCCAGAATTGATAGACCAGATTCAGCGCTGCAATTGTGATGAATATCTCAGGCGTTACGCCAGCAACAGCCATTGGTAAGTAGAATACCCAGCTAAACAGTGCACCGCTGGTTTGTCTTAGTGCCGTGGTCAGATTGTATTCTTCACTGGAGTGGTGCACCACGTGGGCAGCCCATAAAATACTCACCTCGTGGCCAAGCCGATGATTCCAGTAGTAGAAAAAATCGTAGGCAATGAAGGCGGCCATCCACACCCACATATTGTCAGGTAAGGTAAACTGGGCAAAATGGTCGTAAACTAAAAAGTAGATGGTAATCGGAATGAGTTGATGGGCAACGGCCATAACGCGGGAAAGCACGCCGGCGCTGAGGCTGGTGATGGCATCATTGAGTCGGTAATATCCCGTGCCCCGAACACGGTCAACCCACAGCTCAATTGCGATCAGCAAAAAGAAAAAAGGGATGGCGATTAAAATGACCGTCATTGATCTATCCCGCTTAAAAACTAAACACTTCTTCCATTCTGTCAGTATATAGCAAATTACCTCTGCAAAAAGTTGATTATTTAGTAAACGGGTGAAAATGCGCACCACGCATTTAACTTTTTATTTAATGCAGCGATCGTATTCTGCCTTAATAAAGTAGAAAATTTATATAAAATAGTAAGTTGTAAAGATTGCGAGTAGACTGCAATAACAAGATAAAACCTGACTATTTTATCTTTGTTACTATAATTGCACGAAGGGAATTAACTATATCTAAGGTGAAAAATTATGAGTGAACCTGGGGAAAAGCGTACGCTGGCGCCACATGTTGTCATTATTGCGATTATTGTCGTGGTTATTTTAGCCGTGTTGTTATGGCCAAGCAGCGATCCTGTTGAAGAAGAGGTAGCTGAAGAGCCAGTGGTGACTGAGCAGGAGACGCTGGATGCAGAAGAACCTGAAGCGTTCGAGCCCACACCAGAGCCTGAGCCTGTAGAGATTGACCCTGACGCTGAAGTCGAACCTATGCCGGAGACACCTGAGGTGGAACCTGAGCCTATTGATACCACCGATGATGGTATTCGCTCATCGTTAAAATCAATCAGCGAGGAATCAAAAGCCGAAGAGTTATTAGTTGAAGACGGACTAATGCAGCGTTTTGTGGTGTCAGTCACAAACCTTGCCAATGATGAAATGGCGCCGAGCCATCAGTTGTTCAAGGCACCTGAACAAGAGTTCCGCACCTACAATCAGGCAGGTAAAGAGTGGGTGGATGCAGCCAGTTACAAACGCTACACACCCTACGTGAACATGCTGGAATCTTTTGAAAATGAAGCATTGCTTAACTTGTATGATCAGTACAAAAAAGACATACAGGCGAAATATGCGGAAATTGGTGATCCAGACAAACCTTTCAACGAGGTCATGATTGAAGCGATAGATCAATTACTCGATACCCCAGAAGTTCCTGTTCCGGTTGAGGTTTACAGTGATTCGGTCACATATAAATACGCAGATGAGCGGCTGGAAGAATTAAATACGCCACAGAAGCAGTTGCTGCGCACAGGTCCGGATAATATGCGTCGTATCAAAGCTAAGCTGCGAGAAATTAAAGCGCTGCTAGAAGAACGAAATGGATCTGAATAAGTTACAAACGCAGATTGAAGGCCATCGTAATGATGGCCTGCCACCGGTTGAAGAATGGGACCCGCCGTTTTGTGGCGACCTCAATATGCAAATAAAACTGGATGGGCGCTGGTTTTATGAAAACTCACCGATTGGTCGGCTTGCGTTAGTTAAACTATTCTCGTCAGTACTCAAAAAAGAAGGGGAGCAGTATTTTCTGGTCACGCCCGTCGAAAAGGTCGGTCTTACGGTGGAAGATGTCCCCTTTCTGATTACCCAATGGCAACATGGAGAAGGGCGTTATACCTTTACCACCCAAACCGGAGATGAGGTGCTGCTTAGCAGCCAGCATCCCATCGAACTTCGCCATCCGCCCAGTGCGTTAGCCGATACCAATGCAACCCCCATCCCCTATATCAGAGTCAGACGAAATTTGTGGGCACGCTTTAACCAAAATGTCTACTACCAGTTAATTGAACAGGCAAATCACACCGAAGGCGATGATGGCGCTATCCGTTTAGAGTTAGTGAGCCAGGGTAAATCGCATTGTATAGGCGTATTGCCCAGCGACTCAGATTAAAGACGAACAGCGTTGATCTGGCTGCCACTCTTAACATAAAGTCTATAGTGCCAATTAATGGATAAGATTCACTGACACAAAAAACGCTCCCTCCATACCGGCAACATTTAAACCCAGCGGCTCTGAATCTGGGTCTGCGTTTCGCGAGAGGGTCAGCTGACTGAACGTAAAATTCACCACCAAAAAAGTAGAAAAATAATGAAGAAACGATATTTGATGACTGTACTTAGTGTGTTGGGCTCACTGTCTACTGCTAGCGCCGAAACGCTTATTTATGCCGGTCAGTTATTCACCGGCGAAGGCAACGAGCTACAAAAAAACATGACCATAGTGGTTAACGAAAATAAAATCACCGATGTGGTATCCGGTTTTAAACAGGCACAAGACGACGATGACATCATCGATCTAAAAACAGCCACTGTGCTACCCGGCTTAATGGATATGCATGTGCATTTATCGGGCGAGCATGGTGGCCCCATGACCTATCTCGAGCGGTTTCAATTGAATGAGGCTGATGTCGCCTTACGTGCCGCACATTTTGCTAAAAAAACACTGATGTCGGGGTTCACCAGTGTGCGCAATCTGGGTGATGGCTACAACGAAACGGTGGCGTTGCGAAAGGCCATTAATAAAAAGCAGCAGGTTGGGCCCAGAATTTTCACTGCAGCAAAGTCGATTGCCACTACGGGTGGACACGCCGATCCAAGCAATGGCATGGCCGCGCGAATTCGACCTGATGTGGGCCCTACAGAAGGGGTGGTAAATGGCGTGGCGCAGGCCCGAGAAGCAGTTCGTCAACGCTATAAAGATGGCGCCGATCTCATCAAAATTACCGCGACAGGCGGTGTACTGAGTGTGGCTAAAAGCGGCCAGAATCCTCAGTTTATGACCGATGAGCTTGAAGCTATTGTTGCAACCGCCAAGGATTATGATATGCACGTTGCCGTGCACGCACATGGCAAAGAGGGCATGAAGCGAGCCATTAAAGCAGGTGTCGATTCCATTGAACACGGTACTTATATGGACGACGAAATCATGCAATTGATGGTCGAACATCAAACCTGGTATGTGCCTACCATTTTGGCGGGTAATTTTGTGGCTGAAAAGGCCAAAATTGATGGCTTCTTTCCTGAGCTCGTCAGACCCAAAGCTGCTGCGATTGGCCCCCTTATTCAACAGACCTTTGCTAACGCCTATAAAGCGGGTGTAAAAATTGCCTTTGGTACCGATAGCGGCGTTTCAGCCCACGGTGACAATGCGCAGGAACTGTCGTTAATGGTAGAGGCCGGTATGCCCGCGGCTGAAGCCCTGAAAAGCGCGACGGTGAACGCGGCAACACTGCTTGGCGTTGAAGATGAGCTGGGTACTATCAGTGCGGGTAAACTTGCCGATATTATCGCAGTTAGCGGCAACCCTTTAGATGATATTCGCGTAATGGAAAAGGTCAGTTTTGTCATGAAAGACGGACGCGTATATAAACAAAACTAAGGACTTGTATGTCGATTAAAGGGGCAGTAAAGCAAAAAACGCATAATATGGTTCATTCGAACCACATGCTGACCAGCATTACCGTTGCCTCTTTTCTCGAATCGACCATTGTCCCCATCCCGCTGGAAGCGATTCTGGTGCCGTTGATGCAGGCCAGACGCGAACGATTGTGGACAATCGCGCTGATGGCTACGGTGGGCTGCATTATCGGCGCAGTTTTTGGTTATGCATTAGGTTTTTTTCTGTTCGACCTGATAGGCGAATGGGCGATACAGGCGTTTTCCAGCCCCGAGCAGTTTGATAGCATCAGACAGAAAATGCAACGCGAGGGCTTCTGGTTTGTGCTGACCTTGGGCATAGTGCCCATTCCCTTCCAGATTGCCATGCTTGCGGCCGGTGCCACCCACTATTCACTGTTAAGTTTTTTACTTGCGACTCTGATCGCAAGGTCTATCCGCTATTTCGGTTTAGCGCTGGCGGTCTATTATGGGGGTAATAAAGCCGAGAAACTGATCCGCCGTTACAAAACCAAAGCAGTAATAGCCATTACTTTAATTATCGCACTGCTATGGTGGCTCACCACACAAATATAGATAAATAATTATTTGATAATAATTCTCATTTTCACTAAATTAGTATGCAACTTCGTAAAAATTGAGCCTGAAATAAAAAGTGAAAGGGGAAGTTTATGCCGCACGGTACAATCCAGACTGACTGTTTTATCAATATCGATATTAAGGCCTCAGCGCTGATCAACATTCTTTCTGCGTACCATATCCATGTATGTGACTTGCATTGTGGCAAACCGGGCGATAAAAAAGTTCTGCATCAATTATTGCTGCAAGCGACCTTAAATAAAATTAAACAGTTATGATCAAATAAGGCAAATTCGCTTATATAAATAACCCCTCTTAAACATTTGAGACTTTACATGGCAGAACGCGAAACCTGGATTAAGATAATCGCTCGTACTGGCTATGCATCAAAAACCGTTATCTATATTTTACTGGGCATTATCGTGGTCAGCTCTGCATGGACGTCTTTTTCATCTGAGAGTCCAAGCCAACAAACCGTGTTTACCAAAATTCTGGAGCAACCGTTTGGCAGATACATGCTGATGGCCGTGATCGCGGGAATGGTATGTTATTCTGTCTGGCGATGGATTCAAACGTTTCTCAACACCGAAGGGTTGGATATGAGTGAAACCAAGGATGTGGTCATGCGGATTTTTCTGTTTGTTTCGGGCATTCTGTATATCATTGGTGCTTACGCTGCGGTAAAAATTCTGATGGGGCAAAGCAGCGATAGCGGACAAGGCGGCGATTCAAGTGAAAGTGTAGCCTCGACGTTAATGCAGCAAAGCTGGGGCGGGTATGTGGTCATCGCTCTTGGGGTGATTGTTGGGGTGTTCGCGTTTGTTCAATTCAAGCATGCTTATAAAGCAGACTATATGGACAAATTTGTTACCTCGTCAATGTCGTCAAAAGAGATCCATGCCAGCAAAAAAGCCGGGCAATTGGGTTATGCAGCACGCGGCATTGTGTATAGTCTGATTGGTGCCTTTTTCATCCAAGCAGGGTGGACTAATGATCCCGACGAAGCTGGAGGACTTAAAGAAGCGTTTCAATCAATTATGGAACAGCCGTTTGGCGATTGGGCACTTATGGCTATTGGTGTGGGTATTGCCATGTTTGGCGTGTTTTGTGGATTTGAAGCCCGCTATCGCCAAACTGAGAAACAATACAGTCACGCCTGAGGCGTTATCTGAACTAAACTGAAAAAGGGGCATTATGCCCCTTTTTTGATGACAAACTGATAAGGCAATGTCTCGGTTTGACTGTATACCAATGTATGCTGCATGAACTGACAGAAACTGGGAATGTCGCGCGCAGTGGAAGGATCATCCGCGGTCACCAGTAATGACTGTCCTGCCGCCATTTTGCGTAAGGTCAGTCGGGTCATCATTACCGGTTCGGGACAGCGCAAGCCCAACGTATCCAGCGTAGTGTCAGTGACCGGTACCGCAGATGTCGACATCAGCCACTAATACCATACTGGTTACGGTACGCTTCAATGGCATCCACATGTGCAGCCGACTGGCCCTGTTCTTTAAGATAAGTAATCACATCATCCAGCGCCACAATTGATACCACCCTGGTGCCATAATCACGTTCTACTTCCTGAATGGCAGACAAGTCACCGTTACCGCGTTCCTGACGATTCAGTGCAATCAACACACCAGCCAGTGATGCGTTGTGCGCATTGATTATGTCCATGGACTCACGAATGGCGGTACCTGCGGTGATCACATCATCCACCAGCATCACTTTGCCTTTGAGTTCACTGCCTACCAGCGTTCCACCTTCACCGTGCGCTTTAGCTTCTTTGCGGTTAAAGCAGTAAGGTAAATCGACGCCGTAGTGATCATACATAGCAACGGCGGTGGTGGTGGCGATTGGGATGCCCTTGTATGCAGGTCCGAACAATAAATCAAAGTCAATTTTGGCATGGGTCAGCGCAGCGGCGTAATAGCGCCCTAACCTGGCCAAATCACCGCCCTTGTTAAATAGCCCTGCATTAAAAAAATACGGGCTTTTACGACCAGACTTTAACGTAAACTCACCAAATTTCAGTACATTGCGTGCAATGGCAAATTCGATAAATTCTCGCTGAAAATCCTGCATGTGTGCCCCCTACGCCAGCGCTGATTTTTGGATATCAAACAGCTCGCGTAAGCCATGTCTGGCGATTTCCAGCATCTCATTCATTTCTTCGAACGAGAAAGGCTCTGCCTCTGCTGTACCTTGTACTTCAATGAGTTTACCGGTTTCGGTCATAACGATATTCATATCAGTGTCCGCAGCAGAGTCTTCGGTATATTCCAGGTCGGCCACCGGCATGCCTTTGTAAATTCCCACTGACAGTGCGGCTATCATATGTTTAAGTGGGTTAGTCTTGATGATGCCTTTACTACGCATATACGTTAATGCGTCAACCAGCGCAACGCAGGCACCCGTAATTGACGCCGTGCGCGTGCCGCCATCCGCCTGTATCACGTCGCAATCAAGCGTAATGGTATTTTCGCCTAGTAGTTTAAGATCGACCGCGGCACGCAGTGAACGGGCAATTAAGCGCTGTATTTCAAGCGTGCGACCACCTTGCTTTCCACGCGCTGCTTCGCGATCACTGCGGGTATGGGTTGCACGCGGTAACATGCTGTATTCCGCCGTCACCCAGCCTTTACCCATGCCCTTCATAAAACGCGGCACTCCTTCTACCACGGTAGCATTACACAGTACCTTGGTGTTGCCAAACTCAACCAATACAGAACCTTCTGCATGACAGGTATAATTTCTGGTTAAGGTGACAGGGCGAATCTGACTGGCGGTTCTGCCGCTTGGACGCATAGTGATCTCCGTTGGAATTAGCTTTAATGATATCGATAAACCACAAGTATAACGCAGTCGAGTACCAGCATGAAAACCAACTTTGTATTTTATCGCGCGACAGAGGGTAAAAAAGGGCGTTACGCCCTTTTTTAATAATCGTAGTCAGGTAATGGCAGGTCAAACATGCCGGCTTTGTATTGTTCACCGACCGGTTCGCCTAGCTTTTCCCGGTTTTTCTCCGCATACTTGCGCAGTTTTCGATTGTCGCTGATTTCTTCAACCTGCATCAATGCATGTACATAACGTGACGAGCCAGAGCTGCCTATCGCATTCGTCAGCCAGGCAAACGTATCTATTTGGTGCTTCTGTGCACTGGCGGCATGCAGCAGTAAAATTTCAGCTGTCATATCAAGAACCTGCTGGTCGACAATCTGCTTGCTCGCCACTTCGCGCGCGGCTTGCTTTAACGAACTCAGGTCGCCCGCCATCATTAGTTCTTTTATACGGGCGTTACGATCAGATTTATCCTCAGGTGAATACAGGTCAGAGGGCAATGCATACATCCCTGCTGCATACTGTTCACTGGCAGGCTCTGGAAGATCATCCAAGGCTTTTTCGGCATGTCTGCGCAGTTTTTTGTGTTCGGTGTTGTTAATGACCTCCGTCAGCACTCCGTGATAACGATCATTTTCAGATGCCCCAATGGCCCGCGCCAGCCACGCTAGTGAATCGATATCAGAAGTGTACGCCCGTGCGTATTTTTTCAGCAAAATCTCCGCGGCGATATCAATCAATGCAGGATTACTAATTTCCTGATCATAGATATGTTGCGCAGCCGTTTTAGCCTGGCCTAGTTCACCGGAAAGTAATTTGTCAGCCAGCTTTTGTTCATTTTCGTTCAGTGCGGCTGCACAATTAAGAGAAAGTAGCATCGCAAAGAGCGACAATAACGTTTGTTTCATGGTTAAGTTCCTTTTTACTTTTTACTTTTTACTTTTTATTAATACATGCCGCCATTAACGCTAATTACCTGACGGGTAATATATTTGGCACTGTCAGATACCAGAAAACCAATCGTATCAGCCACGTCATCCACATGACCAAACGAGCCTAACGGTATCATTTTTTTCGCTTCTTCCGAGAACACTCCCTCTGTCATGCCGGTATCAATAACGCCGGGGGCCACGCAGTTAACGGTAATTTTACGCTTGCCTAACTCCACCGCCAGCGCTTTTGTCGCGCCGATAATCCCCGCCTTAGAAGCGCTGTAATTGGTTTGGCCCCGATTCCCCATTAACCCAGAAACAGAAGAAAGGGTAACAATGCGGCCTCCCTGACGTAAACGGATCATGGGCATGACAGTGGGGTGGAGCACGTTGTAAAATCCATCCAGATTAGTATGCACAACACCATCCCATTCTTCGCTGGTCATGGCTGGGAAGGCGGTATCCTTCGTCACACCCGCATTGCAAATCACCGCATAGTACGCCCCATGGGTGTCAATATCCGCCTCGATGGCAGTGCGGGTACCATCGCGGTCGGCGATATCAAATTGCAGGGTATTGGCCGTTCCGCCATTTGCAGTAATCTGTTCAACTATTTCGTTCGCCGCGTCTTTCCCACTGCGGTAATGTACCGCCACGGCGTAGCCTTCACTGGCCAGTTTATAGGCGGTGGCTTTACCAATTCCACTACTGGCACCTGTCACTAAGACTCTTCTCTTATCCGACATCGGGTCTTTTCTCCTGAATTGTTTGCTGATCGTTAAACAGGCTGATGGCGGCAATAAAATTAATGGTATTGCCGATTAAGATGGTACTACCAAAGGCTTGCACTATTGGCATCGAACTGAATGCCAACAGCCCGAAAGAAAGTAAACTGGTTACCGCTGACAACAAAATCGCCTGCTGGGTGGTTTCGCGGCGGGCGGCCATTTCTTTAGCGAAAATAATATAGTCCATACCCAGGCCTAAAACTAAAAACAATGCCATGATATGAAAGACGGTAATCGCCTGTCCCATCAATGCCACCGCCGTAAGTGTTATAGCGCTGGCGGATAGCGGTATCAGCAACAGTAACACCGCAGAAATTTTTCGATAATACACCGCCAGCAGCAAGGCGATAATGGTATAAGCCAGTAACAGTAATTGCGCACCGGTTTCGCGCTGTGCTTTAAGCGCCCCGGATGCATTGGCCAGGGTGTTAACATATTCGATGCCAGTTATGGCGCTACTTGCGGCTTCGATTTTGGCCAAATCACTGTCTTTGCGAACGAGTGCAAAACTATATAAAGTACCTTGTGTTTCAATCCACAATGGCGGCAGCGAGGGCAGCTGCTGCATTAACTCGGTAAAGGTTAACACCTTGCCATTGGCGTCCAGATAGGCTGCCTTCACCGCTGCAAACTGTGCAGGGTCCAGACCCAGCCGTTGGCTAAACTGATCCAGCACGCCACCATCTGTATACAACCCCTTCTGGCGTTCATAATTTTGTGTCTGTGACGCCGGTGAGGGTAACCAGTCAAGCACACTTAACAGTGATTGGCTGTCCGTCCCCAGCGATGTGTAAAGTGTATCTAATTGCCTGAATATCGCTTCCGGGTTTGGTCCGCTGACCAGCAGATAACGTCCTGCCTCATAAACCTGAGTCAATTGCGACACTTCCTGCTCTTGTGCGAGTAAAGCTGGCGACACGTGAAAGAAAAGACGGGGATCGTCATTTGTTTTTATGTGTCCGGCAATAATAAATGCTGCCGCGACACAGCCTAGCACCACGCCGGTGAGTGCTAGCAAGCGGGGTCGACGACCGAAGAGTGCCTGACAGCGGTCGATGACACGGCGCAGCAGGGTTTGACGGGCATGTAGCGGCCGTTTGATAACCAATGGCCCCAATATCATCACACTTAACCACGCCATAACGAGACCAGAACAGGAAAACAACGCCACTTTTTGTAGAATAAGTAAATCTGAAAGCGCCAGCGCACCATAGCCAATCAATGAGGTGATCACGCTAAGCAGCATGGCACGAAACAGCGTATGTGGGGGCCCACTCGCTTCACGCGTAGCATGTTGATGTGACAAAAAATGGTAGAAATAGTGCAGTGAATAATCCACCACTATGCCTATCAGACTGGCACCAAACACGATGGTCAGGATATGAATAGAGCCGAACATCAGCGTACTGGACACCACCCCAAAACCCACGCCGATTGCGATAGACCCCAGTGACAGCAATAAAGGCAGCAATGAGCGGAAGACCACCAGCATCAACACCAGGATACCCACAATGGAGCCGACCGCAATCAGTTGTATATCCGCTTTGGCCGATTGTGCTGAGTCTACCGCAAAGAAAAACATGCCTGAATTCAACACAGTGACCTGAAACTGTTCACTTACTGAGGCTTTAAGTGCCTGGATGAGCTGATACAGATTTTCTTGTTCAGCCAGACTTGCCGGATACTCAGTAAACGAAACCACAAAGGAGGTAAAGGTATCGTCACTGCCACGCGAAATATTGCTGGTCACATTGAGCTGGTCAAATCGGGCCAGTACATAATCAGAGAACCAGCCAAGCGGATCCTGTTCGAAGGGAATGAGTCTGACGCCGTCACCGAGCTGATACAATTTGCGCTGTGCTTGCGTCGCAAGCTGTTCAGCCGTGTTTTCGCTAAGCGCCTGACGTTGGGCGTCGTTGAGAAAGTTAAAACGAAATGGGGTTACTGCCTGTAGATAATTCGACTGCACTTGCTCATCCACAATGACCGTCAGTGCAGGCAGCGTATCTAATTCACGCTTCAATGCAGCGCTGGCATTGGCCACCTGCTTCACGTCACGGCCTTTTACCACCATTACAAAACGATGACTAACATCCTGCGAAAGTAAGTCAAGCGCTGCTTTCAAGTCGGCATCGTTGATCTGTTGTGGGTTAAGATCGTTTAGATTGGTGTCAATGCGAATGTGTTGGGAATTGAACGCAAAAAAAGCGATCGTCAGTAGCACCACAGCGATAAAAACGATGCGCACAAATAGCGTCATTATTGTCGAACGCGCGAAGGTGAACGCAATACCTGACACCAATCAGTGTGTTGCGAGTATAACTTCTCACATTGCTCAAATGCGCGTCGCTTTCCTTCTATATCATAGTGCACAATTGTATCTATGCTGACGTGGGTTGCCTGGCCGGTGGCATCCATGACATCGACGAACAGTGTGATGCCCAGGTCTTCGCTTTCGCTTTTGTTAAAGCGGATATGCTGGATACCCTTTTTCATAAAGTCACTTTGTGGCGTCAGGGTAATCGACGCATCGTCATCCGCCTGTGAAATGGCAAATTCGTCGATAAAGTAGGCTGCATCACCTTTAAGTAACTTCACAAATACGTTGGACATAATATAGCGGGTAACGCCAGTCAGTGACGCAAGCGAACCATCCTCATTGACACGAAAATTATTGGTGCTGTTGACGTATAAAATGGCTTCGTTAAACGGCTCATGGGTACGCCAGATAAGCCCTAAATCACAGGAAAAGAAAAAATCACCATTGGATTTCAGCGGCACAGGCAGGCCGGCAACCGCTTTGGTTTGCGTAAACTGCCCGGAGAAGTGACACTTTGAAGGGAACAGATCGGTTAACAGGGCTTTCTCGTCTGCATTGCCCTCATCCGCAGATAGCCAGCTTGAAACGAGCAGAACCATGCCCCCCAAAAGCCATCGCCACACGCTGTCAGGCAGATTCATGCTGCTTCAACCACGCATCAACCGCGTTAACTAAAAACGGCGGAGAAACATAATGGGTCACATGATCCGACACGGAAACTGCGAACTGCTTGGTCTTAGCCTTGGTATAGACTTCACCTGTTGCCTGATCTTTAATCACGTATTTTATGATGAGGCGATTTTCCCATTCCGCCAGCCACGCCTCAATAACCACTTTTTGTTCAAATAACAGCGGTTTAATATACTTAACCTGAATGTCCACAATGGGAAAGAAGAAGCCATTTTCTTCCATCACACTGTAAGGACAACCAAGCTGGTTAAGCAACGCACAGCGTGCCATTTCGATATATTTGGGGTAATTGCCGTGCCAGACGATACGATAAGTGTCGACATCGAAAAACGGAATTTCGTAGTTAAGCGCAACTCGCTTCATAACAATTTAGGCTTTAGCGCGAGATGATAATTCGGCGAACACATCTACCACATCCTGAATGGTTCGAACCTGTTTAAACTGCGATGGCGTAATTTCGACGCTGATGGTTTTCTTGAGGTCAACCAGTAAATCAACCGCATCAATGCTGTCGATATCCAGATCTTCATATAACCTGGCTTCGGGTACGATTTCAGCTTCTTCCAATTCAAACAGGTCAACCAGAGTTGATCTGATTTGCGCTAATATGTTTTCTTTTTGCTCGTTCATATACTGTCCAATACATTAATTATTACAGACTTAATTATTATTGTTTGTGTGTTTCTACCGCTAACCAGTCCTGGTAATACCGGGTTAAAAAATCGGTCAGATGGCGATACTGTTTTGGTCTGGGCAGTGAGGTATCAATACACTCATGCAATTGGAGTAACTGGCCTGATTTTAACTCGAAAACGGGGCCGCCATCCGGGATATCATACCATTTATCGCCCTTTTTTAACGCCCCGGGATGGCATTTTATCAGTACCGGCATGATCGCCGCATTCACTGCCACCGCCATATTAGCAGCACCGCGTTTAAAGTGAATAGTATTATCATGCTTAGTACGCGTACCTTCCGGAAAAATCAAAATATTCTCACCAGCCTTAAGTTTGGCCGCCGCCATGGTTAGCAGCTGTTCAGAATGATTAGGAATAAAGCCGGCCTGTTTGGCTACCGCCCCGGTAAAAAAATTATCCCACACGGCGCCCTTAACAAAGCAGCACATCTGCCTGTTCACTGCTAACAGCAACACCACATCAATTAGCGTAGGGTGATTGGCAATAATAATGTGACCGGGTTGGGCGCAATGCATTGACTGCACATCAAAGCTGTATCGAATCAACCCAAACAGTCGCATAAGCCGAATGAAAGATAAGCAACCTTTGTGAATGCACCAGCGGATCCAGGTTTGTTTGGTGGCGGGCGAAATAAATGAAACCGGGTTTAGCAAACGGAAAAAAAGGCCCACTAGCAACGCCCCAAAAGCGAACACGCTATAGCACACAGCCGCACTAAGAAGCTGCCAGAGTTTAGATAAGCGAAAATACTTCACGAACAGGCTCTTTGACTTCACTTACTGATAACTACCGGCAGAAACACTCTATTTCTACCAGTAAGTCACTGCGACAGATATCCGCCAGGGTATACACCGCATCAACCCCGGGGTAACGCTGTTCAAGCCAGTCTTTAGTGCGCTGCACATGGTGAGGGTGGCGCACATACACTTTAAAGGTGGACAAGGTTCGGTTATCTGGATTGGCGTGTTCCAGTAAATGTTCGATGTTAGTCATGGTCACGTGTAATTGACGCTCAAGGTTTCCTGCTTCAACCGTTTTGTGACCAATGATGCTCGCCGTGCCCGATATAAATAAATACGGTGATTGTTGCAGTGTCAGCGCAGTGGCGCGGGCAAACGAGGGGCTGCTGATACCATATTGGCGAGGATACTCGTAGGCGTTCACCTGGTTTTGATTGTTAAAGTGAACAGGCTTGGTGGCACTGGCAAACACGTAAAACACGGCACCCTCTGTGTGGTGACCTAATGCAGAGGCGGACGGAAACGTATCTGGCGTATATCCTAAATGTTCAAAAGCCTGCAAGCGACCGGTACAGAACTTTTTATAAAGCTCTTCGTCACCCTGACCCGCATTGATTCCTGGCAAGTAGTTCCAGAAACGGAAAGGGTGTGGGTAGCCGGCTTCCATCAGCACAGACAACATCGCTGCGTAAGCGTTTTTTGTTGCTGCCTCAATAGTGGTGCAATCGTTCTTACTCAACCAGATAGCTAAACACATCAGTTCGGATGTTTTTGACCAGTTACATTCACCGGTTTTTCCTCTACTGACCTCTTCAGTTACCGTCCATACTTCGTTTATCTCTTGTGCATTGGCTTCTTCAATACCGGCGGGGATCAGTCCGGCTTCGAATGGCTCACAATTTTTAACCAGCGGGATCACTGCCAGGACATCTTTTCTGGATAACAACTCAATGGCAGGGGAGGGTGAAAAACTGTGGCTTAACATGCTTGATAACGCTTACTACAAAAGGTGAATAGAAACAGCGACTGACGTTGGCGACGACATCGCTTCATTACATTTGGATAAATTTCAGACAACCAGTTCGGTTCAATGCAATCAACCAGCGCAATGTTAGTGTTTAATTTGGCATTAGTTTAAACTAGCGGCAGTTAAAAATGAAGTGAATAGCAACAAGCAGCGCAGTAATGGCCGATACATTTCCTTTAGTGACCCGCGAACTTGACCATTCCATCGCATATCTTGCCAGACCGCTTAATCTTGTGGGGCTGAATGCTGGAATCATCGACACCCGCACTTTTTTGTCACACGTTTACGCGGTAGCAGAGCAAATTCCAAACGGTCAATTTGCGATTAACCTGTGTGAAAATCGCTACTTATTTATGGTGAGCTTTTGTGCGGTGATAGTGCGCGGTCATACCAATTTACTGCCCGCCAACAAGAATATCACGACCCAGCAGCAACTGCTCAACGACTATTACAATGGCTACATCATTCATGATGGTGGCGAGGTTTGCGAAAGTGCGGCAGCGCTTGATATCACTACTGTCAAACTTCAAGGCTGCCGCCCGGCCATCCATGTTCCAAAGATTGCGAATGACCAGCTGGCCTGTATCAGTTTTACCTCTGGCTCGACCGGCAGTTCCAAACCCAATTTAAAATACTGGCACACATTGCACCGAAGCAGCGCGATTAACTATACGTTTATGGTGAACCAGCCACATCAAACACTTTTCCAGTTGGCGACTGTGCCCGCGCAACATATGTGGGGGCTGGAAACATCGGTTTTACTGCCCATGTTCAGTGACGTATGCGCCTGCGACGCTAAACCACTGTTTGCGCAGGATATCACCGATACCCTGGCGAACTTACCCGAACCGAGAATGTTGGTGTCGACTCCGGTGCACCTGCGGGCGCTATCCGGTACGTCGGATGCGCCACCATTGCATCTGATCCTGTGCGCTACCTCTCCGCTGACCACTACCCTGGCAGCGCAAATGGAAGAGAAGTTTTCAGCAACATTAAAAGAAGTCTACGGCTGCAGCGAAGTTGGCTCAATGGCAGTTCGCCGCACCGCAAATGACCAGCATTGGCGACTATTTGATGGCATACGCTTTGATCAGCAGGATGAAAATACCCTTGCCAGTGCAGATCATTTGCCCACCCCCACCGTGTTGCAGGATTTTATTCACTTTACAGACCCGACGCATTTTACTCTGGCTGGCAGAGCCACCGATTTAATTAAAATTGCCGGCAAACGAGGCTCCCTGTTTGAAATCAACCAAAGGTTACTTAATTTTGCAGGCCTGGATGATGGAATAGTGTTGCTTCCTGAATCCGATAAAGCGGTACCGCGCCTGTGCGCGATTGTGGCGCTGAAAGCTGGCTTTGATAAGGCTGACCTGTTGCGCTATTTGAAGCAACATCTGGATAGTGCATTTGTGCCCAGACCTGTTTATGTGATTGAGGCGTTACCCAGAGAACCGAATGGTAAGCTGTTAAAAGTGAAACTAGACGCATTGCTTGCGGGGTTGCGCACGAAAAAGCGCGCAGAGTAGTTATGTGCCTGCCTCACATGTAAGGCAGGCGATAACGTCAGGTTAGACTCGCTTAATGATCAGCGAGGTATTAATGCCACCGAAGGCGAGGTTGTTGCTCATGAAATATTCCGTTTCAATCTCTCTGCATTCGTGCTGAATAAAATCGAGTTCACCGCATTCCGGATCCACATTATCTAAATTCAACGTGGGAGCAAACCAGTTCTCGTTCATCATCATAATGGTCGCCCACACTTCAAATGAACCGCACGCTCCCAGCGTATGTCCGGTATAACTTTTTAACGAGCTTACCGGCTTTTCGCCTACCACCTGGAAGGTTGCATTGCTTTCAGCAATGTCGCCATGGCTGGTGGCGGTACCGTGCGCTGAGACATACCCGATTTGTTCTGCATCCACATTGGCATCTTTTAACGCCTCTGACATCACGCGCTTGACCGTATCCATGTTAGGCTTAACCAAATGTGCGCCGTCGGTATTGGTGGCATAACCCACCACCTCCGCAAGAATGGTGGCCCCCCGCGCTTTGGCATGTTCGTAGGATTCGAGAATCAGCGTACAGGCGCCTTCCCCCAGAACCAGACCGTCGCGATCTTTATCAAACGGACGCGGCGTCGCTTCCGGTGTGGTATTTTTGGTGCTGGCGGCGAATAACGTGTCAAATACCGCAGCCTGCGACGGACACAGTTCTTCTGCCCCACCGGCAATCATCACATCCTGTTGGCCATAGCGTATCGCTTCATATGCGTATCCAATTGCCTGGCTACTGGCGGTACACGCACTTGAGGTGGTGTACATACGCCCCTGCGTACCAAAATACACACTGATATTCACCGCGGCAGTATGGCTCATCATGCGCAGATAAGTGCTGCTGTTGATGCGTGAGGTTGAAAGATTCTCCAGCATGGGCGCAAACTCCAGGGCCGCCTGACTGCTGCCCGTGGCTGAGCCATAAGCTACGCCGGTTGCGTGTGAATTTATCACTGGATCCTCAAGTAAGTTGGCACTGGCTAAGGCACGCTCAGTGGCCAGCACGCCCATTTGTGCAACGCGTCCCATACTGCGTTTTTTCTTTTTGGTATAACGCGGCGGTAATTCAAAATCATGGATCGGTGCGGCTAAATGAGTACCCAACCCCTCGTATTTCTGCCAGTCTTCCATGAAGCACACACCTGACTTCATTCCTCTCAAACGTGCTTTAACCTGCTGCCAGTCGTCACCTAACGAAGAGACAACCCCGGCCCCGGTAATCACCACGCGCTTATAATTATTATTGTTCACAATCAGACCTTCTCATGTAGTAGGCGGCGAAAAACAGATAATGTGGCCGTGGCCAGACATTCTGCTTGCTGCGCATCCTGGGGGTAAGTTTCAATCAGGCATTCGAACGTTGCAAGTCCATCGCCGACGATGGCTTTTTCACGGCAACTGACTTTGAGTTTGCCCGTTTCATAATAGTCACATTCTGCGGTAAAAGTACGGGTGCCCAGTAAGAACCCTAAATGGGGCGACACAACCCCCAGTTGCAATTGATGACCGGCGATGAGTGCGGCGGTTTGCCCCATGTATTCAAGGCCAACCCACGCAGGGACCCCTTTGTCTGCCTGAAAAAAGGACGCCTCGCTATCAATCACAACCAATGCCGACGATGACGATTCCGTTACCTTGAGCAGTTTATTGATGAGTAACATGGGCGGACGATGGGGGATAAGCTCCAATACGCGCTCATCAAAATGTGAATTGCTACCGCTCATAACCCTTCCTTGCTGTCGCTGATATGCGCCCGGCTGTCCTCATCAGGCTGCCAGAAATTGTAAAAATTGAACCACTGATACGGTGCCTGCAAGCAATGCTCCTCCAGTTTGTCGGCAAACTGCTGTGCATGCTGCTGAATATCGACAGCTCTGTTTTTGCGCGAAACCACCAGCTTATCGCACACGGGGGTGACATCAAATACCACTTTATTGCCTACGGGGCGATAACGGTACGCGAACATGTAGTTGACCGGACAGGCAAGGGCCTTTGCCAGCATATAGGGGCCAATGGGTAACGGCGCTGTTTTACCTAAAAACTTCACATCCACGGTACGTTCAACGCCGCTTAGCGGAATGCGATCACCAGCGATGAAGACCCATTCACCGGCATCGATTTTTTCTTTTAATTTCAAAATGGTGTTCATGTCGAATTCATCCACCTGAAATACATTCAAGCGCGACTCATCATTTTGTTTTTGCATCATTTTAACAAAGTTACCGGCATGCTTGTCATACAGTAAAATATTGATCACTTTGTTCTTATACCGATGCATAAAGCCGCGACAAAACTCTAAATTGCCGAAGTGAGAGCCGATAATCAGTTGACCGCGCGTGTCATCAAGCAGGGCCTCTACCGTTTGCGGTGAGGTAAGCACAAAATCACTTTTGTCTATTTTGATTAGCCATCCCAGCAGTTTGTCCAGGATCACTTCGGCGAAAGCTTTAAAATGCAATAACACGTGAAGATTATTCGGCGGTCGGCGCCACTTGTGTGGAGCCTGTTTATAGTGAGCCGTTAAGAACTGGCGCGAGGCACGGCGTTGTGTGGGTTTGGAGATGACGAAATAAAGTGCCACCGGATACATGAGCAGCGAAAAGAAACGGCGCCCAAAAAGTCGATACAGCAAATAAATCAGCCGCATGCCGGTCAGCGTACCGGCTTCTTTAATTTGCGACCAGTGTTGGGGGTTGGCGCTGGCCGGCTGAGAACCACTTGCATTCATGATTTAACTCCACATACCTGCAATGCGCGCATACAGAATACGTGGCAAACGAATAAGCATGCCGAACATCAAGCGTACATGCAGTTTGATCAGCATCAGGTTGTCCTGCAAATAATGAAAATGCGAGACGGTATTTGCGTGATAAATCACTTTAGTAGGAATAAAGTGTACATCGATGTTCGCCCATAAGGCCTTGACCAGAAGTTCAGGGTCAAAATCCATGCGCGGCCCCAGATAGTATTGGTCGAACAGATGCTCTACCTGTTTAATCGGGTATACACGAAACCCGCACAAACCGTCTTTGACTTTAAATGACAGGGTTTCCAGCACGACCCAGAAGCCATTGATTTTTCGTCCGTATTTACGGATAAGCGGCGCGGTTTCATCAAAGTAAGGTTGCCCCGAAATAATGCACTCAGGATGTCTTTCACTATAATCCAGTAACTTCACCGCATCGTCGATATTGTGCTGGCCATCTGCATCAAGCTGCATCACATGGGTAAATCCCATGGCGCTGGCGTGATAGCAGCCGGTAATCACTGACGCGCCTTTGCCGCGATTGGACTGGTGCTTAACCAGATGAAATTCGGGATAGGGGGCCAGTAATTCGGTCAGTTTGTCAGTGCTGGTCGTGCCGCTGCCATCGTCAACGATAATGCAAGGTAAGTTTAGTTTAACCAGACTGGGTAGAAACTGGGCAAAAAGTACTTCGTGCTTGTAATGGGGAATAATAATGCAGTATTTCATAATGGGATAAACTTAAAACTACCTTGGGAAAACGATGTGTTTTCATTGAAGAAGTGAAATTTAAGGCTACCTTTATCAGCTTGGTATGTTAGCTCCAGCTGCATGGCAGTGTTGGGCATCACCATGGTTTTAAATTTAATGTTGATCAGTTGCTTAAAGCTGTTGTCGCCTACCATGAGTGCCCTGGCCAACGTGCCCGCCCAGTCAATTTGCACAATTCCAGGCAGAACCGGTTGCTCAGGAAAATGCCCTTGGAACCACCGTAGATTATCATCTACATACAGGTTTATCACGACCGCATCATCGTGTCTGTTACAGGCAGTAACTGTAGGGCCCTCATATTTATTAAACAGGCCGTTAAGTGTTTCTTGATCAATCATCGATAATATTATGTCTCTTTTTGTAAAAGCCCCGATAACCCCATTCCAGTGCTGCAAAGCCTGCCAACACCAAATAAGAGATGAGCCCATTATACAGTGCCCACGTCGACAGGCTGGCAAACCAGGCAGTATAGGCTGCTATCAAACCGTTTATAAGCAGTAAGCCACCCCAGCATACGGTCAATACACGTAAATATCCATGCGCTTGGGGTGGCGGTGTTTGTCCACCCGCTTTGGCAAACTTTTCTATCAGGGTTTCAGCGTCAAACAGCGAGGCCATAAACAATACGCCCATACCCACGCTCATGAGTACCGGGTAAAACCTGACCAGCAGTTCACTGTCAAACACCATGATCAGAGCGCAATACACACTTATCAGTAAGAGCAACGACCATTCACTTACTTGTTTTAACTTACCCACCACCAGCGCACGTAAACCCACGACGATAAACAAGGCCACACCCACCCAGCGCGGGTTAATATCATCAATGTGCAGGTACACCAACAGCGGATAGGCAAGCATCAGCAGCGCCAGTAACAGTGTGAGCCACGCTGAGCGTTGAAACTGCGGATGGCGAGGCATCAGGCGAGCACGCTTGCGCGGTAATTACCTAACAACGCCCGCTCGCTTTCATCGATGTCCATTGTGGGTGTCTCGCTAAGCATATCTGCGAAACAGGGAACCATTTGCTGCATCATTTCAAGATTGGTCGCCAGCGCCTGTTCGACATTGACATTTTTTTGTTTCAGCACATCGTTAAGCTGATTTAAACAAGGCACTAAGAACTGATCCATGAAAATACTTTTGGCTGGCAACACAGCGCGTTTTTGTGCCCGCTGACTTAACAGCATCTGCATCTGTTTGTTGAGCTTTTGCGATTCCATCAGGTTTGGTGAGATTTTTCGCATCAGTTCAATATCACCGATGGCGTCAAAGAAGAATAGTAGTGAAAGCACTCCCCAGTAATAGGTGTAATCCCATACCAGTTTAATCGACATCATCCTGCGATCGCCAAAACCACCGTACTGGTCTTTGTAGAGTGACAGGGTGTTTTCAAAAAACGAATCGTAAAACTTATGGAACAAGGCACTTTCGAGGCGAATATCTTTGCCCTGCAAGTCACGCTCGATTAAATGCGTGATGAAAGTATTGTTCAATGCAATAAAGTCACTGCCCGGCGAGTAAAAGGGATCAGAGAAGGCACCCGCTTCGCCCGTCATGGCCCAACCTTGATCAGAAAACATTTGTTTGCAGCCGTAGGAATAATCGCGCATCACTTTGAAATCGAGCAACTCGGCGTCCACTAATGAACGCGCACAGTTCGGTTGCGCTTTAGTCAACCAGGCCAGGGTATCCTCAAAGGTCTCAATATTACTCTCAGCCAGTGCCTGATCATCCATCACGATGCCGAAACTGGTCGCGCCTGATGCCAGTGGGATCACCCAAACCCAGTAACCCGGCCCCATCAGATGGTTGGTGCTTAGCCAGCGTTTACCCGGCTCGCACACGCGTTGCTGCCAGACCTGATTTTCTGACCACTCATCAATGATCACGCGTTTGTTCACCCGAAAAAACACTGCGTTGCCTTTGTGGCCAGTGTCTTTGTTCAAATTCAGTTTATTGCGTAGCAACGCCTGACGTCCGGCAGCATCTACTATCCAACGAGCATTAATGGCGTGCTGTTCGCTGCCTTGCCGACAAATAATCCGATGTTGCTTATCACCCAGCTCAATCTCTTCGGGCACACTACCATCAAGGATCGTAATCCCTTTGTCAGTCAATAATCGGTAAAGGTAGTTTTCCAGGGTGCCCCGTTCTATCTGATAGGCAGGAATACCGAACAGCTCACTGACACCCAGTTCATCATGTTGGTCAAAACTTCCCTCTACATTGCCAAAAAAACAACGCAAGCCGTATTTACGCAGATGATTTTGCTGAAAATGATCTTTTAAGCCGAGCACTTCAGTGAAATAGTGTGCGCCAATTTCTACCGTTGATTCACCTACTTTTGCCGTAGTGTCAGGCACAGGAAAGGTGTTTTTTTCGATTATGGTAATGGCCAGCTGCGGGTTACGTTGGTGAAGTTGCAGCGCCAGACTCATTCCGGCCAGGCCACCACCGGCAATAATAATGTCCGCATTTGAAAGTTGCATATAAGCCCTATAAACGAGAAAACGTAATCGACGCGCCTTTACTCAACGGCATCGCCACCTTGTCACCCGAAACCGTATCGTCACTTAAAAGGGCCGCCAGGCTCAATATTTTGGCGCTGGGATTATCTTTATACAAAGCCGAAAGATAGCTGTTTTCGCTAGGCGAGGCTGGCCAGCTGACACTTTCGGAATTACTCACCGTTGCGCTCAAGGCAATCCCTTTAATATCGGCAGAACCGGGATAGATTACCAGCGAAAAGGCGAAAGGTTCCTGATTGGCCAATAACGGCGATAACACATCGGCCACAGGAGCATCATAGAAGGTGACTAGTAACGGCACACTTTCAGATTCACACTGAATCATTGCTTCCAATAAGGTAAGCGATACAGACTGTTCAAAACCGGCGACAGAATTAGCCGCGCGCATGGTTTTGGTACTGATGGTCCAGTAACCCGCTGGCGCATTATGCACTGAGTTGTGAAACTTAGTGGGCGATAATTCTTTGTGTTCGGAGGCCAGCACCTTACACATATAATCAGTTAAATCGGTATCCCCTAACCCTGAAACAAACACACAGGTTAGCGCATCAGGCGTAACCCCGGCTGACTGCGTGGCCTGCCATGAGCTTTCCACCGCCAGACGCACCGGCAAGGGTGCTCGACGTCGCTCGTTAGGTGGAATGACTTCGGGTTTGGGCCCTTTGTTTTTAGCGTCGGGTAACGCGCCGCCCTGCATTAACTGCTGAAGGGTTGCCCAACTATCAAAATAGCTGCCCCAGGCACCCAGACTGGCCACTTTACAGGTTAATTCTCTCGCTTGCATATTACTGCGCCTTACTAAACAAAAGGGTGCAATTATTGCCACCAAAACCAAACGAATTGGTCATAACATGCTGACAGGACTTTTGCAGATGCGCCGCCTGAATAGAAAAATCCAATGCTTCATCCAGCGTTTCCAGGTTTTTTGAACCAGGAATCTGCTGTGTGCGCAAGGTGTCCATGGTAATAATGGCTTCAGTGATGCCGGCAGCGCCCAGTGTGTGCCCCATCCACCCTTTGGTCGAAGAACATTGGGTCGTCTTAGGAAACAAATCAGAGATTAACCGTCCTTCGATAAGATCATTTGCGCGGCTTGACGTTCCGTGCAGATTGACGTAATCGATGGCATTCGCCTCAAGCCCAGCACGTTCCAGGGCCTGGGTCATTGACAAACGTGCGCCCAATCCCTCTGGGTGCGGGTGTGACATGTGGTAAGCATCCGAACTTTCGCCATACCCGGCGAGTTTAATTCCTACGCCGTTGGCGTTTTCGCCACCGCGCTGCAAAATTGCAAAGCCGGACGCTTCGCCCAAGTTGATGCCATCGCGGTGTTGATCAAAAGGTTTGCATGGGTTTGTGGAAAGTAACTGTAACGAGTTAAAACCATGTAAAACACTGAGACATAACGTATCCACACCGCCCACCAGCACCGCATCAACAATACCGAACTCCAGCCAGCGCGCACCGGTCGCAAAAACTTTGGCTGACGACGAACACGCCGTGTTGATGGTCAGCGATGGTCCTTCAATACCGGTGTAATGGGCGACAAACAAGCTGGGTGCGTGGGGGTTATGCACTAACCGTTGTTGAAAAGCAGGCTTAAGCGCTCCGTTCTCGTCTAAATCAGTATACGCCGTCTCAGTTCTGTCGATGCTTGAGGTGCTTGACCCCATTACAATACCGATACGCGCGGTACCGTATTGTTTGACTAAACCAGCCAGCGTCTGCTTCAGGGTGCCTTGTTCAAGACCCAGTGCAGCCAGCGCGTTATTGCGGCTTTGCCAGAGTTTAAGATCAGTCACCGCGTCAATTTGCGCTACCCTGCCAATCCAGGTATCCAGCGTTGATCCGGGCAAATCGTTTTTTCTCAGACCACTTCGATGATGTTGAAGCGACGCGCGTAGTTCAGTCAGGTTCACACCTGCGGCAGAGCATGAGTCGTAATCAATAATATCTATATTCATGTATTTAACTTTTTACAGCCGATCTAACGATAGTGAGCCACCACAATACGTATCTATGCAGTTCAGTCTTTCTCAAAACCGAGTTGAATTTCCTCGCACAATGACCTGGAAAACCTGGAAATCTTAGTGGCTCGCAAACGCTGATGTGTCTGACAATCAGGTCTGGGATAACTCATTTATGGAAGCAGAATTTAGCTGTGGAAAGCTACTTGTTGCTTTCCACATATGCGGTCAAACTTCTTAGTGTGGCGAACGCTTCACGAGTGGTCTCATCTTCAGCTTTCATTTGCACGCCATACTCTTGCGAAATTGCCAATGATATTTCCAGCGCATCAATGGAATCCAGCCCCAGACCATCACCGAATAATTGCTCTTCAGGATCGATCTCTTCCGCTTCCATATCTTCTAAATTTATTGCTTCTGCAATAAGTTGGGCCATTTTTAATTCGGATTCAGTTTGTGTCGACATTGGTATTGCAGTCCTAATCCATTTTTACTTCGAACTTATTGGTGGCTAGTTTAAACTAATGTTGGGCTAAAAACTATTTTCGTGTTTTTAAAAAGTTAAGATTTTGTTTACCTTTGTTTATTCAAATAATTTTGGCCATCGGCATATATAATCGCTGTCATGGGTCAGTATAAAAACTGTAATTGAGGCTTTTAGTGAGAGAATTTCGTTGAAAATGAGTGTATCGCAAAATAGCCCGAAACTAGCGCTTAGCAGCGATGAAATTCACCTGTGGCTGATTGATTTTGACGATGTCTCCCCCGCTGCCCTGACTACCTTTGCTGATTACTTATCAGAAGATGAAAAACAACGCATGGCTGGCTTTCGCTCAGTTAAACGCCAACAGCAGTTTTTTATCACCCGCGGCGCACTGCGCACCATTCTTAGTGACTATATACCCATTACGACGCCTAATTCGCTGCGTTTTAGCGTTGATTCCTGGGGCAAACCAACGCTTGAAAATAGGCACGGGTTACAGTTCAATCTGTCTCATTCGAAGAGTAAAGTCATTATAGGTGTTGCGCGGCAGCGCTTGTTAGGCGTAGACATCGAACATATGCGAGCTTCGCGCAACGTCGAGAACATTGCCAGAGATTATTTTCATCCGAGTGAATGGGATGGCGCAATAACTGATAAGCCATGGCCACACTCAGCTTCACACCATTTTTACAAACTATGGGCTTTAAAAGAGGCGCTCACCAAAGCTGAAGGTAAAGGGATGGCATTACCCTTTGATACCTTTTACTTCAGTGACGTGCACACTAATCAGCTGAAATTGAGGCCTACTGCTGGTTACCACCCAAGCAAAGACTGGCGTTTTTATCACCAGTATATAGCGGATGACTACAGTTTAGCGGTTGCCTATGAGCAGTTAAAGGTGCACGGTGAAACCAAAATCGTCTTTAAGCAATATCAGCGCTAAAACCAACTGACCTTACATTCGAAGTGGTTGGTTGCGGCTAAACTTTGCTATCCCTGTTTCCTGACTATTTTTCCCGCCAGTACCATTTGTTTTCTGCGCGCTGCTTTAGGATCATGTAACTCAAACGCCACTGATTTCTGAGAATCAGTGTCATCTTCTGCACGCAGCAGCGTAGCCAGACAGGGTAGCGCTACCGGGTGATTAAACTGATTGGTTATTGTGGCAGGCTGCGCAAACAGGCTGTCGTTGTTATGCAATCTTGAGAGGGCTAACGCCAGTACATGCATACCGTGGGCAATATGGGTTTTAAAGCCGAATAACTTAGCACTCAATTTAAACAGATGGATGGGGTTGAAGTCACCGCTGAGACGGGCGTATTTGCGACCAACGTCTTCGTCAAAGGGCAACAAATTACGTTCGCTTGTAACTTCATCCGCTGGGATAGAGAGCGATGGCAGCGTTGGCGAAACACGCTCTGTTGTATCATCAGAGGTTATTCGGTACAGATACTGACTGCTGGCTGTCATACAAAGAATATCACGCTGAAACACCTGCATCCGAATATCCACACTAACGCCTCTGGCATGGGGCCTTATTGCGCCGAGGTGACAATCGATACGCAGATCCTCATTGCGCACAAGCTCAATCACGTCGATTAGATTTCCTACGTGCACCAGCCCCATTAAGGGGAAGGGCGAATGGCGATGGGCAAGGGCATTAATAATTTGAGGAAGCCCTAAAAACTGCGCAAAACAAGGGTGTAAATACGTTTCACGCCAGTCGTGTAGACGATTAAATGTGGTCAGTCTGGCTTGAAACTCTGCAGCGGAAAACACCTGTGTCGATGCAATTTCAGGAAGCTTCAATGACGGGCTTTCACTCGCCCAGGCATGTAGTTGTTGTTGGTTCGCTTTCTTCAGTGCGGCGCGAATTAGTTGCATCAATTTCCCAGTCAGACGGCTCCGGTTGCCTATTGTTCGCCAGACGTTTGCGCACTGTCAATGCCTCCCCGGCTAATTACGCAAAATATAAATAGAGGGTAGTGACGTTATTTCACCTCGAAAATAGGCTAAGATGAGCATACAAAGTTTCTGTCATAGATATTTGGAAAGGCGCAAAGGGCCAATCAGTGCTGTTTGCTTATACAGAAACTAAACACGATACAGGTGACATGTGATTTACAGTATGACCGCATTCGCGCGCAGCGAAGTTAAACAAGACTGGGGAACAGCCGTATGGGAAATCCGCTCGGTTAACCAACGCTTTCTGGAAACGTATTTTCGACTACCCGAACAATTCAGAGCGCTAGAGCCCGTTCTGCGAGAGCGTCTACGCAAAAAGCTACAGCGCGGTAAAGTAGAATGTACCTTGCGCTTCACCGCCAACGAAGCCAACGTCAGCAAGTTGCACATGAACGAAGAGCTGGCAAAGCAAGTGCTGCACGCTGCAGACTGGGTGCAGTCGCACGGCCAGTCAACCGGCGTCAATCCGCTTGACGTATTACGCTGGCCAGGGGTGATTGCGGCAGAAGAAACCGATATGGACACCATCAACAGTGATGTGCTGAAAAACTTCGATGCCCTGATTGAAGAGTTCCTGCAAGCGCGTGCCAGCGAAGGCGAGGCGTTAAAAACCATGATCGAACAACGCCTGGATGGTATCGAAGCCGAAGCCGGCAAAGTTGAGAAGGAAATGCCAGATATTATGCAATGGCAACGTGATCGCATTACCTCCCGTTTCGAAGAAGCCAAGGTGGAACTGGAACCCGGCCGACTGGAGCAGGAAATGATCATGCTGGCACAAAAAGTCGACGTCGCCGAAGAACTCGATCGCCTCAAAGCCCACGTCACCGAAACCCGGAAAATTCTCAAAAAAGGAGGCGCCATCGGCCGTCGCCTGGACTTTATGATGCAGGAATTCAACCGCGAATCGAATACGCTGGGCTCAAAATCGATTAACACCTCGATCACCCAATCTGCGGTAGAGATGAAGGTATTGATTGAACAGATGCGTGAGCAGATCCAGAATATTGAGTAAGCCGACACCAACAGCGCAAAACACCTCTATTGCCTTTTAAATACAAGGAGTTGTTCATACCTTAACTGGCACGATCAGACTGTAAAAGTCACGCTGACCAACACTTTTTAAAGCTAAAGTGTTGGTTGATGTGGTGATCGGTTTTTAGTGAAGGTTAAAAGCTAAAAGGTTCTGCGGGTTGATTACGTACAAAGAATTAGAGACTTGTTCACTCCAGTTCCGATTCGGAACTGGAGTGAAGCACTATTCTTCAACTACTGCTTGAAATGCTCTTCGCGATGATAAGCTAAATAGTCCTGGTGTTGCTTGGCCAATGAAATATTCATGTCTGCATGAATGCCCAGGGTACGATGCTCTTCGAGGTGATCCGATATCATAATGCCTCCTTTATCATCAAAGCTGATAAAACCTAAATCAAACGCTTTATCGATATTGGCTAAAAGTAAGAGCCCATTAAACGGATCCAACCGTTCTTCGTTATCTGACTTTGACCAAGGTTTGATGTGTGAAGCGATAAGAAAGGAATAGTTCTGATATTTTGTAACTGCACAGCCTTTCCAGTGATTGATTAAGTCTTCCCTGAATCGTCCCTGTCCAACGCGAGTATTGACCATAACAGCTTTTTGCGTGTCTGGAATATCTTTGTTCAATATGATTTCATCAATATCCTGTTGGACATCAGCCTGTGTGAGATCTGATAAGAATGACCGATAACTCCTAATAGCAGCACTGTACATCCCATTGCCACGTTTATCTTTTTCTACGAACTCTCTGACTTCGTAAGTTTTGCTAACGATCTTTTCATACTCTATATAGGAGCCAATACTAAGAAGACTCTGATTCGCTAAACCAGCATCGTTTAGCCAATTTGGTATAGAATTTTTGAGTGCGCCTACGTAATTCTTAATGGTTTTGTCTGACTTACCAATTGACTTTGCCCATCTCCCGAATTGATCTTCGAGACTATCTAAATTTGCAGTAATAGCATTTCTAAGAATAGGGGCTGTGCTAGGATTTTTTAAATAATCATATAGTCCATCATCTAAATACGCATAATTGACCAGTTGACGCATATTGGTGTCAGTAGCAGATTTAATAGAGTCAAACGCTGCTCGGTATTCTGTAGACACATGTAGATGCCAGAAGCCTGAAGATTTAAGATGAAAGAAAGGCAAGAAAGGGCTTTCAACATCGTTTCCCTGTTTGAGGCGCATAAAATGCCAACTAAAGCGTTTTTTTAATGTGTCGTCATAATAAATGCGGTTATTGTAAACATGCCCCTGTTCGATAAGATCCATTACTGCGAACATCATACAGACCTTGTGCGGCTTAGCTCTTCCAGAAGATTTATCAGGCCTAAGGCTTTGTAATTTATCGTAATAAAAAGCAAGTGTCATTCAGTTAAACCTTGATTCCCTTCTACAAGGAATACCACCATACTCATACACATACACATACACATTTAAGATTTTTTGACGATGCGCAATGTTACATTGGAAGCTAAGATACATACTCATCCTTGAATAATTCTGATGCCAACATAGTAGCAGTAAACAATACTAAGATCTAAAGACTACGGGTTAAGACTACAGTTTCCCATGAAACATCTGAACGGTTAAGTCGATCCATTTCGCTGTTCTGATGAAGGACACTTAGTCCTAGGGAATTAGCCTCGTCAATCAATCGGTCCTTATCGACGTTGAATCCAATCCGATTATCGTCAAATGTTCCATACCGCAATGTAATAATTAAAACACCATTATCGCTAAGCAACGAATATAGCCTTTTCATACTTTGCAATTGCTGAGCAGTGTTCAAGTGCATCCAGAGCGCACTGACTAAAATTAAGTCGTATAATACTCCTGAAATTTTGTTTAAACTCGGCATTTCATCACGAATCCATTTAACATTGTTTCCGGTAATTGCTAATCCTTTTCTTCTAAGTTCGTTAGCAGGTTCGACAGCAGTAACCTGCAATCCCTTTTGATGCAACGCCAGCGCGTCACGACCGCTTCCAGCACCGACGTCTAAAGCAGTGTGCATTGAAGCAAAATCTACGACCTGCAACCATGAAGCATGCGCGCTATCAAAGTCGATAGACTGATATTGTTTGAATAGGGTCTCAGCATTGTCATTGTAAAACTGAATATTTCTATTTGGTTTGTCCATTCCAAGTATTTCCGTTTCACCTTGTACTTTTTAAAAGTGCACCAGCCTTGTCCAATTTTTAGAGTATAGTGGCGCGAGCTTCCTGATATAACACTCTCTTTTAATACCTTTTTTCTTTTGGATAGACTACCCCACAAAAATTGATTTTGTTTTAGTTTTTCGGGAACTCAAATGTATTAGAGAGTCTTACCTTATGTAGCGGAGCTAGAACATTTATGAATGCTGCTTCGTCTTTGCTAGAAAAAAGAATTGTTTATCAGCAGATATCAAAACAATATGTTTCCTCAAGCCTCATTTGTAGATAACAAATACCCTTTATTGGTAGCCATGCGGATGATTGGGTGTTCATCGAGTCCAGTGTGAGGCCATCTTGCTTCTAACAGTCTATCTTTTGCAATTCGCGTGATCGTAACAGCGTTTGACTGATTGCCGCCGATGACGTGGTAGGCGTCTTCATCCTCAGCCCAATATAGACCCACATGCCCTTTGTAGCTTTGTTTAGATTCTCGCCAGAACACCAACACCGCACCTAACCCTGGTGTGGTTTGCTTACCGAATTTCTGCCAGTTTCTGGCAAGCAGCGGGTTATTGGGGACTGCTTCGTTGCTTAGTTGACTGCTGATGCAGTGCGCTACAAACAGGCCACACCAGGGGATATCGTCATCGTGGTAATCGGCCAGCCCGAGTTTAGCCGCCCAATCTATTATTAACGGATTGGAGCCTTGTCCTGCCACCTCTTTTACATCTAACAGGTTCATTGCTATTTCAAGCCAGGGCAGGGCAAGCGGCAGACTGGTCTCATCCATTTCTGGGCTGGTGATGTTCGTGTCAGGAAATAATTTTGCTAGTGTCTTTGGGCCGACCAGTCCGTCGATGGTAAGTCCATTGGCCTGTTGAAATTGTTTTATTGCGTGGGTGGTTAATCTGCCGGGGTAGCCATCGATAGGCCCGGGGTAAAAGCCACGCCCAATGAGTGCTTGTTGGATGTCTTTGGTATTCATTAGCGGTACCTCTAAGGGTGAATGCCTTATGAACAAATATATGAGGTATAGCTTAATTTCACTATTGCTCAACCCTTTTTCGCTCGGCAGGATAATTTAGTGTGAGTTCGCTGGCGGTAAGAGTCGCTGTGGTGAAGGAAGTGCACCTGTTAAGGACATCGTTGCTGATGGCATTACCTCTTTGACCATGCGTTGGAATTGAGAAACGCAGCCATGGAGGTGGCTCCGGGAAGGCTCCCGGAGCACTAGGAATTAAACGCCTTCGCGAAGTGGGCGAATTTCCAGTTCTACGCGACGGTTCATTTGTCTGTTGGCGGCGCTGTCATTGGGTACTTTGGGTTTAAATTCACCCAGGCCCACAGTAGTAATGCGGGTAGGATTAACGTTGTACGAAGTCAGCTGCGATTTTACCGCTTCTGCGCGGCGCTCTGACAGCGTCTGGTTATGTTGATCGCTGCCAGTATCATCAGTGTGGCCTTTTATCATCAACACGGTCTTTTCGTAATTGTTGACCACAGTGGCCACGTCATTTAAAACAGGATTAAAGTTAGGGCTGATAGACGCACTGTTAGTGGCAA
Organism: Alteromonas ponticola; assembly: GCF_012911815.1. Taxonomy (GTDB): domain Bacteria; phylum Pseudomonadota; class Gammaproteobacteria; order Enterobacterales; family Alteromonadaceae; genus Alteromonas; species Alteromonas ponticola. The sequence goes on along the minus strand of NZ_JAATNW010000006.1, from coordinate 61,501 downwards.
AGGTGATGTCGCCGGGCATCACTAAACGCAGGTTATCACCGTCACGGACTACGTCAACGCCCGTGTCAGCTAATTCTTCGCGGAGCTCTTCTTCTTGCTTATCCATGTATTTACCGATTGCGCCACCAGCAATTGCACCTACCGCAGCTCCCCAGGCGTAGCGACTTTTATCATGATCACCGGTCGCCTTACCCAGGATAGCGCCAACTACCGCGCCAATACCGGCACCTTTTTGCGTATTAGAAAGTTCTGTATTAGCACAACCAGCTACCACAACTGACATTGCCATTGCTGCTGCAATCACTGTTTTTTTCATATTAACTCATCCTTTATTAATCAAATTACTTGCTGTGACAGAGTTTTAGCAAGACCTGTTCCAGCTACATACGAATTAATTGCCAGTATGGGTTAACCAAGCTGAACGCAGCTTAAATGCAATCGCGGGGATTGATTGAAAGATAGTATGACCCGCAGCCAGCGCGAAGTGTTGGTAATTGGTCACATTATTTAGATAGCGATGGATTTGTCGAAAAACCCGTTAAAGTTAATATTGTATTCACTCGCTAACGCTGGCTTGTCAATTTTTACTGTGGTAGTGGAACTAAGATCGACGTCCTTGGGTTCGAGAAAGTGGTTTCCTCGTAACGAGTAAAAGACTTTTACTTTAGGTGCAACGGCAGAGGCGGTCTGCTCCACTACCATTGCCAGGCGTTCGTTGCTGAGCTTTACGAGACTGCCCACCGGGTAAATGCCCATGCATTTAATAAATAGCTGCACCAGTTCAGCATCCAATTTATCAGGCGTTTCAGCCAATAGGATTTGCAACGCTTTTTGACTGGGCATACCGTCTTTATAGCACCGATCAGCAGTCAGTGCATCGTACATATCAACCACGGCCAACATTCTGCCTGCTCGGCTAATTTCATCACCACGACTGCCTGCAGGATAACCATAGCCGTCCAATCGCTCGTGGTGCTCACTGACTGTGCGCACTAAATGCGGCGCAATTCCCATGTCTTCTAGTACCCGCACACCGTAATAAACATGATCTTTCATTACGTTCATTTCCATGTCGTCCAGGCGTCCGGGCTTATGAAGAATACTGTCGGGGATACGTATTTTGCCGATGTCATGCAAAAAGCCCGAGTAGGCCAGATCTTCCACTTCTGCATCACTCATTTCTAAAAAGCGACCAAAATGAGCCAGCAGTATGGCAACATTAAGCGAATGCTCTAACAGATAATCGTCTTTTTCACGTATTTTGGTGAGACATACCAGCGCATCGGGATTGCGATCGATAGACGCAACCAGGTTTTGGCTGAATTCACGCGGAATTTTATCTTCAAAAGGCAATCCCTTCTTAACCGCATTGAGAAGTTGTTTCTGAATACCCTTGCCGCGCTTATGAAGTCGCTCTGCGCGCAATAGTTCTTTGCTGAAGCTAATTTTTTCTTCTGCTGGTTTGTGGTCAACTTGTTGTTCCGTCGACGATGCCGAAGCAGAGGGTTCGTCGACAATGTCAGGCAAACTTTGGCCCTCAGGCTCAAATTGCTTGGATACGTCAACGGTAAGTATTTTAACGCCGCGTTTTCTTAAGCTATCAACAATAGCCTGACTGGTCACACGACCTTTGCTTTTAATTTGAACTTTACCTGACTGTTCTTCAATCTGGTGAACATACATTCCAGGCTTAAGTTCAGTAATTTTAATTGATTTGAGCGCGTTTTCAGACATATCCGTAAGTCAGCATAATTACTCAGGAATTTAAAAGTTACCTGACTTTTATGCTTGTCACAACATTTTAAAATTTCAGTTTATATAGTATATCGGTTATATCCGGCGTCCACTGATATTTTTTCATGTTAACCCGGCCATTTTTAACCACTACCCCTTCCATCGCCAGATTTTCACTCTGAACTTTCGCTCTCTCCGACCCCGGGGGAAAGGCAATTTGTCCGCTGGATTTAATCACCCGATGCCATTTCAGGTTTTCCGTCGCCTGGCAATGCTTTAAGTAGTAGCCAACCAAACGCGCTCTGCGCGGTAGACCCGCGAGATCGGCAATCTGTCCGTAACTTGCCACTTTGCCTTCGGGTATGAGGTTAATTGTATGGTAAATCTGGTATTGTTGCTTTTCAGCCATATTGTTAACAGTCACGCTGCCATTACTATGCGAACATATTGTACCCATTGCCATTTCCCACAGTCTACCTGCTTGTGCGATGACATCAGCATCATTGATTCGCCCCTATCAGTCATAGTTTTGCAACATAAAAAGGAATCGTCGCACGCGAAAAATACAGTCCGGCTGGTAAAACTGGCAATACCCACTACACAAGTCTATGTAGGCAAGGCGGCAGAGGATTTTGTTAGCGTTAAAGACAACGTGTTAGCCGGGCAGTGTGGGGTGGTGTACCCCTCAGCTCAAAGTACGCCGCTTGAGAATTTTAGTCAGGGTGGGGTAGGCAGGCCACTCTCCCAGTTGATATTTATCGACGGCAGTTGGCGTCAGGCTTATGCTATCTGGCAGGCCAATCGCTGGCTACACAGCCTGCCTCAGTTTCATTTAAATAACGCGCCAGAAAGTCATTACATCATCCGTCATGTCAATTTAGATCATAGCCTGTCGACTCTGGAAGCGGTCAGCCACGCTGTAGCCTGTGTTGCGGGCATTGATACATCTCCGCTACTACAGCTGCAATCAGCCTTTCAGGCAAGATGGCGCTCTCCCCAGCAACACCGACGAAAATAAATTCGGCTAGTTATCTGACCACACGGCAAATTCGCTGCCCCCAGGCTCGGTAAAATGAAAGCGACGGCCGCCAGGGAAGTCGAACACCGGCTCTGTGATTTTTCCGTTCGCTTGTTCGATCAGGATTTGGGTCTTTTCTAACTCGTCCGTGTAAAAAACGATCAACGCAGCACCATTGGCACGTAGTGAAAGCGTTTCGCTTAAGTAAAAGCCGCCTTCCATTTCCGCGGTGGAGAACGCCACATACTCCTCACCATAATCGGTAAATGACCAGTTGAACACGTTAGTGAAAAAGGCCTTCGTTGCTGCGATATTTGACGTGGGTACTTCCAGATAGTTGATCGTCATATTTTTGCTCATAGCCTGATTTTTACCTTATTTTATCCGTTCTCAAATTGCGCTATCACCTCAGCACCGGTCATGTTGGTAGTGTCGTTGGCGAAATCGTAGTAATGCGGTTTTTCATCGATAAAGATTTGCGACGTCATGCGCACGCTTTCATCCAGCGACAATAATCCCGCTGGGATAAAATAAGTATCTGACGCCACATACCGGTAAAATAGATGAGTACCGCAGTGCTTGCAAAAGCCACGCTCTGCCCAGTCTGAAGAAGCGTAACGCTGGATACTGTCCTCTCCGTCAAACGTTACGGAGGTGCCGCAGTTGGTCACCAGAAATGGGCCGCCGCCCCACTGTCGGCACATTGAACAATGACAAGCATGCAGTTCGTCTACTGCTGCCGTAGCATTGAGGGTTACCGCCTTGCATAGACAGTGGCCGGTTTGGGTAGGATTAGTCATGGGTCATCCTTGCGCGTTTATATTTAGTAAGTTTATACCAAAGCAGCAAGGATGATGAATTACTTAGACGCTTTTTAAACACAGGTAATTGTCATCATGCAGAAATAAAAAAACCCGGTAATTAACCGGGTTTTTAAAACTCTGAATCTAACCTTATTTACGCAATTTTTGAATCAAGCGTAACTGAGCGATGGCTTCAGCTAACTCTTGAGCCGCTTCTGCGTAATTGAAGTCAGCACCTGGATTACTGATGTGCTCTTCAGCACGGCGCTTAGCTTCTTCAGCGGACTGTTCATCCAAATCTTCTGCACGAACAGCGGTATCAGCAAGAACGGTTACGTTGCCAGGTTGAACTTCTAAAATTCCACCGGCCACGTAAATAACTTCTTCTTCACCATGCTGCTTAACCAAACGCACCATACCAGGCTTAATTGGAGTGATCAGAGGCGCGTGACCCGGGTAAATACCCAATTCACCTTCGCTTCCGGTCACCTGTATAGTTTCAACGCGTCCCGAAAAAATTGCTTCTTCTGCGCTTACTACATCCAGATGTACTGTCATAGCTGCCATTTAAACCTCCGAATAGGTGCCTTGCAGAAATAAGTTAAACCGGCCGTAGCCGGTCTACATTATTTTGCTTTTTTGGCTTTCTCTACTGCTTCTTCGATTGAACCAACCATGTAGAACGCTTGTTCTGGCAGGTCATCGTATTCGCCCGCTAAAATGCCTTTAAATCCACTGATGGTGTCTTTCAAAGAAACATATTTTCCAGGTGAACCAGTAAATACTTCAGCTACGAAGAATGGCTGTGACAAGAAACGCTGAATTTTACGCGCACGTGTAACAACAAGTTTATCTTCGTCAGACAGCTCGTCCATACCCAGGATGGCAATGATGTCTTTCAGCTCTTTATAACGCTGCAGTACGGTTTGTACGCCACGGGCTACATCGTAGTGGTCCTGACCGATTACTAACGGGTCAAGCTGACGAGAGGTAGAATCCAGTGGGTCAACCGCAGGGTAAATACCCAAAGAAGCGATATCACGTGAAAGTACAACTGTCGCATCCAAGTGAGCAAACGTGGTTGCTGGTGACGGGTCAGTCAAGTCATCGGCCGGTACGTATACCGCCTGAATTGAAGTGATTGAACCAGTCTTGGTTGATGCGATACGTTCCTGAAGTACACCCATCTCTTCTGCAAGTGTAGGCTGATAACCTACTGCAGATGGCATACGACCCAACAGTGCTGATACTTCGGTACCAGCCAGGGTGTAACGATAGATGTTATCAACGAAGAACAGTACATCACGGCCCTCATCACGGAATTTCTCGGCCATGGTTAAACCAGTCAGGGCCACACGTAGACGGTTACCTGGTGGTTCATTCATCTGACCATATACCAGTGATACTTTGTCCAGTACGTTTGAATCGTTCATTTCGTGGTAGAAGTCGTTACCCTCACGAGTACGCTCACCTACACCAGCGAATACTGAGAAACCACTGTGCTCAATTGCGATGTTACGGATAAGTTCCATCATGTTTACGGTTTTACCAACACCGGCACCACCGAACAGACCTACTTTACCACCCTTAGCAAACGGACATACAAGGTCGATTACCTTGATACCTGTTTCTAACAGCTCAACCGCACTTGATTGCTCTTCGTAGCTAGGCGCTGCACGGTGAATCGACATTCTTTCTTCTTCACCAATTGGGCCCGCTTCATCAATAGGGTTACCTAATACGTCCATGATACGGCCCAATGTGGCTGTACCTACTGGAACCATAATCGGCTCACCTGTATTTTCAACAGCAGTGCTACGACGTAAACCGTCAGTAGTACCCATAGCGATAGTACGAACTACACCACCACCAAGCTGCTGTTGCACCTCCAGGGTTAACCCGGCTAAGTCACCATTGGTAACTTTAAGTGCGTCATAAACTTTTGGCACCGCGTCTTGTGGAAATTCAATATCCACAACGGCACCAATGATTTGGACGACCTTACCTTGACTCATAATTTGTCCTCGTTATCTTTTTTAAACCTTTGCCTACACCGCTGCGGCGCCGCTGACAATCTCACTGATTTCTTGTGTGATTGCTGCCTGACGTGCCTTGTTGTATATCAATTGCAGGTCATCAATTAAGTTGCCGGCATTATCGGTAGCCGCTTTCATTGCTACCATTCGTGCCGCCTGCTCTGATGCAGCATTTTCTACTACACCCTGATACACCTGAGACTCGATATAACGAACCATTAATGATTCCAAAATTTCCTTTGGATCGGGCTCGTAAATGTAGTCCCAGCGATGCTTATATTCTTTGTCATCTGACTTAGGCAAAGGCAGTAATTGGTTCATCACTGGTTTTTGCGTCATGGTATTAACAAAGTCATTGTAAACCAGGAATACACGATCCAGTTTACCTTCGTCGTACGCATTTAACATTACGCGCACTACACCTACTATGTCGCTTACTTTAGGCTTATCACCTAACCCGGATTCAGCAGCTAATAATTTGCCACCAAAACGGTTGAAGAACGAGCAGGCCTTTGACCCTAACGCTGCAAAATCAACTTCTACGTCTTTTTCGCGCCAGTGTTTAATCTGTTGCGCGACCAGTTTGAATTCGTTGGTATTTAAACCACCACACAAACCACGATCAGTTGAAATCACAATAAATCCAACACGCTTCACCTCGCGCTCTTCCAGATAAGGATGGCGATATTCGAGGTTACCGTTGGCGATGTGACCAATCACTTTAAGCATGTTTTCCGCATATGGACGCCCTAGGGCCATACGTTCCTGCGCCTTTTTCATTTTTGACGCAGCAACCATTTCCATTGCGCTGGTAATTTTTTGAGTATTTTTGATACTCCCAATCTTACCTTTAATCTCTTTACCGCTTGCCATGACTATTTCTCCGATTACTCAACGATGAGCTGACCCTAAAGTCAGCTCCTGATGATTACCACGTTTGAGTGGCTTTAAACTTAGTTAAAGCATCATTCAATTGTGCGGCGATATCGTCGTTGTAGTTACCTGTTTCATTAATAGTCTTCAGCAATTCGGTGTGCTCACTGTTCATGTATGAATGCAGAGCCGCTTCGAAATCAAGAATTTTGTTTAATTCAACATCCTTCAGGAAGCCTTTCTCTACCGCAAACAATGAAACACCCATGTCACCGATAGACAGCGGAGTATACTGCTTCTGCTTCATCAGCTCAGTTACGCGCTCACCGTGCTCAAGTTGCTCACGGGTTGCATCGTCAAGGTCAGACGCAAACTGCGAGAACGCAGCAAGTTCACGATACTGGGCTAATGCCAAACGAATACCACCACCTAATTTCTTGATGATTTTCGTCTGCGCGGCACCACCAACACGAGATACTGAAACACCAGCGTTAACCGCAGGACGAATACCCGCGTTGAACAGGTCAGTTTCCAGGAAGATCTGACCATCGGTGATTGAGATCACGTTTGTAGGTACGAAGGCAGATACGTCACCAGCCTGGGTTTCAATGATTGGTAATGCGGTAAGTGAACCGGTTTTACCTTTCACTTCGCCGTTAGTAAATTTCTCAACATACTGATCGTTAACACGAGCAGCACGCTCAAGTAGACGCGAGTGAAGATAGAAAACGTCACCAGGGTAGGCTTCACGACCAGGAGGACGCTTCAACAGCAATGAAATTTGACGGTAAGCAACAGCTTGCTTAGACAAATCATCATATACAATTAGTGCATCTTCACCGCGGTCACGGAAGAATTCACCCATGGTACAACCAGAATAAGGTGCAAGGTATTGCAAGGCAGCAGATTCTGACGCTGACGCTGCTACCACGATGGTGTGAGCCATCGCACCGTGCTCTTCCAGTTTACGTACTACGTTAGCGATTGTTGATGCCTTCTGGCCAACTGCTACATAGATACATTTAATACCTGTGCCTTTTTGGTTGATGATGGCATCAACCGCCATTGCCGTTTTACCACACTGACGGTCACCGATGATCAACTCACGCTGACCACGACCGATTGGAATCATCGAGTCAACAGACTTATAACCAGTTTGTACTGGCTGATCTACCGATTGACGCTCGATTACACCCGGTGCGATTTTCTCAACTGGCTCAAAGCCTTCTGCGTCGATAGAACCTTTACCGTCAATTGGCTCACCTAGTGTGTTAACAACACGACCAAGCAATGCACGGCCTACTGGTACTTCAAGAATACGCCCAGTAGAGTTAACTTTTACGCCTTCTTTCAGGTCAGCGTATGGACCCATTACAACCGCACCTACAGAGTCTCGCTCAAGGTTAAGTGCGATCGCATAGCGACCACCAGGAAGCTCAATCATTTCACCTTGCATTACATCGGCCAGGCCGTGAATGCGGATAATACCATCGGTTACTGCGACGATGGTGCCTTCATTTCGAGCTTCACTGGTAACATTAAACTGTTCAATTCTTTTCTTGATCAGTTCTGCAATTTCAGTGGAATTAAGTTGCATGCTCTTATCCCCGTTATGCTTGCAACGCGTCTTCGAGACGGTTCAGTTTAGACTTCACGGAACCATCGATTACTGTATCACCGGCTTTGACGACAAAGCCCGCAATCAGCTGCGGATCCACGTTACAATTAAGCTTCACTTTACGTGCCAAACGTTTTTCTAAGGTTGCGCTAAGTTCAGTTTGTTGCGCCGCGCTAAGTTCAGTAGCAGAAGTGACATCCACTTCTACTTCTTTGTCATACTCAGCTTTAAAGGCGTCAAATAATTCTGAAATTTCAGGTAACGCAACTAAACGTTTATTCTCAGCCAGAACTTTTACAAAGTTCTGACCATGTTCGTCGAGCTGTTCGCCAGCCACACTGATAAAAATTTCAGCCAGTTTTTCAGCGGCGATAGCACCAGTTAGTAACTGATGCATATCTTCGTTCTGAGTCACTGCGCTGGAAAATGCCAGCATGTCCTGCCATTGGGCAATGGCGTTTTGCTCGACCGCAAAATCAAAAGCTGCTTTAGCATAGGGACGAGCGACAGTTGTCAATTCAGACATGGCTCATCTCCTCGTTAAAGTTCAGCGACAAGTTTTTCAACAATGTCGTTTTGTGCTTGAGCATCGATTTCACGCTGAAGAATCTGCTGTGCGCCGGCTACTGCTAGGGCAGCGACCTGCTTGCGTAATTCTTCTTTGGCACGATTGCGTTCAGCTTCAATTTCGGCATAACCCTGAGTGATAATTTTTTCACGCTCTGCGTGACCACGCTGGGTTTCTTCGTCAACAAGCTGGTTAGCTCGTTTCTTAGCCTGCTCGATAATTTCAGCTGCTTGCGCTTTCGCCTCTTTTAATTTCTCAGTAGCTTTCTGCTGAGCTAATTCAAGGTCTTTCTCGGCGCGATCAGAAGCTTCCAAGCCATCGGCTATTTTCTTCTGACGCTCTTCGATTGCTGCCAACAAAGGGGGCCATACATACTTCATGCAGAACCACACGAAGACAGCAAACGCGATTAATTGACCAATTAGAGTGGCGTTAATATTCACAACCGCTCCTCCTCATAAAAGTTCGCTAATAGACTTGAGTTAATAAAAATTAAGCACCAACAGCGAACAATAGGTATAACGCGATACCAACACCGATCATCGCGATCGCATCGATAAGACCCGCTACGATGAACATTTTTACTTGAAGTTGAGGGGCCAGTTCAGGTTGACGGGCAGCAGATTCAAGGAACTTACCACCTAACAGACCAAAACCAATAGCAGTACCCAGGGCACCCATACCGATCAAAATTGAAACAGCGATGTATAACATTTACGTCTCCAGTTTAAGTTTAAATTTAAAGTTAAAAAAATCGTTTGTTACTGTTACTTTTTTTCATCAGGCCACCGAAGTGGCCTTGTTAAAACTACTTAGTGGTCTTCGTGAGCGAGGCTTAAGTACACGATGGTCAACATCATGAAAATAAACGCTTGCAGAACGATTACCAGAATATGGAACACAGCCCATGGGAAGTGTAGCGGCAGCTGCCATAAACCCAGGGTCGCGATAAGAATAAAGATCAGCTCACCCGCATACAGGTTACCGAACAAACGCAGCGCCAGAGAGAAGGGGCGTGCCAGTAAGGTGACTGATTCAAGGATGAAGTTTACCGGGATAAACGCCCAGTGATTGAACGGCTGCATGGTCAGTTCTTTGGTAAAACCGCCAACACCCTTCACTTTGATTGAGTAGAACAGGATTAGGAAGAACACACCTAATGCCAGCGCCAATGTCAGGTTCAAGTCAGTGGTAGGAACCACCTTCATGTAAACGTCATGCGGGTCCATGCCGAAACCATAATGGCCAATCTGACCAGCCAACCACGGCAGTACGTCAACAGGTACTAAGTCCATCAGGTTCATTAAGAAAACCCAGACGAAAATAGTCAGTGCCAGCGGTGCAATCAGATTATTGCGACCATGGAAAGAGTCACGCACGTTGTCATTAACGAACTCAATCACAATTTCAACAAACGCTTGCCACTTACCCGGTACACCGGTGGTTGCTTTTTTAGCTGCACTACGGAATAACCATAGAAACAGAATGCCAAGGCCGATCGACCAGGCTAATGTATCTACATGCCATGCCCAAAAGCCAGCATCGGCACACGCTTTATTAAACGCGATGCCCTGGTCAGTTGAACACATAGTGGCATTGGTCAAGTGGTGCTTGATATATTCTGAGGTAGTAATTTCAGATGCCATTATTTAACCCAAGTTTAAAGTTTAGAAATCTTGTACATTTTTCGTGCGCGATTATTGATGTGGTTCTACCCTGCACGAAAAAATGCTAACCAATAGCTAGCGGCTGTAATGACGAACCCTGCAAACAATGCAATGGGTTCAACGTTAAATTGAACAAACGCCACTACAAATAAAAAAACCGTAATGAGCAGTTTTACTTTAGCGCCCTGGTTGAAGCTTTTTACAACCAGTCTGTTTTTTGTTGCCCCCGAATATCTGAATGCAAACAGCGCGAACACGCCGTTGGGGACAATACTGATTACTGCGCCAAGAGCAAATGACAATGCCCAAATTTTAAGTCCGACAAACGCGATAATTGCGCTTAAGACCGTCGCGATAATGCACTGATAAAGTGCCCCCATTCGCGCCAGCTTTTTGCCTTTTTCAGTTATTTCCATGTTAACCGGTGAAACCTGTAATTTTAGCGCCGACAAAAAGCGACAGAAGTATACTGTTTTGTCGATTTTTTTCAACCATCCAACGCGTATTGGAGGCGAAATAGAAACATTTCATGTTAACAACCGATTAACATGCGCCATCTAAGCAGAAAAAAAACATTTTTGCGAGTAAGATTGGCTAAAAAAGCGCATCGTAATTAATGAATTTTCGCCAATATTCCGTCCAGTTGTTCCAAATCGCTAAAGTTAATCACTAACTTACCTTTACCTTTGGCGTTATGGTCAATTGACACGTTAGCACCCAGATTTTCGGATAACCGGGTAACCAGCTGTTGTACATCTGGATCTATTGTTTTCTCTGGTTTGGGCTGCGCAGGCTCAAGATATTTACGTACCAGCTTTTCAGTGTCACGCACGGTTAAGCCTTTGCCTGACACGATTTGCGCGGCGGTAGACTGCTCGTCACCGTCTAGTGCCAGCAGCGCACGGGCGTGTCCCATCTCAATATCACCATGTTCAAGCAATAATTTAACATCTTCATTGAGATGATTCAGACGCAGCAAATTGGTTACGGTAGTGCGGGATTTACCCACCGCTTCAGCCACTTGAGCATGGGTTAATTCAAATTCCACCATCAAACGATCCAACGCTTGCGCCTCTTCCATTGCGTTTAAATCTTCACGTTGGATATTTTCTATTAGTGCAATGGCCACGGCGGCTTCATCGGGAACATTTTTGATGAGGCAGGGTACAACATCAAGTTGTGCCAGTTGTGAGGCACGCCAGCGCCGTTCACCAGCAATGATTTCATAGCGATTTTCAGCCGTTTTACGCACTACGATAGGTTGAATAACCCCTTGCGAACGGATGGATGAGGCTAATTCTTCCAACGCTTCTGGCGACATATCTTTACGCGGCTGATATTTACCCGGGCTAAGATATTCAATAGGTAATTTACTTAATTCACTTTGTTCGGCGACTGTACTGTCTTGTTCTTTGGCAGGGGATGCCTGGCTGGTCGCCAGCAAGGCGTCTAATCCACGCCCTAATCCTCTTTTTTTTGCAGACATAATTCCCTCAGTTTATTCGCTTGATGATTTAAGTAGTGCGTTTTAACTTGCTTGCGCGGCTGATTGTCGCGCTTTATCGCGACGACGCAAAATTTCTCCTGCCAATGCCAGATAGGCTTTAGCACCAGTAGATGATTTATCGTAATACATCGCCGGAGTACCAAAACTGGGTGCTTCTGCCAGACGAACATTACGGGGGATAACGGTACGATATACCTGCTCGCCAAAATGACGTTTCAACTGTTCGGATACATCATTTGCCAGGCGATTGCGTGGATCATACATGGTTCGTAGAACGCCTTCTATTTTTAATTGCGGATTTACCACCGAAGCCAGTTTTTGGATGGTGTCCATCAGCGCAGTTAACCCTTCTAACGCGTAATATTCACACTGCATGGGAACCAGTACAGAATCTGCTGCGGCGAGTGCGTTCACGGTTAACTGATTGAGTGAAGGAGGGCAGTCGATAAAAATAAAATCGTAATACTGCATCACCGGTTTAAGCGCATTGCGCAGTCGCACTTCGCGGGCAAACTGCTCCATCAACTTGATTTCCGCCGCAGTCACATCGCCATTGGCAGGGATAAGATCGTACTTTCCTGCGGTTGTTTGGACAATAACCTCATTGACCGGTTTATCTTCAACCAGCAGCTCATAACAGGTCGCCTCGACATCGTATTTATCAACCCCGCTCCCCATGGTTGCATTACCCTGAGGATCAAGATCGATTAGCAGCACCTTGCGTTTAGTCGCCGCCATTGACGCGGCTACGTTTACTGCAGTTGTGGTTTTACCCACACCACCTTTTTGATTCGCAATCGCGATAACTTTTGCCACTAAGCACCCTGATGATCGTTATTGTTTTTTAATGGTAACCAGATGACGTTCGCCTATTAAATCGGGGACAGCTAATTCGGTAACTGACTCTATATGATAGTAATTACTTACTTCGTCAATTTCCTGCTGAGGATATTGCCCTTTTAACGCCAAAAATCTCCCCTCAAAATCTACCAGATGTTGGCACCAGTGCAACATATCTTTTAACGAAGCAAACGCGCGACTGATGACAATATCGTAACAAGTGTCGGGCTGATGGGCTTCTACACGACTTTGGATGGGGTGAATATTTGCCAGTTTGCATTCATGTGCCACCTGTTTCATAAAGCGCACGCGTTTACCCAGGCTATCAAGTAAATCGAATTCGACGTGGGGCAACACGATGGCCAGGGGAATACCCGGCAATCCCGGCCCCGTACCCACATCAATAACACGCTTACCGCGCACAAATGGCATTACACTGAGCGAATCGAGAATATGTTTTTGCAACATCTGTTTAGGATCACGCACTGATGTGAGGTTATACGCGGCGTTCCATTTGAACAGCATCCCCAGATACGTCAAAAGACGTTGTTGTTGTTCTTCACTTATGGCGAAACCCAGTTTGTCTATACCCAATGCAAGTTCGCTGGCTAATTCTTCACGATTAAAATTTACCGTCACGCTGATTGACGCTCCTGTTTACGCATAAGCCCATGTTTTTTTAGATAAACCAGCAATAATGAGATTGCCGCAGGAGTAATTCCAGAAATTCGCGACGCTTTACCAATGGTTTCGGGCCGAGCATCGGTTAACTTGGCCATTACTTCATTGGATAAACCAGATATCTGACTGTAATCAAAATCCACTGGCAGCAAGGTGTTCTCATGACGTTGGGCTTTGGCGATTTCATCCATTTGACGGGCAATGTAACCCGCGTACTTGATCTGAATTTCGACTTGTTCAGCGGCTTTCGGATTTTCTACGCCTGGACCAATCCCCTCAATCGACATCAAATCGTTATACGTCATTTCCGGACGTCGAATCAATTCTTCTAACGAGTGTTCGCGACTCACTGGATTTTTAAGTTTTTCATTTAAACGTTCAACGGCGGCATGCGAAGGGTGCACCCATTGGCTGCGTAAGCGTTGAAGTTCCTGCTCTACCACTTCGATTTTTTCGTTAAATGCCTGCCAGCGAGCATCGTCCACCAGCCCTAATTCACGACCTTGAGTGGTCAAGCGGATATCCGCATTGTCTTCACGAAGAAGCAAACGGTATTCGGCACGGCTGGTAAACATGCGGTATGGCTCTTTTGTGCCCATGGTGGCCAAATCATCAATCAGCACGCCCATATACGCCTGGTCACGGCGTAAAATGAATGGATCTTTCTGCTGTACCTGCAATGCAGCGTTCACTCCTGCGACTAGTCCCTGCGCACCCGCTTCTTCGTATCCGGTAGTGCCGTTTATCTGGCCTGCGAAGAATAAGCCGTTAATAAATTTAGTTTCCAGCGTTTGTTTCAGATCCCGTGGATCAAAAAAGTCATACTCAATGGCATACCCAGGGCGCACGATATGCGCATTTTCAAAGCCCTTGATGGATCGCACCAGCGCCATCTGCACGTCAAACGGCAGGCTGGTCGATATGCCATTTGGGTACACTTCCATGCTGTTTAAGCCTTCGGGCTCAACAAAGATTTGATGCGAGCTCTTATCAGCAAAACGCATAATTTTATCTTCGATGCTCGGACAATAGCGCGGGCCTACACCTTCAATAACCCCGGTATACATTGGCGAACGGTCCAGTCCACTGCGAATGATTTCGTGAGTATTTTCATTGGTATGAGTGATGTAACAGGGAATTTGACGCGGATGCATCGCCTGTGATCCCATAAATGAAAATACCGGGGTAGGGGTATCGCCGGCCTGCTCCTGCATTACACTAAAATCAAGACTTCTGGCATCCAGTCGCGCTGGCGTACCCGTTTTTAAACGATCTACCCGGAAGGGTAATGCGCGCAGACGTTCGGCTAATGCGATTGAAGGTGGATCTCCAGCACGTCCGCCTCGGTAGTTTTCCAGACCTATATGGATGGTACCACCAAGAAACGTCCCCACCGTTAGCACGACGGCTTTGGCTTTGAATTTGAGCCCCATTTGGGTTACGACACCAGTTACCTGATCGTGTTCAATAATAAGGTCATCACAACTTTGTTGAAACAGGGTCAGATTTTCCTGTTGTTCAACCATGTTGCGCACCGCGTTGCGGTATAACGTGCGATCAGCTTGTGCCCGGGTGGCGCGTACGGCTGGCCCTTTACTGGAATTGAGCGTGCGAAACTGGATCCCGCCCTGATCGATGGCCAATGCCATTGTGCCACCTAGTGCGTCTATTTCTTTGACTAAATGTCCTTTGCCAATACCACCTATGGCGGGATTACAGGACATTTGTCCGATGGTTTCAATATTGTGGGTAAGCAATAAAGTCTGCATGCCCATACGCGCAGCAGCCATTGCAGCTTCAGTGCCTGCATGACCTCCGCCAATTACAATGACATCAAACTCTTGTTGGTAAAACATGATGAAACCTCGCTTACCGAAATACTAATAAAGATCCCTGAAAAAAGGGGCGCATATTTTAGCGAAGTTATTGCATAAAGAAAACGGTTAAATTTTCTTCAAATAATACTGAATTTGCGAAACAGATCGCGCTTAATTATATATAGGATCTATTTAGATCTTTTATATTTATTACTATTAAGCAGCGCGTTTTCTGTTGATAAGCGTGTATTTGCACGCAAGATCATTGAGTTACGCAATGAATAAGATCTGATCTAGCTTGGTTTAAGTGCCTCCTGATCCTGTTGATAACCCGCTACCTTATCCACAATAGGCGATAACGAAAAAGTTGTCCTTTTTTAGATCAAAGCTTGTACACAGCGTTACAGAGGATCTTATGCACACCCCTGATCTAGCTGTGATCCAATTGGGGATAACTTGTAGAAATGATCCGGTGATCGCAGCGTGCGACCCTATTCATTAAGGATCGCGCTGTGTATGGAAAGTTATTCAGATCAGCGCTTTTCGATCCTGATGCTACCGCCTGAAGTGTGCAACTTTAATTGAGGACCACCGCCATTTACTTCCCCATCAATAGAGCGTTTTTTGACTCGACCATCTACCTCGAAGTCGCTTCTGACTCTGCCACCACTGGTTGATGCATCCAGATCCATCTTTATATCTGCTGGTAACACAGCCAGAATTGAGCCTCCTGACGTGTTTAACGTTGCGTCCTCGGTAAATTGTTTAGCGAACGTAACATTAATGCTGCCACCGGATGTATGTGCGTCAATTTCACCATTAATATCTTTGGTTTTAATTGAGCCTCCCGATGTATGCAACTGCACGTCACCGTTAACGGAAGCTACGCTGATTGAACCCCCGGATGTCCTGGCATCAATGTCACCGGTGAGATCGTCTTCAATTTCTATTTTTCCACCTGCCGTATTCAAATCCAGATTATATTCTTGCGGAACGGTAATTAGGTAGGCAATACGGGTGCGACTCCAGCCATGGCGGTCTTCGCGCTCACCACGTATTTTTAAGCCGTCACTATGTTCATCAAAACTGACTTTGAATTCGTCTTCTTCTTCACCATCTATTTCAACATAAACGTCTATGGCGCGCTTATTGTGCGTTTTGATCTCTATGCTGCCCTGGTCAGTTTTCAGGTAAAGCGTATCGCCAGCTTGCGCTGAGAATGACTGTTCAATCACTTTTGCCTGCGCCATTGGGGCAAGTAAAAGCAATGGAATGCAAAGGGTTGAGACGGATTTGGGTAGGGGTAAATTCAGCATGCGTGTAATTCCTTTAGTTGATTGACTAAAGGTATGACGCAGCTAAATTAAAAAAAGTTTAAAGCAGGCTTAAACTACCTGAGCTGATTTGGCTGATAAGCAGGCGATTGTGCGGGTTGTTCAGCTTCATCTGCTACCAGCCCCTTACGTCTGCTTGGTCCGGCAAATCTAACCTTGTAAGTGTCATATTCTTTTATTGATTCAAAGCAATAGCGACCGAGTGCCATCTCAAGTTCGGCTAAATTATGGTTGGTGATCAGAATACAATTTTTCTTATTTACCAGACGTTGCCGCAATAAGTTACCCAACCAGCTTTGGGTATTTTTTTTCAGCATGGTTTCATTCACACAGACTTCATCAAGTATGAGTAAATCCACATCCAACAGTTCTTGATTTGCTTCGCGAAATTTCTGGCCCACTTTATCCTGAGCGCCAAAGTCGTAGGATGAATAACGCAACTCCAACAAGGTTGAAAGTTGACGATATAACACTGTGATCTCATATTGGTCGATTAATTGGTGTGCTATGGCACCGGCAATATGAGATTTACCACGGCCATAATCACCGTAGAAAATCATCATGTGTGAGCCTGCGTTTCGCCAATTCAGATCTTCATGAGCAGCAATAAACGAATGGGCAATGCTGACGGCTTCAATGACATCATCACTGTCTTCGATAAGGTTGCCGAAGGTCCATTTAGGATTTAAGTCAGAGCGTCCGTGTAAGGTCGATATTCGTTGAGATTTACTGACCTGTTGTGCCTGTTTAACTTCAGCATTGGCTTGCTCTTCGTATTGTTTACGCAAGGTTTTGTAATCAGTGTAATCTTGTTGGCCGTCCGCTTTCTTTCCCAGTGCTCTGGCCAATCCATCAATTTTGTCTTTCAGCGATTGCATAGTGTCTGTGTCTTCTTGGGTTACGGTTTACGGCGATATTTTTCGACCAGCTTACGAGTATTATCATCTGCTTCAACAGAAGGTGCAACTTCAACAAATTTGCTTGAATCGATGGGTGTTTTTGTTTCGGTTCGGCCGAAACGTTTATTGCGCATTGAATAAACAAATTTTTGCGTCCATTGAAAATGACTGAGCACCGTCGACGGGCGGCCTAACCAATAAGCGATAAATTCATTAATGTCGTCCTGATCATAGGATTTATCGACAACACCTAGCAAGGTGGCCATTTCAGTAAATAAGGCCTCATCAGGTTGCCATTTCATATTGATCGCCTGATGCTGTCGATGGAGGTGACTGAATGAGTCGTGCTTGGTTTGAATAAGCGGTAACAGAATGACCTTGCCATTTAGTGAAGAAGAAAACGACAGTGAGGCGGGCAGGGCGATTAAACCGGCCTGCTCAAGTGATTTAAGTAAATCGTTTAGTTGTCTGCCGCGAGTATAGGGAGGATCCGTGGCGTCTGCATTAACCAGCGCAAGCAGAAATTTGTAGTTCAGTGGTTCAGATGCAGCCGTGGTCGCATTGGCGGTAGGACGCAAGCCTAAACAGTAAAGCACCCGGGCGGCATTCGCTAACGGGCTGCATAGGGCGTGGTACTCGGCTTCGGTAAACATAACGTTAAGCTATCTGTTGACTCGTTTGCGATTTAAACCAGGCAACGGCTTCATCTTCTGGAATGGGGTAGGTGAGCACATCGATATGCAACGGCGTTGATAACAGTGTTGCACCGCCTTGCTTAAGCAACGTCTCAATTGCTTTGGCGCCGTGGCAAAAGGTGTCATAACTGCTATCGCCTAAACCAATAACGTAGGCCGATACAGCGGATAAATCGGCAAATTCAAGTTGTTGTGCGAAGTGCTGAATATTGTCGGGAAGCTCTCCAGCACCATGCGTTGAAGTGCATATGATCCAGATAGTCTCTGATGGAATTTCAGTGAAATCGGGTGACAGGAAAATTTCAGCGCTATCACCATTTTGCTGAATAGCCTCAGCCAATGCGTCTGCCACATACTCAGATGCACCTAGCACTGAGCCGACAATAATTGCGTATTTTGACATCTTATTTACCAATACAAAATGAAGAGAATATTCGACTTAATAAGTCGTCAGACGTAAATTCACCGGTAATTTCGGTGAGTTGTTGATGGGCTAGTCGTAATTCTTCGGCTAGCAACTCACCGGCAATGTGTTGTGATAATTGTAACTGACCTGTTTCAATATGGCTGAGCGCGTTTTGCAGAGCGTCCAGGTGACGTCTTCGGGCAATAAACTTACCTTCAGATGTAGTATCCAGCCCCATCGTTTTGGCTAGATGCTGGGTCAGGATGTCGATGCCGTTGCCGGTATTGGCAGATAATCTGATAATACTGGTGGCATTATGCGACGAGGTTAAGGTTTCTAAACCAATCGGTTCACCTGACAAATCAGCCTTATTCCTGATTACTGTTATTGGCATACTATCTGGCAATCGCTGCATGAACTCGGGCCAGATCTTATAAGGGTCAATTTCGTCAGATGCTGTGCTATCCACCACAAATAATACCCGGTCAGCATCTTTAATAGCCTGCCATGCCCGTTCTATACCAATCAGTTCAACTTTATCCGTACTGTCTCTTAATCCTGCGGTATCGATTATATGCACAGGCATACCGTCGATGTGAATATGCTCTTTAAGAATGTCCCGCGTGGTGCCCGCAATGTCGGTGACAATCGCACTTTCCCGGCCCGCCAGTGCGTTAAGCAAACTGGATTTACCTGCGTTGGGTCTGCCCGCGATTACCACGTGCATACCCTCGCGCAACAATGAACCCTGTTTAGCCTGATGTTGCACTTTGTTGAGTTGAGCAAGAATGGAAGCGAGATCAGTTGCCACTTTACCATCTGACAAGAAATCAATTTCTTCATCAGGAAAATCAATGGCGGCTTCTACATACATACGTAAATGAATGACCTGTTCAGCGAGTAGATTGATTTGCTGAGAAAATTCACCCTGGAGTGAACGCAGGGCACTACGAGCGGCCTGTTGTGAGCTGGCGTCAATCAAATCAGCAATGGCTTCTGCCTGCGCCAAATCCAGTTTGTCATTCAAGAATGCCTGTTCGCTGAATTCTCCGGGCTTCGCCAGGCGTATGCCCGGAACTTGCAGTACCGCATCAATCAGCATGTCCATGACGACTTGTCCGCCATGGCCGTGCAACTCAAGTACATCTTCGCCAGTAAATGAATTTGGACCAGCAAAATAGAGCGCAATGCCCTGATCGATGATATTTCCCTGAGAGTCGTAGAAAGAACTGTACGACGCCACTCTAGGTCTCAGCGTAGAGTGTAAAATAGCTTCGCAAACCACTTGGGCTTTTGGGCCAGAGACACGGACTATCCCTACACCTCCTCTACCGGGTGCCGTTGCTTGTGCAACAATGGTTTCGTGTGAAGGGAATTCCACGTCTACTAATCTCTGAAGTTATTGTACTGAAATGGTTGGCCCAAATCGGACTGCTTAATCAAAGCAATAACTTCCTGTAAGTCATCACGTTTCTTTCCGGTAACACGCAACTGGTCACCTTGAATCGATGTCTGCACTTTCAGCTTTGCTTCCTTGATAAGTTTAACGATTTTCTTGGCCACGTCTTGCTCGATTCCTTCTTTGAAAGCGATGGTCTGGTAATAGTTCTTACCACGATGGTCAAAGTCTTTCACATCCATGGCTGAGGTATCCAGATTTCGTTTTGCGCATGCGTTTCGAAAAATTGATTCCATTTGCTGCAACTGAAATTCTGCTTCCGCTTGCATCTTTACTGTTTTGTCTTTGTATTCGAAGCTGGCATCAACGCCACGAAAATCAAACCGTGTTGACAACTCTCTGCTGGCGTTTTCTGTAGCGTTGCGCACTTCTTCCATGTTGATTTCTGACACAATATCAAAAGATGGCATTCGTTTTCCCCTTACGTTATCAAAACAGCCCTTAAAGGGCTGTTTTTACGTTAAATTATTTAGTTTGTAATCCGCGCTTTTCCATCGAGGCGTAAATTATCTTTGCCTGAATCAGGGTAATCACGTTACTGATTAACCAGTAAAGTACTAACCCAGCCGGGAACCAAAGGAAAAAGACACTCATCATCACCGGCATCCATTGCATAATTTTTTGCTGCATGGGGTCGCTAATAGTATTGGGTTGTAGCTTTTGTAACAGATACATACTGGCACCCGTCAAGATGGGTAACACGTAGAACGGATCTTTAACGGACAAGTCGGTAATCCATAAATAGAAATCCGCATGACGTAATTCCACACTTTCCATCAGTACCCAATATAGGGCCAGAAATATCGGCATTTGCAGCAATAAGGGGAAACAACCTCCCATGGGGTTGACCTTCTCCTTACGGTATAAATCCATCATGCCTTGCGACATTTTTTGACGGTCATCACCATAGCGTTCTTTTAACTGCTGCATCTTTGGTGCTAAATTACGCAGCTTAGCCATTGATTCATATTGCTTTTTCGTCAGGGGATACATAATTCCCTTGACGATGATGGTGATCAGAATAATTGCCAGGCCCCAGTTACCTACTAAACCATGCAAAAACTGGAGTAATTTGAATAAGGGCTGAGAAATCCACCACAACACGCCGTAATCAACGGTTAAGTCTAACCCGCGCGCAATAGTTGCGAGTTCATCCTGATCTTTTGGACCCAAATAAAGTTGTGTAGCCAACGTGGCAGACTCACCAGTGGCAATATTAATAGGTTCACCGGTAAAACCAATAATGGCATATTGGTTGCGAATCAGGCGGCTGTAGATTTTATTTACTTCATCCTGGGGTGGTACCCACGCAGAAACGAAATAATGTTCCAGCATACCAACCCAACCGCCGGGTGTGGTTTCACGCAAATTCTTATCTTCGATATCATCAAAGGTGTATTTGTCGTAACGTTCATCTTCAGTAGAGTAAGCGGCACCACGGTATGTCGGCATAAACACATTGCCATCAGAATCAGCCATAACCTGCTTCAACTGAGCATATTGTTGAAAATTTGCGGTTTGAGGACTGTTATTTTTAATCGTGTAGGTGACATCGATATCATGTTTGCCGCGGGTAAAAGTCAGTGTTTTTGTTACAACAATGCCTGTCTCATTCCTCCACGTCAGCGGAATTGCCAGTGTTTCACCTTCGAGTTTAAAGCTTTCCTGGTCAACACTGTATCGAGGTCGACCTTGTGAACTGCCGTCAGGACCATTTCCGCCAACCAAACCACTTTGTGCTATATAGAGCTGGTCATTATTGCGCAATAAGCTGTAAGGCTGCGACGAATCCTGCTTTACTGGAAACTGGAGCAAATCTGCATAGACAACATCACCACCCACTAAATCTATTTTCACATCCAGAGTATCGGTTGTTACGGAGATTAAACGCGATGAAGAAGTTTCAACAGCAGGTAACTGTTCGGCTGACTGAGAGGCTGATGCGGGTACGTCTTCGTTTACTTGTGACGTTTGGCCAGCTGAAGCAACACCCTCATTTTGTGATGGGATTGATTGTTCCGTGCCGACTTGCTCGACGGGCTTTGGACCATAATCCACGTGCCATTGCTGCCATAGCAGAAAACTGACAAGTGCCAGGCCTATCACCAGAAAACTACGTTGCGATTCCATAGAGGTCTCTTTACTTTATAGGTTTATTGTTTTGTTTGTTTGGGACCGGATCATATCCACCCTCGTGCAATGGGTGGCATTTTAATATGCGTTTAACCGATAACCAACCGCCATTTACTAATCCATGTGTTTTTAATGCATCAATGGCGTATTGCGAGCAGGTTGGGTGGAACCTGCAGCGTTGACCAAGCATCGGTGAAATCAACAATTTGTAACCCCAAATCAGAATAAGAGGTATAGCTATCGTGATTCTGCGCAACGTTTGGCTAACTTTTGCCATTGCTTTTCCAAAGTTTTAAATATCTCGTCATTGCTTAATTTGTCGGCGCCTGACTTTCCTACCACAATAATATCTATCGACGGCAGTTGATGAGTTTTGTGACGAAAACTTTCACGAATTAACCTTTTAATGCGGTTACGGTCGTGTGCTTTTCTGATGCGCTTTTTAGACAATGTGATGCCAAGCCTGGGTTTTTCAAGCTGATTATGTCTGGCAAGTAAGGTAAAAGCAGGAGAGACGGCTGGAATAGCCTGATTAAAAACGCGGGTAAAGTGGGAGGGAGTTAGTAATCGTAACTCCCTAGAAAATTGATTTTCGCCCACTTTGGCAACTTACCATTAAGCTGAAAGGCGAGCACGGCCCTTAGCACGGCGAGCTGCAAGTACTTTACGACCGTTTTTGGTCGCCATACGAGCACGGAAACCGTGTGAACGCTTACGCTTTAGGTTGCTCGGTTGAAATGTTCTTTTCATGACCAAAGTCTCACAAACAAAATTAAATTTAGGCAGTTATTCAATAACTCACGGAATTAAAAGTGCGTTATCTTCTTGCTACCCTTCCAAAAGGACGCTGAATTCTAGAGATCTAAAGCCTTGCTGTCAATCTTAACAACGAGAAAAAGCGAAAATAATGTTGGATATTTGTGCAGAAGCATATTAGGTAAAAAAATCAAAGATAACGGTGTGCATAAGTTTAAATCACCTTTTTAGTTATCCACAATAAGTGCCATTTTTCACATTTCTGACCAGTTTTTCTAAGCGTTGATCGTATGTACAGTAGATCTGCGGTTACAAGGTTTGTCAAGCAAGTTAATAAATATTAATAAGTAAAAACAGGTATATAACAAAACGATCTTAATGATCTTACGCGATCCTGATTTACATTTCTGACTAAAACAAGGATAATCCACAGCATAAAACTAAACCTTTAAAAAATTGCGCTACGTTAGATATTTCTTATTGTGAAATATCCATTCTCATATAATTCTTTTTCGTTAACATTGTTTTGTCGATTCGTAGTTCGTCGCGCATTGGAGCATTTTTTTACCATGTCATTATGGAACCTCTGTCTTGATAGGTTACGGCAGGAATTGCCTAACCAGCAGTTCAGCATGTGGATAAGACCGTTGACATCAGATGAGCAGGCTGACGTTATTACGTTATTTGCGCCTAATCGTTTTATTCTCGACTGGGTACGGGATAAGTACCGTGACAAAGTCACCGCCTTGTTTGCTGAGTTTGCAGGCAACGACGCACCTCAGTTGCGACTGGAAGTGGCAAGTCGACGCACCAGCGTAAATCGGGCCACGGTTACCAGCTCGTTAAGTCATACAGCGAACGAGTCGGTACCAACCCCTGCAAATTCTCCAACCATAGCTATTAGTGAGAATCTACATAAGCAGGCTGAAGCCAATAGATTGCATAGTTCACCCAACGTGGTCCCGATTCCTGAAGCGGCAAAGCACAAAAGCAATATTAATCCCAATTACCAGTTTGAAAACTTTGTAGAAGGTAAATCAAACCAATTAGCCAGGGCTGCCGCTACCCAGGTCGCTAATAACCCCGGCGGCTCCTATAACCCGTTATTTATATATGGCGGTACGGGTCTGGGTAAGACACACTTACTGCATGCAGTGGGTAATGGCATTATTGCTAATCGCCAAAATGCTAAAATTGTCTACATGCACTCCGAACGCTTTGTTCAGGATATGGTCAAGGCATTACAAAATAATGCTATCGAAGATTTTAAGCGTTTTTATCGTTCGGTTGATGCGTTGTTAATTGACGATATACAATTTTTCGCCAACAAAGAGCGCTCTCAGGAAGAATTTTTCCATACCTTTAACGCGTTGCTCGAAGGTAATCAGCAAATTATTTTGACGTCGGATCGCTATCCAAAAGAAATTGATGGGGTAGAGGATCGCTTAAAATCTCGCTTCGGCTGGGGCTTAACCATTGCGATAGAGCCACCTGAGTTAGAGACCCGGGTGGCGATTTTAATGCGCAAAGCCACTGAAAATAGAATCACTCTTCCGAATGAAGTGGCTTTCTTTATCGCCAAGCGATTGCGTTCTAATGTGCGTGAGCTTGAGGGTGCCTTGAATCGCGTCATCGCCAATGCCAACTTTACCGGCAGACCAATTACTATTGATTTTGTTCGCGAAGCGCTGCGAGATTTACTTGCGTTGCAGGAAAAGTTAGTTACGGTTGATAATATTCAAAAAACCGTAGCTGATTACTATAAAATTAAAGTTGCGGATATTCTTTCCAAGCGTCGCAGCCGCAGTGTAGCAAGGCCACGACAAGTTGCCATGGCGTTAGCGAAGGAGCTAACCAATCACAGTTTACCTGAATTGGGCAACGCGTTTGGCGGACGTGATCACACTACTGTTCTGCACGCATGTCGAAAAATAGAGCAGCTAAGAGAAGAAAGTCATGATATAAAGGAAGACTATAAAAACCTAATCAGGACGTTATCTTCTTAACTTTTAAATCCGTTAAGATGCATTAAAAGAGGCGCAACAAGAACCGATGAAATTTGCAATCAGCCGAGAAAAATTTTTGCAACCCCTTCAATTAGTGTCAGGCGCAGTTGAACGACGTCACACCTTACCAATCCTATCTAATGTGCTGATTAAGGTTAGTGAAGGTTCACTTTGGTTAACTGGTACAGATCTGGAGGTTGAATTGATCGCCAGCACGCCTCTTGAGGGTGATTTTCAAGAGGGTGAAATTACTGTTCCGGCAAAAAAGTTGTTTGATATTATTCGGGGTCTTTCCGATGGCTCGGATATTCAGTTTTCACTGGATGGCAACAAAGCATTAATCAAAGCCGGTCGGGGTAAATATACTTTATCAACGCTCTCAGCGAACGATTATCCAAACCTTGAAGATTGGGAAGGGGAAGTTGAGTTTGAAGTGACTTCCAGTGATCTCAAGCACCTTATCGACAGCACGCATTTTTCCATGGCGCAACAAGATGTTCGTTACTATTTAAACGGCATGTCACTAGAAACGGAAGACAATCTTGTGCGTACAGTTGCAACCGATGGTCACCGTTTGGCCCTGTGTCGCTTTGGTTTTGAAGGGGCTAACCTGCCGGTACGTCAGGTTATCATTCCGCGCAAGGGCGTGTTAGAAATCTCTCGTTTGATTGGTGAAGAAGACAAGTCGTTGAAAATTCAGATTGGCGCGAATCACCTTCGTTTATTTTCGAGCGAATTCATTTTCACCAGTAAGCTGGTTGACGGCCGTTTTCCGGATTACCGTCGCGTGTTGCCTAAAGATGGCGATAAAGTGATTACTGCCAGTAAAGCGGTGTTGAAAGAAGCATTTTCTCGCGCGGCAATCTTATCAAATGAAAAGTTTCGTGGAGTACGCTTAAATCTATCATCGGGTGAGCTTAAGATAACGGCAAATAACCCAGAGCAGGAAGAAGCAGAAGAAATCGTTGATGTAGATTATCAAGGGGATGATTTAGAAATTGGTTTCAATGTCGCGTACCTTATTGATGTTCTCAATTCACTTTCATCTGAATCAGTTAAAATTTCTTTGTCAGACGCTAACGCAAGTGCACTGATCGAAGCTGCTAATGATGATTCGGCGCTTTACGTCATCATGCCAATGCGTCTGTAGCAGCGTTCATATACGCCCTTAAACGATTGAGGGCGTGTTACTACCTTCTTTGAGATTTTTATGAAACTGGCGCAAGTCCAGATAACTAACTTCAGAAACATTTCCACGGCCTGTTTAGATTTGTCACCTTCACTCTCAGTTATTAGGGGGCATAATGGCAGTGGAAAATCGTCGTTGTTAGAAGCAATCTATTATTTGGGCTTTGGTCGTTCTTTCAGAACCAGTAAACATGAGTCGGTCATTAAAGATGACCAATCTTCTTTCAGCGTATTCGCACGCTGTAATACTGAAACGGATCAACACATAAAAGTAGGTTTGAGCCGCTCACGAATTAACGAGGTAACCTGCAACATAAATGGTGAGCATTCTAACAGATTGGCAGATTTAGTAAGTTTGGTGCCGGTGCAGTTGTTCACACCCCAAAGTACTGATTTATTGGTAGGAACACCTTCAGAACGACGCCGATTTATTGATTGGGGCTTGTTCCACGTGGAACATTCATTTCGTCTTCACGCCAGATCGTATTTATCACTGTTAAAACAACGCAATGCGCTGTTAAAGCAGGGACAGGATATAACCAAGCCTGAACACACTTTTTGGTCAGAGCAGTTAATTAGTGCTGCAGAGGTAATTGATGCCTGTCGTCGGCAGTACATTGAAAATATCTTGCCTTACTTTAAATCAATAATGGCGCAATTTTTACCTGAGTTTTCTGTCGAAATTGCTTATCATAGGGGCTGGGAAAAGCAGCTTACTTTTATGGAAGCGTTAGCCAAAAAGCGCGATTACGATTATAAGGTGGGTTACACTTCTGTTGGCCCGCACAAGGCAGATCTGAGACTCAAGGTTAATAATGTGTCAGCGCAGGAAATGTTATCAAGAGGGCAGCTACGTATGACGGTAGCGGCTTTACAACTTGCTCAAACACAGTTATTTGCTGACCAGACACAACGTCAAAGTATTTTTCTACTTGATGATATTGGCGCAGAGCTAGACAGTATTCGGCGCGAAAAGTTTTTAACACGTTTGCTGGAAACCAATACACAAGTAGTAGTAACTGCAATAGTTGATGAGCAAATCGACTTCGTAGAGAATTATAACGATAAAAAGATGTTTCACGTGGAACATGGCATCGTGAAAGAGGAGAGCAATTAAGTATGTCAGAACAGCAAAATTATGATTCTTCCAGTATTAAAGTACTGAAAGGATTAGACGCAGTACGTAAGCGCCCAGGAATGTACATTGGTGATACTGACGATGGTACTGGTTTGCACCACATGGTTTTCGAGGTGGTGGACAACTCAATTGACGAAGCCTTAGCCGGGCACTGTACCGAGATAGTTGTGCAAATTCATTCCGATGGGTCAGTTTCTGTATCTGACGATGGAAGAGGAATTCCAACTTCAATTCACGAGGAAGAAGGCGTTTCCGCTGCTGAAGTAATTATGACTGTCTTGCACGCGGGCGGCAAATTTGATGACAATTCTTACAAAGTATCTGGTGGTCTTCATGGTGTCGGTGTTTCAGTTGTAAACGCGTTATCGAAGAAGCTAAAGCTGCGTATTCGTCGTCAAGGTAAAACCCATGAGCAAGAATATCAGCATGGTGTACCGCAAGCACCTTTAGCCGTCATTGGTGAGACAGACAAATCGGGTACTTCATTGCGCTTTTGGCCGAGTGAATTAACTTTTACCAATACAGAATTTCATTACGATATCTTGGCAAAACGTTTGCGAGAGCTTTCTTTCCTAAATTCTGGCGTATCAATCAAACTGTTAGATGAAAGAGACGGTAAAGAAGACCACTTTAAATATGAAGGTGGTATTCAGGCATTTGTTGAATACCTGAATCAAAACAAAACTCCTGTACATCAGAAAGTATTTCATTTTGCTCACGAGCGACCGGAAGATGGCATTTCTGTCGAAGTCGCAATGCAGTGGAACGATAGCTTCCAGGAAAACATTTTTTGCTTTACCAACAATATTCCACAGCGCGATGGTGGAACTCACTTAGCCGGTTTCCGTGGTGCATTAACACGCACATTGAACAACTACATGGAACAGGAAGGGCTAAATAAAAAAGCGAAAACAAATGCCAGTGGGGATGATGCCCGCGAGGGACTAACCGCTGTCATTTCGGTAAAAGTTCCAGATCCTAAATTTTCTTCACAAACCAAAGATAAACTGGTTTCATCTGAAGTGCGACCCGCCGTAGAGTCGACGATGAACGAGAAACTGACTGAATTTTTATTGGAAAACCCTACGGAAAGTAAAATTATTGCTACCAAAATTATTGATGCGGCACGAGCACGTGAAGCGGCACGTAAGGCACGCGAAATGACGCGTAGGAAGGGCGCTCTGGACTTAGCGGGATTACCAGGCAAATTAGCTGACTGTCAGGAAAAGGATCCTGCATTAAGCGAACTCTATATAGTGGAGGGTGACTCTGCAGGTGGTTCGGCTAAACAAGGGCGTAGCCGTAAATATCAGGCAATTCTTCCATTGAAAGGGAAGATTCTCAATGTTGAAAAAGCGCGCTTTGACAAAATGCTTTCGTCGCAGGAAGTGGCTACGCTAATTACTGCGCTTGGCTGCGGTATCGGCAGAGACGAGTATAATCCAGACAAATTACGTTACCATCGCATCATTATTATGACCGATGCGGACGTAGACGGTTCACACATTCGAACACTGCTGTTGACGTTTTTCTATCGTCAAATGCCTGAAATTATTGAACGCGGTTATGTTTATATTGCACAGCCGCCACTGTACAAAGTCAAAAAAGGCAAGCAAGAGCAGTATTTGAAAGACGATGATTCATTGGTTCAATACCTCACTTCTATTGCACTTGATGGTGCTGCTCTGTACGCCAGTGAAGATTCAGCTCCAATTAGTGGGGTTGGCTTAGAAGAGTTGGTTAAACAATACCAAAGCGTTGAAAAGATGATTACGCGCATGCGCAGAGTGATGCCGGAAACAATTCTTTATCGCTTACTGTATTCCAAGCCGATTCAGTTAGAAGATTTGAAAGACGAAGCCAAGCTTCAGCAAACGGCGGAATTGTTAGTTGCCAGTCTTAATGACAAGCAATCTTCAGACGGGGCTGATTTCCGTTTTGAAATAAGACGTGATGAGGAGATGAGTGAATTCATTATCGCTATTATCATGCGTATGCATGGTATCGATTACGAATACAAATTGAACCATGACTTTATCGACTCTACTGAGTACGAAAAAATCCGCGATTTGAATAACGCTATCAATAACATGATGGACGAAGGGGCATTCATTCAACGTGGAGAGCGGAAGCAACCCATTCGTT
Organism: Alteromonas ponticola; assembly: GCF_012911815.1. Lineage (GTDB taxonomy): Bacteria > Pseudomonadota > Gammaproteobacteria > Enterobacterales > Alteromonadaceae > Alteromonas > Alteromonas ponticola. The sequence goes on along the minus strand of NZ_JAATNW010000006.1, from coordinate 32,180 downwards.
CTTTCAAGGAAGCACTTGATTGGTTAATGGGAGAGGCCAAGCGTGGACAGTATATTCAGCGCTACAAGGGGCTAGGGGAAATGAACCCGGAACAGTTGTGGGAAACCACGATGGACCCTGCGAGCCGCCGTATGCTTCAAGTAACGATTGAAGATGCGATTGCGTGCGATCAATTGTTCACCACATTGATGGGCGATCAGGTTGAACCACGCCGAGCCTTTATTGAAGCGAATGCACTTAAAGTGGAAAACTTAGACGTTTAGTCGAGAGTTGAAAAGAAAAACGGCCTTAATGGCCGTTTTTTTGTGTGTGTAATTCTTTTTGAGTTGTCAGCTTTGCTGATACTTCATAGATGAGTGACACACCGCTAGTCAGGCTAACTGCATTGAGAACGAAAAGGTCGTTACATCATTTTCTGATTTCACCAGCAACTCGCCATGGTGAGCTTTAGCGATTTCAGAGGCGATAAACAGCCCCAAGCCAAGTCCTTTGCTCTCTTTATTGTGCTGACTGCGCCAAAACGGTTGAAACAGTTGCTGGCGGACAGAATCGGGAATTTCCAAACCATGATTTTTCACTTCAACAATAAATCTCTCCTCTTCTATATATGCTGAAACGAAAATAGGTTGCGCACTATCGCCATGGGTGATGGCATTGATCAGTAAGTTGGAGAGTAACTGGCAAATGCGATCAGAATCACAGTTAACTGCGACGCTTAGATTGATGTTGCTGCTTATTCTGCATGAAGGATGTAATCCGGATAGCTCAGATACTGTATGTTCAAGTCGCGAAGCCAGATTTTTATTTGTTCTAAGATGTAATTTTATGCCATCACCAACCCGACCATGGGTGAAATCCATGACATCGCTGATTAATCCGTTCATTCTTTTAACGCTGTTCGACATTTTAGTAAGAATTTTTAGCGAAAATTCATCGGATAGCTGGTCGGCGAGCAAATCAACGCAAAGCGAAAGTGAAGAAAGTGGGGTACGAATATCATGCCCTAAGACTGCAATATATTGTTCACGTAAACGTGCCGCATCTTTTGCGTCAATTAGGGCCGTTTCCATCTTTTCATAGCTCTCCTGCGCCATAAGTTGGCGAGAAAGCAAATCAGAAAAGGCTGCAATTTGGCTTTCAACCGCGGGATTTTTCAATTTTGCGGGACTTGGATCTAACCCGCACAACGTTCCGAAAAAGTTCCCCTTATTGTCATAAATGGGATAGGAAAAGTAACTTTCAAATTGATACATTTTCGGGATGGGATTATCACAATAAATTTCATCTTCCTGAACATTGTCAATGACAATTGGTTTGGAAGAGCGGCGAACTTGTTGACAGAAAGTTGTGTGGATTTCGAGTTCATCACCTGGGGATAGATTAAAGTTGACCAAATCTAATACGGCGCACATCGTCCAATTACTTTCAGTCACACGCGCAATACATATAAATCGAAGGCCGGTAATATCTGATAAGACTTTCATGATATGGGGGACTGCTTCAATCGCCTGGATACGTTTAATATCCGCCAATACAGAATTGTTCACTTAGTTCTCTTCGTTCTCTATCTACTGTGACACTAATCACTGGCTGTCCGCGTTAGGAAAGCTCTTTGTGATTCGTGTAATGCTGGAAGTGCATGCTGATAGCCGCACTGACCGTCGCTGTATCTCGTATAACACCAGCATATAGGGTTGAAAGTGAAATAACAATTGGAAGTTTTTTGCGCAGACTGGACCCTGTCAAAGGGAAGAGAAAATAACTGTGCTGGAGGGTAATATCAACTCAGTACCGAACAGCAATAAAAGTATAAGAATGATCGTGCAGATAAAAGATTGAACCCATTAATCGGTAAATCTATTGATTACCTTCCTATACGCTGCAGCGCATCTTGGAAAGGAAGCTGGGAAAAAAGTTCATCGTACAAGTAGAACAGGTAGAGTTGCACACCCGGGGAGGAATGTGCAACCCGCTTAAATTACTCGATGTTTAGGGTAAAAGGCGTTGTGAACACGTTCATGCTGAAGCGTCGTATGCCGTCTTCGTTTACCTCCAAATTAATATTATTTCCCCCTTCGAGCTTAATTGTTTTACCTACCGTCGCCTGCTCAAACGATCCTAAGTCAATAGCAGACCAATCGCTGCTGGCCACCTTGAATTGATATTGGCCAGTCAGCACATCGATATTCACTTGATAGCTGCCATTGCCCACATACATCATTGGATCCGTCGTTCCCCAATTATTGAGTGAACCACGGATATGCGGAATTGCGGCCAATGGCGCGATATCCTCGCTAACAGTGACGACAGGATTAGTTGCATCGCTGGCATCAATATCAAACAGATATTGACCGTCGGCGACGATATTTAGCGTTACATCCTGGCTTCCGCCGTTAACCATATTCCAAGGCGTATTTAACAGAATTTCCTGTCCAGAGGTACTGGCACCAATATTTACCGTTGACCAGTCCTGGCTGGCTAGTTTGAAATTATAAGTTCCAGCAGTGAGTGCACGGGCCAGGGTATAGCGATTGTTGCCCTGATAAACGAAAGGATTATCTGTGCCCCAACCGTTCATACTACCGCGTAGATACACAGTGGTATCACCATATGGAGCAGTTGGTGCATCATCAACATCGGCTGACAACAATAAGGTCGGTGATTGCATCGCAGCCAGGTTAAACGTAAAGGTGACGGTTGTATCTTCAGCTAAAGTAACACTGATATTGTCGCCATATTCATAGACATTGTAAGTTTCATTAAGCGGAATAGAAAACCCACCGCCGTATTGCAAATCCCAACCTTCGCTGGCCAGTTTGAACTGATAGGCACCGGCACCCAAATCCAGCGTTACGCTATAGCGGCCATTGCCCTGATAAGAGAGCGGGTCGTCAGTACCCCAGCTATTCATATCGCCGCGGAGATAGATTACCTGCTCTCCAAGTGGAGGACGTGCCGATACCCCTTCACCTTGAGCGCCAAATTGAGGTTTAACCAGAACGGCGGTGGTTTGTGGCGGAACCGCAATTGAGCCGGAACTAATAATCACATTGCTTAACGCGACATCGCTGGAACCAAGCTGAACCGGGTGTAGTTCGAATTGTTCTGCCTGTGACATTGGCACATCAACTGACCCGTTTGAACCATTTACAACCACCAGAATGGCATCGTGCTGAGGGTCAATATCGTCCACGCCAATGCCGTCATCCAAACTCATGACAATCAGGCCTGCTTGCTGATCAACACCGGTATTATGGAAAGCTAAACGATCAATCACGTCTTGCTGTGTTGGCAAACGAAATAACACGGAAGACTGACGAATAGACAACCATTCTTTAAACCGCTCAAACGTTGCATTCATTACATAACTGTCTGGTGCAGTCGCTGGATTAGCAATGATTCCTCGCATTGTGTCCCATTTACCCGCATTGTCCTGCGCCAGGGGCAGCCCGATGTTCCAGTTGCTTGAGTCCATGGAGAAATCCACTTTATTAAACCAGTCACCGGCATCATAAGAGTTGCGGTCTAATGATTTTGAACGCAACAGCTCAGAGCCCATGTGCAGGAACGGTATACCCTGACTGAGCATAGGGATGGACAGCGCTACTGCTTGAATACGGGCACGTTGAGCCAGCGAAAGCGAAGCCGGCAGGGTTAACTGCAACTGATCCCACAACGTTTCGTTATCATGTTTAGAAATGTAATTTACGGTGTCAGCGGGGTCACTACTGTAGCCAGCTGGCTGTCCATTCCACTGGTAGTCGTACATTTTGACATAGTTACCGTTAGCGGCCACAAATTGCACATTAGCCATATTTCCAGCCATACCGATACGGATAACATCCTGCTCGTTAACATTCCCATCACTGGCAAACAACGTAGCACCGCGTACCGCTTCACGCTGACGGTCTGAGAAGGTACCAATTTCGGTGCCTGCCATGTTTAGTTGCGAAGCCTGCTCAAACCGGCGATCGTTAACTACTTCGCCAAAATTCCAGCCTTCACCATAAAAATAGGTGTCCGGGTCGACGGCTTGCACAGCCTCGCGTGCACGTTCTACCGACGACTTGGGGATGTGCCCCATTAAATCAAAACGAAAACCGTCAAAGCCGTAATCACGGGCGAAAATAACTAATGAGTCAATCATCAGTTTTTCCATCATTCTGTGCTCGGTAGCCGTATTTTCGCAACATGTTGAGCGCTCGATTGCGCCGGTAAATTCGTTTAGACGATGGTAATAACCGGGAACCGCCTTATCTAACACCGACTTGTCGTACAATCCGGATGAAGCGGTGTGGTTATAGACAACATCTAATATGGTGCGTAAACCCATGTTATGTAATGCCAGGTTCATTGCGCGCATTTCACGAACGCGACTTTCGCCTGACGCTTCGGTGGCATAACTGCCCTCTGGTGCGGCAAAGTGATGGGGATCGTAGCCCCAGTTAAATCCATCCATGCCACGGAATTCATCCACTAATGCCTGCGCGTCGGTGGAGTCAGGATCATAGCTTTCCAATACGTCAATCAACCGTGATGATGCCGATTCAACACCGCACACGCTGGCAGATGGGTTACGTTGACACAACTTGGCCACCGTATCGGTAATTTCAACGCGTTCGGCCGGGTTTTCTTCAATGGAGGCGATATCGTTTGCCGGTAGGAAATGAATGTGTGTTAGGCCGGCATCAGCCAGTTGCTGTAAGTGCTGAACAGGCTGTGAATCGGTTTGTGTGAAAGCCAGATATTTACCCTGATACGCTGTTGGAACAGTAGGATCCAGGTTGCTGAAGTCGCGAATGTGGGTTTCATAGATCACCGCGTCTTCCGGATTGTGTACGGTAGGCACAGTGTGATTGCGCCATCCGGCAGGTTGCAAGTCAGCATCGTTCAAATTGATGAACTGGCTATGCACGCCGTTTTCCGATAATGCCAGCGAATAAGGGTCTGACGTCATCATCGTTTCAATGTTATCGGTCAGAGGATGATAAGCAGTCACTTCAAATCGATAGTATTTGCGATTGAGTAGATTTTTATTGGCTTCAAACCGCCATATCCCAGTGTCAGGGTCATACTGCATGGCTTTTTTGCCAAACCACCAGCCGAGCCATTTCTGATTTCGGTTATACAGATAAAGTGATACTTTCTTCGCAGTGGGCGCCCACAGCGAAACGGATACTTTGTTACCTTCATACTGCACACCCAGCTGCGCTTCATCTGCATCGTTTGGCGCAGACGTGTACAGCGAATCCAGCAGGGCGGCACGCTGAACATGCGTAGCGGCTAACACGTTTTCATTGTTATCCAGTGCCACCGCAATCAATTGCCCTTTTGCCATGGCTTTTGCCTGTTCCGGCGAGACTGACACACTGAAACCAGAGAAATCACTGAGATGGGGAAATTGCTGTTTCAGCGAGGTATCCCACTCGGAGCTGACTAAATTGACCGATTCGCCCTTATTAGCCAGTAGCCCAAATACTACTGCCATGTCCGCGTCTTCTGCATGGTATAAACGGTATTCGGCAGCATCTACAACATTCCCCCAGACCAACGTATCTGGTGTTAACCAATGGGCGCTGGCACCGCTTGCGAAAACCGGTGGCGTGGCCACGGGGAAATACCAGATGTTACCATTGCCGTGAAAGGTAAATGCTTCCTGGCCTTGGGTCGGGTCAAACTGTTGATCACCACTGCCCACACCACGTTCATCGCCTTTATGGACAATAAAGTTGTAGCATTGGGCACCGGGCTCCACCGTTAAGATAAAAAAAGCGCCGTATTCAGGATCAACGCCGTCAGCGGGGTAGGGTGAACCCCAATTGTTAAAGTGCGGACTGGATGTGGTGGGCTCGGCATAGTTACCGCAAGCCTGACCGCTCCACAAATGAAGCCCCCAGCCCGAATAATTGCCATCCTCGCGTTTGTAGAAAAGCGCAATCTGATTATCATCGAGATTTAACACGCTGCCAGACGTATCGGTGCCACGACTCTGGACACTAAAGTCGAAGTTAAACCGCTTACGGGCATGTTCCAGTTTTAACACCACCTGGCGGGTCGAATTAGCCGCCAGCGCGGTAAAAGGTAAAATTTTAAACGCTTTACCGTTTTCTTCACCGTCCAGGCCCATAATTGTGTGTGAACTAGCGTTCACTACCAACCTGAATGGACCAATGAGCTGCGCATCACTGTCGTTCGTGATATCAACCGTCACCTCCATTGCTTTCCGAGTGAAGTTACTCAGCTTTTTAGGGCTGGAGACAGTTATTTGTGACGGGGTGTGCCACTCTTGAGCATAGGAAGTGAACGTAAACAGAGTGAGTAGTAGACTGACAAGCAACGCGCGCATGACGGATCCTTTGTACTAGTATTGCTGACATTAGCTGTAGCAAAAATGTTAATGGTTAACAATTAATCAACAAAGAGTAAGTGAGTTGACTAAAGCTGCCAAGCACCAGCGTTGGTGAATACGTATGCAAACAGCAAATTACCGAATAACAGAGCAGCTCAGGTAGGTGTAACGGTATTCAGGTGGCAGTTTCGCTGCGGTTGCTTTACTCTTTGGACGGTATTTTTGTCGAGCTACACGTGAGGTTGTGCTTGCTCAATTTAGATAAGTTTTGTTATGCCTATTGCATGTCACTGCTCCTGTCTACCTTGATGTCAGGGTGGGTGACGTTCATTAATATTGGCTGGGTAGACGGTTTAGGTGTCGCGTGGCTGAAAGCGTTTTTGTTAGCTTGGCCTGCCGCATTTGTGATTTCACTGTTTATGGGGAAACCGGTCGGTAAGATCTCAGTAAAACTCAGTCAGCTGATAAGACGCTGCAAGTCGTGAATGACAGCGCAAAGCCCTGTCACTTTACCTGCACCACACTTAAGGTCAGCTCATCGCTATCAGTCTCGTTGATGATAAAGCGGTACGTGCCATCATCAGACGGCGTAAATTGTAAAGTCTGTGCATTTGCGCCGCAGGTCAGATAAAGGGTACTGCGTGTAGAAACAATCTGACCAGCATAGCTGCCACCACACGTTTGTGAGGGACTCCAATACTGGTTAGAAAACTTGAAATCATTGGGTTGGCCATCTGCAATGAGCTCAACATCAACCACGCCTTGTTGACCTTTGATCTGAACGCGATGATTTTGCTTGGCTTCCCACCAATTAAATACACCGCGGACGTATAGCTCATCCAGCGCGATACGTTCATCACTGCCTTGAGAAGGAAGTTGATTACCCGACTGTGTAGCACAGCCGGATAACGTTAACAGTGCAATGATCCCAAGTGTTCGTAGCGTCACAATTACCCTTAAATATCAGTTTTTGGCTAACAACGAAATATCCGCCGTTACCATGAAGAGTTCACGTAGCATAAACAACAATGCCAGACGGTTATCTCTTACGGCAATGTCGTCAGTCATGACCATTACATTATCAAAAAAATCATCAATACTTGCACGTAACTGAGCTAAACGGGTCAGCACAGTAGTGTAATCGTGTTGATCAATTGCTGCCGCGAGTTCAGATTTGGCCGAGGTTAATTCCCGATAAAGGGTCTGTTCTGACGATTCTGCCAGTAGATCAGGGTCTATCTTGCCGGCCGACTCAACATGCTGTTTCGCTAGAATATTTGCTACGCGTTTGTTCGCTGCTGCCAGCGCTTCGGCTGCTTCCAGCGCTTTGAACGTGCTGACCGCATGTATTCGCGCGACAAAGTCAGTGGGTTGAGTGGGGCGACGAGCGCTGACTGCCTGAATGACATCAATGCTTACCCCCTGATCCTGCAACAGGGCATTGAAGCGACCCAGCACAAAGTCGACAACCTGCTGATGACAGTCGTGATTGGTTAGCTTATCAGCATAGATAGCCACCGCTTTGTTGACCAAATCGTCAAGATCCAAAGGCAATTTCAGCTCACTGATGATACGCAGCAAACCGATGGCTGCCCGGCGTAAGGCAAACGGATCTTTATCACCCTTTGGCAGTTGACCGATGCCGAAGATACCCACCAGAGTATCCATCTTGTCGGCCAGCGCGACTGCGGCACTTACCGGATGTGCTGGTAATTCATCACCAGCAAAGCGTGGCAGGTATTGTTCATACAGCGCATTGGCGACTTCTTTAGGTTCATTGTCATACAGGGCGTAGTACTTACCCATGACGCCCTGAACATCAGGAAATTCCATTACCATGTTGGTCATCAGGTCGGCTTTGGCCAATTCACCCGCACGATAGGCAAGTTTTTCATCCGCCTTGATGTGGCTGGCAATATAGGCTGACAACTCGGCAATGCGCAACGATTTGTCTTTTAACGTACCCAGTTGCTTCTGAAACAATACCGAACTTAAGCTTTCCAGACGACTTTCCAGCGTCTGCTTTTTATCTGCGTTAAAGAAAAACTCGGCATCAGCTAAACGTGGACGTATGACCTTTTCATTGCCACTGATGACCTGAGCGGGATCACGACTTTCAATATTACTGACAAATAAGAACTGGTTGCTTAACTGACCGTCCTGTTTTAGCAACGGTACGTACTTCTGATCGTCTTTCATTGTATAAATCAGCGCTTCTTTGGGCACCTGCAGGAATGAGGTGTCGAAAGAGGCGGTAAGTACTACCGGCCATTCTACTAGTGACGCGATTTCTTCCAGCAGCGACTCATCATAGTCTGCCTTCAGATTCAATTGCTCTGCGGCTTTCTCCAGCTCTTGCTGAACCAATTGAGTACGCTCAGCAAAATCGGCTATAACATATTGCTTTTTCATGACCGCCAGGTAGTCATCTGCATGGGCAACCGTGACTCCCGCCTCACCTTGAAAACGATGGCCATTAATTTGATTGTTGCTGTTTAAACCCAACGCATTTACTTTGATAATGTCACTGCCAAACAGCACACACAGGGTATGTACCGGGCGAATAAACTGGGTAGAGTAGCTTCCCCAACGCATGGGTTTCGGGATCGGCAATTTAGACAATGCCTGAGTCAAAATTCCTTCAAGCAGTTGCTCAATGGATTGTCCGGGCTGATGAGCTTTGTGCAGTAACCATTCGCCCTTATCGGTAACCAGACGTTCGGCTTCACTGATTTCAATACCATTACCGCGTGCCCAACCTAATGCGGCTTTCGTCGGCTCACCGTTTTGGTCAAATGCTGCACTTACTGCAGGGCCGCGTTTTTCAACCGTCTTATCCTGCTGGGTTGCGTCCAGCTGTTTTACTGCCACGGCTAATCGACGCGGTGCTGCAAACCATTCAATCGCTGCAAAGGCCAGCTCAGCGTTGTTCAGACCGGCTTGAATATTGTCTGCAAAACTTGTTGCCAGAGTTTTGAGCGCTTTAGGTGGCAGTTCTTCGGTGCCTAATTCAATAAGAAGATTATCTTTGCGCACGATTACAACTCCTTCTTACACAACGGAAAGCCCAACTCTTCACGGGCCTGGTAATAACTTTCTGCACACGCTTTGGCGAGTGTGCGCACGCGCAGAATGTAGCGCTGGCGTTCAGTCACTGAAATGGCGTGGCGGGCATCTAACAAATTAAATGCGTGAGAGGCTTTCATCACCTGCTCGTAAGCGGGAAGAGGCAAGTTCTTTTCAATTGATAACTGACTGGCGGCTTCACACTCATCAAAAGTTCTGAACAATACGTCTACATTGGCATGCTCGAAATTGTAAGTCGATTGCTCGACTTCATTCTGGTGAAATACATCACCATAAGTCACTTTGCCTAACGGGCCATCAGTCCACACCAGGTCATAGATGCTGTCAACGCCCTGCACATACATGGCAAGACGTTCAAGACCATAGGTGATTTCTCCGGTTACCGGCTTACATTCAAGTCCGCCGACCTGTTGAAAATAGGTAAATTGAGTCACTTCCATGCCATTTAGCCAGACTTCCCAGCCTAAACCCCAGGCGCCCAGGGTAGGAGACTCCCAGTTATCTTCGACAAAGCGAATATCATGCACGAGCGGGTCAAACCCCAGTTCTCTGAGTGAGCCCAAATACAGCTCCTGAATATTATCGGGAGAGGGCTTCAGCATGACCTGAAATTGGTAGTAATGCTGTAAGCGATTTGGGTTTTCGCCATAACGGCCATCGGTAGGACGGCGGCAAGGTTGCACGTAGGCACTGCTAATGGGCTCGGGTCCAAGAGAGCGCAAAAATGTCATGGGGTGAAACGTACCCGCGCCCACTTCCATATCCAACGGCTGAATGATGACACAGCCTTGTCGGGCCCAGTAATCCTGCAACGCCAGAATTAACCCCTGAAAGGTTTTTATATCGAAATTGTGCATTCTCTTTATAACCACGTGCTTCAGTGACAAATTAAAGGTCGCCTAGTATACAGATTGTAAGTCTATGAATGTAGGCTTTAGCGGGTTAAAGTCGGCTTAAACATAAAATAAAGGCAAAAACTATGACTGGTTTTAAACCAAATCGATGTGCCTGGGTGACAGATGACCCACTTTATCAACAGTATCATGACGAAGTATGGGGCAGACCGGAACGGAATGAAGACGCATTGTTTGCTAAACTTTGCCTGGACGGTCAGCAAGCAGGGTTATCGTGGATAACTATTTTACGTAAACAAAAGAATTATGAAGAGGCTTTTTGCCAATTTGACGCAGAAAAAATTGTGCGTATGCCTCAGGCTGAGCGCGCAAAGCTAATTAAAAATCCAGGAATCATTCGAAACCGACTTAAAATCGACTCAATTTTTAAAAATGCGCACGCTTATTTAGCCATTAAGGAGCAGCAGTCGTTTACTGATTTTATCTGGCAATTTACGGATGGCAGAACGGAGATTAACCAATGGAGCAAAATAAGTGAGGTGCCGGTAAGCACCGAAGCCTCCAAACAAATGGCCAAGGCATTGAAAAAAGCAGGTTTTACTTTCGTCGGTGAAACGATTTGTTATGCATTTATGCAGGCAGTGGGTATGGTGAATGACCATACTACCGACTGCCATTGCTATACAGCGGTGTGCAAAGAGGCAATCCGTTAGAGCGTGTTGCAGTATGCCTGAAGTGCCGGTAGTTCCTTCAATACGGCTGTCTCATAGTCTGCTTCGATTTGCTCGCGGGCCACATCCTGGCGCATTCGCTCTGACTTAGGCAGTTTCGCTCTGGCATCTAAAATCGCAAATCCGCTGACTTTATGAAAAAATTCATATAGCTTCGGGTATTGTTCACTGTAGTCGGGTGGGGACGCAGAAGGCAATGCTTCCAACAGGTTACACAATCTGATTGCCCCTTCAGACAATTCGCACTGTTGCTGCAGCATGGCCTTCACTATCACCTGAATACTTTCAACAATTTTTGCTGTGCGCTTGTCTCTGGCCAATTGGTGGCGCTGATTTTGTTGCTTCAGCTGATACAATAGACGACCTGCATAGAAACCTAATGCTAAAATTATTATTACGCCAGCAATGGCCAATCCTATCCACATCATCAATTACCGTTAATCCTTAAAATCATCAATATTGAGGCGTTCAATGTTATCCAACGGTGAGGTCTCGTCCTCATCAGCTGATTCTTCGTCGCTGATACCCAGCAGATCACACAGAACTCGATGTCGGGCCATTTTTTCATTCACGTACTGTTGTTCGCTGGCTGTTAATTTGTCGCCGTTCTCAGCCTTATCCAGCAGCATCGCCAGACGATCATCAGCCTCTATTTCAGCCAGTTCCTGCGTCGGCGTTGCATAACGACGCTTCTCAGCTTGCGTAGGCTTAGCAATTAACGGGATGGGTTTTTTGCTACCAATTCTGGGATCATTCGCTGTTTTTTTCTGATTCGGGTTATTGCCTGTTGATTCAACATTATGTCTACTTCCGGCCGGCTTACCGGTAGATTTCTTTACCCGCTTAGGCCCTTTAGGCGGACGTGGTGCATTGGGGTCTTTACGTACACCAATCAAACCTACTTTTCTTGACTTCTTCTTACGCGGCATCGTTATTACTGTTCCACTTAATTTTTTGCACATTAAATATGAACGCTATTATAGCGGTGTTTTAGCATTAACGTGCGGTTGTTTTCAATTTTTAAAGCAAACCACACACGGTATGCATGATCAGCTTTACTCAATTTTTTTGCATGAAGACAATGTCGTTACTGACCAATCTCAGTGAGTACCCCCAGGACTGCGCAATAAAGGCAAACGTTTTATCGCTGAAAAAACTGACATGGGTGGGATCGTTTTTATAATGCCAGTTGGCAAAACGCGTTTTATCGATCACTCGCTTAGTCATAATTGCAAGGTATCCCTTGCGTTTTAGCAATCGATTCAACAAATCAAGTTCGTTTCGCGGTTGGTGAAAATGCTCGATAGCTTCAGTACAGGTTATAAAATCGTAATTACCTTCCAGCGCGCTTTCGTCGGGCTCAAAGAACGGATCATACACGGTCATTTGATGCCCGGCTTCGTCGAGAAGTTGAGCGAGCACAGGGGAGGGGCCGCAACCAAAATCCAGACCGCGCTGCTGGGGCGCAAGTATAGAAAGTAGTGGAATGGCCAGCCGGGATAAAAAGTTTTTGTAACCGTCATCGTCTGCATTGTTTTCGTGCAGCTGATATTCGCTGAGTTCGGCGGATGTTGAGGGTAACGCAGTTTTTTCCACAAACACCAGATCACAATGTTGGCATTTCCAGTAAGCGCGTTTCTTGTCTTTGTAATAAAAATCAGTATTGTCGGTTTCGCAAAGGGGGCAGGTATGAGTCGACATTAAAATTAGTAAAGTCCCAAAAGAAAAAAAGGCGATAGCCTGAACTATCACCTTGTTTGTATGAGTGCCTGATGACACCTCTCCCGTTATCGCACCTCTGTGTGCTAGTTAGCTTCCTGCTAAGCTCTACTTTTTATTGTTATTTACAGAGCGTTTTTTCTTGTTGTTATGGGTCTTCCTGACGCTTTATCGCGTCGTCCTTGCATTTATATTATTATTGTTATGTATTCCCCTGAGGCCACTTTATAGTTTTATTTTGCGTGGTCATCAAAAGTTAGGCTGTAGAATACAGGACCAATTTTAAATTTCAACTACTTTTATTACAATTATTTAACAAATCAATGAATTTAGTAGAAATTTAGTGTAATCCAGCAATGTAATTGGCCAGAATAGTCATGTCTTCATCGGTTAATTTTTGAGCAATGTCGCGCATCATGCCATTCATGTCATTATTTCGCGCGCCTTTACGAAACGCCTTAAGTTGGTCAATTGTATAGGCAGCATGTTGCCCACTGATATCTGGGAAGCCGGCCAATTGCATGCCATTTCCGCTCGGCCCATGACAGGCAATACATGCAGTAATGCCGCGCTCTTCATCGCCACCACGGTAAAGTGCCGCGCCTGGTTCGATATACTCTTCTGGGGTTGCTCCCGGGGTAGCCTCCTGGCTAGCAAAATACGCTGCCAGATCTTCCAGATCCTGTTCAGACAAATTGGCAACCTGAGCGGTCATGATTGCACTATTACGGCCCTCTTCTCCGCCAGTCTTCGCTGCTAATTTAAACTCTTTTAACTGTTTTAAAAGATAATTTTCATGCTGGCCTGCAATCTTAGGATTCGCCTCAATCATACTGTTACCATCCGGGCCATGGCACGCGGCGCATGTAGTAGATTTTTCTTTTCCTGCTGTTGCATCACCTTCGGCGACGGCTGCGCCACTTAGCATGAATGTCATTCCAATCAGCAAACACAGTTTTTTCATAATTTATCTCTGTAATTGTTCCAACGACTCGCGTGGTATACGTGATATCATGGCTATTTTACACATTTAATGCGTTAGAAAAACCTATTCCATGATAAAACTATGGTTTTTCGCCATTTTTATCGCAATATCCTGTCATCCAGGAAATTATTGCGCAACTAAAATTTGAGCTAAGATACATGACGTACTATACAAAAGCGAAATTTTTAACCAGTGCACCAGACATTAAACACCTTAATGATGAGGGTGGTCTCGAGGTTGCCTTTGCAGGTCGTTCTAATGCGGGTAAATCCAGTGCGCTGAACACCCTGACTCGACAGAGAAACCTTGCCCGTACCAGTAAAACGCCTGGCAGGACGCAGTTGATTAATGTGTTCGAATTGGACGAGCAACGTCGATTGGTAGACTTACCAGGCTATGGCTATGCGCAGGTTCCCATTGCAATGAAAAAGAAATGGCAGGCATCGCTGGGGGAATATCTGCAGAAACGCACGTGTCTGAAAGGGCTGGTGGTACTGATGGATATTCGCCACCCATTTAAAGACCTCGACCAGGATTTGATTCACTGGGCAGTGAGCGCAAATTTACCGGTGTTGGCGCTATTAACCAAATCGGACAAGCTTAAATCGGGTAAACGCAAAGCACAGCTGTTGATGGCAAGAGAAGCGGCATTAGCGTTTTGTGGTGACGTTACGGTCAATACATTTTCTGCATTAAATAAACAGGGCCTGCCAGAGTTGGAACAAATTCTGGATAAATGGTTGGCGTTAGATACTGCAGAAAAATAATTATCAATCTTTTTCGTTATTTACCCGCTGACCCTGCCCGGTGGCGGGGTGCTACACTGAGAAAACACGCAATTTAAAAGTTGAGTCTTTGCCACGATGCTGCTGTAAAATGCTAAAAAGAAAGCTTTTGTCTTGTTGAAAAGCGATGAGCGATAAATAGAAAGTAAGGCGGCTATTGTCGGGCCAACCGGGCGGTACTGAGACCACAAGTTCATCGGCTGAACACAATCTCGTCGCCTCATTCCACTCAAATCGGGCTGTATTTTAATGAACGTCTAAGTGAGGGAGACTGGAAGAATCAAACGTGCTTCCTTCTGTAACCACTTTACCGAATGCCGGCCCCTCATCGTGCCTGTCAGCGAGTGACTGAGCACTGCAAATCCAAATTCCCGTTATTGCCAGTGACCAGACAAACAAAACACAGAGGCTTGGAGGTAATCGAAAACTATTCATTTAATTCAGATGGGAGCACAACTTTTTTATCCAGGCACGTACATCCACTTTGTATAAAAATGGAAAGATCAGAAATAACCTCTGGACAAAAAAAAGCCCCGTCAAAGCGGGGCGTAACACAAAGAGAACACACATTTAAACCGTTAATTCAGAGCATGCGATTACGCATTAGTTCAAATTTTTTTGCTTTTTAAATAAATGTTTTCAGCATTAGGAGGAGCATAGACAGCAAGCGATGCGAGTAAATTACTTCACGCATAAAAAAACCCCGGTCAAACGACCGGGGCCAAATCAAAGGAATGAAAACAGTGTTTTCACCTCTGTACCCTACGCAAATGAGAGTACTTAAAAGGCGATGGATTAGCAAGTATTTTTTGTAATTAAATTACTAAAAATTGGCTATTGCGAATATAAATACCGTAAATGTTGTAACCTAATTACGTTTTAGTGAGCTTCATCCCAGTTATTGCCGACCCCTGCTTCCACTTCAAGCGGTACAGACAGCGTAGCGGCTTGTTCCATTAATTGTTGAATTCGTTGACTGTGCTTTTCTACACTTTGTTCTTTTATTTCAAAAACCAGTTCATCATGTACCTGCATCATCATAAACACTTCATCCCTGGCGTCCTTTGCGATCCATTCATCCACGGCAATCATGGCCAGTTTGATAATATCTGCAGCCGTGCCTTGCATGGGGGCATTAATTGCGGCGCGTTCAGCGCCTTTGCGTCGCGCACCATTGCTGGCTTTAATATCGGGTAAGTATAAGCGACGACCGAACACCGTTTCCACATAGCCCTTTTGTTTAGCGCTTTCCCGCGCTTCCTCCATGTAGGTACGTACCCCTGGATAGCGAGCAAAGTATAGATCCATGTATTCCTGCGCTTCGCCACGAGGAATGTTGAGTTGTCTGGCTAAACCAAATGCAGACATACCGTAAATTAAACCAAAGTTGATGGCTTTGGCGTTACGGCGTTGATTAGTGGTGACGTCTGCTAATTTCACATTAAACACTTCTGCTGCAGTGGCGCTGTGAATATCTATGCCTTCTGAAAACGCAGTCAATAAGCCTTTATCTTTTGACAGGTGTGCCATAATACGCAACTCAATTTGCGAGTAATCGGCGGCAACAATTTTATAGCCTTCACGCGGCACAAATGCCTGACGTACCCGACGACCTTCTTCGGTACGAATAGGGATGTTCTGCAAATTGGGGTCGGTGGATGATAGTCGCCCGGTCGCGGCTACGGCCTGATGGTAAGAAGTATGCACGCGCCCGGAGCGATGATCGATCATCTTAGGCAACTTATCGGTATAGGTATTTTTAAGCTTGGTTAAACCACGGTACTCCATGATCAGTTTAGGTATCGTATAGTCCAGGGCCAGTTCCTGTAGCACTTCTTCAGAGGTGGAAGGTGCTCCCTTGGGGGTTTTTTTTATAATTGGCAGTTCCTTCTTTTCAAACAGAATCTGCTGCAATTGTTTGGTGGAGCCTAAATTAAATTCTTCGCCCGCCTCTTCATGTACCTGTTTCTCAAGCTCCATTATGCGCTTGGCCAAATCCTGACTTTGCTGATTAAGTTGCTGACTATCGATGCGCACCCCAAGCTGCTCCATGCGCGCCAACACATTGGCAACCGGCATTTCGATGTCCAGTAACAGTGTTTTAAGCGGTTCGATTTGCTCGAGTTTGGCCCATAAAACTTGATGTAATAGAAAGGTCACTTCGGCGTCTTCAGCGGCATATGGGGCTGCCTTTTCAATCTCGATCTGATTGAACGTAAGTTGTTTGGCACCTTTGCCGGCGATATCTTCAAACTTTACTGTTTGGTGACTTAAGTAAGCCAGTGACAGCGAATCCATGTCGTGGCGTGTTGCTGTGCTATTCAGCACATACGATTCCAACATGGTATCAAAGGCAATGCCGTTAAGTTCGATGTCGTAATTAGCCAGCACATGCTTATCGTATTTGAGGTGCTGACCTATCTTTTTGGACGTGTCGCTTTCCAGCAGCGGTTTGAATTTCTTCAATACCAACTCTCGGGACAGCTGCTCGGGTGCATCCATATAGTCATGTGCAAGCGGTAAATAAGCCGCTTCCCCCGGACCTGTGCAAAAAGACATGCCAACTAATTCCGCTTCTTTGTAATTAAGACTGGTGGTTTCAGTATCAAACGCCCACAGCGGCGCTTGTTTGAGTTTATCCAGCCATTTGTCCAGCTCGGCTTCGGTGAAAATAGTTTCGTACTGGCTATGATCAATACTGATGGTTGATGTTGACTCCGGTGCAGCTTGTTCAATTTCTTCTGCGGTCGCTTCAGATGACACTTCTTGTAACCAGCGCTTAAACTCGTACTCTGTATATAATGTAGTGAGCTTGGCATTATCGGCTTCGGTGGGCGTGAGCTCCTCCGGTGCGACGTCAAGTTCCACGTCGGTTTTAATCGTCGCCAGTTGGTAAGAAATCCGCGCTTGCTCTTCATGCTCCTGCATTTTAGCCGCCATGGTTTTGCTACCACGGAAACTCAATTCGGCCAGCTTATCCAGATTTTCATAAATAGTACTGATGCCGCCAATACCATTGAGCATGGCTTGTGCACTTTTATCGCCAACGCCGGGTACGCCCGGAATGTTGTCGACCTTGTCGCCTTTAAGGGCAAGAAAATCAATGATGAGTTCTGGCGGAACGCCAAATTTTTCATTTACACCGGAAATATCCATGACTTGATTGGTCATGGTATTGATCAGAGTGACATGCTCGTTGACCAACTGCGCCATGTCTTTATCACCGGTGCTGATAAGGGTATTGATACCTGCCTCGGACGCTTGTCTGGCAAGCGTACCAATGACATCATCTGCTTCAACTCCTTCTTCAATGATAATAGGCAATCCCATTGCACGAATAATTTCGTGTAACGGCGCTATCTGACTGCCTAGCTCCTGTGGCATGGGCGGACGGTTGGCCTTGTAATCAGCATACATCTCATCACGAAAGGTTTTACCTTTCGCGTCGAATACCACTGCAATGTGGGTGGGGTGATATTGTTTCAACAAACTTTTGAGCATGTTGATCACGCCGTAAATTGCACCCGTATCCTGTCCTTTAGAGTTTGTTAGGGGCGGCAAGCCATGAAACGCTCTAAATAGATAAGACGAACCATCAACGAGAATGAAGGGTGGGGTAGTTTGTTTTGGCATGCTGAATACGCTTTTAGCTTAAATCGGTGAATTGTGGAAGAGGATGCCACATGCATCTGCACTTCGCCAGATGAGGATAAAAAGATTATTAACAAAGTTGTGGATAACTCTGTGTTAAAAACTTATGAAGAAAGTTTTACATGCGCATAAGCCTCAGGAGTGAAAACCCTGAAGTCAGCGTGAGATAAGGCATAAACGGCTAAAAACAAGAACCTTATTTTTATTATTTTAATTTGTTTGGTTGTGGATAACTTGGCGAGCTTTATTTTTATCATTACCAAGTTAGCGAAGTAATGTAGCATAACCAAATCAAAATCCTAACAGGTATTTTGATATTTTTTTTGTTCAGACAAGGTTGAAAATTGAACAAAATTGCATAAGTCTGAAAATCCGAGGCCTTGGAGGGTGATATGAAAAAAGTGGCGGTAATTTTAAGCGGGTGCGGTGTGTTTGATGGGGCAGAAGTCCATGAAGCCGTACTGTCGTTGTTGGCCATCAGGCAGCATGGCGCAGCATACCAGTGTTTTGCGCCAGATAAAGTGCAGTTACATGTAATTGATCATCTGACGGGTAATGAAGACAACAGCCAGTCGCGTAATGTGCTGGTGGAATCTGCCCGAATTGCTCGCGGAGAAATTAAACCGGTGAGCGAATTAAATGTGGAAGAGTTTGATGCGCTGATTGTACCTGGCGGTTTCGGTGCGGCGAAAAATCTATGTACATTTGCTAATGATGGCGCAGACAGTAAAGTAGATGAAGATGTTGCTGTAGCCTGTAAAAAGTTTGCCGACAGTAAAAAACCTGCAGGCTATGCGTGTATCGCACCGGCCCTGGCGGCGTCGATATATGGTAATCAAGTTAAACTAACCATTGGTACAGATGAAGCTACGGCAGAGGGGATTAATGCATTGGGTGCCAAGCATGTTAACTGTCCGGTTGAAGAAATAATTATCGACAGTGACGCTAAACTGGTGACGACGCCGGCATATATGCTGGCTCAAGATATTTTAGAAGCACACAAAGGCATTAATAAAATGGTGCAGACAGTGCTAGGTATGGCCTGAGCATAATTGGCAAAGAAAAGATGCTTTTTCTTTGCCTCCATAAAGGTAACCAAGCATAATGTAAAATCAGGTGGTAAAATTACTAACCAACACAATCTAACTGCCCGATAAATCAAAGAAAAATAAGGCAAAAACATGCACTATCGTGCGATAGTACGAATTCTAGGACTGCTGGTCGCGCTATTTAGCGTCACAATGATTCCGCCTGCGGTGGTATCAGTCATCTATCAAGATGGCAGTGGTCTGCCTTTTATTCTTACTTTTATCATGTGTGTAGTGACCGGTTTAGGGTTCTGGTATCCGCAGCGGGCTCATCGACGTGACCTGCGTGCGAAGGAAGGCTTCCTGATTGTGGTGCTGTTCTGGACCGTTCTGGCCAGTTTTGGAGCAATTCCCTTTATCCTGTTAAACCAACCGTCGATGACGGTGACCGACGCGTTTTTTGAGTCGTTTTCGGGTTTAACAACCACCGGGGCCACAGTGATTGAAGGGATTGAGTTCCTACCTCATTCGGTGCAGTTCTACCGTCAGCAGTTACAATGGCTCGGTGGCATGGGGATCATTGTATTAGCAGTCGCCATCCTGCCTATTTTAGGGGTAGGGGGCATGCAGCTGTATCGCGCCGAAACCCCTGGCCCAGTCAAAGACTCAAAGATGACGCCGCGCATCGCGGACACAGCTAAACACCTCTGGTACATATACCTGTCGCTGACCATTGCCTGTACATTAGCCTATTGGTTTGCTGGCATGGGCTGGTTTGACGCGATTTGCCATGCGTTTTCGACCATAGCCATAGGTGGCTTTTCAACCCATGATGCCAGCCTTGGCTACTTTGACAGCCCAATGGTCAATGTGGTTTGTTCGGTGTTTTTATTAATAGCAGCGCTAAATTTCTCATTGCACTATGCCGCCGCCGCCACCCGCTCAACCAAAGGTTATTTTAAAGACCCGGAATTCAAAGCCTTCTTCGTCATTCAGGCCTCAATTATATTGATATGTTTTCTGGTACTGGTTCTCACTGGCTTCTATACCAATGCGGAAGAGGCGCTGGATCAGGCGATGATTCAGGCTATCTCTATCAGCACAACAGCGGGTTTCGCCACAACCGACTTTTCTGCCTGGCCAGCGTTTCTGCCCATTCTACTGATCTTTGCCTCGTTCATCGGCGGTTGTGCTGGTTCGACCGGTGGTGGTCTAAAAGTAATTCGGGTATTTTTGCTATTTCTGCAGGGAAAACGTGAAATCGACCGTCTGATCCACCCTAAGGCGGTATATTCAGTAAAATTGGGCGAACGAGCGATGCCAGATAAGGTGGTGGAAGCCGTGTGGGGGTTCTTCTCAGCCTACGCCATTGTGTTTGTTGTGATCATGATCGGTATGATAGCTACCGGTTTGGACAATCTCTCCGCGTTTACTGCCACGGCCGCCACGTTGAATAATCTTGGCCCAGGTCTGGGCAGTGTATCGGTCACCTACGCGGATGTAAGTGATGGGGGTAAGTGGCTACTGGTGATGGCGATGCTATTTGGGCGGTTAGAAATCTTCTCGCTACTGGTGCTTTTCTCGCCCACATTCTGGCGTAGTTAACAGCGGTACGTTTAGCCAAAAAAGAACGCGCTGGGCTGGAACAGTTTCTCCACATCACCAATATATTTTTTATCCACCAGAAAAAGGATAACGTGGTCGTTAGCCTGAATCACAGTGTCACTATGTGCAATGATCACCTGTTCATCGCGAACGATAGCACCAATTGTGGTGCCTGGCGGTAGACGCACATCGCCTATCTGTTTACCTACTACCTTTGACGTGTTTTCATCACCATGGGCAATCGCTTCAATGGCTTCAGCCGCACCACGCCGCAATGAATATACGTTGACGATATCACCGCGACGGATGTGGGTAAGCAGTGCCGAAATGGTAGCCTGCTGTGGTGAGAATGCAATGTCAATTTCGCCGCCCTGGACCAGATCCACATAAGCGCCACGCTGGATAAGCACCATGGCCTTCTGTGCTCCCATCCGTTTTGCCAGCATGGCGGACATGATATTGGCTTCATCGTCATTGGTCACCGCGATGAAAGCATCGACACGATCGATACCTTCTTCGGTGAGCAGTTCAGGATCGGACGCATCACCACAAAAAACGATGGTTTTATCTAAATGGGCGGAAAGATACTGCGCGCGTTCGGCGCTGTATTCGATAAGCTTAACATTGTGTTTATGCTCAAGACGTTTGGCTAAACCCGCACCAATTAAGCCGCCGCCCGCAATCATTATGCGTTTATAGCTGGATTCGAGCTTTTGCAGTTCGCTCATTACCGCACGAATGTGTTTTGTTGCGGCAATAAAGAAAACTTCATCATCAGCCTCGATAACCGTGGTGCCTAGAGGTCTGATAGGTTTACCGCGACGATAAATGGCCGCCACACGGGTTTCCACATTCGGCATATGCTCTTTTAATGCCGACAGAGCATGACCTACCAGCAAGCCACCGTAATAGGCTTTTACGGCCACCAGACTGGCTTTGCCTTCAGCAAATTCAACCACCTGCAACGCGCCAGGGTAATCAATCAGACGTTTGATAGAGGTGGTTACCAGTTGCTCCGGAGCGATAATGTGATCGACCGGAATGTTCTGCTGCTTGTAAAGCTGCTCCTGATAGATAATGTATTGTTCGCTGCGCACACGCGCAATTTTAGTCGGCGTTTTAAATAAACTATATGCCACCTGACAAGCCAGCATGTTGCTCTCGTCGCTGTTAGTAACGGCGATCAGCATATCGGCATCTTCTGCGCCAGCTTTGCGCAGCACATCGGGGTGCGAACCCACTCCGTTGACAACCTGCAAGTCTAATCGATCCTGTAGTGTGCGTAATTTGCCGGGGTCAGAATCAATCACCGTGATTTCATTTTTTTCACCTACCAGATTTTCAGCAAGTGTCCCACCGACCTGTCCCGCACCAAGAATGATTATTTTCATTTTATTTAGTCAACACCCAGTTCATTCACGACGCCGACTTTACTAGCCGCGCATAGTAGAAACCATCCATTTGTTGTTCGCCAGGCAGGATTTGTCTGCCTGGTAACGTGATGGTTTCGTTATCATTTATTGGCTCTAACTTAGCATCATTGTGGCTCGCCAGAAAACGTGAAATTTGCTCGCGGTTCTCCTGCGGTAGAATTGAGCAGGTTGCATACAGCAAGGTTCCGCCAGTTTTTAGCAGTGGCCATAACTTTTCTAACATTGTTTGCTGGAGGATACACAAAGCCTCAATATCTCTGGCTTTGCGTAGCCAGCGAATATCCGGATGCCGACGAATGACCCCAGTGGCTGAGCAAGGTGCATCGAGCAAAATACGATCAAATTCGATGCCATCCCACCACGTGTGTATGTCCAGTGCATCAGCCTCCAGCACGGTAACCTCATGCTGCAAGCGTTGCATATTTTCCGTTAACCGTGCCAAGCGGGAAGGCTCGTTATCAAGCGCAATACATTCTGATAACGCAGGCTGCAACTCCACGATATGGCTTGTCTTGCCGCCAGGCGCAGCACAACAATCTAAGATACGCTCGCCCGCCTGCGGATTCAGTAATCGCGCAGCATATTGGGCGGCCCCATCCTGAACTGAAAACCAGCCTTCACCATAGCCGGGCAGAGAGGGGATATCAGTACGAGACTGTAGTATCACCGCATCGGCGTGTTGCTCTGACAACTGGTATTTAACCTGTTGTTCATCAAGACGCTGGATGAAGGCGGTGCGCGTAATTTGTTGCTGATTGACACGAAGCCAGATAGGCGCAACGGTATTCGTTTGCGCAACAATTTCAGCCACCTCTGTCTCTGTGTAGTGTGATTGCAGGACATTAACGATCCATTTAGGTAGTCCGCTGGCAATTACCGGATCGTCAGATAACTGCTGTGCCATATTTTCACGTTGAAAGCGCCTCAGAATAGCATTGACCAATCCTTTCAAACCGT
Source organism: Alteromonas ponticola (assembly GCF_012911815.1). GTDB lineage: Bacteria > Pseudomonadota > Gammaproteobacteria > Enterobacterales > Alteromonadaceae > Alteromonas > Alteromonas ponticola. The sequence continues at coordinate 8,996 of NZ_JAATNW010000006.1, read as the reverse complement.
GGCAGCCTAATGTGGAACAGGCATTCACGGTTTCCGATACCGCCGCATGCGCCGATACCCGGCTAAATGCAATCTGATACAGTCCCAGCAGCAGAAGATGCTCAACAATTTTGCTTTTGCCCTTAAGCGGTTTTTCCAACAATTCACGCAGCCACAACTGCAATTGGGGTAACTGTCGCATAACGCCCATGGTCATTTCCTGCAACCAGGCACTATCCTTGGCTGAATGACGACGTTGCGCAGCGTTAAGACATTCACGGGAAGATTTACCGGCTTCCAGAATCTGATAGATAACCCAGGCTGCGTCTGCCCGGAGGTCTTTTTGTCTCGGCAGGGGGTGCTTACTCATTATTCATTGTCACTGCTAAGAACGCTTCCCTTATGAAACCAGTCGCCGCGTGCATTAAGTACATCGGCAGCCGGTAGCGGTCGCTTGCCAGGTAACTGTAGCTGGGTAATGACCAGTAGATCAGTGCCAGTCTGCACTGCGATGCCATTTTTATCAGCGCGCACAATAGTGCCTGGTGTAACGTTAGCACTTGAGGCTTCCACAGTTGCCTGCCATACCTTCAGATTGTTATTTTGAAGCTGCATCCACGCCACAGGCCATGGATTGAACGCACGAATGTTGCGTGCTATCTGCTCGGCCGAGTCGTGCCAGTTAATGCGAGCTTCTTCTTTTGATAGTTTTTTGGCATACGTGGCGTGTGCACTGTTTTGCGGTTCAGGGGTCAGGCGTTCAAGCTGGGCCAGCACATTTAACAGTGCTTTGGGACCCAACTCAGCCAACTTGCTGTATAAACTGGCGCTGGTCTCATCTGCGGCAATAGACACAGTGGCGACATCAAGAATATCGCCAGTATCCAACCCTTCATCCATTTGCATTATAGTAACGCCCGTTTCGGCGTCACCGGCCCAGATTGCTCGCTGAATTGGCGCCGCGCCGCGCCAATTCGGGAGGATAGAGCCGTGTACATTCAGGCAGCCCAGTCGCGGCATATCCAGTACTGACTTGGGTAAAATCAATCCATAGGCAACCACTACCATGATGTCAGCTTCAATCCCAGCTAGCGTGTCTTGCACCTTTTGATCGCGCAGACTTTCGGGTTGGTAGACCGGAATGTCATGCGCTAACGCGAGCTTCTTAACTTCGCTGGGGCTGAGCTTTTTGCCGCGGCCGGCAGGACGGTCTGGCTGGGTGTACACTGCAACGACCTGGTGGTCAGATTTAATTAAGGCATCTAAATGCCTGGCGGCGAAATCAGGAGTTCCCGCGAAAATAATTTTTTTTGCTATGGTCACGTCGACTCTTATGCTCGTGCTGCTAAACGGGCTTCTTTCTCAAGCTTTTTACGAATGCGTTGACGTTTTAACGGCGATAAATAATCGACAAATAATACGCCTTTTAAATGGTCAAGCTCATGTTGTATACAAATTGCAAACAAGCCCGAGGCTTCAAGCTCAAACGCTTCGCCTTTCTCATTCATCGCCTTAACCCTTACCGATTCGGCGCGGTCTACTTTGGCGTAATTACCGGGCACAGATAAACAGCCTTCTTCGCTGGTTACTTTGCCTTGTTTGTCGATAATTTCAGGATTGATGAAGACATGCGGTGAATCCTGATCTTCAGATACATCCATTACTACGACCTGAACATGACGATCAACCTGCGTTGCTGCCAAGCCAATGCCATTTTCTTCTTTCATGGTTTCAAACATGTCTGCAACAAACTGTTGCAGTTCGTCATCAAATTTTTCTACCGGTTTTGCGACAGTGCGCAAGCGTTCATCCGGAAAGCTTAATACTTCTAGAGTGGCCATAATCTCACTTGTAGTCTATCCAGTGCAGACAGCCTCACGAGATACTGTATAAATTCATATACGATCTCATTGCCAGCACTATTTACACCTATTAATAGCGTACTATTCTAACGTATATCCATACCTACGTGCATTTTTTTGTTTTGGCTTTATGGGTATAGTATCGATAACCTATACACTGATGTGATGCGGCAACAGCGCAGATAAAAAGGAAAGGGGCAACAGACACATGATTTTTGTTAGAAAACTATTAAGTAAAGGTATTTACCTGCTTACTGTGTTAACAATTGTTGCCACAGGTTTTTCGGTAGCGCAAGAAGTCGATTTAAAGCCGACAGCCCCGAAAACCTACACTGTAAAGAAAAATGACACCCTGTGGGATATTGCCAGTATCTTTTTGGAAAAACCCTGGTTATGGCCCGAACTTTGGCGCAAGAATACGCAAATTACCAACCCCCATCTAATTTACCCTGGTGACGTGCTGACAATTCGCTATGTTGACGGACAGCCGGTGTTAGAGGTCGCCCGCAATAAAAAGCAGCTCACATTAACGCCCACTACGGTCACAGAAACCAAGCCACTTCCAATCAGTGTGTTGCCTTGGTCTGCCATCGCGACCTACGTGAATCAAAACGAATTACTGCCTGAAGAAAGCTACTCCCGCTTGCCTTACCTATTGGGCAACCAGGAAGGGGAAATGCGTTTTGTAGAGGGCGATTTGGTGCTTAGTCGTAAAATGGGCCGTCCTGAAGATCAGTATCGCGTGATTAGAAAGCAAAGTACCATTAAAGACTTCGAAGGCAACGTACTTGGCATTCAGGTTCACCATGTGGCTGACGCTACCATGGTGGAAGACAAAGCCGCTGAACAGTGGCTGGTGAAAGTAGATGGCTCAAATTTTGAGGCACAACGAGGAGATAAGCTTTACGCGGGGGAATTTACCAATGCGAAAGATCTGGCGTTGACAGCAGCAACCAGCCAACGAGGCAACATTGTAGGTAATCTGCACGAGCACTCACTCACCGGTAAACATGATGTAGTCATTGTTGATATTGGCAGTGAGCAAATTGCGTCCGGTACCGTAATGGGCATTTACATGCAGGGCCCTGATATTATCGATAGTGAGTCGCCACGTTATAGCAGCGAAAGCAATGTTGTCAAAAGTGTGTTTGAAGATGGCTCAACCGTTAAGCAGCCTGCGTTGAAAGTAGGTGAGTTGATCATTTTTAAAACGTTTGAAAAAGCCAGTTATGGCATCATCACTCGGGCACGTGATCGTGTGCAGCAAGGCGCAATCGTCGCTAATCCTTAGTTGCGTATGTGTTATGCCCTGACTGATTAATCTCATAGGGGCTGCAGATGAAACAGAGTATCAAGGACCAGCAAGCGGTAGTTAAGTGGTTGGCCTTATCCACTATAAAAGGCGTGACTCCGCGCGAATGGTTGCAACTGATCACGCAAAATGCATTGACACTCGAGCAGTTATTTAGTGGCGAATGGTGTGCTGCTGCGACGACATCAAAAACGCTTCCTCACCAGCTGGCCACGCTTATCGCGTCTGCTGATAAGGGTTGTATAGAGCACAGCCTTAACTGGCAATCCGCTGCAGAGTCCCACCGTTTGATCAGCATCGAATGCGCGTCTTACCCAGCGATGCTAAAGCAATTAAGTTCACCGCCATTAGTGTTATTTGTGCAAGGTGATCACCACACGTTGGCGAACCCCTCTATCGCTATTGTAGGAAGCCGGCGGTGCACCCATGGGGGAAAACAAATCGCCCACGACTTTGCCTGGCAGCTAGCAGACCGAGGGTGGTCGGTAGTGAGCGGACTTGCTACTGGCATCGACGCCGCAGCGCATAACGGGGCCATGCTCGGGCACGCCAACACCATAGCAGTTACCGGTACCGGCCCTGATAAAGTCTACCCAGCCCGTCATCGGGAGTTACACGAAAATATTCTGGCATCCGGTGGTGCGGTCGTATCTGAGTTCTGGCCGGGTACGCCACCCAGGGCTGCGCACTTCCCCAGACGAAATCGAATCATTGCTGCAATGTCAGCAGGAACCCTGGTAATTGAAGCAGCAATTAAGAGTGGGACCTTGATAACTGCAAATTTAGCCATAGATCTGGGGCGAGAGGTATTTGCTGTACCCGGTAACATCAATAATTTTACTTCAGAAGGTTGTCATTATTTAATCCAACAAGGTGCAAAACTTGTATTTAAGGTTGAAGACATTATCGAAGAGTTTTCTTCATTGCCTGTACAATTCACCTTGAAGTGTGTCGATGAGCAACAAAAAAGTCGACCTGAAAACTTGGCAACCGATGAATTATTAGATAGTGTGGACTTTGATGTTACAGCTGTAGACGTTATTGCCGAACGCAACAAGTTGTCAGTTTCAGAGGTATTGGCAACCCTTATAGAATATGAATTGCGGGGTTGTGTAGCAGCCGTACCCGGCGGCTACATCAAATTGAGGGGTAAAAAAAATGTTCGACATCCTCATGTATCTATTTGAAAACTTTATTCACAGCGAAACGGAAATTCGCGTTGATCAGGATGAATTAACGGAAGAACTAGTCCGTGCTGGCTTTCATCACGACGAAATTTATAAGGCATTGGCATGGCTTGAAAAACTGGCTGCCTTGCAAGAAACGGATATAAAACCGTATTTTTGTAAAAATATTAACTCCAGTCTGAGTCGAATTTATACCCATGAAGAACAGATGCGACTGGATATTGAATGTCGAGGTTTCTTGCTGTTTCTAGAGCAGGTAGGAGTATTGGACGCTTCTACACGGGAGATGGTTATTGACCGGGTGATGGAAATTGATTCGAACGAATTCTGCCTGGAAGATATGAAGTGGGTTGTGTTGATGGTCCTCTTTAACGTCCCAGGTAAAGAAAACGCGTACGCGCAGATGGAAGATTTGTTGTTTGATGAATCAGACGGCACGCTACATTAATTTCTACCATTAACTGGTTATGGTAAATGTCAAAAATTGACCTCTCGTTGTTTAGCGCTGAGGAACATGCGCTGGACGACTCACTTGGTCCTTGCCCTGAATGTGGCAAGGCGCTGCATATCAAAAATAGTAAGTCTGGTCCGTTTGTCGGATGCTCTGGATTCCCTGATTGTCATTTCAGCAAGCCTTTGCATGACAATCAAACGACAACCTTAACTGCAATTGATGGCTCTGTATGCCCCTCGTGCGGTGAAGGATTAGCGGTGAAGAAAGGCCGTTACGGCATGTTCGTTGGCTGTTCAGGATTTCCTGACTGTCAACATATCGCCCCGCTAAAACAAAAAACCGACACCACGGTATCTTGTCCACAATGTCATAATGGTAAAATGTCCGAGCGAACCAACAAGTATGGTAAACGCTTCTATTCTTGCGATCGGTACCCCAAATGTCGGTATGTGGTAAACTGGCCGCCGGTGGCGGGGACGTGTCCAAACTGCGGTTGGTCCATGTTAATCGATAAAAAAGGTGTAGTTTGCTGTCCTCAACCCAAGTGTGACTTTAAACAGCCAAACTAAATTCGGCTTACACCATTAATTTCAATGTATTCTTTTCCAGGTAGTTCAACATGAATGAAACACAGCGTGCTGAATTCAAGCAGGCATTTGATGACGGTAAGCTGGTGGTTTACCCCACTGAAGCGGTAATGGGTATTGGTTGTGATCCTGACAATTATGATGCAGTGAATGCATTATTGGCGTTGAAGGCAAGACCGATAGAAAAGGGAATGATCTTAATTGCAGATACCTATTCTCGCCTATTGCCCTACGTAAACGACAGCCTCGTCCCTCTTGATATGCGTCCGAGTATTTTTTCGTCTTGGCCTGGCCCGATCACATGGCTGCTACCCAAGTCGGCGAATGCACCTGACTGGATAACCGGTGGTCAGGAAAAAATTGCAGTAAGAGTGTCTAACCACCCCGTTGTTATTGAGTTGTGTCGACTGGTTGAGAAGCCTCTCGTTTCAACCAGTGCTAATCCTTCAGGTGAAGCGCCGGCGAGAACCCTGGATGAAGCGCACCAGTATTTCGGTAGCCAGTTGCATTACGTGGCGGGCGCAACTGGAGGGTACAGTTCCCCATCGACTATTCGTGATTGTACAACGGGAAATATAATAAGAGCGTAATGATGACCCCATTAAATGATATTGAAGAACTTGCTCATCCGGAAAAAGCTATCCAGCGTGTTCAATCCTATTTGCAGTCATTACAAAATAACATATGTTCTGCTTTAGAAGACGAAGATGGCAAAGCGAGGTTTGTCGAAGACAACTGGCAGCGCGAACAGGGCGGTGGCGGGATCACCCGTGTGATGAAGGATGGCAACATCATTGAACAGGGTGGCGTTAACTATTCATACGTGTTTGGCGATGCCATGCCAGCATCGGCTACGGCATCGCGACCCGAACTGGCGGGCAGAAGCTTCAAAGCCATGGGGGTATCGTTAGTCATTCATCCACATAACCCTTACATACCTACCTCCCACGCCAATGTGCGTTTTTTCATAGCTGAAAAACCGGGCGAAAAGCCAATCTGGTGGTTTGGTGGCGGGTTTGATTTGACTCCGTTTTATCCTTTTGAAGAAGATGTCAGGCATTGGCATCAGGTAGCTAAGAATGCCTGCGCACCATTTGGTGAATCCACCTATCACGATTACAAAAAATGGTGTGATGAATATTTTTACCTCAAACATCGTGATGAAACGCGTGGAGTAGGTGGGCTGTTTTTTGACGACCTTAATCAAATGGGGTTTGAACAGTCGTTTGCTTTTACGCAAGCTGTGGGCGACGGCTTCACTGAGGCCTATCTGCCGATTGTAAAACGACGCAAAGCGATGTCTTACGGTGATAAACAGCGTCAGTTTCAACTTTATCGTCGCGGTCGTTACGTAGAATTTAATCTAGTGTATGACCGGGGCACGCTGTTTGGTTTGCAAACCGGTGGTCGCACAGAATCAATATTAATGTCGATGCCACCGCTGGCACGATGGGAATACTGTCATTCTGCTGAAAAGGGCAGTGATGAAGCGGCATTGGAAGAATGGTTAAAGCCTAAAGAGTGGTAATTATCAGGCTTCGCTATTTACCATGTGCTCAGCCAGTTGGTTAAGTGACGTCAGGAGCTGGTTGGCAAGCACTTTGTCAGCTACATGCTCGAACATCGCCTTTCGCATACAATACATCCACTGTTCTTTAAGCGCAGGTGTAACTGTAAACGGCAGATGGCGAGCGCGTAATCGGGGGTGACCAAATTGTTTGGCGTAGGTGTCTGGACCGCCCAGCCACATGGTGAGATACAGAGCAAATACTTCACGAATTCGCGCTAATGGCTTAGGATGTATTGCCATCAGGTCAGCGGCTAACGGATCTGACTCCATGATGTCATAAAACGTCGATGCAATGGCGTTTGTCGTGACTTGCCCCCCTATCGCGTCATACGGCGTAGCGGGTTTCTTTTTGAGAGAGCGAAAAAAATTCATGAAAAAACTAGCAGTATTTGGAAATCCGGTTGCACATAGTTTATCACCAACTATACACCAGATGTTTGCCAAATCTTGCGGCGAAATCATTTCGTATACAAAGATTGAATGTGCTCCTGCAAGCTTCGCGCAATCGATAAGCGATTTTTTCTTAGATCCGCAGGCAGTGGGTTGTAATATCACTATGCCGTTCAAACAAGAAGCCTACAGGTTAACGCAGGCTCACTGTGATCCCTATGCTGAATACGCCGAAGCCGTTAACACGCTTTTTTACAATGAAAAGTTGTGTGGATACAATACTGACGGGATAGGATTAGTAAGTGATTTGATTGCACAGGTAAGCTCGCTTCAAGGCTCGTCAGTTCTGTTAATCGGCGCCGGTGGAGCTGCCAGAGGAGTTGTGGTACCGCTGCTGGATGCGGGGGTGAAAGAACTCTATATCAGTAACCGCACTGGTGAAAAAGCACAACGATTGGTTGAACAATTCTCCCGAAATGAAGTGCAAGCAATCTTAACGGATGAGCTGACTAGCAAAAAATTCGATGTGGTTGTGAATTGCACCTCGGCGAGCCTGCACAATCAGTTACCGGATTTGGGCAGGTTAAATTTAGGAAATTGTGAACTTGTCTACGACATGGTTTACGGTAGTCAACCTACCGTATTTATGGATTATGCATCCACAAACGGTGCACCTAGGGTATCCGATGGTTTAGGAATGTTAGTCGGACAAGCTGCAGAAGCCTTTTATGTCTGGACCGGAAAACGACCCGACACCGCAGAGGTACAGGTCGCTCTAAGAACTGGCTAGCTTTTATTTCTATGAGTCGCTTTTCAAATAATCGTTCTTCAGTTCAACATAGTTGATAGCCGACTGTTTTAAAAAATTGATTTCGGCTTCCTTCAAGGGCCGTTTCTTTTGCATAGGATTACCTACATACAAATAACCGCTTTGTAATCTTTTGTTGGGTGGTACAAGTGTCCCAGCGCCTATAAACACATCATCTTCTACAACCACATTGTCCATAATAATGGCACCCATGCCGACCAGGATGCGATTACCCAGTTTACAACCATGCAGCATGCATTTATGACCGATGGTAACATCTTCACCAATCTCTAACGGATAACCCTCAGGGTTTGCAGGGGTTTTGCGGGTAACATGCAACACCGTACCATCCTGAACATTCGATCGTGCACCTATTGTAATTTTGTTAACGTCGCCACGTGCAGCCACAAACGGCCATATACTGACATCATCGGCCAGAATGACATCGCCAGCGATAAGTGCCAGCTCATCGATATATACGTTATCACCCAAATGAGGGGTAATAGATTGATACTGTCTAATAGTCATATAAAAACACACTCTTAAAGAATTAGTTAAACTATACCTGCAGAAAACGTGCAGAAATAGAGCTGATAGTCTATAAAGTAATCGGTTAAACGTATTTTGACAGTTTTTTTGAAATAACTGTTGACGCAGAGATTTAAATCCCTACAATGCGCATCCGCTTCGACAGGAAAGTCAAAAAGACGACCTGGTACGAAAAGGCGAAAGCCTTATCAGAAGCGGTTTTCAGCGAGACCTTTGAGAAAATAATTTCAAAAACATGTTGACACTGAAAACCAAACGCGTAGAATGCGCGTCCCGCTTCGGGGAGAACCTGAAGCAA
>NZ_JAATNW010000005.1 GCF_012911815.1 Alteromonas ponticola | reverse complement strand
ACGTTCGATTTCTAGTTCAGATATGCCTAAAATAGTACCTGCGTGGGACACTTGTATTCTCCATTAAATGATTCTTCGCAAAATCAGTTTAATGAATGCGGGTGTCCCCCGTTAATGATGAAGAGCCTCGTTCAGTCACGCATTTTAACGTCACACAACTCCTAACCAGCAACGCTTGGTTTGTCTGAACAGACATTGTGTCTTGTTTACCCCTTACCCATTTCAATTTCTCTAACAAAACGACGTGAAGAAATCGTAATCTTTTAATCACAGGATGCAATTGCACTGTATATTTATACATGATACAAAGGTGATGGTGTTTTAAAATCTAAACAATTAGTACACATATGTCTTTTCATAATTTATTACTGAATCGATCTCATTTGTGTATTTGTTCTGAGAAAGTAATAATCTTCGATGCATGACAAACTGATACAAAAACTCGAAATTCTCTCTGATGCAGCCAAGTATGATGCCTCTTGTGCAAGTGGTTCTGCGGGTAAACGGAAAGCTGCCAAAACAGACAAAACGGGTATAGGTTCTCTTACTGGTGGTTCGGGTATATGCCACAGTTTTACCCCTGATGGGCGGTGTGTCTCTTTACTCAAGATATTGATGACAAATTACTGTATTTATGATTGTCACTATTGCATTAATAGAGTATCGAGTAGTGTTCGACGTGCTCGTTTCACTGTTAAAGAGACGGTAGATTTGACGTTGAATTTTTATAAGCGCAACTACATCGAAGGTTTGTTTCTTAGTTCAGGCATCGTCGGTTCCCCAGACCATACTATGGAAAGTATGGTGCGAATTGCTAAATCCTTACGAATCGATCACGGTTTCAAGGGGTATATCCACCTTAAAACAATTCCCAATGCCTCGCCAGAATTACAGACTGAAGCAGGCTTATATGCCGATCGACTAAGTATTAATGTAGAAATGCCAACCCAGCCTTCGCTAAATAAGTATGCTCCAGAAAAAGACCTTGGCGCTATTCATGGCTCGATGAATACACTGAAAGACAAAATAGCTGAACACAAAGTTGAAAAATCGTATAAAGGTAAGCGCCCTCCTCGTTTTGTCCCTGGTGGGCAGTCTACTCAGATGATAATTGGGGCTGATGGTTCGAATGATAAAGTTATTTTAAGTACGAGCGTTAAGCTCTACAGCGAACAAAAGCTACGCCGGGTTTATTATTCTGCCTTCTCGCCAATACCGGACGCTTCTGTGGTTTTACCGCTGAAACCCGCGCCTTTGATCCGCGAACACCGTCTTTACCAGGCTGATTGGTTATTGCGTTTTTATGGATTTAATCTTGATGAAATCTTACACAATGACATGCTTGATATGGAGCACGACCCTAAACTTGCCTGGGCATTACGCAATCGTCATGTGTTTCCCATTGATTTAAATAAAGCCAGCAAACGACTTTTGCTACGAGTACCCGGTCTGGGCGCACGCACGGTGCAGAAAATTTTATCAATACGCCGTTATGCAAAGCTGAGTTGGATGGATCTCACCAAAATGCGTCTACCCTTACAAAAGCTAAAACCTTTTATTAGTGTGAGTGACTATTCACCTGCAATTCATTTACTTGATAGCAGTAACTTTGAACAGCAATTCAAACAACCGAAGCAGATTGAGCTATTCGGCGCCTGAACACCGCATTATCAAGATGAAAACAATTTCAATCACGTCAGTGCCGGGTTATGAACAGTGGCGCATTGCAGCGAGAGAATGCCTGGCGCAGTCTATACCTCCTGAGAACATTGTCTGGCAAAGCTCACAGTCTATACAGGACGATTTGTTTGGCCACACAGATCAGAAAAGTAAGGTCGTTACAGCGGCGGCGAAACATTCTATTCCCAAGTCAGTCTTAGATCTTTTCAAATATGCACTGTGTCATCGGGATGCTAGCCGCTTTGCATTGTGTTACCGGGTGTTATGGCGCGTTATTTTCGAGAATAAACACCTTGTCCAATTAAAAACGGACGATGACGTTTTGCGCCTGAATGCTTTGGTCAAAGCAGTGAAGCGCGATGCATATAAAATAAGCGCTTTTTTGAGGTTTAGAGAAGTGATCCTTGACGGGCAAGAGCACTTTGTTGCCTGGTATGAACCGGAACATTTTAGCCTGGAGGTCAAGCTCGACTTCTTCCAAACTCGGTTTAAAAACATGCGCTGGTCTATACTCACTCCTTACCGGGCTGCGCATTGGGACACACAAACGCTTATTTTAGAAGATAACCCCGACCCGAGCGTATTTCCTGATGAGGACCGTATTGAAAAATATTGGCTCACTTATTACGCGAACATATTTAATCCTGCCCGCATTAAAAAGAACGCGATGCTAAGCTCGATGCCTAAAAAGTACTGGAAAAATATGCCTGAAACATCACTGATTGAGGATATGATAAGAGGCTCTGGAGCTAGAGTCCGTAAAATGATTAACGATGGAAACAAACGCTGATTTGAAAAAATATGTATGGCAGTTATTACTCTTCGATAGAGTTATATAGATATTAATTAATATGAAACAGGTTCAACTTGATCTAATACATCTTATTGAAAAGTAAAGAATTACCCGTTTTTTTATAAAGGTGTCAAATCCTAAATTAAAAAACAGGTAACTCTTATGTCGGATATTACTATTTACCCATCAAACACACTGTTTATGATATCGACTTACTCCATTGCGAGTTGCGATCCACAAAGAGTTGTCGGGAGCGAGATAAACCTGATTGATACTATTCCCCGCCAAACTGCTTACTTGAGTAGGATCGTATCGGTAAACCGTGAAATTCAAGCCATCGAAACGGTTAAGGCCATCCTCAGTGCCAAACCACATATACCCATCACTGTCCTGAGCAATGTTGTGGACCATGCTGTTTGATAAGCCGTCTTCGATGTTATAGCTGATATAATTAGGGTTCGGTAAAAATTGTGCGGCTGTTGATGCCCAGGATAAAAAAATTAAGAATAAGATTGCCCGCTGTAACGCCATAATTAAGTGAATGCTTTCGTTATTATTCTGTAGAACGGTGAATCATACTTTATTTCTGACTCACGCTCATGGACTAAGCCGACACATTCACGTCGTTAACCGACAATTTGTAGTTTATTCATCAGAAGTTTTAAGGAAACCTCAATTGTGTTGAGATTTCCGCCATACAATTAGATTTTTTGAACTGCTCAGCAACAGCAACAAGTGCAGTTATGCAATATCAATAACCACCTTGCCCTTACCTTCGCCACTTAACAAACGCTTATGTGCCTTGCCTGCGTCAGACAATGAATAGCGGTTTTCATCCAGCACGGGTTTGAGTTTGCCGCTTTCCGCAAGTTTAGCTATTTCTTGTAAGATGATGGCGTGTGCTTCGCGGCCGACATTATGAATCATCGGGATCAACATAAATACGACATGTAGGGATAAACCTTTTATATGCGCCTGTGACAGGTCGACCTCGACCGTGGATACGGTGGTAGCGATCTGTCCATTTAACGTAGCCGCTTCCAAAGAAGTGGCAATGTTGTCACTGCCTACTGAGTCAAACACCACGTCAAACCCTTTTCCGTTGGTGTGGGCATCCACGTAATCCGATACTGACTCGGTTTTGTAATTGATCGGCGTTGCGCCCAGGTTGCGGATCAGGTCGAGCTTTTCCTGACTGCCCGCGCTGGCATAGACTTCCGCTCCCCATGCTTTGGCAAGCTGCAATGCAATATGGCCGACACCGCCACTGCCACCATGCACCAGCACTTTTTGTCCTGCGGTGGTACCCGCGCGGGTTAAACCTTCGTATGCAGTGATACTCACAAGTGGTAGCGCTGCCGCTTCACGCATACTCAAATTCGCAGGCTTTTTGGCTACTAAACGGATATCCGCATTGATGTATTCGGCGAGTGTGCCTTGTAAATCACCCAGACCGCCAGCGCACCCATAGACCTCATCGCCCACCATAAAATCAGTGACTCCATCACCAACCGCTTCCACGGTACCGGCAAAGTCCATGCCCAATACCGCTGGTAGCTCAGGGGCAAATGGCAGGTCCGCGCCGTTAGCGTGAATTTTAGTATCTACCGGGTTTACACTTGCTGCTGCAATATGAACCAGTATGTGGCCAGCAGTCACCTCTGGTTTGGGCACGTTGGCCTGCACAAACTCACCGTTACTACCGTACTGCTCAACCGTCATCGCTTTCATGTTGTTTCCTTTTTTTGGATCTTACTTAACCGAATGGTCGCCATTCAGAATACTGAGAATGAATCAATTTCACAGCTGTTTATAAGGTTAGCTGCCTAAAAGTAGATCAGCGAGGCGAAGTGATTCACTGATGCGGGAAATCAACGCAAAACTGTCGATATTTTATACAACCTCAACTCGTAAATTTTTTAAAACCAATGAATTCATACACTTATAAAATGGAACAATATGTGCTTCTTTGATCTTTGCTCAATTTAAAGGGGCGAAGTTTAATTACTTTTACGACTAACTATAAAAAGGACTGCGTACAAATGAAATTTAAAAATAAAATCAAAGAGGTATGTTTAGCACTATTGTTGTTCTGTAATTTTGCACCCGCTCAAGCGGACATTATTACTTTAGATAGCGGTTGGAATAGCTTTGCCTTTAGTGGTGTTGGTTCACCCTGGGGCCAAACCTTCGAATTCACCATCACTGATACTGCTTGGTTTGCCGTGACGGATGCATTCTTGTCTGGTGATCGGTTTGAATTTTTTCTGGATGGTGTATCGCTAGGATTAACTTCAATGCCAACCACTCAAGGGGATATTATCTTCGATAACTATGATAGCGCTTTTGGGGATGCTCGTTGGAGTTCAGCAGAGGTCATGTTGGGAGCAGGAACTTATCAAGTTACTGGGACAACAATCTTATCGCCATATGGTAGCGGAGGTGCGGCAGTTCAACTCTCAAGTACATCGCTTGGCGGACCAACTTTTGCCAATGTTTCAGAGCCAGCTTTACCCTTATTATTAGGGATAGCACTAACCAGCTTATTCATTCGTGCACGCAAAAGAAATAATCGTTAATAAATCGAATTGCAATTTACTATTCACCTTTCAATATTCACTAAGTCACCTGTAACAAAGATGGCTTAGTGAATACTTTTAACCCTACAAAAATGAATCAGCAAGTAGCACACATCGAAATCTCGACCTAATGTGTTTCCAGGCTTATCAGCCTCATTTGCACAGGACAGAGCTGGTTGACGGTATATTTGCATATAGATGGCCGAAGAGTGCGATGCCTGAAGGTAACCGCTCCCTCAAAGCGTAATAATTGACATAGCTTAGGTTCTGGTAGACATTTGATTTTGTCAGACCCAAATATTACCTTAAAGTGATGAAAGTCTATCGGGTAAACGCCAACATCAAATAATAATAACAAGGAAGTAATATGCACAAGTCTATGCTTGCTTTGGGATTGACCCAGGCAATTCTGTTTTCCCCTTTTTTAAACGCGCAAGTCCTCAATACGGAAGTCGGTGCCACCGCTGAACCTACAGAAACCACCACTGCGCTTTCAGAAGAAGAAATTAAACACCGAGACTATCTTGAGTGGGCCGATGCGTTTGAGGCATCGCTAACCTATCAAACCGGGAAAATTACCTTGCCTGGCGGCAAAGCGACGTTAAACGTACCGGAAAATTATTATTATCTTTCTCCTGAAGATACCAAGCGGGTGCTGGAAGAGGCATGGCAAAACCCGGAGGGCGAGTTGATGTTGGGTATGTTATTCCCGCAACAATATCGCGTATTGGATGATGCGTCCTGGGGAGTCACTATCGAATATACAGCAGATGGATATGTTTCTGATGACGACGCTGCCGATATCGACTATGACGACTTGCTGAAAGAAATGAAGAAGGATACCCAGGCAGAGTCTAAGTGGCGCCAGGAGCATGGCTTTCCGGCGATAGAACTCGTCGGATGGGCCGAGCAGCCTTATTACGACGCTAACACGCACAAACTGTATTGGGCAAAAGAACTTATCTTTGGTGAGAACGAAGCTCGCACCCTTAATTACAATGTGCGTGCTTTGGGTAGGCAGGGTTACATGGAAATGAACTTTATTGCCAATATAAACCAACTTGAAGAAGTTAACACGTCACGAGACGAAGTGCTTGCCATGGTAAGTTTCAACGAGGGACACAAATACAGCGAATTTGATCCCGACATCGACAACGTCGCGGCATACGGGATTGGCGGATTAATTGCAGGAAAAGTACTCGCAAAAACAGGCTTTCTCGCGCTGGCACTGGTGTTTTTAAAGAAGTTTTGGTTTGTGCTCTTAGTTCCTCTTTACTGGCTTAGAAAAAAGATTTTTTCACGCAAAGCGACAACAGAATAAGCTCGCTAATTCTGCTTATCCCCGGTTGTTAAAGGTGGCTTGAGGTCACCTTTTTTTATCGCAAATACGCTTAACAGATCTTTCCTTGACCATGAAAATTATTCCTGTTCACCCTCTTGTTATTTTACCAATTCAATATCATATTATTATCGTGACAATTAACCCATACCTCCTACCCTGTGCAGGCCTCATTTTAGAATTACTGTTGTGAATCAGATAAATTTGCATAAGAAAATGTCGTCGTACATGCCACTTTTTATGGCGTGGGTGTTGTCTTGTCTTATCGTCAATGCCAGCTTTGAGGTTGATAAGGCTTCGGCGCAGCCCGGGTTTTCAGAACAGTCTCCACTTGCGCAGTATCAATACACCAGTAAAAACTATTCCCTTCGTTTTGCGGGCAGTAAATTAACGGGGCACGACGATGAGGTCGATGCGCCTGATTTAGTCGTTTCACCTTTCTTTGCCTTATCGACAGGCATTTCGCCTCCCCCCGCACTGGCGCCAACGGCCGTTGTCAGTGAGGTTTCTCGCTATCGTGCCAAACCCCGTGGTCCACCCGCTTTCCTGAGTTAAACAGATTATCTGCGAAAATGTGCATAGGCTGATTTTCGCTTTTTAACTAATTTTTCAGGAATTATAAAAATGGCGCGATTTTCATTGCGTGGTTTTGTGTACGTGCTCATAGTCTTACTGGGCCTGGTGAGCGCTGCTCCCAACATTTTGCCACAATCCGTTAAACAACACTTACCGCTCTGGTACACCTCCAGTACCTTATCATTGGGATTAGATTTGCAGGGTGGTTCGCACCTGCTGCTTGCTGCCGACACTAATGCGCTGTTTGAAAAACAGCTGGATAGCTTTGCCACTGACTTATTAAGCGAATTGCGCGAACAGAATATTCGCTATACCGAAAATCGGTCGTTACGTAACGATGCCAACACCCATCAGGTGGTCTTCACGTTACGTAATGCCGCCGATGCCCGCACGGTAGAAGAAGCAGCTTCTACCGTTTCTGCACAGCCAGCCGGTAGCAGTGCGCTGGAGGTAAGCATAAAACAGAACACAGTCACCCTTACCTTAAATGAGCAATATACGAAACAATTGTTAAAAGACGCCCTTGGCAGAAGCGTGGAAGTGGTCAGAAAACGCCTGAATGAAACCGGGCTGACTGAGCCCAGCGTGACTCTACAGGGTAAAGAGGCCATTTTAGTGCAAATGCCGGGCATGTCTGATCCCTCACAGGTAAAAAGTCTGTTGGGTACCACCGCACAAATGACCTTTCACTGGGAAGTAGACAGTCGTTCCGGATCATCCATGACACGAGTAGACGATGACGGCAATCGCTATCAGCTTGAACAAAAAGTTGCCCTGGAGGGGGAACATATAACTGATGCCGCGGGCGTATTAAGCAGTGAAACGGGCCAGCCTGTGGTGACCTTTCGCCTGGATAGCGCAGGGGCCAAACAGTTTGGCGCAATGACCCAGGATAATATTGGTCGAGTGTTGGCCATTGTGCTGGACGGTAAAGTGGTTACCGCCCCTGTCATTAACAGCGCTATTCCCGGCGGTCGCGGCGAGATCACCGGCAATTTCACCTTGCCGGAAGCGAGTAACACCGCGCTGATGTTGCGCACCGGCGCGCTGCCTATTCCTCTGTCGATTATTGAAGAGCGCACTGTAGGGCCCGATTTAGGCAGTGATGCCATACAGACTGGGATTGAAAGTGGGGTAGCCGGAGCCTTACTGGTACTGATCTTCATGGTGGCTATTTATGGCAGATGGGGCGCTATCGCCAGTTTCGCGTTGTGCCTTAACATGGCACTGGTATTTGGCGCGCTGACCCTATTCGGGGCCACGCTGACGTTACCGGGTATAGCGGGCTTAATTTTAACCATGGGCATGGCGGTTGATGCCAACATTCTGGTCAACGAACGTATTCGTGAAGAAAGTCGCAAAGGCAGGCCCCCTGTCAGTGCAATCGAGGTCGGTTTTGATAAGGCTTTTGCAACTATTGTCGATTCAAATTTCACCACGCTTATTGCGGTGAGCCTGCTGTTTATGTTCGGTAGTGGCCCGGTTAAGGGCTTTGCGATCACCATTGGGCTGGGCATCGTGTCGTCGGTGTTCACAGCTGTGGCGTTAACCAAAATGTTGATGCTGCGCATTGCCCATGCAAAGCAGAAGAACGCGCGGGATCGCACACCACTGCACTTTTCATCACCGCTACTGGCACTTAGCGATAAGCTGGACGGTATCAATTTCTTAGCCAAACGTAAGGTCGCCCTGTCAATTTCGGTTCTGCTTACCGTGCTGTCCATCGCGTTGTTCGCCAAACCCGGATTACATTATGGCGTAGACTTTACCGGTGGTACGTTAATCGAGTTAACCTCGCCCAAACTGTCTACTGACGAACTCAGGCAAGTAATTCAGCGCAGCGGCTTTTCGCAAATTACGATCCAGGAATATGGCAGTGAACACCACTACCTGCTGCGCGCGCCAGTTGCCGCAGATACGGTTGAACAAGGCGAAACAAGCAGTAATGCTAAGCAGATAGAACAGCTCAAGCAGGCTATTTTAGAAGCCGACAATGCGGTGGTATTTGATAAGGTCGACATGGTCGGGCCAAAAGTCAGTGGTGGCTTTACCGAACTGTCTATACTTGCCCTGCTGATCGCCGGCGCGGGCATGCTGTTCTACTTATGGATACGCTTTGAAGCGCACTTTGCCACCGCGGCGCTACTAACGGTTATACTGGATCTAACTAAAACCATTGGCTTCTTTGCGCTGACCGGGCTTGAATTTAACCTCACCGCCGTGGCCGCCTTATTGGCACTGATAGGTTATTCAATCAACGATAAAGTGGTGGTGCTGGACCGCGTGCGCGAGTTGCTGCGTCTGGACCCCAGCCGGCCTTTAGCGGATACGATTAACCATGCCGTCAACAGCACCTTAAGTCGCACCGTGTTTACTTCGCTTACTACCTTACTGGCACTGTTGCCTATGGCCTGGTTTGGCGGTGATGCGGTGGAGAGCTTTGCGATACCCATGGTATTTGCGGTTGTGATCGGGACTTCCTCTACC
The DNA here is from genome assembly GCF_012911815.1 of Alteromonas ponticola. Classification (GTDB taxonomy): domain Bacteria; phylum Pseudomonadota; class Gammaproteobacteria; order Enterobacterales; family Alteromonadaceae; genus Alteromonas; species Alteromonas ponticola. Next base: position 421,867 of record NZ_JAATNW010000005.1, on the reverse strand, counting down.
CTGTTCATCACCTCCACCCTGCTATTTTTATTAGGGACCAGACGCGAACAACAAGGTAAAGCACAACTTAAACCCACGGCAGAGGAGATCAAAGCATCACTTGCCCACATTCCATAACGCAATTTTTAATGTTATTTGCGCGCTGAAAATGACACCATAGCGTAAGTGAACCAGCAATAAAGAAAGAGGTAGATATTCGCCGGTCGAATTGACGCCTCTTTAGTCATCTGTCAAACAAGCTATAAGGAAGAATCTGGGTGTTTGCGGTAGATCATATTATTTTGCTTAGCGCCGTGCTCGCCATTTTTGGAGTACTAGCGAGTAAGCTGTCGCCGCGTTTTGGGGTGCCCGTTCTGGTGCTGTTTCTTGGCGTAGGGATGTTAGCAGGTGAAGATGGGATTGGCCGGATTTTTTTTGATAATGCCGATGCCGCTCACGCTATCGGTACGTTTGCCCTTATCCTTATTCTATTTGACGGTGGCTTGCAAACCTCTCAAAAATCCATCACACAAGCCTGGAAACCGGCGGCGTTACTGGCCACCGTAGGTGTTATCGGCACCGCGGTCGTTACTGGTCTTGCCGCTATGTATATCCTTGATTTACCCCTGTATAAAGGATTATTGCTCGGCGCCATCGTCGGCTCCACCGATGCCGCCGCTGTCTTTTCGGTGTTACGCAACGCTGGGATACGCATCCCGGCAAAAGTTAAATCTACTCTTGAACTTGAGAGTGCCTCTAACGATCCTATGGCTATATTTTTGACCATAGGTCTGATTACCCTGATACAGGACGCGAATACACAACCCAATGATTTAGCGGTGCTTTTCGCCAGCCAAATGGGAGTAGGGGCCGCGGTTGGGCTGGCCATTGGTGGCATTGCCGTATGGATATTTCGGCGTATTACCTTAATGGCGATAGGGTTATATCCGGTGCTCGTCATGTTGTTTGGCATGCTGGCGTTTGGTGTGGCGGCAAACCTTAATGGCAGCGGCTTTCTGGCCACCTTTATTACCGGCGTTATGGTGGGCAACAGCCGCTTCGCGTATCAAAAAAATACCTTTGTCTTTTTGGACGGCCTGGCATGGTTAGGGCAGATCGCGATGTTCGTCATTCTGGGACTATTAGTTACGCCCACCGAATTGTTTGTATTTTGGAAAGAAGGGTTGCTGATCGCCTGTGTGCTCATATTTATTGCACGCCCGCTGGTAGTGATGCCTATTCTGCTTTTATTTCGCTTTTCGCTAAGAGCTTCACTGCTGATTTCATGGGTTGGCCTGCGCGGTTCGGTGCCCATTATTCTGGCTATTTTTCCACTCATTTTCGGTATGCCGTACGCGGAGATTATTTTTAATGTGGTGTTTTTCATCGTCTTAATCTCGGCGCTGTTACAGGGCTCCACCCTATCTTTTGCAGCACGAAAACTGGGACTGATAGTCAACGATGAAGTGAAAACCGCCAGTACACAGGAAATTGTCAGGCTGGCTAAAAGTAAACGCGAATTGATCAAAATTGAGCTTGCGAAGCAGTCACCGGCAGTCAATAAGCGCATCAGCGAACTCGCGCTACCGGAAAACGCTGTGATTGCGATGATTGCGCGGGGTGAGGAAACCTTACTGCCTAAGGGCAACGTAAGGTTAATCGAGGGAGATCAGGTGTTCGTGATAACTAAACTACCGGATAAGAAAATGGTAGAGCGGTGCTTTTACACCGAAGTGGAATAGGTAGCGGGACGTCCTACGCTCGCTGCCGCATAGCCGCATTGTGTTCAAGTATCTGCTATTGCAATAGCACCCAATTAGCGTAAAGAAACAAAAGCTGGCGGCATCAAATACGCGCCGGCTATTTATTCTCCGCTGGAATAAATATAGTAAAAAATTTTATTCTTTACCTGCTTGAAATTTGTCAACAGAAACCCTAAAAAATAAGTTGAAAGGATGTCTATTTTAGAGCCTTTCACTATTGATTGTTTTTTATTTATATTGCTTCATTGGAGGATATAACCATGAATACAATTGATTTATCACCACTTTATCGAAACAGTGTTGGGTTTGACCGCTTTGCGTCACTCATCAATAGTGCGCTAACCGGCGATTCAACTTCAACTGGCTACCCCCCATACAACATCGAAGTGTTCGATGAGAATAAATACGCGATCACCTTGGCGGTAGCTGGCTTCGCTGAAGACGACCTGGAGTTGCAGGTTGAAAAAGGGGTACTAACAGTTAAAGGTAATAAGGAGGCTAAAGACGAGAGTAAATATCTTTATCAAGGTATTGCTAACCGTTCATTCGAGCGCAAGTTTAACTTAGCTGACTACGTAGAAGTGACCGGTGCAGAAATGGCAAACGGGTTACTGACAATTGAATTAGTCAAAGAAATTCCTGAGGCGATGAAGCCTAGAACTATCTCGATCAACGGTGGTAGTAATATCCTTCAACATAACGCTGACAAGGACGAGAAAAAGGAAAAGGAAAAAGCTGCGTAAAATAGCCTAGGGGGCGACATTCTACTCGCCCCCATTCTTAAATGAAGCAGTTAGGACGTGAGCAGAAATACGCCACAATTCATTGCCTTGTACGACGTTTCTCAATGCGTTTCCGTGAACCAACTGGTATCTACTTATCTGTCGACACAAACTTGTTCATCATCGTTGAAGCGGTCAAGCCATGCAACAAGATAGAGACCAAAACCACAAATGCGGTTAGTGCCCAAATCTCTTTACCATAAGCAAAATCAGTGTTACCCAGGGCAAAGGAAAGATAGAAAAACGAACCAACCCCCCTTATACCGAAAAAGCTTATCATCCCCTTCCGGGTTGCAGTTAAGTCTGTGCCTAGAAGACTCAACCACGTCGCCACAGGACGGATAATAAAAACGAACAACAACCCCACTAATGCCATTGGCCAGGTCAGTGGTTCAAGAATGCCTTCAACTAAGCTTCCTCCGAATAACAGCAAAAGAATGGCGAGTAAAATGCGCTCAATCTGATCGGTAAAGGCATGAAGCGTTTCGTGGTACTCATGATCAATCTCAAAATTACGAATTGTCACCGCCGCTACAAAAACGGCGATAAAACCGTAGCCATGCGCTAGTTCTGTCACGCCATACGTCAGCAACGTAGTCGATAACGCAATCAACCCATCCCGAACATGCAACGCATTGTATTTTTCAGGGAGATGGAAGAATAAAAAAATGACTCCTTTGCCTGCGATATACCCTACTCCCAAACCCACTACAATTTTGAAAAGTACATAAAATCCAAGCCAGTCAGCTACCAATGAGCTACCCGTCGCTCCACCGGCGACAAGAATAGCCAGCCAGGTGAAAGGAAATGCCATGCCGTCATTTAATCCAGCTTCCGCTGTGAGTGAAAAACGCACCGGTTCATCCTTACCGTCATTGGGCGGCCCCACCTGCACGTCAGATGCGAGTACAGGATCGGTGGGAGCTAACACGGCCCCAAGCAATAAGGCTGAAGCCCAGTCGAAACCCAGCATTACCAGAGCACAAGCGATTAACCCCACTATACTTAGTATCATCGCCACGCTGACCAGCCTGAAAGGCACCTGCCAGTGACGAAAAGAAAACGGGTGGTCAATTTTCAAGCCCGTTCCCATAAGCGCAATAATGACGACCAGTTCAGTTAAATGGATTGTTTCCGCGTTGTTATAAAAGGGGTTTGGCCAGGGAAGCTCATCGAATAGCAGATAGAGTACAATGCCTGCCGCCAGATAAACGATAGAGTAAGAAATTCGATATTTTGCGGCAATGGTGGGTATCCAGGTCATGCCTAATGTGGCGAGTCCTACCACGGAGAGGATTAAAAAATAGTTTTCCATATTCAGACGCAAGCCTCGCTGAACAGACGAGATATGCGAAATAAGTAAGTCTTACTCCAAGTCAAAAATTACCTCAACCACATCGCTGATAAGTATAAAAGCTCCATACTGCAACTTTATGAGTACCCATGCTGTAGGTGACACCAGTTAATACCGGGCTTTTTGACATCCTTTTCACCCATACTGAGTCATCGCTTCTGCACCATTTCAGCAAACCAGTCTTTGTGAAGCTTTTCATCCTCGTAATGCTTTTCTATTACGGCGCGTTCGCTGATCGTTAGCTGATCATTTTTCAACGCTTTTTCATAGGCCTCTGTGGTCACATTTTCATTCATATGCATTGCCTCAAGAATGGCCTTATCATTAATCATTGCAGCAATCATTACTTTGCCTTTAGTCAGCACTTCTTTCAGATCAGTGTTGGTCACTTTCTGTGCATCATTTTGTTCTAACAACTCATTGAGATTGACGATATGTTCACGGTGCTCCTTACAAAACGCGGCAATTGTTCTCTTAAGATTATCTTCCTTTATTTTTTCCAGGGTTTCTTCGTACGCTGCTACAGCGTCGTATTCGAGGTGGCAAAGATCTGAGAGTAGCGTTATTTTAGACGACACAAAAAGTGCTCCTATATAGAATTGGTCGTATCGGTGTTGATATGTCTGCCCCGTGATATCGATTATGATTAAGTGAAATTTAATCTTCCGGGTTCCTCTCATTATTACGCTAGTCCCCTTGATTTCCGCATCTTCACAACCGAAAAAGCACGTCCCCTTGTTATTGATCTTATTTTCTCTGCTCTTCATAACTTATCTGAGACATTTATCGCTTATATAAGCGTGCTTTTTCCTTTGCATCAGTTCGTCAGATAATTTTTCTCAGGGAGGACTGCGTATTAACAAGCCAGATGATTTTCCAGATAGAAGCAAACTTGTATTGTTAATTATCGATATGATTAATGATCTTGAGTTTGATGACGGCGAGCATATGCTTGCGCCCGCGCTTGAGGCAGCGCAACATCTGCAGCAACTAAAAAGTCGACTTGCACGCTGTTCTATTCCCACTATTTACGTTAACGATAATTTCGGCAAGTGGCGTTCAGATTTTCGGCAGTTAGTAGAGCACACCCTGGAAGATAACGTGCGCGGGGAGCCGGTAGTGAAACTGCTGAAACCAGGGGATGAAGATTATTTCGTTATAAAAACGCGCCATTCTGGTTTTTACGGCACTACCCTGGAAATATTATTACACCACTTAGAAGCAGACACCCTTATTCTAGCGGGGATGACCGGTGACATTTGCGTTCAGTTCACCGCGCAGGATGCGTATATGCGTCGCTTCAACCTGATAATTCCACCCGATCTCATTGTCTGTAAAGATGATGAGACTAAGCAAACAGCGCTCAAGCAGCTTAGGCAAACCTGTAAGGCCAAAACGCCCTTTTCTCATGAGATAGATTTGGATAGTTTCTGTGAATAAACAACAAAACTTTAACGATATTTATACCCACGGTTTTGTCCGTGTTGCCGTATGTATACCAGAAGTAAAAGTCGCCGATCCGGACTACAACGCCAAACAAATTATTTCATTAGCTCAATCTGCATGCGATAAAAAAGCGGCGCTTTGTCTGTTCCCGGAACTGAGCATCAGCGCCTACTCCTGTGGTGATTTATTTCACCAGGATGCATTGCTGGATAGTTGTTTGATGGCGATTGAAAAAGTGACTGAAGCATCGAAGCAGATTGCCGCATTTATGCTGGTGGGCGCGCCTCTCAAAATTGAAGGGGCTCTTTATAATTGTGCGATAGCTATCCATCGTGGCCAAATATTAGGTGTAGTGCCCAAATCTTTTTTACCAAATTATCGGGAATTCTATGAGAAAAGACAATTTTGTTCTGGAAGGGATTGCCTGTTAAATGAGATCTCCTTATTTGGTGAGAAGGTCCCGTTCGGAGCGGATGTTATTTTTAATGCGACTGATGTCGAACATCTGCGAATCCATACCGAAATCTGCGAGGACTTATGGACCCCTATCCCTCCGAGCACCTATGCTGCGCTTGCTGGCGCCACCATCCTGACCAATCTATCAGCCAGCAATATCACCGTTGATAAAGCGCGTTATCGCCGCGATTTGTGCGCCCGCCAATCAGGAGCCTGTGTTGCCGCCTATTTGTATGCCGCGGCAGGGCCAGGAGAATCGACCACGGATCTAGCCTGGGATGGTCATGGTATGATTTTCGAAAATGATGAATTATTAGTGGAGTCAGGTCGTTTTACCCCAGGCCCTGACTTGATCTTGGCCGACATTGATTTAGAGCGCCTGGCACAAGACCGTATGCGGTTAACCAGCTTTCATGACTCGGTAACAGCTTATCGTGATCTGGTAAAGCAAGTCCGCAGAATAGACTTTACCCTTGATCCTCCCACTGCCTCACTTCCGCTAAAACGGCAAGTTAACCGCTTTCCGTTTGTTCCTTCTAATACTGAAGATTTAGATATACGCTGCTATGAAACCTATAACATTCAGATTCATGGGTTAGCGAAACGACTGAAATCCTCTGGCTTTGAAAAACTCGTTATTGGCGTTTCCGGTGGCCTGGATTCCACCCATGCCCTCATCGTGGCGGCAAAAACCATGGACCGTTTGAACTTGCCCCGAACGAATATACTGGCCTATACCATGCCAGCTTATGCTACTAGCAAGAAAACCAAAGACAATGCCCATATCCTGATGGAGAGTCTGGGTGTGACTTCCAGAGAAATTGATATTCAACCTTCCTGTGACCAGATGCTAAAGGATATTCAACATCCTTACGCAGAGGGTAAGGATGTTTACGATGTGAATTTCGAAAATGTCCAGGCAGGTGAGCGAACATCGCATTTGTTTCGACTGGCGGGCCAAAACCGGGCACTGGTTTTGGGAACCGGTGATCTTTCAGAAATCGCGTTAGGCTGGATGACGTATGGTGTGGGCGATCACATGTCCCACTACAATGTGAATTGCAGTGTGCCGAAAACGCTCATTCAGCACCTTATTCGTTGGATTGCCAATCAGGACGACTTTGCTCAGGCGACCCGAGATGTGCTAACTGACATCGTGAATACGGAAATTTCGCCCGAGTTAGTACCCGGAGAAGCAGACGCTGAAGAACCCGCTCAGAAAACGGAAGATAAAGTGGGGCCATATGAATTGCAGGACTTCAATTTATATTGGATAACCCGGTTTGGGGTACGCCCTTCCAAAGTAGCATTTTTGGCCCTGCATGCCTGGCATGATGCAAAACAGGGGGCCTGGCCTAGCACCCTTCCCAAAGAAAACCGTAAACAATATACCCTCGCAGAGATAAAACAGTGGTTAGAGGTGTTTTGTTATCGCTTCTTCAAGATCAGTCAATTTAAACGTTCCGCGCTTCCCGACGGCCCTAAGGTCGGCTCCGGTGGCTCTCTTTCACCACGGGGCGACTGGCGCGCGCCCAGTGATGGTGAGGCCAGAGTATGGCTGGAAGAAGTAAAAAATATCCCAGATAAACTTTAATCGTCTGTTTAACCCAACTAGTGGCTTTAAACTTTGAAGAGGAGGGACTTAACAACTTACTTCAATATGCACGGGGTGGGAAAGGCGTTTGCTTCACGTATAACCGCGAATTCGGTATGACTGGGAAGCCAGACAAGTGAACAGCAGGTTAGTTTTTGGCGGTGGGTAAAAAGTGATAGGGCAAATTCCGCAGTATTCTGCTCTTCTATCCTACCTTTTTGGTCCCACGGAGAATCGTGGTGGAACACGCCTTGCCATGCAGTACTGAAATGTCGCCTGTCGTTTCTAACACTACCGCTCTTACTTCCTTTTCGTCTAGTACGTTGGCTTCTCTTAATTTTGCATATAAATCACTTTCTGCAACGCGGGTTTTCTCAAGGGCAGGATAAAGAATTTCACCCTCGTGCATTAACAAAATAGGTTGATTTTGCATCAACGCTTCTACCCGGTCTGAGGATTTACGTATTTTTGCAGCACCGTATTGAACCAGAAAGAGGCTGGCAAGGGCGATAATGGATTGAAAAAAGCTTTCCCACGAGGTGGCCTGGCTGGTATTAGCAAGTAACGACCCCACAGCTACGGTCATCACAAAATCGAAGTTGGTCATTTTTGAAAACGAGCGCAACCCGTTTATGCGTACCAACATCACCACCCAGGTCATACCGAACAGGGTTAGCAGGCTGCCGCGCAAAAGTATGTCGACGGCTGGTTCTGATATAAACATGGTAACCCTTTTATACTATGAAAATTAAAATTAGCAGCGCCATTGACCAGAGCTTAAGCCTGCAACATTACTTCCGCGTCCACGTTGGCTTTTAATTTTTTTAATGCCTGAGTTTCAAGCTGACGCACCCGCTCGGCAGAAATACCAAACCGTTCCCCTAACTCCTGAAGTGTAGCCTGTTGGTCGCTGTCCACAAGATAGCGCTGGCGAATAATTTCCTGACTGCGTGAATCCAATTCCCGTAAAGCAGTATGCAATAGACGGGTTTGGTGAATCATTAAATTTTCACGTTCAAAATGCAGCGATGGCGCAAACCGCATATCTTCTAACGCAACTGCCGCAGCCTTATGTAGTAGATAACTGTCGTCATCGTCATCGTTACACTGATCTCCGAGGTAATGATCAGACGAGTGCAGCCGAGATTCCATTTCCAGTACGGTAGATTTGTCCACTTTCAATTCCTGTGCAATCGTCGTTGCTTCATCGTTTGTCAGCCAGTTCCAGGACTGTTTAAATTTACGCAGATTAAAAAATAATTTGCGCTTAGCTTTAGACGTAGCGATTTTCACCAGTTTCCAATTGTTCAGGATATATTCGTGAATTTCCGCTTTAATAAAGTGTACGGCATAGGTGGCCAGTCGACACTCAAAGGAAAGGTCAAATTTCTTAACCGATTTCATCAGCCCGATGTTTCCTTCCTGTACCATGTCTTCCAGTGGCAAGCCATAGCCCTGATAACCTTTAGCTATCGTGTATACAAACCGTAAGTGAGACAGGATGATTTCTTTTACTGCCTGCATGTCATTTTTTTCATGATAGCGGGTAAAAAGTGCCTTTTCCTTTTCGGCACTTAAAAAGGGTATAGAATAAATATGGGTAATGTAACTTTGAAAATTACCGTGGGAAGCCGGATTTATAAACGATTTTGTTACCAGCGAATTCATAGCAACCTCTAATCGAACACACTCACAAATAGCTGACAAAAATTAAACGCACATCTTCAATGTTAAATACAATTTTCATGCCTGCGCGTCGGCAAAAAATATAAGATTCGTCCATTCGATTTTCAAGAGAAGAAACGCTTCAGTTAGCTTATTGTTTTAAATCCTCCGCATAATTTTTGCGGGAAAAAATACTGTAATAATGTGTTGCTGACCATGTCAGCATAGTAAACCCGGTCAATGAGATCATATCGAGTATGAGAGCAATATTTCCAGTGGGTGATGAAGAAAATGCACCGAGTGTAGTGAAGCTGCTGGCGGATAAATGCAAATACGCTTGCGCGTTCTTAGTGAACGTGTTTTCAAATCCTCTTAATCCCAATACTTCATAAGCCAGATATAAGTCAAAGGCAAACCAGGCTATCTCTATGCAATGGATGAAAAATATACAGGCGACGACGGTGAAGTTCCGTTTAAACCCTTTGTTGAACTGTTGAGACAGGAAAGTGACTGCGCGAAGCGAATAATAGTGAAAAGCAATTACAATCAGGGCCATCAGAAAACTACCCAAAATTGCGATAACCATCTTGCCCCCTTAAAAAAACGCACACATTCAGAGATGTGTGCGTGAGTGAAAATTACTGTAGATCAGATTAAGTTACTTGCAAGCGCTCCAGCTAGCGCTGCTGCGCCTGCACTGACGAATGAGCTGATGAACAACCACCATGCCGCTGAAGCTGCGGTTGCGCGCACCGCCTCTGCCTCCTCAAACGCTAAGTGCTTGAGTTCGCCAATACGCCGCTCCGCCTCTGCCTGCATTTTATTTATGCGTGTACGCAGATCGGTTTTAGCTTCTTCGAATTTCTGCATGTACTGGTCAATGTCTTTTTCGTCAATGCGATCATTATTGGTCAACAATGCCCGAACGGTCTGCTCGTCCATCTGGTCTAATCTTCTTGATAAAACCTGCGGAGCTAAAGAAGGGTCGTGGAGGATGGTCATAAAGTCATTTTTCAAATCGCGATAGCGAAGTTCCGGACGCTGCATTCGGTCGAACCACTGCTGAACCCGCTGCTCGGCTTTACTGCGTTTGGCCGGAAGGTTGGGGGTTGTGCTGCCTTGGTTGGAGCCTTGCGACTGGTCGTTGGAAAATTTGGCTAATACCTTATCATAAGCCTTAAGAACTTTATCCGCTTTGGCTTCATCCATACTGTCATGCGCTGCCAGCATTGCCTTAACCGAATCACGATCTAATTTACTCAAACGATTATTCAAAATACGCTGTGCGCTCGCTGGGTTATCAAAAATGCTTTCCAGATCCCGTTCAAGCTCTTCGGCAGACAGTTCTTCACGTCCGGTTTTATCCAGATAAGCGCGTACCTGTTCCCGATACTGACGCCCCTGCTCTTCATCACCGGGTGACAATTTATCAAACGCCGCGGTGGCTCGGGCTTGATGGGAATCGTTGTCGCGTATAGAGGCTTTGATGTCATCAATGGAATCAGATAATTGCTTTTTCTGCTTATCGTTCAATGAAGGTCTATTACTGGCAATGTCCAAGATCAGCTTTTTCGTGGTGTTGGGATCATCTGTAACATACTGCTCTTCCACTTCAATTTCATTAACCAGTTTCTCTAGTTCTTTTCTGAAATCTTTAGCATTAAAATTATCCGCGGTAGCCCGGTCAATGTATTGTCTGATTTTGCTGTCGAGGTCACTGGTATCAAACTCTTTTTTCACTTCGTCATGAATGGCCCTAACCGTCTCCTGGGCAAAAGACTTGGCTTTAGATTCATCGCTGGTTGAAAAAACGCTGGCTACAGCACTAGAGGTGCCAGTTAACCCTTTCTGGATCAGTGAGACCAGGTTTCCGCAAATAGCAGTGGTCAGCTTTACATCAACCATTAGCGCCAGTAAAAAGAAAAATGCCCAAATCACTAAACCCAAAATAGCCCCATTTAAAGCGCTACTCACCAGACTCAGATCCGTTGCCAGCCATACAGCAATAAAAAGCGATATGGACATGGTGATAGTAGTGAACAGACCTAACCCAGTGGTGACCTTTCGCCCTAATGATTTAGATGAGTCACTGCTATTTGATTTTGAAGAAGAACTTGATTGATTTTCATAGTCACGCACATCACCGATGGCGGTAATCCCCAGCGCGATGGCCAGATTGCTTAATAAGAACTGAATCCCGACCGCAATCATTACTCCTGCGATAAGGCTAATAAAAAAGTGTCCGGCGAGGGAATTACTGATTTCGTAATTTGACTGTGCCAGTACCATGGGGGAACTGAGAACAGAGGCTATGCCTATTGCTGAAAGTATCATTTTACGCATAAGTTAATCCTTTTAATTAAACTAACCCATAGCGCCTTTTTCTATCTATCCAGTAGGAACCACCAACAACCTAAATTTGTGATACATCACCCGTGAACCTGGATCACTCAACAGAGAAAAGCCTAGAGTTCAATAAGTTGGTCTTTTGGTATATAGCAGTCAAAAATAGTTTGGATCACATTGTAATATGAACTTCCCTATTCTGTTTTCGTTACCTTTTTACCTTTTCTTCAATCCGGTCATATCAATTCAGTAAACCTACTCAGCCTGCGGGGAAATAAGTCTAATTTGCTGTGCAGGTGAAAAGGAAACCATACGGCAGCGACTCATCCAGGAATGCGGTTAGTTTAGATTAAAAAAATATTAAAAACGCCTATCAACTAAACCAGTAATCCCCCCACCACTGTAGTGAGGGTAACTAGCTTCCCACTTTTAGCTTAAGGATAATCGCATGAGTGAGCATAACCAATTTACAATGCAGGATCCCCGATATCAGTATCCACCCGGAGACACGGGCAAAAATTCTAATCAGCCCGATCCGGCACTTGATAGAAAACTAAGCCCAGCAGCAGAGCATGGCGACAAAATATACAAAGGTAACGGCCGTTTAAAAGGTCGAAAAGCACTGATAACCGGCGGAGATTCGGGAATTGGACGAGCAGTGGCGATCGCCTATTGCCGGGAAGGTGCGGACGTAGTGATAAACTATCTTCCAAGTGAAGAAGAAGACGCCCACAGTTTAATTAAATTACTGACTGACGAAGGGCAAAAAATTAAGGGAATACCCGGCGATATTAAAGAGGAAGGGTTTTGTCAGAAGCTGGTAAATGAGGCTGCTGACTTCTTAGAAGGTATCGATATCCTGGTGAACAATGCAGGCAAGCAGCAACATCAAGATTCCTTTGATAAATTAACCTCTGAACAATTTCGTACTACCTTTGAAACGAATATTTTTTCAATGTTTTATATTACCAAGGCGGCGGTGAAGTTTATGCCGCCCGGTGCTACCATCATTAATTCTACGTCAATTCAGTCCTATCAGCCCTCTGCGGGTCTGCTCGATTATGCCTCGACTAAAGGGGCAATTACCGCATTTACTCACGGGCTTGCTAAACTGCTGATTGATAAAGGGATCCGCGTGAATGGCGTGGCTCCCGGTCCAATCTGGACGCCGATTCAACAAAGTGGCGGTCAGCCCGCCAAAAAGCTGGATGGATTCGGCGAACATGTTCCTATGGGAAGACCGGGCCAGCCCGTTGAGCTTGCCCCAGCCTATGTCTTTTTGGCTTCACAGGAATCCAGTTATATGACTGCAGAGATTATTGGGGTTACAGGAGGGGAGCACCTTCCATAAGTCGCCTTCCAATGTTATCTCGTATGGAGATGTTAGCGAGTGTTAATGAGCGCCCGAAAATAGCGGTGGTGGGTGCCGGCCCTGCCACCGTTTATCTTCTTTACCATCTGTATCAGGCCAGGTTAACGAGCGTGGATATCGACATCTTTGAGGCTTCAGCTTATCAAGGCTGTGGGCATGCCTTTAATCCCGAAACCAGCTATCCCAATTTACTTTCCAATTTACATCCTGATGATATACCGTCTTTGCCGCTTAACTATTATGAGTGGAATGCGGCTACCGTAGGTGGAGAATCTTTCCCACCCCATTCGGTCCTGTCACGTTCAACGGTGGGTCGATTTTTAGCCGCTAATTTTTTGTGGTTAATCCATGAACTGGAGCGTCGCCACGTAGTAATTAACGTTTACCCTGACCATTTTGTGGAGAAATTATGTGAAAGTGAAAATGGCTGTCAACTGCAAGCAGATGGAAGGTGGTATGTGGGATACAGTGCAATTGTTAATAATACAGGGCTGATTAACCCTGCAGAGGGAACCCCCTATCCTTTGGATGTGTACCGCTACATCGGACAACCTCGATTTACCATTTTTGGAAGCTCATTGACGGCCGTAGATGCCATTTTGACGATTGCTCAGGCAAACGGTCAGTTTGCTGGTGAGGCACAAGATCTGATATATCGACCCAATTATACCTATAACATTGAAGTCGTGTCCCCTTCAGGCGTATTTCCCAACCTTTGGTACCCCAGTTCGCGGCAGTGGCAGATAACCACGATGATGAAGGGCCGGTTTACGGAAGAATTAAGTTCATTTGATTCACTCTACGAGGCGCTCTGCCTTCCGGCTTTGGCTTGTTACTGTCCTGATGTTTATCGACAAATTGCAAGGATGAAGTTTGAAACCGCACTGCGCTTTTTAACCCAAACGTATACCTGTTGTGAGGCCCGTCGCAAATTACACTGCGAGCTGTTGGCATTCGACGCCATTGAAAGCCAGGGTCGCTTTCACTGGCAGGAGGTCATTGATGCCTTTCTCAGTCTGATAGAAACTTCAGGCCTGCATTTAAACGCGGTTTCAATCAGGCAAAATAACCGTTTCCCTCATGCATTGACTGCAAAGGCGCTAGGGGCCTTGCCGATCGAAAGCGCGCGCAAGCTACTTGCACTTTTTGTGACGGGGACGCTTAATACCAGACAAGGAAGCATGGCCACAAGTGACGCAATTAAAAGTTACCCTCATCATGTGGTAATGGATTGTAGAGGGGTTAAACCAGAAAAACGTGAGCAGGGTAACAACAAGCAATCAGCCCATGCCGTGAAATTCTGCGAGGTGACCACACGAATTTTCGCAGGCTCTCCTCATCAAAGAACAAATGCGCTTACATTACCCGGGCTGGACACGTGTAATCGGCTCAATCGAACTATCGCAAAGAATCTTATTGATATGACAAATGGCGTGAATCGCGCGCTTTCAACTATAAGCCTGGAAGGTGTTTAATCGTCCTTGTTCACCCAGTACCAGTTCGGCCTGCTGACATAGATATTCCATTGATTCGCTTACCACAAAATCAAACTCAGGTGGTGTATCTTTCAGACTATGATGAAAAATTCTGGCATTGATATGGTTGACTAATAGCAAAAAACCCAGGCAACCATAGCGTTTGAGATGCGGCAAGCGCTCACTCAAATTAGACGCCGCTCGGGAAGAAATGCTCAAACTGTTATCGGGTAGAGACAATATCATCCATTTATCAAAGCGACTGGCTTCTTGGGTAATTGCACGAAACCACCCTTCAACCGCGCGCTCATCATATACCCTGCTAGGCACATCGAATATCACGTTGTCTACCGTAAAAAAACGATACTTATGTTTGCTGGATACCACGATTTTCATCCTTAATTAATATTTATGGATTTAAAATGTGACACTGCGTTGGCCGTAATAATAGACGATTGCCCTACCCCCTTGCTATTGAACAAAAGGACTAAATTTGGGGTATAGAGAACAACAATGCCCACAAACGTAGATCGATGACACAATTAAAGGATTCAAAACAACAGCCCGCTGAAGGGGTTTTGCATGACATTAACCAGACTTTCCATGCTCGCTATGCGGATAGAAAATCCACTGTGCGAAAAATAATTGCGGATGGTGCATATCAATTAGTAGTGAGAATGGATGACCGAATTATTGCTCAGTGCGGTAGTAAGATCGCAGAATATAACGTGGTTGGGGAAAATTATCACCATATTAAAGCTGCCGTACATTTACCCCTAACTCTTATGTACGCTAACGATTACGGTGAAATCCTGGAGTACGTTCGCGCTCATAAAGACGATACAGATTTACCCATTATCAGGCAAATGTTTTCATTGGTCGAAAACTGGGCAGTGAACCCGCAAAACAATGAATTTCTCGATTTAACCATGCTCAAATCAGAACTCGCTCCCATTTTTGCAGTGGCAATGGATTGTGTAGCGAGAGAAGAAATTGAAAAAACAGTAACCGCATTAGACCAGATCAAATCGCAATCGCCGGTCCCCCCGGATAAAATGTTTTTTGTCATTTTCGGCTCTCATCAAGCTCGCTATAAGCAACTTGGAAAAATGATAATTAAAAAATGGTTCAACCTGCAGACCGATTGCTACGGCCATGTTGAACACCATGTACGTTACTGTGAAGGCGGTAAGAGTATGGATGATGCCATTGATATAGTATGCACTGCGTTAGTTGATAACGAGCTTGCCCATGTATTTTTAGGGGAGCAGCTTGCGCTCAATCAGGATGTAGTGACCCAGACCGCGGAAAGACACCTATCCCAGTTCTGGCCCAAATAATTATCTACTCACCCAGTAGCCTGTTTGCTTTGAGCGAACACTAATTACAGCCGTATTCTGGCTACCCTGTGGTTATTTGCCACCGTCATCGGGTGGCAAATAGTAAGCATTATTGAGAGGATACAGGTTTGCAACGACCCGCTAAACTTTGAAAAAAGACACTTCCTGTTTAAGTAACAGTGAAAGTTTACTTAACTTTTTAGTGGCCTTGTCGTTGTTGTTCATCGATTCAATCGTACTGTCAGACATTGCAGCCACGTGATTCATCGCTTCGTTTACATCTGTCACCACTGACACCTGCTTTGCAGCGGCCTGCGCCACTTCTTTCACGCGTACCAGCGAGTCATTGGCTTGCACTTCTATATTTTCCAGCAGTTCGGTTGCTTTAGTGATTTGCGCCTTACCATTTTCAACCTGAGGCTGGGTGGTTTCCATTGCTTGCACTGAAGCCGCAGTTTGCGTCTGCACTTCGTTAATCATTGTTTCTATCTGCGATGTCGCCTCACCAGTTCGCTTGGCCAGTTGACGAACTTCATCTGCCACTACTGCAAATCCCCGCCCTGACTCACCGGCCCTGGCCGCCTCTATTGCCGCGTTTAGCGCCAGTAGATTGGTTTGCTCTGAAATACTGCTGATTACCGACGCTATGCCACTTATCTTTTTAGTGTTTTCTTCAAGAAGTTTAATCTGCGTTACGGTCGCATTGACAGTGTTGGCAATTTTTTCTATTTCTCCCGCTGCTGAGATAACCACCTGGCGTCCCTGCATTGCGTATTGAACAGTCAAGCCTGAGTTTTCTTCGGTGCGTGAAGCTATTTGTGACACTTGGTCAATACTTGAGCGCATGGAGCCTAGTTTGTCAGCAGTATCGCTGGTTAAACTGGCCTGTTTTTTCGCTGACTGAAGTACCATGCCTGAGCCTTCCGTCACCTCAGAAACCTGTTTAGATAAATCATTCGACGCATTAACAATATTCTTGACGATACTGGTCAGCTTGTCACTCATGCTATCGAGAGAGTCCATGATGCTTCCGTGGTATCGCGAGTCGATATTCATGGTTAAATCGCCTTCGGCCAGCAATTTAATCGCATTTTGAGCTTCGTAAGGTTCGCCGCCTAAAGACAATCGCAAACTGCGCGCAATCAAAAAGCCCACTGCAATGGATAATGCGATCGCGCAGGCACTTAAAATCAACATTAAACTCTGAAAAGAGCCTGCCACGTCTCTGGCTTTGGGCGTCGCAATCTGATTCTGCTCTTCCTGGTAATCGATAAATTCATTTATTGTATTTAACCACTCGATAAATGCAGGTCTGGCGCTTTCCAAAACGGTTTTGCTCACGTCCTCACCCGCCTTTTTTCTGGTAAGGATGGTAGCAACTAACGGCAATGTGCGGCGTTGAACTTCGTCAATGCGACGAAGGATATCTTTTTCTTGTGCTGAAAATTTAATTCCTTCACTTAGCATTGCGTCCATCTTGTTTTCAGAATCAACGTAAAATCGTTCAAGGCTACGAATTTCTTTTTCGAACTGACTTACTTGCGCAGCGTTAGCAGCGATGGCAACGTCACGCACGGCGATAGCCCGGTCGTGGACACTGCCCCTGAAGTTTATCGCATAGCGCTGTTTAACCGAATTGATGTCAGTCATTTCGGCAAGTGTGCGATCGATGGCATTTACCTGGCGGATCCCTTGAATAGTAAGCAACGCCAGTAGCGCTAAAATGATCCCGAATCCCAGGGCAAGACGTGTTTTAATTGAAAGTGAAGAAACGAAGGTTAACATTGGTGATACTGCTCAATGATTAAGTCGGCGGATATTACATGAGTTTTAATCAGACCGCTTTCAAATTAACTCGATTAAGCTAATCGATAAAAGCGAATGGAGGTAAACTGAATTCATTTACCCAATCACTTATCGCAAGCGGTTGCTTTCAAAAAAAATACTCATCACACTGCAATGAGTAAATATTGGATGATCTTAACATTGACAATGTTAACAACGCTGGAAACTCTGTGTGAAAGATAATCTATCCATTCGCTCATACAGCACTAAACCAACCCGTCATTCTCATGACTTTTTTCAACTGGTGATGCCATTAAGAGGCGTTATCTCTATTCGAGTTGAACAATTTCGGGGGAATGTTGCTCCCGGTGAGTGTGTGGTGGTCAGAAAAACTGAAGAGCACATGTTTACCGCCAATGCTCAGGCTAAGTTTGTGGTGGCGGATTTACAGGAACTGCCCGCGAATGTTGCTGCCTGTCAGGGCGTGGTGTTTGCGATAAACGCGTCAATGTCCCGCTACCTGGCATTTGTAGAACAACAACTTGAGCTACAGATTAATGCGCCGCTGGAAACCTCCATGGTGGAGACATTTTATCTGCTGCTGTCAGAACAGACGTTATTGCCCAAGCTAGACAGCAGGATCGCTAATGCAATGATGTTCATCGAAAAACATCTTGATGAGAAACTCACTATCAGCCAATTAGCCAGTGTGGCCTGCTTGAGCGACACTCAATTTAAGTTGTTATTTAAACAACATACAGGCCTGACTGCCATGAGTTATATCACCAAATTACGAATGGAAAAAGCTCAGGCGTTGTTAACCCACACCGATTATTCCTTGCAACACATCGGAGAAAGGGTGGGTTTTGCAGAGCTGTCTACGTTTAGCCGCAAATTCTCCCGCTACTTTGGACTTTCACCCACTCAGTTCAAGCAATGACTTCCGCCCTTTCCATCAATTAAATAGTCCTTTTTGTCAAATTAATTACGAAACCACCTGATATGCTTAAGACCGTTTACTTCTTACCAATCAGGAAATACCGATGTCATGTGTCTGTTCAGGTATTAAAGGCGCGCTGGCCATTGTTGCTGCCAGTATCCTGTGGGGCACCACGGGAACTGCAGCCACTTTCGCTGCTGATGTCAACCCGCTTGCTATCGGTGCTTTTGCTATGGGCATTGCGGGTATTCTGATGTCGTTCAGCGCATTTGCCAGCTTACGAGATGATGCCATAAACATGCTCGAACGCCCTTACTTGGTAGTTTTCGGCAGTGTTTGTGTGGCCCTCTATCCCTTGGCGTTCTATTCGTCCATGTGGTGGTCTGGCATCGCCATTGGCACTGTCATTTCTCTGGCCAGCGCGCCCTTTTTCGCTGCCCTGCTGGAACGTCTTATTTGCAAAAAATCGATTTCGCCACAGTGGTGGGTATGTTTTTTCGTTGGCGCTACCGGTATGACGCTGTTATCGCTTGGAAAAATACCTGATACCCACGATACAAATATAGGCAGCAGGGGGGCATGGGGAGTCCTGTTAGGGTTGGTTGCTGGTCTCACATACGCAGGCTACTCATGGGCTGCGCGTGAACTGATCAACCATGGCGTGCAGGCAAAGTCTTCTCTGGCCGGGATATTTGGTGGTGCTGCAATTTTACTGCTTCCTTCATTGTTCTTTACCGGCGATAACCTGTTCGCATCGAAGGTTAGTACTTACGTCCTAATCTACATGGCAGTGATCCCTATGTTTTTAGGATACCTGCTGTTTGGTTACGGCCTTAAATCGATGCATGCCAGCGATGCGACATTGCTAACCTTGATAGAACCGGTGGTAGCGACATTACTGGCCATTTATCTCCTTGGTGAAGCGTTTAACGTTGTTGGCTGGATTGGCATGGTGATGATAAGTCTTTGTTTAATATTGCAATCTATTCCCCAAAGAAAAGCTTTGTCTACACCTTTAACAAACACGAGAAAGCGTTGGAGTGTGAGCGATTGATTGGTAAATACTGGAGTCTGCCAGACACTACAAGGTGGCAAATTTCCAGATAGGTGAAAATCACAACGTAGCTGGAATCGCTACGTCATTTCAGCCACATTATTTGAGACTTTGCGCATCATTGTTAAATAACGATTCCAATTGGGCGCGCCCTTTACCCGTCAACTTAATTAGTGCTTGCTCATCCATCTGTTGTTTTTTCGCTGTATCAAGCAACTCTTGATCGTGCTCTGAGAAAAGTGCAGTCATTTTTTTCGCTTCGGACTCACTGAACCCGTAAGCCTGTAAGAGATGATCTGCAGCCTCCAGACTTCCTGCCCATAGTTCACGGATGATAGACGTGACCTCCAGTTTATGGAATGCTATTGCCATGGTGCGGTTACGCGCACGCGCAATAATTTTAATGTCCGGATATTGCTCCTTCACCGATTTGGCAATGCTGATAGCCGCGTCCGAATTATCAACGGCAATCAGTAATACTCGCGCTTCTTCAATTCCCGCTTTCTTAAGCAATTCAGTTTTGGTGGCATCGCCATAAAACACTTTATTGCCAAACTTGCTCACAAATTCGATATGCTCTGCATTGATATCTAACGCAGTGAAAGGAATATGGTTGGCGGCCAGGATGCGGGCCGAAATCTGACCAAAGCGGCCGAACCCGGCAATGATGACTTTAGGTTCATCCACGTCGCGATGACTATCGTACACACGTGGACAATTTTTACTGTTAAACAGGTTGCTGTAAAGGATCACCAGTGGGGATGTCAGCGTCATAGAGATCCCCACTATGAGCGTGACCTGACTGGAGAGGGCCGAATCCATCAACCCATTCCCAGTAGCCTGGGTCATTACCACAAAAGCAAACTCCCCTCCCTGCGAGAGCATCAGTCCGATCCGCATGGCATCGGTTGATGTCTGTTTATTCAGTTTTAAAATTGCAAAGATGATCAGTGTTTTTATCACAATCAACGCAATACTACAGCCAAGAATGAAAGCTGGTTTCTCAACAAGTAAGTTAAGATTGAGATTCATTCCAATAGCAATAAAAAATAAGCCCAGCAGCAGCGCTTTAAACGGTTCAATTTCTGCTTCTAATTGATGTTTGAAGTTTGAATTGGCTAACAGCATCCCCGCCACGAATGCACCCAATCCCATCGACAAACCGGCATGCTGCATACCCAAAGCAGTGGCAAGGACGATCAGTAATGACGCGGCCGTCATGATTTCATCACTACCATAACGGGCAATAAGACGAAGAAACGGGTTTAACAGATAACGACCGGCCAGCAACACGCCCACCACCAAAACTACACTCATCCACCAAGGTGGACCGTTCAGATTTTCGCCTTGCGCCAGCCCTTCAACCAGCAGCAATATGGGGATAACAGCTAGATCCTGCATCAGCAGCATGGCGAACCCCAATTGGCCGGGTGGAGACGCGAGGATACGCTGCTCTTTCATTAACTGTATAGCAAAAGCCGTTGAGGAAAGCGCAATGGCAAGCCCAATTACAATGGCGAGTGTGGATTCCAGGGATAACAGCAGATAGCAAATCAGGCCAAGAGCGATTGCACTTATTATCAGCTGCCCACCGCCACTAAAAGTGATCTGATAGCGCATCCGCCAAAGCTTTTGTGGCTCTAACTCCAGACCAATAATAAACAATAATAACACCACACCCAATTCGGCGAAGTGCAGAATGGTTTCCGGATGGCCAACAATATGCAGTGCTGACGGACCAATAACCACACCCGCAAACAAGTAGCCTAAGATAGCCCCCAGTTTTAAGCGTTTGAACAAAGGAACTGCGATGACGGCAGCGGCAAGAAAAACAGCAGTTGAAGGTAGTAACGTCATAATGAACCCGTTTAAGTTATTTCCACTGGCCGAATGTGCTCACTTATCTTATGACTGCGCTTCACGAAAGTTCAAGTTTAATTAGCAACGACCAGAACTAATTCGCCCGACCGCTCACCCCGACAATTTATTTAAATTCAGTTTTTTAGCGTTCACGTTCAGCGTACCTTCTGATCAATCGCGGTTCCTGTTTCATTCATTGTTTGTTACAAAGCCTCACTGATAGACATACCAGAGTTTGATAGTTTTGGCGGCAAACAAATTGAAGGTAATATCAATGAAATTCACATTAATAATGATTCTGCTGATGTGCAGCATGAGCCAGGTTCATGCACAGGTAAAAATACTGCCTGTCGGAGTTTTTCATTTCACATTTCCCAATCTTGATGCACAACAAGTAATAAAGACACACCAAATTGATGTGTTAGAACCCGAATTTCAAAAGCAAATAGAGCAAATCGTGAATGCGTTAAGTGAGTTTGAACCAGACTATGTCGTTGTGGAGCATAAACTTAAACACGCCAACGCACTAAACCGTGCCTATCTACAATACCTGAAAACAGGCGAGCTTCCCGGCCGCTCGGAAACTTATCAATTGGGGTTCCGGATCGCAAACAAGCGCTCTTTAAATAAAGTGCATGGAGTGGATACCTGGGGCAAGCTTTATCAGGCAACCGCTACATACCTTTCCTCTGAACAGGGAGAGACAGCATTTAACGCGTTTTATAACAACCCACCTGACAAAGCATTGAAAGTTTCTCAGGGCGACCCGGTTTATAAAGAGCGGGGTATAGCGGCAGAATTAATCCGACTGAATCAGCCCGATACAATCCGCCAATCATTGAACAATTATCTTGTTGGCCACTTCAAGTATGCCACTGAGGAACAACCCTATTTTGGTGCTGACTTTGAAACCGGTCGCTGGTTTAACCGCAATTTGCGTATTTTACGGAATATTCAACAACTCCCTTATAAAAATGGTGAGCGTATATTACTCATCTACGGTGCTGGTCACCTTAACGTGCTGAACTATCTTTTTGATGGTTCATCGGAATTTGAACGCGTATCGCCGTTACCCTTTTTGCAAGCTGCGGATGACATCATGCATTCCCAGACGAACATGTCAGAAAGCGAATGAATAATCGTAAGGTAAATCCATTCATCACTTATAAAGTGGTAAAGTAGATTAACAACATTGAATAAAAACTAACAAGGTTCTTGCGATGAAGTTTTACCTGCTGTTAACCGGACTGATACTGTCATCTGTTTCTGCTGCGGCCACTCTACCAACTCAACATTCCCACCCCACCCATCAGGCTTTCTTTGACTCGCTGGCTGCCCTTTGTGGTAAAGCATTTGCGGGTAAGGTTGTGGTGGATAATGCCCGCTCTGATGCGTTCACAAACAAGCGCTTAGTTATGCATGTGCGGGAATGTAGTGATGACAAAATTGCCATTCCTTTTCATGTTGGTGAAGATCGTTCGCGTACCTGGATCATCACCCGAACCGGCAGTGGATTAAGTTTGAAGCACGACCACCGCCATGAAGATGGCAGTGAAGATGCAGTGACCATGTACGGCGGAATAACATCCACACCTGGCTTCAAGCAAGTACAGGCATTTGCGGCCGATAGCTACACGCAGTGGATGTTCGCAGAAAAGGGCCTGCCACAATCCATTGGCAATGTCTGGAAAATGTATGTTTATCCCGATAGTTTCAGCTATCAACTGGTACGTGAAGGGCGTGAATTCAGAGTCGACTTTGATTTAAACCAGGCTATCGACACGCCCCCGGCCCCGTGGGGTGCGGAAAACTAACTTTTTAAGCTTCTTTATTGCCATTGTTATTCTTCAGCTAACGCCGTGGATGTTTCGCTTACACACCACCGGCGTGGCTGACACCACTGCCCTTTGGAATAACCCTCTGCTTTTTCAATACCTAATTCATTAAGAATATTTTAAAACCCATACCCCCAATACCTGCGTATCCACTTGCTCGACGGAAATCAAATTAAGGTTGGTACTACAAATGACAACATTTACCATACACACCAAAGATTCTGCTCCTGAAGACTCGAAACCTCTGCTTAAGAAGTCCATTGACGAGTTTGGAATGATCCCTAATTTACATGGCATTATGGCCGAATCACCTGCTACGCTTGAAGCTTATCAAACCTTGCATCGGCTGGCTCAGGAAACGGCGTTTACCAAAGCAGAGCTGACTGTCGTCTGGCTTGGTGTCAGCGCAAAACATGGATGCAGTTACTGCGTGCCAGCGCATACGGCAATCGCGAAAAATATGGGCGTGGATGAAGATATTATCACCGCCTTGCGTGAAGAAAAGCCGCTACCAGATGAAAAACTGGAAGTGTTGAAAAAGACGACCCTGTCTATCTTGATGAACCGTTCAAAAATCAGTGACAGTGAGCGCGATGCATTTTATCAGGCAGGTTACACCCATCGCCACCTGCTCGAGATCGTCACTGTGATGTGTCAGAAGATCATGAGTAACTACATCAATAATCTTGCCAAAACACCACTTGATGATCCCTTTAAAGACTTTATGTGGAGCAAAGATGACTAAGGTAAACTGCGCACGAGCGTGATGTGTGCGTTATTAACCTTGTGTTCTAAGGGGGCTAAACTGCCTATTTAGCCCCCTTAACTTATAATAACTCCGTGTATGGCACCACATCGTTTTTCAATTCCCACATGTTCAACAGTGCTTCGGCAGCAGGCTTTTGCTTCTTATCCAACGCATTTTTTGAATAAAATACCGGGTTAGGTATCGTATCCGCCAGTTTCAGCAATGCGTCTGAAGGAAGTGGGATGCGCACAAAATCGCTATCGTTAAGTGGCCCCCAGGAATCGCGATCAACCGCCAGCTTTCCCTGCTCAATGAAATAGCCAGACCATTTTTCCGCTGCTGATGCCGTTTCGGGAACATCCCAGAGCCTTTTTGCAAAACAAATCAGATACAATTTACCGTTGTTTTTTGCAAGCCGTACTGGATGTCGGTCATTATCGGTCCATCCCTTTCCATCAAGCTCGAACTGTTTGTCATTAACCTCCACTCGAAATTCGTAGTCTTTCGTATTATTTCTATAGGGTAAACCTTTAATCATTGATTCAATAATGCTTTGAAGAGCACTAAGAACCGGGCCGTTGAACCAGCCTAAATTAACGAAATTCGAGGACTTTATGGCCTTGCCAATGCGGTCTGCAAGCAACAGCAATCCGGCCTTGTAGGTGAGTGCGAAACCTTCTCTATCTTTAAATTCGCCCGGATACCGATTCGCGTGTGGTGTAGGCTGGTGAGCAGACAATAAACCTGCACTTTTTAATTTGGCGAAGCTACAGTATTTGGCAACAGTCACTTCGTACGCGCTTGGAGCTTCTGACATAAATCCGGCAAACCCAGCCAATGGAGAGCCAGGCAGAAATATCTTTTCTGAAATTTCAATGCCATCCCGTTGCTCAATTTTTACCGGCCCAATAGAAATAAGCTGACTGTTACGGCTCTTTGCTTCCAGATCTGCGATCAAGTCCATAAAACTACATAGCATCGCATGCATACCGGCATTGCGTAACGATTCAGGTTCGATGTCTGCCCAGTTGCCATGTGCCAGAATTTCTCCCTTGCCTCTGATGGAGGTAAATACAGAATCAGGCTCACGCGCCAGGCGCTCAAACTCTGCGGCGAGATCAGCCGCCAATGTTGGGATAAGCGCCTTATTAGAAAACTGTCTGAGCAAATGTTGTAACTCGAAACGCAATTGCAAAAATTTATCTTCGGTGGCGGTAACTTGCCCCTGCAGTAACTTACGAAAATCGTTACGCATTTTAATTTTGTTGGCAATTTGAAAGTTCTGATGAGATTGATGAGCCGATGCCTGCGAGCTGATCGCTGACAGTAAACTCACTGCGCAGGGAACCAACTTGTCCAATGACGACAGACACAGCAAATCGTTTCCATCGGTGGTGGCGCTAATTTCGCCAAGCCAGTCGATGGGTTTTTGGTCTTTGTATTCTTTGTACCCTTTAAGATTAAACGTGACAGTGTTATCGATAGAGGGGTCGACAAATATAATCCGCCGTTCAAACTCCTCTTCAATTTCCTCGTCATTTAAATGCGTGGTGGCATCAATATGCGATGCCAGTTTAAATGCCTCTGATACCGGAGAATTTGCAAACACCCCACCATCGACATAACTGTAGAGATACTGCGTACTATCGTGAAAGTTCCATAGCCCTTTGGGAAATTCCCATTTGTATCGAATCAAGGGCACAGGCTCGAAGGCAATGGGAAACGCGCCACTGGCGATGGCGGTAGCAACAATGTGTTTCCAGTTTTCTTCACTTCTTATGTCAAAGGATTCGCCCGCAACTGCCTTCCCCCAGTGAAAACGCATCCACCTTTTTGGATGAATATCGTCATTGGCAAACTTGTCGTTATCCAGTTCGTTAAAATTGATATCAAAGATTCGATGTTCCTGGTGAAATTTAGAACTCAACGCATCGTTAGCGGCAATATCCGGACCGGCGGCACCACCCTCGGGCGCTTCTAAATACAACTCCTGAACATTGGCAATCAGGGGACTTAAATTTGAGATGCTGCAACTGTATAGAACTCGGGGGGCAAGAATGGGATAGGTAGCTTTGTGGTCATCCTGATAGTTACCCATTGGTGGAGACAGGAACTTTTTAGCAATATCCGTGATTGCCGCTTTATTAAAAATACCTGCCTGACTGTGAAGCGGAGGCACTTTGCCCGAGCCCGCAGCTTTGAGTAGTTTATAAATGGAAATTTCTCTGACCCAGATTTGAGTCAATGCCTGTTGGGTTAATTCAGTATCAATCAGTTGCTGCTTTTTAACTTCTGAAATGCTGTCTGCATCAAAGCCGTAATCCCCAATAAGCTTTTCCCATGCGCGCATTCTTTTCACCGCGTTATGCTCAGGAAACGCTAACCCTTTGAGCATAATACCCAAACTCATAGCGCCTGCACTGGCGCCGGAGAACACATCTATTTCAATACGTTTATACTCGTCTCCATTCGTATCTTTGGCATACAAAAGTGCGAGTTTAATTGACTCTGTAAGCGCTGCACCGGAGAAGGAACCAAGGGATACGCCTCCTCCCATAGCAAAACCGAGTTTAAGAACTTTACCCATTTCCCTTTCCTTTTAAAAAGTGAATAATGAGCTCAAACTGCAAGCGTTGTGTCGATCATAAAAACAGTGGGTGTTAAGTGGCCTGGAAGTTGATTAATCTTGCCGAGGTTCGTTGGCGGGAAAGCGGAGAGCCATCTTTTGCAGGTTCTTATGCCGGAATACGCTAACAGTTTTCCTTTACAGAGGCCCGCCAATGTGTGTTCTTTTTTTATACAATTTAGCAGGCTTTCAGTGTTGTGCAATCTATATAGCCGCTTAATCTCAGCCATTTGCATTAAATTTTATCTTCCCTGCCCTAAGTGTCCTCTCCCGGAATTTTTGCAACGATCCGACCTCATTTCACGGGCAAATTGGCATAGAAATATATCACCTAAAATAATGTTGCAATTTAATTTCATTCACGCAATAGTATGAATAGGCGATGAATAATCGTCCTGAAAAATGTTTTTCTCTCCTCAAGGATTAGATGTTAGATAAAGTTTTTCTAATATTAATCAGTACTGTGTTAGCAACCCAACGTTGCTAGTCGTCACTGACATTCCATTCAGTAGTAGGAAGTTCACACGAGCCCAGCACTCAACTCAACAAGTGTAAAAACAACGTGATTACCATCAAAGATTGGATATAAATCCAACGCAGGTAGTTGTTTTAGAAGGAATGCAAAAATATGAAATTTAGATTCACTGCATGTGCCAGTGCGATTGCACTCGCCTGTTTGTCTACGGCGTCTGCTGCACAGACGTCAGCAATCAAAGAAGTGGCAGCTCAAAATACTGCAAAAGCCGACGGCACCTCCTCCGGATTCGCCAATTGGTATAACGCAAAGCAGCGCAGCGAATTTGCTGCCGAGACAGACCAAATCATCGTAGAATTCACCAGCGAATCAGTGGCGACAGAAGCATTACGCTCTGCTGTCGATTCGGTTGGCGCGGTAGTTTCTGGTGCAACCAAAGGCGCGACTCAGGGATTTGACCTGGGCAATAAGCGAATTGGCAAAAGCCGTTCAATTCTGGCTGATTTAGAAAAAGCAGCAGGCAAAAAACTGAAAGTTGGCAAGGCGCTGGGTAAAACCAAGTTGACCTTAAAACTTGATAAAAAATTCGACCACAAGTCTGCCAAGGCAATTGTCGATAAACTGAAAAAGAACAAAAAAGTTAAATTTGCTGAGATTGACCCTATCCGTTATTTGATGGCACAAACCCAACCCTGGGGTATCAGTGCGGTTCAGGCAGACCTGGTTTCTGATAACGAAGCTGCCAATATGACGGTTTGTATCATTGATTCAGGTTATGACATTAACAACCCTGATTTAAGTGGCAATATGGTCAGTGGAACCAGTGACAGCGGCACAGGCGCGTGGTCAACACCCGGTGGTTCTCACGGTACGCACGTAGCGGGAACAATTGCAGCGATCAATAACTCGCAGGGTGTTGTGGGCGTGCTACCCAATCAAAACGTAAACCTGCATATCATCAAAGTGTTTAACGACTCTGGCTGGGGTTACAGTAGTGACCTGGTCTCAGCGATTCAACGATGTGACGATGCCGGTGCGCAGGTCGTGAATATGTCACTGGGTGGAACAGGCTCGTCGACATCAGAGCGTAACGCTTTGCAAAATTTCTACGATAACGGCATTTTGCTGGTGGCTGCAGCGGGTAATTCGGGCGACTCAACGCTCTCATATCCCGCGTCGTATGACTCGGTAATCTCCGTTGCCGCGGTTGACGAGTCAGGTCAGCATGCCGAATTTTCACAATATACCAATCAGGTTGAAGTTGCTGGTCCAGGTGAAGCTATCCTGTCACCGGTTGGGGTAAACGATGGCAGACAAGGCTTTATCACCTTCGGTGGCAGTACCACTGGCGATGATCGCGTGCTGCCGCCAACGCGATATGTTCAGAGCGGGCCAGATTACGTTGTAACGAACGTGAACGGCACTGTTTCAGGTGTGATAGGAGCGTGTTCGCGCACTGGAAGCAGCTATAGCTGTGGCAACATGAGCGGCAAAATCTGTGTTGCTGAACGTCATGCAAACCAGATAGGCAGCACGTATCCCGAAGTTGATCCAGCCAAAGCCTGTGCTGATGCGGGCGCAGCGGGTGTGGTGGTTTACAGCAACGCGGCACGTCCTGGTTTACAAAACCCATTCCTGGTAGATGCTACCGGCGCTGTTGACGTGCCCACGGTATCAGTAAATCGTACTTTGGGTCAGCAACTGGTTGCGGCCGCAGGTACTTCAGCGACGCTTGATGTCGCTGGCAATACCGATTATGCATATTACAATGGTACGTCAATGGCAACACCCCATGTAGCAGGGGTCGCTGCACTGGCATGGAGTAAAAACCCTACCTGTACTGCAGCCGAAGTTCGTGCAGCATTATCTGCCACTGCCGATGATCTTGATGTAGCGGGTCGCGACAATCGCACAGGCTATGGCATGGTGCAGACCAAAGCGGCGTCTGACTACATGGCTGCAAATTGCGGCTCGGGAACAGGTACAGGCCCAGAGGCATTGACGAAAGGTGTGGCAAAAACTGCCCTTTCAGGCGCGCAAAACGAAGAGCTTGAATTTGCCATTGATGTTCCTGCAGGTGCGTCTAATCTGACATTTAACCTGTCCGGTGGCTCAGGTGACGCGGATCTGTATGTCCGTTCAGGTAGCGCTCCTTCCACGTCAACGTATGATTGTCGTTCATGGCAATCGGGTAACACTGAAAGCTGCGACTTCTCATCGCCGTCTACTGGAACCTACTATGTGAAAGTCATTGGTTACTCGGCGTTTTCTGGTGCACAACTGATTGCAGACTACGACACTGCAGGTTCTGGCGGACAAGGTGCAACCTCACAGGTAACCAATATTTCTGCTTCTACTAATAACTGGAAATACTATACCTGGGAAGTACCGTCAGGCATGTCGACTCTGGACTTCACCATCACCGGTGGAAGCGGCGACGCTGACCTTTACATTCGCTATGGAAGTCAGCCAACCACGTCGTCATACGATTGTCGTCCCTATGAGAATGGCAATGAAGAGACCTGCTCATTCAACAACCCACAGGCTGGAACCTGGCACATAGGCATTCGTGCTTATAGCACCTTCTCAGGTGTAACCTTGAATACGTCTTATCAACCCTAAGCGTATTGTTAAAATTAGCCTCGTCGATATCGGGGTGATGTAGAAAATAAAAGGCCTGAACATTCGTTCAGGCCTTTTTGATTCAGGTAAACTACGATGCTGGTGGTCGACTAATAGGTCGGGCAGACCAGCACCTTGAGCTCAAACTCTTTCGCCACATCAGTTAATATGCGTTGCAGACCCACCATATTGCCCTGCGCTTCGGGGCTCCATTCAAGTTCCAGCACGGTTGTTCCTTTCCTGAGTTTAAGCGTCCACTTTTTTGACCAGTTAAACTGATGAAATGAGCCGCTGCTTTCCCATCCCATTGCGGTCTGTTCATCAATAATCTGTTGAAAAACGTCGGCTGGAATATTCTCAATAACCCCAAGCTCATGTCGTTTAAATCTATTGGCGGTAATTTTCTGTTTCAGAATTCCGAACATATATTTGTATACCCTTTACAAATTACATGCAGTTAAGCGTAAAGTACTGAACGATGAATGGGCTAACCATATTCGTTTTGACCGCTGAATTCTACTTTAATACCACAAATACCCTTTCGTAGTGAAATTCGCTACCCATAGCCGCTATCGAATTTGCCACTGCATCTCTGAACCAGTTTGTATTAACTTAAGGTTTTGCCGAGCTTTTATGAGGCACTAGTGTTTGCTCTGCCGTTCCAATATTTCCTTAATGTCATTTAACAGTTCAATTTCTTTTGGTGTGGAAACGGAATTATCCTTAACATCATGTGCTTTTTTTCGCAGCGAATTCATCATCTTAACGATGACAAAGACAGTGATACTGATGATCATAAAGTCGACTGAGGTTTCCAGCAATTTGCCATACGCCAGCGCAATCTCATCAATCTTTTCGCCCCCAGCTTCCGATGCCTGACGCAGTACAATTTTCCGATTTTCCCACTTCTGGCCGTCAGTGACATAGGCTAACGGAGGCAGAAAAATATCTTTTACCAGCACATCGATCACTTTGTTAAACGCAGCACCGATAATGACACCAATAGCGATGTCAATCATGTTTCCCTTTATCGCAAACTCTTTAAATTCATCAAACAGCTTCATTATATTCCCCTGCTAAGATTCTGGCCGAAAACCATCAACATATTCTTTATTGTGCTTGCTAAGATACCTCAATGACTCATTTACCGTTCCCCCCGCTGCGCATTCACGTTTATTAATACTTTTTTGACAATGACAACGTTCGGTTCAGCACAATCAAAATTGTAATATGTGTAGTCGACAGAGGGGATTGGCGGCGACGTAATCATCACTCCATCACTTCCAGATAGATCTGACATCCCTGTTCGCACAAGTGCGCCAAACATTAACTTTACGTAATCGTAATGTTCCCGCGACTGCGTATTTTGTTCACACACGCATTACCACATCTCCCACCATATGAAGCTAAGCTATTGAAAAAAAGCCTTTTTAAAAATGGGTGTTAAATAGGAACGGTGTTTGCTGTCAAAGGTTGGGTGGGCGCAATCTGTGTAGGCCCTGAAGATCAAACCTGACTATGCATAAGCTAGCCAATTATCGTTTTACTGATCGATGCAACCAAAGGGAGTGACGATATGACCTGTAGGAAGCCACATATTGAAAATGAACTTACCCAGTTTATTTCCAATAAACCCTTCCCCTGTATAGGCGCGAAAACCGCACTGAACCGGGAAAATCTGACGATTAACTGTTACGGGGACATCCAAAAGGATGACAATATTACCGACATTTTGGGCGACTTATATCACTTCATCGACTCGTTTGATTTGAATACTAATATGTATTCTTCTTTTATCGCCATTTTTGAAGATTCAGAAGAATTGGACGAGCAAGAATTCGAAACGGCGCTTTTTAATAAATTGCAGGACTTACACGACAGTGACCACGCAATCAGCGAATGGGATCCAGAAGTGTCGAGCAATCCAATGCATAGTCAGTTTAGCTTTTCTCTGGGCGGCCAGGCATTTTTCATCATTGGTCTGAATCCAAACAGCTCCCGTAAAAGCAGACAGTTTGAATACCCCGCACTGGTTTTTAATCTTCATGCACAGTTCGATTATTTGCGCTCACACAATAAATTTGATGCAATGCGTGATCATATTCGACAGCGGGATCAACGTTACTCAGGCACGATGAACCCTATGCTGGCCAGTTTCGGAGAGAGTTCAGAAGTCTATCAATATAGCGGGCGACAGGTTGAAAAAAACTGGCAGTGCCCCTTTCATGTTAAGGAATAAAATGGAAAACGTAATTTCACCTCGAAGTGGCACGTCGTTCACATTGAAAAAAGGGCAATATCTAAAAGTTATCGATCCTCAGGGCGAGCAGGTTTCAGATATCTACTGTTTTAATCAATCCAATAAAAGCGAATTCTTATCTTCCGGGCGCACGCTGGATTACAATGAAGGCATTCATTTTGGCAAAGGCAGTCTGCTTTATTCCAACCAGAGTAATATCATGCTGGAAATTGTTGAAGATACAGTTGAGAGCCATGACTTTTTACTGACCCCTTGCAGCAAAGATACCTTTAAGCACTTTTATCCTGACGAAACACCGGTACCTGGCTGCCATGGCAACCTGGTATCGGCATTAAGTCCCTATGACATTCCAGAACACTTCATTGGTACCACTTTTAACATATTTATGAATGTTAAATTGGACGAAAACGGTAAGATATCCGTGCTACCTCCAACCAGCAAAGCTGGCGACTTCACAATATTTAAAGCGCATATGGATTTGATAGTTGGCTTAACTGCATGCTCTGCTGGCGAATCAAATAATTTTAGCTATAAACCGATAAATTATGTTATAAGCGATCAGAATTAAAAAAAGCATTCCAATATGATCCATTCTGTATGGGTGGAGGTATGGCGTCAGATAAGGCAGGTCTGATGGGTGTACCCGTGCTTGGAAGCATCGAATATCGCATCACGGAAGTTAACATGTCTGGTTTAAAAACAATTGATATCGACGAGCTTAAAGTTGGTATGTATGTGGTTGAGTTTGTTCGCCAAAAAGGCGAGCTTGCAATAAAGAACTCGGGTACGATTCAGCAGCTATCTACCATAGAACGGTTGATAAGCAACGGCGTCACGCGGTTAATTATTGATCCCATGCGCTCGCAATCAGCTCGAACTGGTGGTGCTTCAAGTTTAGAAACGGTCGTAGATCCTTCCATACCAAATAAACCAGCAGCTCCGGATTTGGCCGCTGCGCTGCAGTTGCATAGCAAAGGTATTTCGCTACAAAAACTCATCCACGAAAGTGTGAAGAAAAGACGCCCTCTGGACACGTCTTACGTAAGTGATTTCACTGAATTGATGATCAATATGATTGAGTCTAATCCTAATGCGATGGGATGTGCGGCACGTATTCGAAAAAAAGACAGCTATCTGCTCGAACATGCGCTTAACGTTTCAATTCACTTGATTCATCTGGGCCAGCACATGAATATGTCAATTGATGACGTACACGACCTGGGTGTGGCCGGGTTATTAATTGACGTCGGCAAAATCTGTATCCCCGATGAAATTTTGTTCAAAGCGGGTAATGCGACGCCACACGAAAAAGAAATCATTCGAGGCCATGTAAAATTAGGTGAAGAATATCTACAGCAACACGGTTATCCGGAAAAGATCATCAATGTGGTTGCCCAACACCATGAAAGACTGGATGGTTCTGGCTACCCAAGAAAATTGGTTGGTGTTCAGATTCATGAGTTTGGGCGAATGGTTGCCATCGTAGATACCTATGATGCAATAACAGCGGACCGCCCCTATCGGTTAGGGATTACCCACCAGCATGCATTAAAAGTATTGCTGGCAGAAAGCCAGACGAAATTAGATAGTACCATAGTGCAGCATTTTATTAAGTGTATGGGAATTTTTCCCGAAGGTACCTTGGTTGAACTTTCTAATGGCCACGTGGCAATGGTGTGCAAGGAAAATAGAAATACTCCATTACATCCTACAGTTAAACCTTTTTATTCGATTAAATCAAAACATTACCTGTCAGTAAAAGAGATAGATTTGGCCCGTATTCAGAACATTAAGATTGTACGCCAAGTCAAAGCCAGCCAGTTCGATATCGATTTTCACAAAGTGTTTCATGAAAACATGGTGTAACCCCGACCATCAATAGATGAATACTTAACACCAGCAGGTTATCCCCGCTTGTTCGCAGGGATAACCCGGTCACCAGAAGATTCCCTCTTAGAGGGGAACGACATGGCAACCCGTTCGCATCAAATCACCAGCATATCCATGAACTGATTGACCGGAATAGATTCAAACGCTTTTTGCTTTGCACACATGTCGATGATGTCACGGCAACGCTGAGGTGGGAAACGGGTCGCTACGTTACGTTCAAATTTCTCCTGAAGCAGTAAAATACCTTCATCGCGACGACGGCGATGCCCTACTGGATACTCAACTTCTATCTTTTGTGTACTGGTACCATCCGCAAAGAATATCTGTATTGCATTAGCAATTGAGCGCTTTTCCGGATCAAGATAATCACTGCTATAACCTTTATTTTCCACCACTTTCATTTTTTGACGTAATACATCGATTTCAGGGTGACTGGCGTGAAAACTGTCTTCGTAATGTTCGGCTTCCAATTTACCCAGTAGCAAGGGAACGGCGGTCATATATTGCAGGCAATGATCACGATCCGCTGGATTGGCGAGTTCACCGTGTTTTGAAATGATGCGAATGGCTGATTCATGGGTGGTGATTTCGATGCGTTCAATCTCATCAATGCGACCTTTAATTTCTGGATGTAGCTTAACTGCCGCTTCGCAAGCAGTCTGAGCATGAAATTCGGCAGGAAAGCTCAGCTTGAACAGAATGTTTTCCATCACATAGGTGCCATAATCCTGACTAAACGAAAATTTTCGTTGCGACTCAGGTTTGACACTTAGGTCGCTGTTAGTATGACTGAACGCAACGTCATAAAATCCCCATTGTTTTGTGGTCAATACACTGGGAATACCCATTTCTCCTCGCATGGTTATATCGGCTAAGCGCACTGCACGAGAAGTCGCGTCCCCTGCTGCCCAGGATTTACGCGATCCGGCATTGGGTGCATGTCGATACGTTCTAAGTGCCGAGCCATCAACCCAGGCCTGGGAGACTGCCGCCATAATCTGTTCACGACTGCCTCCCAACATGTGCGTAACCACCGCCACCGATGCCACGCGTACCAACAGTACATGGCACAAGCCTACACGATTAAAGCTGTTCTCAAGCGCAATAACTCCCTGAATTTCGTGGGCTTTGACCATAGCAACCAATACATCACCCATCGTCAACGGAGACTCGTTTTTTGCCACTCGCGTCTGCGACAAGTAATCCGCCACAGCCAGGATTGCGCCCAGGTTATCGGAAGGGTGGCCCCACTCAGCCGCCAACCAGGTATCGTTAAAATCCAGCCAACGAATGATGCAGCCAATATCCCACGCCGCTTTCACTGGGTCGAGGGTGAATTGGGTCCCCGGTACTCTCGCACCGTTTGGCACAACTGTGCCGGGCACCAGCGGGCCAAGATGTTTGGTACATTCAGGAAAACGCAGTGCTAATAGACCGCAACCAAGCGTGTCCATTAAGCAGTAACGGGCAGTGCTTAACGCCTCTTCTGAGGAAATGTCATAATGAATTACATAATCTGCGATGTCTTGAATAACCTGATCATATTCGGTGCGGTTACTTAAGTCGCCTTCTTTGTTCATGTTACAACTCCTTCAAGATTTAGTCTTTTGTACGCTAAATTGAAGTGTTGGATGAAATTTTGTTAAATAGAGAAGGTTAAATTGGTTTTTACCAAGCAGAGATAGCGGTTAGCGCTATTCGTTTTTAGTTATGGGTTCGATGACTAAAATACCTTTAGCCAACTCACAGTCCGGAATCAAATTACGGTTCATTTCGATAAATTCCAGTTCCCTGACCGCATTTGATACGTCGTGCGGTTTGGTATAATCAACCCGTTCATCAAGGCTTTCTTTCAATTCTTGAATATAAAGGTCCATCATCTCTGTGCACTCATCCGCTTTGGTAGACAAGCTCCACAGGCAACATACGATAATTGAAAAGGATACAAACTTCACAAATGTCTACTTCAGCTGTTGATCTACATAAAAGTATATCCCGCTTATATGACAATCAGAAGACTTTTTTTATACTTTCGTCTAATGTTCGCTGCATTGTTCAGGTCGACATCAGTTGAATTATACTCAACCCTTTGATCCCCAAAATCATTATTTCATGAGCCATATTAATTCACTGACGTCAGGTTTAAGAGAACGGGTGCATTTATTGCTTAAATCGTACCGAGTAGAGCAAGGTAAGTAATTTCTGTGAATTTTAGATACGACATCAACGGTCTTCGTGCCATCGCTGTCATTGCGGTGGTCATCTTTCATTTCGCCCCGTCCCTGTTACCCGGTGGATTCGCTGGCGTCGATGTTTTCTTTGTTATCTCAGGCTTTTTAATGACCAGTATCATTTTTCGCGGGGTGGAAAAAGATACATTCAGTCTGACCAAATTCTACATTGCCAGAGCCAACAGAATCATCCCGGCGTTAGCGTTGCTTTGTGCAGTGGTGATGATCTTCGGTTGGTTTTATTTGTTGCCAACTGCCTACACTGCGTTAGGAAAACATGCAGCAGGTAGCGTAACTTTCATTTCAAATTTCATGTACTGGCTGGAGTCAGGGTATTTTGACAGCTCATCCCACTCCAAGTGGCTGCTGCATACCTGGTCACTGGCTGTAGAATGGCAGTTTTATATATTTTACCCGCTGATTTTGCTGGCCCTCAAGCCCTTTTTATCGCTTGACCACTTAAAGCGTGTGGTCGTTTTTCTTACCCTCACATTTTTTATCTTTGGTGTTTACTCATCATTTAAATGGCCTAACGCATCTTATTTTTTGATCTCGGCGCGTGCGTGGGAACTTACCATTGGCGGCGTTATTGCGTTATATGGCAGACCGCTTACTGACGTTTCTGCTCGTTGGGTTAATCTGGCAGGACTCGCGCTGATTGCTTACGCCTATGCCATTGTAGACAACAAGATGGCCTGGCCAGGGTATGCTGCGCTGCTTCCCGTGGTAGGCACCTTGCTGGTCATTGTGGCTAACGTTCAAACCAATTTTGTTACCAACAATGTCGTCTTTCAGGCGCTTGGCAGGTGGTCGTATTCGATTTACTTGTGGCATTGGCCTATTGCCGTACTGGGTTATCAATACGAAATTGCGTATTGGTGGACAATCGGTATTCCGCTATCAGTGCTGTTGGGGTGGCTCAGTTACCGCTATGTAGAGCAGTTCGAATGGCGAGCGATTAAGGAGTTCAAACAGTTCTGGAAAGCGAAACCCCTGTGGATTGCAGCCTCACTCAGCGCGGTAGGTGTGTGGGTTTTAATGCAAAACGGCGTAATGCAGCGTTTCGATGCCGCGACTGTGGAGACTATAAAAACGGCGCAGCACAGTCCATACCGCGACCAGTGTCATCTCCATGAATACAAGCCACCCGCTAACTCCGCCTGTGATTTTGTTGATAAAAATGCCAGGTGGGCGGTGTTAGGAGACAGTCACTCCGTAGAGTTATCCTATGCACTGGCCAGACGCCTAAAAGCGCAGAAAGAGGGCTTACGTCAATACAGTTTTTCAGGTTGTCCTCCCTCGCTATTGCAGGAAGTAGGAATGAGTAAGTGTACGCGCTGGTATCAGGAAGCCTTTGCCGATATTCAGGCAGATGCCAACATAGAACACGTGGTGATGTCCCATCGCTTCTCATGGACGCTGTTTGGCGAGCATAGTGAGGTTTACCCTGATGTACCGGCGCAGGAAAATATGGAAAGAGTCAATCGCATTTTAAACTCACTCGATGCTGCCATTGTGCAACTGGCAGAAAATAAGCGCACAGTTTATGTAATGTTACCGGTGCCTGAAATTCGCAGAGAATTGCGTACGCTGCTAACCCAGGCCCATGCGGATAGCGCCGACATGAGTCAGGTTAAAGGTACGGACACTGATTATTATGAACGCCGCAATCAGGTTATTCTGCAGCATTTTGAGCAAGCAGACTATCCTGATAATGTTTTCTTTATTAATTCACGGGATGCCTTTTGTGGACGCGAAGAATGTTATGCCGTCGACGCCGGCAAATCATTATATTTGGACGACAATCATCCATCCGTTCACGGCGCATCCATTTTGGCAGACATGGTGATTCAGAAGCATAAGGCATTGGTGATGGAAAAGCATTAAGTTGTACATCTGAGAAAGCTTATTAATGTAACTTTTTCTACGGAATGTAGAAGCTACTCAATTCATGCACTCATCTGCGACTTAAGTCTAATTGCAATTTTATTATAACCTTCAAAATCAGCGGGATAGCATCTATTGAAAGTGGTGCTTTTTTTGCTCATCAATACTGAATTTATAATGTCGTGCGCAGCGGAGTGACTTAATGAAAACCGACTTTACCATCAGTGTCGTGGTGATAGTTAAAACCAGAACACAACAACTCGTCAGACTCATCAAGCAGTTTGAGGAAAGTTCACGTCGCCCAGATGAAATTGTAGTGGTTTGGATGAACCCCCCTTCAGAATTCTCGTTGCTTAAAAGCCCACATTTCCCAATTCAACACAAATTTGAATCCAGCGGTGGGCTGGAAATTGCTCGCGCCAGAAACAAGGGCCTTGCTGCCGCTACCAGTACACACTGCCTGTATCTTAATGTAGAAAGTGTCATCTCGCCTTTACTGCTCGAACAATTTGCCAAGGCCTGGACCGAACGTTATGTGTTAACCACTCGGGTGTTTTGCGTAGACAAAGGACTACTTGATCTTCCTTTTGCTGAAATCGAGGCGAACTACCATCGTGTTGGCTGCATCGGCGAACGTAAAGCATTCAGCGTGAATAATAACCCTTCAATGTTCTTCATTGCCAAATGTGATGTGGAAGAAATCGGTGGGTTTGATGAAAACTACAGCGGTTTTGGCATAAATGACGAAGATTTTTTCCAAACCTGTCTTAAAGCCGGTCTGACAACTGAAAATGTGGACACCATCACGTTTATTCCCAACCGCGAACACTATCAATGCCCCATTAATCACTTGGTGGACTTTGTTCGTAATGCGGAAACATTTCATCAAAAGTGGGGGCACTACCCTTGTCAGGATGTGTTATTCCGCTTCGCCGAATCAGGCTTGATAAATGATGATTTTCAGTCGACCAACATCCATGTGTTGCGCTTGCCCACCGAAGATGAACGTAAAGCCTATGAGTTCAGTACCCTGTTATCGGTGACGCCCACGATGCAACATGAATTCGGCAACTCTATCGATGCAACTCACAAAACAGCTTAACCGCGATAAGATTGTACATGGGCTAATTTCTTCGGCAGGATCATCCGTGTCGTATTATAGCCCACATTAAATAGCTGTTCTTTGGCATGATGGTTGGCCTTAAAGTCGATAGCGGAAATATCGCCAGTATTGATAACAACCGTATGCTGCCAATATTCAGCATGTACGTACTCTCTGCTTAGCGCATTCATGAATGCACGGATTAGCATCAGTAAATACACTGGTAAAGGGAAGCGATTACGTTTTTTTCGTGGCTGCTTACTGGCTGTGCTCTTTAGTCTAAAACAAACGGAAGGCGTGCCATCATGAAGCCAGTCCTTGAATAACTCGTCTTCAGACAAAATCGCCCCATCCACCAGCACCTGATCATCGAATTCCTTAAACGAAAAAACTAAAGGGATCGACATTGAGTAACGCACCGCGGTGGCAACTTTAAGTTCAGGTGTAAGTTTTTGATTGAACAATACCGGCCCCCCGCCATTAATATCGGTCGCCAGGATGTGGAGAGGAGTGGGCAAGCAGTTAAAGGTTACTCCATGTAACTTTTCGTCAAGCCAGTTTTCAAATTTATTGCCATTGGACAACCCTCCCTCACGGATGAGTCGGATTATCGAAAAGTCAGCAAATTGTTTAAAGTCCGTTTCTTCTGCCAGTGCTTTCATCTCTGCAACGCTATAGCCACACGCATAGAGTGCAGCGATAATCGAGCCGCCTGAAACTCCTACGAGGGCAGGAAAATTCAGTTGCATTTCCTCTAACGCTTTTAAACAACCGATATGAGCAGGAAACCGCGTTCCTCCACCAGAAAAAATAGGCACGATGACGTTGGTGTGCGTGGCTACATGCATAAATAACTTCCCTCCTGATTAGAGCGTAGTTCACTCGCGCCAGAAGAGAAATTGCATTTTGCAACTGATTTACGGCGCCGATAGCGGATACAGCAAAGCCAAAACCAGTAAGGTAGCCGTCCCGACTAAAATATTCATGGGAACGCCAATTTTCAGAAAATCACTGAAGCGATAGTTTCCTGGACCATAGACCATGAGGTTAGTCTGATACCCTATGGGCGTGGCGAAACTGGCAGACGCCGCCATCATTATTGCAAAAACGAAAGGCACCGGATTAAGCGATGCGCTGTTGGTTATTTCGATGACGATGGGCATCATTAATAGTGCCGCCGCGTTATTGGTGATAATTTCTGTCAGCAACGAAACGGTGACATACGTCAATATCAATAAAAGTAACGCTTCTCCCATACTCAGGGCGACTATCTGGTTAGCTAAAAACAAGGCGACACCGGTTTTCTGTAAGGCCATGCCCAGTGCAAATGACGCTGCAATGGTAACGATAACTGGTATATCCAGACTTCTTTCTGCCTGGCCAGGCGTCAGGCAGCGCGTGATGATCATGGTTGCAGCTGCCAACAGGGCAGCATTCAGCATGGAGATGAGATCAAATCCGACCGCCGTTACCGCGGTGATCAGGATACCCCACCCTAGCACGGCTTTTTCATGACGGGTTTTCTCGAACGGGATCTCATGGATTAACAAAAAGTCTTTACTGTATTGCTGACGTGCCATAAACGATGGCCTTGCGTCCAAAAGCAAAGTGTCACCCGCTTCCAACACTGTTTCACCCAGATTGCCTGAAACCCGTTCTGCATTGCGCGCCACTGCCACCACTGCAGCACCGTAGCGCTTACGAAAGTTCACGTCGCGTAACGCGCTCCCCACCGCGGCACAATGTGGAGACACGACTACCTCGACCAAACGTTGCAAATTAACGCTGTCTTCGCTGGCATCACTGATTGGCGTAGTTTTTAGACCTGCAATATTCAACACATCAGCGATTGCATCTGTGGCACCGGCAAACACCAGAATATCGTTCGCCTGCAATATCTCATCGGAGGCGACTGCGTTTAATATTCGATGTTGACGATTTATTTCAACTAGAAATAAGCGCTTTAATTCCCGTAACCCGGCCTGCTTGATTGATTTACCCACCAATGGTCCATTGGCTTCCACGGCCAGGGTGAAGGTAAATTCGCGAATATTATCAAACGGTGATTCTCGCTTACTGTCAGGTAATAATTTAGGTCCCAGCAAAAACATGAATAAAGACCCTAAAATCGCAACAGGCAAACCCACGGCAGTGATTGCAAATAATGAAAAGCCGGGATTTCCGGTCAGTTCCTGATATTGCCCGTTAACCACAAGGTTGGTGCTGGTACCTATCAGGGTGAGCGTTCCCCCCAAAATTGAGGCATAACTTAGTGGTATCATTAACTTGGACGGGCTGATATTAATTCTTTTACACCACGTATTAACCGCCGGGATCATGGTGGCGACAACCGGTGTATTGTTTAAGAATCCACTGAGTGTGGTTACCGGCATGAACAGTCGCAACATGGCTCCGCGCACGCTTTGCGGCTTGCCCATCACACGATTAACCAGCCAATCAACGCCGCCTGACGCCTGAATACCGGCGGCCACGACAAACATTGCCGCCACTGTGATCAGCCCGGCGTTACTGAAGCCAATTAAGGTCTCTTCGGCGGTTAGAATGCCACTGACACTTAAGATAACCAACGCCCCCATTAAGA
This sequence comes from Alteromonas ponticola, assembly GCF_012911815.1. Lineage (GTDB taxonomy): Bacteria > Pseudomonadota > Gammaproteobacteria > Enterobacterales > Alteromonadaceae > Alteromonas > Alteromonas ponticola. The sequence continues at coordinate 380,378 of NZ_JAATNW010000005.1, read as the reverse complement.
TTAAATGTGGCGCAATTTTGGTGGTGATCAGTAGAATCAACACACTTAGTGTAATAATGGATGCAGCCCAGCCTTCCCAGCTCAACATAGGTGTTCTTCGTACTTAATACTTGGTGGTTAACCGTTGATAATGACATTCGCACAGCATAGACAGTGCCAACTTGTTGGTCTTCCTTATTGTTTAAACAACATTTAGTGCCTCATGGCGATCACTGTTGTTGCATGATTATCCCTTCAACAAGGTGGAAAATGGCAGTGTTATCAATAAACTGCCCACTGGCTCCGGTGTGGTTATAATTTTCCGGAAAATTAAAATCAGTACCGGTAAGGTACTGCTCAAATTTACTGCTGGCTTTGCCTTTCGCATAAACCCTGACTAATTCATTGGTATGGTTATTACTGAAGAATTTCACCGAGGGCATATTCTGTGCACCTGGGTTAGTCACTTGCGCAAATGGAATTTGCGCTGAATCTTCACCAAGCACAAATGCATTACCGTGATCACTGGTGACGATAAGCACCGTTTCCTGCCAGTTACTATTTCGCTCTACCCACTCAACGACGGTAGCAACGGTTTGGTTAAAGTCGACTTGCTCCTCAATAAGAGCAGACAAATTGTTATCATGGGCGGCCCAGTCGACAGCGCCGCCTTCAATCATAACAAACATGCCGTTCTCATTGCGGCTTAGCGCATTTAGCGCTCCCTTTGCCAGGGTAGAGAGTGTGGGAACATTGCTATTGAACGGGCAGGTAAACGCCACCGTGCTGCTTTTACTACACGCCCGCCTTGCTTGCAACGTTGACCCTACCTGTACCAGCCCCATAATCGGTTGCTCGTTTGCTATGTCGGACGCAATGTCAGCTGCCAGCATCTCAAAATCATTTTTATCTTCGATTAGAAGCCAGGGCTTCTGGTTATTTTGGGCAACAAAATTGCCACTGCGCAAACGCTCAAAATCTGCCTGGCTGATGTAGGTGTACGCGGCCGCATTACGCACCTGATTGTCATTGGTATAGTGTGGGTGACCTGCTCCCATTACCACATCCAGCTTACCACTGGTAAGCATCTCATGTGCGATTTGCTGATAGTTTGAGCGCAAGGTATTGTGAGCAGCAAATCCGGCCGGAGTAGCATGATTAAACGGCACCGAAGTAACCACACCGGTTGCCCACTCTTTCTGCTTAGCGATAGACACAAGATTGGTGAGCGGCTGACCACAATAGTCGACGCCAATCGCCCCCAGATAAGTTTTTTCACCCGTTGCCATCGCGGTCGCAGCGGCGGCTGAATCGGTATAGTTGCGGTTTAAATAATTATAACCTTCAAAAGGCCGGAAATACGCCGACGAGCCCGCACTACCATCACCCGGTGGAGCCTGATTAGCAGGGTGCGTGTCCCACGCTAACTCAGCCACATAGCCATCCTCTTGAACCTTCTTTTTGTCACAGCTTACAGGAGAGTGGCGCTGCCAAAGCGCGAACGTGGACATGGCTAATCGCGTTGGCAGCTTATTATAGGGAGCCGTTTTATTGAGTGGTTCGCCCTGCGTCCAATAACTGGCAATGTCCCAGGTACCGTCACTGGCACCATCGGTGATCATAAGTATTATATTTTTAGTTACAACAGGATCCTGTTTGTCGTCCGCAGCGGGGCTTCCTGTGCTACCGTCACCGTTGCAGGCATTTAAACCTGCTAACAGGAAAATGACCGTGAAGAAACCTCGTAACTTGTTTGTTTTCATACTCACAGGAAAGTCATTAGCTCAATTTTCCTAAAGGTCTGCTTTCAATGCGCTGAATCAGCATCATAAAAGCAAGTATGGCTCGGTTTGAACTCACTCTGACTGCCTTACGCAATAACTTGTGAAAATGAAGTATTCTCATCCTGCGAATAGCGGTCAAGTTCAATATAAAAGGTTGTTCCAGTTTCTTTATCGCTTTCGACCCACGCTTTACCTTTGTGCGCTTTGGCCACCATTTTCACCAAAAATAAACCCAAACCCCAGCCCACTTTTTGATTGTTTGTCTTGTTATCATCCCGAGACAGGTAGTTGAAGATAGACTCTTGCTTTCCTTTTTCTATAAATGAACCTTCGTTATGCACGCTTAATAACACTTTGTTTTTGTCACCTTGCATGGCAACCGTGATCGGCGCTTTTACTTTGCCATACTTAATTGCATTGGAAATAAGATTTTCCACCGCTCGCTGAATGGCGGTATGATCAAAAATACCGGAGGCATTGTCTATCGTTGCATCAAATGCTATTGGGTTATCATATATGTCATCAGCATCTCGGGCTGCGGCACACACCTGTTTCATAATATCGGTACGCTCGAAACGAAAAGTCATTCCGCTTCCCGCTTTTACCTGTGCCGTATCAAGTAAGTCCTGAATCAGAATGAGCGTGCGATTCAGGCTTCTTTTAAGCGCTGCAAAAACACCTTCCGGAGGTAAAAGCCCCAACTCGCCAACCTCCAGATAGGACAAAGAAACAGAAATCGGATTGCGTAAATCGTGGGCAATGATACCGGTGAGTTTGTCCTGCACTTCCTGAATAGAGTCAACAAAATACTGCCCCGCCTCCATACTGCTGTTCTCAACAAAACGGTCTATGATCTCTAAAGAAGTGAAGCAAAGAATATTGTTTTTTAACAAACGATTCCGCAACACCTGGCGCAGGAGCGAATATTCGTGAATGACCTGACGCAGGTCATAGTGACTGATTGTCGCTCTGGCGCGTCCATGCTCATGACTGTATTTGGCGTCAAAGTTAATTCCAGCAAATTCCTGTTCGTCCTGCGCACCTTGGTATTCTTGCAGTGTATGGATGAGATTATCCATAAAAAAAGGTAAATAGTTGCGAACTACCAGATCGGGTGTTTTTGAAGCTGCAGCGACTTCCTGATTTGCTATTTTTTCCCACTCAGAAAAAATAGCTTCTTTATTTGCCTTGATATAGGCTGAACATTCTTTGGTCTTCATTACCTGTGCCCCCGTGACACATTGCGGCAGAAAGTCATCTGCAAATCAATTTCATTTGCGACTTTATAGCCGCTTCGAACTTCTAATGCGCAGTGATCGATACTGATACATACCCCCGATTATTATGGTAAAAACCCCATGCATCATTAGCAAAGCAGTACAGATATCCAGAGTTTTTCACCTTGATTTTCGCGTGCTCACCAATGATATACATATCTAATGGCTGATGTGTACCGTCTCGTTTAGGGTTTCCCTGAAACGATACCGCGCCCATCAGCGAAAACCATTCTGCGGTTTCCACCCGTTTTGAGCCCCAAAAATCAGCCATTTCTTTTTTACTTAAAAACTTCCAGCCCTGTTCAACATACCCCATCAAGTTTCCAGCCAGGTGCGCTATCTCGCCAATCTGAAAATTGCCATCATCAGCGCCTTTTGGACCCGTACTGACATTACCGTCATTCCACTCGCCGGTGGCCTTAAAGGTATATTCTTTGCCTTTTTGCAAATAGATACCGGTCCAGTACCAATGGTGCCTGGCATATATATCAACCTCAACTTTTCCGCCGTTAAATGTACGTGTGGGGAAATAACGCCCCTGATTAATTGGCGGCAAGTCGCGCCGCTGTTGCACTGACGAGTGGACCGGGCTGGTATTGTCATCCAGATCGGGAATAGCGCGCGGTGCAGTTTGTAATACTTTCATTACGCCCGTGTAGGAATCGTGAAGTCGATCCTGAGCGTCTGGTTTTAATTGCGTCACCATTTTTTCGTGAAATCGAATTCCCTCCGGAACTTGAGTTGCTTCGTCAATCATCCATTTTAACGCGCAATCTGACAATCCGGTTTCCTTGTAGCCGCCCCCCACATCTGAATGTACGCCTGGAAACCAGATTTGTTTCATATCCACGCCTGAAGGAGGACGTTGCCACAGGGTTGGCGAAAAACTTCCCCGTTTTTCATCCATCGCCACGCCGTGTCTGGCATAACTTACATAAGACCCTAACCGGGTATCATGAAATTGATATTGTGCAGGATTATCAAACAAGTCCAGAATCACTTTATCGTCTGGGATCCCCAGCGCGCCAACCGTATCCCAGACTCCTATAAAGTAAACTGCTGCAGAATCCTGATGAAAAGTGATATCCACAAGATCCTGCCCTTCACGATAACCTTCTTTATAAATTCTTTTCACCAATTGTTGACGACTGCTGTTGCTATGTTTAGCGAAGTCCACCAGCCCTAATTTCCCTATCATGCCAGCCAGACTTCGTGCGGTAAACGCGCCGCGACTAAACCCAAATAAAAAAATTCTGTCACCCGCCTGATACTTGTCGGCCAGCCATTGATAGGTGTCACAGATATCCTCACTTAAACCTAACCCAATTAACCCTCCTACTACGCGATCGATTGCACCACCGGTCCCCACACCAGATTGATAACGACTCAACTGTACAGGCTGCACACTGGACAGATCGACGGCTTCAAACAATTTTCGCACGTTAGTAGGCGCAGGTACGCCATCATCAGAGTTAGCGGGATCGTTCCAGGTACCATCGCAACAGACCACGAGATTTCGCATAATTATGTCCTTATAAGAGAGAGCAATTAAGCTGTGATGCCTGTACAAATATCGCTCACCCGTTGCGCGTTCGCAACTTTTTTGGGGGTTAATTTAATCCCTGTTACCATAGCAATATCACCCAGTGCAGCTTTGTATTTAGATGAGTTTTCCTGTTCCTGCAAATTCAGCCCAAACTGAATTAGAAATTAAAAAAAGCCGATTTATTTCCCACGTCGGCTTTGCGGCATCACGCGGCGAAGCAATGACGCTGCTTGCGCAGGCTAAACAGGCGTACCCTGATGCGCGCCATCACGGTTGGGCATACGTTATTGGCGATCCCGCCACGCCTGAAGCTGCTGCCATGTCTGATGATGGCGAGCCCAGTGGAACCGCGGGTAAGCCAATACTGAATGTGTTGCAGCATAAGCAGGTGGGCAACATCATGCTAATTGTGGTGCGGTATTTTGGCGGAATTAAATTGGGTGCCGGAGGGCTGGTGCGTGCTTACTCAGCAGCAGCGCAGGCTGCCATGAATGAAGTTGAAATTAAACGCGAGGTACCGATCAGTTGCGTTAGCGTGGTCACGGAATTTGCCCATGAACAGTACATCCGACATTGGTTGGAACAGCATGACGGTATGGTCGACAAGGTCGATTATTCCAGCAGGGTTACCATGACCATTACGCTTCCTGTATCTGTTCAAAAAGCCTTTTTCGCCGCACTGGGGCCAATAGGAACCGTGATCAGTCAAACCAAAGCAGGTCGAACTTCGTAACAGAAGTCTGACCAGTAAATCTAGGACAGTTATTGTTATGCGTATCCGTGGCTCTCTCAGCCTCATTTTCTGTTTTATGCTCGTGGCTGCGGGCTGCGAAAAACAAACACAACAACCCGAATTAATCAGGACCGTGGTGACAGCCCCCGTTAAGAGCTTTGATGGAACCTTTCAGCATGTGTTGTCCGGTGTTACCCAGCCTGCTGAAACCAGCCAGTTAAGTTTTGAAATTCCCGGCGTGGTCGACAGTGTTAAAGTTAATCTGGGCGATACCTTTGAAAAAGGCGATATACTGGCAACCATTCAACCGAAAGTGTTTCAACTTGCGGTTAAACAGCGTAAAGGTCAGCTTTCTGAAGTTCAGGCCCGCCTGAGCGAAGCGCAGACAGATTTAAAACGCAAAACACAGTTACAATCTTCAGGCTCAGTTTCAGAAGCCACTCTGGACGTGGCGAAAACGCAGGTTAATTCATTAAAGGATCAGGTAGAGATTGCCAAAGCGCAATTGGAGCTGGCAGAGGAAGATTTGGCCGACACCCAGTTGGCTGCCCCCTACCCGGGAAAAATAGCCGAGCGTCTAATCGAACCTTCTCAGCGCGTGACACCATCTCAACCTATTTTCATCATTCAGGGTACCGCAGGCATCGAAGTGTCCGTACTGGTGCCAGAAAATCTGGTTAACCGATTAAGTACCGGCGATGAGACCAATGTAAAAGTGTTTGCCGTGAGTGAGGAAACCATCCCGGGTGTTATTTTCGAGATCGGCAGTCAGGCGCAAAGTGCGAACGCCTTCCCCGTTACCGTCAGACTTAATGGCCAGCTTGATTCATTACAGCCAGGCATGAGTGCCGAAGTCACCTTTAGTTATGGTGAACAAAATCCCCCGGATAATAGCTTTATTATCCCGTTAACTGCGTTGGGTGCCGGTGATAGCGACACTCACTTTGTATGGACAATTGAGCAAACTGATGACCAGCAAACCGTAAGCAAACGGACTGTGAAACTAGTTGAGTTAAATACCCATACCGCGCTAGTGCAAGGAGACTTGCGAGCCGGATTAGAAGTGGTCAGGGCAGGAGTTGATTTCTTAAAGCAAGGCCAGCGGGTGAACGTCGACTCTGGTAAGCCCAGGTTATTTAACGAATAAGGGGCTAAGCAATGAAGTCCATGTCTGAGCTAAGCCTGGTGCACAACCGCCTCATGTTGGCGATAGTGGTTGCCATGATGTTGTTTGGCCTGTTTAGTTATTTCAACCTGCCTGCACAGGAAGACCCCAGCGTAACTGTTCGGGAGGCCGTCGTCACTACCCAATACCCTGGGTTACCTGCGGATAAAGTAGAATTACTGATCACCAAAACACTTGAAGAGGCCGCACGAAAGTTGCCCGAAGTGAAAGAGATTCGTTCGGTTTCGATGACCGGCCAGTCAATTCTGCACGTGCAGATTCAGGATCGTTATTTTGAACTGGAACAGATCTGGGATGATTTGCGGGACGAACTGGAACAGGTTAGAAACCAACTTCCCGAGGGCACCTCAACCCCGCTGGTAAATGATAATTTCGGTGATGTTGCGGTATTGACGGTAGCGCTGGTTGCTGACAAAAGTTATCCACTGGGCGAACGCTTTGATATCGCTCAACACATTCGTGATTCGATGTTTAAAGTTGAGGGTGTAAAGCGTATTGATTTATTGGGCGTCATTCCCGAGCAAATCACCATCGAGTTCAATAATGGAAAGCTGGCACAGATGGGGCTTTCTCCCGCACAACTGGTTGATAACCTGCAACAGCAGAATATTATTCAACCCGGCGGTACCGTTGACGCCAACGGCACTAACTTTACCATTCAGCCTTCAGGTTATTTTGAATCCGTTGAAGCGGTAGAAGAGGCATTGGTCGCGCTGCCAGGGCAACAAGAAACTGTGCCACTTAAAGATATTGCCGACGTCAGTCGCAATCTGGTTGACCCACCCAGCCAAACGGCGTTTTACAAAGGCGAGCGTGCGATAATTTTTGCCATCGCCAAAAATGACAATACTGATGTGCTTGAGTTTACCCCCGCCATGGAACAACTCATGACGGAATTGAATGACACCCTGCCAGCCGGTATCGCGCTTGAAACTATTACCCGTCAGGCTGATGTGGTGGAATTGGCCGTCAATGGAGTGAGCATCAACGTACTGGAAACATTGGCGATAGTGTGTACTGTGGTAGTCCTGTTTTTAGGCGTGCGCGCTGGGTTAATTGTGGGGGCAATTGTGCCTGGCGTGATCTTGCTCACAATTGCAGTGATGGCACTGACTGGAATGACACTGGAAAGGATGTCGCTGGCTACATTAATCATTTCACTGGGTATTCTGGTGGATAACGGTATTGTGGTTGTGGAAGACTTTAAGCGCCGGCTTGAGCTTGGTGAAACCCGCGAGCAGGCTCTGCATGATTGCAGTCGTGAACTTGCCTTTCCGCTACTCACCTCTTCACTGACCACCATCTTAGTGTTCCTGCCATTAATGCTGGCAGAAAGCCCGTCAGGAGAGTACACCCGTTCTGTTTCATTGATCATCCTGATTTCGTTAATCATCTCCTGGATACTGTCACAAACAATCACGCCCTTTCTCTGTTACCACTTCATTCCCGATACAGTTAAACAAGAGGAACAAACCCAGCGCTTTAACCTGAGCCGTTTGTTCAATCGCCTAAATCCGTCCTATGAGTCGCTTTTACGTAAAGTGCTGCACGTACGGGGCTTGTTTATGTTGGGCATGTTAGGCCTCTTTGTTATAGGCGTGTTCGCCATGACCCAGGTGCCCACCAAATTTTTCCCCGATTCTGATCGCTCGCAAATTCTGATTTATCTGGACATGCCCGCCGGTAGTTCAATTAAAGACACCGAAGCCGCCATGCAGAAAATTTTCCAACGTCTTGACGATAAACAACAGTTTCCTCACGTGAAAAAACACGTGGGCTATGGCGGTTTTGGTGGGCCCAGATTTGTGCTCTCGCTCACCCCTGTTGATCCCGAACCCTCCAAGGGTTTCATTATGGTTGATGTGGGCGAACGTGAATACACGAATCCCACTATTGATAGCTTACGCAGCATGTTTGCAGCAGAGTTTCCTGGGGTGTTTGCGCGGGTTTCCAAAATGTTTCTGGGCCCTTCCGATTCCAGTAAAATCGATATTCAGGTAAAGGGGCCCGATAAAGATTTACTGTTTGCCACCGCACAAAAAATTGAGCAGTTATTGGCCAGCCAGCCCGGCGCTTACGACATCAAAAACGATTGGGAAAATCGTGTCACCCAGATTAAATTAAATATCAATCAACAAAAAGCCCGACGTGCTGGTGTCAGTAGCAGCGATATCGCGCAAACCCTGAATACCTATTTTTCTGGTCGTATCATCACGCAATATCTGGAGGGGGACGATATCTTGCCGATTGTTGTGCAGGCAGCTGACGATGAACGCTACAATCTGGCGCGAATTAAAAGTGTTAATATCTACTCGCAATCGCGCAATGTGAGCGTGCCCTTAACCCAGGTCGCGGATATTAAATTCGAAACCGGTTTCGCCCGGATTGCCCGCGAGAACTTGTTTCGCACCATTACCGTCGAAGGCAAGAGTAAAGTGCATAATGCGGAGGAACTGAAACCGCTGTTATCTGATCAGATCAATCAGCTACGCGCCAGCTTACCTTATGGCTACGAAATTGAATATGATGGCGTCATTGAAGAATCTAAGAACTCACAGGAGTCACTCAACAAGTATTTGCCGCTTTGTTTGGGGTTGATAGTTCTGCTACTCATCGCACAGTTCCGTTCCTATCGGAAAACCTTAATTATTGTCCTCACCATCCCCCTGATTGTGATTGGGGCAGCGTTAGGTTTATTGGTAATGCGCGCTGATTTAGGCTTTATGGTAATTCTGGGCTTATATGCCCTGGCAGGTATTATCGTCAACAACGGTATCGTGTTAATAGAACGCATTGATACTGAACGAAGTGAATTCTGCTTAGAAAAAAACCACGACATAGGCGAATCGGAAGCTATCGTATCGGCCAGTGTCAGGCGGCTGCGGCCAATTCTAATGTCCGCATTTACCACCATCTTGGGGTTAGTCCCCCTCATGCTTAGCGGCGATGTGCTTTTTTACGGTATGGCTGCGGCGATCGCGTTTGGACTGGCGATTGGTACACTGTTAACCTTAGGAGTGGTGCCGGTGATGTATTCCTTACTCTTTAAACTCACTCCAAAAGATGACGGCAGGTGCCGCTATTCTGACTGAAGACACGCCGTGTTAGTGCAATAAATCCCCAAACACATAAACTCAGGGCGACCTCTGACTTCGCGATACGGCCTCATGTCAGCTCGAAAAATGTTAGTGTTTATCAACAGTTAAGATTTGCGTTTTAACTATAAAAGGCGGATAGTTCTTTTTTCGCTCGACTTAATTACACTGAAAATTTCGAAACCGGGAAAGCTTAGTGTATGATGCGCGCCGTTTCGATGGATTGACCGTAATAAAATCGGTTCAGATAGGGTTAGCGTTAACCGGGGCGGTTCGCAAATTCATTTCCCTGTCAGAAAAATATTAACTAACAAAGTGAATGACATTATGCCTGGAAATTCATTTTTAGGGGTATTTGCAAAGTCTCCCCTTAAGCCACTCGAAGACCACATCAACGTGGTACATGATTGCAGCCAGCAATTACTGCCGTTTTTTGAAGCCGTATTCAAACAAGACTGGCAAGAAGCGGAAAGATTACAAAAGTCTATTTCTCAATTAGAAAAAAAGGCCGACGTAATAAAGCGTGAACTGCGTATCAGTTTACCTAGTGGCATTTTTATGCCAATTCAGCGTCAGGACTTACTTGATTTGCTGACACAGCAAGACAAAATTGCTAACAAAGCGAAAGACATTTCCGGTCGCGTGCTCGGCCGTGAGCTCCCCATTCCGTCGCAGCTGCAAGAAGATTTTATGGCCTATCTGGTGCGCTGCCTAGACGCCACCGAACAAGCCAGAAAAGTTATCAATGAACTTGATGACTTGTTAGAAACCGGGTTTAAGGGCCGTGAGGTACGTCTGGTAGAAAACATGATTGAACACCTGGACCGCATCGAAGATGAAACCGATGGTATGCAGGTGGCAATTCGCCGTAAGCTGCGTGCGATTGAATCCGAACTCAATCCGGTAGATGTGGTTTTCTTATACAGCATAATTGAATGGGTTGGCGGCCTGGCCGATACATCAGAGCGCGTGGGTTCGCGTTTAGAACTAATGTTAGCGAATTAAAGAGTAATACCTGATGGATATTATAACTAGTTACGGCACGATACTAATACTAATAGCTGCCGGAGTAGGCTTCCTAATGGCCTGGGGCATTGGCGCGAATGACGTGGCCAATGCAATGGGAACCTCTGTGGGTTCTAAAGCACTTACCATTAAACAAGCAATCTTAATCGCCATGGTGTTTGAATTCGCCGGCGCTTATCTGGCTGGGGGTGAAGTTACCTCGACCATTCGTAAAGGAATTATTGATTCCGGATATTTTGTTGACACGCCTGAACTGCTTGTGTTCGGTATGATCTCAGCTCTTTTGGCTGCGGGTATCTGGCTCGCATTTGCCTCTTACCTGGGCTGGCCAGTATCAACCACCCACTCCATCGTGGGCGCGATAGTTGGCTTTGCTGCGGTAGGTATCAGTATGGATGCGGTATCCTGGGGTAAAGTTGGCGGTATCGTTGGCAGCTGGATTATTACGCCGGCCATATCCGGTTTTATTGCCTATTTAATCTTTCAAAGTGCCCAAAAGCTCATTTTCGATACTGACAGACCATTTGAAAATGCCAAACGTTACGTGCCTTTTTACATGGCCCTGGCCGGTTTTGTTATGGCACTGGTCACCATTAAGAAAGGGTTAAAGCATGTAGGTCTGGATTTACCTGCGGATCAGGGCTACATGATAGCCATCGCCATTGCTATTTTAATTGGTGTGGTGGGTTATTTCGCCATCAGACGGATCAGGTTCGAAGTGACTGCTGACAAAGGCACTCAATTTGCTAACGTCGAAAAGGTTTTCGCAGTATTAATGGTCGTGACCGCCTGTTGTATGGCCTTTGCTCACGGCTCAAATGATGTTGCTAACGCCATTGGTCCACTGGCCGCGGTGGTCAGTATCGTATCAAGTGGTGGTGAGATTGCCGCTAAGGCGTCACTGGTGTGGTGGATCCTGCCATTAGGTGGCCTGGGCATTGTTGCCGGTTTGGCACTGTTTGGTCATCGGGTAATCCGCACTATCGGTAAAGGCATTACCCATTTAACCCCGAGTCGCGGTTTTGCGGCGGAACTGGCTGCGGCCTGTACGGTGGTGATTGCATCGGGAACCGGTCTACCTATTTCTACCACGCAAACATTAGTTGGTGCGGTACTAGGTGTGGGCATGGCGCGCGGTATCGCTGCATTGAACCTGGGAGTGGTTCGCAATATCGTGGTGTCGTGGGTGATTACCCTGCCCGCGGGTGCTGGCCTTTCGATTATTTTCTTCTATTGCATCAAAGCGACATTCGGCGCTTAACACTGCACTATTTGTTCAGGCTGTATCATTTCTCAGCCTGAACTTCTCTTCTTCATAATCTGTACTACACTACACTGTCACATTTGTCATAAAAGTGTCACATTTGGCATCTATACTCCGCGCATCACTTAAAGATACCGCAAACAATTTGTGAGGACGTTATGAAAAAATTGATTACCACCGTTGCAATGGTTGCAGCAACTTCAGCAATCAGTATGCAAGCTCAGGCACAAAGTCGTGATTACATCAACATCGTAGGGTCGTCCACCGTTTACCCTTTTTCGACCGTAGTGGCAGAGCGTTTCGGTAAATCTACTCAGTTTAAAACACCCAAAGTTGAGTCGACGGGTTCAGGTGGCGGTATCAAGCTTTTCTGTCAGGGTGTAGGTGTGCAATTCCCTGATATCACCAACGCATCGCGAGCGATAAAGTCAAGCGAAGTTGAGATGTGTAAAGAGAACGGTGTTAAGGGCATTGTCGAGGTGTTAATTGGATTTGACGGCATTGTCATTGGTAACTCTGCTGATGCTAAGCAACTTGATTTAAGCCGTAAAGATTTGTTTCTGGCATTGGCAAAGCAAGTACCGGATCCCAAAGGTGGTGAAACACTGGTAGCTAACCCTTATAAAATGTGGAGCGACGTTAACCCAGCGCTACCTAAAACCAAGATTGAAGTATTAGGCCCGCCTCCAACGTCTGGAACCCGTGATGCATTTGTTGAGCTGGTCATGGAAGAAGGTTGTAAAGAAATTGATTGGATCGCTCACATCGAAGAGCAATCAAAGGCGGAAAGCGATGCGGCCAAATCAAAGCAACTAAAAAACAAATTTAAAGGCATTTGCCACACGGTTCGGGAAGATGGTGCCTTTGTAGAAGCGGGTGAAAATGACAACCTGATCGTGCAGAAATTGAACGCCAACCCAAATGCACTGGGCATCTTCGGTTTCAGTTTCCTGGATCAGAATATTGACCAGATTCAGGGCTCTGCGATTGACGGTCAGGATCCAACCTTCGAATCGATTGCCGATGGTGCTTACCCGGTATCCCGTCCTTTGTATTTCTACGTGAAAAAAGCCCACGTGGACATGATCCCGGGTATTCGCGAGTATCTGGCTGAATTCACCAGCAAAAAAGCTGCGGGCGAAGAAGGCTATTTAACTGAAAAAGGTATGATTCCGTTAAATTCTGATAGACTTGATGATGTCAGACAGAAAGTTGAGTCATTGACGACCCTTTAGGTCTGTCTTACACGACCTGTACTTAGGAACAGGTCGTTAATGAAAATAAAATAAAAAGCCAGTCATCGTTGACTGGCTTTTAAGCGCTATAAGCAATGCGACGCCGCTTCATTAAGGGGGCGTCTATTTTTAAAAACGCTAGAGATTATTGAGGTACTATGGATTTTTCGCAGATATTTATGGTGATGGCTGCGACAATTGCCATGACTTTTTTTCTGGGTCGATTCCGCGCATTAAAGCTCGGTCAGGCAGCCGGAGGAAGAAAGTCGCTTAACTCACTTCCCGCTTACTATGGCTCATTGATGGCCATGTGGTGCGGCATTCCCTGTTTTATCCTGTTAGCTCTGTGGATGGCGTTTGATGATGTCATTATCAGCCAGGCAATTATGCAGGAGTTACCGCAAGCGGTACTAGCGCTGCCGGACAGCGAGCGCGGCCTGATCTTCAATATGATCAGCAATATTGCCGAGAACGGCGCCAGAGCCGGAGCGGAGCCTTATATGGTTACCGCTGCAGAGAGATTACAAAGCCTGCGCGAAACCAGCCAGCTGATACTGATAGCCTGTCTGGCATCCTTATTTTTAATTATTATGGTGGTGATTTGGGCCAGAATGTCTGCGCAAACCCGCGCACGGGTTCAGGTTGAAAACGGGTTTAAATGGTTGTTACTGATCTGCGCATCCATAGCTATTTTTACTACTGCTGGTATCGTCTTTTCGGTTTTATTTGAATCGATTCGATTCTTTCAGTCAGTGCCGATCACTGAATTCCTGTTTGGTATGGAATGGAGCCCACAAATGGCCATTCGTTCCGATCAGGTCGGCGGCAGTGGCGCCTTTGGTGCTGTACCGCTGTTTGCGGGAACCTTATTAATTTCCTTGATCGCCATGATAATTGCAGTACCTGCCGGATTAATGGCGGCAATTTACCTATCTGAATACGCACGCCCTGCCGTGCGCAGTACGGTTAAACCTTTATTGGAAGTACTGGCAGGTATTCCAACCGTCGTTTACGGCTTTTTCGCCGCGTTAACTGTGGCCCCTTTCATTCGTGATACCGGTGGCCTGATTGGGCTTAGCGTTTCTTCTGAGAGTGCGCTGGCAGCAGGGCTGGTAATGGGCATTATGATTATTCCTTTCGTTTCATCGTTATCTGACGATGTCATCAACGCGGTGCCACAGTCACTTCGCGATGGTGCCTACGGGTTGGGTGCAACGCGTTCTGAAACCATTAAGCAAGTGGTGATTCCAGCGGCGCTGCCGGGTATCGTGGGCGGTATTCTGTTGGCCGTTTCACGCGCTATTGGTGAAACCATGATTGTGGTCATGGCCGCTGGATTGGCAGCCAATCTTACCGCCAATCCGCTGGATTCGGTGACTACCGTTACCGTTCAGATCGTTACCTTGTTGGTGGGCGATCAGGAATTTAATAGTCCTAAAACGTTGTCTGCGTTTGCCTTGGGCTTGATGCTATTTACTATCACGCTGGTGCTTAACTACATCGCACTGCTGGTAGTGAAAAAATATCGCGAACAGTACGAATAAGCGCAATAGGAAAATATACAGTGACAAATTCGAATCAAACTCTGTCTACTGCAGAGAAAGTGAATCAAAGTTTGCAAAAGCGCTACCGTGCCGAAAAGCGTTTCAGAGCGTATGGAATAAGTGCCATAGCCTTTGGTCTTTTGTGTCTGGTGGTGTTATTTACCGATATTATTTCAAAAGGCCATAGCGCGTTTTTGCAGACCTATATCAAATTGGAAATTACTTTTGACCCTGTGGAAATGGGGCTGGATGATCCTACTGATGCCAGACAATTGGCGATGGCAGATTTTGACAGTCTAATCAGAAATGCGTTAAAGGAGCAATTTCCTGAGGCTTCAGATCGTCGCGACCGCAGAGCATTATATGCGGTTGTCAGTAATGGCGCAGCGTTTAAGCTAAGAGAGCAATTAAAAGCCGATCCTGAATTGCTTAATCAGACCGTGCCGGTTTGGATGCTGGCCGATGACGATATTGACACCTATGTTAAAAATCGCGAAGACGCTCAAGGTGAGACCTTCGCTGGTCGTATTAGCGAAAAGCAAATGGGTTGGGTCAATACGCTGATTGAAAATGATCAGGTGGAAAGTCGCTTTAACACCACCTTCTTCACCTCAGGAGACTCCAGAGAACCTGAACAGGCCGGTATTCTAGGCGCATTGATGGGATCGTTGCTGACCTTGCTGGTGACAATATTATTGTCATTTCCGATTGGCGTTGCAGCCGCGGTTTATCTTGAGGAATACGCACCCCAGAATAAGTTTACTGATTTCATTGAAGTGAATATCAACAACCTTGCGGCGGTGCCTTCCATCATTTTCGGTCTGTTAGGTTTGGCAATTTTCATCGGCTTTTTTGAAATGCAGCGCTCCCTGCCATTAGTAGGTGGTTTAGTACTAACCTTGATGACTCTGCCGACCATCATCATTTCAAGCCGTGCAGCCATTAAAGCGGTACCGCCCTCAGTACGTGATGCCGCACTCGGGTTAGGTGCGTCGAAAATGCAAATGGTACTACATCATGTATTGCCGCTTGCTATGCCTGGCATGCTCACTGGTGCAATCATCGGTTTTGCACAAGCGCTGGGCGAAACAGCGCCTTTATTAATGATCGGCATGGTGGCCTTTGTGGTTGATGTACCAGGCGCGATCACTGACCCGGCAACTGCATTACCCGTACAAATCTTTTTATGGTCAGACAGCCCGGAACGTGCGTTCGTTGAGCGAACATCAGCGGCAATCATGGTGCTTTTGGCCTTTTTAATCTCAATGAATACCCTCGCCATTTGGCTTCGTAGACGTCTTGAGCGTCGTTGGTAGGCTGATAGGAGTAATAATATGCAAGCAGTAAATACCCCCATCCAGGAAAATGAAAAATTGAACGCCAATACCAACGAGGCGGAACGCAAGCCTTCTGGCGCGGAACAAATGAATGATAGTGCGGCGAAGGTCGGTAAAACCGTTGGCAAACCCTTTGCCAAGCATCCTAAAATGACCATGCGCAACGTGGATGTATTTTACGGTGACAAGCAAGCGATTCATGATGTCAGTCTGGATATTGGCAAAAATGAAGTGGTTGCGATGATCGGGCCCTCTGGCTGCGGTAAATCAACCTTTTTGCGCTGTCTTAACCGTATGAATGACACCATCGAAATCTGCAAGGTCTCCGGCGAGATCAAGCTGGAAGAACTGGATGTTTATCATCCCAAACAGGATGTGGTGCCATTGCGCGCTCGTGTAGGTATCGTGTTTCAGAAACCCAACCCGTTTCCGAAGTCAATTTACGACAATGTTGCCTATGGCCCACGTATTCATGGACTGGTAGAACGTAAAACAGATCTAGATGAGATTGTTGAAAACAGTCTACGTCGCGCAAGCTTATGGGAAGAAGTAAAAGACCGCTTACACGCTCCCGGAACCGGGCTCTCAGGAGGTCAGCAACAACGTCTTTGTATTGCCAGAACCATAGCGGTTAGTCCTGAAGTCATCCTCATGGATGAACCCTGTTCAGCACTTGACCCAATCGCCACGGCAAAAATTGAAGAGCTAATTACTGAACTAAGCGAAAAGTTCACCATCGCTATCGTTACCCACTCAATGCAACAGGCAGCCCGGGTTTCACACCGAACGGCCTATTTTCATATGGGTAAACTGGTAGAAGTAAACGACACGAAACGAGTATTCACCAATCCTGAGCATGAGCTGACGGAAGCTTATATCACAGGTAGATTCGGTTAATTGCGGAGGTAAGCAATGGATAAGAAAAGTATGGAAAGGCATATTTCCCATAAGTTTGACGAAGATCTTGAGCAACTTAAAAATATGGTGCTCAAGATGGGTGGGGTGGTAGAACAACAAATCGCCGACGCAGTCAAAGCAGTGGAAAGCGCTGACAGTGAGTTAGCTGAAAAAGTTATTCGGGTTGAAGATGAAGTTGACCTGAAAGAAGTGGAATTGGATGAAGCCTGCACCAGTGTGCTTGCCTGCCGCCAACCCGCCGCTTCTGATCTGCGTATGGTATTAGCTATTACGAAAATGACCCGTGACCTTGAGCGTATGGGCGATGAAGCACAAAAAGTGGCCAAAATGGCGATTGCGCTGCAGGACTCGGGCTCAAAGGGATATGAAGAAGCCCGTCATATCGGTGCGTTGGTGCAGAAAATGGTCAATACCGTACTGGATGCATTCGCCCGTTTTGATGTGGATCAGGCGCTTGAAGTCGCGCGCACTGACAAAGAGGTGGATCGAGAGTATAAATCAGCAATGCGCGAAATTGTTACCTATATGATGGAAGACCCACGTGCGATCACCCGCTCCATGAACATTTTATGGACACTGCGTGCTATCGAACGTATTGGTGATCATGCGCGCAATATCGCAGAGCATGTCATTTTTCTGGTTAAAGGGACGGATGTTCGTCATACCAGTCTGCAGGAAATAGAGCGTCGCATCGGTAAAGCGTAAACCGTTTCGGCTAATCACTCAGGGAGCACTTTGCTCCCTTTTTTATCGAAGAAACGTGTCGTTGCGGCCTTCGCCGCAATGATGGTAGCTACTTTTAACTCACACTATGTGACCATATTAGATACACCACTGTTTATCAAAATTGGTTTCGTTCTATTATCCAATTTAAGAGTTGATTCAACCTACAGGGCGTACAAATCATCGCTGTTTTGTATTAATTTTAGCCATTTAGAGCGCTTAACGCTTGCAATCGGCTAAAAATGTAGACTATGGTAAATAACACATTCGAGTAGGTCATAATAAAAAGAGGCGTAAAGCTGGAGAATAATAACGGATGAAGCATTACATTAGTGTAGCCAGCTTGTTGATGATACTTTGGTTGTTGCTGTCGGGGCACTATAACCCACTGATGATTTCATTCGGTGTGGTGTCGGTCTGTTTCACCCTGTGGCTCAGTTATCGAATGCGAATAATAGACGATGAGAGTCACCCCATTCATCTCTCAGGCAGCCTGATTAAATACTGGATAGTGCTGTCGTATAAAATTTTTTTAGCGAATGTCGATGTCGTTCTGCGCATTATCGGTGTGCGTCCTGTAGAGCCTCAGCTTATTCGCATCCCATTTCCTAAGCAAGACGACTTGAGCAAGGTTATTTACGCCAACTCAGTTACCCTCACCCCGGGCTCGGCCAGTATCGAAATTTACCCGGACTCTGTTTTAGTGCATACCATCAGTAAAGAAGGCGCTACCGCGTTGTTAGAGGGAGACCTTGCCGATATATTCCCTGCCAAAGCAACACAAAGTAACGAGGCTCAACAATGACCATGTTCCTGTATGTTATAGGTTTCTCTATTTTGGTCACGATGGCGCTCGCGCTGGCCAGAGCGCTTGCAGGACCAACGGTATTTGACCGTATTCTGGCGGTAAACATGTTTGGTACCAAGGCCGTATTACTCGTTGCTGTAGTAGCCTTTGTCACTGGCCGTGCCGACGTGCTGGATATTGCGCTACTTTACTCGTTGCTCAACTTCGTGGGTGTCGTAGCCGCACTCCGGTTAGTCGAACGGGGAAGCTTCTATGCTACCGAGCGAATCCATGTCAAAACCAAGCCAGGAGAAAAGTTATGATTCTGGACTGGTTAAGCTACACCCTTATCACTCTGGGTGCGCTATTGAGTGTTATTGGGGGTATTGGATTGCATCGGATGCCCGATTTTTACTGTCGCTTACATGCGGTCGGCGTAACCGATACCCTATGTAGCTTCTTAATTTTATTCGGGCTTTCTTTTCAGGCCGGCTTCTCCTTAGCCACTGTGAAACTGTTTCTGATCTTTGCGTTTTTATTATTCACCAGCCCCACCGCATCATTTTCCCTTTCCCACAGTGCCTGGAAATGGGGGCTGACTCCAATAGGCGTGAGAGAGGATGCTCCATCAATGAAAATAAAAGTGAGAGAAGAATCATGATGGCGCTGATCATAGATGTATTTCTGTTACTTTTTCTAATTGCCAGCGCAATAGGAATTCTGCGGGCGCGTCACCTTTTTGCCATGGCCATGATGTTCGGCCTGTACAGTTTACTTGTCGCCAGCTTGTTCCTGCTGCTGGATGCACCAGACGTTGCTTTTACCGAAGCCGCCGTTGGCACTGGTATCGCCACTGTGCTAATGCTGGCAACACTGGCCGCGACTCGTCGCAGTAGCGAAAAGCCACGGAGTCGTTTTTCGCCCAGCGCCATGATAATCACCTTGCTAACCGGCGGGTTGCTGTTTTACGGCACATTAGATTTGCCCAATTTTGGTGATCCCAATGCGCCGCTTCATACCGAGATGGCGGCGCGCTTTATTGAACAGGGTCAACAGGATACCGGGGTACCTAACCTGGTAACCGCGGTCCTGGCCAGCTATCGAGGGTTCGACACGCTGGGTGAGGTTACGGTAGTTTTTACAGCCGGTGTGGGAGTGCTGCTGTTATTAAAAAGACGCAGAAAGCCGGTGGTGAGAGGACGGTCTAATGCAAGATAATTTAATTCTGCGAGTCATCGCCAAAGCACTGATCCCGATTATTTTTCTGTACGCTTTTTATGTGCAGTTTCACGGGGACTTTAGTCCCGGTGGCGGCTTTCAGGCTGGGGTCATCTTTAGTACCGCCATCCTATTGTATGCATTGGTTTTTGGTATGGACAAAGCTGCAGATGTACTTACCGACAAAATGCTGATCGGTTTAGCCAGTGGCGGTGTGCTGTTATATGGCGGTGTGGGTGTGGCTTCGATGTTGTTAGGAGGGAATTATCTTGACTACAACGTACTGGCCGACAATCCGGTCACCGGGCAACATATCGGTATCATCCTGATAGAACTCGGGGTTGGCATGACCGTCGCTTCCACCATGCTATTAATATTTTTCAGCTTTGCACGCAGGATGGTGTTCCGATGATGACGTTTATTGCCGGACATATCAGCTATTGGCTGATTATCTGTTTGATGATGGTAGGCCTGTATACATTAATGAGTTGCAGTAATTTGTTAAAGAAAATTGCTGGTCTGAGTGTTTTTCAAACAGGTGCAATTTTGTTTTACGTTAGCCTGGGCAAAATTGATGGGGGCACCATTCCCATTATTGCTGAAGGCTATTCACTCTACTCTAATCCCTTACCACAGGTCTTAATGCTCACTGCGATTGTGGTCGGCGTAGCCACCACCGCATTAGGCTTTGCATTGATTGTGAGAATACGAGAAGCGTACAGCTCAATTGAAGAGGATGAAATAATTACTATGGATCGACAGGATGACTGAGCATATCAGCGTTTTACTCATCATCATTCCATTAATCGCTGCCCCCCTTATGGTGATTGTTAACAATACCCGGTTCAGTTGGTTAGTCAGTTTAGCTGTTACAGCAGTCTGCACTTACTTGTCATTCGTGTTAATGACCGACATACAAGGCGGAAGCGAAGTGCACTATGCGATGGGAGGCTGGGCGCCACCCTGGGGCATCGCTTACCTGATTGATCCACTTAACGCGCTGGTCACTTTTATTGTTTGTCTTATCGCACTTACCACTATGATATTTGCGCGCAAAAGCGTGGATCGCGAAATTGAAGCTCACGCTGCACCGCTTTTTTACGCGGCATTTTTGCTGTGCTTTTTAGGCTTGGTGGGGATTTGTCTGACCGGCGATATATTCAATATGTTTGTCTTTTTGGAAATATCCTCACTTGCTTCTTACGCATTAATCGGAATGGGGAAAAACCGCCGCGCACTGACGGCTTCATTCCATTACCTGATTTTGGGAACATTGGGTGCGACTTTCTTTTTGCTGGGTATCGGAATGTTGCTGGCGGCCACCGGCACACTGAATATGCAGGACCTGACCGGTCTGTTACCCGCCATTGAAAACCGTCCGTTACTGCATACCGCCTTTGCATTGATCGTGGTTGGACTGGCGTTAAAAGCCGCCATTTTCCCTTTACATCTTTGGCTACCTAATGCGTACACCTACGCACCGAGTACGGTAAGCATATTTCTTTCTGCCACATCCACCAAAGTGGCGCTTTACGCGCTGATTCGCTGCCTCTACGACGTATTTTCGTTTGACTACATGCTCGACAGCTGGCTGCCACAGGCGTTGCTGTTTATTGGTACCGTCGCTGTGATATATGGGTCGTGGCTAGCCATTGGGCAGAACGAAGTTAAAAAGATGCTGGCGTATTCCAGTGTCGCACAAATTGGCTACATCGTGATTGGCATTGGTTTACTAAGTGATGACGGCCTCCGTGCCAGCCTGTTACATATCTTCAACCATGCATTAATGAAAGGCATGCTGTTCATGGTTGCTGGCGTCTTGGTTTATCGACTCAACAGTACCCACTATCAATCCATCAGTGGCATGGGTAAGCGCATGCCAATTACCTTCGGGGCATTCATTATCGGTGCGCTGAGTTTAATCGGGGTACCCGGCACGGTAGGTTTCGTGAGCAAGTGGAATCTTGCGCAGGCTGCGTTGGCTCAACAGCAGTGGATGGTGGTGGTTGTTTTACTGGTAGGCTCGCTGATGGCCGTAATTTATTGCTGGAAACTAATCGAAGTGCTCTATTTTCAACCCGCATCCAAGTCCAGAATTAGCAAGGTGGAACAAGGCGGTGATAGTGTCGCCCGCATGCCGGTAGGGATGATTATTGCCATGTGGGGTTTGGCACTGTTATGCATTTTCTTTGGCTTTAATACCGAGATGACGCTTCAGGGCGCACAAATAGCCGTTGATGCTTTGTATTCAGCACGAGGTATTACACCATGACAGACCACATGTTGATGCTGCTAACGTTTCTGCTACCAACACTGGGCGCCATAATTATCTCACGACTGGATAATCACCCCAATGTGCGTGAATTAGTTACCATTGCTACCGCAACCAGTTTGTTTGTAGTGGTGCTGAATCTCTATTTAAATTTTGAAGGCGCTGAAGCACAGCCATGGACGCTGGCAGAACCTGTGGAAGGTTTGGCCGTAACCTTTGTTATCAATCGCTTAGGATTAATGTTTGCTTTGATAGCCAGCAGTTTATGGCTGGTAACATCGATTTACGCGATAGGCTATATGCGCACTCATCAGGAGCAAAATCAAACCCGATTTTACGTGTTGTTTGCTGTGGCAATTGCTGCGGTAATGGCCATTGCCTTTTCCGATAACCTCTTTACCCTGTTTTTATTTTATGAAGTGTTAACCCTGTCTACTTATCCCTTGGTAACCCACAAAGGCAATGAAAAATCCCGCCGCAGTGGCAGGGTTTATCTGGGCATATTAATGGGTACATCAATTGGTCTGTTCCTGTTTGGCATACTTATCGTCTGGCAGCTTAGCGGTAACCTGACGTTTACCGAAGGTGGCGTGCTGCAGGGACATATCTCCTCGGGATGGGTAGCGGGTTTATATTTATTATTCCTGTTTGGTATTGGCAAAGCCGCAGTTATGCCTATCCATCGCTGGCTACCGGCCGCTATGGTGGCACCCACTCCCGTTAGTGCGCTGTTACATGCGGTAGCGGTGGTGAAAGCGGGCGTGTTTGCCTTACTCAAAGTGACCTTGTTTATTTTCGGTCCGGAGTTACTGCAAGGATCATTCTGGTACCAATGGCTGATCTTTTTGCCATTACTCACCATTCTTCTGGCCTCACTGGTCGCATTAACCCGTGACAATTTAAAAGAACGTCTGGCCTATTCAACCATCAGCCAGCTTAGCTACATTGTGTTAGGCATAATGATGGTCAATTCGATTGGTATGTTTGGTGGCGCGCTGCACATTGCCATGCACGCTTTTGCCAAGATCAGCCTGTTTTTTGCCGCGGGGGCCATTCTGATCACCGCGCATAAAACAAAGATCAGTGAACTTGCCGGTCTGGGTCGCCAGATGCCGTTTACGTTTGGTGTATTCCTCATCGGGACATTAAGCATAATTGGGCTGCCGCCATTAGCGGGTTTCTGGAGCAAATGGTACCTGATTATGGGCGGCATTGAATTTACCGGAGCCGAGGTCATCCGCTGGTCGATTGTTATCACTCTGCTCATTAGCTCGCTGCTGAATATTTACTATCTGGGCATAATCCCTCTTAAAGCGTATTTTGGCACGTCGTTAGAGCCAGAACCTAAACATGGCATCAAAGAGGCACCCTTGCCCTGCCTGGTCGGTTTAGCGATTCCGGCGGCTCTGTGTATTTATCTGTTTTTTCACCCTGAGCCTTTTTATAGCCTGGCCCAGCAAGGCACCGTAACAGAGCTCGAAGCAGGTGCAAGCGGAGTACAAAATTAATGAGCAAGATTACTTCGGAAAATAACGACGAAAAAGTGTACTTCTTTGACAAGCCCGAAAACGTACGGTTGATTCTACGCATTTTTTATTCACTGTGTGTATTGCTGCTTGTTTTAGACTTTTTTGTGCATCGCCACATTTATGTTTATTTTGAATCCGTACCGACATTTTATGCACTTTATGGCTTTATTGCCTGTGTGGTACTGGTGTTGATTGCCAAAGTGATGAGAAAAGTACTCATGCGCGATGAAGATTACTTTTCTGCGGCAACGCAAACCAAAACGCCAGAAAATGAGGAGAGTGAACATTGATGTGGTTGGCTGATCTTCCCCCGTTTATTGGCTTTTACGCAGCGGCTCTGTTGTTGCCGCTGCTGCCTGCTAAAACCCGCTGGCTGGTATTATTCGTACCGCTGATCAGTGGTGTAAGCCTTTTCCTGAATAGTGACAGCTTGCAAGCCGTTCAGGTTAGCTTTATGGAATTTGAGCTTCAGTTGATGCGCGTTGACCGCTTAAGCCTGATGTTTGGCTACTTGTTTCATATTGCCGCCTTTTTAGCCTTACTGTACTGTCTGCATGTGAAAGATCTACTGCAACAAGTATCGGGATTAGTTTACGCGGGCAGCGCACTGGGGGCGTGTTTTGCAGGTGATCTGATTACCCTCTTTTTGTTCTGGGAAATGCTGGCACTGACCTCAGTATGGTTAATCTGGGCCAGACGCACCCCGGAAGCGTCTTCTGCCGGGTTGCGCTATCTCATCTATCAGGTACTCTCAGGTGTCCTTCTATTGGCAGGTACCGCACTCCACTATCAGCAGACACAAAGCCTCGCATTTGACTATATTGGCCTGGATGGGTTGGCCTCGTGGCTATTGTTCCTGGCATTTGGCATAAAATGCGCATTTCCATTTTTACATACCTGGCTCACTGACGCTTACCCGGAAGCGACGCCAACGGGCACCGTGTTTTTATCGGCGTTTACCACCAAAATGGCCGTGTTCGCCTTGGCCCGTTGCTTCCCCGGCACTGAACTGCTGGTTTATATAGGTGCAGCTATGACCTGCTTCCCTATATTTTATGCGGTGATTGAAAACGATTTGCGCCGAGTGCTCGCATACAGTTTGATTAACCAGCTCGGGTTTATGGTGTGCGGTATCGGAATTGGTACGGCGTTAGCGCTAAATGGCGCGGTCGCACACGCGTTCAACGATGTCATTTTTAAAGGGCTGTTATTTATGACCATGGGTGCAGTGTTGCATCGGGTTGGCCATGTGAATGGCTCTGACTTAGGTGGTCTGTACAAAACCATGCCAAAAACAACCTGGTTTTGTATCGTCGGTGCGGCGTCAATTTCTGCCTTCCCGTTATTTAGCGGATTTGTGTCAAAAAGCATGGTGATGGCAGCGATGATTGAAGCCGGTCACGAATATCTCTGGCTAATGTTACTATTCGCGTCTGCGGGGGTATTCCATCATGCCGGAATAAAGATACCGTTCTTCGCCTTTTTCGCACACGATTCAGGTTTGCGCCCAAAAGAAGCGCCCGCCAACATGCTCGCAGCGATGTTCATCGCATCCGTGCTGTGTATCGTGATTGGCAGCTATCCGGATGTGATGTATTCGTTGTTGCCATGGGAACACGATTATAAGCCTTATGACATCACGCATACTCTTACCCAGTTGCAGTTGTTGTTTTTCTCTGCGTTGGCTTTTGTCTGGCTTAACAAACAAGGGTTGTATCCACCGGAATTGCGTTCAGTGAACCTGGACGTAGATTGGTTCTATCGGAAGGCCCTGCCAGCGGTAAGCAGCGGCATCAGTCACCGGTTGAGCGTGCTGAAAACGCAGGCGCGGGATTTGACCTCAAATTGGTATGCGAAGCTGCCTGATAACAAATCGTCCAGCAGTTACTCGATTACGCAACTAACTAAGCGAATGTCGGCTGTGTTAGTGCTGCTGTTATTTGTAGGCTTTCTTGCCAGGGTCCTTTAAAAGAAAAGTGGCCGGTGAATCGATGTCAGGTGACACCGGCCCGTTTTAACGCTTTATACCTTAAACTGGGCGATAGTTTGTCCCAGACCCAGAATTTGATGTTTTAGCGAATCGCTTTCTCGTGCATTTTTTTCTGCTTTTGAGCTAACTTGTGCAGATATGTCTCTGATTTTAATTACGTTTCGATTGACATCACTGGTCACCTGAGTTTGTTGACTAATGGCCTCGGCTACCTGAACGGTCATCTCCACAATGGTGGCGATATCGTCGGTCATTATTGTGAGCGCACTGCTTGCCGCCGCGACTTTCTCAGCACTCTTAGCCCCCTGCTCCTGACATAGTTTCATTTCAGCGACAATGTTCTTTGTGCGATCTTGCAAGGTAGAAATTATCGTTTCTATTTCTTGGGTGGATTCCTGAGTACGCATTGCAAGATTTCTCACTTCATCAGCTACCACAGCAAATCCTCTGCCTTGCTCACCCGCTCTTGCCGCCTCAATTGCCGCATTTAACGCCAATAAATTTGTTTGCTCAGCAATTCCGCGAATTACATCTAGCACTGAGCCGATTGTCTGGCTGTCAGCATCCAGCTGATTTACCACTTTACCAACCCCATCCAGTCGCTGTGATAAGGTACTGATTTCGCCTACGCTGCTGTCTATCTCTTTTTTTCTGACGATGGTATCAGTGCGCGTTGTTTCAGCGCGCTGCGCCATCGCGTGAGTGTTGTGAGAAACATCAGATATGCTGGCTTCCATTTCATGCGCGGCGGTTGCGACCATTTCGCTTTCGCGCTCTTGTTCCTGCATTCCCTGGCTCGTACTGGTGATATTTTCGGCGAGATTGCCGATAGTTTGCTCTATTGACTGAATCGCCTTGTTAACTTCTTTGAGGATTGACTGGAACTGGGAAAGTAACGCATCCATAAATGAGCTCAGCCCGGCCAGTTCAGAACGCCCTTTCACATCAGTACGCAACGTTAAATCATTGTTTTGACGTATTTCCTGCACGCGGTTATTGATTTGCGTCAACGGTTTTATAATGGCTCGGGCGATATACCAGTTGGAAATGAGTACTATTGCAATAATTATGAGCACAGCTAACAGGGTAAGAAAAATGGCCTGTTCCTCACTGGCGGTCAAATTAGCCTGTGCCGAATTTTCCAATGTCGCCAGCGACTCTTCCGTTTGATGCACGGCCTTGCGCATTTCTCCCAGCTTGCCCTGATCTGCTGATAGCCCGAGTGCTTGCTGCATTTCTACCAGCGTTCTGAACTGGCTTTGGTAATTACTGATAGTGGCTATCAGGTCTGCTTCAACCTGAGGACTGTAATTCGCGTCTCTCACCTGACTGATAAATGACTCAACATTCTGGTTAAACTGGTCCAGATACTTTAAGTCCAGGCGTAACATGAAGTCTTTTTCGTTGCGGCGCAGCTGTAACATGCCCACTAATAATGCACTGTCATCATAGTTTGAAAGCACTTCTTCAACGGTATGCACTGACGCGCGTAAACCACCGTATAGGCCGTCCTTAGGATTTAAGCCAATCTGTTGCTGCAAAGATACCAATTGATTAAAGGCGGCATGATAGCTTGAAAGATGCTGCTGCAGGTTTTCTACCGGTACAGTATCAATTTGCTTATCATTCAGTTGCGTTTTTAAATCTGCAATATCAAGTCTCAGCTGCTGATAGTTTGCGTTCAACTTTTCCTGATATTTCAAATCCAGCCGGGCTAAAAAATCTTTTTCGTTGCGCCGTAATAGCAAAATTCCCGCTTCGATCGCCTTGAGCTCAGTGAGCGCTTCCGCCGTTGCCGCCTGCGAGCGCGTGTCACGCATAAGTGCCGCAACTAAAATTATTAACCCCAGTGCGGTGATGACCGCATTGAGCAATAGTTTTTGGCGGATGGTTAAATCGAATGACATTTTCACAATGTGACTACCCTTATTCAGCATGAATTAAATTAAGGTTAGTCTATTTACTCTGGTAAGATGCAAATTTTAGTGCCGACTATACCCGCTACAGATTGACTAGACGCTACGTACACAGTTAAATAACCAGTCTGGTAAGCAGCACAATAGCGTCGCTGGCAATTCTTCTGTATTGTTGCACCTTACACAGGTGCTTAACATATCGACCAGTATGTCTAAGGTATAATATTTCACACTTGTGTTAGTGGTTGTAATCGAAATAAAGAATAGCCACGGCTTAAAATGGCAAAAGTGTGATAATTATTACGCAATGTCACAAAACTGTAATATACATGGCATATCGTACGCGCCATTCAAGGCGTTTTTATGGAATTTGAATTATGCGTTTAATAAAACCTCTTTCTTTCGCTGTATTATCAGCGCTGAGTATTTCTTCTGCTTACGCAGAGCCACTAACGGTTTACGGCAAAGTTAATGTAAGCGGCCAGATGTCAGATGAAGGCGAAGGCAGCTTTACTGAGCTCAAAAGCAATGCCTCACGTATCGGCGTCGAAGGTGACTATACCTTAGCTGATGGTCTTGAAGCCGTTTATTTACTTGAGTGGCAGGTTGACGTTGCCGACGAGTCTGGTGCTGAAAATTTAAAGTCTCGTAACCAGTATGTGGGCCTTGCAGGTCACTTCGGTACTGTTTTAGTCGGTAGAAAAGACACCGTACTAAAAGATTTAAGTAAACCGGTGGACCAGTTCAACGATTACGAAGCAGACTTAAAAGGATTGTGGGAAGGCGAAAACCGCATGAGTGACTCAGTCACTTACATTAGCCCGGCATTCTCAGGTTTCACAGGCTCGATTACCTACATCGCTGAAGATGAAGTGAGTGGTAACGACGCTGTTTCAGCAGCGGTTTCATTCGGTGACGCCAAGTTGAAGAAAACCAATCTCTACGCGGCCATCGCAATTGATAGCGAAGTAGACGGTTACGATGCGCAACGCGCGATTATTCAGGGAAAATTTGATGCGTGGGTTGTGGGCGCTATTCTGCACAGTCAGGAAGCGGTTGTTGACGGTAATAGTGAGAACGGCTTCACACTGAGCACCTCTTACAGCTTTAACGATTGGAAATTCAAAGCGCAACACCAGACCCTGGAAGACGATTCCAGCACGTCGATTGGTGCGGACTACAAACTAGGTGAAAATACCAAAGCGTTCGTCTGGTATACTGATCGCGCACTGGATAACAGCGACGACAAAAACTGGCTGGCTGTAGGGCTTGAGCATAAGTTCTAATCTAACCCGCACCCGGTCGAATCAAAAAAACAGGCGCCTAGAGCCTGTTTTTTTGATTCGCTAAGCGATAAATCCACCAGCGTGGTCAGTCTAATAACTTAAACGGAAGCTCCGTTTTCTCCGTAAATTTTTCGAACAAATATTTTTTGTGTTTGCATTGCGGAATATGCACATAACATGGCGGACGCGGTGTCACTTCCTGTAGTTCAAACCACATCGCATCGAGCGCCTCTATTCCTTCCACCACAAACATTTCGCCCCAGGTGGTTGAATAAACAACCCACACTTCGTCGACAGACACGCGCGGCCGTGGCGTGGTGAAATTAACAACGACCATGCAGGTTTTTATTTGCTGTGGCGACAGCAAATTTTCCCGTGGTAGGGCATTGATTTTTACTGGGGGAAATAATTCAAGCGTATGCTTAATTAAGTTATGCACATCGTTTTCGGTGAGCGGGTCTGTATCGTAGTCCAGGAAGAACCGCGTTTCTTCGTTCATAATGCGATTACTTACGCCCCACATGACCAGGCGAATCGGTGAGGGAAACTGTATCATCCTGGTTTCTGCTAACGCTTCACCGTACTGTCCCATAAGATCACCAGAATGAGCACTCCAGACCACTTTGTTGTTTTTCTTCTTGGTCAGCTTAAAGGTAACCTGGGGGCAATAAACCCGGTTGTCGAAACCACTACGCAGGAACTCAACCTTGTTCTCTTTTCTTGAATAAAACGTGTCCAGGCGTCTTCCAATGACCGTCATATCTTCTTTGCTTACCAGTTGTTGACCCGTAGAGAGCTTACTTGACATGCGCCGATAGCACTGAATAAGAAAACGATGAATTCTTCGTGACAGCTGCACTAATTCCTGAAAAGACCACTCGTCCAGATCATCCAGATGGCGTATCTCTGAGCGTATCCATCCCCATTGTTTAGCATAGCCAGCCATAATTCTTCGCTTAAAGGTTGCCTGACCTTCTTTAACCGGATAGCTGAGCTTGGGAGCACATTTGATATATAAACATTCTCGTAACAGGTTAACCGCATCGTACTGCTCCTCTGACTCGTAATGCTGGATCAGTTGATCGAACATCAAAGCATAGGGATCAATAATAGCGACCGAACCCGGCGCTTCATCGCCGTTGTGAACGCGCTTTTTAAGTAAATTACACAATGGCTGTTCGTCTTCCAGATTTTCCAGGAAGACTTCCAGTTTTGCCATTTTCAGCACTGATTTGAAGGGCGAGTCCATCGCTTTACCAAGCTGCCATATCGCCGCCCCAAATAATTCATTAGGGTCGAGTTTTTCCAGATGGCCCAGATCCATAAACCAGTTTGGATCCGGGGAATTGCCTTCATTCAGCTGTTGCATCAGCGAATAATATTGTTGCTCCGAGAACGTTTCTGGCACAAGCCACCAGAATGGCGCCTTACCCGCAACCACGATATTGGTGGTGTAAAATTCGGCTTTCAGTAATACCGCTTGCGCAGAGCCTGCGCTTTCACCTTCTGCCACGCCAAAATCACAGGCTTTTACCTGCTCGATATCTGACAGGAAAAAATGGATTTCGATACCGTATTCCGTTGCCGCCCATTGCTCTATTGCAGTTAATTTTTCTTGCAGCAGTACCTGAGCTTCAGGTGTGAGCAATTTACTGTTAATACATACCCAATAGTCGAAATCAGAATCTGTAGATTGAGCGATGGTGCCAATGCTGCCCATCAGAACCAATGCATCTATCGAGCGTGAACGTGGCCAAAGCTGCCGGATATCGTCAAATAACCCTTGCAGATGAGGAAATACCTCAAGCAATGCAAACTTAATCTGATCGCGGTAGGAATAATTGTTTAATCCATGGGGGGTGTTGTCATCTTCAATATAGCCTGGCAAATCAGGATGATTTACGTGGAGCAGGAAAGGCAGCACATGAAACAATGGGCGGTGTTGCTCTGATAACAACGACAATGAGCGTTCGATTCTGGCTTTGTTATAGCGCAATACTCTTAACAGACGAATCGTCAGATTTTGATTAACAGTAAGTGTTTGTTGCGATGTCATTGCGCTCATTATCTTAAAGTTTTCATCGGAAAGAGTAACACGAACACTTTGCCAGGCAACTCTTGTATTTTCTATAACGGCGTGAAATTTTAGCACTGTATGTGAGGTCAACAAACCGTGTTTTCGGTTTTCATACTCAAATCTACCCGAATCTTCAAATTCAGCCTAAATTGTAGACTAAAAAGTTAGTCTCGCTTTGATGGTAATCTTGCGTACCTGTTTAGCATGTTCATAAGCAGTCATCCAAATCCAGTTTAGTGCAATGCGGGTCACTGCTGTCACGCTGTCAAACGTTAAAATAACAGGGCTTGAATGAGTTTCTGGTTGGATAAGTTAACGCATCGTTTACCTGTGCAGATGACAATTCAACTCGTTGCCAGAGAGATTTTGATTAAGCAGCATAGGTATGCTGTTTAAGTAAACGCAAAAATTTATCACGCGGTACCGGCGCCGACCAGAAATAACCCTGCCCGTAGACACACCCCTGGGCCTGTAGTTCTCGCGCGGTTTGTTCGTCTTCTACACCTTCTGCAACGTTTTCTAAATCCATCACTCGGCTCATCTTGATAATCGCGTTGACAATATGTTGTTGCTGTTTGTTCTGCAGCATCTGACGTACGAATGACATATCAATTTTGAGGGTCGATGCATTGAAGTGAGATAAATAATTTAAATTGGAATAGCCGGTACCAAAGTCATCAATCGCAAAATTGACGCCTTTTTCGGCCATCACGTGAATTTGTTGTTTAACGTGATCAGCATTATCGATAAACAACGACTCAGTAATTTCCAGTTCGAGCATATTGGGGTCCAGCCCACACTGTTGCAAAGCCCGAAATACATAGGTGGGTAAATTGCCCCGTTTAAACTGGACTGGGGACAAATTAACCGCCACCGTGACGCCTTTCATACCGATTTTCTGCCAACGAGCGCATTCCCGGCAGGCCGTTTCAATAGCCCATTTGCCAATCTCATTAATCAGACCTGATTCTTCCGCCACCGGAATAAACGCATTGGGCGGAATAATTTCATTCCCTTTGTGCCAACGAATAAGTGCTTCGGCGCCGACAATTGTATTGGTGGCCAGATGCACTTTTGGCTGGTAATACAATTCAAATTCGTTTTGTTCAATTGCCGTTTTTAGATCAGTGATCAAATCTAAGCGGCGTACGATAGCGCTTTCCATTTCCTTATCGTAAAAGTGATGGGAGTTTGGCTCATCCTCTTTGGCGCGATAAACCGCGAAGCTGGCTTTACGATGCAATTCTGCATAAGTGTTACCATCGAACGGCGCGGCTGCGACTCCTATCGAACAGTTAATCTCATAACCATAATCTGGCATCGACACCGGCATAATCGTTAAACGGATAATCTGGTTGCAAAAATCATTCAGGCTTTCAAAATCGGGGGTACGTTTAACGAATGAAAATTCAATTCCTGAGGTATGGTATACCACCGTCTTATCATTCTGTAGATTCTCAAAACGTCTGGCAAGAAGCTTCAACAATTCGTTACCAAAAGTATGCCCCAACGTTGAATTAATCCAGTTGAAATTGTTTAAATGCAAAGTAACAAAGCCTATCAAACTGCCATCTTTAGGGCTGGTTTGCAGGCACACTTCTAAATCCTGTTTACATTTTTCTGCATTTGGAAGACCGGTCAAATCGTTATATAAAATGCGCTTTTCAGATTCTTCTTTGGCTAAGCGATTGGTCTCCTTCTGTTGCGACAGCTTGGCAATCAGCGCTCTGATGAATTTGGCAATCACCACGATCCCTAACCCGTAAGTGGCCATCATAATTGCCATATCATTGGCTTTGGCCCATGCGGGATAAGCGGTCAGCACATTATTGACAACCATGTTGGAAGAAACGGCATAAGCAATGAAGTAATAGCTGATCAACATGAAACAGACCAGCGGGACAACCATAACCCGACTACCCAGAAAAACGGCAAAGATAACAACAAAGGGATAAAGCAATAATGCCGTGTCGTACAAACCATCGTAATAGAAAGCTTTGGAAACAGCGTAAATTGTGACGGTCCACAGCATCATACCGGCGACGATATTGGTCGTATCCGCGGTTAAAAACCAGTTTAACGCGAGCAAAATGACCACAATAGCCAGACTTTCTACCGCCCACTCACCCTGCAGGTGAAGTACGCTGCTTGATGCCAATAACAAAAATAGAATGATAAAAACCACAATAACGGCTTTAACCTGGGCGACACGGGACTTGATGTCTGGCAGCGAGAGCAGTGTGCCAAAGGCGCGCCAGAGGCTTGCAGAATCAGGCATTGTCTTGCTCGACATCGATGGGTTCGGCAAAGCGCAAAAAGTCTTCTGGAGACGTATCTTTGACCTTCTTCGCCTGATACATGGCCTGGTCAGCCAGATGCAGCAAAGCCTGCAGTTCGCTCGAATCGGTCGGGAATGAGGCAGCTCCTGCACTGGCGCCAATAGTCACGTTTTGTTCGAATTTACGCAGATAGTAGGGTTTGGAGATCAGGCGCACCAACCGCTCAACCACCTGTGTAGTCTGCGTCTGATCCGCATTTTTTAGTATCAGAACAAACTCATCGCCACCCCAGCGTCCGGCTAAATCATTCGGTCTGATTGCCTTTTTTATTTTATCGGCAACAAATATCAGTATTTCGTCGCCCGATTTATGTCCATAAATATCATTGACCTGTTTGAACCAGTTCAAATCCATTAATACCAGGGTAAACGGTGTATTTACATCGATCAGGTTGTGAAGATGTTTTTCCAGCCCCTGGCGATTGTGTAGTTTGGTTAATTTGTCAAAGTCAGCCTGATAGGCCAGCAGGTCGAGTTCACGCTTCCGTTTTGAAATGTCATGCAACGTGACTTGATAATATTCTCGCATGTCATCGCTGATGATGGACGTAACAATAACCTGGGCCCACATTGATTCTGTTTCTTTGTCACTGCGTAAACGAAACTCCCCCGTCGCGATTTCATCATTGGCAAACGCCATTTCGACCGATGAGGCTAATGCCTCCGGCTCTACAAACAAATCTTCGAGCAAGGGACCAAAGCTTTTGCGAAAAGATTTACCCAGTTTTTCCAGGGTTTCTTCAAATGCGCTGTTGTACAGCAGAATATTGCCGCGAGGCTCCATAAGAATGATCGGTGAGATAGATTTTTCGAATAGCATGCGAAAGCGTTTTTCCAGCGCCTCAATCTCTTCACGCAACTGACGTTCCTGCGAAAACTGCGCCTCCGTCTTATCCAGCAACTTATTCACGTCGCTGACCAGTACGCCTAGCTCACTGTTACCATGAAAATCTGGCACCGCCAGGCGACTTCCATCCCCCGGTGTTGTGCGGTGCAGCGCACGGGCAATCATGATCATAGGTCGGGTAATCAGGTAAAAGGCAACAAAAATAGCTACGACTGTCACCACTGCCGCCTGCATGATCATCGCTTTGGAGTTTTCTCCGGCAAGTTGCTCAGCCCGCGTTTTGATATAGTCTATATTGGGTGCAATCTGCATTTCACCAATGGCACGGTCAGGTTCGAACAGTGACGCAATAGGAAAGGTCACCGGGTTACGTAAAGGTTCTTCGTTCGCGCGAACGGTTTTACCTTCAAATGTCATTACCACATTTCTGACTACATCGTTGGTGGTCAAGCCATCGACCACTTCCTGGGCAAGGTCCTGCTCAGCCAGGTACGCAGCGGTAGCCGCGGTTGCCTGAACTGTCTTAAACAGGCTTTCGATGCTTTGATTAGCAATGTTGATTTCCTGATTAACCGTTATGCGGTAGAAAAGCTGGGTCGAAAGAAAGCCGATTGCAAGCGAGGCAAACCCTATCACTACGGCTAATCTAACCAGCAATCCACTCTTATTCATCGAATCGGTACACCACTTTTACATTATCGGTCAGATTATTTTCATGGATGTACGCGATAGCTGAGCCGGTTGACTCAATGTAAGACAATACAGCTTGCTGATCCTGTTGCGCCACCGGGGGCCTTGCGCGTCCAGAAAATTTGATCCGCGACCAATATGCATTCACCCGGTTCAATGGCATTCCTACCAGCGCCTTGTAAAATTGCTCTTTGGTAGCCTCATCATTGTCAATATCCAACGGTTGCGCTTTACTGCCATCCGGGAAAGCAACGTATTTGCCCATGTATAAGTCAATCAACTGTGAGCGTGTGAGCGTTTCAGTTGGATTGTCTTTATGCACCACAACCACTAATTCGGTACTGCTGGCCATGCCAGATAAGCTGATACTGCCAGCCAGTGCGACTGCTTTGATAAGTGTTAAGCCCAACATCAGAATGAAAAACTCAGATTTGAAAAAACAGTGTTAACCTGACCTTCTGGTGCGTCCAGATTGCCTCCTAATTGTGCAGGCTGCCACAAGGTGCTGCCGCCACTATCGATGCGAGTATGATCCCATTGCAGTTTAAGTGAAATGTGTTCGTGAAAATCCCAACGCCAGCCTATGCTGAAGGTTTTTTGGTTTACGCTGTAAAAGTTGAGAAAAACGCGGGCATTTGCCAGTAATTCTGTCGCACCGGGGATTTGTGTCAGGAAAGGCTCATTGACCGGGCCGAGAGAAAATTTGTCTGCATGGCTATAAGCAAAAGTAGCATACCAGTTATGTCTGTTATGGTGGAAAATGCCGCTTACGTAGCCACTATAAACATCCTGTACTGCCAGACTGTTCGATTCAATATGCGCCAGTTCAGACATCACCGTCATTGTCTGGAAACGGTATTGCCCACTGATTGATGTGTAACTACCCTCACGATTATTCACATCTATGGCGTCACCTATCACCCCAGCGCTGGGCCATAAGACTGCAAAGCCAGGCACTTGCTGATTGAGTAAAGTAATTCCTTCAGCCAGTGGCGAGAGCAGGTCGCTGTCAAAT
Source organism: Alteromonas ponticola (assembly GCF_012911815.1). Taxonomy (GTDB): domain Bacteria; phylum Pseudomonadota; class Gammaproteobacteria; order Enterobacterales; family Alteromonadaceae; genus Alteromonas; species Alteromonas ponticola. Next base: position 344,766 of record NZ_JAATNW010000005.1, on the reverse strand, counting down.
TTAACCCGGGTATGATTGAACGCCAGTTCCCATTCCATCGTTTGCAAATCCAGTGCAACGCCGACAATATTATCCAGATTAAATGGGATCACTTCTTCAGAAGAATAGGCAGTCACCCCGTACTCGCTTTCACCGTAGAATAATTTGGCTGAAAACATCAGGTCGCCCCATCTTCTACTGTGGGTCAAATCAACACCATCCAGGAAGCGGTGTGGAATGACACCGTAGATTTCGCTGGGAACGTGCGCCCACGGCAATGCGAAGTCGATGTCCCGGTATTCGGTAAGTAAAAACAGATCAAATGCGGTACGCCCCACCCGCAACGACCACTCTGGCGACGGTGCGTAGCGCACGAATGCGAGGTTCAACATAGAGTCCAGGGTGTAATCCTGTTGATCACGATAAACTGCCTGTACCACAGCATCAAAAGCAGGTGAAACGATAAGATCAAATTGAACACCTAATTTGCTCGTTTGGTCCAGATCCAAATCGTTTTCAAATACGGCATCCGGCTTCGAGAAATCACTTCGAAAACCAAACTGGTCTGAGTCACTCATTACTATCCCGAGTGAGCCAAACCCCGAGGTATTTAGCAATGGTTCAGCAGCGCTTGTAAGCGAAATAAAAACCAGTAACAGGTATAGAACATTAATCTGGCGCATTATAATCATTTTACCTAGAGGCCGTGTAGGGTAACCCGACAAGTTACTCGCCTTAACGACATTTTATTTCCAAATTACCACAACAGATAATGTGCACAAGTGTCCATTTCCATCCACGAGTATAACTTTCCCACTGTAAACGCTTTCACATACATTTCAGATACTTACCAACACCACCAGTCAACCTCATGCGAGAGAGTTCACGAGGAGCCGCCAGTCAGGGTGCAGGTGGACCGTAATAACGTCTTAGACATTTTAACCAAAACTCATAACCGATTGAATTTTATATGAATAAAATTAAATTCCAAAGACATATTTGCGAACCTGAAATACAGTTAGAATGGTCATACACAAAAAATGACATAACTTTTTAATCGCAATCTCGCTGAAAAGTGTACAAGTGTACGCTGAAACGCTACTATTATTCGAGCAGTGGTAGGAGGACTTTGTTTAATGACTACAATGAAGCAAAAAGCATATTCGCTTGCTGAAGAATGGCTCAACAGCGTAACGCACGGTGTTGGCTTCATTGCGGCTATCGTTGGGTTGGTATTTATGATGTTGCGCGCAGAGCACCCTCTCGCGATCACTGCCGGAGCCATTTACGGTGCCACGCTTATCCTGATGTTTTTTAGTTCTACACTTTACCATGCGATAACCCACCAGAAGGCCAAGGGTTGGTTGAAGCTGTTTGACCATAGTGCTATTTATCTATTGATTGCGGGTACCTACACTCCCTTATTGCTAGTTGCGGTGGGGGGCTGGCTGGGTATAACCATGACCGCCGTAGTTTGGGCTCTGGCGGTAGGCGGTATCGTATTTAAACTGGTTGCTCAACATCGGTTTCCGAAAGTATCTCTGATGACCTATCTGATGATGGGCTGGATCGCGTTAGGCTTAATATATCCTTTATATATGGCCTTACCGGGCGCAGGCTTGTGGTTAATCGTCGCCGGTGGACTCTGTTTTAGTTTCGGCGTGTTTTTTTACGTGGCTAAAAAAGTAAAATATACCCATGCAATCTGGCATCTATTTGTACTTGGCGGTTGCAGTTGCCATTATTTTTCTATTTACTACTACGTCGTCTAATTTTACGTTGTGGGTTAAATGTCCGAAACAATTGATGGTGCTGACTCTCCGCTTCAATACGCAATGGTTTCCTTACTGAACAGTAAGCTGTGTTTAGGTCCGTTGCCTGCGCTTGATGAACTAAACACGCTCTCTGCTCGTGGAGTGACTCATTTAGTTACTTTTCAGACTGAAGAAGAAATTGCACCAACGCTTCGTTCCGCAATGCAAACTGCTGCGCTGAATTGGCTATGGATGCCCTATCAGGTCCATTCACCGTTAACAGAAACTGAGCAAGGGTTTCTGCAGCAATATCTGGTGTCATTTAAGAAAATTGTTACTCAATCCTCGCAGCTGTATTTACACTGTGATAGCAGTTGTAAGCGCTCCTTATTATTCGTCCTGGCATTTTGTCACTACCTTGGCTTGACCTCGGGCGACAGCTATCGCTTGCTGCATTATCTGGATCGTAAGCGTACGTATCAGTTGACGTCATCTGAACAGCGTTGGGCTCAACAACTTGGTGAGTCTGTTAAATTGTCTCGCTAGTGGTACTTTTGTTACCACTGTTTGTCTTTTAATTGCTACATCTTCCTGCTGAGATTCTTGTTAACCCTGCGCTAGCCTGCTGCTTCGCGGATTGGTATCAATGTTGCGTCAACCCATTTTTGCTAACAATTACCTGAGCTGAAATTAATCGGGTAAACGGTCTTTGAGAGAAAGAATATATGGCAGTTATGCAACGTGTAGTGGGAATTGCAATGATGATCAGTTGGCTGGGATTAAGCGGTTGCACAAATGCAGAATCTCACAATCAACCTACGGCTGTGGCGGTTGATGGCCAACCAGGCGCTGCAGCGTTAGCAAAAATCGAAGAACAAAAGCTGACTACGGTAGAAGAGATTACCGCGCTGGTAACGCGCATGAGCGCGACAAACAAATTCCGTCGTCTGCTTAAGCCGTTACCAGAGAGCGCCCATCGTCCGGCGGCTGAAATGCTTATTGAGCTTCGCCAGGGTGCCACGCTGAATTACACCATTGAGTCGCTCATCGCTCGTTCTCCACAACACACAAAAGGCTATGTGAAAGCGGGGTTGTTGTTCTTTCCCTTTGAGCGCTATGATTTATATCGCCATCTGAAAACGCTGCCGGATATTAATTTAAATGCGCTGGATAATTGGGCCAATCAAACCGATTTATATATCCCTCAGGCCACGGTAACGGCAAGGGCTGCGGTCGCAGAAAACAATGTTGCAATAGTAGCGCTGATCGAGTCTGCCAATATCAGTGTGTTAAATCAGAACAAAAACATTAAAGCGACGGTGGAATATCGCAAAGCCATTGAGAGCAACTGTTGGCAAAAGGCCCGACAACTTACCTGGGAACCCGTGCAGGGCTTGCTGACGGGCCCCATCGTGTTTCTGGAAGCAGATACCACCTATGATGTGAAAATTACACTCACTGACGCAAATCAGGCCACTGACGTTTTACAAACGCAGTTTACCACCCGCCCTGACAAGCCCCCCGTTAATCCAAAGAAAATATACCAGCTCAGCGATATTTATGATGGCGGCACCCTGGATCTGGAAAAGCTGGGTATTGAAGGAACTGCTGATGGCTGGGCTAAGATAGTGGGTGATCCAGAGCTGGTTATTAAACCGCAAGACGGCGACAAGCACGCAATCTATATTGGTGATAACAGTTATATTTATTTTGAAAATATTACGGTCAGAGGAGGCCGTACCCATGCCGTCTATGCTGAAAACGCGCATCACATCTGGATCAATCAGTGCGATATTTCCAAATGGGGCAGACAGCCGAATTTAACTAAAAATGGGAAAGCGTTTGAGCTGGAAAATGCGCAGCCAATTAACTATGACTCTGCCTTGTACTTCAAGCAATCTGGGGTCATCACCGTGGAGAATTGCCACGTGCATGATCCCAACCCTTTTGCCAATGACTGGTCAAAGGGGCATCCTAACGGGGCCAATGCGTTTTTAGCGTATGCCAACCATCCAGATCCGGCGTTTAAAGGCCAGATCATTCTACGTAACAATGTATTCAAAGCCAGTGCTGAGCACCGTTTCAACGATGTCATAGAAGGGCGTAAAAATGCAGAATCACTGGGTGGCTTCGTCAGAGATTCGGCAATTTATAATAACACGCTTGCCTATGCAAACGACGATGCGATCGAGATTGACGGCGGTCAACACAACGTTTTGGTGTACAACAATGACATTTCACATACCTACTCTGGAATCAGCGCGGCTCCAGCGAGAATAGGCCCAAGCTTTATTTTTAACAACTATGTGCATGATTTGGGTGATCAACGCGGAAAACAGTGGGCAGCAATTAAAGTCGGAGGCTTGCTTAGTAGACCGTTTGGTCAGGTCAACCTGTTTCATAATCTCATCACGGTGGAACGTAATGGTATTACCGCTTCTCGCTTTAAGGATGATGAAACCTTTTGGATTAACTCACAAAACAATGTGATCATTACCCGGAAGGATGCCAACAAGGTAGGTTTCAATGTGTATGATCCGCAGGGATTTGCGGGTAATCACTACCTGAATGATTATTTATTCAATATTAAAGCCGGCAAAGCAAAAGTTGACGGCAATATCACGCAACCCTATCAATTTTCAGACATGCTGAATGAATCGGTGGCCAGTGATATTTATCAAAGCAGTAACGCCACGGTAGAACTACCAAAATGTGATATGCACCACATCGACAATTTCAGCCAACGCAGTGTGGACAACATGCAGTTTATTTATGGGATTGCGCCCAGGAACAACAAGTAATCTTTAGCGATGGTTTTGCGTAAAGAGTATCAGTTTGTTCTCACTTCTCACATAGTGCAACAATTGCTAAAATGAATGGCAGGCTTTTTGCCTGCTCACCCTTATTGAAGTTTACAAGGAACGTCCGTTTTAATGTCCTTAAAAGCCAAATCCGTTACCGGGGCCTTTTTCAACCTATCAGCAAACGGCTTTGCTCAGCTCATTAACTTTGTAGTGTACGCCATTATGGCGCGCTTACTCGGGGTTGAGGAATTCGGGTTGGTTGCCATCTGTTTAATGGTAGTCGATTTTTGTAACCTGTTCGTCACGGTAGGCATCAGCCAAAACCTGATTCAGCGAGACAAATGGGACGACGACTTCGCCAGCCTGTCGTTCTGGATACTGATTGGCGTGTCGGGAGCTATAGCGGTATTAATTTTCTTAATAGCAGTGCCTGTTGCCTATTACACTTATTCGGAATTAGCTGCACAACTTATCGCGGCGTTAGCCATCATTCCTGTGGCCAATGGTTTCCGTTTAGTTCACAAAGCAAAGCTGGAACGTGAATTTGAAAATAAGAAGCTGGCTGCTTATGACATGGCCGGGGTGCTGGTAGGTGGCGTTGTTTCTGTGGTCACCGCCCTACAAGGCTTTGGAGCATGGGCAATCATTTATGGCAAGATTGTGCAAAGTGTTATATCCACAACGCTAACCTGCTATAAGTCGTCGTTCTCTCCGGGTAAAGTACATGACAAGCGTCATTTGCCTGAAATTATTCGCTTTGCCAAGCCCTTGATAGCCATGTCGTTTATCAACTTCTTTTCATCGCGCACGTCTAACATTATCATCGCTACTTTTCTCGGTGCCGCCACCTTTGCCTACGCATCTGTTGCAAAGCAGGGCTTTTCGGTAATTAATAATCTCACCTTTCAGCCGCTGAATCGGATTGCACTGGCGAGTCTCGCGCGTGTTCAGGAAAACCGTCTGCATCTGGCGTTTCACCGAATTGTTAGTTTGACAGCACTTTTTGTAGTGCCGATCTATTTTGGTATCGGTGCTGTTGCGCACCCCTTCATCGACATTGTATTTGGTGATAAATGGGTACAGAGTGCGTACTTACTTTCAATCTTAGCTCTTATCGCACCGACTCAGGTTATGGCGTATTACTTACCTAACCTGCTTATCTCCAGAGGTTACCCGGAACAAGCATTCACCCTGAATATCATTAATCTGGTGGTCAACTTGCTTATCCCCCTTATGATGGTGCCATGGGGTCTGGTTGCGGTGATCATAGGATGGGTTATTGCCAATTACATCACGGTAGTGCTGAAATTTGCGGTAGTGAAAAAACATATGGGAATAGGTCTAATTGCTGGGCTTAAACCCACCTGGCCATTTTCAGTGGTAGGATTAGTGATGTTTGGCAGCGTCCTTTATCTTGAAAGGTTTGATACGCTGCAACTGGATAATGTATTTTTGGAATTACCCGCCTTGGTTGTTATCGGTGCGGTAATTTATGCAGGGCTGTTGTTGCTGTTTTATCGAAAACCAACTCTCGCAGCGTTAACCGAGCTGAAAGGAGCGAAAGTTAAAAAAACCCCGAAGCCCCCTTTCCCCCCGGAAGAGCCTTCACAGCCATAAATCAAACGGAAAGGCAGAATAAAGTTTCTTTGCTATAGGCGTGAAATCAGGCGGAGACATCACTGGCAGACTTAATCCTTCTTCGATCGAGCTGACCTTCGGAACAGTTGAGCGTCCCGTCCCCTGATAGTAATCCTGATATTTAAACATAGATTCGCCGCTGTTAGAGTCAAAGAAGACAGCAGGCACGCCGTAAGCTTCAGCGATGATTACGCCATGCAAACTGCTTGAAATAACCCGCCCCGCATTGACGATTTGCTCAATGAACGAGCCAGGATACTGCATGGGAGTGACTAAATGTGACTCATAACCGCGATATTTTTGCATGTCGTCATTCATATGATTGACCACGATGAAATCACGCTTGAGTTTACTGTTGCGCATTAACGACTTAGGATAGAACGAGGGGAGCAAGATAGCCGGGTCCCCGTATACTTCCGGCACGTTTATCCCTCGCTTAATTAAATACTCCCGGGTCAACGGACCGCGAACGGCTCGCACATCCAAATCTTCAAACCGATTACGTTCATCTGCCATTTTTTTGTTCAGCCCGGTACCCCAGACCGTATCACCTGTATTAGCAAAGTGCAGTACCGACCCCACTGTCATCAACTTGTGTCGGCTGTCTTTTTTATTTTTAATAAACTGACCTTTCATCGACAGAATGCGCGACACCAAATCGTAGGCAACGTAATCGCCGATATTCGGGCGTTGATCCTTAGGCTCCCACCAAAACACTCGCTCTTTTCTATGCTTGCGAATAATGTTTTCTGCCCACTGATGTAACATAATTGTTCCTTGTAAAAACGTTGCGGCAAATAAGCCAGAATGGCTTAAGAAAATTTTCGGGAAAGTTTGCGAAAAAGACTTTCGTTTTTCAGACTGATCAGTTGTGTATTGCCATCGAATTGTTGTTGAAACTGTTCAATCCATTGTTGATTGATGCGTTTACCTTGTTTTTTTGTCACCGGTTTTTCCGGTACATTGGCGACATCCACCTCCACCTGCATGAAATCAGCTATAGAGCGAACGACACTGGCGGTATTTAGTTTAACGTCCGTGAAATTCAGATGCATAAAGCGACTGCCCGATGCATTCAATGCATATTGCCAGGAGGCATTTTCAAAAATTACCCGGCGTAAACCTTCATCGATCTGTTTTGCATCATACGTAACCGACTCGTTTTCAATATGCTGTTGAGAGATCCAGGCGCCAGTTTGTTTGGCAATGGATAAGGATACCGCCTGCGCAATCATGTCTTCTCTGGTCAGCCAGACGAATGAAGGGTTCACAAAGTAATGCTTTAATTGGTCGAAGCCGCCAAACTGGTGCAAATGAGAGTAGTGAATTTTGATACCGAAAACGCCATTGGGCGAGGTACGATGCTTTTGGATCTGCGCCAGAGTGTCGCCAAGGGTACGGGTGTTGAAAATCTGTTTCCAGCGTTGCAGGTTTTTGTCGTTTACATACTCTAAAGGAAAGCCAAACGCGCCAGTCTCGTGCAGTGCATGCCCTAGCATGTGACTGCCAGAACGTACTGTGGATGCAATGATTAAGGTTTTTTGTACCTTCGTTTCCACAGGATAGTGATACTTTTCCTGAAACTGCTCTTCGTAATAGTTCATTTCATTCCTTCGGTTAGTTTCAGGAAGACGCCCGCTGTCGCATTTTCTTAGTGGTTACCTTAAATAAATGCGAAAGGGTCACTTTTAAACCGGCTAAATGAACTGACTTTAACACCCACTTGAGCTTGTGCTTTTTCAGCGGCAGATAAACCAGCAATTGAGCGGCGACCCGGCGACGGTAAAATTCATCGCCTAAAAATGTACGATGCTTGTCCGCCGAACGCAGGCGAATCACCGCTTCTTCCGGCGTCATTTTAGCCACTTTCGCACCGATGCCATCCATGTTCTGAAAGCGATAGTAGAAGATCGCTTTCGGTATATTCATCAACTTATACCCGGCCTGATGCAATCTGACGTACATATCCCAATCCTGACCGTTGGGCAGGCTTTCATCAAAACGCTCTTTCAGTGCAAGCTCTCGCTTCATACTGAAACCACTCATTCCGCAGTACTGATTTCCGGTACGAAGCACGTTTTCATCCACAATTTCGGTTGGCTGTACATAAACATCTCGTTCAGATCCTAAATTCTGATAGCCACTGACCACAGCATCGGCGCCATTTTCATACGCTTTGATATGTTCCAACAAATAATCAGGCATCCAGATGTCGTCGTCATCCAGAAATGCAATGATGTCACCTGAGGCCGCCTCAACGCCTATATTTCGCGCTTTGTTGGCGCCCGATGAAGTGGATAAAAATTTATAAACAAATTCCGGCCGTTGCTCGTATTCGCTGATAATATCTTCATATGGCAAGGATGATGCATCGTTTACCACAATCACCTCTTTTGGCTGTTCGATTTGCGTAAACACACCATCCAGTGCTTCTTTCAATTCAGCAGGACGATTAAAGGTAGTTATGACAACGCTAACGGTAAAACTCATAGTATCCCTAATTTGTTAGCTTAAAATGCGGTTAATAGTGACGCATCATATTGGAAATAATAATAAATCGGAGCAAGAATCATGCAAGAAATGTTGAAACGCCAATCGGAAAATTTTTTGGCACGTTATCCAAAAATTTTCTTCTGTCACGTACCTAAGTGTGCCGGTGTTTCCTTATCCAAAGCAATTTATGCTTCGACTTATCCTCTATGGTTAAAGGCGACACGCTACACAGGTTACATTGATTTAAAAAGTAGTCAGGCGGCCGCAGAATTGCTCGGTATCGACATGATGACCGCACGGGAAACCCAACTGGTTTTTCAACTTAACGATCCGCAAATGCGCTACACCAATGGTCATTGTGTAGCCAATCCTCAAGTGGTCAGTAAATATTGCAATGACTGGCACTTTATCACGATATTGCGTGACCCGGTAAAACGCTTTATTTCCGAATATGTTTACAACCGCTTCAAAGCGTCTGCATGGCAAAAACATGATCAGGAACTTCTGCAGTATCTTGAGTCAGACAAAGCCGTATCCTCAGCGCTCACTTATGCCAGGTATTTTTCTGGCGAAAAAGACAGCCACACCATCCTGGCTAATGCTCAGCAAACAGTCAACGCTGCGCTGGCGAATCTGAACAATTTTTCAGTCACCGGTACCCTGGAAAACATGCCATTATGGCAAAGCAAATTTAACCAGACCTTTGATACTAAGATTAATATTGCCAGTCAGAACAAGAGCCCAAATCAACAGGCTTATACTGATATAACCTCTGACCCGGAGGTAATGGCTAAAATTAGAAAGATATGTGAAATTGATTACGAAATCTTCAATGCCGTAAACACGCAAGCGTAAAACCTCGCGCAGACGATTAAAGCAGGTCACTCAGGTAAGTACAGGTCGCCAGGAATCGGCGATGGCTTTTTCGTTATAGTGCTGATAAGCACTGGTTAAAACATCACAGGACGTTACGTATTCTATGGCATCCAGCTGTGTAGCAAGGCGCTCCCGATCGACGATTTTTACAAACTCAAAGGCACGCGCTTTTTCTCTGGCAAAGGCTGAATCAAAGCAGATGATATTAGCGCCAAGACCTAGTGCATAATAAAACGTGCCTGAGGATATCATCGCATTGTCATCGTGTGGCAAAATGACAAACCGGGTATTGGTAACCGTACTTTCAAGCTCTTCATCACTCAGAAACGCATTATTCCAGGTAACCTGAAGATGCCTTGCTCGAATGAGTTGGCGTAACTCCGCAGCGTGATTGTGATCAGAACAATAACCTGCAATAACCAGCTTTTTATCCTGCGGCCATACTGCTAACAGCGCATCAAGACGCTTATACGGCTTAATTGAGCCAAAATACAGATAATCGATAGACCGGTGCTGTTGGTGACCGGCATGTATCTTTGCAAGCAGATGTGCATCATCCTTGTATAAAGGATGTTTAACCACTGCAGCCTTAATCTCTGGCGTCGCCTCAAGGGTGACCACTTTATTCGCGATCTTTTGCAGCATGCTGATGACCACACGATAAAGCAGCGATGCTTTAGCCACATTGTGCGGTTTGAAATTATGTCTGACCCACACCACGTTGCTGCTGAACAATCGCATTGCGAGCAGGGTGAAAAAAAAGCTAACAACAAACATGGGCCGGGTGATTGTATTCAACCCTTTGCGAAAAGGCTGGTCTTCATACCAGTTCAGCACCACTGCATTATCTTTTCGGTGAAACAGATTGTGCACACCAAATAGCTGTTTAAATGAGCGGGGCACATAGCCTAACTCACAAAATGCCTGCTTGGTGCGAGCAACGAATGCATTGCTGTGTTCAAACGGATAAAGATAAAGATGACGTTTGTGGCTCATTCTTTCACCGCGTGTCGCTGCGCTTTAAGCTTGGTCAGCGTTTGTTCAAATAGCACTCTGGTTTCCTGCGCGATTTCGTCCCAATTAAACCGGGCAAGAAACGCATCCTTATCCAATTCTAATTTAAGCTTGTCCAATCTGGTCAGTTTATCTGCCAATGCCGAAATATCGCCAACAGGAAAATAACAATCCGAGGGAAGGCCAATATCCAAATTGGGGTCAATGTCAGACACGATTACCTGTGTCCCCGCGCTGATCGCTTCCAGCGCTACAATGGGTAACCCTTCATGGTAAGAAGGCAAAACAAATACCCGGGCAAATTTGTATAAGGCATTGAGTTCATCGCCTTGGCGGCGGCCCGCAAAAATCACATTACCGGAACGTTGGGCAGTTAAACTGGTGGAATATTCATCCTCATGATCAGCATTACCCACAATAACCAGCTTGTGTTCAGTTTTACTTTTGCGGTAACCGTCAATTAAGTCGTGAAAGCCTTTTTCTGGCACCAGGCGCCCCACCGCAAGGATGTAACTTCCCGCCTTTATCGCCAAATCTTTGGGGAGTTTGTCTGCGTTTAAGTGCTCATCCACGCCGGTAAGTGCGCCGTTGGGAACAAACACAATCCTCGACGCGTGTTTATTAAACCGTCGTCTCAACTTGTATGTCAACGAGCGCCCCACTACCAAGGTTTTGTCTGCGAAGCGCACCGCCATTGATTCGCCCAGCTTGAGCATGCCTTTGGCAAATCCATTCCACTTTTGACGATCATAATCTGCGCCGTGATGCGTTACGATAACTTTAAAACCTAACAACTTAGCCAAGGGCGTGTACAACGCCGGACCGATACCGTGGATATGCAGTACGTCCGGTTTAACGAAAAAGCGCGCATAAAGGATGGCGAGAAACGTATGCAGAATCGTTTCCAGGAATTTGTTTTTTACTGCCCATACCGAACGAACTTCTACGCCCCGATAGGTAGCCGGATGTTTAGGTAGATAAGGAGAACGTCCGATGACGGTGATGGCTACATTGTCATTAACCATTCTTGGGTAAAGTTGTTGGCAATGAGACTCGATTCCGCCCATGACATCCGGAATCCCCCTAAGACCCACTGCACACACTTTCATACTCTACCCCACTCGCCGATCCACATTGACCAGGCTTAAATTTTTTTCACAATTAGCGATTAGCTTGCTAGTTTCGCGCCAGATTTGTAGAAACCCCTGAAGTTTTTAATGCCGTTTTTCTAACCCCATTCACTGGCGAGATGGTGACACCAATAAGTAATGCATAAAGCAACAATCCCTCAATATTCCACAGTGGCATAGTGGCCAGATTCATTATTAAAAAGCCAATCATTGATGAAAAAAGCAACCAGGCAAACTTGCGGTCTTTGGTTTTAAATGCCTGAATAAGAAAGCTACCTACCGCTGTGAGAAAGGCCAGCAGCCCAACCACTCCATATTCGTATAAATAGGACACATAGGTGTTGTGCGCGTATTTTTTGAAAACCCCATTCCACGCCTCTGGTCCCATCCCGAAAATCTGATTAATCGGGTCGGCTAACAGGTAGGCGTGAATGTACAAACTCCAGATATAAACGCGGGCGGAAAATATGTCTTTTTCTGCTTCTGAATAATATTCCGGTGCTTTGATCAAATCCTGCCAGCTGCTAAGGAACACAAAAATATCGCCAAAGCGGTCCTGCATTGTGTAAGACAAGGCCAAAAAAGCTAAACCGATACCAAAAAGCGACAGCACATAAAAAACAGGTTTATGTTTATTGGCAACCTTGGCTTCAATAAGTGAAAAGGCAAACATGGCTGTCATCGGTAAAATTGCCAGAATTGAGGTACGGTAATTCGCCAGAACTACCAAAACACACCCCAGGGCAAAAAGCGCCGCCCGATAACGGATAGCTTTTGATGATAACAGCCCCACCACCAGGGTAAAGCTGGCGATGATCATCGAAAACGCAGCTTCATGGTTGTAACCGCCAATGTAACTGGCAGAACCATCAGCTTCTGTGGCTTTCACTTCCCCTAAAAGCACGGACATAATTTGCAATGACACCGGCAAAAAGAATGCAACCAAAACCTTTCGCAGGGCCAAATCTTTGCCGGTTTTTCGAATCGCCATAAATAGCGCACCCGCGATGACTAAAAATACAGTCCATTTGACCATCACGTTAATTAGCCCCATGGTACGCATGTTCACGATCCCGCTCACCACAATGCACGCTAAAAAAATGTATAACCACAACAATGAGCGTAACGCGATGACTTTGCGCGGAAGCAATAATAAACCGGCAAACGCGATACCAATTGACGCTAGTGCATTAATCGAAAATCCCGCAAAAAGGGGATCATAAGTGACATTGTGGAAGGCAGAAAGCGTAAAGCGTAACCATAGCGCGACCACCACAAAGGCTAAATATTTATTACACTGTCGAGAAATAGCCCTGTATACCAAAAACGCGCTGAGCAGCGCGAAGACAATTTTAACCAGCGTGAACATATGCTGTCGCCTCTTTATCAGCGTGACCTTCAATAATGCCGATTACTTTACGCTCAAAAATAGCATTACTAAATGATTTTGCACGCTTTTGGCTTAATTCGCCGTAGTGCGCTTGCTTTTGTTCGTTGCTCAGAAAGTTGAGTCCTTTGGTGAAACTTTCCACATCATTGACCGGACTCAGACAGCCGAATTTTTTCGTAGCAAAGTTATCTAATGAAAGAGGATACTCGTCAGCAATGATTTCTGCAGGCCCAGATTCACAATTTGTGGCCAGTATGGCCTTACCCAGACACATCGCCTCTACAATAGCATTGGGAAACCCTTCCGCATTAGAGGTGGAGACGAAAAATTGGGCATGCCGGATGTAAGGGTATGGGTTGGTTTTAAAACCAGCAAAATGCACGCGATCTCCGATGCCGGCCTGATTTGCCTGAGTCTTCAGTTTTTGTTCAAGTTCACCCTGCCCTAAAATGACCAAATCGTATGATGTTGCCGACTTAGCAAACGCATCAATCAGCAGTGAGAAGTTTTTAATTTCAGCCAACCTGCCGGTGGCAATAATGTAGGGTTTGTGCGGCAAATCAGCTACTGTTTCACCCGCCTTGCTAGCAATTTCATCCATGTCATATGGGTTGTACAGAATAGACACTTTATCTTGTGGTACTGCAAAATTAGTCACCAAATCTGCCGCTACTCCGGCAGAGCAGGCAACCACGGTGTTGGCCTTCGGATAAGTGACTCTCACCAAGGCTTTGCTGATCAGACTTTTCAGTCCATGCGCAAAGTGACTGCTGGTCGCTACCCGTTCAGAGATGAATGCCTGATAGCCTACACGCTTTGACAACAGTACATTTAACGCATTCGCTCGGGTTAAAAAACTAAAGCAAAATTGAGGCTGTATTTTTTTCAGAGTCGACTGTAAAAGAGTAAGCCCTTTTAGCAGGCTACCCTTAGAATTGAGTACCACCTTTTCCACGTAATCGGGTGCTTGGTGATCCTGTTGCACGTCATCCAGCAATACCAGAAAGACCTTAGTTTGCTGACTGAGAAAATAGGATTTCATAATACTGAGTAGCCGACACATTACGCCTTCAGCTCCACCGCCTTCCAGAGAATTGATAATGAAAACGACGGGCTTGGAAGTGTGCGGCATGAGGACTTTCCCTATCAGACTTTCTACATCAGGATTGAGTACGCAAGCGGTGGTGGTTGGGGACGTAAAGCTGCTTTAACGTGTGTTCCAAACAGCTTCACCACCGTGCGTATTCAATTGTACAACGTTAAATATTATTCATTTTCTGTGCCAGAAGTTTTCTTTATAGTGAAAACTTTTGCCGGTGATAAGCAAGGCGTTACCACTTACGCGGCTTTATCATATATCAACTTTGTAGCAGCGCCTATCTTCACCGCCTAGGTCAGCGAAGACCTGTTATCTATAAGTAACGGATGTTATACCCAATGGCATTGGCGTGAGATGGGTATTAGTAATCCAGCCGGACGGTAAATCAGTAAACAGATCAAAAGTATAAGAAAGCGATCTGATTTGACCCTGTATTCCGCCCAATCTGCGCCCGCTTCCATTACGATAAATACAAGTCAGTTTTGGCAACGCGTCAGTTTTGCCTTGCTGCTGATGACACTATTCAGCTTACCGTTACCTCTGGGTGCAACCCTATCGTGGGGATGGTCAGGACTTACTCTGACCGTCTGGTGTATTACTGCAGCCACTTACCTGCTAACCCCCCAACCCTGCGCACTGAAACTACGCCACGCGTGGTCTGCAATGAGTTGCTGGTTGCTAATTATTCTCTGGCAGTTGGTACAGTTGATCCCATTGCCTGATGAACTGATCAGGTATACGTTAAATGGAACACTTTTAACCCTGTCAAATAGTGATCAAACATGGCGAACGCTGTCAGTTAACCCCGCGCAAACCGTGTTAGGCTTGCATCAGACGCTGGTGTTCATGGCCATCTTCATGCTGGCGATTATGTTGGTGACCACGGCCAAGCGGATGATAATTGTTATTGTGACGTTAGGTGTGGCAGGTGTTTTTCAGGTACTGTATGGCAGTTTTCTGCTTACTGCTAACGCGTCATTCAGCCCTATTTTCGATTTACCCGTGCCGTCTAAAGCCACGGGCACATTTCTGCTTCCTGAACAGTACGCTTACTGCGTATTTGTGGCTATCTGCTGTATGCTAGGTGTTTTACTGATCACCCTGCAGTCCCGCAAAACCAAAACCGTACGCGCGCGCTTTAGGCGCTGGATCATGTATATTTTCAGTCCTAAGGGCGCAATCCGACTCACCATTCCGATCCTTTTTGTAGGGCTTTTACTGTCCCAGCACGTGGTTATCATTCTGACGTGCTCCAGCAGCCTGGTTCTAGTCGGCTTAATCGCATTTAAACAATTTACCCTCCATTCACTCAGGTACCGGTGGTTTTTAGGTTGGCTGGTTGCGTTCAACCTGATAACGCTTTCGTTTGGGGTTAACTGGGCACTGACCGATAGCGAATTCAAGCGCCATTTTTCACCCGACTATGGCTTACAAGTGGTATTGGCAGAAAACGAACGTGACCGCCAGTCAGTGATAGCAGTAAATGACACAAAATCTCCGGCCAATTTTTTATCATTGCTCTCTGTATTTGGCACAGGTGGAGGGACCGTGAAGGATTCTCATCATTCCATCTTGAAACATTGGAGCGGTTATTTGGTGAATGAACAGAAAAGCGATTGGCATCAGCGCATAGTTGAGCAGGGTATCGTCGGCGCTTTGTTTTACTTAGGGCTGCTTTTGCTGGCATTGCGCGCGGCCATTTACGCTTTGTACCTTGAAACGCGTGCATCCAGTAATGGTATTGGTTTTGTTTGTATAACGGTAATAACGGGTACACTTATCATCAGTGCCTTTACACATGCGATGCAAGGGCCTGCCAACAATGCTCTGTTGGCGGTGGTAATGGCACTGGCCTATTGTGCTGACACCATCACCCGCAAGGGGGCTGTTCAGTCATGAAACACGATGCCAGCAGGCGTGTCATTAAATAAACGCTGGGCGATTTCTTCACCGCTATGTTGTTTTACTAATTGCCGCGCCCCACCCATTTCGTTCGGTCGTCGCTGGGTATCATGGGTATCAGAGGCGACCAAATCAATCTGATTGTTCGCCAGCATGGTAAAGGCCAATGACTCCACATTGTGTCCAAAAGTGCCGGTAAAAGCGCCGGCAGTAACCTGCAGCATACAGCCGAGGTTTCGCAACCATTGAATTTTTTCAGGGGCTTTAAGAATATCGCGATTACGCTCTGGATGAGGAATGAGTGGCTGCACATTTTCGCTTAACAACCACCTGACCAGTTGGTCCAGCCCGCCGGGTACATGGCTGTGGGGCATTTCTAATAATAGTACGTTGCGCCCTTTCCACTTTCCCAAAAACGGTAACTGCGCATCTTTAAGCCAGATTGGCACCATCTCATTAATTCTGACCTCGCCGGCAAACGAGAGGCCTAATGGAATACCCGCTTTTTCAACTTCCCCCTGCAATTGCTCGAAGCCGTGGCGAATTGTTTCTACACTATTATCAAAGTAACCCCAGTGTATGTGTGGTGTGCACACCAGATGCGTTACGCCCGCCTGCTCGGTCTGACGCGCCATCGACAGCGCCATTTCCATGCTTCTGGCGCCGTCATCTATGCCGGGAATAATATGGCTGTGAATATCAATCACAGGCCTGGCCTGCCTTTAATTATTGTTGTATCCATATTGATCATAGAAACCACCGTAGCGTTCGGAGACATCTGACTTACGTAAGTCGACCTGATTCAACACAACCCCATCAACCCGATGCCCCACCTGAAGGAAACGGCCAAGACCATTGGTTATCATTTTTTCGCTGGTACTGTCTGCGCGTACCACATAAATAACCGAATCACAGGCCTTAGAGACCACCATTGCATCACTTACCGCCTGTGTTGGCGCTGTATCGACCACCACATATTTATAGTTTTTCTTCAGATAATTGATCAATGCGCGAAAACCATCACCGGCCAGCAGCTCCTGCGGATTAGATGGAATCGTACCCGCACAAATCAGATCGACCCCAGACTGTTCATCATGGACCAGACACTCTTTAAACGAGTGCGTCTTCATGATCAGGTTGGACAGACCCGGCTGATAGTTTGGCACGCCAAACCGTTTGCCCACAGCGGGTCGACGCAAGTCAGCATCAATTAAAATCGTTTTATCTAATTGACCCAGCGCAAATGACAGATTAACTGAAACCGTCGTTTTACCTTCCTTGGGCACACTGGAGGTGATCAAAATTGCCTGATTCTGTTTCTCGATATTCATTAATGACAAACTGGTACGTAAGGTTCTGACCGCCTCAGAGAATTGGTGGAATTTGTTGTCGAAGTAGGAACGCAGCGGGATATCCTGTTTGCGTCGACGACTGATCAGCGGAATAAGCCCCAGCATTCGCTGTCCCAGTTTTTTCTCTACATCCTCTACTGAACGCACACCACTGTTGAGGGCTTCAAGCATGAAAGCCAGCAAAATACCAAAGCCAAAACTGATGACAAAGGCTGCACTGACTAACAGTTTTTTATTCGGCTTGGTGGGGTTGTTAGGTGCTACCGCTGGATCCAGAATGCGTGCGTTTACCGATTTGAACCCACTGAGCTCACTGGTTTCTTTTAAACGCTGAAACATCGACTCATAAAGCTGCTGGTTAATATCCACATCACGCTGTAGGGAGCGACGTTTGTTTTCCAGGTTTGAAACACGACGATATTCAGCTTTCGCTGTGGCGACTTCTTCCTGTAAATCAGCGACCCTGTCTTGTGAAGCCTGATATTGCGTGGTAATACTGGAAATTAAATCATGGATCTGGCTTTGTAACGTATCACGCACAGATTTTAATTCAGCATTGGCCGCTTCCATTTTTGGGTGCTTTGGCCCAAACACATTGTTCAATTCTGACACCCGCCGCAGTGCTTCCGCTTCTTGCTTACGCACATTTTGAATGTTTGCGTGATTCAATACCTCTGGCAGGCGAGCAAGTGCATTGTAATCGGTACCATTACGCTGAGTTTGATTATAAATCGTACGATTCTTTTTTAATGTATCCTGGGCGATGATAAGCTGGTTACTTAATTCTTCCAGTTCGGTCGCAGCAAGGCCAACAACCCCATTAGATAAATTGACCAACTGATTTTTCTCGTAAAAAGTAGCCAGCTTCTTTTCCGCTGCCGCCAGCTTGTCACGCAACCCTTCCATGCTTTCGTTAAGGAACGAGGTTGCTTTGGCGGTCATGTCGACTTTTGCCTGCAGGTAATTTTCAACATAAACATCGCCCATGGTATTGGCAATTTGCGCTGCAAGTTCGGGAGAGGAGCTGATCGCACGAATTTCGATGACCTGGGTATTTTCTACCAATGATAGCGACACCGAATTCATTAATTTATTGACTGCCGCGTTATTGCGGTTTATCGCCCGCGCCTCTTCAGACAACTGAGGCTTTTCACGCTGGGGAATAAATGAGACATTTTTCTTCACCCAGGCCTTAACTTTATCAAGCAGCACAAACTGCTCTTTTTCAAATGGCAAAAACTCGGGATTATTGGCTAAATCCAGTTCTTCAACCGCACGCTCAGCAACTTGCCGCGACTGCAAAATCTCGTACTGTGTTTGCATGTATTCTTTACGCGTCGTGTCGGTGCGATATACCTCCTCAATAGAGGTAACATTCGCCTGCTGTGACTCAATAAGCAGTGAAGCAGATGCCGTGTATTGGGGCGTCATTTTCATTACTATCAAGCCTACCAGAACAGTAAACAATACCGCCAGTAATACGATACGGCCTGCGTAGCGTTTAAATACTTGCCAATAGTGCGCAAAATCTATGGTCTCATCATCAAGTATGGTGGCTTGAATCTGATCCCTCATTTTTATTGACATAGTTAGTTCATCCTCGTCATTTTGCGATTGCATTCATGATTACGTTGAATTCAAGCAGGCTTAGAAGAAACGTTGCTCAACGGTAATGACATCACCGGGTTGAATAAGCTCACTCACGCTTACTTCCAGGGTGACTTGTTTGCCATTTTGCTGGCGCACGATCTGGATATCTGAACGGGAAGCACGCTCTGTGTACCCACCAGCCAGTGCTGCGGCTTTGTTAACAGACAATCCAGGCTGGTAGGGATAGCCGCCGGGTTGCTTGACCTCTCCATCGATAAAAAACGGACGATACTCAATTATGGTAACCGCAACCGAGGGATTAACCAGATAGTCTCCTTTTAATCCCTGAAAAATGAGGTTTTCCACATCTGAAAGTGTCAACCCGACCAATTCAAGCTCACCAAGAAACGGGTAATTGATTTTACCAATGTCGGGTAAACGCGTTTCTAACGAAAGATCCGGTTGACCAAACACACTGATGGAGATCTTGTCTCCCACCCCGAGTCGATACTGACTCATATTCAAATTACCCTGTTGTGCCAAAGCGCCGCATGCCCAAAGCATGAGTGCGCTTACCATCAGGTAATTTTTAAATCTTTGCATTACAGAGTGACCTTTGCCGTTACACCATAGACATTTCTATCAAAAGTCACGTCGTCGCGATCACTGTCGCGGTTGCTGAATTGGTAAAAAATACCGAACGCCAACCACCGTCTGAATTGGTAATCAGCCGATAAATCAACCCGTGTCACATCGTCTGTGCGTTGCTCCGTAGGGCTGCCGACATATTCATCCTGGAAATAAACCAGCCCGGCCTGAGTCGAAAAACGCTCAACCCATTCATGCGTCCAGGTGGCACGGTAATCTCTGGTTTCGATAAAGTCAGCATCTGAGTTTGTTTCGCGGGTATCGGCACTGGTTGACACTTCAAAATGTGAATAAGTAAGCGGGCTCCACATCATCCCCAATTCCCATTCGGCACCTGAGAAATCTTCACGTTGTGCGGAATCGAAATCTTTCTCCTTATAACCCGCTTTAGCAAATCCTTTCGTGGTGGCGCTGGAACGCCAGGTGACACCTGCCAGAATACTGTTCTCAACACTGTCCAGTGGATTAGCCGCATCGGCCGCTAAATCGTAAGCTATATCAGTGGTTTCGACTTCAATTACAGCGTGGGTTTGCCCTCCAAGTTTGTAGGCAAAGGCCGCACCTAAATCGGTATAATCTCTGTCTCTAAAAAGATACGCAGCGAAGTTTTTGTCGTAGTCGAGGGAGGCACGTCCAGCACTGATATCCAGTCGACCCCGCGCTGACAGCGCACCAAACGAATAGGTACCGTCAACGCCTGTCTCCTTCCAGGTATCCACCTCGGTTAACGAAGCAGCGTCCCCATTGGAATATCTGCGACCACGCTCATCATGACCATCTTCGTAGGTAGCATTAGCATCGAGACGATGTCGGTCGCCAAACTCGAAGTCGCCATGTAAGCGGATCAAGTGGTCAGTATAATCGTCGGCATCGCTATCAAAATAATCCCCACGTTCCAGTCGATAAGCCAATGCAATTTCGTGAGTGCTGAAGCGGGTAACTGCTTTTAACTGCGGGGCGACTACACTCGCCCAGCTGGAGATACTCTCTTCGTCATCACTGACATACGTTACATTATCTATATATGATAGCTGCGAGTTTAGCTCAGGAATTAGATCAACACTCCCTAGCTGTATACGCCCTTCTTCCTGAGCAATGACAGGTGAGGCCAAAATCAGTGAAAGAGCTACTGCGCTGGACGTACGTCTTATCATGTTATCTCCGCGATTTATGTTGATACTGAAAAAGCATTGGCATAGATGATTAGCCAGACTTGCAGGTTTATCTTCAAGTGGACTTGATATAATCATATCGAAAAGAGGCATGCTAATAGTGTGCCACATACCAAAATTACAAATGTGGGTAATTTCCGCACAACGAATTTGCACCAAACGTTAGGGGTCAGGTAGGTGCCATTATGGCTCAATAGAACATTAAACTTATGCAATGTAGAGCTAACTACTGAAATAGCTGAAAAAAAATTTGATTGCCAAAACCATTTTTTTAGCGTTTTATCTGCATCCTCGCAAAATTGGAATGGTTGTTGCGTAGATATCCGGTAAGCATGTAATTGGAAGTCTTCGGAAATAATGCTTGTTTCCACCCAGACCACGGAATATCTGGTTTATCACGCGGAGCACTTGAGAAATGAAATTTAATTTACTTAACAGTCAGACGCTAATTAGCAACACTATGGCGAAAAAGGTTGAAGACAAGGGTGTTAAAGGTTACTACCAGAGTAGTTTTTCTACTTTGTACCGCCTGATTGACCTGTCTCTCATCACTTTTTGTTTTTATTTAGCGATGTTCTACTACGAATTAGGCATCAGCACAACAGCGCTTATCTTGTTGTTCGCAAATGTTGTGACATTTCAGCTAACTGCTGAAGGGTTTGATCTGTACCGCTCATGGCGTAGCAGCCACACCACCTCAATGCTTCGCTGTAGTGCGATGACATGGTTGGTAAGTTGTGTGGCCACCTTAACTATTGGTTACTTTTTAGCCTACAGCCTGACTTTGTCTCCTGAAATGGTTTCAGTTTGGTTCGGTACCTCACTTATTTTGTTACTCACTTGGCGGATCGGCATGCGTCAGGTTCTCTTCAAAGTGCGTAAAAGTGGTATGAACAGCCGTACCGCGATCATCATTGGTGCGAACCAGGTGGGTTACAACATGGCTATGCAGATGGTTGAAAACGACCAGTTGGGTATCCATTTTAAAGGGGTTTACGACGACCGCGTTGAAGATCGTGATGCGAAAAACTTCGAGGATCAGATCAAAGGTAATATCGAACAAGCGATCGAAATGGCAAAAAACCATAAAGTTGATTACATCTATATTGCTTTGCCTACATCAGCTGAAGATAGAATCAAAGCGATTTTGGAGAAGTGTAGCGACACCACAGCAAATGTGTACCTGATCCCTAACTTCTTCATGTACTCGCTGTTGAACTCGCGTTGGCAGACAGTGGGTAATGTCCAGGCATTGAGTGTTTACGACACGCCTTTCCAGGGCGCTAACGATGTGTTCAAGCGTATTGAGGACGTAGTGGTAAGCACAGCGATTCTGGCAGTTCTGGCGATTCCCATGTTGATTATCGCTGCGGCGGTGAAGATTACGTCGCCTGGCCCAGCCATCTTCAAACAGAAACGTTATGGTTTGGACGGTAAAGAAATTACTGTGTACAAATTCCGTTCAATGAGTACGCAAGATAATGGCGCCGTAGTTAAGCAAGCAACTAAAAATGACCCACGGGTAACGAAATTAGGCGCGTTCCTGCGTCGTACGTCGCTCGATGAATTGCCTCAATTTATCAACGTACTACAAGGCCGTATGTCGATTGTTGGACCGCGTCCCCATGCTGTTGCACATAACGAGCAATACCGTAAGCTCATTACGGGATATATGTTACGCCATAAGGTACGCCCTGGAATTACCGGTTGGGCACAGATTAACGGCCTCCGTGGTGAAACAGAAACAGTTAATAAAATGGCTAAACGTGTGGAGTACGATTTAGACTACATGCACAGGTGGTCAGTGTGGTTTGACCTGAAAATTATCCTCAAGACCGTGCTTGGTGGATTCTCAGGTAAACACGTTTACTAATTATTTCTCGCTCCGCTAAGGCCTCATTGATGAGGCCTTTTTTATGGGCGAATGTAAGTAGTTTGACTATGCGGCAAGCTCATCCATTTTCTGATTTGCTGTACTCATTGCCTGCTGTGCGCTCTCATCCCCCATGGCCAACCCTTCTGCATAGATAAACGAAATATCAGTCAAACCGACAAAATTGAAAAAGTGAGTTAAATAGGCACTTTGGGTGTCAAACTCAGTGCCCGCGTAAATACCGCCCCGGGCAGCGATGATGGTGACTTTTTTATCTTTAAGTAAGCCTACCGGGCCGGTTTCAGTATATTTAAACGTGACGCCTGCGCGAGCGAGACGATCGATCCAGGCTTTCAGCACTGACGGGATGCCAAAGTTATACATAGGCACACCCAGCACAATCTCATCGGCATTATGTACTTCTTCGACGATACGATCAGAGAAAGCGGCCTGCTGTTGCGCTTCTGCAGAGCGCTCTTCCACAGGAATCATCCATGTAGACATTTCCTGTGCGCTAAGGTGCGGAAGATTGTCCTGCATGAGATCACGGGTAACTACATTTACGTTGCCCCGCTGAGACAACTTTTGTACATATTGCGCCACCAACTGGCTGGAATTGCCCTTGCCTTGATTCAGACTGGAATGAATAACTAAAACGTTGTGCATAAGATTCTCCTAAATTGCTTAGATAGAATGTTACGCAAGCCCGTCATACAGCGCTATTTCGTTATATGGCGTTGATTGTTCGTATTTATTGAACAATCAGATGTGTAACGAGGAAGCGTGCTCATAAAGTTGGTCGATGAGCGCACTGAACTGCGCCTGTTCGGCCTGACTCAAGCATTTCAATAACGCCCGTTCATATTCATAGGAGAGCGGCACAATCTCATCATACACTGACTTTCCTGTAGCGGATAAACGGATTACTGAACGGCGTCTGTCCTCTTTCGCCATGTCGCGTTCAATCAGTTTTCGTTTCAGCAGCCTGCTCACAGAACGACTTAGTATCGACTTCTCAATTTGAGTTTTGGCACTGATTTCATCCGCAGAGATATCCGGGTATTCCCCCAACACCGCCATAATTCGCCATTCGGTGATGGAGATAGCAAACTTATCCTTATAAATATCAGCCACTAAACTACTGACCTTATTTGATAAAATAGACAGTCGATAGGGTAAAAATCGCTCCAGTTTTAAAATAGACTCGTTGCGTTCGGTTGACATGCAGTGTCCTATATTGTTTCCACCCACTTTGCACCTGAAAGTCAGCATATTTGACAATAGTTGTTGGTGCAACTAAATTGGTTGGCATTGCAACTAATAGTTGACCACCCGCTTTTTTTCTCGTCCGGTGGCGACTATGGTTAATACTGATAACGAGATTAAAGGGGAGCAGTATGGCTGATTTATTTGAAAACCCAATGGGACTGGATGGATTTGAATTTGTAGAATTCTCGGCTCCAGAAAAAGGCATTCTGGAACCGGTATTTGACGCAATGGGTTTCACCAAGGTGGCGGTGCACAAGTCCAAGCAAGTGGAATTGTGGCGTCAGGGTGACATCAACTTTGTCACCAATTACGAACCTAAAAGCCACGCCGCTTATTTTGCTGAAGAGCATGGTGCGGGTGCGTGCGGTATGGCCTTTCGCGTTAAGAACGCGCAATTTGCCTACAAGGAAGCATTGAAAAAGGGTGCTCAGCCTGTCGAAGTGCATACGGGCCCGATGGAACTTCGTTTGCCTGCCATTAAAGGTATCGGTGGTGCAACGCTTTATCTCATCGACCGTTATAAGGAAGGTGAGACTATTTATGATATCGATTTTGAATGGTTAGAAGGCGTTGATCGCAAACCTGAAGGTTGTGGTTTCCACACGCTGGATCACCTGACCCACAACGTTTATCGCGGCCGCATGGATTACTGGGCAAACTTCTATACCAAGTTGTTTAATTTCCGCGAAATCCGTTATTTCGATATTAAAGGTGAATACACTGGTTTGCTATCTAAGGCGATGACCGCCCCTGACGGCAAAATTCGCATTCCATTGAATGAAGAAGCCGCTGGCGGTGGTGGTCAGATCGAAGAGTATCTGATGAAATACAATGGCGAGGGTATTCAGCACATCGCATTCTCCTGTGACAACCTGCTAGAATGCTGGGATCGCCTGAAAAAGCGCGGCATGAAGTTTATGACTCCGCCACCAGAAACCTATTATCAAATGCTGGAAGAACGTCTGCCTGGCCATGGTGAGCCAACAGAAGAATTAAAGTCTCGCGGCATTCTATTAGATGGTACCACAGAGGGTGGCAAGCCCCGTCTGCTGTTGCAGATCTTCTCAGAAAACATGCTTGGTCCGGTGTTCTTCGAGTTTATTCAACGTAAAGAAGATGAAGGCTTTGGCGAAGGTAACTTTAAAGCGTTATTCGAGTCAATTGAACGAGACCAGTTAAACCGTGGCGTAATCAAGAAAAAAGGTGAGGTTGCCTAATGGCGATTAAACGTATTCATCACGTGGCATATCGCTGTAAAGATGCCAAAGAAACTGTGACATTTTATCGCGATCTGCTGGGCATGGACTTTCAGCTGGCTATTGCTGAAAACGAAGTGCCCTCGACTAAAGAGCCTGATCCTTACATGCACGTTTTTCTAGATGCAGGTATGGGCAATGTACTGGCATTTTTTGAAATTCCCAACTCGCCTGAGATGGGGCGCGATGTCAATACGCCAGCCTGGGTTCAGCACATAGCGTTCGAAGTAGAGAGCATGGATGAGTTGCTCGCAGCAAAAGAAAAACTGGAAAGTAATGGCGTCAAAGTGCTAGGCCCGACTGACCATGCGATTTTTAAATCGATATATTTCTTCGACCCCAATGGTCATCGTATTGAACTGGCTGCCAATACAGCCAAGCCTGGTATGCTGGAAGAGTTGAAGCGGGTTGCACCTGACATGCTCGAAGAGTGGTCTAAAACCAAGCAGGCACCTAAGCATGCTGATTGGCTACATACCGGTGGCGCGTTTCCAGGCTCAGAAAACTAACCTCCCGGTTATGTCTATTTTGAAAGCCACGCTTGTGTGAACAAACGTGGCTTTTTTCTTTGCGGGTGCGTTAAAAATCGTAAACCATCGCTGATGATAACAATTCTGATGAATTGATCTTTTCTCTGACACAATTTTTGATGGTGTCCTGTGAGAATACGTACACGCGATCTACCAATTGATTGTTATCGTTGCGGCTGAAATCATTCAATACAAAGCTTACGTTTTCACTATCTGGCAAACCGCGCAAACCACTGCCGAAACGACATAAGGCGTCACCAATGTTGGATTCGAAGTTAGCCAGAAACTGTTTATAGGCTTTTTGTTGTGCCTCCTTGCGCTTGGTTAGTTTTTCTTTCTGGTCCTGCTCAATCTCCTGAGCATGTTTCGCCAGTTCCTGTTTACGCTGCTCAAACTGTTTCATTTTCTGTTCTACTTTTTGCAGCTCTTCTTTCATTTCTTTTTCACGTTCCCGATCGGCCTGACGCAATTCGAATCTAAGATCGCGCTGCTCTCTTTCAAGCTCGCGTTGCTCCCACGCCAATTCTCTTTCCTGACTGCGCAACTCTCGCATCTCTTCACGCTGCTCACGAAAAGCCTCTTCAAAGTGATGGACCGTTTCTTCGGCAAAGTGCTCCCAATCATGGTCCATGTCGATTTCAATTTCGTTATCATCAGAGATAAACACGTTAGGTGCCGGCGGTGCGTCTGGAATATTGACAAAAATATCTCGCAAACCGCTTAGTAAACCCAACCCGGTACTGCGCGTGGATACGTTATACACCACCCCTTGCCCGGCAAGATAAGTCGCCTCCAGAGCGCGGTAACGAATACTGTCACTTCCCCCGCTCTGCTTGAGGGCGGTATCCAACACACCGGTCATAATTTGTATTTCTTTATTCAGTTCTGAGTAATTTTTAGTCGCAGCCTGAGTAGTGCTGGCACAACCAAGACTGGCGGTAAGCATCATAACTGCGATCGAATTGAACTTTGCTTTATTCATGGGATGTCTCCAAAGGTCTGCCCAGGCCAGAATAGGTAGTACCTATTGCATCAATTTCCTGTTCAAGATTGTTGATTTGTCGTGCATAAAAACGCTGATCATCGCTGCGCTGCTGGTTTATAAATTTGACCAATTCGGCAAAATCTTCCCGTCGCTCCTGCCTGCTGGAAGACAGCAGATATTGGGTCAACTGCGCACCACTTTCCTGTTGCTGTTTAGCCACAGCATCCATGTACTGGGTCAACAATAACTGGTTTGACTCCTTGTATTCATCCAAACGTTTGGCTACCAGTTGATTGATTTGTTTTTCGTCTGGTCCACGGTCAAAACCTAGTGTCATTTGACCGTCGTTTACCTGCACATGAAATCCGGAAAGCACCATCACCATTGCCGCTACTGACATCGCCATCGAAGCGAGCGGTATCCATTGCAACTGCCACCAGGGGGCTTTAGTGTGGTGGGCGAACCAGGTGCTATCTTTATTCCATGCAGGCACCGGCATCTTTTCAAACTGCTCTGCTGCCAGCGAGAATTGATTGGCTGTTTCAACCTGCTGTGCAAAGGCCTCATCTTCCAGACAGAGTTGCTCAAAGCGTTGTCTTTGCTCGGCAGATAGCTGGCCATCCAGCCAAGCGGTAATTAAGGATTCGTACTCCGGATTATGCATTGTCCACCTCCAAATCCAGTTTTAACTTGCTTAACGCGCTATACAGTCTTGATTTAACTGTGTTGGCAGAAAGCCCCAGTTGCTGGGCAATTTCTTCAAACGTAAAGTGGTGAAAAAACTTAAGTTCAACCACCGCTTTTTGCGCTACAGATAAGTTTTGCATCGCCACTACCACTTGTTTACTCAATTCATCCGATAATAAGCCGAATTCTGGCGTAACGTCTTCGGCTACCTGTTCAACACATTCGTCCAGTGACTGTTGGGGGCGCTTGCGCCGATAAAACTCCATACAACGATAATGTGCAATCTTGAACAACCAGCCCTTGAATGCACCGTCCCCCCTGTAACTCGCGAGACTTTTGAATACAGAAATAAAAATATCCTGCATCAGGTCCGCGGCATCATGGGTATTTCCAGTCATCCTGATGCCATAGTGATAAATTGCCTGTTCGTAACGCTTGATCAGCATAAACCAGGCTTTTTTATCGCCTTCTTGCGCTTTGCTTACCAGTTGCTCATCCCGCTTCTCGAACACTGTGTGTCCTCTTGGTTATTGTTATATGTCGGTTACTTGTTACTTGTTACTTGTTACTATTTACTTCTTACCGCTTAATGTCGGGCTAACCTCGGAAATAGTTTGAAATTATGCGAAAAAAATTTAGCGCAAAGTAGGTAGGGGTAATAATGGTGCGATTATTTCACCAATACGTCTGAATAACTGCATGCGCGTAGTACCGGCCCGCCAGACCAATCCAATTTCACGCCAGGCTCCCTGCTCGGCCGGTAAGGCTACCAGCTCGGTATGTTTGATTATCTGCTGGTTAAGCGCCAATTCTGGCAAAAAGGTATAGCCTAGTTTGCTATTGGCCAGTTGAACCAATGTATATAAACTGCTGGCAGCTAAGTTGCTTACCAGTTCCTGATGCTGCAGGCCACAGGCACTGACCGCATGTCCGGTCATACAATGCTCTTGCTGTAACAAGAAAATACTGCGCTTGGGTAATTGCTGAATATCTAATGGGTCGGGTAACTGCCCGGCTAATTCTTTGTGGGCAATAAGGTGGAATGGGTCATGACCCAGGATCATTTGTTTGCAACCCGGGGTATCAATAGGCAGGGCCAGGATGAGTAAGTCCAGCTCGCCATCAATGAGTTGTTGCAGTAAATTGTCTGTAGTGTCTTCTTGCAGCTCAACGGTTAATTTAGGTAAAAAGGATTTGAAGCCGCCGATCATGCCCTCAAACAGAAAAGGCGCAATAGTGGGAATAACACCCAGCTTGACTGTGCCGCTATCCCAATGCCCGGCGTTCTGAGCAAATTCGATTAATTCACCGGCATCCTGCAGCAGCACTTTACTTTTTTCGACCACATCAAGGCCCAGCGAAGTGAACACAAACGTTTTATGTTCACGTTCAAGTAACTGCGAGCCAAAATGTTCTTCCAGGTTCTGGATCGCCGTACTCAGCGTCGACTGGCTGACATTGCAGCGCTGGGCGGCTTTATGAAAGTTTTGTTCCTGATACAACGTGACCAGATAATGTAAGTGTTTGAGGTTTGGCCATTTCATGCTTAGCTCTTCTGATTAAAAAGGACCTTTTTAATCTAGCATACAGATTAGAAACCTCAATCACATTATCTGCTTTCTCACCCTACTTCAGTAGAATAGATTCGAGCGTGTCTTTGGTCAAAGGCTTAACATAGTGAGCGTCAAATCCTGCCGATTTAGATTCTTCCAAGTATTTGTCACTGCCCCACCCGCTCTGCGAGTAAAATTTTACACCTCTGGCTTCTGGCAGCGCTTTGAGCAGTTTGCACAGTTGATAGCCATCCAGGTCTGGCATGCCGATATCGAGAAATACACATTCAGGCTTAAAGGACTTGAATGTTGCTACGGCATCATTGGGATTTGAAACGCCACAGGTTTCTAAGCCCAGTGCCTCACACAATAAACAATAGGTATCAACCAGATCCGCGTTATCATCCACAAACATTACTTTTTTTCTTGCCACTGCTTTGGGTTCTCCGACAGTATAGGTGGTTTGATCATATGCAGACTGTGAAACAGGAAGACGTATTTCAAAGGTACTGCCTTTGCCTTCTCCTTCACTTTCTACTGTTATACTTCCGTGGTGAAGTGCAACTAATTTACTCACCAGCGTAAGGCCAATTCCCAGCCCGCCTTTAGTATGGGTTGAATGCGCTTCAATCTGGGTAAACATATTAAATACATCGCCTAAACGTTCATGTGGTATACCCAGCCCATTGTCTGAAATTCGCACTACCACCAGGCTGGCTTCCTGCTTAACGCTGATAGTAATTTTGCCGTTGTTGTCAGTGTATTTTGCTGCGTTATGGATGATATTAGAGAAAATCTGACTTAAGCGCGCACGGTCACCGTATACCGGTACCCCGTCTTCAAGATACTGTACATGGACGTCATGGCTTTTCGATTTTATGTGTTGCTCCACCATTTCCAACGACTCAGAAATGATGTCCTGAATATTGAGCCTTTCAAATTCAAGCTTTACTTTACCCTGCGTGATCCGCGATACATCCATCAACTCGTTAACCAGCTTTGACATATATTCAGCCTGGCGGCTGATAATAGCGCTGACCCGTTTCTTGGTAGATTCATCATCAGTGGATTCAAGAATGCTCGCTCCTGACATAATCGGGCCCAACGGATTACGTAGTTCATGTGCCAGAGTAGCTAAAAACTCGTTACGATACTGATCCTGCTTTTCCAGTTCCTGAATGCTGATATGCATGCGTTCCTGTACATCTAGTGCATACACCAAAAACATGCGATTGAGCCGATGAGCAGTATCAATATCGGCCCTGTCAAAGGGCACCGAATGGTTTTTAATCTGCCTTTCATTAATGGCAAATGACATGCGCGGTTTTAAACGCTCTTCCTTGGGTGCATCTTCGGATTTTTCATTTTCGGCGCCCACCCATTTTTGCAAGCGCACCGTTTCCTTACGGAACCAGGCGGTAAAGTAGCGTTTTTTCTCGAACAGAGGAATGACCATAATTCCCGCAATACCATGCTCTTTCACCTCTGGCCAGGTCTCTGACAGATTATCATTGGTATAAGGGAAGGCATCTGTACGGCTGGCTTCTGAAAAGATGGCTTTGACTAAATCAATCGGTAGCGTATTGCCCAACGTGATGGTTTCGTACTGGGAGAAATAAATAAAGCCATCACAATTCATGGCATCCAGAAACGCTTTTTCACCACTTTTGACTACCCGACCAATGGGGTTGGACGGCCCAATTTTATCCAGCATCTCATCCACTGCACGCTCGATATTGGTTTTTTTGGCTTTTGCAATTTCCTGCTCTTTGGCCAGCAGATGCCAGGAAAATAACTGACTCAAATTCTCGCATTGTAAGCGCACATCCTGCGGTATATAACAGGGTTCGCGGTGATGACATGAAATTATGCCATACAGTTCGCCATCAGTAACCAAAGATACACTGAATGACGCACGGAGCCCCTGATTGCGGATATATTGCAAATGAATCGGCGAAAACTGTCTGAGTAACGAACGGGTCAAATCGAGTGGCTCGCGCCCGGATTGTTCGATAGAGGGAATTAAAGGGGATGCAGCAAGTTCCGTATCCGGGGCTAAGCGCACCCAATTAGTTTTATACAGTTCACGGGCCTGGGCCGGTATATCACTCGCCGGAAAATACAGGTCCTGATACGAATCCATATCGTCCGCTTTCGCCTCAGCAATTACTTTGCCCGAAAAGTCATCATTAAACTTATACAGCACCACCCGATCCATATTAGTCAGAAAACGGATCGTGCCCACCATTTCCTGCGCCATTTCACTTAAGGAGGTGAGCTGCTTGAAACGCGGGGCTATACTCATCGCATACAGCTTAATGAATTGTTCTGCGCTATAGGTGTCGCGAAATTCGGTGGAAGGCTCTAACTCAACCACAAAATAATCGCCGCTGGTGTAAACTACCGCCAGATATTCCACATCTGAGCCTGCAGTTAACAACGATTCTTCAAGAGTTAAACGAATGGGTAAGCGAATTTTGTTTTGCTGTACGCGCTTAAAGGTATCTTCTAAAAAAACTTTCTCATCGGTTTCAGGACGCAGTAACGTTAAAAAGTCTTCACCAATAATAGAATCAGTAGTAAATAGACTATTTACGTTTTCGCTGATGATAGCGACACGTTTATCGCTGATATTGAAAGCAATTAAAAAGCCATAACTTTGGATGCTTTCTGGAATGTGGATAGGCTCATTTTCACATTTATCAAAAGCATAGTGTGGCTGTTTATGTTGCATTCACGGTATCCTGTCTATGGAAAAAAGCGGCTTTTCTTACTATCAAATAAGAGATAGTTTATCAAACGAAAAAAAAACGCAAACAGACTACCACAAATGTCAAATTTGCCCTACTAAAGTCTGATTAATCTAACCTTTGAGCCCTGTGGCATACAATAAGCGCCAGGGTAATATGACCCGATCGGGCAAAATCTGAGGTTCGAAATAGTCAAAGATGGCACGTTCAATTTCCTCCAGCGTAGTTTGCAAGCCAAATAAGCCTTTAAAAAAGCTGACGAATACCTGCATGGAGGGAAAAACCCAGGGCACATCATCATGGGATAAGCGCACATTGGAAAAGCCCGCATTCAATATTTGTTGCTGTAAGCTATTTTCCTCCACAAAAACTCCCTTGTGACCCGACGCGCAATTTGCATCCACATATTCATTTAACCACCTCGCAATGTTAGAGCCAATCACCACATCACACACAGCAAACTGCCCCCCGGGTTTGAGGGCTCGATACGCTTCGTTCAACGTAGACTGGTGGCTATTGCTGTGATGCAACCCGGCGAGGCCAATTGCTACATCCATCGACTCAGTGGCAATAGTGGGAAAATTTTCAACTTCGTCGTTCACAGGGACATGATATGATTTTAAACGAGCCCGATGAATATCACTGGGTTCAAGACAGTAGCAGGTGACCTGTCCATCCAGGTTCTGATAAACCTTGTCAGATAAAAAACCACCCGCCGCTTGAATGTCTAACACACTGGCATTGGGATGAATGCGCACGTAATGCAATAACCGATCTCGCTCGTTGGCTCTAATCTCGGGATAGTCCTTCATGCAATTTTCATCGGAGACAGCAGGTAGATTCTTCATTTTTTTCCTTTCAAAATGTACAACAGATTAGAAATAGTGCTGTACAAATATTGTGCACCATTTCTTTTTTTTCTGCCACCTGATCCTGCTTACATCTTTAAAATTATGCGTAAGCCATCTATCTTTGAATTATCTCACACGTTTCTTACTGCCAAAGGAAAACTATGCAGTCACTGATCATTACGGTTATTGGAAAAGATAAACCCGGCATCGTGGATGCCATCGCAAAAAAAGTTTACCAGCAAAATGGGAACTGGCTATCCAGCAGTTTTGCTCATATGGCAGGTATGTTTACCGGCTTTGTTGAAGTTCAGGTGAGTGAAGATAGCATGGATGAGCTGGTTACCGCTGTGGGTAAGATTCCTGATCTGGATGTACATTCAATCGCGGTGACCACCTCCCCTACAGAACTACGTAATACACTTACCATCGATGTAATGGGTAATGATAAACCAGGAATAGTACAAGAGCTCACGGGTATCTTTAACCAGTTCAATTTAAATATTGTTTCCTTTGAGTCCCGTTGTGAGAGTGCTCCTGCGTGGGGCAGCCTGATGTTTAAAGCGCGTGCTGTCATTGCGGTGCCTGATGACTTTGACGAAGCCGCGTTGCAGAGCGCGCTGGAGAACCGCTCCAATGATCTGGTCGTAGATATTTCAAGTGGAAAATAAAGGAACAGCGGGCTGACACACTGCTGTCATAGGGGTGTGACAGCCCTGTGGGTGCGTTGATTAACAACGTGTGCGCGGTTAATAAACTATAAGAACACATGGACACGATTGAATTATATTACCCCAAAGAGCTAAGCTGGTTAGCGTTCAATGAACGTGTATTACAAGAGGCAGCAGACCGCAACACGCCTGCGGTAGAGCGGTTGCGCTTCCTTGGGATTTACTCCAACAATCTAGACGAATTCTTTCGTGTCAGAGCAGCCGATGTGAAGCGTCAGATCACTATTGCGCAAAACGATGGCAATGAATCTGAAGCCGAACAGAAAATACAGTTGATGGAGCAAATCCAAAACAAAGTGGTAGAACTGTCAGCTAAGTTTAATGAGATACATAAAGACGTACTGAAATCACTAGCCCGTTATCATATTCACATCCTTCGTAAAGACGAGTTAAACGATTACCACAAAACCTGGGTACGAAATTTCTTTGTTAACAAAGTGCTTCGTCATATTGCGCCTATATTAATCGATAAAAAAACCGATTTGCTCAGCCGCTTAAATGGCACCGCTGTTTATTTATATGTGGCCATCAGGCGCAAGGACAAAAAACCCCGCTTTGCTGCGGTTCAGGTTCCCACGTCAGAAATGTCCCGCTTTGTGGTAATTCCACCTGAAAAAAGCCGCAAGAAGAAGCATATTATTTTGCTTGATGACATTATTCAGTTATGCCTGGCTGAAATATTCAGAGGATTTGTCAAATTCGATACCCTTGAAGCGTTTTCATTTAAAATGACACGTGATGCCGAGTACTACATCAACGATGAAATAGATGAAAGCTACGTTGAAAAGATGTCGGAAAGCATGAAACAACGGCTAATTGCAGAGCCAGTAAGGGTCATACATGATCATGCGATGCCCAAAGACATGGTAAATGACCTGCGTAAAGGGCTTAAGATTACCTCTTTGGATACCATGCATGCGGCAGGACATTACCGTAATTTCAAAGACTTTATTGGCTTCCCAAATGTAGGCAGACACTATCTTGAGCACTCGCCCATGGCGGCAATCAATAGTCGCAGTTTTTCACGTTTTAACACTATCTTCGATGCAATTACTGCCCACGATGTATTGCTGTACTATCCCTATCATCGTTTTTTACATTTCACCGAGTTCGTTCGTCAAGCAGCGTTTGATCCCAGCGTTAAAATGATCCGCATCAATATCTACCGTGTGGCGTCCCACTCACGCATTATCAACTCGTTAATTGATGCAGTTGATAACGGTAAGAAAGTCACTGTGGTGGTTGAATTACGTGCCCGCTTTGACGAAGAAGCTAACATTGAGTGGTCAAAACAAATGACCGATGCGGGTATTCGCGTAATTTTAGGTGTGCCCACTCTCAAAATTCACAGTAAAGTGTGTGTGGTCACCCGCGAAGAGCGTGGCTCTATGGTGCATTACGCCCACTTCGGCACCGGCAACTTTAATGAGAAAACGGCTAAAATTTATACCGACCTCAGTCTATTTACCCGTAATCAGGATTTAGCAGAAGAAGCCGTTGGCGTGTTTGACTTAATTCAATATCCTTATCGCCGCTACAAATTTCAACACCTGCAAATTTCGCCCTTAAATGCGCGTACCAAAATTCAATCTCTTATTCGACAGGAAATTCAGCATCTTAAAGAGGGTGCGCAAGCGGGCATAACGATTAAAATCAACAATCTGGTCGATAAAGAGCTGATTGACGATCTTTATCGCGCCAGTCAGGCCGGAGTGACGATCCGGGCAATTATTCGCGGAATGTGCTCTTTGGTCCCTGGCATTAAAGGGGTAAGTGAAAATATCCAGATTATCTCTATCGTTGACCGATTTTTAGAGCATCCACGGGTGATGATTTTCGAAGGCGGGGGGGATCGTAAGGTATTTATTTCGTCAGCTGACTGGATGACCCGTAATATGGACAATCGCATTGAGGTGGGCTGTCCAATTTATGACAAACGCTTACAACAGCAATTGGTCGACCTCATTGAACTCCAGTTTAAGGATACCCTGAAAGCGCGAATCATTGACAAAGAGCAGGTCAATCGCTACGTTCACAGGGGCAACCGCAAGAAAATACGGTCTCAGGAAGCCATTTACGATTATCTGAAAAAAATTGAAGAAGCAGGCCCTGAGTGAGTAGACACAACGCTCCACCAATTGCGGCATTTGAGCAGGCAGAACGTAGAGAAGTAACCAAGGTAGCGGCCCTGGACATAGGCTCAAACAGTTTTCACTTAGTGGTGGCACGTATTGTGGCTGGCTCTGTTCAGCTCTTGCATACCGTTAAACAGAAAGTGCGGCTGGCACAGGGACTGGATGAAAACGATGTGTTATCGCAACAAGCGATGGATCGAGGCCTGGCGATGTTGCGTGTGGTTGCCGACACCCTGAAAGGATTTGAACCGGACAACGTCAGAATAGTCGCCACGCACACCCTGCGCAAAGCGACCAATGCAAAACAGTTTATCAAAGCCGCCAAGGCAATAATTCCTTATCCCATCGAAGTGATCTCCGGTACCGAAGAAGCGCGCTTAATTTATTCAGGCGTGGCCCACACCAACTATCATGAAGGAAAACGACTGGTAATTGATATCGGTGGTGGCTCCACTGAGTTTGTTATT
This sequence comes from Alteromonas ponticola, assembly GCF_012911815.1. GTDB lineage: Bacteria > Pseudomonadota > Gammaproteobacteria > Enterobacterales > Alteromonadaceae > Alteromonas > Alteromonas ponticola. The sequence continues at coordinate 308,841 of NZ_JAATNW010000005.1, read as the reverse complement.
GGTGAGGGTTTTGAGGCCAAACTGTGTCGCAGTATTCAAATGGGCTGTGTCAGCTACACTCAGCAATTTTTTGCTAAGGGAGAACTTAAAGCCAAAGCGTTCGAAAAGGCGATCACCACCGTTGAACAGGAATTGGAGCTAATCGAAGGTAAATATCAGGCGATGGGGTGGGATTTGTGCATCGGTACCTCAGGCACCATTAAAGCACTGTTCAAACTTGTACAGCTTGACCGCCCGAATGGGCACGATATTCCGATTACCTTAAAAAGCCTGAAGAATTTGATGAAACAGTGTGTGGATTGCGGACACGCCGACAAATTATCGTTTTCCGATTTAAGTGAAGATAGAAAACCGGTGATTGCTGCCGGGTTAGCCATTCTCATTGGCATTTTCAAAACCTTTAAAATAGATAATTTGTACTACTCCTCTGCCGCATTACGTGAGGGGGTCATTTACGAGATGGAAGATACGCTGCATCATCAGAATATCCGCACCCGCACCGCATCGAGTATGGCCTCGCGCTATGATGTGGATGCTGCGCATGCGCAACTGGTTTTTAATACTGCAATGACACTGTTTGATGCCTGTGCCAAAGCGTGGAAACTTAATCAGGCAGAGAACAGAAGTATGCTTGGCTGGGCTGCGCTACTGCATGAGGTGGGTTTGCAAGTCAATTCGCGCGGTGTTCAACGACACTCAGCTTACATTCTTACTAACGCTGACATGCCCGGTTTTACCCAGGAGCAACAGGAGCTGCTGGCAACATTGGTACGCAATCATCGGAAGAAAATACGTACACAGGATATCGTCGAATTCAACCAGTATGATAGCGATGTCGTGCACAAATTAATTGTGTTGCTTCGCCTGGCGGTAGTATTGAATATTAAGCGGCAGGCCAATTACCTTCCCGACATCGCCATAACCGCCGAAAAAACCCAGTGTACGTTGCAATTTCCCACTAACTGGTTTGCTAACCGACCCATTATTACTGCGGATCTGGAACAAGAACGGCAATATTGGCAGGTGCTTAATCTTTCTTTAGTAGTAACTTAAGTGGTAACCGTAATAACCTGATTTCGCCCGGCTGACTTGGCCTCGTACATTGCGGTATCTGCGGCTTTGAGCCCGTGATAAATATCGTTGTCTGAATGTATTTCAACTACGCCAAATGAGGCAGTGAGTGAAATATCTACGCCAGACAGTTTCATCGGGTTAACTTCGATACGATGGCGCAATCGCTCAGCGAAGGCTTTGGCCTGGGCGATATCACACCTGGGAGACAAAATAAGAAACTCTTCTCCCCCCATACGGATTAGGGCATCTTCGTTACGAAGCTCAGCACTCAGTGTTTTAGCGAACTGCTGTAACGCTCTGTCACCGACCACGTGCCCGAACTTATCGTTAATAGATTTAAAATGATCAATATCGCAAATTACCACCGACATCTGTTCGTTGTGTCGTTTCGCATGCGCTAACAACTTGGGCGCCATTTCATAGAAAAAATGGCGATTCTTACAATTTGTCAGTGGGTCCTGATAAATTTTAAATTTCAAACGGGTTACCAGTGAGTGCATAATACTGACTGCAAACCCAAGCATGAATGCCAGCATTGTGACCATGTGCAAACCGAAACTGACCAGTGTCTGCTGTAATTCATTGGGTTCAATGAAAATCCAATACAGTGGCGCACCTACCATAATGACAGCCAACGCCGTTTGAATCACTGCAATCAGCACTTTGTCGCCGGGATTTTTGCTGCCACCCTGGAGTTGGATGTAGCGAAAGGCAAGCAGTAGCGGCGTGGCTATACTAGCTAATAAAATGGTATGACTGAAGATGGGGTTTAGCTGGTTTATGTTGGACAGAAAGCTTATTCCTACCAGCGCCATTAGATGCAGCACCATCGCCGTCAGCACCTGCCACCGCATCGCATGACCGTAGCGTTTAACTACGGTAATCAATAACAGATAGGCACTTAACGTAATGAAAAATGCATAACCTACCCTCCCGATAACCGGGAACTGAAAATTAGCCAGCGATAAGCAGGCTTGACCCGTCCACATTGATAACAGGAATAGACGGGCAAAATAAGTAGAACGGGCTTTATGTTTTTGTGAAGGCGTTGGAAGCATGAAAGTAAATAACATGCCGACCAAAATCATTAATCCCAACAGCGAAAGCTGAAAAATGTGTAACTGAAAACTGCTCACCGAGAGTACCCCGACCACTACTGCAAATTGCCTCGCATGGCTATTTGGCTGTAACTACTTGTGGTATGAAGTAAATAGAAGGATCTTAATTCCACCAGATCCGCTCGTGTATGTTTTTAAAAAACGTCAGGGGTCGAGTATATTAGAAAGCCGCGCAGCGTTCAATAGACTGGTCCGACATCTTAGTGGAGGGAGTAAAGAAGAGCGTCTGGTTCAGGGGGGCAATTTCCAGATTGACGCGATTACGCCAATCTGGATGCATAAATAACAATTACGCAATCGACGCCTGGTAAATATTTTCGATGGAAGTATCCAGCGTAGCTTCAAACTCTTCTTTCGTTTGCTGTGCAGAAATACCTTCGGTCAGTGCGCGCGAAAAGCTGGCAATCATATCCTTGTTTTGCGCCAGTTTTTCGTTGGCCTCATCGCGGCTGTAACCACCAGAAAGCGCAACCACTTTAATGACACGCGGATGATCAATCAGCTCTTTATAAAAGTTAGCCTGATTTGGCAGCGTCAATTTCAACATCACTTCCTGCCCGTCTTTAAGCAAGTTGAGTTGAGTTAAGATTTCAACCTTCAACAAAGCTTCCGCTTCTGCCTTCTCAGGACTGTGGATATCAACTTCAGGCTCGATAATCGGCACCAAACCCGCCGCAATGATTTGTTTACCCACTTCAAACTGTTGTTCAACAACCGCTTTGATCCCTTGGTGATTCGCCATTTTTACAACAGAGCGCATTTTGGTACCAAACACATCTTGCGCGGTTGCCTTGGCCAATAACGACGCCAGCTCTGGCATCGGCTTCATTAACTGAACACCGTTAGCTTCGTCAGCCAGACCTTTATCTACTTTCAGGAATGGTACTACACGTTTTTTCTGCCACAGATAGTGTGCTGAAGACATTCCTTCGATTTCGCGATCCAGGGTGTTCTCAAACAAGATAGCCCCTAATACACGTTCGCCACTGAATGCGTCACTGGTGATAATTCTGGTGCGCATCTGATGCACCATATTAAACATCTCTTCATCACCATTGTAAGCGGATTCATCGATACCGTACAAACGAAGTGCTTTAGGGGTGCTACCACCACTTTGGTCTAACGCAGCAATAAAGCCTTTCTGCGTTTTCATTTTGTCCAGCATAGCTTGTTGCGCTTGTGAAGCCATGGGTATCACTCCTTTCGATTTTAATGTACTGCCTTGGAGGCAGGTGTAGGGATTTAAATTGACTCCGACTTCGCTTTGACCGAAGCCGGAGAATAACGTTTCGCGGTAACCCTTATTTATTTTTTTCTTCTAGAATGGCTACAGCAGGTAAGGTTTTACCTTCCAGGAACTCTAAAAACGCACCGCCACCGGTTGAGATATACGATACTTTATCTGCAATATTATACTTATCTACTGCTGCTAAGGTATCACCGCCACCAGCAATGGAGAAGGCCGGGCTTTCTGCGATTGCATTGGCAATGGCTTTAGTCCCTTCAGCGAACTGATCAAATTCGAACACGCCCACCGGGCCGTTCCATACAATCGTGCCCGCGTTTTTCAGTATTTCCACCAGTTCTGCTGCTGAATCGGGACCAATATCAAACACCATGTCATCACTGGCAATCTGGTCAACTGATTTTAAGGTGGCTTCAGCATCCTCTGCAAATTTCTGACCTACTACCACATCAGTGGGGACCGGAATATCAGCATTGTTCGCCTTAGCTTCATCCATCAGCCGTTTGGCTTCGTCAACCAAATCCATTTCAACTAACGAATTGCCCACATTATGGCCTTTGGCCGCAATAAATGTATTGGCAATACCGCCACCGACAATGAGCTGATCGACTTTGGTTGCTAAGGTTTTCAGTACGGTTAATTTAGTCGAAACTTTTGAACCACCCACGATCGCGACCATGGGGCGCGCCGGGTTATCCAATGCCTTTGACAATGCATCCAGCTCAGCGGCCAATAATAGACCAGCACAGGCTTTGGGTGCAAATTTGGCCACGCCATGGGTCGATGCCTGCGCACGATGAGCCGTGCCAAACGCGTCCATAACAAAGATGTCGCATAACGACGCATACTGCTTAGCCAATGTTTCGTCGTCTTTTTTCTCGCCTTTATTGAAGCGAACGTTTTCCAGTACCACCAATTCACCCGGTGAAGCAGTTACTCCGCCCAGATAATCTTTAACCAGTTTCACCGGTACGTCGAGCGCCTCGATTAAATAGTCGACCACAGGTTGCAGTGAGTACTCGTCGTCTGGTTGGCCTTCATCAGGTCGTCCCAGATGAGACATGATCATCACCGCGGCTTTCGCATCCAATGCGGCCTGGATGGTAGGAATGGATGCTTTGATGCGTGCATCTGATGTCACTTTGCCGTCTTTAACCGGAACGTTGAGATCCTGACGGATTAAAACCCGTTGCCCTTCGAGCGAAAAATCATGCATGCTGGGTATTGCCATGTGAATTCCTTATATTCTCAAACTAATTAGGTTGCATTATGCATTGCGACAGCGGTATCCAGCATTCGGTTAGCAAAGCCCCATTCGTTGTCGCACCAGATCAGGGTTTTTACCAGCTGACGGTGACTGACGCGGGTCTGGGTGCCATCCACAATGCATGAATGCGGATTATGGTTAAAGTCTACAGACACCAGAGGCTCTTCAGTGTAATCCAGAATGCCGGATAAGCGGCCTTTTCGCGCAGCTTTTAACGCACTGTTGATATCTTTAATCGTCACGTCTGTGTCCAATGTAACGCTTAAATCCATCGCGGTAACGTTAATGGTGGGCACACGTACAGCGATGGCTTCAAATTTTCCTGCAAACTTAGGCAAAATTCGCTCGATCCCTCTGGCCAAACGGGTATCAACCGGAATAATTGACTGGCTGGCGGCACGGGTCAGACGTAAGTCATCGTGATAGGCGTCAATCACCTGCTGATCATGCATTGACGCATGAATTGTGGTGATGGTGCCGCTTAGCACGCCAAAGGCATCGTCCAGTGCTTGTATTACCGGCACAATGCAATTAGTGGTGCAGGAGCCATTTGAGACCAGTTTTTGCTCAGCAGTTAGCGTGTGCTCATTACTACCGAAAATAATGGTATTATCTAAATCATTACTGCCGGGCTGAGAATAAAGTACTTTGCCCGCCCCCGCTGCCAGATGAGCAAGTCCGGACTGACGGTCGCCGTTCACTCCGGTGCATTCCAGTACAATATCCACTGCCAGTTCTCGCCAGGGTAACAAATCAATGTCAGGTTGCGCTAACAACCTTATAGGCTTGCCGTCCACCAGCAGATCACCATTGTTTAATTGCACATCAAAAGCGAAGCGGCCATGGGCAGTATCATACTTTAATAAATGTGCAATTCCTTCCGGTTTGGCTACATCATTGATAGCCACAATTTCTATTTCACTCGTGCGGCCGCTTTCAAAAAGCGCCCGCAATACGTTTCGGCCAATGCGACCAAAGCCATTTATGGCGATTCTTACCATTGTCTGCTGACTACTCAATCATTACAGGCCAAGTGCGGCCTCAACCACCGCTTCTGCGGTAATATTAAAGTGCTTGAACAAATCTGCAGCAGGCGCGGACTCACCAAAGGTATCCATGCCAATAATGGCACCGTTCAAACCGACGTACTTGTACCAGCTGTCTTTGGCCAGCGCTTCTACTGCCACGCGCCTGGTCACTGAAGCAGGTAACACAGACGCTTTGTAATCGGCATCCTGACGGTCAAACACGTCGGTGGAAGGCATTGACACCACGCGAACCTGCTTACCTTGTTGGCCAAGCGTTTCAGCGGCATCGACGGCTAATGATACTTCAGAACCGGTAGCCAACAAGATGATTTCGGGGGTGCCCTCACAGTCTTTAAGAATATAACCACCGCGTTCAATCAGTTTAAGCTGCTCAGCGTTGCGCTCTTGCTGAGGCACGCCCTGACGAGTGAAAATCAAAGTCGATGGGCCATCTTTACGTTCAATCGAGGCCTTCCAGGCAACAGCTGACTCTACCTGATCACACGGGCGCCAGTTGTCCAGATTCGGGGTCGAACGCAAGGCTACTAATTGCTCCACCGCCTGGTGAGTTGGTCCATCTTCACCCAGCCCAATGGAGTCATGGGTGTAGACAAATAACACCGGAATGCGCATTAATGCGGCCATGCGCACAGCGTTGCGGGCATATTCCATAAACATCAGGAAAGTGGCGCCGTACGGTCTGAAACCACCGTGTAACATGATACCGTTCATGATCGCAGACATACCAAATTCACGCACCCCGTAGTAAACATAGTTACCGCTGGCGTCGTTGGCTTCAACCCCTTTACTGTCTGACCAGATGGTCAGGTTAGAACCGGCCAGATCGGCAGAGCCGCCGAGTAATTCGGGTAATAAGGGGCCGTAAGCATTCAGTGCATTTTGCGATGCCTTACGGGTAGCGATCTTGTCCGGATTGTTTTGCAACTGACTGATATATGCATCCGCCTTTTCGGTAAAATCAGCAGGCAAGTCACCGCTTAAGCGACGGCTTAATTCCTTGGCAAGTTCAGGATGCGCTTTCTCATACGCAGCAAATGCCTCATTCCAGTTTTGTTCAGCCTGCTGTCCCTTGTCTTTCGCGCTCCATTCTGCATACACGTCCTCAGGCACTTCAAACTTACCGTAAGTCCAGCCAAGCTCTTCACGTGCAGCTTTGATCTCATCCTCACCCAGCGGTGCACCGTGACACGATTCCGTACCTTGCTTGTTCGGCGCGCCAAAACCAATGATGGTCTTGGTACAAATTAACGTCGGTTGCGTGGTATTGGCACGTGCCTCTTCAATAGCATTGCGAATCTGTTCAGGATCATGCCCGTCTACATGGCGAATTACCTGCCAGCCATAGGATTCAAAACGTTTTGGCGTATCGTCGGTGAACCAGCCTTCTACTTCACCGTCGATGGAAATGCCGTTGTCATCCCAAAACGCGATGAGTTTACCCAGACCTAAGGTGCCTGCCAGAGAACAGCTTTCATGTGAAATACCTTCCATCAGGCAGCCGTCACCCATGAAGGCATAGGTATAGTGATCGATGATATTGTGACCGTCACGGTTGAACTGTGCCGCCAGTACTTTTTCTGCCAACGCCATTCCTACCGCATTACTGACCCCCTGGCCCAATGGACCGGTGGTCGTTTCGATACCCGGCGCATAGCCATACTCAGGATGCCCCGGGGTTTTGGAATGCAACTGACGGAAATTTTTAAGCTCTTCAAGCGCCAGATCGTAACCGGTTAAATGTAGCAGTGAGTAAATCAGCATAGAGCCGTGCCCATTGGATAGCACAAAGCGGTCACGGTTCGCCCACTCAGGGTTAGCCGGATTGTGATTCATATAATCGCACCATAACACCTGTGCGATATCAGCCATGCCCATTGGCGCTCCGGGGTGACCTGAATTAGCTTGTTGTACGGCATCCATACTTAAAGCGCGTATAGCGTTGGCAAGTTCACTACGAGTGGGCATGTTATCTCCTGCATATTGAGTAGCGTCAGAGTGTCAATTTTGCATATCAACAGCTTACAACCTAAGCTTGCTTTGATTGCGGACTCTGGGTGTCAAAGAAATTGAGACGGGTATTCTCCCCCATGCGAAATATCAGTTCAATGTGTTTTGTGTATTTTAAAGGCTAAATACAATCTCAGGGCGTATGTCAATTAAACGAAACAGCCACATTTTAGACGTCCAGACGTAAAGCTGGCTTTTTTGTTTGAATTAAGTACAATGCCGCGTTATTAGCGACAGATAAAAAGATGAGTTGGAGAAACTATGGCTACGCATTTATTTACGTCTGAATCTGTGTCTGAGGGGCACCCGGACAAAATTGCAGACCAGATTTCAGATGCCGTGCTGGATGCTATCCTTGAACAGGATCCCAAAGCACGGGTTGCGTGCGAAACGTTTGTAAAAACTGGCATGGTATTAGTGGGCGGTGAAATTACAACCACGGCGTGGGTCGATATCGAAGAATTGACCCGTCAGACCATTAAAGAAATTGGCTATGTGCACTCGGATATGGGCTTTGACGCCAATTCGTGTGCGGTGCTTAATGCGATCGGTAAGCAGTCACCGGATATCAACCAGGGTGTTGACCGGTCACACCCTGAAGAACAGGGCGCGGGTGACCAGGGACTGATGTTTGGCTATGCCAGTGACGAAACCGATGTATTGATGCCGGCACCGGTTACCTATGCGCATCGACTGGTGCAGCGTCAGGCGGAAGTTCGCAAGTCGGGTCAGTTAGCCTGGTTACGCCCAGATGCGAAAAGTCAGGTTACTTTCGTGTATGAAAACGATAAACCTGTGGGCATTGATGCCGTCGTTTTATCCACCCAACATTGTGAAAGTGTCAGCACTGATACGGTGCGTGAAGCGGTAATGGAAGAGATTATCAAACCGGTACTGCCAGCAGAGTGGATTACAAAACACACCCGCATGCATATCAATCCAACAGGCCGTTTTGTAATTGGTGGTCCTATGGGTGATTGCGGCCTGACTGGAAGAAAGATTATTGTGGACACTTATGGCGGCATGGCACGTCATGGTGGCGGCGCATTTTCTGGCAAAGATCCTTCAAAGGTGGATCGTTCTGCTGCATATGCAGGCCGTTATGTAGCGAAGAATATTGTTGCTGCTGGTTTGGCTAAACGCTGCGAAATTCAGATCTCTTACGCTATCGGCGTCGCAGAGCCAACCTCAATCAGTATTGAAACCTTTGGTACCAGCACGGTATCAGAAAGCACGCTGGTCGCGTTGGTGCGCGAACACTTTGACTTGCGTCCGTATGGTCTTATCAAAATGCTTGATCTTGAACGTCCAATCTACCGCGCGACAGCTGCCTACGGCCATTTTGGACGGGACCATTTCCCGTGGGAAAAAACAGATAAAGCAGAGGTATTAAAAAGCGCGCTCTAATGCGCTAAGCAGGCTGGTGTCGATGCGGATACCAGCCTTTTGTACCTAATTCAGTTCTGATCAAAATTAAGCCCCCTGCGTAACTAGCTGATAAGACGAAAAAGATAAAAAAAGTTTTAAAAAGTTTTTTATCTTTGCAACTGACGTCTACACTTAAATAAAAACAATATTGCTTAATAAAAAGCACAATAACACGTTACTTTCACACTTTGGTTTTTTTGGAATACACAATGAAGTACGCATTACATAAGACAGCAATGACCTGTTTGTTGATATGTCCCTGCTACGCAATGGCCGCCGACTATATCGATTTTGATCGACCAACCATAGTTTACGCGAATCAGCTTGAATCTGCGATTTCATACCAGACAGAATTACTGCCTAAATGGTCATTTGATTTGCACTATGATCGTCAGTTGCTTGACCAGACCGTTTGGCTGGATACGATCAATCAACGCTCGCCGATTGACTCTGTGCGAGTTACGGCCAGCCGGTCAATATCATCAAGCTCATCCCAACGCCTGTTTGCAGCCGTGCAAAGCAGTAATAGTTCTGATGTAGATGATACACTTTTGTTTCTTCCGACCAACGCGGGCAATGCCGCTAGCTTTGGTTGGCAACTCGGCGAACCTGATTCGTTAAATATGGCTCTGGAATTTGAATACCGTGAAGTGGGTGAAATGGATATCAATACGTTGATAATGGGTGTGCAATACGCGTTCTAACCACTCCCCACTCACAAATAATTCAGAATACGCTGCGCACCGACAACGCGTAGGTCATTTGAATCATTTGCGCGTCGGCGCTCGCGCGGTGGCGGGGCGTTTTCATTTTAGCCAGTACACCTTGTTTGATACCGTACCACCCTTCCAATTGTCGTTCATTTAAAATCATTTCGATGGGGGACAACGAAAATCCCATAGCTAAGCCCGACGCAGCGAATAATTTTCTTAACCAGGAATAATCTACTGCCCAGCCGTCTGAGTAAACCGTTTGCCCCATTAGCATTCGATTTAACATCAGGCAGACTTCTCTTCCCTGCTGGCCGCGGTGCAACAGTTCATTGCGTGAAATGCCGTGAATCTGCTCTGCACTCTCGTCCCAGTGCTGCCATTCACTAAATGGCTTAATAAGGCTGCAGTATTTTTCTCCTTCTCCAGTAATTACACCTATTTCAATAGGATAACTATGCGCACCAAAACCACTCGCTTCGATATCTAATATAGTAGGAACCATGAATTATTAAGAATTACCTTATTAAATAAATTAAGCTTAGTTGCTTCCGGCAAAAAAATCAGGAGGAATAAGCGATAAATCAATCTGCCCCTGAGGTTACTTCGCTAAACTTTCAGTTTCCTTAGGCTAAATAATTGCTTAAAACGTATTTCACTTTAGAATTAATGATCAATCTCGCTAATATTTTGGCGGTATGCGCACCACGTTGGAAAATGACTGCATTCAATATGACTATGAACAGGCCTCACTCACGTCTGAAAAACCAGAACTGGTCATTTGCTGTGATCCGAGTGTTTGTCATTTTTTTTGCTGCATTTCTTTTATTGTTATCTTTCCGCTTTGGCGCGGTTTACTTTTCCAGCCAGTCGGCACAACAAAATGTAGAGCACTGGTTTACGGCGGGCAGGATTTACTCAGATTCCGAAGTGCTTAGTACGCTTGCTGACTTGCAGCATGCCGATGAAGTGCTACGTGACGATGCGCAGATAAAGATCGCATTGGCAAAACTCTATATTTTACTCGCTCAAAACAACAATGCCGAATTCTATCTGGAGATTGCGCATACGATTTTACAACAGGTTCAACAACTTCAACCTACCCATTTTGAAGCCGACAGCCTGATGGTTCTAGTTGCAGTGAAACAACAGGCCTCGCCTCAACGGGTAGAAAACTATTTGCGCGATGCGCTGACTTCAGGAGGTCTGGAGCAAAAAAGCCAACTTATTCTGGGTCCTGTGGTAGTGGCACGATGGCAGCAACTTCCTGAAGCTCTCCAGCAGCTGGCGGGCCCTATGATAAAGAGTATGCTTTCCGAAGAGGACGTCAGAGAAGTGCTGTTCACTGCGATGCATAAAGCGAAACTGTATCGACCTTTCGCCAAGTTCTCACCCAATCGCAAAACCTCTGCCCTGTTGAAGCAACTGCAAGAGGAACTGCAATGACAGGATTTGATACTCAGCTAGTGGTGCATCGATCAGCCTCTTTGCACCGCATTGCCCTGATATTATTAGGTGTCACTCTCTGCGTTTTCCCCTGGTTGCATGGTGCGGAGCTGATTTGGGAGCAACTCTTTCTTTGTGGTGCTATTTTTGCCGCTTTTTTACTTAGCACAGTATCGTGGCAACCCGATTTTAACACCCCAACTTCGCTAAAAATTGCAGCCGGCGTATTTGTTGTCTGGTTGGTCGGGATGTCGCTGTATGTCATTCCGATTCCCATCAATTGGCTGAAAAGTATCGCTCCAACTACTTATCAATGGCATCAATCCGGCAGTGCGAATACTTACCTGCCAATATCCGTCTATCCACATATATCGCTAATCGAAATAATCAAACTGGCGAGTCTGGGTGCTCTATTTTTCGGGGTTTTTCGGCTATGTGACACGTTTGAAAAAATTAAAGCGTTGCTTTATTTAATGGTGGTAAGTGCTACCACTACCGCGCTCTACTCTTTACTCAATTTTGCGACCAGTGGTGCATTCGAAATAAGCCCGGCAATTCCGCCCTGGGATCTAAGCTGGAATGAGGGTGTAAGAGGAACGTTCAGCTATAAAAATCAGTATGCGCTGTTTTTGGTTATGTCACTTGCGGTTGCAGGAGGTTTATTTGTTGAGAAGTGGCATTCAGTCAAGCGGCGTCAGTCAACGTCCTCAACTTCGTTTACGTTTTTTGCGCCCAAAATTTTCATTTTATTTATTTGTATCGTCATCCTGCTGCTTACCCTTTTTAATACCAGCTCTCGTGGCGCTCTGGTTTCAATGGTACTGGCAGCAGGCTGTGTGGTAGGTATTGTCATACTGTCCGATCAACGCTTTCGCAAGATGATTTTCAAGCCCAAAATGCTGGCAATCAGCACACTGATATTATTAGCAGCGATAGCGGTATTCAGCCAAACCTCAGTGTTTAAACGCTTTAGCGAAAGTCAGTTTGAAGATAATGGCCGAATTATGCTGCATCAAACTGCGCTGAAAGTTATCAATGAATTTGGTCCTGTTGGCACGGGGCCAGGGACCTATCCTTATGTACAACATCATTTTAAACATGAGAAGCTTGGCAACAGTGCAATGTCTAAACGGGCCCACAATGACTACTTAGAAACCATTGCTACACTGGGTTTTGCAGGTGCGCTGATGTTACTGATCATATTGCTCAGTCTGATTTACGGAACCTTACGCAAAACCCATTTTCAGGCAGGATTGGTTAACTATGGTATCTACGTTGGCTTGCTAGCCTATATGATACAGTCCAGCTTTGACGTCAACATTTCGGCTTTCTATCTGCCGACATTTTTTGTGGTGTTATTGGCAGTGGGCAATCGACTGACGTCGACGCGGATTCGTTACCAAGCAGCATATCAGGCCAGGTAAGGTAAAGAAATAAGTGGAGTTGGCCGATAAGCCGGGTTCTGTCTGGGGCAATCATTCCTCTAGCCTATTCATTGCTGAATAGGTCAAGCAACCTACCCGATCCCAACGCGGGCCACATATAGCGGGATCCTATTTGGTCTTGCTCCGAGTGGAGTTTACCGTGCCACAAACTGTTACCAGTTGCGCGGTGCGCTCTTACCGCACCCTTTCACCCTTACCGGTGTACCATGCGATACACTTAGGCGGTCTACTCTCTGCTGCACTTGTCGTCGGCTCACGCCGCCCAGATGTTATCTGGCACTCTGCCCTGTGGAGCCCGGACTTTCCTCCCCTTTCTTGCGAAAGCAGCGATTGCCTGGCCAACTCCGCGCTGGATTTTACATGAGATAGCTTCTATAAGCGATGCTTAATTCATTCGTCAGTGCGTTAACATTGCCCCACTATCAGTCTTCACGCTCAGCTTGTCACCCGTCAGACTCCAATAACTTCACCCAGTGGGGCAGCACATGCAAATGCTCAAAAATGATTTTAATACACACCAGAATAGGCACAGCAAGCAAAACGCCGATAATTCCCCATAGCCAGCCCATTACCGCAAGCCAGAGAATGATGATTAGGGGATTGAGCCTGAAACTCTTGCCCAATATCGCCGGAGTGATGAACTGAGACTCCAGAATATTGATACATAAGAAGACAGCTGGCGGCAAAAATGCCGTTGAGACTAACCCGTATTGCACCACACCCACCATAAGCAAAATGGTACAACTAATTAAGCCGCCAAGGTAAGGGACAAAATTAAGCATGCCTACCAGCGCCCCCCACAAAATCGCATCCTCAACCCCCAGTACATAAAATGCCGCCGCGGTGGCGCTGCCAAGCAACCCATTTATGATACTGATCGTTATGATGTAACTGGAAAGTCGTTTCTGAATCTGCCCAACCAGCTCGACGGTGCGATCTTTATTTACCACCACCGGAAAATCCTGAATAAACACTTTAAATAAGGCAGGGCCGAAGATTAACAAAAACAGGATCAGGATCACGCTACCAAACATTTGCGCAATGAGGAACGGTGCGCTGGCCAGTAGTGACAGCAGCACTTCAATACTGCCCTGTTTAATTTTGCCGGTAACAACACTTTCTTCTGCTTCCTCTTTCTTCACTTCTGGCTCAGGTTCATCATCTTTAAACAATCTATCAAAAAATGAGGCTTCTTCAGCTTCTTTGCGTTTCTTTTCCTCTTCTGCTTTGAGTTGGGCTGCATTCTGTTCGTTTTCAAATTTTTCGCTGATCTCATTAATTTGTTCAGTAAGTTCAGCTGAGATTTTGGGTAAAGTCTCCATCCAGCGTTCAGCCGGCTTAACCAACTCAACGCCTAAAAAAGTGAAAGGTGCGATTAACAGACCAATTAACACGAACGCAGAAATAGTGCGGGGAATATAGATTTTGCGCCCCAATGCAACCAAGGGGCTAAGTAACAACGCAACAAATGCAGAAAATACCAGCGGGATAAACAGCGTTTTTGCCAGATACAAAGTGTAAATGGCTGACAGCACAAGAAATACTTTCAAGAGATGTGTTTGTCTGGCTTCACGCAGAGAAATGCCACTTTGGTCTTCCCATTTATGGGGATCGTCGTGACTGAGATCTTCGGTCTTATTCCCATCTGCCAATGTATCTAATACTCCAATTCATTTCTTTTCCATCGGCACATGTGTATGTCAGGCCGACTATTTCACAACGACACATATTTGTATTTCATACTCTTCTTACGAGAATGAATGTAAAGTGGACCTCTCTTCTTAGACCCTATTTTCAACCCGGCAGCGCTAACACTGGGTTGCAGAAATAGAAAATCCCCGCTGATGTCAAAGCGGGGATAGTTTTTTTATGTCAATGTCAGGATTAACCATTGCATAAAAAAGTTCATATTATTTACGTCGTTTGCTAGCGATACCGGCAACCCCCAATAAGCTTAAGGCAAGCACTGCAAAGGTGGATGGTTCCGCTGCCTCTACTGCGCGGATAACAAACGCGCGATTAGAGAATTGTGCATTGAGAATGTTAACGCCCGCTTCGCGTGTCACGAATCCAACCTGACCATCGTCAAATAGCACATCCAAGCCACTAAGCCGAGTGATCAGTTCATAGTGTGTATGCCAGATAGAAGCATCAACGCCGGTAACTTTAAACTTGACCGCAAAATCAATAAAGTCAGGCCCTGAATCCACGATAACTAAATCAGCGCCTTCACCGTCCTCAAAACCCATGATTTTAAAAATATCCGCGCAACCATTTTCGTTAATTGAAGTTGGGGTTCGCGAAGGTGGGCCGAAGGGGCAAGTGCCATCAGCATCAAGACCACCGTTAGGTGTTTCCCAAAAATCAACCACGAACTCTAGTTCAGGTGCTACTGCCACTGCTCCACTTGGCGTTATCGCCTCAAGTTGTATACCATCGCGAATGGTTACTGTATCCAACATCACCCCGGTTACAGCATTGTTATCATGTCGAAGCGCAGCACCTTGTTTGAATGATAATGAATAATCCATTCCCATTCCTACGGTTCGTGCAGAACCCTGCGGTAACCCACCGTTAATGTCTATCATTGAGCCGTCTTCCCCCCAACTCTGGGTCGTATTTTGGTCTACGCGGGAATTTATACCTAGACAACTTTGTCCGTTTGTTGTTGCTGGATCGCCCCAGCAAAGAGTGTCAGGGAGTGAGCCTGAAGACAGAATTGACGGACCAAAATCAGAACTACTTCCTGATGCGGTAATCGGATTGCTGCCACTGCCCTGCGAGGTCCAGCCACTGAATCCCGCTTCATTTACAAAATTCCAATCAGTAATAAGCATGGGTGCAGCAAAAGCAGATGAACATGTGGTTAAAACAGTTGTAGTGGCGAATAACTTTAATTTTTTCATAATCTTTCGATTCCTTTACTATCGTAATTTGCGATTACCTCCGCAACGATTGGTAGATAAGCTTCCACCGTACTTAGTCTATAAGTACTTAAAAACAAGCTTCCTGGTTAAATTATGGTTAAAGCATCATTTGGGGCACTACCAATAGCGATTTACGATTAAGTAAAGAAATATCTATCGCAACATACAATTCAGGGTGTCGCTTCGCCCAGCCGTGTCTTACTGCTAATTACTGTTAACTTCAGTAATAGCACGAGCATCAAACAAAAACCTACAGCGTTATTGAGCAGATAAAGTTTGTAGTGTGAATAGTTAATCCCCTGTCATTGTCGTGGACGGTAGAGACTGCTAGTTGTTATTGTTTAGACGTGAATACAGCAATGTTTCGCACTGTCTTAAATGAAAATTCAACGGTGAGAATCGCTTCACGCGATATGCAAACGACAAAAGTTAACAAACATTACTTTTTGTTAATACTTGTCGTTCAGGTCTATAACCTTGCGAGGTCTAAAAAGATCAATGATTTGGTTAAATTTCGTACAAGTCAATTTAAGTTCGCTTAGTGGGGAACCCATTTTGCTGCTATGTCCTTAATACTAAAAACCCACTTCTGGAAGTGGGCTTTTACAATGGTTTCAGCAAATTATGTGGCGTAATGTTCACCCAGGCAAATTCGCATTGTGATAAACATCCTGTACATCATCGCAGTCGTTTAGCATTTCCATGAATTTTTCAAACATGGGTAAGTCCTCTTCGCTGATGTCTGTTTCCGTTTGTGGGATCCAGCTGATTTCTTCGGCGTCAAAATTAATTTCAGGATACGCATCGGTGAGCGCGGTTTTGACTTTGAAAAACTCAGTGTTTGGCGCATAAACCGTGATCTTACCGTCTTCTTCTTCCACCTCGGTCACGTCTACGTCAGCTTCCATCAGCACTTCTAATACCGCATCTTCGTCTTCGCCTGCAAATACAAAAATGGCCTGATGATCAAACATGTGCGATACCGCACCCGGGGCGCCAATTTTTGCGCCGGTCTTGGTGAAACAGTTACGCACATCGGTGATGGTACGGTTGTTGTTATCGGTTAAGCAATCAACAATCACCATACAATTACCCGGGCCGAAGCCTTCATAACGCGCGGGCACGAAGTCCTCACCGGCGCCACCCGCCGCTTTATCAATCGCTTTGTCGATTACGTGACCGGGAACCTGATCTTTTTTGGCTTTTTCCATCAGGCGTTTAAGTGACAGATTGGTGTCGGGATCGGCCCCTCCGTTTTTGGCGCAGACGTAAATTTCCTTACCGTACTTAGAATACACCTTGGTTTTTGCGCCAGCGGTTTTAGCCATTGCCGCTTTTCTTACTTCAAATGCTCTTCCCATTTTTACGTTCTCGTATCTTTATGTGTATCTGTTCTCAGGCTATCCCGTTTCAGGGATAAAAAATTAGGCCGATTCTACCCGATAATGAGCACGATAACAGCCCCTACGGTAAATGCTGCAGCGCCAGGTACTCATGTGACTGCATTTCTTTAAGTCGGCTTAAGCAACGTTTAAATTCAAAGCTGAGTTTTCCTTCACTGTATAGTGAGGTCAATGGAACGGCGGCCGACATAATTAACTTAACATTACGTTCGTAAAACTCGTCTACCATGGCGATGAAGCGTCTTGCCGTGTCATCATTGTTTTGTCCCATCTGCTTAACATTGGCGAGCAAGACAGAGTGATATAAACGGCTGATTTCAATGTAATCACTTTGACTGCGAGGGCCTTCGCATAACACTTTAAAGTCAATCATCATTACCCCATCCGCGTTGCGAGTCGTTTTTAACGGCCGATGATTAATTTCAATCGTTTCTTCTTCAGTGCCTACTTCTGGTGCCAACTGTAAAAAATATTCATGCAGGTTTTTGGTCGCCGCCTCATCCAATGGATGATGATAAATCTCTGCCTGCTCCAGCGTGCGAAGGCGATAATCAATACCGCTGTCGACATTGACCACACGCGTATTGTCATTAATCAGTCTGATGGCGGGTAGAAAGCGCGCGCGCTGTAAGCCGTTTTTATATAAATCATCTGGAACAATATTGGAGGTAGCAACCAACACAATGCGGTGTTTGAACAGGGCTTCCATCAAGGTACCCAGGATCATGGCATCGGTGATGTCAGAGACAAAAAATTCATCAAAACAGATCACCCGCGTTTCTTTAGCAATTTTTGCAGCAATACTTTGCAGTGGGTCGGACACATCTTTAAGTTGCTTTAACTCATCGTGAATACGATGCATGAACCGGTGAAAATGCACACGCATTTTGTTATCAAACGGCAGGCATTCGTAAAAAGTATCCACCAGGTAAGTTTTCCCGCGGCCAACACCACCATAAAAATAAACTCCCTGCACTACTGGCACCGATTCGGCTTTGCCAAACAGTGACTTAATTTTATGTGACCACTTTGATTCGGGCTGAGTGCGGGTGAGATCATCGTACAAACGTTGTAACTCTTTTACCGCATTCTCCTGGGCTGCATCATAATGAAAGTCTGGTAAAGTGAGGTCTTGCTGATATTTTTGCCAGGGCGTCATCGGTGGCGATACTGCTGAACTCATGGTAATAAATTGATAATCTTATAAGGCGCTTGAAAAAAGTTATTATGGCCTTAATTTAAGGGGAAATCACGGTGAATAGTAAATTTTGCGCATTTCCGATGTACAGTTCTTCGCACATTGACATACATTTTTCTGCGCATTAGCGGCGGTTACTTGCTATAGTCTTGGAAAAACCGCACTAAACATCGCTATGAAGCGTATTAATAAGTACCAACCCTAATTACCCAAAAGAATAAACTGGAGATGTCGATGGATGTATTAATTCCTTTAGCATTACTGGCTACAGGCCTGATTATTGGATTTTTTGTTGCTCGTCATATGTATACTGGGTCGGATAACAGCACTGCTGAAAAACGCGCTGAACAGTCAATTAAAGACATGATGGCACAACAGGCTGAACACCACATTCACCAAACCCGTCAAACCATTGAAGACATTGAGAACCAATGCTATGCACTCAAACAGCAGGTACAGGAATATGAAATTCTGCTGAAACAGGGTGACAGCGACGATGCGTCTCGTGTTCCGTTTTACGGGGAACAAGCCACGTCTTATTTGAGAAATAATCTAAAAGGCAAAGAAAAGAATAAAGAATCAAAAGTTGCTGGTGCTCAGCCACTTGATTTTGCAAACACAGGCTCCGGGTTATTCATCGGTTCTGCCGGGCAGTCTACCGAGGAAAAAACCCGCTAAGGGAACTTTTTTGTATTCCCTTCAGTCTCTGAGTTAACCACATATATCGCATAATTTTGTAAGGAGTGTAAGCGAGTATGAACAAGCGTTTTCGCCAGATGTTGATGGTGTCCGGTATAATTGTTGGCGCCTTTGGTCTTCAGATGCATGCTTCGGCAGCATTACCCTTTTTCGGCAATGATAAAGACAAAGAAGTGCCCTCTTTAGCGCCAATGCTTGAGCAGGCAACGCCCGCGGTGGTAAGTATTGCGGTAGAGGGGACGCAAACTGCGCGTCAGCAAGTGCCCGAAATGTTCCGCTATTTCTTTGGCGGCCCACAGGAACAGGTTCAGGAGCGCCCATTCAGGGGGTTAGGCTCTGGGGTAATCATAGATGCTGATAAAGGCTATGTAGTCACCAATGCCCACGTCGTTCAAAACGCTGACGAAATTACCGTAAAACTCACCGGTGGCAGAGTGTTCAAGGCGAAAAAGCTGGGTGAAGATGAGCAAAGTGACATCGCGTTACTGAAAATTGATGCCAATGATTTAACTGCACTGCCAATTGCGAATTCAGATAAAATTCGGGTTGGTGATTTTGTGGTAGCAATCGGTAACCCGTTTGGCCTTTCTCAAACCGTTACCTCTGGGATTGTCAGTGCGTTGGGCCGTTCAGGGCTGAATATTGGTGGCTATGAAGACTACATTCAAACCGATGCTGCGATAAACCGCGGCAACTCTGGCGGAGCACTGGTGAACCTTAAAGGCGAATTAGTTGGCATTAACACCGCTATCTTTGGTCCCAATGGGGGTAACGTCGGTATTGGTTTTGCCATCCCCAGTAACATGATGAAAAGCCTGATTGATCAGATTGCCGAATTTGGCGAGGTGCGTCGCGGCTTACTCGGAATTCTTGGAAGTGATGTGGATGCTGGCTTAGCCGAAGCGATGAATGCCAAAGTGAACATTGGCGCATTCGTAAGCGAAGTTCAGCCCGAATCGGCTGCGGCCAAAGCTGGCTTGCAGGCAGGTGATATCATCACCGCGGTCAATGGTAGAAACTTGCATAGCTTCGCTGAGTTGCGGGCCAAAATTGCGAGCATGGGTGCTGGTGCAGAGGTGGAGCTTACTGTATTGCGCAAAGGCGACAAGATGAATGTGGAAGTGGTATTGGACGATGCCACCCAGTCTGAAGTGACTGCGGCGCAAATTCATCCTGCGCTGGAAGGTGCCACCCTGATGAATGGCGATGACGGTGCAGGTAATGCCGGTGTTCTGGTTACTGAGCTACAACGCAACAGTCCCGCCGCACGCATTGGTCTGCAATCAGATGATGTGATCATCGGGGTTAACCGCAGCAGAGTGACCACGGTAAGCGAATTTCGTGATGCGCTGGACTCCGCCACAGGTGTGATTGCATTGAATGTCAGACGTGGCAACTCTACCCTTTACCTGGTTATCCGATAGCTATCTTTTCGGGCAGCGGCCTTCGCTGCCCTCTTTCCATTTCCATTGGCGATCAGTTTCAACAGTGTTATTCTTTGTTTTGATTTAACTTTCAAAATTTAGAATGGTGTCTGACTCGTTCTGAATTTACGACAACAGAGAATCTGCCGACGTGTCCAGTACTCGATTTTTAACCTATCTTTTTAAAGCTGTTTTACTAGGGCTAATCGTTGCTGTGTTAATTTTGCTGTTAGTCCCAGATTTGCGTAAGAACAGTGGGTTTTCTGAAAATCTGTTCAGTGAGTCGCCATTGGCGCCCGTAAGAGAATCGCATTTCAATTCCCTAAGCCAAGCGGCTCCGGCAGTGGTTAATATTTACAGTGTCAGCATTGAAAACGACACCGGTCTGTTTCGCAATCAACCACGAGAACGTACTAGCCTAGGTTCGGGTGTGATTATGACTGAAAATGGCTATTTACTTACCTGCCATCATGTCGTGCAAAATGCCGATAGCATCTTTGTTGCGGTCCAAGACGGACGGGTACTGGAAGCACAGATCATTGGTAACGACCCGTTAACCGATTTAGCGGTGTTAAAAGTGAATGCTGACAATTTACACGTTATGCCTCAGCTTAAAGAACCCAATTTACGCGTAGGTGATCTGGTGATGGCCATTGGTAACCCCTACGATTTGGGCCAGACCATTACTCACGGCATAGTGAGTCGTGCCGGTCGCAACGGCCTATCTAATTACGTTGACTTTATACAAACCGATGCTGTATTGAATCAAGGTAATTCTGGTGGTGCGCTGGTAGACAGTAACGGCTACCTGGTGGGGATCACCAATGCTAACTTTCAGGTCAGAGATTCATCTCGTCGCGTCAGAAACGTAGACGGAATCAACTTTGCCGTGCCTTATGAGTTGGCCAAAAGGGTGATGGATGAAATTATTACCGAAGGTAAAGTCACACGCGGACAGCTAGGCTTTATCGGCCAGGAATACCGGGGTGGTCCGGGCATTGTGGTGACGGCAGTTTCCAACAACAGCCCCGTGGGTAAAGCTGGCCTAAAACCGGGTGATATGATCCTCGCCATTGATGGCGTGCGTCTGGAAAGTGCCTCGAAAACACTGGACATGATTGCTGAAACGGCGCCGGGCACTGAACTGGAACTGGAAATCAGCCGCGGTGAAGAACTGATTACATTTAAAGTGGTGGTGGCCGAGTTAGGTGCATGAGTCTGACACTGGCTGGGATACTCATACTCGTGAGCGACTGTTACTCGTTAGCGCGAATTGGCGCTTCACGCAAAATTTTCAAGTAATTTATCCATGAAAGCGCTTGATACATATAACTAATAAGCGAAACATGTGAATGATTCCTCACGTTTTTATGCTACTCAAGCTATGATACTAGCTAACCCACCCTCCCTATATTAGTTACAACTTATTTACAACTTCCTTTCAAGCTATTTACTCCTTTATTCACCCTGCGATTAATAATTTCTTAACTATATTTAATCAAAATAATTTTTGTAATTAATTGTCATGGAAGTTAATAAAATTAGATGGAGACTATTTTCTTTTTGCTTATTATTTCCCTATTTCATCAACGCCAATACGCTTACATTAGATTTAACTGGCGTCATTGAAACACATTGTGAAATAGATTTTTTCAATGGAAATAGATTAGATATAAAAGATAAAACAATAAATGAAATTCCATTTCATTTAAATTGCAATCAACCTTTTGAAATTTCATTCACATCTGCTAACGGCGGCTTAATAAACCATGACAATAGTGATGTATTTCACAAATATCACTTTGAAATTGACATCGACAAAGTAAATATTAAAAAGAAAGTAATCAGTTCAGATTTAGATAAATTTTATAAATTAGATAGTTCAGGCAAAGTTCCTTTTTTTTCTACTGGAAAAATCAGGATAACGCCAGAAAGTGACCTGATTTTCTCAGGTTACTACCAAGACATTGTGCACGTTGGCATATCGCCATCACTTAACAATGTCCCAACGCTGTAATCTGCACTTGGTGCAGTTAAAACCCAACTTGTTTAAATAAGGAAAATTGACATGAGAAAAGTAACAATATTCTCTGCAGCGGCGGTAATGGTTTACGCTACGCAACTACAGGCCGCACCGGCCGATGATTTGCATCTGACGGCTTTTGTAAATCCGATTTGTGAAGTAACCAATAGCGGGTTGCCCACCATTGACTTCGGTGATGTGAGCATAGGATTACAAACACAAGTCGTGAATTTGTTTCTACAATGTAACGACGCTGAAGGTGCGGTAGTGAAGCTAATCAGCGTGGAAGGTGGTTTAGAGTCCGATGATAAGGAAGATCATGCGATAAAATATGATGCAACATTCGCCCCATTGACCTTAACCCCATTCACCCTCTCTACTACTGGTGGACCAGGTGTGAATGACCAGTGGGCTGATCATAACTACTCTGGTTCTTCTGCGCTAGCAGCGGGTATGCCAACCACACTGACAATCGCAACACAGGAAACGATGCCGTGGGCAGGTGGTTATTCGGATACATTAGCGATCAATATCACAGCCAATTAGAGGGGCTAGGGTAGATTAACTGTGAACTAGTAACAAATGAAGTCAGGGGTGGAACAACACATGTTAAAACGGATATTATTAACTGTAGTGCTTGCGTATAGCCACTTAGCCGTAGCCTATAAGGTAGAACCGATGACGGCTGACATAGAGCCTGTGGGAAAACGGTCACAAATGACCATGCGCATCCACAACACGTCCCCAACTCCATTAACTGTGGAGCTTCACCCTTATTCTATGAATATGGATACCGCTGGTAACGAAACCACCACTCCAGCAGAGGATGAGATTCTCATTATTCCAATGACCACCATCGTTCCTCCAGGGCGTTCGCAAGCCGTTATGGTCAGATACCTTGGAGATCCGGTTATAAAGCAATCCAAAACGTATCGGATAAATGTTAAACAAGTCAGTTTACCTGACGCATTTTCAGCAAAGCCGCGGGTAGAATTACTCATTCATTTTAATACGTTACTCAACGTGGTACCGAAGGATGCTAAACCCGAGCTACATGTAAATCGTGTTATTGCAAAGGATGATAGCTGGCAATTAGAAGTGTCGAATATCGGTAACAAATATGGGCGAGTTAGTAAAACCGAATGGCGTATCAGTGATGGTACGCAGTCTTTGACTCTGAACGGATTTGACGCAAAAGATTTGGTAGAGGGGAGTCTGGTGTTACCTAACTCAACTCGCACGTTCGTGATGAAACCGATTGAATCGTTTGACGCAGAAAATATAAAAATCGCGTTTAACAATAATTAAAAACCAGCGAAACATTACAGTTAAAAAGGGATACATCGATGTTTTGGTTGGTTATATTTATCATCAGCCTGTATTCAGGGTCGGTAGCCGCTATTGTGATTACGCCTACTGTGTTGGAATATGACCTGACCGCTGAAAATGCAGCACAGTTGGTTGTTTACAACAACACCAGTAAGAAAATTCCGCTTGAGGTTACACTTTTGCGGGTTAATTTCTCAGCTGATGGAAAGCACTCAACGACGACTTATCGTGATGATAGCATCCAAGTCTTTCCCCCTGCTGCCATGTTGGGGCCGGGTGCAAAGCAGGTATTCCGCTGTAGATGGCTTGGAGACAAAAAAATTACTGAATCTGAGAGCTATTACGTCCAGTTTACCAGACTTGATTTAGTATCACCGGCAGTTTCATCTGCAGAAAATAAATCCTACTCAAATTTAAAAATTCAGCTGCACTATAATGCTCTGGTTCATTTATATACCAGCAAACAAAGCGCGAAAATTTTTATTAGAGCCAAAAAAGATAAAATCATTATTGAAAATCAAGGAAATCGCTACACCTTTTCAAATTACGTCACATTTAAATCCAGCGCTGATTCTAAAAGCATCATTTTATCATCCTTAATTGGTGAAAGATTTCTGCCTCCACAAACAACAATAAACGTTGAAAACAAGTATGATTTTCCGCAAGGAAATTATTATGGAAAGCTTAGTAAATAAGCAAAACGTCAATGCTTATTTTTGTGTTGTATTGATTTTTTTTGTCTATTCAAAAAGCATCAACCTTGCATTCGCCAGTGAGGTCACCCTTAATTCTACCGGCACTGATATAGAATTTATTACGCTTCTGAAGATTGGTGAAAAAATCGTCGGTGAAGCCACTGTTATTATAACTGCTAATAATAAAGTATTACTCTCTAAAGAGAATCTATCCGAATTACTTTCACCTCATTTAGTCGACCGAGTGGTAGTAAATTTATTATCAATCGGCGATAAACAAACTTTATCGCAGGAAGATTTTGCTAAAGCAGGTTTGCATTTTCAATTTGACCAATCCACGTTTGAATGTGTAATCACGGTGCCTGACAATATGAAAAAAACCTATGCGCTTTCTTTAACCAATAGGCAAAACGAAGCGTTTCACAATTTTCACAAACCTGAATTTGTGAGCGGATTTATCAATCTTCATTTGGGCTTATCTCAAATGGATTTTGCAACAGAGAAATCATCAAAAAGATTTGTTAGTGGCAGAATCGATTCTGCATTGAATATAGGTAAGGTCAACATTGAAAATGAAACAAGTTACCATGAGCTGTTCGATGGCACCTTGCAATTCGAACGCGAAGGGTCGCGCATAAATTATGACTTTGCTGATTTCGGCACCCGAGTGAGCATAGGTGATTTGTTCAACCCTGGCATCAGCTTCCAAAGCGGTGTCGATATTCTTGGCGTTGGCATTAGCAGGGATTTCTCTCTCATCCCTACCCGCAATATTCGTCCTAAAGCACGCCGCAGCTTTTCTTTGCAGCAAAACGCTGAAGTTGATGTAATTATTGATGGGGTCTTATTGAGGCGTTTATCACTTGAGGCTGGTAACTATGACTTAGATGATATTCCACTCTCGCCAGGATCAAACGATATCAGCTTAATTATTCGTGATCATACAGGTCTAGAAGAACTGATCGATTTCTCCGTAGCCACTGGCTTGGAACTGCTTAGTGAAGGAGAATTTGAATATAGCTTTCTCTATGGCGCTCCAAGCGTTTATGAGAATAATCAATTAAATTATCTGTACGACGATAGAATAGCACATGGTTATATCGAATACGGCCTTTCGCCATGGCTGACTGTGGGCGCAAACGCTCAAAAAAACGAAAACACGCATCAACTGGGAGGACATGCGCTTTTTGCCAGTAAATTGGGGGTGTTTGAAATTGCTGCTACCAGAAGTCACAGTAAGATTGCCGGCCGGGGCTCAGCCTATCGGATTGCATTTGATTCCGAAATTGATCACATGTTTTCGTTTAACCCCAGACTCAACATTTTTTATGAGTATTTTTCTCCTAATTTTACCGAATTGAACATCAATGATCTCAATATAGACGCCGCGTCCAGCTCATCACATTTCGTCTCAGGAACAATATCCGCTACTATTGATGAAACGCTAAATGCTTCTCTAGCCATGAGCTATCGGCACGATGATTCAAGAGGTAATAATTATTGGCAGGTCTCACCGAGCCTTTCCGGTCAACTTTTCTCGACTTCTGCTACATGGAGTTTACGCACAAATTATCTGAACAGTGAGTTTACTGGTAGTGAGTGGAACGTTTCTTTTGCAGTCAGCTACTCACTTAGCAGTGCATCTCGAATGAAAGCAAGCTATAACTCTAACAACGAGCAATATGCTATGGACGCCTACTATCATAATAATGTGGGCTACATTGGTGGTTTAAGTGGTTTTGCCAGTTTAATTTCAAGCGCTGAACAGAGCTTAGGACTGGATACTGGCGCTAGTTACTATGGCTCTAGCTTTCAGGCGTCAGGACGTTATTCACAGCGCTACACCAGTTTCGATTCGGCGAATCGAGTACAATCCACCCGAATAAACATTGGTTCATCTTTGGCGTTTGCAGGAAATGAATTTGTTATTGGCCGGCCTGTAAGGGAAGGGTTTGCGATTGTTACAAAGCACGCTAACTTAAGTGAAAACCGAGTCTCAGTATCTCCGTCGGTTGAAAAGGGATATTCAAAAGCCATTTTAGATACTTTTGATACTGCATTACTTTCAGATTTTTTGGCCTACTCACCTCAGTTAATTCCCTATGACATCGATAATTTACCGGTGGGATACGATTTGGGCGAAGGTGCGTTTCGTATAAATCCCTCTTATAAACGAGGTTATTTATTTCAAATAGGTTCCGATGCAGTCATTACCGTAATAGGTCAACTAAAGGCAAAAGCAACGGGTAGCGATTTGGGGTTGGTTTCAGGTTTGGCTACCTTGCAAGACGGTGACAATCTGGCGGAGCCGCAAGAGTTCTTTTCAAATAGCAAGGGGGTATTTGCAATCTCTGGACTAAAGCCAGGAGTCTATCGCCTTGAACTTAACACGGCAGATAAACTCAGCACCATCATCGACCTACGTAATGCGCCTGAGACCCTGGTCAGGCTAGGAGAAATTTATGTGGAATAGAAAAACGTTCGCAGGTTTGACACTCATAATGGGATTTACGTTCGGTTGCAGTAAAACGTATGCATGTGAGATAGCAAACCTGATGGTATCGCCTATCACCTCTTCCCCTGTATATGACATCCAACAAGGCGGGGTCTATCCTCTGATCGCTGAATTTCAAGTGAGTGCCAATATCACGGGGGACGAATGTACCTTCCGCATTCTGACACACGTCGATGACGGTGTTGATTTTCTGTCTTCAATTACAGCAAAGCGATTGAACTTTGAATGGCATGCAGCCACAGGAAGTGAGCGGATTGGAGGCTGGCTTGGTACCCTCACAACAGCACAACCCAGCATGGTTTTACGAATGCGGTTTAGCGCTGACCAATGGGTACCCGCAACCCAATATAGAGGGGATATTTCCGTGTTCGTTGTCGATGCCACATTGGCTAGAAATTTGGATATTCCACATGCGTCATACGACCTATTCGTCGATGTTATTCCTGCCACCCAAATTCAGTTCTATGGGATTTCTCAACAACGATACGAACTTAATATCGGAAGGCTGCATTCGGGTAAAGTGATCTCGCAAATTCCACGCTTATACGTAAAAAGTAACGCGGGATACACCGTCAGCTTCGCATCTGAGCATTTTGGTAGATTGCGACATGAGTCGAATGATGCACAGTGGGACATTGATTATCGTTTAACGGCTAATGAGCACTATCTCGATCTCACGCAAACTAAAGCATTATTACGTTCAGCCCAATTTACCAGCAGTCATCTTATCCCATTGCATATTACGATTGGGGATACGAGTGAGAGGATTGGAGGCACGTATTCTGATTCACTACAGATATCGATCTCTCCTTCACTATCGACCATTCCATAATGTCCATAAATAAACTGATTCGTCGTTTCATAAGTTCGACAAGTCGACAGATTTGTGCTATCCCAATACATTAATAAAAAAGTGCTGCATTTTTTTAGAACGTTGCCCCATCCTTAATTTAAAAGTAAAAACAGGTTTTCTAGCTGTTAAAAACCTCTAGTCAATATAAAGGAACTAGATATGCTGGATTGCGCCGACAAAACCGAACCAATTTCTATTTTGTTCATCTGTAAAGACAACATACAATCACAGTTTGTTGAACGTGAGCTTAATAACTTACCAAACACCCATGTTATCCGCAAAAATTTGACTCCTCCGTCAGTTACCCATGAGGATTTCGACGACTACTCGGTAGCACTGATATCGTACAAAATGCCTACAATTCAAGCGCTCATTCGAGAATTAGCCAGACGGAGCCAATCTACCGACCTAATTGTATATGATGTTCCAGATTCCATAACCGAACCAGACATTAAAAAACTGAAAAACTTAAAAGGCTGCCTATACGAGAGTGCGCCCGTAGAGCATTTGAGCAAGTGTGTTAAAGCGGTCAGCGAGGGGGAATACTGGTTACCGCGAAAATTGATGTCTACCCTTATTTCTGTTTATAAACCTCTGGCTTATCAAGTCCTTGAGAGCAGTCAAATGAAGTTGCTCAGTCAACGAGAGATAGAAATTTTACAATTATTAGCGAAAAGAAAAACGAATGGGCAAATCGCGGAATTGCTGTTTTTAGCAGAAAGTACGGTAAAAACCCATCTCTATCGTATCTATAAAAAAATCAGTGTTAAAAATCGACGCGAAGCCATCGCAAAAATTAATTACCATGTTCTGCAGTAAAGGTTCTACTCCCGCTTTGTTTGGCCAAAACACGTTATCCTTACCAGAATTTCTCTGCAAGCGTTTGGCTTATCAGGTGCAGGAATCGCTCAGCCGACTTAACACAGTTAAATACAAAAAAGGTCTGAACAATCAGTCCAAACCTTTTGAGGCGGCCATATTTGCTAACGCCGGTATTACAGCAAATTGTTTTGCTTTGCCTGCGCCGTCAGTTGCGTTTGCTCAGCATTTTTATCAATCATCAACTTCTGACCAAGATAAATAAGATCCGGGTTGGTGATCTCCTGGCGATTTTCATCGTGAATCGCTGGCCATTGCCATGGGTTCCCGTAAATCTGCGTTCTGGCTGCGATGTCCCACAACGTGTCACCTTCTTGCACCACGTACTCTTCAACGCGGTCACGTAATTCACTATTTAAACTTGATAAAATCTGGTACGACTCGCGACCCTGGTCATTATCTAACGCCGTTTTCCCTTCTGATTTCATCTCTTGTTGATCGTCGCTGAGGTTGTCGTAGGTCTGAACCTTGTTCCATTCCTTCTCAGCCATTTCTAAATAGCGTTCATTCTCTTTCTGCTCGCGCTCTTTAGCTAAACGCTGATCTTCCGCTTCCTTTACCTTGCGCTCATAGATTTCAACTTCTTTTTCTGCACGAGCAATTAGCGCTGGCGATGCATTGGGATCACAATTCTGAATTGCTGCTTCGAGCTCATTTTGGACCACAATCGCTTCAGCGGGCTCCCAAATGACGACTTCAGTACGAATCGCATTAGTCAGAGCTTCATTAAGTTCCTTAAGCTCAGCCATTGTTGCGGTATCGCAATTCGCTGCAAAACGATCTTCCGCGTCTCCGTTACCCGCACAACCTGCTAATGCCGTTAAACCCAGTGCTGCGACAATGGAATTTTTCAAACTACTTTTTTTCACCTTAAGCATTAATGCTTCCTTTGAAAAATAATATTTGCGGGGTTATTCGCCGCAAGGCGTACACCAATTGGATGAGTCAATTAGTTAACGAAGGAAAAAGTGAACAACAGTAGATTACAATAATTTAATAATGAGAATCAGCGTTAAATCATTAGCTTATTGTGTAGATAATAAGCACTTCGTAAAAACTTCACTCATCTCACTTTTTGCAATCAGCAGAAAATGACAAGAAATAAAAAATGTTCTCTTAAAGCACTGATCTACGCAGAATCTTTGCAATTACGGTAGATCAGTGTTGTTTAACAAATTCGCGTGACGTTGTGGATGGACGAATATACGCCACTACGCTACGCGCTTACCCGTCGAATACTCGCGCCGAGGTTATTCAACTTTTCCTCAATTCGTTCATATCCGCGGTCAAGATGGTATATTCGATTAACATGGGTTTCACCGTCAGCCACCAGCCCGGCAATAACTAAACTTGCCGAAGCACGAAGGTCAGTCGCCATTACGGGGGCGCCTTTGAGTCTGGAGCTGCCATCGGTTACTGCGCTATTAGCCTCTAAAGAAATACTGGCTCCCATTCGCTGCAGTTCCGGAACGTGCATAAATCGATTTTCGAAAATTGTTTCGGTGACGACCCCAGTTCCCGCGGCGACGCAGTTTAGGGTGACGAACTGTGCCTGCATATCAGTGGGGAAGGCAGGATGAGGAGCAGTTTTAACATGGACCGCTTTTAGCTTGCGGTCTTCCATGTCCAGCTCGATCCAGTCATCACCAATCTCAATTTTAGCGCCTGCCTGTTCAAGCTTGTCCAGAACCGCATCAAGTGTATGTGGTGCGGCGTCAATACACTTAATTTTGCCACCCGTAACCGCTGCAGCAACAAGAAAGGTGCCTGTTTCTATGCGATCGGGTAATACGCTGTAGTCACAACCGCTTAACTCATCAACGCCTTCGATAGTGATGTTGTCGGTTCCTGCCCCAGTAATCTTTGCCCCCATGCTGACCAGACAGGACGCCAAATCGACTATCTCAGGTTCTCTGGCTGCATTTTCAAGTACAGTGGTTCCTTGCGCCAACGTCGCTGCCATCATCAGATTTTCGGTGGCACCAACACTGATCATGTCCATAAAAATTCTGGCACCTTTTAATCTGCCATTGACCTCGGCACGAATGTAGCCTTCGTCCACCTCGATCTTAGCCCCCATTTTTTCCAAACCGGATAAATGAAGATTTACCGGACGTGCACCTATTGCACAACCACCGGGCAAAGAAACATTGGCCTTACCCTGTTTCGCCAGCAGCGGGCCAAGCACTAATATCGATGCGCGCATCGTACGTACCAGCTCATACGATGCAGTAACGCTGGATAATTCATTTGCGCAAAGCATCACTTGATTGTCTGCGTGCTTATCCACACGCACCCCAAGCTCTTTCAATAATGCAACCGTGGTATTGATATCACGCAAGACAGGTACATTTGTATAATGACAGGGCTGATCGGTTAGCAGCGTCGTCATCAGCAACGGTAAGGCTGCATTCTTCGCGCCTGAAATGGTGACCTCTCCGCGCAGAGGTGGGCTTTTGGTTATAATCAGTTTTTCCACAAATACACCCTGTTACTTAAGAAGGCAGATGAAATTGACGCTCACGCTGCCAATCTTTCTCAGAGAATGTTTTGATGGATATGGCGTGCATAGTGCCATCAGCAATTTTATCAGAGAGCGGGGCATAGATGGCTTGCTGACGTTTGACACGGCTAAGCTCGCTGATTTCATCACTTACCGCAATAATGGTATAATGTGAGCCATCCTGTTTGACATGTACTTCAGCCAGATTCAGTGCTTTTGAGAGCACCGCTTCAATTTCTTTTGCTTCCATTAAAAACCTATATTTATATTCGTTTACACGGCTTCAGTCGATTTAGACAGAGGCAATAACCTGTCTACTTCACTGATTTTCGCCAGTTTGACAAGCTTTGCTGGCGCATCGTTAAGGTTCAGCGCAACACCATGCTTACGGCCGTCTCTCACGGCATTTACCAGCCAGGCTAACCCCGCGCTATCTACGCGCTCAACACTGCTTAAATCGAAAACACATCGCTGATTGGAAATTAGCTGATTGCGCTGTTTTGCGTCAAGCATCTCCCACCAGTTTTTATTTAACACATCACGGTCAAGATTGCCCTTAACCGCCACGGTGCCATTATGGTTGACCTGAAAAATTGGGTTCACATTTATTCCGCTGTTTCTTCACGTTCTTTCAACTGTACCGGCTCAGCAATCTTATCGTTCATCAGTTTGATCACTTCATCGATGCCTTGTTGTCGTAATATTGACTCAAACTCGCTGCGTTTACTATTCAGCATGCTGATACCCTCAGCCACCATATCATACGCTTTCCATTCATTGGTGCGACTATCTTTTCTGACCTTGAATGCAATATTAATTTCTGGGCGCTGTGGATCCTTGACAATAGCACGCACCGTTACACTTTTCTTGTCCGCATACGATGCGGCGGGTTCAAACTCGACGTCCTGATTATCATAGTACCCCATCGCAACAGCGTAGGTGGTAATAAGATATTGTCTGAACACGCTGACATACTCAGAAAGCTTCGCTTTCGGTACCGATTTGAAATGCTTTCCCAACACCATAAATGCCGCAAACTGGTAGTCAATGTGGGGCAGTAATTCCTCTTCCATGATGGTGCGCAATACTTCCGGATCATTCTCAATCTTTTGTTGATTTTCCTTCATCCGATCGAAGGTTTTCATGGCCACATCCTGAACCAGCTCGTAGGGGTTCTCTTCGTTAATCGTTTGCGCTGCGTGTGCACCAAAAATTGCACATACCCACAGGCTAATGACCATCGTTAATCTTTTCACTTTGTGCTCCTAAGACCTAAAAAAACTGAAAGAGTGAGCGCCTACTACTCACCTTTTCCTCTATTAAATAAGAATTGACCAATTAAATCTTCCAGGACTAGCGCCGATTTAGTGTCCTGTAAATAATCGCCATCCTTTAAATTTTCCACGCCATCAATGGCAAAGCCCGGCTGAAAGCCTACGTACTGTTCACCAAGCAGGCCAGAGGTTAAGATAGAAACTGAGCTGGTTTCAGGAAATGCATTGTATTCCTGAAGAATGCTCAGCTCAACCACAGGTGTAAAGTCTTCCTGATCCAGCCGGATTGAGTCAACCCGGCCTATAATCACCCCACCCACTTTCACCGCTGAACGTGCTTTCAAACCACCGATGTTGTCGAACTTTGCAAACAAGGTATAGGTGTCCCCCTGATTGGTGATGGTTTGATTCGCCACTTTAAGTGCCAGCAATAACACTGCCCCAATGGTTAACAGGACAAATACGCCTACCATCAACTCCACTCTGTACTTGTTCATTATTACTCCTTATTCAATCCCGAACATCAGTGCGGTTAATACAAAATCCAAACCCAATACGGCCAACGATGAAAACACAACTGTTTCGGTGGTTGCCTTACTTATTCCTTCAGAGGTTGGAATGCAATCATACCCTTTAAAAATGGCAATCCAGGTGACAACTGTAGCAAAAACAAGGCTTTTGATAATGCCATTGACGACATCCTTATCAAAATCAACGGTCGATTGCATAATTGACCAGTAACTACCACTGTCGACGCCTAACCAATCAACACCCACCAGATGGCCACCTAAAATACCAATTGCACTAAACAGCAGAGCAAGCATTGGCATTGAAATTAATCCAGCCCAAAACCTGGGTGCCACGACCCGGCGAAGCGGATCCACTGCCATCATTTCCAGACTACTCAGTTGCTCAGTGGCTTTCATTAAGCCAATTTCTGCGGTCAGCGCTGAGCCGGCTCTGCCAGCGAACAAAAGTGCCGTCACTACTGGCCCTAATTCTCTAAGCAGCGACAAAGCAACCATTGGACCAAGGCTGGCTTCGGCGCCGTAATCAACCAATATAGTATAGCCCTGTAGCGCCATAACCATACCGATGAACAATCCTGACACCAGGATAATTAACAGTGACTGAACCCCAACAACATAAACCTGCTTGATGGTTAACGGAACATTTTTAATACGCGGCATGGCAATTAGCGCACCGAATAGCATCAGCGCCGCTCTACCTGCGGCGGCAAAGCGTGATATCGTTTTAGCACCTATTGCATGAATAGCATTCATGACGTCACTCCAAACATCGCTTCTTCCATGTTTTGGGCGGGATAATGAAATGGCACTGGTCCATCCGCTTTACCTTCCAAAAACTGTTGAACCAGTTCCGATTCACTTTCTCGGATTTGCTGGGCGGTGCCCTGCCCGATTATTCGTTTGTCAGCCAGAATGTAAATGTAATCGGCAATCGTCATTACTTCATTCACATCATGTGTGACTACTACGCTGGTTAAATTCAACGCGTCGTTTAATTCCCGAATCAGCTTCACCAGCACGCCCATCGAAATAGGGTCCTGTCCAGCAAAGGGCTCATCAAACATAATCAAGTCAGGGTCCAGCGCAATCGCTCTCGCCAGCGCCGCTCGTCTTGCCATACCACCGGAAAGTTCAGAAGGCATTAGTGATGCCGCTCCACGCAATCCCACCGCCTGTAACTTAAGTGCGACAATGGTGGCGATAATATCTTCGCTCAATCTGGTGTGCTCACGCAGCGGGAAGGCCACGTTATCGAAAACCGTCATGTCGGTGAACAGCGCGCCACTTTGGAAAAGCATGCTCATGCGTCTGCGCGTCTCGTACAAACGACTCCGGCTCATTTTCACAATGGAGCTGTTATCGAAATGTATATCACCTTTATCTGGTTGCAGTTGGCCGCCGATGAGCCTGAGTAACGTGGTCTTACCGATTCCACTTGGCCCCATGACAGCGGTAATTTTCCCTTTAGGAACGCCGATGGTAATGCCATCGTATATAAGGCGGTCTCCACGACTAAAGGTGATGTCATCTATTTCAACCAGATTATCCATTTTACCAGTACGATCCTTGACGTGTGCATAAATTAATTAAAGCAGGCTTTGCGTTCAGTGCACGTAAGCCAGCAGAATACAACCGCAAGGTTAGCAATTGCCGAGCCGATTATGTGCTACCCTTCAAACGTACGCGACCGCGGTTCGATAAATAAGGCTATTGTACGCTTTTTCAAGTCGCCGTGGCAAAAGCAAAAAGTTACAAGGTATGTTCGAAATTTACGAATGTAAATAGGATGTAACAAATGAGATATCGCTTAATTAAATTAGGCAAAAGCCTATGTTTTTGCGACAATCTTACTAAAATCACCTGCTGTTGAAAGTGAGAAGTGAAATAGAGTGCTTTTACAAATAACTATCTTTATTTTGGGATTGATTGTTTTAGGTTGGAGTGCAGACCGATTTGTATATGGCGCTTCAGCACTGGCGCGCAATATTGGCGTATCGCCGATGATGATTGGTTTAACCATTGTAGCTATGGGCTCGTCCGCACCAGAAATTGTCGTGTCTGCCATTGCGTCTGCCAATGGAAATATGAATACGGGTGTGGGTAATGCGTTGGGCTCTAACATCACCAATGTGGCCTTAGTGCTGGGTATTACAGCCTTGGTCAAGCCCTTGGTGGTCTCTTCCATTACCTTGAAACGCGAGATGCCGGTGTTGATTATCATCACGCTGATTGCAATGGGCTTCATGTTTGATGGCGAGTTGGCACGATCTGAAGGCATGATTCTCTTCGGTTTGTTTATCTTCGTGTTAGCCGGTATGGCGTGGCTTTCATTGCAGGTAGATAAGAATGACCCACTAATGGCTGAAACGGCCGATGAAATTCCCAAAGATGTTAACACCGGCGCTGCAGTGTTATGGATTGGTGTGGGCTTATTATTATTACCGTTAAGCGCGCAGTTTCTGGTCGAATCCGCCGTATTTATAGCAGGTCATTTCGGCATTAGCGATCTGGTGATTGGACTGACTATCATTGCACTGGGTACGAGTCTACCGGAGCTGGCAACGTGTATCGCCGCTGTGCGCAAAGGTGAAGACGACCTGGCGTTGGGCAATATTATTGGTTCAAACATTTTCAATCTTTTAGCGGTACTGGGCATGCCTGGCTTAATCGCCCCGGGTCTACTTGAAGAAGGTGCCTATGAGCGTGATATGTATGTGATGTTAGGCTTGACCCTTATGCTCTTTTTGTTCAGTTTTGACTTAAAAGGGCGTCGTCAGATTAATCGTAAAGAAGGCTTTATATTAGTAATGAGCTTTTTGTTTTATCAATATTGGCTGTTTGGATAGGTCATGACAGAGTTTTCATTTATTTCATCGGCAAAAAAGGTCATCACCATTGAGCAGGAGTCAATCAATCAATTGTCTTCACGATTAGGTGAGGCATTCGAAAGCGCATGTGAACTATTGTTAGCTTGCAAAGGCAAGGTTGTGGTCAGTGGCATGGGCAAATCCGGTCATATTGGTAACAAAATAGCCGCTACCCTTGCCAGTACAGGAACCCCCGCTTTTTTCATGCATCCCGGCGAAGCTAACCATGGCGACCTGGGCATGCTGGGCGACGACGACATTTTATTAGCCATCTCGAATAGTGGGGAAACGGCTGAGCTACTTAATATACTGCCGGTGGTCAAACGATTAGGGGTGCCGATAATAGCCATGACGAACAGCCGTTCCAGTTCGCTGGGTAGTCATGCGGACATCGTGCTGGATATTTCAGTTGAAAAAGAAGCCTGCTCGCTGGGCCTTGCACCCACTTCCAGTACCACCGTTACGCTTGTACTGGGCGACGCCCTGGCAATTGCGCTATTAGACGCCAAAGGCTTTACCTCTGACGACTTTGCTCTTTCTCATCCAGGCGGCAGTCTGGGGCGTAAACTATTATTGAAAGTCAGTGATATTATGCTTCGTGGCGAGCAGTTACCGCTGGTATCGCCTCATGATATGGTAACTGATGCATTATTAGAAATATCAAAGAAAGGCTTAGGCATGACAGGCGTCATTGATGAAAACCATCAACTGGTGGGCATATTTACTGACGGGGATTTGCGACGAATTCTGGATGCACAAATTGATATTCACCATACTGAAGTACAAAATGTCATGACCTCAGGTGGAAGAACCGTGCACCCTGATGACCTTGCTGTTGAGGCCCTTAATACAATGGAGGCGCATAAAATCAGTGCACTGATGGTGGTAGATGAGTCACAACAACCAGTGGGCGCTTTCAACATGCACATGTTATTAAGAGCAGGTGTACTCTGATGAGCCAAATCAAGACGCTTTACACCAATCTGGACGATGCCTTTTTCGAGCATCTTAAGGGCATCAAGCTGCTGTTATGCGATGTCGATGGAGTCTTTTCTGATGGGCGCATTTATCTTGGAAACCAGGGTGAAGAACTTAAAGCATTTCATACCCGTGACGGCTACGGAGTTAAAGCGCTTGGTAAAATTGGCATAAAAGTTGCCGTAATTACCGGAAGACAGTCAGCTATCGTCCAACAACGTATGGAAGCTTTAAACGTTCCACATATTATTCAAGGGTGTGAAGAAAAAGGAATTGCAGCGAGCAGGCTTCTTTCGGAACTCGACCTCACGACTAGCGAAGTTGCTGCCATAGGTGATGACATGCCAGATCTTGGCATGTACGCGCACGCTGCCATTAAAATTGCAGTAGCAGATGCGCATCCACTCGTACAACAACAAGCAAATTGGATAACCTGCACCCGTGGCGGTTTTGGTGCTGTGCGCGAAGTGTCTGATACCCTGCTGCAGGCTAATGGTTTGCTCAACACTATTCACGGTGCCAGCGTATGAGTCGATTAACGCTAAGTATTGCGGTGTTGTTTGGGTTGTCGTTACTGGTTTATCTTCCAACCTGGATGAATGAGACGCCACAAAACGCCAACCTGCAGCAAGAAAATGCCCATAGACCAGCGTATAGTGCGAAAAATATCACCACGACACTTTATGACGAGACGGGCAATATCCATCATCAGGTTTTCGCGCGAACGATGGAACACTATGACTTGCTGGGTTTCGTAACTTTCACTCAGCCCCAATATTCAATATATGCTGAGCAAGATCAGTCGCCATGGAAAGTGAGTGCCGAAGAAGGTACGTTATACAATGGAAATGTTATCCAGCTGGATAAAAATGTCGAATTAACCAGCGACGGCCCGGATGAATTTATTAAATCAGTCAAAACTGAATATATTCAGCTTAACCTTGATACAAGACAAATGGTATCAGACCAGCCTGTTACAATTCAGGGGATTGATTATACTATAGAAAGTAATGGCTTAAATGCTAACTTACGTACCAAACATTATGAGTTAATTGACCATGTTCAAACGACGTTTGCCCCAAAAGCTACTGTTAATAATTAGCTTTAGC
This sequence comes from Alteromonas ponticola, assembly GCF_012911815.1. Classification (GTDB taxonomy): domain Bacteria; phylum Pseudomonadota; class Gammaproteobacteria; order Enterobacterales; family Alteromonadaceae; genus Alteromonas; species Alteromonas ponticola. The sequence goes on along the minus strand of NZ_JAATNW010000005.1, from coordinate 270,845 downwards.
CTGCTTTCCTGTTTAAGTCAGGCAGGTCCAAAAGACTTTCAACAACCCATTAAGGTTGATGCCAAATCGCAATTTGTAGATGGCAAAAATAAAATTTCGATATTTAAGGACGAGGTGAGCATCACTCAGGGAACGCTGAAAATCGATGCGACCGAAGTTGAAGTAAATGCGTCGAATGGTGAAGGCAAAGAAATCTTTATTGCTCGAGGTGAACCGGCTAATTATCAGCAGAAAATGGAAGATGGCACTTTGGTGAAAGCCCAGGCCAACGAAATTCGTTACGAAGTGAACAAACGGATGATTTCGCTGAAAGGTAATGCGCAGTTGCAGCAGGATACCAGTTCGGTCAGAGGCGATACCATCAGTTACGACATGAATAAAGAGCAATTACTTGCCACCAGTGACGATGAAAATGCACAGGGACGCGTGACCACCGTATTCAGACCCGAATCGGTGAAAAAAATAAATGAACAAAATGAAAATGAAGCGTCTAAGCAAGATAAGGAACAACCGTAGTTTATGGCGACATTAAGAGCGGAACACTTAGCGAAGGCTTATAAGTCAAGAAAAGTGGTATTAGATGTCAGCTTAAGTGTTTCCACGGGCCAGATTGTGGGTTTATTGGGTCCCAATGGCGCGGGCAAGACCACCACTTTTTATATGATTGTCGGGTTAGTGTCTTCAAATAAAGGCAAAATTCACATTGACGACACTGAGCTCACGCACTTGCCAATGCATGAGCGAGCACGAAAGGGCATTGGTTATTTGCCTCAGGAAGCTTCTATATTCCGTAAACTTACTGTGCACGAGAATATTATGGCGATTTTGCAAACGCGGAAAGAGTTAACCGCGGTACAACAGGAAGAAGAAGCTGACGCGCTACTTGATGAATTTAATATTAACCATATACGTAATAGTACAGGCATGAGTCTCTCTGGAGGCGAACGACGCAGAGTTGAAATTGCGAGAGCGTTGGCGGCTAATCCTCAATTTATTTTACTTGATGAGCCGTTTGCAGGGGTTGATCCAATTTCGGTAAACGATATAAAAAAGATTATTCAACATTTACGAGACCGTGGTATAGGGATTCTCATAACTGACCACAATGTCCGGGAAACGCTTGATGTGTGTGAAAAGGCGTATATCGTCAGCCACGGTGAACTAATCGCCCAGGGCGACGCACAACAAGTATTAAGCAATCAGAAAGTACGCGATGTATACCTAGGTGAACAATTCAGGCTATAGTTAAGGCATGAATCTTTTTCGCTTCAGCTTCATCTTTGATAGACACGGGTACAAGAGCATTTATAAGACGTAGATGAAACCATCTTTACAACTAAAATTTAGTCAACAGTTAACCATGACGCCACAATTGCAGCAGGCAATTAAATTGCTGCAATTGTCAACGCTTGACCTTCAACAAGAGATTCAGGAGGCACTGGACTCAAACCCGCTATTGGAAGTCGACGAAGGAGCTGAACAGGATAGTGCTGAAAAAAATAACATCGATAATGATGATTCGGCGCAAACGGCAAACGCGATGGGCGATAATTTAGATTCGGGTGAAGCATTGGAAAACAATGGTTTGCCAGACGAGCTTCCCATTGACAGCACTTGGGATGAGTATTATTCCGCTTCTTCTGCTCCCGCACCGATGTCATCTACTAATGACGACGAACAGATATTTCAGGGTGAGACTACCGAAAACATACAAGATCATTTGTTATGGCAGATGCGTCTCACTCCGTTTTCAGAAACGGATCGCATGATTGCCACTGCAATTATTGATTCGATAGATGAATCCGGCTATCTGACTGTAACCGTCGATGACATTCTGCAATCAGTTAACGACGAAGACATGGACGATCCTATAGAGGAAGATGAAGTTGAATGCGTGCTAAAACGCATCCAGTTATTTGACCCCATAGGTTCAGGGTCTCGCACACCACAAGAATGTTTGATGGTGCAGCTGAAACAATTCGATCCCAGCACGCCTTGGTTAGAAGAAGCGAAGGTCCTTATTCAGGATTATGCTGATTTGCTTGGTAGCAAAGATTACCGCACGCTGATGCGCAAATCGCGCTTAAAAGAAGACCAGTTGCGAGAGGCCATGAAGCTGCTGCAAACACTCAATCCCAGACCTGGCAGCGCATTGATCACCAAAGAGCCCGAGTACGTTATACCCGATGTCTCAGTAGCGAAGAAAAACGGTCGCTGGGTGGTTGAACTCAACCCGGACAGCTTACCTAAACTCAGTCTTAACCAGCAATACGCCGCGATGAGTCGTCGCGCGAAAAACAGCAGCGATTCGCAATTTATTCGTTCACATATGCAAGAAGCTAAATGGTTTATAAAGAGCCTTGAATCGCGGAACGATACCCTGCTCAAAGTAGCCAATTGTATTGTTCAACAACAAATGGGCTTTTTTGAGCATGGACCGGAAATGATGAAGCCTATGGTGCTTAACGACGTCGCTGAGATGGTCGACATGCACGAATCGACTATTTCTCGGGTTACGACACAAAAATACATGCATACCCCTCGGGGTATTTATGAGTTGAAATATTTCTTCTCCAGCCACGTCGCTACTGACTCGGGTGGAGAATGCTCATCCACCGCTATCAGAGCATTAATTAAAAAGCTGGTTGCCGCAGAGAAGCCAAGCAAACCGCTTAGTGATAGCAAAATTGCTCAGTTGTTGGCCGAGCAAGGCATACAAGTTGCCCGGCGGACAATAGCAAAATACCGGGAGTCTCTATCGATCCCCCCGTCTAACCAACGCAAAAGCCTTATTTGATTTAACCTATTGAAAGTAAAGGTCAAACTCTAAGGCAGTAAAACATAAGGAAGACGAAATATGCAAATCAACCTTACCGGTCATCACGTCGAAATTACTGATTCGTTGCGTAACTATGTCGATACCAAATTTAGTAAATTGGAGCGACATTTCGATCATATTTCGAACGTTCATGTAATACTGAATGTTGAAAAGTTGACTCAAAAGGCAGAGGCGACCGTTCATTTAAGTGGCGCAGATGTGTTTGCCTCCTCTGAAGATACGGATATGTATGCGGCTATTGATAGCATGGTGGACAAATTGGACAGGCAGGTGATTAAGCACAAGGAAAAACTGAAGAGACATTAATACCTACCATGGATATTCAAACCATCATAAGCTTGGACCGCACTAAATGTGCGGTTCAATGCAATAGTAAAAAGCGAATTCTGGAAATTATCAGCAAAACTGCTGCTGAACAAAATCCCACTATTGAAGAGAACGCCGTGCTCAGTAGTTTACTCGCACGGGAGAAGATGGGAAGTACAGGTATTGGTAATGGCATTGCGCTTCCGCATGGCAGACTGCCAGGGCTGGAAAAGGTCATTGCAATTGTTGTTACCAGTGAACCCCCCATCGAGTTTGATGCCATAGACAATAAGCCAGTGGATATATTTTTTGCGTTGCTGGTTCCAGAAGAGCAGACTGAAGGCCATTTGCAAACTCTGGCGATGGTCGCAAGTAAGCTCAATGATAAAGAAACGGTAAAAGCCATTCGCAATGCCACCACCAGTGATGATATCTTAATCGCGTTAGCGTAAAAAAATAATTTATAAGAAGTCGCGTATCGGGGAGAAACGCTTTGAAGCTTATTATCATCAGCGGTCGTTCGGGCTCTGGCAAATCTATCGCTTTGCGTGCGCTCGAAGATTTAGGATATTATTGTGTCGATAATATTCCCGTTAACCTGCTTCCCACCCTTACTCACACGGTGGTGGATGAGTATGACCAGGTCGCGGTCAGTATTGATGTTCGTAATCTGCCGCGCGACCCGACCGAACTGGTTGAGATACTGGATTACCTGCCCTCATCCTGGGCGATGACCATTGTCTATATTGATGCCAGTGATGACATGTTGGTCAAACGCTTCAGTGAAACACGGCGTTTGCACCCGCTGACAAAACTTAACAAATCGCTCTCTGAAGCGATTCGTGCTGAATCTGACCTTCTTGCACCCATTGCTGAGCGCGCAGACTTGTACATAGATACCGACTCGTTATCTGTGCATCAGTTAGCCGAGCTCATCCGGGAAAGGATATTGGGCAAGAAAAGCTCCCGACTGGTTTTGGTATTCGAGTCATTTGGCTTCAAACACGGCATTCCTAAAGACGCCGATTACGTATTTGATGCGCGCTTCTTACCCAACCCCCATTGGGAACCGGATCTTAAGCACTTAACCGGATTAGATACACCAGTTGAAATTTTTCTTGGATCGCAACCCATTGTGACCAAATTCATCTGGCAGATTCAAAATCTGATCTCCACCTGGCTGCCACACCTTGAACGCAACAACCGTAGTTACGTTACCATTGCCATCGGCTGCACTGGCGGTCAACATCGCTCGGTCTATGTGGCCGAATCATTAGCCAAAGTATTTAGCGATATCCACCCAGATGTGCAAATTCGACACCGAGAACTGAATCAATGAGTCAGCGGGCCGAAAAAACCGTCACCATCGAGAACAAGCTTGGCTTACATGCCCGCGCTGCCACTCAACTGGTGCAATTGGCGAACCAGTTTAAAGCTACGGTCACCCTGCACAAGAGTGACAAAGAAGCTAATGCTAACAGTGTGTTGGGCTTAATGATGCTGGAAAGCCACAAAGGTGAGCAGGTACAGGTGGTGGGCGAAGGTGATGATGCTCGACAGGCAGTCGATGCCATTGCAGCGCTGATTGCTGAACGGTTTAACGAAGCGGAATAATCCCCTTCGCTACGCGAAATCAACATTAATCATTGATATTTATACAAATCGTATTAGCCCTTTTGCTTATCTGTATGCGATAATTTACTTTAATCAGTTCAATCAATAAGTTGTTCTTGCCGTGGCCGAAGCACTTGAAAGCAAATACGCTCAAAGTCAGTTAAAAAAGCTGAATGCTGCGTTAGCAGATGGTCGCTTTGTATCTGTGCGAAAACTACTGCACGAACTCCCGCCCAGTGATACAGCCCTTATTCTCGAGTCCAGTCCGGTAAAAACCCGTGATGACCTTTGGGAGTTGCTGGACGCCGACTTTCACGGCGATGTGCTCGAAGAACTATCGGAAGACGTCCGTAACGGTATCATTGGAAAAATGATGCCAGCCAATGTGGTGGACGCATTGGAAGAAATGGACACCGATGATCTGGCAGAAACACTCAGTAGTCTTCCCGATCAGGTTTTGCAAGACATCTTACAGTCTATGGATGCGCAAGATCGCTTACGTGCCGAGCAGGCCCTTTCCTACGGTGAAGAAACCGCTGGCTTTATAATGAATACCGACACCATCACCTTACGTCCTGACGTAACGGTTGATGTGGTGCTCAGGTATTTACGCTTGAAGGGCGATTTGCCCGAAAACACCGATACCTTTTATGTGGTGAATCGCACAGATAATCTGGTCGGTCTGGTACCACTTACCCGATTACTCACAGCGGCGCCTGACGATAAAGTGTCAGCAGTCATGGATGAAGAGTCTGAAGCTATCCCGGTAAACATGCCTGATGATGAGGTGGCCAGTTTATTTGAGCGCTACAACTGGTTGTCAGCACCCGTAGTCGATGAGAAGCACCGTCTGGTCGGACGTATCACCATTGACGATGTGGTCGATATTATTCGTGAAGATGCAGAACATTCCATGATGAGCATGGCAGGTTTAGATGATGAAGAGGACACCTTTGCTCCGGTTTTAAAAAGTACCAAACGACGTTCAATCTGGTTAGGGGTTAATTTATTCACAGCTTTGATGGCCGCTGCGGTAAGTGACTTATTTGAAGCGACGCTCAGTCAGTTGGCGGTGCTTGCTATCTTAAATACCATTGTCCCCAGCATGGGTGGTGTGGCCGGCAACCAAACATTAACGTTAGTCATTCGGGGTATGGCGCTGGGTCACGTCAATCCCAGTAACTCACGCTGGTTAATAAGTAAGGAACTGGCCATAGGCTTTCTCAACGGGATAATCTGGGCCGTACTAATAGCTTCAGTTATTGCCGTATGGAAACAGGATTTCATGCTGGGAACGATTATCGCTTTCGCGATGATGGTGAATATGGTTGCAGCAGCGTTATCAGGGGCTACACTGCCTATTGTGATGAAGAAACTTAAAATTGACCCTGCGCTTGCGGGTAGTGTAATACTCACCACCATTACCGATGTGGTGGGAATTTTTGCCTTTTTGGGTACCGCAACACTGTTTTTGCTGTAAATATTCAAACAATCTATCAGCCTGGTATGCCAGGCTGATATCGACGATTAGAATGAATATCTGGCGCCTATGGTGAAGCTATCAACGTCATCCATCATCGAATAGCTCGCGTTAAAGGCAACATCAGGTAAAAAATAATAATTTGCTGTTACTTTAAACTCGGTATCATTTTCATCGCCTATTTTGATATAGGCGACTTTACCGTCTAACTCGAATGACTCGGTCAAATTTGAGCGTAAGCCCACTGCAGCAGAATAACCGTCGTCATGAAAACTTTCAGAAAATTCCTCTATTTCCATATCTGCATTTTCGTAGCCTATTTCAGCATAAGCTGCGGTCAGATTGGATAACATGAAGCGCATTCCCAAACCGATCGTCGCCTGAGTGAAATCTATATCAGTACCAGCGATATCATCAGAAGTTGTGGTGAACCTGGCGATACCGTACAGAGTATCGGTAAAAATAACGCTGGTGCCTACCGTAAAACCAGCTGGAGAAAAATCCGTATCATCGAGGTTAATCTTTGTATAACCCGCTTCTACGTAGCTAAAATCGGGTTCCACATTCGCGATTGCAGATGTACTTGCACCCATCAGGCCAACTAATGCCAGTAGAAATCTTTTTTCAAACATGTTTAATCCTTAATCAAATACTCTTTAAATCCGAGCGCGCTTAAAATAGTGGAAGTTAGAGTTAGAGGCAAGAAAATCAGCCGAAACAGCCGTTTTTGGGGGCTATATTTTTAGTAAACAATTATGACAGCCCAACCAGTACAAGAGCTTGTGTTGTGGTTAGCCCGACGATATGGGCAGAGTTTAATCAGGCCGCCAATCGTGTTTAAATAATTTACAAAGGCATACTAAGTTAGCCCCGGCAAGCAACCTCATTAAAATGTTACCTATCTGACAGCCGCTATAAAAAAACCCGCATCAATGCGGGTTTTCATTATTTAATCACCTTGAGGGTTGGCTTACCCTTCTTAGGCGGCTTTTTTTGCGTCTCAACTGTTGCCTTATCCGCATCCTGAACCGGAGGAGTGGCTTCTGACTCAGCAGGTGAACTCAGTTCATCTTCTGAAGCGAATACCGTACCCGCGCCATTTTCACGGGCGTAAATTGCCAGAATAGCATGACACGGCATGGACAGGCGTCTTGGTTGTCCACCAAATCGCGCCTGAAACGCCAGTAAATCATTATCCAGCGAAAAGTTTACGCACGCAGAAGGAGAGATGTTAAGTACGATTTGGCCGTCTTTAACAAACTCCTGAGGAACATCCACATGCTCCTTGGTGGCATCAACCACAATATACGGGGTTAGATTGTTATCAACAATCCACTCAAAGAATGCTCTGAGTAGATAGGGTTGATTAGAAGTCATTACTTGATTCATAGCGGGTTATGAATTTCGCGTTCCTGGTCTGTGAGTGACGCCTTAAAGGAGGCGCGTGAGAAGATGCGCTTCATGTACGCATTCACTTCTTTACTGCCAGTACCGGTTAGCTCAATACCTAACGCAGGTAACCGCCATAGCAGAGGTGCTAAATAGCAATCTACCAGACTGAACTCTTCACTCATGAAATAAGGCATTTCCGAAAACACAGGAGCTAATGCTAATAAGGCTTCTTTTAGCTCTTGACGCGCGGCATCAACATCACCTTCACCACGGAAAATTTTCGCTGCAAGAGAGTACCAGTCTTGCTCAACACGATGCATCATCAGACGGCTCTGTCCGCGTGAAACCGGGTAAACGGGCATCAGCGGTGGATGAGGAAAACGCTCATCCAGATATTCCATAATAATATGAGAATGGTAAAGAACCAGTTCGCGATCAACAAGTGTGGGAACTGTGCCATAGGGATTCAGATCAATCAGATCCTCAGGTAAATTTTGAGGGTCAGTATAGCTGATCTCCACACCTACCCCTTTTTCAGCCAGAACTATGCGTACCTGGTGACTATAAATATCAATTGTATCTGAGAACAACGTCATGATAGAGCGCTTATTCGCGGCTACGGCCATTAAATTTCCTCCGTCGAGCGACTGACAATCACATTAGAAATTACAAATAGGGAATTTCATTGCTAAAAAAGGGGGCGGAACGCCCCCTTGGAGTATTATACATAATCTGGTGGATTAGTGCACTTCTCGCCAGTAATCTTTCTTCAATAAGTAAACAAAGATAAACAGCACGATAATAAACACTAACACCCACTTACCTATACTCTCAGATTCAAGACGGGCTGGTTCACCGGTGTACTCAAGAAAATTAACCAGATCCAATACGGCCTGATCATATTCTTCAGGTGATAATTTCCCATCACCTTCAGCACGAATACCCACATAGCGTTCTGTCATCTCGCCATCGATCATCACGCGTTCGTTCGTCTCGCGGGGTGTTCCCTGCAAGGGCTGTAACACATGCGGCATACCCACTTCCGGGAATACCTTATTGTTTACTCCAAACGGACGGCTTTCATCAACGTAAAAACTTCTTAAGTAAGTGTACAGCCAGTCAGCGCCGCGCACGCGGGCAACCAACGTAAGATCCGGTGGCGCAGCACCAAACCAGGTAGAGGCTGATTCTTCGGGCATAGAACCGGTGATGTAGTCCGTCACTTTTTCGCCGGTAAATTGCAGATTAGCTTCACCTAACTCGTCAGGAATACCCAAATCGGAGAAAGTGCGCTGGTAGCGCTGATACTTCATTGAATGACAGCCTAAGCAGTAATTCATGAAGATTTGCGCGCCGCGCTGCAAAGAGGCTTTGTCGGTTAAATCGTAATCAGCTTTGTCCAGTGGAACACTGCTACCTGCTGCCAGTACCAGACCTGGCAGCAACAATGCAAATATGCACATCAATTTTTTCATTTCGGAATCCTCGCTGGTACAGGTTTGGTGTTTTCATTTTTACTGTACAGGAACATGGCAACAAAGAAGCCGAAATACATTACGGTTGCGATCTGAGATGCCACAATTTTCCAGTTTTCCTGCGGCGTTCCGCCTAAGTAGCCCAAAAAGATAAATACAATCGCAAATACGATTAGATTCCACTTATGCAGGCCACAACGATAGCGCCATGATTTCACTCTACCACGGTCGATCCATGGAAGCGCAAATAAGGCTGCGATCGCGCCGAACATAGCGATGACACCAAATAGCTTATCTGGTACCGCTTTAAGAATGGCGTAGAACGGTGTGAAGTACCACACTGGGAAAATGTGCTCAGGCGTCTTCAGCGGATTGGCAATTTCAAAGTTAGGGTGCTCCAGGAATTTACCGCCCATCTCTGGGGCAAAGAACATGATGTAACAAAAGACAAACAGGAATACACAGAACGCCACCAGATCTTTCAACACAATGTGTGGGAAGAAAGGCACGACATCATCAGCGATATCGTACTTGCTGGTATAATACTCGTGTATTTCATACGGTGTTTTTTCAGATTCTGGCAAGCTGCCTTTTTTATGTTTAATGGCGACGCCATCAGGGTTGTTGGAGCCCACTTCGTGCAACGCGACAATATGTAAAAATACCAGAATTACGATGACCAGGGGTAATGCGATAACGTGTAACGCAAAGAAACGGTTTAGCGTAGCACCGGAAATAACATAATCACCCTGAATCCAGATAACCAGATCCGGGCCAATGACGGGGATGGCGCCAAACAGGGATACGATCACCTGAGCTCCCCAATAGGACATTTGTCCCCATGGTAGTACGTAACCCATGAAGGCTTCTGCCATTAACGCAAGGTAAATGAACATACCAAATACCCATAGCAATTCACGGGGTTTTTGATAGGAACCGTAAATCATACCGCGGAACATATGCATGTATACAACGACAAAGAACGCTGACGCCCCCGTACTGTGCATGTAGCGGATAATCCAACCGTAATCAATTTCACGCATAATGAACTCAACTGATGCGAACGCACGTTCAGCTGAAGGCTCAAAATTCATGGTCAACCAGATACCGGTTATGATCTGATTAACTAGTACGATGGTGGCTAAAAAGCCAAACACGTACCAGAAATTCATATTTCTGGGAGCGGGATACTGGATGGCGTGCATATTGGCCACCCGCATCATCGGGATACGCTCTTCAATCCAAGCTAAGAAACCTTGCATTATACCGCCTCCCCTTCTGAACCAATGATGACCGTTTTATCATCAACGAACTGGTATGGCGGTACCACCAGGTTTAATGGGGCGGGAACGTTTTCAAAAACCCTGCCCGCCATGTCAAACTTGGAACCGTGACAGGGACAGAAGAATCCGTTTGGTACACCTTCAACAATTTCTTCGAATGCTCCATCTTTGAGATGTTGTGGAGAACAGCCAAGATGAGTACAAATACCCACGAGGATCAAATATTCCTCTTTCAATGAGCGATAACGATTTTGAGCGAAACCTGGTTGCTGTTCAGCTTCAGAGTTAGGATCTTTAAGTTGACCCTCATGTTTCTCCAGCCCTGCCAGAGTTTCCGGGGTTCTGCGAACAACCCAGACTGGTTTGCTGCGCCACATTACCCGGATCAACTGCCCGGGCTGAATACCACTGATATCAACTTCGACATCGGCGCCGGCTGCCTTCGCCTTTGCACTGGGATTCCACGACGCGATAAAGGGTACCGCTGCGCCAACTACACCCACACCACCAACTACAGAGGTCGCAACCGTTAAAAAGCGACGTCGAGTATTATCTTGCGGCTGATTGTCTTTTGGTGCAGATTGGTTTGCATCTACTGATACATTGCTCATCCACATTTCTCCAGGTTTGGATAATGATGGTAACGGATAAAAATTAATCGTTTTGTTTGTTTTTAGCCGGATACCACAATCGTATTTTTTGAATTTCTATCAACAGTTATCGGTCTTTTGAACGAAATTCACGATTCTTATATTTTTCGACCAGAAATGATAAGGGAAAAGCCCTTAAAAACACAAGGTTTTACTCGAATTAATCACGAATTATTCACCCACCTTGCCTAAATGTGAACAAAAGTGAAATGGATTGTTTGTGGAGGGTGGCATATAGCCAATAAAAAACCCGGCGAGACGCCGGGTTTTGAAGTATGAAATCGTTAAAATTAACGCTTTGAAAATTGAGGACGCTTACGTGCTTTATGAAGACCCACTTTCTTACGTTCAACGCGACGTGCATCACGTGTAACGAAGCCAGCTTTACGTAGCGAAGAACGCAACGCTTCATCGTATTCCATCAGGGCACGAGTAAGGCCGTGACGGATTGCGCCAGCCTGACCATTTGAACCGCCACCTTTTACAGTCACGTACAGGTCAAACTTTTCAGTCATTTCTACTAGTTCTAGCGGTTGACGCACTACCATGCACTCAGTTTCACGACCAAAATACTCATCAAGAGGACGTTGGTTTACTGTGATTTTGCCTGAGCCTGGACGCAGGAACACGCGAGCAGTAGAACTTTTGCGACGGCCAGTGCCGTAATATTGAGTATCTGCCATGTCAATTGCTCCTTAAATGTCCAAAACTTGTGGTTGTTGCGCAGCATGCTTGTGCTCTGTACCTGCATAAACTTTCATTTTGCGGAACATAGCGCGGCCCAGAGGACCTCTTGGCAACATGCCTTTAACTGCTTTTTCAATCACCATCTCTGGTTTATGTGCAATCAGCTTTTCGAAGGTTGTCTCTTTAAGACCACCTGGATAACCACTGTGAGCATAATACATTTTGTCTTTCGACTTGTTACCTGTAATTGCTACTTTCTCAGCATTGATAACAACAATGTAATCACCTGTGTCAACGTGAGGCGTATACTCTGGCTTATGCTTACCACGTAAGCGTCTTGCGATTTCAACAGCCAAACGGCCAAGTGTTTTGTCTGTGGCGTCTACCACGTACCAGTCACGTTGTACCGTTTCTGGCTTTGCAACAAAAGTTTTCATTTAATATCACCCGAAATAATTCGTCGTTACTAGCCTTCAGAACCCCTGAAAGCCTGCGAAAATCAATTTGTTAACCCCTTCGAGTTAATTGATTCTTCCACCTTCCCACAGGTGGGCGTAACTGGGCAGGGCCCGAATTATACAGTATTTGCACAAAAAGCGAACCTTTTTATTCACTTTACTGGGCTTTTCTTCGCCTGTTGCCAAAGATTCTCCAATTCTGTCATCGTCATTCCGGCTAAGTCCTTGTTTTGCGACAATGCAGCCTGTTCAACTTTTTTAAACCGCCCCACGAATTTATTGCTGGCCTTGCGTAACGCACTATCTGCATCGACGTTACAATGGCGGCTTAAATTAACCAGGGCAAAAAAAGCGTCGCCAATCTCTTCTTCCAACGCAACTTGATTAACCTTTTCGGCGCAAAGCTCATCACTGATTTCGGTCACTTCCTCTTTAACCTTGTCCAGCACAGCCTGCGGTTCCTCCCAATCAAAACCCACACTGGCACAGCGTTTTTGAATTTTTTGTGCATACATTAATGCCGGAAGTCCGCGCGGGACGTCATCCAGCAAGCTGGTATCGGATTGCTGCCGGGATGCTTTTTCATCTTGTTTGATTTGCTCCCACTGTGTATTTAGCTCACTTTCAGCAATAGATTTACCTGCAAACACATGGGGATGACGCCGTACCAATTTGGCGCACACGGCTTCAACAATCGAAGTGAACGTGAAGGTGCCTTGCTCTTCAGCGATTTGCGCGTAAAAAACGATCTGAAACAGCAAATCGCCAAGTTCATCACAGATCTCGTCAGGACGTTGCTGTGTGATGGCGTCAGCAACTTCGTAGGCTTCTTCGATTGTATAGCGAGTGAGAGATTGCATGGTTTGCCGTACATCCCACGGACAACCAGTTTCCGGATCACGAAGCTGCGCCATGATATTAAGCAAAGTATTAATTTCACCCGGCTTTTCGTTTGGCATCGACAACCCCGTTTAACTGCCTGAGTTTGGCTATTACTTTAGACAGTGAATTCAGATCCGAAACCTCAACCGAGATGGCAATTACCGCGGTTTGCTTGGCTTTGTCACTGTTGCTGTTCACACTGAGCAAAGACACGTTTTCGTTGGCCAGCACTGTCGTAATGTCTCGTAATATACCTGAACGATCGGAACAAAAAACATCAATCGCGGTTTCAAATCCAGCGCTTTGATGACTCGCCCAGCTGACCTCTATTTCCCGCTCAGGATGCTGACTCAGTAGACGCTGTAATTGTTCACATTCCTCTTTGTGCACACTGACCCCGCGGCCTTGAGTAATATAGCCAACAATCGGTTCACCGGGCACGGGTTTACAGCAGTTGGCAAGTTGGCTGAGCAGATGCCCGACCCCTTCTACTACGACAGCGTCCTGCTTACCTTTGGCAGTGGTTTTTCTCGGCCTGACCAGCGTTGAAAGATCTGGTTCGGGCTCAGCCGAAGACTTTCCGGGCGCCCGTGACTGTAATTGAGCGAGGTAGTTGACCACCTGCATCACCCTGACATCGCCTGCACCGATGGCGGCGTATAAATCTTCCACTTGGTTGAGGTTAAATTTTCCACAGGCTTTGGTCGCGGCTTTCAGAGCGATATCAGCACGCTCAAGCTCGCGCTCCAATAGCTCTTTACCTGCAGCCAGGTTTTTATCACGGTCCTGCTTTTTGAAAAATGAATGGATGGTTGCGCGAGCTCGGGAAGAGTGCACATAGCCTAATCCCGGATGCATCCAGTCACGACTTGGATTGGGTTCACGTCCGGTGCTCACTTCAACCTGATCACCGTTTTGCAGCTGATAAGTAAAGGGTACGATCCGGCCATTAACCTTGGCGCCAATGCAAGAATGGCCGACATTACTGTGAATATAGTACGCAAAATCAAGTGGCGTCGCCCCTTGCGGCAAATCGATAACGTCCCCTTTAGGCGTAAAAACATAGACTCTATCATCGAATACCTGACTGCGCAGTTCTTCAACTAAATCGCCTGATTCCGCCACTTCTTCTTGCCACAACAGTATTTTCCGTAACCAGTTAATGCGTTCGTCATAGCTGGATTGTTTACCACTGGCTCCTTCCTTGTATTTCCAGTGAGCGGCAATCCCCAGCTCAGCGTCCTGATGCATTTGTTGGGTGCGAATTTGAATCTCTACCGGTTTGCCCTGGGGCCCTAGAATAACCGTATGTATGGATTGGTAGCCGTTAGTTTTCGGGGTCGCGATGTAGTCATCAAACTCATTCGGAATATGCTTAAAGTGAGCATGTACTGTGCCTAGAGAGGCGTAACAGTCCTGCAACCTGTCGGCGATAATCCGTAATGCGCGGATGTCAAACAATTGCTCAAAGGTCAGCCCCTTCTTCTGCATCTTCTTCCAGATACTGAAAATGTGCTTGGGCCTACCATAGACCTCAGCGCGAATGTGTTCTTCATCCAACATTCCCTGCAATGAACTCACCAGATCATCAATATATTGAGCACGCTCTTTACGTTTGCCATCCAGTTGTTTGGCGATTTGTTTATACGTATCAGGATGCAAATAGCGAAATGCGAGATCTTCCAACTCCCATTTCAACTGGCCGATACCCAGTCGATTCGCCAGCGGCGCGTAAATGGTCGCGCATTCCCGGGCAACCAGCACCCGTGTTTCTTCGTCGGCTTCTTTTACTTTTTGCAGTGCAATTATACGCTCAGCCATTTTAATGACGACGGCGCGTACATCCTCAACCATCGAAAGCATCATACGACGAATACTGTCGACCTGACTTTCACTGGGTTGCGCACCTGATTGAGCACCGCGCCTGCCGTGTAAAACCTTGATTGCATCCATGCGTTTCACACCATTAATCAAACGCGCAATTTCCTCGCCGAATTGCGCCTTAATGTCTTCATTCGTCAGTTCATTCTGCTGACAATAAGGGAGAACCAGCGCAGCCTGCAAAGTGGCGTCATCCATATTGAGTTGATGCAGGATTTCTACCATCTCCTGACCCACCAGAAGCTTCTCTGGATTATCGGCAACATGCTTTAACTTGCGTTTGGTTTCCTCGCCTAAATATAAACTCTCCAGCCACTGCTCAAAGGGCGGACGCTCAGCTTCATGGACTTTGCGTGTAGATACCATGCGTTTGCCTTATTCGCTTTTTGATAAAGAAAACAATGCCATCAACTCCAGATGCCGGGTGTATGGAAACATTTCAAGTAAACTGACCTTTTCCATGCGATACCCTTGTGCTAGCAGCAACGCGGCATCGCGCGCAAAGGTGGTGGGATTGCAAGAAACGTACAATATCTTATTAACCTGCGCCAACCCGACCGCTCTGCATACCTCCAACGCCCCTTCGCGCGAAGGGTCTAACACCACAGCATCCAGTGGATTATGTAATAATTCATTAAGCAGTGACGTGGACGTGAGATCGCCGTGTTGCCACTGAATATTGTTAATGCTCTGTTCTAGCGCACTGACTGCGCCACGCTGCACCATTTCGGCCACGCCCTCAACTGCCAGCACACGTTTAACCTGTTGCGCCAGCGGCAGGGTAAAGTTACCCAGACCACAGAAGAGGTCTGCGACGATGGCCGATTTGGTTAAGTTGAGCCATGCCAGCGCTTGCGCAATCATTTGACGGTTTACCGCATTGTTCACCTGCACAAAATCATTCGCAGCGGGCATCAGGTAGCTACTTTCATTAAGTCGACAGATTAAGGCTTCGTGTTCAACCAGCAGCTCCACAGCCCCGCCTGAATACTCAAGCGCCATATTGACATGATGCGCTTGCGCGAAAGCGGTTAACTGCTGGATTAGTTCTTTAGATGCGGGTCGAATTAATTTGATTTGCACCAGCTGGATATTCTCACCAGCCAGTAGGGTGACATGCCCAATATTGCTCCGCGAAGTCTGTTTACTGAGTAACTCAGCGAGTGGTCGAATTAATTTACTCAACGACGCTTCCAGCACCGGACAATGGTCGATTTCGATTATCTTGTTGCTGGATTGCTGCCTAAAGCCGAGTTTAAATTTATCAGGGTTTCTGGCATCGATGGCTAATCGGGTTTTGCGTCGATAAGCAGGTTTATCTCCGGTCAGTGCAGCTTGCCATGGTATGTCAGTAATTTTTAAATGTTTACGCCAGTAATCTTCGATCGCTTGCTGCCGCCAGGTAAGTGCCGCAGAAGGCTCGACATGCTGTAACTGGCATCCCCCGCATTGTTCATAAACAGGACAAAAGGGCTGTGTGCGTGCTGTCACCGCATGCTCCACTTTTTTCACTGTCGCCTGAAGATGACTTTTGTGGGTTCGTGTGACTCGGGCCTCACACGTTTCACCCGGCAGCCCTCCATCAACAAAGGCAACCGGCTGATGGCTTCTGCACACGCCCTGCCCATAAACGTCCATTGCGTCAATGTGAAAAGTTTTAGCCTGAGGTGCGGCTTTAGAGTTTGTTTGTTTAGGAGAGTAGAACTTAACCATGGGACGCGACTCTAGTCAGACGATAAAATAACAGTTGCAACGGCATAATTGGCCTCATCGGAAATAGAAAGGTGAACGTGTGTGACACCTTTAGCCCGACTGATTTGAAGCGCTTCGCCAGAAAAAGTAAGCTCAGGCCCCCCAAGTGAATTATTACTCACCATCATTTGGTGCCAACCCACGCCTCTACCAATACCAGTACCCAGAGCTTTAACCGCAGCCTCTTTGGCAGCGAACCGTTTGGCCAGAAATCGTTCCGGCTGGGTATGTTGATTAAATATCGCCATTTCTGGATCAGTCAATACCCGTTGCGCCAGCTTCTGGGTGCGCTTGGCGCTTCCCGCCACACGGGCAATTTCTATAATGTCAGTGCCTAAACCCAGGATTGCCATACAGTTCAGCCCGGTCTATTGGTGTGACGGGCTTCAAGCATCAATGTGCGCATATCTTTAACCGCTTTATCCAACCCATCAAAGGCGGCTCTGGCGATAATGGCATGACCAATATTCAGCTCAATCAGTTGAGGAATAGCAGCGATGGGTTTAACATTATGATAGTGTAGCCCGTGCCCGGCATTCACTTTCAAACCCGCCTGATGCGCATAGGCAATGCCATGTTTGAGTTTTTCCAGCTCCTGATGTTGCTCCTGTTCGCAGGTTGCCTCCGCATACTGACCCGTATGAATCTCCACGTAAGGTGCTTTACACCGCACTGCCGCATCAATTTGCTCTGCCTTTGCATCAATAAACAACGATACCTGAATGCCGGCATCGGCCAGACGCTGACACGCGTCCTTCACGTTCTGCTCATTAGCAACCACGTCCAGCCCACCTTCGGTGGTCAGTTCCTGACGTTTTTCAGGAACTAAACAACAAAATGCCGGCTTAACTTTTTCGGCGATGCATAGCATTTCTTCGGTGACGGCCATCTCCAGATTCATTCTGGTATTCAAAGTCTGCGCCAGCAGGAATACATCGCGGTCAGTGATGTGTCTGCGGTCTTCGCGCAGATGTACCGTTATCCCATCTGCACCAGCGCGCTCAGCAATGTCTGCCGCATGCACTGGATCAGGGTAATGAGTACCCCGCGCATTTCTTAACGTGGCAATATGGTCAATATTTACACCTAGATAAAGTTCATTCATAAATACAAAATTGAGACTGGATAATGGCAAAAGTTTATCAGAAGTTTGGCATTAGCCCTAATGCGAATGCCAAACAAATAGAAGGATGTAAGCCATGAGCTTAATTCCCAAAAGCTAACCCGTTGAGAATAAATTCAACCTGTTACGAAATAAAAAGCTCTCTACTTTTCAGCGGCTTATTGCCCAGCAATGGTCGCAGCGCTATACGGTTAAGGTATTTTGCAACACGCAGCGCTTCAGCGCTCCACTGCCGCTCTGCAATGGCTAGCAGGTGACGGCCCGATAATCCACGGGGATGTTGAGGCGGTGCAAGTGTTAGCCCTTGTTCGGGATAAAACAGGTAAGAATCAATGGGTGTGATGGCGTCAGCCGTATCAAATGTGGCGCTTAAATCTGCCAGCAATCCCATCTCTGCTAATAAGTCGAATTCAAACTCGCGTAATACTATTTGTGCGTCCGACGATGCACCATGACTCAGGTTGGTCAACGCTTTAACCGCGCGCTGATAAGCCTCATACAACTCACTTACGGGTAAATCAGGCTGCAATACGCGATTAATCAGTTCGTTCAGATACATGGCACAAAATAAGTTAAAGCCGGCTAACCCATAGGCATTTGATGCGCCTTCAATTTGCGTTAGATTTTTCAGTTCGCTTTTGCCTGATACTTGGATTCGCAGAGGCTGGAACGGTTGCAGCAGGCTTTTACGATCGTTTCGGGTATTGCGAACGCCCTTAGCCACCGCGGATAGTTTGCCCGACTCCAGGGTAAAAAAATCTACCAGATAGCTGGTTTCCCGATAGGGGCGTCGATGTAAAACACAGGCACTAAGCCACGAGGATGCTGGCATGATTGCTCATAATGGTTAGCTTCGTTTTACCCGTACGACTTTCATTAATTCAAACTCCACACCCGCCACTTCTTCAACCTGGCGATAATAGGTTAAATTCACACTGGCCCCCTTCAAACTGGTATAAGCCTGTTTCCGCTTAAATACAAATGGCACATCGTATCCTTCCAACATCAACGTATGTCGGAACCAGTCGCCTTCTTCGCGTTGAACATGAGAGGCGACTTTTACCTGTTGTAACTGATTCAATTCTCGATGTTTGGCGAGTAATTTCTCAGCAGGATCACGCATACGGAGTCACTTGCTCCGCTAACAGCTGCACTGTTTCCTGATTGCGAAAAACGTTTATATCCAGTTGATATACCAACTCTACCTGCTTTACATCAGGGTCTGGCCACAGCTGAGGGTCAATGTTAAAGGCAATCCCATCCACCTCTTTGCCTGATTGCAGACGCACGGTAAATTTAAGGTGTTTCTGTCCCACAATCCGTTGCGCGACTAAGGTAAAAACGCCGTCAAATCGCGGCGCTTCGAATCCTTGTCCGAATGGACCGGCTTTGTTGAGTTCATGCGCGAAAAATAAATCAAATTCGCTATCACTTAGTTCACCGTCAGATAAAATGCTGTCCTGTCGGGGTAACGCGTCCAGATACGGACGGGAAATGGTTTTAAAGGCATCGGTAAACGCTGACAGGTTTTGTAATGGCAGGCTTAAACCCGCGGCCATAGCGTGACCGCCGAATTTTGTGATCAAGTCGGGGTAGCGTGAGCTGATTTCTTCTAACACATCACGTATGTGAAAACCCGTTACCGAGCGCGCTGACCCTTTTAAGGTTATGTCATCCTGCATCGCAAATGCGATAGTAGGAACACCAAATTGTTCTTTAATACGCCCGGCTACGATCCCGATTACGCCTTGATGGAAATCAGACTGATAAATAACCAGTGCATCGTGATTGACCGGTTTATCAACGTTAAGTGAGGCGACAATTTTCTCAGCATCCAAACGCATGGACTGCTCAATTTCTTTGCGCTCCTGATTCAATTCGTCCAACCGTGCCGCGGCAGTACGTGCTGACAAAACATCATCGCAAAGCAGGCATTCAATGCCCAGTGCCATGTCATCTAATCGCCCTGCCGCATTTAAGCGTGGTGCAACCACAAAGCCTAAGTCTGAAGCACTTAAAATACGTAGTTGACGGTTGGCTACTTCAACCAGTGCTTTTATACCGGCACGACAACGGCCACTGCGGATGCGCTGCAATCCCTGGTGCACCAGCACGCGGTTATTTGCATCCAGCGTGACTACATCCGCCACGGTGCCAACAGCAACAATATCAAGTAGTTCGGCCAGATTGGGCGGCGTAATCCCGTTATCGGTAAACCAGCCTTCCTGAGTCAGTCTGGCGCGTTGCGCCAGCATTAAATAAAAGGCCACCCCGACACCGGCCAGGGACTTGGAAGGAAACGTACAGTCGGGCTGATTCGGATTCACTATCGCTGATGCAGCGGGCAGCGTCGCCCCGGGAAGATGGTGGTCAGTGATAACGACCTTGATGTCTAACTGGTTAGCTTTTTTAACCCCTGCATGACAAGCGATACCGCTATCGACGGTTAGGATCACCTGCGCACCTTGCTGTGCTGCCAGCTCAACCAATGGTTCGCTTAAGCCGTAGCCAAAATCGAAACGATTTGGCACCAGGTAATTAATGTTTTTCAGGCCCATAGCGCGCAGGGCCAACATGCAAACCGCCGTGCTGGTAGCGCCATCGGCATCAAAATCGCCGACCACGGTGAGTTGCTTTTGCCCGGTAAACGCCTCTGTGAGCACAGCAGTGGCGTCATCAATTCCTTTCAATAAATCAAAATGGGCCAATGCTTTAAGACCCACTTCAAGTTCATCCGTTGATGCAATATTGCGGTTACGGTACACCCGGTCAATCACGGGGTGTAAAGACGGGCTCAGTGGCTCAATATCACTTTGGCGGCGAACAACAGACAAACTCATAGTTTTTAGCTTTTACTTGTTACTTGTTACTTGTTACTTTTTACTCGTTACTTTTCAGTACGAAAGCGGTTAACTACCTTGCTTCAGTGCTTGAACCAGCATGTCAGCAGGCTGATAGCCCGGTAACATCATACCCGAAGGTAAAATAATAGCTGGCGTTCCTGTTACCCCCAGTTTTTGCCCTAATGCAAAGTGTTCGGCAACACCGCTTGCACAATTTTTGGTTTCAATGCGATCGCCTGATTTGGCATCGGTCATTGCTTTTTGAGGATTTTTAGCACACCAGACCGATTCCAACTCTTGATGGTTTTGAGTGTTCAATCCGGCACGGGGAAAGGCTAAATAGCGGACAGTTATGCCTTTATCATTATACTGACCCATTTCGTTGTGCAATTTCCTACAGTAGCCACACGAAGTATCCGTAAATACGTGCACCACATACTTTTCATTTTTGGCTTTAAACTCAATCACTGAATCTTCGAGTTTCTTGACGGCATTTAAACGTACCTGTGACATTGCCACTTCTGTTTCATTACGCATACCTTCGTCAAGATTAAAAATTCGCCCCTGAAAAAGATATTTTGCATCATCGCTAACGTAAAAAAGCCCTTGTGCGGTAGTTACCTGAAACAAGCCTTCAACTGGGGCATCGGCGATTGCTTCTACTTGTAGCCCAATTTTCGCCACCTTCTGTTTGACTGCATTAAAGTTGTCTTCTTGTGAAAATGAAGCATGGCTGACTAATGTTAGCAATGCCGCTACTAAGCTAATAACCGTTTTCAATCACTTTCTCCTAAGGACAGACACGTCCACTATTCAGATATCAATTTGCGTACAGCCAAATCATAACACAGTAACCATTTGCACTAAATCCTGATTAGCCTCTGGGGTGGTGTTGCAGAATCAAATTTTGCAAGCGCTCTTTCGCCACATGGGTGTAAATTTGAGTGGTCGATAAATCACTATGACCTAATAGCATTTGCACCACCCGCAAATCCGCACCGTGATTAAGCAAATGTGTGGCGAATGCGTGTCGTAACGTATGCGGAGAGAGGCTGGCTTTAATATCCGTTTTTGCCGCATAAAATTTTACTCTGTGCCAAAATGTCTGCCGTGTCATCTGGCCGCCGCGACGACTGACAAATAACAAATCTGTGGCATGTTTAACCAGTTCCGGCCGCGCTGTCTTGCAATAGGTTTCCAGCCAATCAATCGCGTCTTCCCCAAGGGGTACCAGGCGTTCCTTGTTACCTTTACCTGTTACGCGAATAACACCTTGCTGCAGGCTCACCTGGGCCAACCTCAATCCAATTAATTCACTCACCCGCAGTCCAGTGGCATAAAGGACTTCAAGCATACAGCGGTCACGACATTCAATAGGTTCTTCAGTGTCTGGCGCAGCAAGTAGCGCTTCCACCTCCTGCTCGCTCAGGGTTTTAGGCAATGAATGAGGTAATCTGGGCCCCCGGGTTTTTGCCAACGGGTTGTCTGCACGTTTGTGTACGGCAACTAAATAGACAAAAAATGCACGCATTGCGCTTAAGCTTCGTTGCCGACTTCTTGCTGATATGCCCTGCTGCTCCCTAACCTGTAAAAATCCCTGAATATGCTGCTGATTAAGAATGCTGATATTGTTGATTCCCTGCTGCTGACAGTACAGAGCAAGTTGGGTCAGGTCAGTGCGGTAGCTTTGCTGGGTATGATCGCTGAGACCCTTTTCAAGCCACAACATATCGATAAATGCTGTGATCTCAGCGTCGTTGTCTGGCGAAAGCAAAGGCGCCTCCTGCCCGGTATCAGAACCCACGTTTTTGCTTAATCAGTTCGTAAGCTTGCTGGATATCCTGAGTTTTCTGTTTAGCAATATCTAACGCCTGCTGCGGTAACCCCTTAGAAACCAGTTTATCCGGATGATGCTCTGCCATTCGTTTACGGTACGCCCGTTTAACAGTTTTTTCGTCATCGCTGGCAGCGACACCTAATATTTTGTAGGCATCGTCTATCGACTGTTGCTCAGTATATTGGCGCTGATGATGCTGTCGTTGTTCGCCCCGATGCCGGAATCTGACCTCAGCTTCAAACATGGAGACCAGATAATCCAGATCGTTGCGCTTAAACCCCAGCGGCTTGGCCACCTTTTCCAATACTCTGTATTCCTGCGGTGACATATTGCCATCAGAGAACGCCGACTGAATCAGAATTTCCAGAAACACCTGCAGAATATCCCGTCTGCCATGACAATTCTCATATAAACTCTTTAAGGTATCGGTGATAGGGTAATCGGCGGACTTACCCTCTCGAAATGCCTGCTGTGCTTCTTGTCTGGCTTCGCCGGTGAGTTGCATTTCATCCATCAACGCGGTGGCAACTTTAATTTCGTGCTCGGTGACTTTGCCATCGGCTTTCGCCAGGTGACCTAACGAGGCAAATAAGCTATGAAAAAAAATCGCCTGTTGCTTGAGTGAGTTCTGATCGGTAAAAAAACGTCCAAAACCACCCAACTGACTAAAGTCCTGGCTGTAGGCACGATCGAAAAAATGTCCGATAATAAGACCAAGGATCGCACCGGGAAGCTTTAAAAACATAAACCCGAACACGAGTCCCAGGATTTTTCCCCAAAATGGCATTCAACTACGCTCCTGACTTCTTCACTATTTCAATTTGCTGTTATAAGGTTCAACGGTACGATAAGCAAGTCACATTCTCTCCCAACTCACAATACAGGGCAATATTCGACGAATAACTAAGTTTTTTCGCATTTACCGGTAAATTTACGCAAAGATGGTTGGTAATTGATAAAGAAGTGCTTAGAATTGGCGGGTAATATCGTTTAATCAATAAAAATAATGTAACTTGGTAATCAGGTTACGGCGCAAAAGCAGGCCACTCACCTTTACATGAATATTCTTCGACCCATCATTGTGTTCGCTTTATTTTTTGAGGCGTCCGTTTTTGCGCAGCAAAGCAGCTCGTCAGACGGAAGTAGTGATCAGTTTGCACTTTGCCCCGTCTCGGCATTTCCCTCTACTGACCTTGACGTGCAACCTAAAGGGCACGTCAAGGTTGAATCAGACAATGCGCAAATCGTTAGTAAACAGCTCGCTGAATTTACCGGCAACGTCAGTATTTATTCAGATCGTGCGGCTATCCATGCCGAAAAGGCCACGGTGAGTAAAAACGGTAAGATGTTGGAAGCGACAGGCAATGTCACTTATCAGGATGCTGATTTAAATGTCACCAGCGACGCAATATCGATTGATTCTATAAAACAGTCGTTGAGTATCGATAACAGTCAATATCGGCTAAACGGACAGCCTGGCCATGGCGCGGCTGACAAAATTGAATTGAACCGAGCCAGAGGCCTCATCCTTTCAGATGTTAGCTTTACTACTTGCCCACTTGAAAGCCCCGACTGGCACATCGAAGCGTCTGAAATCAGCATAGAGAAAGGCACCGCCTGGGGACAGGCTAAGAGTACCCGTTTTTACGTTGGCGACGTTCCTGTGCTTTATTTACCCTACTTTGCCTTTCCCGTCAGTGACCAACGCCAGACGGGGCTGTTGTTCCCCGAGATCAGCAGCTCCTCGCGAACGGGGTTTGATTATGAGCAGCCGTTCTACTGGAATATCGCGCCCAACTACGATTTGACCACATCACCACGTTTTATGACCCGCAGAGGTGTGCAATTAAAAAATGAGTTTCGTTACCTCACTGAACAAAGTTACGGTGAGTTCAATGTAGAGTACCTGGCAGACGATAGAGAGCTGGATAACCGAGCTGATCGATGGTTTTATCGTTATTTTCATCAAGGCGAGCTAACCGAAAACTGGGTTGTAAATGCGGACATTAATGGGGTAAGCGACGACAACTATATCATTGATCTTGATTCAGATTTTTACAGTCGGGCGGACACGCACCTGTATCGCACCGCCAGCCTTGATTATTTCTCAGATAATTTAAGCATGGATTTCAGGGTGCTGGACTTTGTCACGCTGGGGCAGAGCGAAGACAGCTACCGCGCAATGCCCGAATTTCGTATGAATTACATGAAGGATTTGGGCAGTCTTTTCGAATTTTCACTCAACTCTGAATTAGCCTATTTTGATAATACTGCGCAGGAAATGCCCGAAGCAATGCGGTGGCATGTGGCGCCAACACTGACCCTGCCATTTCGACAGGTGTGGGGTGAATTGAGTGCTGAAGCGTCGGTTCTGAACACGTATTATCAGCAGAAAAATGTAGAGAATACGGGCTTGGAAGAAGAGGTGAATCGTACGCTGGGTCAATTCAGAATGTTCGGTGCACTGTATTTTGAGCGTCAGCAACAGTGGTTTGAGCAAAGCAGAACCATGACACTTGAGCCAAAAATGCAGTACCTTTATACCTCGTACGAAGATCAGACCATGATCGGTCGCTATGACACCGCGCCACTCCTGATTGATGTGGACGGCTTGTTCAGAGGGCAGGAATTTACCGGCCTGGATAGAATTAGTGATAACAATCAATTTACCTTAGGGTTAACCTCAAGGATACTTGATGAAGCTGACCGGGAACAATTTGTTATTAGTGTGGGTCAGATATTCTACCTTGAAGAAAATAAAGTGTTGGCTGCCGTAAAAGATCAGAACCGCTCAGCACTGGCAGCGGAGTTAGACTGGCAGTTAGGTTCGCGTTGGTTTATGCACGCTGATGTCCAAATTGCTACACAAACAGATATGGTTGAGCGCAGCAGCACCAGTATAGAGTATCGCCGCGATGACAAAAGCGTGTTACAGCTAACCCATCGCTATATTCGCCAACTTTCTGGGGAGCAGATTGACCAGGTTGGCGTGCTTGCGAGCTGGCCAATTACCGATACCCTGCACTGGGTTGGCCGAACTTACCGTGACTTGTCTTTAAACCGAAGTGTTGAAACCTTTTTCGGGATTCAGTATGAGTCATGTTGTTGGGCGGTGAGGCTGGTTGGACAGCGTCATTTAAGTAACCGTGTGGGCGCAGAGGGTGTTAGATCAACCAGCGAATTTGATTCAGGTATTTCCCTGCAATTTATTTTTAAAGGTATGGGTTCTGCGAAGTCGTCTAGAAGCATGCTTGAGGAAGGCATGTTTGGCTATCGCCAGCCATATAGTTTAAATTAGTTTTTACGTAGCTTCCGCACAGGTTAGGACGCTGTAAAGTTAACCAATAAAAAGAGAGATTATGAAGTTCATCAATAAAATACTCTTAGCGGGTGTATTTTTTATCAACGCGGCATTCGCGCAAGAGACCCCCCTGGATAAGGTTGCCGTAATCGTTGATAAAGGCGTGATATTGGAAAGTGAAATTGTTGCTTTGGTGGAAGAAGTCAAAAGAAATGCAGAAGCTAATGATCAATCTCTCCCCTCCGATATGGCGCTGCGTACCCAGGCTATCGAGCGATTAATAATGAAAAGTCTGCAAATGCAAATGGCTGAGCGTATGGGTATCCAGATCAGTGATCCGCAATTAGAGCAGACCATCCAAAATATTGCTAAGAACCAAAATTCGACTGTGGCTGATTTGCGCGACCAGCTAAATAAAGAAGGTATCAGTTATGACAGTTACCGTGAAAATGTTCGCGAAGAATTGATTATGGGCGAAGTGCGCCGCGGTAATGTGCGCCGTAGAGTTTATATCACTGCTCAGGAAATTGAATCGTTAACCAACCTGATCGATCAACAAGGTGCTGAGCAGGCTGAGTACCAACTGGGTCATATTTTGATTGGTTTCCCTTCCCAGCCCAGTGAAGAGGACGTTGCATCGGCACGGGATCGAGCCGACAAGGTACTGGAATTACTTAATAACGGTTCCGACTTTGCTAAAATTGCCATTGCTTCGTCGTCAGGCTCCAATGCACTCGAAGGCGGTAACATGGGATGGATGAACATTAATGCCATGCCAACGTTATTTGCTGAAGCGGTGCAGGGAAAAGCGAAAGACGATTTAATTGGACCGATTCGCAGTGGCGCCGGCTTCCATATTCTTAAAATTTTAGATACCCGTGGAATCGAGACTGTTACGGTTGAAGAAGTTAACGCGCGCCACATTCTGATCAAACCCTCTATCATTTTAAGTGAAGATAAAGCGAAAAAGATGTTGCTCGATTTCAAACAGCAAATTGAAGCTGAAGAAGCTAGTTTTGCGGACTTAGCGAAAGAGCATTCAGAGGATCCGGGCTCTGCACTGAAAAGTGGCAACCTGGGATGGGCAGACCCTAACATTTATGTTCCTGCGTTTAGAGAAGCACTGGCCTCGCTGCAACCGAACGAGCTAAGTGAGCCCATCCGCTCTGTGCATGGTTGGCACTTGATTGAATTACTTGAACGTCGCGTTGACGATGCCACCGAGAAACGTAAAGAAGATAAAGCCTATCAGCTGCTGTTTAATCGTAAATTTCAAGAGGAAACTGAAGCCTGGTTAAGAGAGATGCGTGATCAAGCGTACATCGAAGTAGTTGAGTAGGGCGACAGCGATTTATGAAAACGTTGAGAATTGCGGTCACACCTGGTGAACCCGCTGGGATTGGCCCCGATCTTATTGTTGCACTTGCACAACAAGTCTGGTCCGCTCAACTGGTGATCTTTGCCAACGCCCAAATGATTGCCGAGCGAGCCAGACAGCTTAATTTACCCCTGACAATTATCCCGTTCGATTCTGATGACCATCAGCCAGCGCCAGTCGGCGCATTGATTGTGCAGGATGTGCCATTGGACGGCACGGTTATACCCGGAACGTTGAATTCAGAGCATGGGCATTATGTCGTCGAAACCTTGCGGCTTGCGTGTGAAGCCAATATGCAGGGCCATTTTGATGCGGTGGTAACTGGTCCGGTGCATAAAGGCATTATCAACCAATCTGGTATTTCGTTCAGTGGCCATACCGAATTTTTCGCCCATCGTTCTAATACCGCAGATGTGGTGATGATGCTGGCAACTGAAGGGCTAAACGTAGCACTGGCGACAACCCATATCCCGCTTGCTTATGTATCTAAAGCAATTACGCAGGAACGCTTACACAATGTCATTCGAATCATTGACCATGACTTTAAAACCAAGTTTGGCGTTGCCCAGCCACATTTGTTTGTCTGCGGTCTGAATCCGCATGCCGGGGAAGACGGCCACCTTGGCCGCGAAGAAATCGAAACCATTACCCCTGCCCTCGACGCGCTGCGCGAGCAGGGAATGAACATCACCGGCCCATTGCCCGCGGATACCATTTTCCAGCCTAAGTATCTGGCACAGGCAGACGTAGTGCTGGCGATGTACCACGATCAGGGCTTGCCGGTGCTAAAATTCAAAGGATTTGGAGCATCAGTCAATATTACGCTAGGCTTACCTTTTATCCGCACCTCTGTGGATCACGGTACCGCGCTGGATTTGGCCGGAAGCGGAATGGCTGACACTGGCAGCCTGCGCCAGGCACTTAATAAAGCAATTGAACTAGCTAATCAAAAAAATGAATAAAACACACTTAGGACACACCGCCCGCAAACGATTTGGTCAGAACTTTCTTAACGATGAATACGTGATTGGCCAGATTGTCTCGGCAATCGCCCCTAAAAACGGTGAAAATTTAGTTGAGATAGGGCCCGGATTGGGCGCACTGACCGAGCCTGTATGTGAAGAAGTTTCAGCGTTAACCGTAGTGGAGCTTGATCGTGACCTGGCTAAACGCCTACGTCATCACCCTTTTCATGCTGATAAATTAAACATTGTTGAGCAAGATGCACTGACGCTCGACTTCGAAGCGTTGTTGGCAAGCTTGCCCGACTCGGTATCGCCTCTGCGGGTATTCGGAAACCTTCCATACAATATTTCCACGCCATTAATGTTTCATTTATTTGATTTTGCCCATTGCATTGCTGATATGCATTTCATGTTACAAAAGGAAGTGGTCAATCGGTTAGCCGCTGGACCCGGCTCTAAAAGTTACGGCCGACTGTCGGTGATGGCGCAATATTATTGTCAGGTCATGCCTGTTTTAGAAGTTCCGCCCCATGCTTTTGTGCCTCCGCCGAAAGTGGACTCTGCTATCGTCAGGCTTATACCTCATAAAACACCGCCCATTTCCGTTAATTCGGTGAATATTCTTGAGCGAATTTGTGCGCAGGCTTTTAATCAAAGAAGAAAAACCATTCGTAATAGCTTGAAAGATTCAGTTACCGAAGACGAAATCGTCTCGTTAGGGCTTGACCCAACAGCTAGAGCTGAAACGCTTTCGTTACACGATTTTGGCCAGTTGGCTAATTTAGTCTATCAAAAGGAGGTGTAATGGACGATGTCTCTGACCCTGTGATCGTCGTTAAGGTTCACGCACGCTATTTATCTGATCACCCGGCATCTCAAGACCAGAAATTCGCGTTTGCGTATCATGTTGTCATTTCAAACTTAAGCAATGAGCCGGTAAAGCTATTAAACCGCTACTGGCTCATCTGTGATGCCGATGGCAAGTCGATGGAAGTAGAAGGTGCCGGCGTAGTGGGGAAACAACCCACCATCCAACCCAGCGAGCAATTCGAATACACCAGCGGCGCAATCATTGATTGTCCGGTAGGTAGTATGCAGGGTTACTACGAGATGCAACGAAAGGACAAAACCACTTTTCGAGTACCCATCGAAGTATTTAGTCTTGCGGTACCGCATGTGCTTAATTAAACGTTACTGATTAGAGTAATACATTTAAACGCCTAGCAGGTTAAAAGTACAAGTAGAATGGCGAGACAAAGCTTAATTGTAGGTGACATTCAGGGATGTTTACCCGGCCTGAGAAAGCTGCTTATGGCAGCCGATTTTAAACCTGACCAGGATCGCTTATATGCGGTCGGCGACCTAATCGGCAGGGGGCCTGATTCACTTGGCACGGCAGAGTATTTGATGAGTCTGGGTGACAATTTTCAAGCTGTGCTGGGCAATCATGATCTCAACTTCCTCGCGGTTTCTCAAGGGCTTAAACGCGCCAGAAATAGCGATAAATTAGGTCCGTTACTGAAAAGCCCCAAACTGCCCGATATCATAAATTGGTTCAGACAATTGCCGTTGGCGCATAAATTGGACAACGATATAGTTTTGGTGCACGCCGGACTTTATCCGGCTTGGTCTGTGGAACAACTGCTCGCCTATAGCAACGAAATAAATGAGATTTTGTCTAGCAAACAATGGCAATCGCTGCTAAAAAATATGTACGGTTCAGAACCGCGTAGATGGTCGTCTGATCTGACTGGTATTGAAAGACAGCGTTTTATCATCAATGCCTGTACACGAATGAGATACATTATGACCGGCAATCAACTGGACTTTGAGAACAGTTGCCACCCCAATGACGCGACAGAGGATTTGATTCCCTGGTTTAAAGTTAGTAATCCAGCACTGAGTACAGAAAAAATCGTGTTTGGCCACTGGGCAGCGCTGCACGGTGAGACGTCTTCAACGCAGTTTGTCGGGCTGGATACAGGGTATATCTGGGGTCAGAAGATGACTGCGTTGCGCGTAGAAACATCCGAGTATATTACCGTTGATGCCGATAAAGTATAGATATCAATTAATAATGACACAAAGGTATCAATAGAGATAACTTATTTTATTCTGACAGGGGTAAAGTATGCGCTTGATTTGTCGATAAATTGAGTGGGAGTTCTCAAGTTCCATACCTAAACGGCAAAACAAAGCTTCATAAGTAGTGAAGTTTTCGTATTTTTTTGTCAAAATTGTCATTCGTTAAAGAAGCCAGTTGGTGTTACGTCATAAGCACTAACCAAAAAACAGGCCACAGAGGGGTTTAGATGAAAGTTACTGTTGCAATGCGAATAATCGGTGGTTTTATTACCATGTGTTTGCTGTTAGTCGTTATCAGCATATCTTCATTGTACAACCTCAACACGGTCGGTTCGGCCACGGAAGAAGTCAATACCCTTGCCATTCCCACACTAGATGGCAGTAACTCGTTGAAAGCCAGTTTTTTAAATATGGGGCGTATTACCTTTGAAGCCTACATTGAAGAAAGTCTGGAAAATCTTGAGGAAAAGTATCAAGCCTATAGTCAGGGCAAAGAAGAATTCGAACAGGAATATGCGCAGTTGGCCACCGCGGTTGCAAATGACGACGCACTTAAATCCACACTAACGAATGTAAAAGCGTCTTACGATAACTATGTGAGTAACGTTGAGACAATGTATGACAATCGTCGTGCATACATGACATTGCGCAATAGCATTGCGGACAGAATGGGTGATGCTGAAGACGGTGCAGATGATGCTGCTACCTATATTCTTGATTTCAGCGATTTAGATTCAGTACGAAACAGTGAAAACCTGTCAGCGGCAGCTGAGATAGGTAGTACCCTCGAGACCTCCTTACTGTCATTGTTAACGGCCACCTCTGAATACATTAAAACCGATACATTGATCCGAGCGCAAACACTCGGTAACGAAGTCGACCTTGTGGTCGATAATGTTAAAGAACGCCTAAGCACCATGAACGCAGCGGCAAATGGTGAAGAAGCAGATGGCTCACTGGCCGAGATCAACGACCTGGTCAATAATGCGCTTGATGCCGTAACCGGTTCAAACGGGGTTCTGCAACTACACGTAGAGCGCCTCGAAAACAGAAACGCGTCAGAAGTCGCGTTAACAAAGTCTGATGAGAATATTCAACAGGCAATTGTTGAGCTGGCAAAATTGTTGTCGTTAGCCGAAGAAAAAGCTAACGAGCTTGAAGAACGCGTGAATTCAGAGGTAGCACGAGGCAATATCTTTATTATTGTCGTTGTGCTGATTGCTCTGGCGATTGGCGCTGCAATTGGCTACTTCACGGTTATCGCTATCACACGCCCACTGAATCGTGTAAATGAGTTGCTCAATATTGCTTCTTCTGGTGACCTTACTAAAACACTGGACATCAAGTCGAAGGATGAGTTTGGTCAGTTGGCTCGCAATATCAATAAGTTGATAAGCAACCTAAAAGAGTTGATCGCTGGCATCAATTTGCGGGCTGAACAATTAGCGGCAGCGTCTGAGCAAACCTCGGCAGTTACCGCGCAGACTACACACTCGATACAAGATCAAAAATCACAAATTGCACAGGTTGCTACCGCTACCACAGAAATGCATTCAACCTCACAACTGGTTATGCACAATGCGGAAGACACCTTGAATCAGATCCGTCACGCCGATGCGGAAGCTGAGAATGTGCGTAAGATTTCTATCGAAAACCGCAATACCATCGAAATTTTAGCTAAAGATGTAGAGGAAGCTGCCAACGTCATCAACAAACTGCATCAGGACAGTGCCAGCATTGGTGGTATTCTGGATGTTATCAGGGGCGTTGCTGACCAAACCAATCTACTGGCACTAAATGCTGCCATTGAAGCTGCGCGAGCGGGTGAACAAGGCCGTGGTTTTGCGGTGGTTGCCGATGAAGTCAGAACGTTGGCCAGTCGCACGCAAGAGTCAACCCAGGAAATCAACTCGATGATTGAAGTGCTGCAGGCCGGCGCAGAAAAAGCGGTTGCGGTAATGAATCAGGGTAAAGAGCAAACGGCCGTGTGCGTTGAGCAAACTGAACGCGCAACTAA
Source organism: Alteromonas ponticola (assembly GCF_012911815.1). Lineage (GTDB taxonomy): Bacteria > Pseudomonadota > Gammaproteobacteria > Enterobacterales > Alteromonadaceae > Alteromonas > Alteromonas ponticola. Next base: position 238,597 of record NZ_JAATNW010000005.1, on the reverse strand, counting down.
GGCGTTGGATGTTATTTCAGATGCGGTTCATAAGGCCCATGATGTCAGCTCTCAAATTGAACAATCGGCCCGAGAACAGAATACGGTGTCACAGGAAATCAGTGAGAAGTTGGAAACGATTGTCGGTATTGCTGAGGAAACCACTGCAGGTGCCCAGCAGACCTCTGACTCAAGTCATGAAGTCGCCCGTCTTGCTGAAGAGCTGCAACAATCAATTCGTCAGTTTAAAGTCTAAACTTCAGACAAGCGGAAATTCACACCAGTCCCTACAAAAAAATCCCGCCTTGGCGGGATTTTTTATTTTATACCTTGTGGATTATTGTCCTGTTTCAAACAAAGCACGGTGCAAGACTCTCACAATTTCTGAACTGTCACTTTCGTTAACCAGAAACGACATATTATGCGGGTTAGCGCCAAAACAGATCATGCGAAGGTTAAACTCAGCAACCGCCGTGAATATTTGACTCGACACGCCTTTAGCCGAATGCATATGGTTTCCCACCACCGTCACTAAATCGAAGCCGTCTTCCACCTTCACCTCACACAACGTTTCCAGTTCCGCGATGGTTTCTTTGTTAAGACGATGGGCAACTGAATTTGCTGGATTATCCAATGTGAATGACACTGCAATTTCAGACGTAGTCACTAAGTCTACGCTTAACCGGTGTTTTGCGATAATCGCAAAAACCTGTTGCAAAAAGCCTTGTGCATACATCATCTTGGGGGTTTTCACGGTAACCATTACCTGCTCCTTACGGCGAGTAATCGCCCTGAATGCAGGTTCTTCCTTACAGTCTTTAACTAACCAGGTACCGCCTTTTTCCGGTTCTTTACTTGAGCCGACAAACACGCGGACATTTTTGCGCAGGGCAGGCTCCATGGTAGCAGGATGCAGTACCTTGGCACCGAATGTTGCCATCTCTGCGGCTTCTTCGAAACTGAGTTCAGGCAATGGCTTAGCAGCTGCAGTGATGCGCGGATCTGTGGTGTAAACCCCATTCACATCAGTCCATATTTCACATACTTCTGCACCCAATCCTTCAGCCAATAATGCGGCGGTGAAATCAGAGCCGCCACGCCCCAGAGTGGTGGTTCTACCTTGTTCATCTGAGCCAATGAACCCCTGCGTCACTACGATAGCCTCGTTTAACTCGGGTCTGATATAGGCCTCTGCATATTCTGCAATCTTATCAATATCTGGTGCTGCCTCACCAAATTCACTGTCGGTGCGTAATACCTTTCTGACATCAAAATTAATTGCGCGCTCATTCTGTTCTAATAACACTTCGGTAAATAACAGCGAAGACATGCGTTCACCAAGAGACAGCAACTGATCTTTCAAGTCATCACGTTTAAGAATTTCTTCGTGAAATGCCAGCATACGCAGTTCACTCAATAAATCGTCCAGTTTAGGTTGCACTGCCATTGCGTTTGCCAACTTTTCTACAATCGTCAGCTCAATTTTGGTTACCGCTGCGCAGGTTTCTTCAATTTGCTGCTGAGTCAATGGCGTGTGGGCAAGTCGCACCAGGTGGTTGGTCACCCCCGCTGCAGCGCTGACCACGACAATTCTGGTTGCGGCATTGTTTTTAACGATGCGTGCACAATTTTGCATTGCATCATAATTGGCAACACTGGTTCCACCAAATTTCGCTATGGTTAATGCGTTAGACACCACTTTCTCCTATTTTTCACCGGGCTTATTTGCGCCTGACATATCAATGGTAATTGTATCGCCTTCTTTTACGCCTTGCTGCTGAAACCATCCCTGATTCATCTCCAGCGAAAACGCCACCACTTTAGACGACATTGTGGTATTTAAATCATGTGGCTGCATGGCTTTAATATCTGTGATCACCCCATCACTGTCGATAAAGGCCACATCAAGTGGAATATACGTGTTTTTCATCCACATACCTACACGACGCTCGGGTGTAAAGTGAAACAGCATGCCACAATCATTGCACAATGACTTCCTGAACATCAGCCCCTGAGCACGTTGCTCTGGTGATTGTGCTAACTCTACTTCATAACTGTCACCGCCAATGATCACGGTAGCGGCGTCAAACTCAACGTTTTCAGCGCTGACCTGGGCGATACCCACAGCTAACATTGCTGTCAGGACAATAGCTGAAAATAATCGCTTTTTCATTGTATCGTTTCTCATCCAATCTCGTTGTTTTTATTGCTAACGAAAACTTACCACATTTGTGAATGTATACCCCTGGCAACGTTTAACCAACACACATCATTGTGCCTTAAGGGCACTCATTCAGCATGCCGCACCCATACAGACAATGCAACTGCGCATGAACACAAGATCGCATTCACAGAGTTCTGAGTAAGCATAAAAAAAGCCGGTAGCTTTTAAACAAGCTCCGGCTTTATTAACCAACTAGCGGCCCTCGTTAATATCGCGGTTTATGCTACATTTAACGTTGGGATGATCTTCGCTTTGGCATCATCTTCAGCTTTCTTGAAACTTTCAATTTTGTCAAAGTTCAGATAGCGGTAAACTTCACCTGCCATTGAATCAATTTTGCTCGCATATTCCATATACTCTTCAGCCGTAGGAATACGGCCAACAATTGCACCCACTGCAGCCAGTTCCGCAGAGGTCAGGTACACATTGGCACCGTCGCCCAGACGGTTAGGGAAGTTACGCGTAGAAGTCGACAACACCGTGGTTCCTGCATCAACGCGTGCCTGGTTACCCATGCACAATGAACAGCCTGGCATTTCGGTACGCACACCCACACGGCCGTAAATGTTGTAGTAACCTTCTTCCATTAGCTGTGCTTTATCCATCTTGGTCGGCGGAGAAATCCACAGGCGCGTTGGTAACGTTTTATTGAACTGCTCAAGCAATTTACCCGCCGCACGGAAGTGACCGATATTGGTCATGCACGAACCAATAAACACTTCATCAACGTGATCACCGGCAACATCAGACAAGGTTTTAGCGTCATCTGGGTCATTCGGGCAACAAACGATTGGTTCTTTGATGTCGGCCAGGTCGATTTCAATGACTTCAGCGTATTCAGCGTCTGCATCTGCACGCATCAGTTCAGGCTTGGCTAACCACTCTTCCATCTTCTGTGCGCGACGTTCAAGGGTACGTGGATCGCCGTAACCTTCGTTGATCATCCAACGCAACATGGTGATGTTTGATCTTAGGTACTCAGCGATAGATTCTTCAGACAAGTTAATGGTACAGCCGGCTGCAGAACGTTCAGCAGAAGCGTCTGACAGTTCAAATGCCTGCTCTACGGTCAGGTGCTCCAGACCTTCGATTTCCAGTACACGACCGGAGAACGCATTAATCTTGCCTTTCTTCTCTACCGTCAATAAACCTTGCTTGATGCCGTATAAAGGAATGGCGTGAACCAGATCACGTAAGGTAATCCCTGGCTGCATTTTGCCTTTAAAGCGAACCAGAATTGATTCAGGCATATCCAAAGGCATTACACCTGTTGCCGCCGCGAACGCGACCAGGCCAGAACCGGCCGGGAAAGAAATCCCCAGTGGGAAACGAGTATGCGAGTCACCACCGGTACCCACCGTATCAGGCAACAACATACGGTTCAGCCAGCTGTGAATAATACCGTCGCCGGGCCGCAACGAAACACCACCGCGATTCATGATGAAATCAGGCAATGTATGCTGGGTCTCGATGTCTACCGGCTTAGGATATGCCGCCGTGTGACAGAATGACTGCATGGTTAAATCAGCAGTAAAACCTAAACAAGCCAGATCTTTTAACTCGTCACGTGTCATTGGGCCGGTGGTGTCCTGCGAACCTACTGTGGTCATTTTGGGTTCACAGTACGTACCGGGACGAATACCTTCGACACCACAGGCCTTACCGACCATTTTCTGAGCCAAAGTAAACCCTTTGCCAGTGTCTTTTGGCTGTTCTGGCGTGCGGAATAAATCTGTAGGTCCCAGACCCAGCGTTTCGCGTGCTTTGTCGGTCAAACCACGACCAATTATCAGGTTGATACGGCCACCTGCGCGTACTTCGTCCAGAATAACTTTAGACTTATAATCGTACTCTGCTAACACTTCACCGGTTTCGTGGTTGGTGATTTTGCCATCAAACGGATAAATGTCGATAACGTCGCCCATTTCCATTTTTTCAACGTCAGCTTCAAATACCAACGCACCGGCATCTTCCATTGTATTAAAGAAAATAGGTGCAACTTTGTTACCAATACATACACCGCCACCACGTTTATTTGGCACCCCGGGTAAATCTTCACCGAAGAACCAAAGTACCGAGTTTGTCGCTGATTTCCGTGATGAACCTGTACCCACCACGTCACCAACGAAGGCAACCGGATGACCTTTGGCTTTAATAGCTTCAATCTGCTTCATCGGGCCTTTCACGCCGTGCTCTTCTGGCTCCAATCCTTCACGCGTCATTTTGTAGGCTGCTAATGCATGCAGAGGGATGTCAGGACGAGACCACGCATCAGGTGCTGGTGAAAGATCGTCGGTGTTAGTTTCGCCGGTAACTTTGAATACGGTGTAAGTAATTTTGTCGTCCATCTTCTTGCGCGACGTAAACCACTCACCTTCCGCCCACGATTTGATCACGTCGGTAGCGAATTCATTGCCTGCCTTGTGCTTTTCTTCCACGTCGTGATACGCATCGAACATAAGTAAAGTATGTTTAAGCTCTTTTGCCACCAGCGGTGCAAGCTCTTTATCGTCAAGTAATTCAACCATGGTGGCAATGTTGTAACCGCCATGCATGTTGCCTAACAATTCGATCGCTTTTTCTTTGCTGATCAGAGGGCAGCTGTCTTCACCCTTAGCAATGGCGCTCAGGAAGCCCGCTTTCACGTAAGCGGCTTCGTCAACACCTGGAGGAACGCGCTCGGAAAGAAGCGTTAATAACGTTTCTTCTTCCCCGGCAGGAGGGTTTTTCAATAACTCAACTAAACCGGCAACCTGTTCTGCATTTAAAGGTTTAGGAGGGATACCCTCAGCAGCACGTTCTTCAACGTGTTTGCGATAATCTTCTAACACGATTTCTTCCTCATGGTTAATCCTGTGTATTTGTCGGTCTTGCTACAGGAACTCAATAAAACGGCGGAATTATAACGGGTTATCCGCCAAAGTTAAATTTCAATCCGTTTATTGGCCGTTATAACCGCTATTCAGCGCATGTATCGCTCAAAAAATGAGCGCACGAAACATGATAATAGTATTCGCTGTGCGTCTTGAACGGTGGAAACAGCGCTGACGTCTTCCCGCATAGGGTTAGCTCGATCATGAATGACGTGGTTGCCTTCGATGCTCTCACTTCATTGTGGATTAATAGTAGTCATTTTAAGCGTCATTAACGTGAATTTTTAGCAATTTTGCGTTCGCCCCATCCGTTAAAATAACAATATTGCCATCATGACTGATTTTTACGTCCCGTAATCGCTGCTCAAGCTGAGGGAGGATCTTTTCTGAGACAGGCGGTTTTGCGTTAATGTCGACCGCGTACAACGCCTGTTCTTTAAGTGCGGTTACCAGCAATTTTCCGTCTAAATGAGGGAAGTTACTGCCCCGATAAAGGGCCATACCTGAAGGGGCGATGGACGGTGTCCAATTAACCAGCGGTTGCTGCATCCCCGGATACTCTTCAAACGGTGAAATGTGAGCACCGGAATAGTCCATGCCCAGCGTGATTACGGGCCATCCATAATTCTCGCCTCGGGTGATGATATTAATTTCATCGCCACCTTCGGGTCCGTGTTCGTGTTGGATGATGCGGTTGTTTTGCTGGTCAAACAGCAGCGCCTGCGGATTGCGATGCCCCAATGTGTAAACATAAGGGGATGAAGTAAAAGGCGGATTTTGCGGAGGCGACCCGTCTTCTCGAAAGTGTAAAATTTTGCCCAGCAAACTGCCTTTCACCTGAGCTTGTTCTCTGTAATCGAAGCCATCCCCGGAAGTAACCAACCAGGTACCATCTGGCAGGGCCAGTAAGCGGCCACCATAATGCACTGGCGTATCTTTATCAGGGGTCACTTTAAGAATAATGTTCACATCTGACAGCGAATCGTTTTCAAAGGTTGCTTTTGCCACAACCAACCGATTAGCGTCAGCGTTGCCTTGGCTGTAAGAAAGCAGTACGGTCCCGGACATCTTGAAATCGTGAGCTAATGTAAAGTCCAACAACCCGCCCTGACTCTCAACATATAAACCAGGTAAGTTAAGGTCAATCTTCTGCTTATTGCCCTGGTCGTCAATCTTAACCAGCTGCCCGCCTTTGAGCGTAACAACCCATGCACCATCAGGCATTTGAACCATAGTCCATGGCCGATGCAGCTTATCTGCAAGCGTCGTAATCTGCATGTCCGCTTCGGCCTGCACGCTGCCGATAAAACCGATACCTGTTACAAACACAAAAATTTGCGCCAGTTTAGCTATTGTCCACCTTTGCTTCATTGGTCCCTTCTTAAAAACTTGTGATCGCATTCACACCGTGAAATGATAAAACCATTATCACTTGGTTTGATTAATCTTGATATGGCTAAATCACTTCTATTTTTTAAAGCCTGGTTCATTGCATCGATTATTGCATTTGTACTCGCTTCACTTATGCATACGCAAATAGTACTGATTGGCTTAGTCAATATAGAGGTAAATATAGGCGTTGGCAGCTGGGTAAGCACCTCGATTCAGGATATTTGGGGGTTATTACCTACCTATGCGCCAGTTATCGCATTAGCACTGTTAATAGCCATGTTAGTGGTGGTGGTTTTCGTTAGATTTATCACGCTTCCCAGATTACTCGCATTTATTGGTGGGGCCACAGCAATGCTCACCGTGTTGTTGTCAATGCAACCTATTATGCATGTCACTTTAATAGCAGGTGCCCGAGAGCCAATTGGTGTTGCGCTGCAGTGCCTGTCAGGGGCAATTGGCGGGTTAGTTTTTGCTAAAATTTATTATAGCAACGAAGACTAATCACATATTACGCAGTGTTAACTAAATAGCGCAATTATCTGGTTGCGACGAGCGCTTCTTGGAAGCGGAATTATAAAACTGGCATAACCACCACCAACTGCGTATAAAAAAAGATTAACTACATTGCTCAAATTTTTTTCATTGGTATTTTAATCGTGTAACAGTTATGGCTTCAGCTGTGCTTTTGTCTTTAGTCACTACTCTGAAGCACTATCAGCTGCATATTGTCTAAAAGGAGTTTACCTATAAATTCGTTTAAGTTAGTGCTGTATGTTGGCGCTTTAATTTCTTTTTCTCTGCGGTCAGCACCTGATAACCGGGTCGAAATGTGCATTGATCACTTCCCCCCACGACAGATTATTGAAGAGGGAAAGGAGCCAACCGGCTATAGTGTGGAAATTGTTAAAGCCGTTATCCAAGAAGCGGGTTTAACGCTGGGCTTCACACCTGATACCCCCTTCACCAGGTGTTTACGAATGCTTAAATACGGCCAGTCGGATCTTATGGCGGGACTTATCGATACGCCCGAGCGACAGGAGTACATGGTTTTACTGCCCTACAGCTCTGAATCTGTAAAACGATTTTTCTCGCTTAAAAGTCTCAAACGTAACATTGAGACCTTAGACGACCTAAAAGGGTTGTCGGTTTCTACGGTCAGAGGATTTGAGTATCCTGAAGAATTTGAGCAGGTAGAAAGCTCGATTGATGTGACCAGAGTAGGCAGCGTAGAGGCGGCGTTTGAAATGGTGCGGCTAAAACGTATTGATGTGGTGATTGTGTCAGATTTTCGGGGCAAACATTATAGCCAACTTCCTAGGTTTGATGATCAGCTCAAATCACATCCGTTAACCCTCGCCCCGCCAAAGCCGGTTAATATCGGCATTTCAAAAAAAGGCAACGCGTTCAAGTATCTCCCGCAGATAGAGCGTGCGGTTAAAAAGCTGCAAAAAAACGGCACCATTGAAGCGCTACTGTACTCTTCTGAAACGATTTAGCGTACCTCATGCGCGAATTAATTTTCGCTCACCATCTCAGCGGCCAACCTGAACGAAAACTCACTGCCCTGCCCCACCTTGCTCTTCACTTCAAGTTTACTGTTATGGTGGCTTAACACGTGCTTCACAATGGATAATCCCAGACCAGAGCCACCAGTGCTGCGTGAACGCGCTTTATCAACCCGGTAAAATCGCTCGGTCAGGCGCGACAAATGTGTCTGCTCTATGCCATAACCGTTATCTACGACAGCAAACTTCACGCCGTTTTGCGCGCGTTTCCAGTACACATCAATAGTGCCATTATTTGGTGTATAGTTAATTGCATTAAAAATAAGATTAGAACAGGCGCTTCTTAATTCAGTTTCGATGCCGTAGACCTGTAAATCTGGCTCAATATGAAATGTAATGGTGTGCCCCTTTTCCTTATTTAGGGTCTGTACTTCAGATTCTATCTGCCCCAGCATTTTCGGCACATTCACTACCCGATCATGAATACGTTCGGCACTGGCTTCAATGCGTGACAACACCAATAAATCTTCAATTAAGCTTTTCATTCGCTTAGACTGGGCGTCCATTTCGTTAATGGCCTTGCTCAGCATCGGATTGGTATTATCCAACCCTTCCATCAACTCAAGGTAGCCGTTTATAACGGTTAATGGCGTGCGTAATTCGTGTGACACATTGGCCACAAAATCCTTACGCATAGCTTCTAATTGAGAAAGCCGGGTGACGTCGCGGGCAATCAATAATAAGTGATCTTCACCGTAGGGCATGATGCGGTATTCAAGCGTTTTACTGGGATTGACCGGAGAAGGAACTTCAATCGGGAAGGTGAAGTCGCGGGCTTGAAAATAACTGATAAATTTAGGGTGACGAATCAGGTTATTGAGCCGCTGTCCCGCATCAGCTGGCCATTTAAAGCCAAGTTCAATGCGTGCGAGTCGGTTACACCAGCTAATGGTACCTTTATCATCGATCACCACCGCCGCATCGGGCAGTGCCTCGGCTCCATCGCGAAAGCGCGTGACCAGGGAACCCAACTCTTTGCGCTTATTTCTGTTTCTGCGCTGCAAAAAGTAGATCCCTTCATAGATCAGTTCCCATACCCCCTTCACTGTGGGTGGGCTCATTTTGCGGCTATGCCATAACCAGCGGTTTAACCGATAAAGCTGCCAGTAGTTATTGAGCAACAACGCCAATATGCCCAGGCACATGACCAGTGCCATCTTATCCAGTACCGCTCCGATCAGGGCGAACAACATCAGATAAGCAACCAGTCCAAAGGCAATGCGGAGCCAGGAAAACGGATAATACATAGAAAATTACAGCACTGTTGCCAGAGTTCAGAAGCTTTATGCTAGCGCGTCCACGCACGCTAGCAAAGCATCAATTTACATTTTTGTAGAAAAGCGGTATCCCGCGCCACGAACAGTTTGAATCATTCGATCGTGACTGTAAGTGGAAATCGCCTTGCGCAATCTGCGAATATGCACATCAACCGTGCGATCTTCTACATAGACATTGGTGCCCCAAACGTTGTCCAGTAGCTGCTCTCTACTATACACACGTTCCGGTTGAGTCATGAAAAAGTGCAGCAATTTAAATTCGGTCGGCCCCATTTCTACCGGTTCATCATTCGCAGTAACCCGATGAGAAATGGGTTCCAATTTCAGACCATTGAACTCAATTGGCTCTTCGTTGGTGGTGGGTGTGACTCTGCGCATAACGGCTTTAATGCGCGCTACCAGCTCTTTGGGAGAGAAAGGTTTGGTAACGTAGTCATCAGCCCCTGCATCCAGACCGCGGATCTTATCTTCCTCTTCACCCTTGGCCGTTAACATGATCACCGGAATATCGCGGGTGTATTCGTGCTGTTTTAAGCTTTTGGCAAGTTGCACTCCGCTGCCGCCAGGCAGCATCCAGTCTAACAGAATCAGGTCTGGGTAAGGTTCACAAATCTGGCGCTGTGCTGCGTCTATGTCTTCCGCTTCAACCGTATTAAATCCTGATTGTTCTAACACAAACTTCAGCATTTCCCGGATCGGCGCTTCATCTTCCACTAACAAAACCGTACGAGACATTAGGTTTTCCTATTCATTGTTGAATCACCGCTATTATTAATCTGGACTGTGACAGTTTTATTAAAATGATGACACAAATGTGTCAAGTTACCACCAGCGTAAGGCCGTCGATCATGCGAGTTTGGGCATTCGCCCGCTAACAATTTGGTTTTACTCACTATTCCATTAAAAATTGACATAACCAGGCGCCGAAATAATTCATTTTAAACACATAATAGCGGTAAAAAATGCGGCATATTCTTTCATCAGCTTGTGTCTTCGTCGAATTACGCATATTCTTGGCATTATAATGTGAAATCATGGTGATAGAAGGTTAAGTATAGATGACGACCGTGAAGACAGGTTTGTCGAGAAAGTTATTAACTCGCGTTCTTTCGGTTTATTTTGTACTGACGCTAATCGTTACAATAGGCCAGATTTTTACCGAGTATTTAAGCACCAAGAGTCACATTGAAGGCGAACTTCGCACGCTTAAAAATACCTTCTCCACCTCTCTCACCCGCGCTATTTGGGAATTGAACACTCCACAGGCAATTTCCATCGCTGAAGGATTGATGGAACTTCCCATTGTCGAAGGCGTACAGATCCGCGATGAAAATGGTGATTACATTGCTGACCTGGGCCTGACCATTGAACAACCTCGCCAGCCTGTTGAAACGGGTATCATGAAGGACCATAGTGGGGGCGTATTCGGCTATAGCTTTCCGCTTATTTTTGAGTTTTCCGGACGCGCGTCCAACGTGGGGGACGTAACCCTTTATTCCAGTTTTGACATCATTTTCGGTCGCATTGAGGTGGGCGTATTTTTCCTGATTGGTAATGCCATCGTTAAAACTGCTTTTCTGGTGTTCTTATTCATGACCGCATTCAGACGTATGCTGTCTGAGCCATTATCTGAAATTACCGATCAGATGAGCGCGTTCAATCCTGAACATCCTCAGGATTCAAAGATTGATGTCACTATTGATGATGATAATGAGTTACTGCAATTACAACAGTCTTATAATCAGGTAATTGATGACCTGATTGCGTCTCAGAGCAAATTGCACAATGCCCAGAAAGAACTGACGCAAGCCAACAAAAAACTGGATGACCAGAATCTGATTTTGGAACAGGAAGTGGCGAAAAAAACGGCATCGCTTTCTCAAATCATGCTTGATTTAGAGCAACAAAAAGATGAGCTCATCGCCAACCAACGGGAATTGAGGCAGGAGAACGAAAACCGCCGTTATATCGAAGACGAGCTACGTAAGCGAAACGAGGAACTTGCCCAATCGAATAATTCATTAAAAATGGCCAAAGATCAGTTGGTAGAGTCTGAACGAATGGCCTCGTTGGGTGGGCTGGTTGCCGGTATTGCGCATGATGTAAATACGCCGCTGGGAGTCAGTGTCACTGCTGCCAGTTTTCTCACTGAGCGACTTCATTTAGTTAAGTCTGCGTTTGAAGATAAAAGCCTGACGAACAAAACGATGGCATCGTTTGTGGATGAGGCCGAACAAACGACGCGGCTGCTACTGACCAATTTAAACCGCGCATCCGAACTGGTCGCCAGTTTCAAGCAAGTGGCGGTCGACCAAACCAGTGAAGCAGAACGTGTGTTTAACCTCAATAATTACCTGCATGAAATTTTGCAATCACTGCAACCCACCTTTAAAAAAGGTGACTTTAAGGTTGATATCAGTTGTCCTGAGGACTTGCAAATCCGATGCGCGCCAGGAGTAATTGCGCAAATCACTACGAACATGCTGGTTAATTCAATTGTGCACGGCTTTGAAGATAAAGACAGTGGGCATATCGTACTGAAGGTCACGCAGGAAGACGAAGATGTGCTTATTGATTATGCGGATAACGGTCGAGGTATGAATGCAGCCAGCCTCGACAAACTCTTTGACGCTTTTTTTACCACTAAACAAGGTAAAGGAGGCAGCGGTCTTGGCACCCATATTATGTATAATCTGGTAACTCAGACGCTCAAGGGCCAGATTGAAGCCGAAAGTGAGCCCGGTAAAGGATTGCGTTACCTTATTCGTTTTCCGGCAAATCTGCACCACTAATCACAGATATCAATCACTCAACATTGCCTGAATCGTCAGAGGTTGGTACGCTTGCCGCCCTCGCAGATTTAGGTAACAAAAGTTATGTGGTTTAAAAATATCAAGGCGTATCAAATTACCCAGCCAATGTCACTCAGCGATGATGACGTGCAACGGGCCCTGACAGAAAATGCCTTTCGCCCTTGCGGTAATCAGGAAACCGCCACCATGGGTTTTGCTTCACCGTTCGCCCAAACCGGACAAGGCTCAATGATGTTTCACAATGTGGCGGAGCGTTACTGGATCACTGTAAAGAAGCAGGAGAAATTATTGCCCTCTTCCGTTGTAAACGAAGAGTTAGCGCAAAAAGTGGCGCAGATTGAACAAGAAACCGGTTCTCCTGTAGGTAAAAAAGCCCAGCAGGACATCAAGCAGGAAATTATCCATAAGTTACTCCCACAAGCGTTTACCAAGAACAGCTACATTCATGGTTTTATTTCGCTGCCAGAAAGTCTGGTGATCATCGATGCCTCGGCCGATGGAAAAGCGGAAGGTTACCTTGCGCTGATTAGAAAAGCGTTAGGCTCGCTACCTGTGGTACCACTGGCCAGAAGCAGTCTGCAATCAGAATTAACCCACTGGTTAACTGAGGGAACACCTGAGGGTGTTGCGTTACTTGAAGAAGCTGAATTTAAGTCAACCGATGATCTGGAAAGCATCATTCGCTGCAAAAACCAGCCGCTTGACAGTGATGAAATTAAAATGCATCTGGATGCCGGTAAATTGGTGCAAAAGGTCGGCTTTGAATATCAGGATACGCTGACCGCAGTGATCGCTGAAGACGGCTCGTTCAAGCGTCTTAAATTTACTGATCGTATTAAAGAAGAAACCGATGATATTCCCAAAGATCAGGCCGCTGCACGGCTGGATGCGGAGTTTGCGTTGATGTCTGCTGAACTTGCACAATTTGTCTCTTACATGCGAGACAAGCTCAATCTGCAGGCTGAATAGCGTTAGCTCAAACAACAACGCCGCGATAATCAGCGGCGTTGTTGACGAATGATGTTATTGGTAAATTAATCAAAGATTTGCTTAGCCACATCACGCATTGCAACAAATTCGTCAGAACTTAATTCGTGAATATCTTCAATGACTCCCCGTTGAATCGCCAGGTTTAAAATTGCATCTTTCTGATTTTCTATTTTTCCAGCCAGCACCGCACCTATTCTGACGAAATCGATATAAGCCACGTTTTCGGGCTGCACCGACAAATCGCGCCAATATTCAGCGATGTCGACGAAAGGTTGTCCAAACCCCCATTCACGGGTAATGCTGCCACCAATTCGACCCGAAAGTTTTTCAATCGCGACCTCTAAGAAGGTTGGGTTGGCGAACACCTCTTCATGTCGTTCGGCTTCAGTTAATATGGGTAACACCCCAATGTTGTGAACCAATGCAGCCAGAGTGACAGTATCCAGGCTCAAGTCACGTTTTTTGGTGCGTTTCACGTAGATTTGTAACGTCGCCATGGCATTGGCTACCACCGCCACCGTATTGTCCCACTCTCTTTTCATATAATCTGCTACCACATCGTTTTTCGACACGAATAGCTGCTCCATGGCCAACGCAGTCGCAATATTTTTAATGTAGACCAAGCCGACTCGAGTTACCGCCTGACTGACTGAATTGACCTTGACTGAACGCCCCATAAACGCGCTGTTGGCAATTTTGATCATGCGCGCACTCAAAGACGGATCTTGACCGACCACGTCCGCCATCTGATTGAGATTTATATCTGGGTTGTCCGCTGCTTTCCTGACTTTTAGCGCAATTGCCGGTAGTGTCGGTAACACCAGCGTGTCGTTATTAATTTTTTCTATGAGGATTGTCAAAAGCGCATTTTGTGTAGACATAAACCAACTTCCTACCGTGTTATTTTACAATGCCGCAACGTGCGAAGCAGTAGCAGACCACACCTGGTTGGCCTGCACCGCATGGTTATTTCATTTGGATGGCCTGGTATGGCTGGCCGACAAAATACAACTGAATGCGAAATATACCCACGCTACACGTAATTCGCATTAACGATCTTTGAGTACTGCAAATAGTAGTTATAAAACGCCAGAATTCGCAAGTAAGTTGCTGAGTTTTAACTTACGCAAGCCGTAAATCGATCACTTAGTATACCAGAGGCACGAGGAAGTGATAGAAGTTCAGCGGCTCCTTCGCTATGCTAGCGCTCAGATAATAATAGATCAGATTGTTGTACTCATATCTGAACAACAGTGGCGATAGAAAAATGAAAATGACATTACCCTTCAAACAACTGACGTTAGTTGCCTTGATTACGTCTTCAATTTTGGCTGGCTGTAGCGATAGACCGGCCACGCAAACGGAACAATCTTCGCAGGCAGCGCCGGAACAGTCAGCACAGGAAACTGCGACTGAACTATTAGTTGATAGAGACAGACTGAAAATTTATCACCCAGTAACACTTGAAGCCGATCTTTCAGGATTAAGCAGCAACCAAAAAAGAATGGTCGCATTATTGATTGATGCGTCAATGATTATGGATGACCTGTTCTGGAAACAAGCCTTTTATCAGGATAAGAATGAGTTTTTATCCTCCATTAAAGACGAAGAAGTCCGTCACTTTGCCGCTATCAATTATGGTCCTTGGGACAGACTCAATGGCGACGCCCCCTTCTTGTCGGGCTACGAAGACAAACCAGCCGGTGCTGAGTTTTATCCACACGACATGCAAAAAGAGGAATTAGAAAACGCCCCCATAGATGACGCTAACGGCCTCTACTCCGTTATTCGCAAAGATGAGCAGGGTAACCTCAAAGCCGTGCCCTATTCGGTTGCCTATAAAGCACAATTATCGAAGGCGGCGGAACTGTTGCGCCATGCTTCCGAACTTGCGGATAACCGCGAATTTGGCAATTACCTGATGATGCGCGCCGAAGCGTTGCTTTCCGATGAGTATCAGAAATCTGATATGGCGTGGATGGATATGAAGACCAATCCGGTTGAAGTAGTCATCGGCCCCATTGAAACATATGAAGATCAATTATTTGGTTATCGCGCCGCATTCGAATCTTACGTACTACTCAAAGATATGCAGTGGAGCGAGAAGTTAGCAAAATACGCGCAGTTCCTGCCTGAATTACAAAAAGGGTTGCCTGTGGCTGCCGAATACAAAGCGGAAGTCCCGGGGTCTGACGCAGATCTCAATGCTTACGATGTAATTTACTACGCCGGCCACTCAAATGCGGGCAGCAAAACCATTGCAATAAACTTACCTAATGATGAACAGGTTCAGTTGGAAAAAGGCACTCGTCGTCTGCAATTGAAAAATGCGATGCAGGCTAAATTCGACCATATTCTGCAACCTATTGCTGAGGTATTGATTGCGGAGGAGCAACGGGATCACATTACCTTTGATGCCTTTTTTGCAAACACCATGTTTCATGAAGTTGCTCATGGCCTGGGCATTAAAAATACGTTAAGCGGCAATGGCACAGTGAGAGCCGCATTGAAGGAACATGCCTCAGCGTTAGAAGAAGGTAAAGCGGACATTTTAGGCTTGTATATGGTGCAGAGTCTGCTTGAGAAAGGTGAGATCAGCGAAGGCACCCTCGAAGACTATTATGTTACTTTTATGGCGGGTATCTTCCGCTCGGTGCGCTTTGGCGCCTCCAGCGCGCACGGCAAAGCCAATATGATCCGCTTCAATGTGTTTGCCGAGATGGGCGCATTTGAGAAAGACGAAAACGGTATGTATAGCGTCAATATGGAAAAAATGGATGCAGCAATCAAGGCTTTGTCTGAAACCATCTTAACCCTGCAGGGTGACGGCGACTACGCGGGAGTGACAAAGCTGGTAGAAGAAAAAGGGGTGATAAAACCTCAATTGGCTAAAGATTTAGCGAAACTGGAAAAAGCCAATATTCCGGTCGATATTCATTTCAAACAGGGCAAAGATGTCTTGGGTCTTGAATAATCAGGATGAGTTAGGGCAGCATTGGCTGCCCTTTTGATTTCTACTATTCTAAACTCTTCGGCTTGTCGGTATAGGGAGGCCAGCCCATTAGCTTGCCCCCAAGCACGTGCAAGTGAATATGATAAACTGACTGCCCGCCAAACTCGTTACAATTCATTACTGTACGGTATCCCTCTTCAGCAACGCCCAAATCATCGGCGATTTTAGCTGCGACCAACGACAAGTGACCGACAACTTCACGATCTTCTTCAGTAATGTCATTAATCGTAGCAATAGCTTTTTTGGGGATCACAAGAAAGTGAATGGGTGCCTGGGGATTGACATCTTTGAACGCTAGACACAGGTCATCTTCGTAGAGGATGTCAGCCGGAATTTCCCGGTTTATAATTTTGGTAAAAATGGTCTCAGACATAACCTTTCCTTTTCAGCCTAATAATCTGTAATGAGTATAGAATCAGTAAAACACAAATACTAAGAGAATAGCCCCCAGCAATAAACGATAGATCACGAAAGGTAGCATGCCGATTCTGGCAATCCAATTTAGAAACAGATAAATACACAGATAAGCACTAACAAATGAAAAGGCCGCGCCATAAAACAACGCCTGCCAGTCAACTGCCTCGTTTAACGCCAGCAAATCGAAGGTGGCAAGGGTGCCCGCCCCCAAAATTACCGGAATTGACAGTAAGAAAGAAAAACGAGCCGCACTTTCTCTGTCCAGCCCCAAAAACAAGCCAGCCGTCATGGTGATACCTGAACGGGAAGTACCTGGGATCAATGCCAGAATTTGCGCCAGACCGATAATAAGCGCCTGCCACCAGTTCAGCGAATTCAGATGCTTGTGTCTGCTAGCCGAAATATCGGCCACCCACAATAGCAGCCCAAAGAAAATGGTGGTGCAAGCAATGATCAGCGCACTTCTCGCATAATCTTCAATCCAGTCTTTAAACAGATAACCGACAATCACCGCGGGGATTGTCGCTAATATAACCCACCAGGCCAATCGACTTTGCGGGGACTGGTGTGAAGTGAATCCTCTGGTAAACCAGGCATGTGTCATTTCGCGAATGTCTTCGCGAAAATAAATGACCACGGCCAGCAAACTTCCCACGTGAACGGCCACATCAAACGCCAGGCCCTGATTTTCCCACCCGAAAAGTGCTGATGGTAAAATAAGATGAGCTGAGCTACTGATCGGTAAAAACTCAGTAATCCCCTGAATAATCGCAAGAATTATAATTTCAAAAAGTGTCATCCTTTACTGCGGACTCCAGTTAAAGTTAATCGGTTTCAACTGCTGGCTGGACTGATCGAAATCCTGCCAGAGCGCTTGATAGGTGCGTTTTTCCAGCGGATGTTGCCAATGCGGTACCAATTCAGCCAATGGTAATAAAACAAATGCATTGAAAAGGATCTCTTCTCTGGGCAAAACAGTTGGGCTTTGCGTGCACACGTCATCAAACGTAAGCAAATCCAGATCCAATGTGCGTGAAGAATACTTTTTTTCGTTACGTTGGCGGCCATTGTCCGCTTCAATTTCTTTTAACAGGTTGCACACCGTGTCCAAGTCCAGCTCGGTTTTAGCTGATGCCACCAGATTGTAGAAAGCTTTACCCTCAAAACCCACCGCTTCGCTTTCATATACCCGCGAAACTGCTACTTCACTGAATAAAGCATCCAAGGCGGTTTTCGCTGCCCTTACATGATGGGCGCGATCGATATTGGTTCCAATGCTGATTAAAATAGTATGTGTCATTGCGTTATTGACCTGCTCATCCGCACGGTAACGTTATTGGCATCAGGGAGTATATTGGGTTTGGTTATCGCCAATCGGATGGTGTGTGCGGGATAATTTGCTAAAATGGCGTCCATTACCTGATTACCCAACGCTTCTAATAATTCAAACCGGGCTTTCGCGGCGGTTTGTTGAATAAACGTGGCCAGTTTAGCGTAATCAATTGTGTCATTCACATCATCTGAGGTCATCGCTGCAGTTAGATCAGCGTCCAGTTCAACGTCGAATAATAAATCGGTATTTTGTGTTCGTTCCCAGTCATACACGCCAATCAGCGTACTTACCTGCAAACCCTGAATACATATTGTTTCCATTGATTAGAACCTTTTCGCCACATCAGACCAGTAGGCTTTTTTGCATTAGCATGAAGCCAGCTATGGCGTATGTTGCCAGTTTTTAGTAGTGTGGACAGAAGTTTAACGTGAAGCGTGACAGTAATATATGGTTGCAGAAATAATTCTTATGGTTTGTGTGGCATATTTGTGCGGTTCACTTTCCAGTGCAATCATCGTTTGTCGCCTGTTCAAGCTGCCCGATCCCAGAACCGCTGGCTCCCAAAACCCGGGTGCAACCAATGTCTATCGGCTGGGTGGCCGATTTCCCGCCCTCTTAGTATTGGTAGTCGATATTTTAAAAGGAACCATTCCGGTCTATGGAAGCTATTTTATGGGGATCGAACCGTTGTGGCTGGGTTTTATCGCAATCGCAGCGTGTTTAGGTCACATCTTTCCACTGTACTTTGGTTTTAAAGGCGGCAAAGCAGTCGCTACCGCCTTTGGCGCAATGTTGCCCATCGGCCTGGATTTGGCGGGGTTATTGATTGTGACCTGGGGGATTGTCATCTTCTTTTGCGGTTACTCTTCGCTGGGCGCCATAATTGCAGTCGGCCTGGCTCCGCTGTTTACCTGGTTTATCAAACCCATGTATACCATTCCGGTGGCTATGCTTTCACTGTTGATTATCCTTCGCCATCGCGCCAACATTATGAGGTTACTCAAAGGCGAAGAAAGTAAGGTATGGAATAAGGGCAAACTAAAACAGTAGCGCCCTTACGCTATTAAACGGGTTCTAGCGAATCCAACGGCCAGCGGGGTTTGGCTTGCGCGGTGAGTTCGCAGGTATGGCCTGCTTTCAGTCGCTGTAACCCGGCGTATGCAATCATGGCCCCATTGTCAGTACAGAACGCCAAATCCGGATAAAACACCTCACCGTTCAATGACTGCATCAATTCTGCCAGCTTGCTTCTAAGCATAGTGTTCGCACTGACCCCACCGGCGATAACGAGACGTTTCAAACGCGTTTGTTTCAACGCCCGGCGGCATTTAATCAGCAGTGTATCTACCACCGCCTCCTGAAACGCATAAGCAATGTTGGCGTGGGTTTGCGGTGCATTGTCACAATCTCGAATGGTGTTTGCAGCAAAGGTTTTTAAGCCGCTGAAACTAAAGTCAAGCCCGGGGCGGTCTGTCATCGGGCGTGGAAACTGGTAATGGCCTGCTTCTCCCTGCTCAGCCAATTTTGCAAGTAAGGGCCCGCCTGGGTAATCCAGCCCTAACAACTTAGCCGTTTTATCAAAGGCTTCGCCCGCCGCGTCATCAATCGATTCGCCTAATACGGTGTATTGCCCTATACCTTTAACTTCCACCAGCATCGAGTGACCGCCAGATACCAGCAATGCAACAAAAGGAAACTGCGGGGCATTCTCTTCCAGCATGGGCGCAAGTAAGTGCCCTTCCATATGATGCACCCCTACTGCGGGCAAATCCCACGCGTAGGCCAATGAACGCCCTACTGACGATCCGACTAACAGTGCCCCGACTAATCCTGGACCCTGAGTAAATGCGACACCATCAAGTTGCTGTGGCGTGGTGTTGGCGTCAGCCAGCGCTTTTTCAATTAGTGGAATCAACTTGCGTACGTGATCTCTGGAAGCCAGTTCAGGCACCACCCCCCCATAATCGGCGTGCAGCTTTACCTGGCTGTAAAGCTCATGTGATAGTAGCCCTGAGGCATCGTCATATACTGCCACGCCCGTTTCATCACATGACGTCTCAATTCCTAAAACCCGCATTATTGCAACCCACAAACCTACCTTTCATTAATGAGCGCAAGTTTACTTTTTACCTGCTGGCGGATCAAACTGGAATTGAAAGCAACGAATTTGACCTGAACTGGTTAATTTTTATCAATTCTGACTTTACATTCGCTGCGGATATGATTAGAATTTCGCACCATTTTTAACCCGGGGCCGTTTTTGCAGGCAATCTTATCCCGGAAAGACAGTAAAATTTTGAGGTGAGAATTTAATGCCTATCGTTAAAGTAAGAGAAAACGAGCCGTTTGATGTCGCTCTTCGTCGCTTTAAGCGTTCTTGTGAAAAAGCAGGTGTCCTTTCAGAAGTTCGTCGTCGTGAATTTTTTGAAAAGCCGACCTGGGAACGCAAGCGTAAGAAAGCTGCAGCGAAAAAGCGTCATCTGAAGAAGCTTGCTCGTGAAAACGCACGTCGCGTAAAACTCTACTAAGATTGACGTGGCAAAAGGTGTCCTTGAGACACCTTTGTTGTTTCTGGGTGCTGTAAAAAGCAAGCCTGGGCAAAAGTAAGATTTAACCCTTATTGTCATTGTGGAGCAGACTATGTCGTTAACAGAAACGTTAAAAGAAGCACAGAAAGATGCCATGCGAGCGAAAAACAAAGTTCGTCTGGGCACCATTAGAATGGCTTTGGCTGCAATTAAACAACGTGAAATTGACGAACAGATTACCCTGGATGACACTGCGGTACTGGCCATCTTAACTAAAATGGTTAAGCAGCGTCAGGACGCTGCCAGTCAGTTTGATGCGGCAGGTCGTGACGATCTTTCCAGCAACGAACGGGCTGAAATTGCCGAACTGGAAACCTTCCTCCCCCAACCCTTGAGTGCAGCAGAAATCGATACCTTAATTGATGATGCCATTGCGCAATCCCAGGCGCAATCTATGCAAGACATGGGCAAAGTGATGGCTATGCTGAAGCCTAAAATGCAAGGCCGCGCCGATATGGGTGCCGTAAGCAAAGCGATAAAAGCCAAGTTAGCGGGTTAAGCACAAAAGCATCGCTGACCACCACATATCCTGATACAGTAAAAATAATTGTTTGTTCGCTTAGTTGTTGAGTTAAATGGCAGGAAAAATCCCGCGCGATTTTATTGATGATCTGTTATCACGCACTGACGTGGTAGACATCGTCGATAGCCGTGTTCAATTGAAAAAAGCGGGCAAAAACTATCAGGCCTGCTGTCCGTTTCACAACGAAAAAACGCCTTCATTCACCGTCAGCCAGGAAAAACAATTTTATCATTGCTTTGGCTGTGGCGCGCACGGCAATGCGATCTCTTTTTTGATGGAGTTCGATCGCATGGAGTTTGTTGAAGCCATTGAAGAGCTCGCGAAAATTAATGGCGTAGAGGTACCGAGGGAAAAATCTTCTGGCCCGTTTGTCAGTGAGCAGGCAAAACAGCAAAAACAGGACGATTTTGCGCTGATGGAACAAGTCACCCGCTTTTTTCAGCATCAACTCAAGCACCACAAAAACAGCACCAATGCAATTGAGTACCTGAAGCAACGCGGTTTGTCAGGTGAGATTGTCAAGCAGTGGGAAATTGGTTATGCCCCCGCTGAATGGGATGCCGTGCTGAGTAAATTTGGTACATCCAGCGAGCGCGTCCAGCAGTTGCTGGAGCTAAAACTGATTACCCAAAACGACAATGGCAAGCGTTACGATTTCTTTCGCGATCGCATTATGTTTCCTATTCGCGATCGGCGAGGAAGAGTCGTAGGATTTGGCGGTCGGGTGCTCACCGATGGCGGTCCGAAATATTTAAATTCGCCGGAAACCCGCATCTTTCACAAGGGCCATGAACTATTCGGTTTCTATCAGGCTAAAAACAAACTTCGCCAACTCGATTATGTAATGGTGGTAGAAGGCTACATGGATGTGGTGGCATTAAGCCAGTTTGAGATTAACAATGCCACCGCGGCACTGGGCACCGCCACTACACCTGAACACCTTTCATTATTAATGCGCAGTACTTCAACCATCGTATGCTGTTACGACGGTGACCGCGCTGGACGCGACGCTGCATGGCGCGCACTGGAAAATGCGCTACCGGTGTTAAAAGATGGCGTCAGCATGAAGTTTTTGTTTCTGCCCGACGGCGAAGACCCCGACACAATGGTTCGGAGTGTGGGTAAAGAAGCGTTGGAAACGCTAATTCAACAAGCTAAGCCGCTCTCGCATTTCTTCTTCGAAAGCATGTTAAAACAGCATCAGGTAGGAACGCCGGAAGGTAAGCTGGCTTTAAAGACCGCGGTTAAGCCTCTGATTGAAAAGGTGTTAGGTGATAATCAGCGTGCTTTACTGGAAGAGGAGTTAGCCAAGCATACGGGTGAGTATGACCGCTTTCGGTTGCAGCAGGATATCCGCCTGGCGCAGAGTAAAAGTGCAGCCCCCTCTCAAGGAAGCCGCTTTAAGAATGTCGCCAAAACCGAGCAATCACCTGCGCGCATGCTACTTAGACTATTATTAGAAAATCCTCAGTTTTCCCGCGAGTGCAATGACGTAAACCCTGCTGTACTGCGAGGTAGTGGCTTATCGGGGATCGATCTGCTCATTGAAGTCTTCACCTATTGCCAGCAGCAGCACATTAAAACTACAGCACAGATCA
This sequence comes from Alteromonas ponticola, assembly GCF_012911815.1. Taxonomy (GTDB): domain Bacteria; phylum Pseudomonadota; class Gammaproteobacteria; order Enterobacterales; family Alteromonadaceae; genus Alteromonas; species Alteromonas ponticola. Next base: position 216,012 of record NZ_JAATNW010000005.1, on the reverse strand, counting down.
TTGAATATTTCCGTGATCACCCCCATGCTTCAGTAATCCACAAGTTGTTAGTGAAAGAGCAACTGGTTAGCGACGCGGATGCAAAGAAAGTGTATCGAGGCAGTTTCGCCAAGTTATTAGACTGGCATTTTGACAGTCGCATTGAAACTTTGTTATCCAGAGCACGTATTCAGAAATTAAGTGCAGAAGAAAAAGCTGAACTGACATTACTGATGAAAGAGCGAAAGAACTAATTAAATTTGAGCAAAATGTGAACCGCTTAACTGGTCAAAACAGTACCTTTACTGCTATACTGGCTAATTCGCTACGAGTACGACAAAGCTCAGGTATAAAAAAGCAATAGCGGCACATTTTTCATACTGGCAAGAATAATACAATAGCCGGGTGAGAGTAGTAATAAATCATAGCAAGTATGTCATAGCAAGTTAATCCTTCGCATGACGTGCTTTTTTTTGCTAAATAATTGAATGTGAGAAGTGTAGGGTATATGGCGCAAAGCAAGCAGTCTCAGATTAAACTCCTGATTGCAAAAGGTAAAGAGCAAGGTTATTTAACTTTTTCAGAGGTAAACGACCACCTGCCGCAAGACATCGTCGATTCTGATCAGATCGAAGATATTATCCGCATGATTAACGATATGGGTATTCAGGTAGGCGAATCGGCTCCCGACGCTGACGAACTACTCATGCAAGAAGCGACCGCTGACGAAGATGCAGCTGAAGCTGCAGCACAAGCACTTGCCACCGTTGAAAGTGAGATTGGCCGTACGACCGACCCTGTGCGCATGTATATGCGTGAAATGGGCACAGTTGAGCTGTTGACACGTGAAGGCGAAATTGAAATTGCTAAACGTATCGAAGATGGTATCAATCAGGTGCAATGTTCGGTTGCAGAATACCCTGAAGCGATTACCTATTTGCTTGAGCAATGGGACCTTTACGAAGCCGAAGAGATCCGTTTAGGTGACATCATTTCAGGCTTTGTCAATCCAGACGACGAACAGGATCTGGCACCTACCGCTACTCACATTGGTTCTGAGCTGACCGAAGAACAGCTGGAAGAAGAAGACGAAGACGATGAAGACGATGATTCCAGTGATGAAGATGACAGCGGTGTCGATCCTGAAGAAGCACGTGAAAAATTCGCCAAGCTGCGCGACCAGTATGCTATTACGCGTACGGTCATCGAGAAAAAAGGCCGCGCACATAAGGACTCACGCAAGCAAATTGAAGCATTGAGTGAAGTTTTCAAAGAGTTCCGTTTAGTTCCTAAACAGTTCGACCGCCTGGTCAGAAACATGCGCGACATGATGGACAAGGTGCGTATCCAGGAACGTTTGGTGATGAAAAACTGCGTGATGAACGCAAAAATGCCTAAAAAAGACTTTATCAAGGCTTTTGCTGGTAATGAAACATCAACCAAGTGGTTATTTGAGATCCTGAACTCTGATGCGCAATACGCTGAACCGCTTAAAGCCTATCAGGAAGATATCGAACGCAGCGTTAGTAAAATGAATCAGGTTGAGCAGGAAACTGGCCTGGTCATCGCCGACATTAAAGATATTAACCGTCGTATGTCCATTGGCGAAGCGAAAGCACGCCGGGCTAAAAAAGAGATGGTTGAAGCCAACTTGCGTTTGGTTATCTCGATTGCGAAAAAATACACCAACCGGGGTCTACAGTTCCTTGATCTGATCCAGGAAGGCAACATTGGTCTAATGAAAGCGGTAGATAAATTCGAATATCGTCGTGGCTACAAGTTCTCAACGTATGCTACCTGGTGGATTCGTCAGGCCATCACCCGCTCAATTGCGGATCAGGCACGTACTATTCGTATCCCTGTGCATATGATTGAAACCATTAACAAACTGAACCGTATCTCGCGTCAGATGCTTCAGGAAATGGGTCGTGAGCCTACCCCGGAAGAATTATCAGAACGCATGTTGATGCCGGAAGATAAGATCCGCAAGGTACTGAAGATAGCCAAAGAGCCTATCTCAATGGAAACGCCTATCGGTGATGATGAAGATTCACATCTTGGCGACTTTATCGAGGACAGCACTATTATTCAGCCTCTCGATTCAGCAACCGGTGGTAGCCTCAAAGATGCGACGCAAGAAGTACTGGCAGGCTTAACTGCCCGTGAAGCTAAAGTACTGCGTATGCGTTTTGGTATCGACATGAACACTGACCATACTTTGGAAGAAGTGGGCAAACAATTTGACGTAACCCGTGAGCGGATCCGTCAGATCGAAGCAAAGGCATTGCGTAAGCTTCGCCATCCAAGTCGCTCTGAGCAGTTGCGTAGTTTCCTGGACGAGTAGTCGTTATTAATGAACAAAAAACCGGCTTTCATGCCGGTTTTTTTATGTCTGAGAGACCAGTCCTTCTGCCCGTTAGACCGACACTGTCCCCCACTCTTACGGAAAACAAGTTCTGTTGGAAAAAGCGCTGTTCACGCAGCTTTCACTTGCGCCTTAACAATACGACCTGTTAAAAAACGCTTCACGAAGTACACAATGAGAATGGCAATAGGAAAAAAACCTAAAGCCAGTGGTAATAGACTGGCGTTAAACCAATCTGGAAACACCTGCGCCTGTCCGAAAAATAGTGAACCCGATGCAATAAAAAACGACATACACATCCGCCATAAATGCCGGCTTATGCGCATTTTATGTGAAAGAGATTTTTTGACCAATGCAGTAAGGTCACCTGCAAATGCCAGGCTACCCACCACAATAAATAATACATAGGCTTGCGCAGGCGAGCCATCAAAAGAGCCATCTGGGCTCTGATACGAAAGGTACATAAAGGTCGCGCCCAGCATCGTGATGAAAAGCGCACACACCAGTCCAATTTTCTCGCCAAGCCCGGCTACAAATGTTCTACATTGTGCTGCACGAGTGCCAGAGATAAGTAGATATAATGCCAGTATGGCCGCAACAAAATTAGTACTCTGCTGAGTCTCTAAAAAAGGCGAAACAATGGCGGCCAGCAGATAACAGACGAGCATGGCGACGACGAAAAGCCGGCCAGTCATTCTATGGGTTCGTCCGCCTTTGAATGTGAAGCTGGTCACAAATCCAGTAACGACCCCTATAACACCTGCGCCAATATGAGCATATAAAATTACTGCTGCGCCAAAACTTAACCACCAGTGAGATTCAGGTTCTACCGTAAGCTTCGCCGCGTGCACCTCAGAGCTGATGACTGCCAAAATCGCAACCAGCATCATCAAAGTAAATTTAGTTACGTAATTTCCCACCCTAGTCAACACCATCAGAATGACACTATATATGTAAGATAGTGAGGCCAGGTCTGAGAGTAAATCAGTAAATTGTAGCTAAATATGTAATCGTATTATCAATGAGCCCAAAGATTGTCTTTCATTTAGCTGGCAAGTGAGTAAAAGAAAGCCTAATTTCGATGATAATTGTGGGTCAGATAGTCGAGCCCTGTTTAATATTCTCATTCGGGATTGCGTAACATATTGTCTCGTAAATCGAATCTCGATGATGTGGAATAAAAATTGAGTAGTCTGGCAGCGTTTCTGTTAGCCATTGAGGGATGCTGTATACCTGCTCGGGAAGATGATAAATGGATACCGCAATAGTAGGCCGACAACCTAACAACACGACTGTTGCCCTAATTAACTCCTCTAAATCACTCCCTTCCACGTCTATATTAAGATAAGTAGGAAGCAGCACATCGAACTGACAGAATGAATCTAGCGTCACCTGTTCTACACTTTCACTACCAGCAGCGGCTGCTTTTGAAGAATAACCAATACTCACGGTACTCTACATAGACGATTTTGTAAGCAAACAATGAACACATTAGATTACATCATAATAGGAAGCTACCTGACCGGACTCCTTCTGTTAGGATTTGTTCTTCGCCATCAGCATAACCGACAGGACTATTTTCTTGCAGGGCGCAAGCTTGCCTGGCCTGCGCTGACCCTGTCGGTAATGGCCACCCAGCTTTCAGCGGTCAGTTTTATCTCAGCCCCGGCTTTTGTCGGGTTGCGGGAGGGCGGCGGGTTAATCTGGCTGTCCTACGAGTTAGCGCTCCCTATTGCTGTGGCGTTGATGCTGTGGAAATTGTTGCCAACCTTACACCGCCTCGGTGTGGTAAGTGTGTACGATTTTTTAGAGCAACGCTTTTCGCGCTTTACCCGCTTACTCATAAGCGCAGTGTTTCAATTGAGTCGCTCTTTCGCCACGGCGATCATGATTTACGCAGTTTCCATCTTACTGCAAAGCACGCTGGGCATTGGTCAGTATCTATCTCTGGCGGCAATTGGCCTTATCACACTGGTCTACTCCGCAATGGGTGGCATGAAAGCGGTGGTGTACGGCGATGTCATTCAGATGCTCCTTATCATTATTGGAGCTACTGTTTGTCTGTGGGTTGGGCTGGATGCAATTGGAGGCTGGCATGCGGTTACTCTCGTTACCTCAACCGAGCGGCTGCAAGCTGTCGATGTAGCAGCGCTTGGGCTGCATGGCAATGACTTTGGCCTGCTGCCAATGCTATTTGGCGGTATGATTTTATATGCTTCTTACTATGGTTGTGACCAATCGGAAGCGCAACGCGCGCTGTCAAACTCTTCTGTTGGTGATTTAAGAAAAATGATGTTTGCGATTGCCTTGCTGCGTTTCCCTATCGTCATTATCTACTGTTTATCAGGTCTGGTGATTGGCGCACTGGTAGTAACTAATAGCGAATTGCGGCAGCGCATACCACTGGATAATCCCGACTGGATGATGCCCATCTTTATCACTGAATATTTACCCAACGGGGTACAGGGCTTGCTGGTTGTGGCGATAATGGCAGCGGCGATGTCGTCGTTAAGTTCCGCCATAAATAGCCTGGCAGCGGTTACCACTGAAGATATTCAGCGGGTGCGAAAGCAAAAATTAAGTGACTGCGCCTATTTACGTTCTGCCAGAATCGCTGGCGTGGTCTGGGGGATCGTTACATTGACTCTGTCCTTATATGCAGGAAATATCGCTCCCACCATCATTGAGGCCATCAACAAAATAGGGTCAGTTTTTTATGGGCCGGTTCTGGCCACGTTTCTTCTCGGAGTGCATACCACTCGCACCACTGCTTTCGCCGTCAATGCAGGACTATTAATGGGTGTTGCAGTTAATCTTTATTTCTGGTTGTCAGGCAGCGAGTTGTTCTGGTTCTGGTGGAATGTTACAGGCTTTCTCACTTGCATCAGTGTTGCTGTTTCGATTTCGTATTTTGCGTCTCGCAACAATACAATGTTCACCGCGACACGTGGCTTATCCGGATTGGAGGGTATGTCTTTAGTTAGCTGGACAGGCATATTGATCGCATTGTGCTTATCATTGCCTGCCCTGCTGACCTGGTTTTAAATGTTAATGCATCTGACCTTTTTTGTAAGGTATTTCTTCATTCAACTCAGCAACTCGCTTGGTGCGCTCAAGTGGCGAACCGGTTTTGCGTGCCAGCCATGCGTACGCCGTCGGGATCACGTATAAGGTCATGAAGGCAGACACTAACACACCGGCAAAAATAACCACCCCAATAACCATACGACTTTCTGAACCCGGGCCTGAAGCGAGTACCAGCGGCAATGCACTGAATACCGTAGTGAAACCTGTCATTACGATAGGCCGTAGGCGCTGCGTAGCAGCACGCTTCAAAGCATCCTCAAATTCAAAGCCCGAATCGCGTAACTGGTTGGCAAACTCAACGATCAAAATACCGTTTTTGGCCGCCAGACCTATCAGCATCACCAGCCCAATTTGGCTGTAAATGTTAATACTCATTCCCGCTAAATCCAATCCGATAAACGCGCCCAACAGTGCCAGCGGAACGGTCAGCATGATCACCAATGGATGGATCCAGCTTTCAAATTGCGCAGCCAGAATTAAAAAAGTCACTGCCAGCGCCAGAACGAAGACAAAGATAAAGGAGTTACCGGCCTCCTGATATAGTTGAGACTCGCCTTTATAATCGATTGAGACTGCGTCGGGTAATTCAGTTTTAACAATATTTTCCAAGTAGGCCAACGCTTCTCCTACGGTATACCCTGGAGCTAAATTGGCATCAATGGTGATTGCACGCATACGATTATAGCGATTTAACTGTGCGGAGGTGGCTTGTTCGGAGAACGTCACCAGGTTATCCATACCGATCAATTCTCCAGTGCGCTGCGAGCGAACATACAGGTTATCAATACTTTGCGGGCTGCGATAATCTTCTTCGATGCCTTCCATGATCACGTAGTATTCTTCTCCCCTATCCAGATAGGTTGATACTCGGCGTTGACCCAGCATGACTTCCAACGTACGCCCGATATCACTGACCGATACCCCCAAATCTGCGGCTCTGTCGCGATTAATTTTCACCAAAAGCTGTGGCGACGTTTCTTTATAATCTGAATCCATCCGCACCAGGTTAGGGTTCTCGCTGGCTTTTTCCATTACCGTGTCACGCCAGCTGACCAGATTTTCGTAGGTATCGCCTTGCAATACAAACTGCACAGGACGACCAAATCCGCCACCGCCGAGGGCACTGCGCATGATGGCGAATGCGCGCACATCTGGCAGTTCATTCAACTTAACGCTGATCTCTTCCATCAACTCAAAGGTACTGTAGTCACGCTCATCCCAGGGTGCGGCACCGACGATAGCTATACCGGCGCTGCCACCAAAGCCCGGCGTACGTACTAACAACCGACTGATTTTACCTTCATCTCGGTAAGGCATTAAGATAGCTTCAAGCTTACGTAAGTTTTCGGCATTACTTTCAAAGCTGGCGCCTTCCTGAGACTGCATCAGAATAAAAAAGTTACCACGGTCTTCCTGGGGTACAAACTCTTCTGGCACACGTTCAGATAATTTCATGATGGCGAACACTGAGCCAATTAGCAGTAATGTCATGATAATGGGTTGATGTAGCGTTTTATTCAGGCTGTTAAAGTAATTGCGTTCAATACCGGCAAAGCGTTTATCTACCCAGGCCCCAAAGCCACCACTACGGGTTCGTTTGGTTAGTATTTTCGACGCGAGCATCGGTGCCAGGGTCAGCGCAGTAAAGCTTGAAAAGACAACCGCACCGGCAATAGCAAGGGCAAACTCGGTGAATAAACGGCCAATGTTTCCTTCCAGAAAAACTAAGGGCACAAAAACGGATACCAGTACCAGTGTGGTGGCAATAACCGCAAAGCCGACCTCTTTCGCACCGCGATAGGCAGCTAGAATGGGTGGTTCGCCCATTTCAATTCGGCGGTAAATGTTTTCCAGTACCACAATAGCGTCGTCAACCACCAGTCCAATGGCGAGCACCATGGCCAGTAATGTTAACAAGTTGATTGAAAATCCCAGCACGAACATAACAATGAATGCTGAGATAAGGGAAATCGGCACCGTAAGTGCGGGAATAAGCGTGGCCCTGACGTTACCCAGAAAAAGATAGATAACGATAACCACCATGGTTATCGCGATAGCCAGCGTATTGTATACTTCATTGATAGACTCTTCGATGAAAACAGAAGAGTCGTAACTTGGCACAATAAAAATGTTATCTGGCAGCGTGGCTTCAATTAATTCCATTTGCGCCTTTGCTGCTTTAGCGACTTCAAGGGTATTGCCTTTTGATTGCTTCACAATTCCCAGGCCAATCATATTCGCTCCATCGCCTCTGAACTCGGTCTCGTCATCCTCTGATGCCAGTTGGACATTTGCCACTTCGCCCAGTCTGACCAGATAGCCATCACTACCTACTGCCACAGTTATTTTAGAGAAATCGTCGGGAGTCAAATACGTGCGCGCTACACGCACCTCAAGGTTTCGATCCAGAGATTCTACCTGCCCCGCTGGCAGTTCAACATTTTCTGAGCGGATCACCTGCTCGATGTCAGTTACGGTAATCCCACGTGCTGCCATCGCATTGCGATCCAGCATGACTTTCATTGCATAAGTACGCCCTCCGCCGATGCGAACACGCGCCACACCGTCCACAACAGACAAGCGATCGACCAAAAAGCGTTCGGCATAGTCAGTCAGTTCCATCACGTCCAGGTTATCACTGCGCAGGTTATACCAAACAATCACATCCTCATCGGAGCTGGCTTTAGCGACTTCTGGCGGATCGGCTTGATCAGGTAAGTTGTTCAGTGCACGGCTGACACGCTCGCGAACATCGTTGGCTGCGGCATCAATGTCACGGGACAGCTTAAACTCGATAGTTATATCAGAACGTCCATTCCTGCTGGTTGAGGTAACATTTTTGATGCCTTCAATGCCACTGATGCGATCTTCGAGGAGCTGTGTGATGCGGGTTTCGACAATATTGGCAGATGCGCCAGCATAATTTGTGCTGATAGAAACAATAGGCGGATCAATATCAGGATACTCGCGCAATGACAGCGAAGTGAAAGCCACGATACCAAAAATGATCAGTAGTAGATTGATTACAGAAGCAAATACAGGACGTTTGACGGAGACATCAGAGAGCAACATAGTTATTCTCCTACCGTTTCATTCAGGATTCTCACCGTAGATTTGTCACGTACACGAAGTGTGCCTTCGGTCACTACTTTTTCACCGGCTGACAGTCCTTCTAACACCTGAACTATGCCCGGTCGTCTGACTCCGATTTTAACTTCCTGCTGACGAACGATTTCGCCGTCTACTACAAAAACGTATTGTCTTTCCTCTACTGGAACAAGCGCCTTTTCAGGTAAAATTAACGTATTCAGCACCCGTTTTTGCAGGGTGATTTGAAGCAACATGCCTGGCCGTAATTTAGCATTTTCATTATCGATTAATGCACGTACCTGAACGGAACGGGAAACCGGGTCTACACGGGTTCCCACCGTGCTGATCTCGCCCTTGAAGGTTTCGTCAGGATAAGCAGAAGAAAGTGCCGAAACCATCTGGCCCTTGGCAAGAGAGGCCAGGTGTGCCTCGGCAACACTGAAATCGACTTTAATTACGCTGGTGTCATCCAGCGTCGTGATCACATCGCCTGGCTGCACTAACGCACCAATACTCACCTGGCGCAGGCCTAACAGCCCGGCAAATGGCGCCTTAATAGTTAATTCGTTTAGTTGTGCTTTAGCCACATCCAGTTGCGCCTGCAGCGATTGCACCCGGGCTTGTTGCTCATCGAATAATTGCTCTGATGCTGAGCTGGATTTTGCCAGATTTTTAACCCGCGTGAACTGTCGCTCAGCTTCTGCAATATTGGCTTCCAACTCACTGATCCGCGCCTGTTCCTCGGTATTGTTCAGCTGCACCAACACCTGCCCGGCCTCTGCGCGATCGCCGTCATCAAAGTTAATCGTACTAACCACCTCCGTTTGCTGGGAGGTAATAGTTATCGACTCGCTCGCTTTCGCTGTGCCTAACGCATCAACTGTAATCGGGAATGGTTGTTCCTGAACAATTGCAACTTTGACCGGGGTTGCGGAGGGGCTTGCCTTGCGTTCTTCAGTTGCAGAGGGAAAATATAAATATGCCAATAATCCCGCAAGTAACACAACAACGATAACGAGTGGCGATAGCACTAATCGGGACATGACATATTCCTAATAAAATAAACAAAGTAAGCGTAGCAGAATTGGACACGCTATTTTACTTGAGTCGAGGCGTTCATAGATTACTTTCAACGCTATTTTTATCCGTTTTACCTTATGTGTAGAGCAATCAAGCGGCTGGGAAGCATAATTTATCCATAACTATTTTTTTGCTTGCCTATACTCGTGAGAAGCAATTTATGCCTATAATAAGAAAAATTTAAACGCTCGTTTGAAAAATAGGAGCCACCCATGCCTTCATATCATGCCCCTCTCGCTGATTTTCAGTTTCTTTTGCGTGACTGGCTGAAGTTAGATACCCACTATCAGCAATCAGGCTATACCGATTTTGATTTCGAGCTTGCTAATGAAATTATTGCCCAGGGCGCTAAATTTGCTACTGACGTTATCGCTCCGCTAAACCGTCCCGGTGATGAAGCAGGCTGTCAATTGCAGGATGGTAAGGTAACCACCCCGGAAGGTTTCGCCGCCGCGTACCAGGAATATGTCGCTAATGGCTGGAATACGATGTTAGGCCCCGAAGAATTTGACGGTCAGGCGCTTCCTTACACCATCGCTGTGCCGGTGCACGAGATGTTAAATTCAGCCAATTTAAGCTGGCGTTTAACCACCATGCTGACGGAAAGTACTGTACTTGCCATGTGTAAACACGCGTCAGCCGAACTGCAACAAACTTATTTAAAAAAGTTAGTCAGCGGTGAATGGACAGGCACCATGAACCTGACTGAACCTCATGCTGGAACTGATTTGGCATTGCTGAATACCAAGGCGGTCCCCCAGGATGACGGCAGTTACGCTATCACCGGCAACAAAATTTTTATCACTGGCGGGGACCATGACTGGAGCGAAAATGTGATCCATATGGTGCTTGCCCGCTTGCCCGATGCACCCAAAGGAGTAAAGGGAATCAGCTTGTTTCTGGTGCCCAAATTGCTGCTTGATGAGCAGGGCAATCCAGCAACGCCCAATTCACTCTCCGTAGGCAGTATTGAGCATAAGATGGGTATTAAAGCCAGCCCCACCTGCGTGATGAATTACGATGGTGCCAAAGGCTTTTTAGTCGGTGAAGCGCATCAGGGGTTAGCCTGCATGTTTACCATGATGAACGATGCGCGTTTTCAAGTTGGGCTGCAGGGACTAGGCGCGGCAGAAGCTTCTTACCAAGGTGCATTGAACTATGCGAGGGAACGCGTGCAATCACGTGCTCCGCAAGGCATTCAACAGCCCGATGAAAAAGCCGATGCGATTATTTTTCAGCCTGATGTGGCGCGCATGCTGTTAACCCAGAAGTCGTTAACAGAAGGTTGTCGTGCGCTCTCCTTATTTTATGCCAAGTATATGGACAAATCGCATAGCAACCCGAACGATGCGCAGGCAGCGGATGTATTGCAATTCCTCACCCCAATTTGTAAAGCGTTTATGACTGACATGGGGCTTGAAGTCACCAGTTTAGGCATTCAGGTATTTGGCGGCCATGGCTACATTCGTGAATGGGGCATGGAGCAATTAATGCGCGATGTCCGTATCGCGATGTTGTACGAGGGCACAAACGGTATTCAGGCGCTGGATTTGATTGGCCGTAAACTGACCCGAGATGGCGGTAAAATGCTGCAATCGACATACACTGCATTTGCCGAATTAGTGAATGATATTCAGGATGCTGAGCAGCAGTCCCGCGCGCAGGCATTGCTGGATGACTTCAAAGCAAGCTCTGCAGAATGTTTAGGGATGAAGGCAGAAGATGTAGCGGCGGCCGCATGTGACTATCTGGCCTTTTCTGCGTATTCATTGATTGGTGTACTGTGGTACAGCATGGCTGACACCGCGCAGCGAACAGATAATAAAGTGCTGGCCGAGTCAAAGCGTAAAACCTGCGCCTTTTATGAAGCACGTATTTTACCGCGCCGTGATGCTCATCGTCTTGCTTTCAGAGCCGGAGCAGAGTCGGTATTAGCCGTAGCTGGCGCTGAGTTTGATTACCTATAAAAACGCCCTGTCATAACAGGGCGCGTAACGTCAGAAAGGGCCTCAACGGCCCTTTTTTATCGTCTGTAACAGCTGCGATCTGTGCAGAGCTTACGCATTGCCCATACGTCCTTGAAGTTGATTCGACCATCATTATTCAAGTCGAACGCCGGGTCGATGTCCTGACGTAGCAAGATGGCACGCAACAACCCACGCATATCCGCAATGTCGACATCACCATCTCTGTCAAAGTCGCCCAGAATTACCGAGGATGGCAGGCTAAAGGTTGCAATCACTGGGTCATGATCTGACGCACGATAAACCAATTGGTTAAGCCAGTCTGTGGGTTTATTTTCTTCATTGTAATCAAACGCTAGCGACTCGTCGGTATTGATATGCCATTCCGTGGCATCCACCAGCCATGCCTGGGCGGTACTATCAGCCATCAGATAATCAAGGGTTCCGGCCTCACCTCTGAAGGTGTAGCTATATGCCTTCTCACCAATGACCATCCTGGCCGTGTCCGCATACCCTGCATCCGCCAACACTTGAATCGGGTCTTCCATTGCGTAACTGTTAAGATCGCCCAACAGTAACACCGGCGTTTCCGGGTATTCACTGGCTAACCATTGACTGACCCCTTGTGCCGCACGCGTGCGGGTCAGATTACAGCTGCCCTGACCGGTAGCATTGTCATCATCGCCAGCCCCACAGCTCGACCCTTTTGATTTAAAGTGATTCACATCAACCACAAATTGCTGGCCGCTGTCACCATGAGCAAACAACTGAGCCACTGAAGGGCGGTTGCGTGATGTATCAAATAAAGCGCCATTGCCATCAACTGGGCTGTTGGACGCGGTCAAAACTTTCGCGGCGTCGACCGGTTCAACGGTGGCGGGCTTGTAGATTATACCGACGGTGATTTGATCTGTTCCTACCGGACCGCCCAAATCAACAAACTGATACGTGGTTTCGCCGTACTCAGCATTCAAGGCATCAACAAGTTGCGCAATTGCACTGTCTGCACCAAAGCCGTCGTTTTCAATTTCCATCAGGCCCACGATGTCTGCGTCAATACGCACGATTGCATTCACAATTTTGGTTAACTGGCGTTGATATTCACTGACAGAATCAGCTCCCCGTGAAGTTGGGAAACCCGCACCGGCACCGTTGCCGTTAAACAGATTAAGCACATTAAAGCTGGCCACTTTCAGGTTACCCTCAGCAATAACCGGATTGTCTTCACGTGGATTGGTATCTATTAAACCGGGACGCTGAGAAACGCGAATACGGTACGCACCAAAGTCTTGGTCAACGACACCAGTAACGTTGGTAATGGTTTGCCCTGCACGAACCGGATTAAGAGGTCCGAATTCGCCTGCGGGCAAATAAAATTCTGCATTTGAGCCATTGACCAGGTCGTCTACCAAAATCTGATTCAGACGATTAGCATTGGCTTGCGCAATCGCGGCTTCACTCCCAGGCAGGTGTATCTGAGTTGGGTTGTAGAGTCGTTCGCCGGAAACAACTAACTCGGCAAAGCGGTTGTAATTGTAGTTACTGGAAATGACCCATTCCTGCTCTGACGTAACCAGCATCCCCTCCAGTGCTTCAAAGCCTGGCGAAGCACCTTGTGGCAAGCTGATCGCTGTAGGGCTGATTGACGCTGTTCCACACATTGCGTGGTCGGTGACACTGGTGAGCTGGGTTTTATCATAAAACTCTCTCGCAGTGGCCGCTAATCGAACGACATCACCTTCAGCTACGCTTTCCAGCAACGCCGGCGCATAGACGAAAACACCTTCCGACGTGGCTGCATTGCCATCGTGTTGCGCGTCCTCTTCTTGCATGTAAAAGCCACTCAAACCCGGTGCGCGCACTGACACAACCGCTTCAACGACCACCATAGCGTCTGGCATCGGCGTAGTCAGGCCATTTCCCTGAATGGTACTGATCAAGGTTGCTGGTGCTCCACATTGTCCTAGCTCACCGGGAGTATCGCCGCCATCACCATCACCGCTGCAGTCAGCATCATCGGTGACAGAAAACGTTTGTCCCGAGTTAACCTGACCGGCACTGGCGACTGCAGGCTCCTGCCAACTGAACGAACACTTCTTGTTACCTTCGCCCGTGCGCTGTAACGAGAAGCCAACGGGCGTACCGCCAGTCTCACTGACCAGGACATCTTCGCTGGTCATACCGGCTGCCGGGCCAGACTCCGCAGTCATTGTGCCTTCGTAACTGATAAATTCCAGAACCTCATCACCGGCCACTAGCGCAATTCCATCAGGCGCACCGTTCTGAATACCTGCATGATATATAACCACTGTACCAAATCCATTTTGCTGATCCGGAACTGTTCCTGACAAACTAAGGATTTGATAAGGACCGTTGCCATTTCCGTTATAAAGTACCACGCTGACATTGGACAGGTCAGTACCCGCAGGCCCCGCAATCTCAATCATTTCATCGATATCAGAACCTTCGTTATCGTAGTGAAATTCATTGATAAATAGTCCATTAACTCCCGAAACATCGCCGGTGTCGCCACCATCGCCGCCACCATCACCCGGGTTTCCGTTACCGAAGATCTGGTTGAGGTTAACTGCGTCAGCAGTGGCTTCATTACTGGTTTGCCATGCGAATTCAGCATAAGTACTTCCCTGCCCGCCGAGCTGCAGCGAATAGCCCACTGGCGAGCTGGATTCTTCCGCCACCAAAATATCAGTACTATCCATGCCTGCGGCAGTGCCACTGGAGGCGGTAAATTGCCCTTCGTAACTAAGAAATTGAATGACGTCACCTTCCGGGGAAATAAGCGCCACGCCATCCGGGCTGCCATTTTGAATACCGGCAAAGGCAAATGCGAGTGTACCCATTCCGCCTTGTTGAGCAGAAATAACGCCAGACAAAGTCAATGTGCCGTAAACGCTGCCGCCATTCCCGTTATAGAACTCCAGGCTGTAACCGCCTAAATCGGTACCTGCACGCGCAGCAATTTCCACAAATTCGTTTTCGTCAGAACCGGCATTGTCATAATGAAGTTCGTTAATGAACGGTACCGACTCAGTAACGAAGGTCTGGTCAGTATTGGTTGCGTCCTGGGTATTGCTATCTGTCAGCTGCCAGGTGAAATCCTCATAAATCTTACCTTCACCACTTAATTGCAGTGAGCTCCCTACCGCAGCAGATGAGTCCTGTGCCACTCCTATATCGACGCTTTCCATACCAGCCGCGGGACCGTCAGCAGCGGTAAAAATGCCCTCGTAGCTTATGAACTGAACAACCGTGCCCTCACCATCGACCAGCGCGATACCGTCGGGGGCACCATTTTGAATACCATTAGAAGGGTAGCTGACCGAATAAGCTCCGTAACCGTTACCCAGGCTGGCTACCATGCCTAATGACGTGGTGTCATAGCTTGAACCGTTAGAACCGTTGTACAGCACCAGTGAATAGGCGCTTAAGTCAGTTGTTTCAGGCGCAACCACCTCAATAAATTCACCAGTGTCAGTACCGCTGTTGTCATAGTGAAATTCGTTAATGAAGATATCGGTTGCGAAGAGTGGCGTGCTTGTCATTGCTATCAGCAATGCAGGATATTTAATTTTCATTGTAATTAACCTGTTATCCCAATTCTGCGGATGGGTGAGTGTCGGGTGTATCAAAATACCTGTACTTTGTGACAGTTTTTTTAATTCAGGTCAAATGTTATACAACAATTAATTCAAGTGGATAAAAAGCAGCAAATGGAAGTAAAAATGACTGATTTGATGGGTAATTTTAGAAGATTGTAAATTATTTTGACACTGATATCGGGATTAGAAAAGATTAACTTATTAGATAATAAGCAATAAGCATAAAAAAACCATCAAATGCCGGTGTTAAAATAACCGACATTTGATGGCATAATGTGTAAAAACCGATTTACAACTTTGCCGAAAGCTCGGGTTTGAATTCATCATTGAACCATTCTTTGAGCATTTGTTTTTCATAGCCCAGTGGATGCTCTTTGAATCTGGAAGAGACGCCATCCATAAACCCCATGTCTTTCAGGTTAACGTCAGCCTCTTTGACCAGCGCGCCGGTCTCATCGGCAAGTGAATAGCTGAACGTCATGCGCGGAATGTAAATACGCTTCACCAGTCTGACATCCGCACTGGTATTGCCCAAACCCACGAAACTGGAAGGCCACACTTCACCGGCTAAATCCAGATCAGTGACGGTAAGGGTTAATTTTTGTTGAGACGGAAGGGTCGCAGCTAATTTAACTAAATATTCTTCAAGCGACGCCAGGGTGCGCTCTCTGAAACCTTTACGACTTTCGTTTACCGGCCTGACATCTGTGAAATCTTCAGGTGTGTCCCAGTTTACGGTTAACTCTGCGGCATTCACAGGTGAAACACCTAACATTGCCAGAGCGGGTAGTGCTCCTATCAAAATTTTACGCATTTTCCACCTCGACACAATACAGTTATTCTTCACTTTACAGTATAGCGACAGGAAATGAATAAAACCTGAACGTACCAATGATATACCTTTAGTTGAGCGAGTACCGTCTCTAGTGCCTCAGCCTCTTGCTCAAAGGCTCTTCCTCAAAAGACGAATTTAGGAAGGCACGTCCAGAAGCGTCGATTTCTGGATAACCGAACAGAATTGATACAAATTTTGCCCATTGATAAAGGGATTGATTTCCTTTCCTTTGCAATACTGCAAATGGAAATGACTTAACGATGTACGACTCTCAGTAATTTCGTACAAATAATCTTGCTGAAAAGGACGTAGCGACGATAACTGATGAGTCGCATCGTTGCGGATTGACGTCAGCGCACGCTTCTCTGGTAGCTCCGATAAAGTAACCAGCCAGTCAGACACTGTATCCTGAATGTCTTTAAATAAATATTGGGCAAAAGGAGTCTGAAGCACAGTAATCAACAGTGCTATTTCTGCCAGAACAATTAAAGAGCGAAACATATCAAAACCTCCACCGCGCTCCGCAAACACGTTTCCGATAGTGAGAATAGCCAGCGCTGTCGAAAAAATAAATAACCGGATTCATACCTTAATATCCGCTTTTATATCTTCATTATTAAAGCTTACCTTAAAGTCACATGGCGTGCTCCCTACCAGCGCGCTGGGGATCAGCCATCGATTTCGCGTAATAACCCTATATTTTAATCCAATTCCACTTAGCCCTGATAGTTATCAACTGGTATACTCTTGAAGCATTTTCCTGTTCATCGAGGCTTCTGAATGAGCGAAAGAATTCCGGTAAAAGATGTCACTCCGGTAAAAGTTCACCAACCTGACGGGTCTGATCAGTCAATTCGCTATTCGTCGAGCAACCGTATTTATGTGCGCTCTGTTTCAGGCCCTCTCGAATCATTTCGTCGCTATTTCGGGTTTATTTTTCTGGGTTTGTTTGCGGTGCTGCCGTGGCTTTCATATAACGGTCAGCAGGCAGTGTTGTTTGATTTGAACGAACAACGCTTTAATCTTTTTGCATTAACTTTATGGCCACAAGATCTCACCCTGCTCGCATACATCTTTATCGTTGCAGCCTTTGCGCTTTTCTTTGTCACCACCTTTGCCGGTAGAGTCTGGTGCGGGTTTATGTGTCCGCAAACCACCTGGACGTATATTTTTGTCTGGATTGAACAGAAAACTGAAGGCTCGCGCCATCAACGGATGGCACTGGATCAGCGTAGTCTGGATGCCGACAAGTTTTTTCGTAAAGCGCTAAAGCATGTGGCATGGGTAGTCGTAGCGCTGTTAACCGCGCTGACCTTTGTTGGCTACTTCACGCCAATCAGCGCACTATTCGTTAATTTTTTCACTTTCAGCAGTGGCTTTTGGACAACCACCTGGGTCATATTCTTTGCAGCCTGTACCTATGGTAATGCGGGATGGATGCGAGAAATAATGTGCACACATATCTGTCCTTACGCACGTTTTCAGTCAGTCATGTTTGATAAAGACACCCTCACAGTAGCGTATGATGTAAACCGTGGCGAACGACGCGGCCCCCGACCCCGCAAGATTCCACACAGTGAACTGGCAGATAAGGGTCTTGGCGATTGTATCGACTGCAATCTCTGTGTGCAGGTTTGTCCGACCGGTATTGATATTCGCAATGGTCTCCAATACGAATGCATCAATTGCGGTGCCTGTATTGACGCCTGTAATGGCGTAATGGAAAAAATGAACTATCCCAAAGGCTTAATTCGGTTTTCTTCAGAAGCTCAAATGCAGGGGGGAGAAACCAAGATCCTGCGACCTAAACTGATTGGCTATGCGTTTGTAATGGTGGTAATGCTGGGTATATTAATCGCCAACTTTTTGCTTCGCTCCGCTTTGGAAGTCGACATTATACGCGATCGCAACTCGCTTTATCGTGAAACCAATGATGGCTTAATCGAGAATGTTTATACGTTGAAAATACTCAACAAATCACAACAACGACAACAGTATGAGATAGCCGTGGATGGTTTGCCTGATTATCGATTCATCGGTGAGCAAACGGTGACTGTCAATGGTGGGGAGATATTTAGTATCCCCGTTTCAATTGCGACCGATGCATACAACCTGACCGATCCGGTGACAGAAATTCACTTTCATGTATCCACTCAAACCGCCGACGGTGAACTAATCTCAGTTCGCGAACCCACTAACTTTTTGTATAGATAGATTTTATTAATGGCAGATTTCGACTTCAGCGGTCTTGACCCTGATACAATATTAAACGCACTGGAAAGTGTTGGTATTTATCCGCGTACGGGCTTGCTGGCGCTTAATAGCTATGAAAACCGCGTCTATCAATTTCAGGACGATGATGGTCGCAGGCTGGTAACCAAGTTCTATCGCCCTCAGCGGTGGACTGATGATGCCATTAAAGAAGAGCATGCCTTCGCACTTGAGCTGGCTGGTGCCGATATACCCGTGGTGGCCCCCATGGCGTTTGACGGCCGTACCCTGTTGCACCATGAACATTTTCGTTTCAGTGTCTTCCCGTCGGTTGGTGGCCGGCAATTTGAAGCGGATAACCTCGATCAGCTCGAATGGATGGGTCGGTTTATCGGTCGTATCCATCAAGTGGCTAAAGCCAGCAATTTTGCGCATCGCCCCAGAATATCAGTGGCAGACTACCTGGATATTCCACGCGCCGCATTGTCAGTCAGCGAACTGGTCCCACATAATTTGCAAACAGCGTTATTTGCCATTCTTGATCCCATAATCGACACAGTGAAAAGACAATACACAACGAACGGTGAGATACGCTTGCACGGCGATTGCCATGCCGGCAACATACTCTGGCGTGACGGTCCCACGTTTGTCGATCTGGATGACTGTCGCAGCGGACCAGCAATTCAGGACCTGTGGATGATGCTAAGTGGCGACCGCAATCAACAGCAACTGCAACTGGAAACACTGGTTGAAGCTTATGAAGAATTCAGTGAATTTAACCCCACAGAATTAAACTTAATTGAACCGTTGCGCGCAATGCGAATGATCCATTACATGGCCTGGTTATCAAATCGCTGGCAAGATCCGGCTTTCCCCCGCGCTTTTCCGTGGTTCGCCGAGCAAAAGTATTGGGAAGGTCAGATTCTTGCACTGAAAGAGCAGCTTTCGGCCCTTAACGAACCTCCACTCAGATTGAGCCCGTATTGATAAAACAATTCTGATTATGCTGTAACACTTTGTTCTATAAGTGCACTTTTCTGATTTTTCGGTAACAGGTATACTCTGACCTGATCTGGTGCCTGCGTTAGCAGGTTAAACGGGAAGTCAGTGAAAAACTGACGCTGCCCCCGCAACGGTGAACTCTACATTGACAGGATCCACGTTGATGTTTCATTTAACTGCTTATTACCTTTAGGTTTCATCAAGCAGCCACTGTCACTTGCTCATTGCCAGCAGGGATGGGAAGGAAAATGGTATTGCACTGCAATATGAGTAAGCCCGGATACCGGCCTGATCCACACCTTCAGTCGCTGACTGATATCTGACACCAATCACGCTCGGTGGGAGCGTAAAATCGGAAAATTAAAAATGGGTTTACACACACAAAAGCCAACCTTGGCGCTTTGTGGCATTTTTATTGCCACACAAACCGCTGCTTTCACTACAAATGCAAACGAATCAATCGAAAAAATCACCATCACGGGTAGCCGTCTTTCACTCGATATACAGGAAGTCGCGGCTTCGTTATCGGTAATCACTCAAGAAGAAATACGGTTATCCGGTGCGACACAATTGAGCGAAATATTAAGAGGATTGCCAGGCGTCGCCATTTCTTCTTCCGGAAGCCTGGGCGCACTCAACGAAATTCGCTTACGTGGCAATGAAAGTAACCACTTACTTGTCATTTTAGACGGCGTCATCATCAATGATGATAGTCAAGGGGGGCTTATTGATTTAGCCCATATAAACATCAAAGACGTTGCTAAGATAGAACTTATTCGGGGTCCCCAGGCATCGGCGTGGGGCAGCGGCGCTGTTGGCGGTGTGCTGCACATCCAAACCCTTGCTCACCAGGCTGACGATGCCCGACTGCGTGCATCAGTTTCAGCGGGCAACAAAGATACCCGACAGGGCTATGCTAATTTAAATGGACGCGCCAACGCCCATCACTATGCCGTGTCCTTGCAACACGTAACGACCGAGGGTGACAATATAGCGCGTAGTGGCAATGAAAAGGACGGCTACAGAAGAAACACAGTGAATGCTCACTATCGGTATGCGATCAATGACATTAAGTTTAGTACTATAGCAAGGTTGGTTAATTTTGAGAACGATTACGATACGGTCGATTTTATGGAGACCGGCCTGCCGATTGACGCCAATAACTATACCGAAGGCCAGCAAGCCACAGCCAAGGTCAACTTAACCTACGCGCCAGCACAGTCTGATTATGCGACATCTGTATCAGGGACCTATTCACGCCATCAAAATGATAATTTTGAGCTTGGCACGTTTACTTCTTCAGCGGAGTCAGAGCGGTTCCAATTTGCAAATACCCATTCAATGCAATGGGATAAGGTAGATGTTGTGGTGGGTGCAGAGTATTTACAACGGCTTTACACACAACGGGGCAGCATCGGTTTTGCCGATCCCAATCAAAAGCAGGATGACCAAACAGCCAGTGTTTTTGTTGAGTCATTAGCGAGGTTATCTGACAATATTGATTTAACCGTTGGCGCACGCTTTGACGAAAATAGTGAATTTGACAATGCGTTCAGTTACCGCAGTGGCATAAGCTGGCAACATAATGCCCACCTTACGACGTTTTTAAGTGTCGGTAAGGCCATCAAAAATCCCACGTTCACGGAACGGTTTGGTTATTTCCCTGGCACTTTTTTAGGTAATCAGAACTTACAACCAGAGCACATTCAGGAATGGGAGCTGGGACTGCGCGCACGTCTTTCACCTTCATTGCAAGGCCAGGTGAGTGTGTATCAAGCCGAATTACAAGATGAGATTTTAGGTTTTGTCTTCGATCCTGCTTCGGGTTTGATGACTGCTCAGAATGCTGCTTTCAACAGCGACCGCAGCGGTCTGGACAGCGAAATGTCTTTTGATTGGGGTGCGCTGACATGGCGCGCCACCTACAGCTACCTTGATGCCAGCCAAGGGGCAGATAACGCAGAACAAGTGGAACTGCGTCGGCCTCGCCACAGCGGCGGGATATCGGTCGCAGGAGCACTAACAGAGCAGCTGTCCACCTATGTAAAATGGACTTACACGGGTAGTCAACAAGATGCTTATTTCCCACCGCCGATGTTTGCTTCGCAATCAGCGGCGTTAAGGCCCTATTCATTATTATCATTTAATATTAACTACCAATTGACTCCAGCGTGGGCAACGTCCATCAGAGTGGAGAATGCGCTGAATCAGGATTACGAGAATATTGTAGGTTTCGCTGGTGAGAGGCGAAGCATCCTTCTCACCCTGACATATGCGGATTCTGATTGATAGCAGCTGTCTTCAGCTGCTGTAAAGTAAAGCGCTAACCAATTGACGGTATGGCGCTTTGCCTGTTAATTTCGCTGTGATAATCTTAAGCGGTTTTTTTATAAGGGTAAAAACAAGATGAAAAAGTTTGCGTTACTAATGTTGATGGCCATTTTAGTTCCATTACAGGCTTGTGCTCAGCCAGCCAAATGGCAAGAAGGCACACATTTCGAAGTACTGGATGAAGAGGCGACCGCGTCACCTGAAGTTAAGGAGTTTTTTTCATTCTGGTGTCCCCACTGCTATAACTTTGAGCCGTTAGTCGCCCAAATTAAAAGCAAGCTTGCAGAAGATGCCAAGTTCACCAAGGTACACGTGAATTTTATGCGTTTCACCGGACCAGACGTTCAGGATGATGCCACGCGCGCAATGATGATTGGACAGGCCGTCAAACAGGAAGAAAAACTCAACGAAGCAATCTTTGCTTATATTCATAAGCAGCGCGGCAGTGTTACTGGCATGAAAGATTTAAAAGACATCTTTGTGGTCAATGGTATTGATAAAGCTGAATTTGATAAACTCGCCAACAGTTTTGGCGTCAACAGCATGTTCAAGAAAAATAATCAGCAAGTTGATATGTACCGCGAATATTTAAGTGGCGTGCCGACTTTTATTATCAACGGCAAATACAAGCCAATTTTTACCCGTGATATGACGCCTGATGATATGGTTGATTTGATTGTGTGGCTAACCTCACAAAACTAGCGATCCAGCAAAACCAATACAGTCTATAGGGTGTCGGTGGTGTGTATTCAAAGAGGTTGGTGTCGTCTGGGAATTGGTTGATATAAAGAGGATTTCTTTATATTAATGTAGTTTAAGACGAGATAATTGAATAAAAAAAGGCGCGATAATTATCGCGCCTTTTTTATTGTCTATTGGTTAGTACTAACCTAGTTCGTCCGACATAATTCGGTAACGGGGATCTTCTTTTACGTTTATCTCAACAAACTTGTCAGCATGATTGAGTAGACCACGACATTCTGAACTGATGTGTCGAATGTGCAATTTTTTGCCCTTAGCTTCGTACTTGTCCGCCAGCGTATCGAGTGCATCGATACCAGATGAATCCCAGATCCGGCTTTCATTAAAATCGATGACCACGTGTTCCGGATCGCTGTCGATATTAAACAAATCACGAAAATGTGACACTGATCCAAAGAACAATGGCCCGTTCAATTCGTATACTTTCCAGCCGTCATCATCAATGTGTGTCTCGGCAACAATGTGACGAGCATGTTTCCAGGCAAACACCAACGCTGAAACAATCACCCCGACAACCACCGCTATGGCTAAATCGGCAATCACGGTCACCGCGGTAACCAGAAATAGAACGAATGCATCTTCCTTGTTTACACCGCGAATAATACGGAATGACGCCCACTCAAAGGTGCCAATTACGACCACGAACATCACCCCAACCAATGCTGCTAGCGGGATCATTTCAATCAGCGGCGCAGCGAATAAGATAAAGCCCAGTAACACCAATGCGGCAGTTATTCCCGAAAGACGGCCGCGACCACCAGAATTGATATTGATCATACTTTGACCAATCATTGCGCAGCCACCCATGCCACCAAAGAAGCCGTTAACCGTGTTAGCGACGCCCTGACCTACGCACTCTTGATTACCACGTCCGCGGGTATCGGTCATGTCATCGATTAACGAGAGTGTCAATAATGATTCAATTAAGCCCACCAGGCATAAAATGACCGATGTTGGCAGTACAATCATAAATGTTTCCCAGGTCAAAGGGACCATAGGAATGGCGAAGCTGGGAAGCTCTCCCGCCAAAGTTGCACTGTCACGTTGCTCAGCAGGGAGCAGATCACGTACAAAATCAATTACCGTACGTGCTTCCAAATCCAAGCCGTGAACCAGCAGAGTCACAGTGACAATGGCGACCAGCGAGGCCGGAATGGCGGTGGTTAACTTAGGTAGGAAATAAATGATCCCCATAGTCAGGGCCACTAACCCCACCATCCAGGCAAGCATGCTACCTTGCATCCACTCGACTGTGCCCGCCGGACTCAATACTTGAAACTGGCCCAGCTGAGCCAGAAATATTACTATAGCTAAGCCGTTTACAAAGCCCAGCATCACGGGGTATGGCACCAGACGTATAAATTTGCCCAGTCGAAACACGCCACATAGAATTTGCAGAACTCCGGCTAAAACCACCGCGGCAAACAGATATTGCACGCCATGATTTGCCACCAGAGCCACCATGACCACCGCCATAGCGCCGGTAGCGCCAGAAATCATGCCCGGTCTGCCCCCGATGGCAGATGTGATCAGCCCCATCATAAATGCTGCATATAAACCGATCATGGGTTCTACCCCGGCCACGAACGCAAAGGCGACCGCTTCGGGCACTAATGCCAGTGCGACGGTAATGCCCGACAGCACGTCATTCTTAACGTTACCGTCGCGGCGGGTTATGATATCAAACATGTCTTTTCACTTGATTATTCTCGAAATTTAGCGGCGCTAATACTATCACGCGCAAGGATTAAAATCTTTTAACAGAATGTTAAACTAGCGAATTTCCTGCTTTTCTTACATTTTGCCACCCTTTAGCCGGTATACAGCGTTGCAGATGCAACCCGGCTCGCATCTCCATTGATGCATTCTATGGTGCGTATCTTTTCAGCAATCACTGCCCGCGTTTTGAACCCGCAGTGAGACAAATGTCGTATCAATTACCGCTTGAATTCGTACTTGTGTGTTAACCATATCGTCTGCGTTTTTTGTGTTTATCGCCTTTTCTGTCCCAATGGGCAAAGTTCTTGCTTGCAAGTAATTATTAAAAAAAATTTAACCTTAAAAGTTCGCGAAACGTTAAAATGCCTGTAAGACAGTTAGATATCCAACCCGGTACAAAGCAATACATCAGTATCGCAATTGTCAGCATTATACTGTTGCTGGGCAGTGGCTGGGCTATTGTTAATGGGACAGCGGAAGGCACAGTTTCGCCCTCCTTTCTAGGATCTTACGGAACTGCGGTATTTATTTTCGAAGTCATTACCTCGCTACTGTTACTATCGCAATTCTTACGCACTGGCCGCTTTACTTACGCATTTCTTTCCATGGCCTATTTGTGGGTAGCGCTGATTTCACCTGTCCAAATCATGCTGCTGAATGACACCATTTCGCTCACTTCATCATTCAGAGCTGGCGGTAAAGAGGCATCCTGGCTATGGACATTCTGGCATGTAGGATTTCCTGTCATCATTGCAATTGCGTTGGGATTAAATGGCTCCAATCCTGTGATAACCCACCGCCCTGTTTTCTGGGCCTGGTATCTGTACACCGCTGAACTCATCATTATTGCCATCGTACTTTCTTTTTCATTATTCGGCTGGGTTTCCTTCCCAGAGATGGTGGGCACCGACAACCAGTTTGGCAACCTTCTGACTCAGGTCATCGGTCCGCTGGTAGCCATCAGCTGTGCAGCTGCGCTTTTTATGGTGGTAGTAAAAGGTCGTTTTCAAACTGATATTTATGCCTGGTTGGCGGTAGCCATGCTGGCCGCATTTTGTGAAGGCATAGTTTCGGTTTATTCCGGCTCCCGCTTCAGCGTGGGTTGGTATGCAGCCCGGGTGCTTAGCCTTATCTCCTCTGGGTCAGTGTTTGTAGCGTTATTGCTCGACACCATGGCACTTTATTTAAGGGTGATTGACCAGAACCGAGAGTTACGAAAAATTGCCTCAATTGACAAGTTGACTCAATTATCTAACCGTAGAGAATTTGACGAACGCTTAGCGGAAGAAATCAGGCGTGCCACGCGTGAAAGAAAAACGATGAGTCTGATTATGCTGGATATTGATTTTTTTAAATCATTCAATGATTCATATGGGCACCAGACGGGCGATAAATGCCTCGAACAGGTTGCTGCCAGTATTCGCAAATTTATCAGCCGCCCTGCAGATGTAGCCGCACGTTACGGCGGGGAAGAATTTGCGGTGCTGTTGCCGGATACAGCAGAGCATTCAGCGTTTGAACTGGCCGAAGATATCCGCAAGGATATCAGTAATACCCCGTTTCGACTTGCCGATGGTGACCATGTGACAGTCACCGCTAGCTTAGGCGTGTCTAGCCTGACACCTACATCAGTCTCTGATGGCGATGAACTGATTAAAAGTGCCGACGCGGCCCTGTATCTGGCCAAGCGTTCAGGCAGAAACCGTGTGCAACGACCTACCCGTACCTGGCATTCCGAGCGCCAGGAGCAGGAAGCGAAAGTAGATGGACACCCGGAGATATTACGAAAAGGCTAATCTGCGCGCCGCAGGCGGAAAAATTTGGCGACGTGAAAGCACATCATTGCCCAGAATGCCCCCGCACACCATCCTGCCACCACGTCGCTGGGCCAGTGTACACCCAAATAGACGCGTGAAGCTCCCACCAGCACCATGGTGAAAATAGCTACGAAAAACACCAGGGCCTTTATTACGCGACGGCTTTGTATCTGCGCCAACAGCCCGGCCAGGGTGAGGTAAGTCACCGCTGACATCATCGCATGACCTGATGGAAAGCTACTGGTATAAATACGCGTGTGATGAGGAACCAGGTCTGGCCGTGGACGGGAAAAGCCCAGTTTCAACGCAAAACTGACCGCAATACCCGAAATAATGGCGAGAATGAGAAAAGCAGCCATACGCTTTCGATCTATCAATACTAAATACCAGGCGACCACCAGGGTAATCGCTATTAAAAGCCAGTTGCTACCCAGCGCAGTGGCATCGCGCATGATCTCTTCTAACCACCCAGGCCCGACAGGATCAGATAAATCAGCGCCACTTCGCAACGCATACATGATCGTGGAATCAATGGCAAAGGTTTCACCAGCCATGATGACCATGGCAAGCTGTAAAAAGCCCCAGCATAATCCGCTAATGAGCCATACAAGAAGAAGTGTTCTAGGAGAAAACAAGGTTGATCTGTCAGTGACCATAACTACCCGCTAAAAAATGTTTTCTTTTTGTACCTGTTCAGCAAATAAAGTGATCAGCACAAAGGCTGTCTTCATTCAGAATATCGTTCGTCACCCTTAATATATTTAACTGGATGCATCTTTGCTGCCACCAAGGCATTGCGGCGAGGCGGTGACACTTTCTCCCCGCTGTTGCCACTCGTGTGGGGTAAATGTATGTAATGACAGCGCATGGACCGGGCCCGCGAGCGCCTCACTAAGTAACTCATTTATTCTTCGGTGCCGTTGTATCAGGCGAAGACCTGAAAATGCTTCGCTGACAACGGTAACTTTCCAATGGCTCTGCGCCCCTGCTGGAACATTGTGCATAAAGCTTTCG
The DNA here is from genome assembly GCF_012911815.1 of Alteromonas ponticola. Classification (GTDB taxonomy): domain Bacteria; phylum Pseudomonadota; class Gammaproteobacteria; order Enterobacterales; family Alteromonadaceae; genus Alteromonas; species Alteromonas ponticola. The sequence goes on along the minus strand of NZ_JAATNW010000005.1, from coordinate 189,136 downwards.
TCCAGCACCTCAAGAACAATTGGCTGAAGATTCGCAGTAAGAGTTGATTCAATAAACGGTTTTACCTGCATTTTCAATCCTGTGGATGTATATAGCGGAATGTTAAATTAATTCTATCACCTACCGGCTTGACGGTCTTGTTGATGCCGTGCAGATAATGTTGTTGTGTTGACCCTGCCATTATCAGCAAACTGCCGTGATGCAGTGTTATCGTGTGTCGCTGAGACAAGGTTCGGTGCTTAAAAATGAAGGCTCTTTCTGCCCCCAGCGTTACAGAAGCAATAACAGGTTGCCTGCCCAGTTCCGGCTCATCATCAGCGTGTAGGCCCATGCTGTCCTGCCCATTCCGATACCAATTCAGCAACACACTGTTAAATCTGCTGCCGATTAAGCTTTCACAACGGTTTTTCAGAAAAGTCAGCGGCGTATCCCAGGGTTTTGGCTCTAATGTCAGTCCGGAATATTGATAAAGGCACTCAGAATCACCATGCCACGCCTGCAATCTGGGCACCCTATGGCGTTTACCATAAAGCGTGATTGATTCCTGCTGCCAGTTAATTCCGCCTTTTAGCTTTTGCATCAATTCATCGGCCATTTCTTGAGATAACCAGTTTGCATAATAAGTTACATCTGCATCAGGAAGAGGTAAACTTTCGCCATCTACGGTTGATTGCTCAAATAAGCCTTGCTGCTTCAACTTCGCTCCTCAATAGAACTGATAAAAATGAACACAACATTTTCGTTTCGTGATCAGACTTTACAACTGATCCGCTACCCTGCTAAATCGCAGCACGTCAGCTTGCAGGCGTGGGACAGCGCAGACGAATTATTGATTGATTATATCATTGAATCTGTCGAGCCTGAACGGCTACAGCGTATGGTGGTATTTAACGACGATTTCGGTGCACTGGGCTGCTGGTTTGCACACTGTAACCCGGTATGGGTGTCTGATTCCTGGATCGCCCACCGTTCATTGCATGAAAACCTGGCAGCCAACGCTCACGCGGTCTCCCTGTCTGGCGAAAAGCTTGTACAGCAACCGGTAACAGCAATAACCAGTGTCGCTGCACTGACGGACACGCCATCGCTCGCCATTATTAAAATTCCACGCACACTCAGCTTGCTTGAACATCAGTTGATTGCACTAATGCAGGTCGCCACCCCTGAAACCATTGTTATTGCTGCGGCCAAGGCAAAAAGTATTACACGTAATGTGTTGCAGCTGTTCGAGAAATACGTTGGCCCCACCAGTACGTCCCTTGCCAGGAAAAAATCCCGCTTAGTTTTCGCATTACCGACTGACGCCAAATGTACTTCGCCCCCGCCTTCACCCTACCCCAGTGTCTGGCAACATACGCTGCCAGATGGCACCGGGCTACGCCTGAGTAATCATGCCAACGTGTTCTCCAGTCAGTCAATCGATATCGGTGCACGCATAATGCTTGAACACATGCATGTTGAAGCGTCAGATCATGTGGTTGATTTAGGGTGTGGTAACGGTATTTTGGGCCTGCATGCGTTATCACAGACGAATGGTGTGAAAGTTTGTTTTGTCGATGAATCATTCATGGCGCTGGCATCAGCGAAACAAAATGTAGAGGATAACTTTCCACTTCAGCTAGCAAACTGTCAGTTCATTGCCAGCAACTGTTTAGAAGAGTTAATCAACTCGCAAGATACATCGCCGGTAACTAAGGTGATTTGCAACCCGCCATTTCATCAGCAAAATGCTATCACCGACCATATTGCCTGGCAGATGTTTCAAGATGCCAGAGACATTCTGGCCAGAGGGGGTAACCTGCTGGTCGTTGGAAATCGGCATCTGGATTACCATGGCAAGTTGAAGCGAATATATGGGGGCGTTAAGCTTATCGCCAGTAATCAAAAGTTTGTTATTTTAAGCGCCGTGAAACGGTGAGGTAAAAAAGGAATCAAAAAATGTTGAAACATCTCTTCGCCACGTGTCTAATAATCTGTCTCGGTTTTGCGTCATCGATGGCATTAGCTAAACCCATTGATGATGGTGCAAAAGTACAACCAGATAATTATTACCCCAGAGTCAAACTGGAAACATCAATGGGTGATATCATCGTGGAACTTGATCGCCGTCGCGCGCCTATCACGGTAAACAATTTTCTTCGTTATACCGCCAACGGGCTCTACAATAACACCATCTTCCATCGCGTGGTCCCGGGCTTTGTGGTGCAAGGGGGAGGTTATTCTCCGGAACTGGAGCAGAAAGTCACTTACGATCCTATTTTTAATGAGTCGGGTAATGGTCTAACTAACGACCTGCACACCATTTCAATGGCACGCCAGAATGAACCGCACTCTGCCACCCGTCAGTTTTTTCTCAATGTGAATGATAATGAAAGTTTAAATCCGGGTAGAAATTGGGGTTATGCTGTATTTGGCATGATAGTGGAAGGTTCAGCAATCGCCGACAAGATGGCGGAAGTTGAGACAGAATACCTTGTGGCCTTAGGCGAGCAAAATGCACCAAAAGAAATGATTATTCTCAAAAAAGCGTCGGTTCTGCCGCCACAGTAAGCCCCTAGGGCTAGTTGCTTGGTTGACTACTATCTTCGGTTGGCGGTGGAACGTCACTCTCCCGCCAATCACAGCGACCGCTATTTTCAGGTTGATACCACTCCTCTGGCAGCGCACTTATGACGTCGTTAACCTCGTCAATCAGGGGGTGCGAAAGCAGAGCATTTGTTTGAGCGCTTACATCAGACTTTAACTTAATAATGCGCTTTTGGTAAATTAACGCAGCAAAATCGCGGAAGAAAGGCTGCGCCATCAGCCTGTGCAACACGACACCGTCTGCATACGCTTTGTTCAGCCCCTGCTCTAGTCGTTTAGCCAACGTAGCTCTTTGCTTATTTGTGTAAAAGCGGATAACGTTGGGGTAGTAAAGCGCCACATGAGGATAAATAACTGCTTTGGGATGGCTATCTAACTCTTCACATACTTCAAGGATGGAGCGTGGAAAATAATCGACGAACCCGGTTTCCAGTAATCGATAGGTCATATGGTAGTCGGCTCCAGATATTTTAAAACCATTGTCCTTGAGCACGTCAAAATCACGCCAGTCATGCCCCTGCACGGCTTTCATGGCTTTCAGTTTTTGCTTAGATAAGGGTTCGCGAAAACGTGTGTCTTCTGCATTGACGACTAACATTCGGTAGCTGAATAAATCTGCGGAAAGTGGGAATGGTACCGCAATAAATTCTTCTTCCTGTACCTCCGTATTTATTCCCCAAATCACATCGGTTGTTGCGCTTTTCAAGCCCATCTGTTGTCGTTTTTGCTGCGTAGGAATGTCTTCAACCTCTACGATGGTTTTACCGTATGCATCTTCTGTTATCTCCAGAGCCATGATCAACAGGCCGTGATAGTAATCAAACAGTTCACTACCGGCGTCATGTTGTGGTATTCGAATAACATCAGCTTGCTCATCCGGCTTTGCTGCCAGCGGTCTTAACAGCATAAGCAGCATTACACTGCAAACTAAAGCGAGTCGTAAATCCTTGCAAGCTATGCGGCATCGAGTGTCCGTTAGACTCCGCCACCGCGTGATATTCATTTTTTACACCTCAATACCTACTTCAATTACACCTATAGCAAAAGCATTTAGCATGCTTCGCCAACATTCAGTGGTTATTTAGATGGTTTCTTTATAAGAATAGACTACTTTTGTGAACTAAATTAATCTCATTTACCGAAAGGTGATGCTGGCGATGCAGAACTATCTTTAGAAACGGGCTTTTTCTACCTCAACATTTTCCACTGCGTAGATAAACAGCCCAATCATTTGTATTAACAGCCAGCAAATAGCAAGTATTAATAAGCCGAACGGATTGCCTTTGTCAGTGATTACAGTAGTAAAAAGTAGCACACTGATGATAATAGGGGAGACCGCACAAACCAGTGTTAAACCTAAAGACAATACAAGCTTGAGCTGATCGTGGCGTTGCTTCTTAACAAGAATAGTTTGTGAGGCCGTTGCGATACCTACAAAAGTGCTGAACAATCCCATCGTCAGTGTCATAAACGACATATCACCATAAAGAAACGGCGCATCAATGGCATACCCGAATAACGCAGCAAATGGGATCGCGAATCCTGCTGTCGCTAGCAGCAAAGCTGCCAATAGGTAATTCAAACGACAACTAAGAATAGCGGTAGTCACAAAAGTCAGCATCGCAGCAGTGTTTAGCCCTAAGCTGTTCTGGTTTCCCTGCTCAAGATCGCCCTCGACGATGTCTAAAAATGGCGTAAACTTGCCTACCAGTGTAAGGTCAAAAACTTCGCTAACAACCCAGACTGACAACAGCACAAGGACTATTACCGCACTGATATTTTGTAACAGGCCGGAGCGATAGGTAGGATAGTTTCCCAGTAATGCAATTGCAGTGAAGAAAAAGCACAGCGCAGTAAATGGATGTGTTGCTGGCCCATTTTCAATAGGCCGGTAGAAAAACTCAATTTGAAACAGGTAGCCGGCAACTGACAAAGACGAGAGCGTCAGCACCACCGTCGCTAAGGGCAAGATTAGTGCGCCAATTGATTTAACCAGCCTTAAATAACGATGCCGTTTCATTGGCAGTCTTCCATGATATATAGATTTAATTTAACGCTAGTTGAGAATCCCCCTGCTCGCTCAGTTTTTTTATTAAATTTAATTTACAGTCAATGGCTTATATTAGATTTAACCAATAAAAACAGGTCGACTGCTGACTTTTAGGAAAAAAGTAGCGGCCATAGCGGTTAAATCCGTTGTTACGTAAAAGTGTTATTGAGCGTTGATTGTCAGGATCACACACCGCGGTTAAATACGGAAAGTGGAACTGGTCTCTGGCTCGCCTGATTACCTCGCTCACTGCTTTTGCCGCTATTCCCTTTCCTCTCGCTTTAGGTAAAAACGCGAACCCTAAGTCGGGACACGAAAACACCCCGCGGTTGATTAGCCCGCACAAGCCGAGCGGTTCTCCAAAATGCGGCTGCACGGCCCATAAGCCATATTTATGAGTGTCAAAATGCTGCAGGCTCTGTTCGATATAGCGTCTGGCATCGGCCTCGCTGTAAATTCCTCTATCACCGATGTACTGTAGCCACAAAGGATCGTTGAGCAGCTCAATGATGAACTGAGTGTCATCCAAGTGTAACTTCCTAAAAATCAATGGAGTATTCACGTATTTGCTCAATCGGTATTAAAAATCATTTATCATTGTATAGTTTTTCATTAAATACATAACAAACGACGTGTACGATAAACATAGCAACATTGGCTAGGCGCGTGATAGTGGGAAACTGATAACTTGTTCAATATGACTGGCATTCACTTTAAGCATTAACAACCTGTCGATACCCAAAGCAACGCCGGCGCATTGAGGCAGTCCGGACTCCAGTGCCTGCAGAAAACGCTCATCATGTTCAACCTCTGGCAGATCCAGTTGCTTGCGCTGAGCAACATCGTTATTGAATCGCCGACGCTGTTCATCTGAATCGCTAAGTTCATTAAACCCATTAGCCAGCTCCACGCCTTTAAAATACACCTCAAAACGGTCTGCTACCCGTTCATCATGCTGACTCAATTTTGCCAGCGCAGCTTGGCTGGCCGGAAAGCCATAAATAAAACAGGGTACTTGTTGACCAATCGCAGGCTCAATCAGGTAACTAAAAAGTAATTGCAGCAGGGTATCTTTATCTAACGCCATGTCACCATGAACATCAATATCGTGAGCGGTTAACACCTGTTGCAGTGATGCCGTTGTGGCAGTAAGCGGATCGAGCTGAAGCTGATCTAAAAAAACCTGCTGGTAACTTTTCCGTTCAGCCGAACCAGTTGCGAGAACGAGCTGTAATAACTCATCCATTTCATCCATCAGTTGATGATGATTGAAACCAGGTCGATACCACTCCAACATGGTAAATTCCGGATTATGCCAGCGTCCCTCCGCTTCATGACGAAACGCCTTGCCAATTTGATAGCAGGCACCCACCTGAGCGCACAACAAGCGTTTCATCGCATATTCCGGCGAGGTCTGCAGATAAAGGGTTTTCGTTTTACCGTCAGAGGCATGCTCAAAGCGGGTGGAAAACGCAGCCAGATGAATGTCTGTTACGGTGCCGTTAGACAACAGCGGTGTCTCAACTTCCAGTACGTTGCGTGCAGCGAAAAATTGACGAACAGAGTGCAACAGATCAGCTCGAGCACGAATGTTTGAAAGCGATGCAGTTGGTTGCCAGGTATGAGTCATAAAGGTAATGGTGCGCCAGTAAAGTGCTGGCGCTAATGGTTATTACTTGATACTGGTTATGCTTTACTTTTGTGCACGGGAAACATATTCGCCGGAACGGGTATCCACTTTAATGACTTCGCCCGTTTGCACAAACAACGGCACGCGAACCACCGCGCCCGTGCTTAATGTAGCAGGCTTGCCACCTGTACCCGCGGTATCGCCTTTTAGTCCAGGATCAGTTTCGGTAATTTCTAATTCCACAAAGTTAGGCGGCGTCACCGTAATAGGTGAACCATTCCACAGGGTAATGGTACAAACGTCGTTTTCTTTTAACCACTTTACGTTGTCGCCCACCGCTTTTTCATCGGCAGCAATTTGTTCGAATGTTTCGTTATTCATAAAGTGATAGAATTCACCGTCTGTGTACAGATATGCAAGTTCGGTGTCGAGAACATCTGCACCTTCAACGGTTTCGCCAGAACGAAACGTCTTTTCCAGTACTTTACCGGAAATCAACTTGCGAATTCTCACACGATTGAAGGCCTGGCCTTTACCAGGTTTTACGTATTCATTTTCAAGGATGTTACAAGGTTCGCCGTCTAACATAATTTTCAGACCGCCCTTGAATTCGTTTGTACTGTAATTAGCCATAATTCCTCTGACTGAATAAAAGGTGTAAAAATTTAGTGGCGCAAATAATACCTAAAAATCGTGCTGGTGTAGAGCATAACTGGCAAAAAGAGTTAGCTGACAGCTTTACCGACCCGGTTCAGTTATTGCACTATTTGAACTTACCAGTGGACGACTTTACCCACCATATCGAAGCGCGACGACTTTTTCCAATGCGCGTGCCGCAGCATTTTGCCTCGCTGATGCGACAATCGGATCCTGATGACCCATTATTGAACCAGGTTTTTCCACTGGCAGCGGAGTTTACACAGGCAAAAGGGTTTAGCAGCGACCCATTGCTTGAACATGATACCGCTGGTCAGGGCGTTTTACATAAATACAAGAGCCGTGTTTTATTGATAGTGCGGGGTGGTTGCGCGGTTAACTGCCGATATTGTTTCAGACGACATTTTCCCTACAGCGACAACGCAATTAATAAGCAAGAGTTTGAGCAAGTACTCACTTACATTAAGCAGAACAACGAAATTAATGAGGTTATATTTTCAGGTGGCGATCCGTTAATGGCAAAGGATCTTCAACTCGCCTGGATGGCGGAGCAGATTGCGAATATTTCACACATTAAACGCTTGCGTCTTCACACCCGACTACCGGTTGTTATACCAAACAGACTTAATAATGAGTTTTTTGATTGGTTTGCACGTCTACCCTTACAAAAAATTCTGGTCATCCATGCAAATCATAAAAATGAGATCAGCCAGGATCTCAAGCAAAATCTGCGTAGATTAAGGCAAGCTGGGGTAACCTTGTTAAATCAGGCTGTGTTGCTTAAAGGAATAAACGATAGTGCTGATTCGCTAGAGCTTTTGCATGAAGCGTTATTTGACGCCGGTGTGTTACCCTATTATTTACACGTGCTGGACAAAGTTCAGGGTGCGGCGCATTTTGAGGTGAGCGATGATAAAGCGCGGCACATCATGGCAGAATTGATAAAGCGCCAGCCAGGATTTCTGGTCCCCAAGCTCGTCAGAGAGATTGGCGGCCAACCTGGCAAAACGCCTATAGACTTACATTTACACCCGTAATCTCTGGCTTATCACCAGTTCAAATCACGCGTAGGTATTGATGTTGGCACCTACAGCTGGATTTGCGGATGAAGATTTAGGTACGTCAACTGCAGAAGACTCTAACAGTTGAAGCGTCGCTTGACCCTCTTGTTTTTGCTGGTTTTTAGCCATTTTAAGAGATGCCAACTCAAGCGCCGCACCGGTTCCCGAGGCACTTACACCTTGTAGATCCATACCACTTCCTCTTTGCTTAAGCATTACAAAAACGGGCAGGATTACCCGCTTTTGTTTATATCGGCAGGATCACACAACTCTTTAGCGCGCAGCGAAAAGAAGGTGTTCGCGATGGAGTGAACACGCTATTTAAGCTACTATGCAGCCGATTTCACAGCAACAAAAGATACCGCCATGGAAAACATCATTCAGGCTCTGCAGGAAACCCTGCAGGTTCTATATCGAAAAGCAATCGACGCTGACACCGCGCTTGACGCATTACAGCGAGAACAAAAAGGAAAATTTCAGGCTATTTTTCCTGAGCAAAGCGGGTTTTCTACCCAGGCGAAAAGGTTTGGTCCTTACGTGGAAGAAGTGGCCACTGAGTGGAACACTTTGCAGGAGAAAGATGAGGAAACCGTTAAACAGCAGTTGCCCGCGCTGGTGCAAAAGCTTGAACAGTTGTTAACCACTATTAACCAGTTTCAGGCCTCACTGCGCAAATGAAACCTCCGTATCTAACTGATACAAAGTTAGCTCTGCCAGGCGTCGCTCGATGTCATTAACACGTTGGCGATAGGCTTCACTGTCTACACGACCATAATCAGCTTCGAACTGACGCTTGCTTAACCCTTCAGGCAATCCTGCATATGAGGGTAATAACATGGATTCATCAGTTATTTGCCTCATCACCTCCTGCAGTCGCACTGCGGTGGCTGGTTTAGTGGCAATATTGGCAAATTTTATTCCGGCCATATCAGCCATCAAATCGACAAAGCTATAACCGCTTCCGCCCATGGCCCGGTCCATGAGTTCTTTAAATTCCCCTATGGCCAGTGAAACGCCCTGCTCACTCAACACTTTCAGGGCAGCTGAAATGATAAAGTGACGCGCGAGGTCGTTTCGTCCCCCTAATAATGCTGGCGATGCTGGTTTAAGTGCTCGTTGTGCATCAGGATGTACATCACCGACAAAATTAGCAATACGATGATGCCCGATGAAAATAGCTAATCCAAGAATCGCCGCTTTGTTATGTAACACCGCGGTTTCTGCCGAGCTCCTTTCCTGAGCGCGCTTCATGACCGCACTCAGATAGTCGATAAAGGGTTGGGGTTTTTTTTCCAGCGCAATGTCCTGCCAGGACGCATAGCGCAGATAGTAAGCGGTTAAATCTCTAAGTTCATCGTCTTGCTCAACATTGATGCCGGTGCGTATTTCATTCAGTTTATTTAAGAAGGCATCAAGCGGTTTTAATTTCACGGTAACACTGTTTTGGCCAATGGAGACCTGGGTGATCTGCTGTTTGGCCTGGGTGGCGATATCACTATTTGTCCATGCATTTGCCAATCTTTCTACCAGCAGCACGGCAAGATCACCAGAAAGCGACAGGCTTCCCACTTTTACATGGCTGACATTGAGCTTGTCATCGGGTAATACGGTTATTTCTAAGTTGATGAAGAGCGGAGTGAACTCGTTAGGCAGGGCGATACTGGCAAACACAGACGCGCTTTCGTCGGCGATTAAAGCATTGCCCTTAAACCGCGGGCTTGCTCGCTGGATAAAGCCAACGATGCTTAAAAGCTGGTCCTCTGAAATATTAATTTCTTGCTCGGTGGTGCGTTCATTCAGGCTTTGACTGATCTGCGACAATAGCTGTTTAACTGTTTCTGCATTATGAATTTGCTCCGGTGCAGTCGCTTCCACCTCAGGTTTGCTATCGACAGCTAAAACTACCAACACCAACACCAGGACAATCAATATACTTACTGTTATCAATAACCCGCGAAGTATCTTCACAACATTACCGCCTTACTAGGTGCAGCATTACGTAAAAAAAATCTGTTGTCAGACAAAAACATCACTCACGCATACGCTTAAAACTCACTCGCCATACAGGCATCAAGCGAAGTGTACCTAAACGACGCATTCGTAAAATCTTGCCCGTTTGAAAGCGAAGTGGGGATGACAATGCAACGAAGATCCGCATCCAGTGCAGATTGCATACCGTGTTCAGTATCCTCGAGTGCAACTGCTTCAGCAGCCTTAATACCCAATAAAGCAAGCGCTTTTTTATAGCAGTCCGGTGCTGGTTTACTCACTCGCACATCCTCAACCGCAACGGTCACGCAGAACGTATCTTGCCAACCATTTTCACTCAATGTCTTTTCAACTGCTAAACGGCTGCCTCCGGTCACAATTGCCAAGTGTAGACCTTGCTGAATGCATCGCTCTACCACAGCCCTGGATCCAGGCATTAGCGGAAAGGCTTGATGCGAAAGAAAGTCTCGGAGGCGTTGTTGCTTTTCTTCAATGAGCTCGTCAGCGTTAACATCAAGTGAAAATGCGGAAACCACATCCTGTGCATTTTTTGCCACGGGAATGCCAGCCATGACATCACTGTAAAATTGACGCGACAAGGTTACGCCGTGCTGGCGAAGGATATCCGCCCATAGTGTGAAATGAGTTTCTTCCGAGTCCACCAGCGTACCATCGTGATCAAAAAGTACGGCCTTGGCGTGTTTGATTAGAGGTGAAGTAGCTGACATATTACTGATGATCAGGCTTTGATCTATACGACCTCTGCCATATTCCCCTTACTCTCTAGCCAGGTTTTACGGTCGCCGGAACGTTTCTTAGCCAATAACATATCCATTAATTCCAGCATGCCTTCGGCATCATCAATGGTAAGTTGAACTAACCTGCGGGTATTGGGATCCATAGTGGTTTCTCTTAACTGCAATGGATTCATTTCACCCAGCCCCTTAAAGCGTTGCACATTGACTTTACCGCGTTTATTTTCCGCTTCAATACGATCTAATATGCCTTGTTTTTCACCTTCATCCAGAGCGTAATAAACCTCTTTGCCAATATCAATACGAAACAGGGGTGGCATCGCCACATACACGTGCCCCTTATCTACCAGCGTTCTGAAGTGCTTTACAAATAATGCGCACAGCAAGGTGGCAATGTGCAACCCATCTGAGTCAGCGTCCGCCAAAATACATATTTTACCGTAACGTAGACCGCTTAAATCTTCTGAATCAGGATCGATCCCCAGGGCCACGGAGATGTCGTGTATTTCCTGCGAAGCTAACACCTGCGAGGAGTCTACCTCCCAACTGTTAAGAATTTTTCCACGTAACGGCATAATGGCCTGAAATTCACGGTCACGGGCTTGTTTTGCAGACCCGCCAGCAGAATCCCCTTCCACCAGAAACAGTTCAGAGTAATTGATGTCCTGCGATGAACAATCGGTCAGTTTGCCCGGTAATGCCGGGCCCTGAGTGACCTTTTTACGCGCGACTTTCTTGGTCTGACGTAAGCGACGCTGGGCATTGTTGATACACATCTCAGCGAGCGATTCAGCAATATCGGTATGTTGATTTAACCAAAGGCTGAAGGCATCTTTTACCACACCTGAAACAAATGCAGATGCCTGCCGCGAAGACAGGCGTTCTTTAGTTTGTCCGGCAAACTGTGGGTCTTGCATTTTGGTCGACAGAATATACGCACAACGGTCCCAGATATCGTCCGGGGTCAATTTGACTCCCCGTGGCATCAGATTGCGAAATTCGCAAAACTCGCGCATCGACTCCAGCAAGCCTTGTCGCAGTCCATTAACATGCGTGCCGCCTTGCGCAGTTGGAATAAGATTCACGTAACTCTCAGTGGTCAGTTCACCGCCTTCCGGTAGCCACATCACTGCCCAGTCTGCCGCTTCTTTGTTGCCACTGAAAGCGCCGACAAAAGGTGTGTCCTGGGGCAGAGTTTCATATTGTTGAACCGATTGATAAAGATAATCTTTCAATCCATCTTCAAAACACCACTCTTCAGTTTGTTTGCCGACTTTATCTTCAAACTTAATGCGTAACCCGGGACACAGCACCGCTTTCGCACGCAGGTTGTGTATAAGTTTACTGGCAGAAAATTTGGCTGAATCGAAATACTGCGGATCGGGCCAGAACCTTACCCGGGTTCCGGTGTTTCTGCGACCGCAACTATCGATCACGCGAAGGTCTTCGGTTCGGTCACCATGGGCAAAATCAATCTGATACACCTGACTATCCCGTCTGATGACGACTTCCACTTTAGTGGAAAGCGCGTTGACTACCGAGATACCTACCCCGTGCAAACCTCCGGAGAATTCGTAGTTTTTATTGGAGAACTTGCCGCCCGCGTGCAGCTTGGTCATGATCAACTCTACGCCGGATATTTTTTCTTCTGGATGAATATCTACCGGCATACCGCGACCGTCATCGATGACTTCCAGCGACTGGTCTTCGTGTAAAATAACTTTGATATTTGAAGCGTGACCCGCAAGTGCTTCATCCACACTGTTATCGATAACTTCCTGACCCATATGATTTGGGCGCGTAGTATCGGTGTACATACCCGGACGGCGTTTGACGGGATCCAGGCCATTTAAAACTTCAATTGCCTCGGCGTTATATTGATTTGACATTTTATTATGTGCCTTATGCTGGGTAGCCTGTTTTAACAGACTCACACTTACTACAAATGTTCAAGTTACTAAAGATGTTATCAGGGGTGCAGGATTCCGGCAATTGCTTATATTACGCAGGGGGCATCAGAAAACCCGCAATTTCGTCGAGATGGTTCTCAAAGCCTTGGAAACTATGGTCACCCCCTTCTTCAACCACCAGCAAACTGTGCCTGTATTTCGCCTCAGCCTGTTTATAGTCCAGCGTTTCATCGCCTGTTTGCAACATGACTCGATAGCGATCAGGCTCAGACACCGTGGGCGTGTCGAGTTGCCTCAAAAAGGTAATATCCTCCTGGGTGAGCGTGAACTTCTCCTGACTATAGGGATTTAGGTGTTCACCTAAATAGTCCTGTAATAACTCAAATGGCTTTACCGCAGGATTAATCAGTACCGCTTTACCACCAAACTTTTCTACCAACCAGGTGGCCAGAAATCCTCCCATAGAACTCCCTATCACCTTAAGACCCTGCGGTGCCGATTTAACATTTCTCTTTACATACTGTAGTAAATACTCACTTACCTTACTCGGCACGTTTGGTAATGTCGGAAAATACAGCGTTACGTCGGGATGATATTTCGCAAAGTAATCTTTCACTTGCGTCGCTTTATGAGACTGCGGTGAACTTAAAAAACCATGCAAGTATAAAATTTCCTGCACTACACTCTCCTGATCTGGGTGGTCCACGAGCCATCGTCATGCAAATCGACGATCCGCAATCCAGGCTGTTCGGTTGAAAAAGCAAACTCGTCGGTCATTTGCCATTGCCAGCACGTCGAAGGTACCCCAAGTACAGGTGTACCGTTAATGTCCCGATGTAATGGAAAATGCAGATGACCGTGTAAGACTAATTTAACGTTTGCCGTGGTCTTAATAAAGCTGATCAAGCGCTCTGCATTTAATAAGGCGTGCTTATCCATCCAACTGTTTGCTGCCAGTGGGTGGTGATGCAAGGCAACAATATGATTCGTCTCAGGTTTACTGGCTATCGATGCACTGAGAAGTTTAAGCTGATCAACCTTTACCATGCCCAACGTTCCCTCGTGTCGGGTGTCTAACCCGTGCAATACCCACTGCCCTCCCGGCAACATACAACCTTCATTAAGTGAATACTCACTTAGCATTGAATCGAAGTATGGATTGCAGTCATGGTTGCCAGCAAGTACAAGCAGAGGAATGTCTTTTAACGCATCCTGCGTTAATGTCCGAAAATGCTGATAGCTAATTTCAGTGTCATCGCCACTGATGTCGCCGGTCACAAGCACCACATCGGGTTGCAAAGAGGCCGTTAACGATAGCAGCTTGGATAAACTTGAGTATGGGTTGACTGAGGCATAGCCAGTGCGGTGGATATCACTAAACAGGTGACAATCAGATAACTGGATGAGGCGCATCACACCTCATCTAAAATTTGCGGTTGCAGTTTGATACAGAATTGTAGCCATTCAGCCAAAAACACATTGACCATCTGCTTTTCGTTTTTCGCGTGCATTTTCGTATTGGGATAGTGATAAGACGCAGCAATGGCTCCGGTATTCTGGCTGCTTATCACTTCTGCCATTTTCGCATCATGATAAAGTCGTACCACCATGCAGGGTTTCATAAAGGACGGCACACGATGATTGACCTGCTCAATAGAAACCGTGCTGGTATAACGGGCTGAATCGAGAATGGTGATACAATAGGCAAGATTGTCCGCTACCGTAAAGCGATAGCTCAATTCCTCAGTGTCACAGTCCGGCAACATACGCAAAAATCGGCTGTAATTGTGCTCGCATACGGCCTGCATGCTTGCCAACGGGGGTACATATTTACGACTTCGGTTACTCACAATCACGCCATTTTTTCATTAACGATTCCTGGTTCATCAAAAACCATTGTAGCGCAATTATCGCTGCTGCGTTGTCGATAATGCCATTTTCCAACCATTCTTTCGCCGTGGCAGAACTTACTCTATGTACTCTGATGTCTTCCGATTCATCATCTAAGCCATGGATGCCTCCAGCGGCTGTGGAGTCACATTGGGCAACATAGATATGCACGCGTTCTGTGGTGCCCCCCGGGCTGACCAGATAACTCAGCGCCTTAGTAAGACTGGACAAGGCAATCCCGGCTTCTTCCTGCGATTCCCGATGACATACATCTTCACGTGTTTCACCGTCGTCGATAATGCCAGCTATCACTTCCATAAGCCAGGGCGTGTCAGAGGTTGCTTGTGCGCCAATCCTGACCTGCTCGATCAGTACAAACTCGTCAGTATCCGGATCATATGGCAGCACCGCGACGGCATGGCCGCGCTCAAAAATTTCACGGCGCACCACATCGCTCCAGCCACCCTGAAAGAGTTTGTGTCTGAAATCGTAACGAACCATCTTGAAAAAGCCGTCATAAACCCGCTTTTTTTCAATAATTTCGATATCTTTTGAGGTGAAAGTTAAAATTTCATTGCTCATTTGCTGTCACTTCCATTGATAAAACAGTTATCATCTTTATATTGGATACTAATTCACTTTAGCACACGGCCTCACTGGAAATCAGTCCAATCAGAATAAGAAAGATTAATGAAAAACATATTCTGTTACAGATAAACATGGACTGTTACTACAAGTTGCTGTTTACAACCAAATAAATTTCATACACTTGGCACATTGTTAGGTCTAACTTGGCCGAATTATAATATTGGAAGGCGCATTCATGAAAAAAACTCTATTGTCGCTGATCATTGGAATGGGGCTGACAACGTCTGCACTGGCTGATGATTTAATGCAAGTTTATCAACAGGCGATGGCAAACGATCCTCTGGTCAACCGAGCAAAAGCGCAGCGAGATGCAGCCTTTGAAGGGATTTCAATCAGCCGTGCTAATTTACTTCCACAATTGTCTGGTTACGTAGCCTATACCATGTCAGGTGGTGAGCGTACGCAGTACATTGGTGAAAACCAGACGTTTACCTTAGATTCAGACACTGATACCACCGCTTACGGCATCGATTTGTCCATGTCCCTGTATGATCACGCTAACTGGGTTGGTCTCGACCGTGCCGAAAAAGTAGCAGAACAGAGCGATGCGCAGTATGCAGCAACCCTGCAGGAACTGATTGTCAGGGTAGTCACCACGTACTTTGACGTACTTCGCGCACGCGACAATGTTACATTTGTACGCGCAGAAAAACGTGCCATTGAGCGCCAGTTAGAACAGACCCGGCAGCGTTTTGAGGTTGGATTAACCGCCATCACCGATGTGCATGAAGCGCAGGCCAATTTTGATAATACCGTCGCCCAGGAAATTCAGGCTGAAAACCAACTGGAATCGGCGCTGGAGTCATTACGGGTTATTACCGGAAAGTACCATGACAAGTTGTATGGGTTGGATACCGAAAACTTTTCAGCGGAACCGCCAGCACCGCAAAATGTGAGTGAATGGCTGGGTATTGCAGAAGATAAGAACCTGACATTACTGGCCGATCGTCTTGCTGTCGATATTGCCAAAGAGGATATTTCAAGCGCCAGATCAGGGCACTTACCCACTTTGGGATTACAGGCAAACGCCAGTAAATCGAAGAATGATGTGTCATCAGAAGATGGCATAGCATATGAAACACCTTATCAGGATAGCTACAGTGCAACTGTGCAGCTTTCCGTGCCATTGTTCTCCGGGTTCAGAACTTCAGCCGCGGCGGATCAGGCACGCCATCTTTATGTGTCAGCCAGTGAAGATTTAGAATTCAGTTATCGCCAGACAGTTCAGTCGGTACGCAGCTCGTATAATGATGTCAAAGCATCAATCTCGACAATTCGCGCATTAGAGCAGGCCGTGGTATCTGCACGCAGTGCGTTGCAAGCGACGGAAGCAGGGTTTGATGTAGGTACCCGAACTATCGTTGATGTGCTGAACAGTACGCGGAATTTATTTGATGCCCGTCGTAACCTGTCAGGTGCACGTTATGACTTTATTCAGGCTGTGGTGAATCTTAAACAAGCGGCGGGTAATTTGACTCAAAACGATATTGAAATGATTAACAAGGGGCTGGAACCAGCCACAGAAGAATAATGACAATCAGCCAGACGTCTCTCAGCGGACGTTTGGCTATTTCAACTTACAGTGTTTCGTTTACTGAATAACCATCGAACTGTTCCAGCAACTCCAGAAAACCGGCCAGCTTTTCTTTTAGCTCTGACACGTTTCCCTTCGCCACTTTGTAATTTTCCAGCTCTTTGGATAGTTGAATACACTTGCCTTGTATAAGCTGCATTTTCTCTTCCATGAATTCACCTTATATGAAGATAGAGTGTTAACGCAATATATTAGCTAACTCTAATTACCTTACGCAAGCAGTTTGTTATATTTCAATATTATATGGCCCAAATTAACCGTTGTTGCCGGTATCAATCACACGCTGAGGAGTAAAAGCATTTTCATAAAGCAGGCCAGCGTTGCTATAATCCGCGCCCCTGTAGTCACGACATGTACCAAAATGAACGTTACCCAGCTTCACGATAAATTTGAAAAAATTCGCGCTAATAAACTATTTGAAAGTTTTGTTATAGCGGTCATCGTTATCTCAGCGTTGTTGGTTGGCGCAAAAACTTACGATATGCCCCCCTCTTTTGCCAGCGTCACTCTGATCCTGGATTGGTTTATCAGCTTGTTTTTTCTGACCGAAATAACGATTCGATTTCTCGCTGAACCCAACAAGCGCCGGTTTTTCAGGAGTTTCTGGAATTGGTTTGATACCTTGATCGTATTGATCAGTCTGATCCCTGCCGATGACGCTGAACTGGCGGTGGTTGCCCGGTTAGTCAGGGTATTCCGCGTTCTCAGGATGATTTCAATTATCCCCGAACTGCGCGTACTTTTGGTTTCACTGGTGAAAGCATTGCCACAGCTCGGCTACGTAATGCTGCTGATGTTCATTATTTTCTACATTTACGCCGCAATCGGTTCAACCCTGTTCGAAAACATCAATCCTGTACTATGGGGCGATATTACCATTTCGCTGTTGACGCTTTTCAGGGTGATGACATTTGAAGACTGGACTGACGTTATGTATGAAACCCAGGAAGTGTATGGACTTAGCTGGATTTACTATTTAACGTTTATCTTTTTCACCGCATTTGCATTTCTAAATATGGTGATAGGAATTGTGGTTAACGTGATGGAACAGGAAAGCGCGAAAGCCAGAAAGCTTGAAGAAGCAGCCAGCAATGAACCTACCATGCAGGACCTGATGACAGAGATAGTGCGTTTGCGCAAACAGGTAGAAGCGCAATCCATGGTTGTCCATAAATAGAAAATCAGAAAGGGGAGCAAGCTCCCCTTTCACAATCCATTAATAACGGATGTTTATAATCTTAAGAGTTGAAAAGTTTAAACTAAGGAATAAAAAAAATCAGCGGTTTGGTTCTTGTCCGGAAGGCTTGTTTTTAGACGGACTGCGCTGAGAATCCTTGTAAGAGTCTTTCTGCTGTTGTTGCTTCTTGTCTTGATTAGTAGCCATAATAAATTTCCTCGAAAAATGAAAAATACAAACAACGTGTAACTTCTTACTTCTTCCATTGCTAACACCAGAGGCTAAAACGTCATCAGGCATTGAACAATAGTGAGAGTATAGGGAAAAAAATTACCTGCGCTAGGGCCAGGTTAGACGGTTATTTTATTAGACTATAGTTGTAAAGATTATTTAAATATATCGAAAATTTTGGCGCTTAAGTTGCCCATCTACCGGTTCAGATATGGCACACATTATGTCGATGCTAAGCGATTCAATTTAAATCAATTAACGCCCCTCCTTACTTACGTATGCTGCTGATAATTAAAAATTAATACAAAATTAACCCGCAATAATGCCAATCCTAAAAAATTTTTAATTGCACAAAAGTGCGGTTTTTTTTGTGATTTTTCCTGCCATCTTGTTACTTTCGCACAAATTTCATCATTTCTAAGAGGGCGCGCGCCTTCAAACTCACTAATCTGTGCAGAGCATAGGGGGGGTCATAGACTTAACATAGGGTAGAAGGCATCCTCCGCTTACGGGAGGATGACACATAGATGAGGGCGCGTAGGAAAGCCGTTACCTTTATTCTAACGCTACATCCGTGTAGCTAAGCAAGGTTTCTTTGCATGCTTTAGCGTAGACCCGCATATATTAAAGATATTGTTGTTTAAGTGCCTGTTGACGCTCTTTTGCATCTCGACGCTTGAATTCGCGTTCAGATAATTTACGTTCGGCCAGTTCGGATCTTCCTTGTTGAAATAGCAGCTCAACGTAATTTAAGTAAACTTCTTCGTTGCGGGTGTTCTTATCGATGACGCGATCGTAAAGTGCAAGCGCCTCATCAGGTTGTTCGAGCTTTATTAACACCTGTGCAAGTGTATCCACCGCATCGGCATTATCGGGGCGCAACTCTACCGCTTCGCGTGACAGCTCCTCAGCGCGATCAAGTTTATTATCTTCCAGATACAGATACGCCAGGTTATTTAACACAACAAAGTTATCCGGGGTTACTGTGAGGATATTTTCGTAGGCTTTTTGCGCCTCTTTCGCATCTTTTCCAATCAGGCGCTCGGCATACAGCATGTTTGCGCGCACGTCATTTGGATTGTTATCCACGTGTTTCTTTAACACCGAAAAACCCTGCTCGTGCTGGTTGGTAGCCTCATAACTGGCGATAACCAAGATCAGATTCTTCGCATTGGGCAGCGCATTATAAGCTGCAAGCGCATCATCGACCGCGGACTCACCCTTGCCTTCCTGAAGCGCGATACGCGCCTGAATGCCGCGAACAAAAGGCACGGCTTTTACGTTCTCAGGAAGAGGCTCAATTATTTGGCGAGCCTCAGTAATTTGGCGCAACATAGCATGAAAATAGGCTTTAATTACCGACAACTGACGATCGCTGCGCGATTGCAGAAATGGGCTAAGTACGTCGATGCCTTCGTCGTATTTATTTTGTGCGTCATATATCAGCAATAGACCAAGAATCGCACTTTTATTTAACGGTGAAGTTTTATTCCATTGTTCGAAATGCTCAAGCGCGGCAGGGATCTGGTTGCTTTTTAGCAACGACTGACCGCGTAGTTGCCAGTAAAGCTTGGGTAAATCTTCCTGTTTCTGCAGCGGCTTCAATGTAGTCAGGGTATTGTCGATTTCGTCTAACGAAAACTGCATCCGCGCCAGCAATAATCTCAACGGGATATTGTCCGCATCGTCTTCCAGCACCGCCGCTACTTTTTTAAGCGCTTCATTCTCAGTGCCCAGCTCTTTCTCAATAGCAAATAGAAATGAAAGCGCTGCAACGTTGGCGGGTTCGTTATCTAATGCTTTATTCAGTTCAGCTTTCGCCTGCTCGAGATTTTCCTGTTGAACGTGAATGCGCGCTCTGGAAAGATTGACCCGTATATCTTCAGAAGAGATCTCGGCCGCTTTGGCTAATGCCCGCTCTGCCTCTTCAAGATTATTCTCTTTGATTGCAATATCAACCAACGCTAACCATGGGTTGATTGCTGTCGCATCCTTACTGGTCCATTCGGTTGCCAGCGCCTTGGCTTTGTCCAGTTGGTCTGTTGACACGTAAGCAGCGAGTAATGTTTTTTGGGTTAATTCCGATTCCGGCGCTTTCTCTGCTGCCGCTTCCAGATTAACAATGCCATCTACGTCGTTCAACGATAACTGCAACATTCCCAGGCGCGCCAGATCTTCTGCTGAAGAGCTTAACTCGCTGCTGCGTTCAACCATCTTTCGCGCATCTTCCACATTACCTTCGCGGAGTAACTCAAACCCCGCCTTGGAAAAGAGTGCCGCGTCAGCCTGCATTTCACCTTCCAGCCGATTCAATACATCGGTGGCATCGCCGCTCAACCCTTGTTGCAACAAACTGTCTGCCAGCATGCGCAAGCCAGGGTGGTTATCCGGTAATTTTGCGGCAATCATGGATAAATGACGACTGGCCGCAGGAAAGTCCTCCAACTGATAGGCGCTATGGCCGGCCAGTAGTCGAACGGCAGGCTCATTTCTACCATTTTGAATTGCCCGCTCAAGGTGGGTCAGCGCTAACTCATAGTTACTCTTTGACGCCTCAATAATCCCTTTAAACTGATTTAAAATGCCATTATCCGAACCCAGTTTTAGCAACTCTGTAACCAGCGGATCAGCCTCCTCTAACTGGCGCTGCTCAATGAGTAATGCGGCCAGAGAAAATTTGGTGTTGATATCTTCCGGGAACTGTTCAACGTAGTGCAGATAAACGTCTGTCGCTTCCGCTTTTTGGCCCTGCGTCAAATGCAAGCGCGCCAGCTGTAACAGGACATCTTTATTGCCTGGCGACTGCGCTTGCAAAGACAGTGTATTTGCAAGCGCAGTTTCGTAATCTTCATCTAATATATGTTGCATCGACTGCAACAATCCCTGATACACAGACGACGTGTCCAGTTTCGTCAATTCTGCAATTAAGCTTTTAGCTTCATCTTCTTTATCCAGCTTGATGAGGGCCTCAACTTTATAGAAACCGACCTTAACCTTTTCAACCGCTGTCATTCCCTGCGCATTATGATCAACAGCGGTAAGCGCGTTTTCAGCACCCGTGTACTGATAAGCGACGGTTAAATGTGGTAGCACTTTGGATGCGGGGTGCCCCAGCTCCATAGCGCGATTCAGTTCTTTTTCAGCACCCGCGTAGTTTCCTTTTTCCAGATATAGCTTACCCAACTCAAAGCGAGGTAAAGGTGCCGCAGGATCAAGTTGCACTGCATTTTTATATTCTATAATTGCGGCATCAATATCATTGGCTTCCTGATATTGGCGAGCTGCACTGATATATTCTTCTACCGAAGATTGTCCGCAACCATACAACCCTGTAAGACCGGCTAACAGTATCAACGAACCTACGCTGGTTTTTCTCATTTTCGTCCTACCTTCAAATGTTTTACCATTTTAAAATGGCTTTTTTTTATGATTTTTGGGGTAAATTATCAAATCCCGTTCCCATTTAATTGGATACAAGTTTATTAATGGAATATAATAAGCGTTTTGCAACAATTTGCCGGCTTCCATCTCCAGCCGCGCCCCCCTAACTCCCAGGATCATGAATGACCAATAATGTCGAGCTGACTTTTAAAGACCTTAATTTACCACAACCCATCTTGCAAGCACTTGAAAAAGTTGGTTATGAGAAACCCTCCCCGATCCAGGCAGAAAGTATTCCTTTATTGCTGGAAGGACATGATCTGTTAGGGCAGGCCCAAACGGGCACAGGTAAAACTGCTGCATTTGCATTACCCATGCTGGCACAGATTCAACCTGAATCAAAATTACCGCAATTGTTAGTGCTGGCGCCCACCCGCGAATTGGCCATTCAGGTTGCCGAAGCGTTTCAGGTTTACGCAAGTTTTTCTAAAACCATTAGAATTCTGCCTGTGTATGGGGGTCAGTCCTATGACAATCAGATCAGACAGCTTAAGCGGGGCGTACAGGTCGTTGTTGGTACCCCTGGGCGAATCATTGATCACATCAACCGTAAAACACTGAATTTAAGTGAGTTAAAGTTTTTGGTGCTCGACGAAGCAGACGAAATGCTGCGCATGGGCTTTATCGACGACGTTGAAACCATTCTTTCTCACGCTCCGGCAGAACGTCAAACCGCGCTTTTCTCTGCCACCATGCCAGGGCCAATCAAAAAGATTACTCAGCGTTATCTTAAAGACCCTAAGCATGTGAAAATTGCTTCCAAGGTCTCCACGGCGAGCACTATTCGTCAGCGTTTCTGTCAGGTCGCCGGTCATCACAAGCTGGAAGCCCTGACTCGCATTATGGAAGTCGAGCCATTTGATGGCATGATTATTTTCGTTCGCACCAAAACGGCTACGGTTGAGCTGGCTGATAAATTAGCAGCACGAGGCTACGATGTAGAGCCGTTAAATGGTGATATCCCGCAGAATGCCCGCGAACGCACAGTAGAAAAATTAAAAGATGGCACCATCGATATTCTGGTAGCGACCGATGTCGTTGCCCGAGGATTGGACGTAGAACGTGTCAGCCACGTTATCAATTTTGATATCCCGTATGATACTGAATCCTATGTACACCGAATTGGCAGAACGGGCCGGGCAGGACGAAGTGGTGATGCGATTTTGTTTATTTCACACCGTGAAAAACGCTTGTTGTTTGCGATCGAAAAAACCACAAAACAACAAATCGAGCAAATGCCGATTCCTTCGGTTAGCGAATTAAATGAAACACGCTTAAGTAAATTCAAATTGGCAGTTGCCCAGGCAATAGATGGTAAGAGCCTGGAAAAGCTAATGCCAATCGTCGATATGTTGCAGAAGGAAACCGAAGCAGCCCCAGAAGTCCTGATGGCGGCGCTGGTGCAATTAGCGCAGGGTGATGAACCCTTAATGCTGCAAGAGTCTGATCGTCCCGACCTGCATAGTAAACCACCCCAGAATGACCGCGGTGAGCGTCGCGAAGGCAGGGGTGGCAGAGATAGTCGTGACGGTCGTGGTGGACGCGAGCGCAAAAGCCCCAATAAAGGACAGCGCAAACCTGAAGCGGGCATGAAACGCTTTAGAATCGATGTAGGCCATTCACATGGTGCTAAGCCGGGTAATATTGTTGGCGCTATCGCTAACGAAGCCAATATTCAGAGTAAGCATATCGGTGCAATTGAAATTTATGACAAGTTCAGCACTGTAGATTTACCTGCAGGTATGCCTAACGAAACCCGCGACATCTTGCAAAATACCCGCGTAGCAGGGCAAAAACTAGCGCTGCGTGAGTGGCAGGACACGCCCCCGAAAAAGCGTAAGAAGTAGGTTTTTATTCCAAAAAGAAATAACAACTCGTTATTTCTTTTTTAATTTTGTATAAGGGTACTGGCAAAATAGTGTTTTTATGAACAACTTTTAGAGCTATGCAGTACTTTCCCGCGTTTATCGACACCACCTCTTTAACCTGCCTCATTGTTGGGGCGGGCAATGTGGCCGCACGCAAGTTAGAACTGGTGTTAAAAACCCAGGCCCGCATCATCATCGTGGCTGATCAGGTAAGCCCTGCGGTGGCCGAACTGGCTGAGTCTTCTCAAGTCACATTGCATAAGCGAAAGTTTGAGCAGAGTGATCTGGCGCACATAGAAATGGTTTTTGTGTGTACCGCTGACAGCGAGTTGAATGAACACATCTATGCGCTGGCCAGGCAACGCAATATTCTGGTGAATGTGGTGGATAATACTCCGCTGTGCCAGTTTATCACACCCTCAATTATTGACCGCAGTCCAATTACCATTGCTCTGAGCAGTGGCGGTTCCGCCCCCGTCTTATTGCGTCATTTGCGCCAGAAACTAGAAAGCCTGATCCCGCAACACATCAGCAGGCTCGGTGAATTTGCTCAGGCGGCCAGGGATAAAGTTAAACAGGCACTAAACAGCGTGACCGCAAGACGCTATTTCTGGGAGGACATTTTTGAGGGTGACGTCGCTGAACTCATCGAAAAGAATCAGTATGAAAAGGCGCAAAGCCTGTTTGACCAAACCCTCAGCATCGCTGCGAATGACCAGCAAGCCGTGGGCGAGGTGTACCTGGTCGGAGCCGGGCCGGGTGATGCTGATCTGTTAACGTTTCGCGCACTGCGTTTGATGCAAAAAGCGGATGTAGTGATTTACGATCGACTGGTGTCAGCGCAAATTCTTGAACTTGTCAGGCGCGACGCAGAAAAGCTGTATGTTGGGAAAGCAAAGAGTCTGCATAGCGTACCTCAGGATCAGATCAATGCATTAATCATTGAAAAAGCCCGGCAAGGTCAGCGCGTGGTGCGTTTAAAAGGGGGCGACCCCTTTATCTTCGGCCGTGGCGGCGAAGAGATTGCTTCGTTAGTGGATGCGGGAATAAGTTTTCAGGTGGTGCCGGGCATTACTGCTGCCAGTGGTGCAAGCAGTTATGCGGGAATTCCCCTAACCCACAGGGACCACGCGCAATCGGTGGTTTTTGCCACGGGTCATTTGAAAGATGACACCGTGGACCTGAATTGGCCCGCGTTAGCACATACCAATCAGACTATTGTTTTTTATATGGGCCTGACCGGTCTGCCTATCATCTGTCAGAAGCTGGTCGAGCACGGCTTGAGCAGTGAGACGCAAATAGCGTTAATTGAAAATGCCACGTTACCCGAACAGCGTGTGGTTACTGGAACCCTGAATGACATTGAAAAACGTAGCAAACAAGCCAATATCCAGCCACCGGCGCTCATTATCGTTGGCAGCGTTGTAAGTCTGCATCCTAGTCTCAACTGGTACACTACCTGACTGATTAATTTTCAGCCATAATAAAAATGTGTTAGATTTTCCATCAATTGTTTTACATTCGGTTGATTACTAAATCATTTTATAAGGTTGATGCATTGTGGTTCGTAGGCTGGTCACTATACCTTTACTACTGTTGAGCATGTGCTGTCATGCTCAGCAAACCGCTTTTAAGCGAGAGCGCACGCAAGAATTTGTCAACTATTCCTATCGCTGGCTGGATCATTATGGTGCGGAACAGTCGTTACAGTTTGCCCTGGAAACGAACCAGATAGACAAAACGCCCGATTTACAGCGCACATTTCAACCGGCGTTGGCGCAACGCTACGTCACGGTTGCACTGCTGAAAGCCGCCCGCCAAATCAATCCAAAACGGGCAAGAATTGATATCAATCCGCGCAATGAGTCAATTGAAGTAAAAGTGCGGGCGCGCAGCCAGCAACAGGCAGCAATCATTCAAAAACAGTTGCACGAGCGTCGCGAAGAAGCCTATTCGGAATATCTGTACGAACACTACTACACCAAATTTATCACCCCACTGAACGAGCAGGCAGTAAAACCTGATCATGTGCGCTATATTGTTGAAACCACAGAAGCTCTGATCCCTCTTTCGCAAGCTTTCTATGAGAAGCTTATCGAAGACTCGGATGCGCGTGAATATTTCAACCTGTTGCTCAGCTGGGTGCAAAGTATTCCGTATGATGCGCTGGAAGACAGAACGGGCAGCAACGGCTCAGGCTTCTCGCCCCCCGCCCAGGTTTTATCTCAAAATAAGGGCGACTGTGATAGTAAGACGGTCATCACCGCCGCCATTGTGCGCGCGTTTCTTCCTACCACGGCAATGGTAATGGTTTTGCTGCCAGAGCACGCATTACTGGGGGTCGCATTACCACCGAAAGGGAATGAACTAACTGTGATGGACAAGGGTACAACATATATACTGATGGAGCCCACTGGACCCGCCCTGCTTCCTTTTGGTCAGGTTGCCCCCACTACACGTCAGGTTCTTGCAAATGGCCAATACACCTTGGAGCGCATCCAGTAGGCGTTAATCTTTAGGAGGCGTTGTGCGCTTAATTTTATGCTTGCTTGTATTTGTACTGTCAAACCCGATTCATGCCCAGCCATCCTCTGACTCAGCAAAGCCCAGCGTCACCCTGGCTTTTGGTGAATACCCGCCCTACTACGGCAACGATCTTCATAATAAGGGTTTTATCAGTGAAATTGTCGTTGAAGCTTATACGTTAGCCGGATATGAGGTTGAGCTGGTGTACTTACCCCCATGGCAACGGCGGGTAGAAGAAACCAAAAACGGGCGCTTTGATGGTTTGATTAGCATGTGGCATTCAGCGGATCGGGAACGTTGGTTCTTGTTCTCTAATCCTCTACCCGCTAACGAAGTAGGCTTTTACAAGCATGTGGAATCAGACTTTACGCTGCAAGGAGTAGACAGTTTGGCGTCGGCGCGGGTGGGCACGGTACGAGGCTTTATCAACCCGCCTGAAATTAATGATGCAGGTGCAGTGATTGAGGAAGTGACCCACCTCAACCAGAATATTGCCAAGCTCATTAAGCAACGTATCGATATTGCCCTAGTAGACAGAGCGGTAGGCAGACATATTTTAGTCTCGCTCTATCCCGAGCATAAAGATGACCTTGTTTATATTGAGCCAAGTATCGCATTACTGAATCAATACCTGGTAATTTCGCGTAAAGCCGAAGATGCCGAAGAAAAGTTAAATGCATTCAACCGGGGTTACGCCATCTTAAAACAACAGGGTGAGGTAGTCAGGCTCGCCACCAAATATGGTATTGAGCCGACCATAGTAGACTAAAATCAGAGATTTTCCTCAGCAAACTCTGCCAGTCGGGAGCGTACAACACCATCGAGGTTGATAGTCGCGCTGCCAGAAAAATTCTTAAATTTTTCTACCAGATAGGTCAAACCTGAAGTAACCGGGCTCAGATAGTTACTGTCAATCTGCGCCAGGTTTCCACTACAGATCAGTTTGGTCCCTTCCCCACAGCGGGTAATGATGGTTTTAAGCTGAGCCGCAGTCAGGTTTTGCGATTCATCTAAAATAACGATGGAGTTTTGAATACTACGCCCGCGCATAAAGTTAACCGACTTAAACTGAATATTGGCTTTTTCCATGATGTAACTCATGGAGCCTTTTACGTTTTCATCATGTTTGTGCAGTACTTCCAGCGAATCGGTGATTGCCGCAAGCCAGGGCAACATCTTTTCTTCTTCAGTACCCGGTAAAAAACCAATTGATTCAGCAATTTCAGGGGTGGAACGAGTAACGATGATTTTTTCGTACATGTTTTTTTCAACCACCAGCTCCAGTGCCGCCGCCAGTGCCAGCAAGGTCTTGCCGCTACCTGCTGGACCAGTTAGTATCACCAGGTCAATATGAGGGTCGAGTAACGCATGTAACGCCATCGCCTGGCCAATATTCTTCGGGCTGATGCCCCAGGCATGTCGGCCCATCAAGCGCTCAAAGCCTAAATCCAGCACATCCAGCGTTTCACTGTTTATCGATTCTACCAGACCAGCAAAATGCTGGCTGTCATCCAGTAAAAATTCGTTGATAAAGGCATTTGGAAGCAGTTCTCTTGAAACGGTATGAATGGTATCGCGTCCTTCAGTGCGACTGTCCACCGACTTCACTTTTTCCCAGAAGTCCCCCTCAAAGGTGTGATAACCTTTTGACAGGTATTTGATATCACTCACCAGCTGGTCGGTACGATAGTCTTCCACATGAGCCAGTCCGGCACCTTTCGCCTTTAGCCGCATGTTCAGATCTTTGGTAACCAACACAACCTGACGCCGTGAAAATGTTTTTTGCAGTTGCAGTGCGACATTGATGATGCGGTTATCATTCTCGTTGCTGGTAAACACCTGCTGAGACTCCGCCATGTTCATATCCGTGTAAATAGACAACGAACCTGTTGGCTTGTTTTCGCCAGCAGCCAGGCCCTCCATGGAAACGCCATTGATCATGTCTTCCGGGGTGGCATCGTGCAGTAAATCTTCCATGGAACGAATCGATACACGGGCATCGCGTGCCACATCCTTTTTGCTGTCTTTGATGTAATCAAGTTCTTCTAACACCGTCATCGGAACGACAACGTCGTGTTCTTTAAAAGAGAGGAAAGCATGCGGTTCGTGAAGCAGTATGTTGGTATCTAAAACGTAAATCTTGGTTTCTTTAGGGTTGTTTTTTGGCATCCGTCGCTCCGGTAATGTACACCAGACTCGCCCCATTACTCATGTGCGAGCACCAGCCAAGATGACATAGTGGGCGGTCGAACAGGACTGCCACTCCGTCTCTTCGACTTACACTTTCACCATAGTCCAGTTTGAAAGCAGAATCACTTATTTTTTGCTGGTTTACTCAATAATTTTTTTCGTGACCTGAATAACATCTTTACAATCATTACATTACCAGGTCACTGTTGATGCTGAAACTGAAGGGAAAATTATAAGAAATATTATTCTTAATTTGGTGGTTGCACTAAAGATAGGTTTTTAATTATTGTAGAGGCATCGCGAACGCAGGGAAAGAACATGGATTTTGCAGGCTTAATCATTGCTGGAATCAGTGCTATGGGCACCCTCATCCAAGCCTACTATAGTGCGAAAGAAAAAAATAAGAACATACCACCGGCCACGGTAAAAGCAGCAGAAAAACGCGCCAATACACCGTTGAAGATTGGCACCAAAAAGGTAGAGGCGGTGATCGATGATGAGCTTTTACATACGCTCAATGCTGAGGTATACCAACACCAGCAAAATCTGCTGGCCGTATTCAAAGATGATAAGGCAGATCGAAAAGCCAAAGAGCGCCAAATCCGTGCGGCCGAGAAAGAAATCTGCAGAGTCCTGCGTCAAATTAAAAAGTATAACGATCAAACGCTTCCAACCCAACGTTTAAAAAAGCTATGGACTTCCCACGGCTGCTGACTTTATAAGTTAAAGCCTAGTCTGTACAATACCGCCCCATTTTAAACAAGCAGACGACACATTATGAAAAACGACGGGTTCCACATAGGCCAACGCTGGCTGAGCAATACTGAAACTGAATTAGGTCTGGGTGCCATCGTCAGCGTTGACTTTCGAACCGTAGAAATTTTATTCCCCGCCACGGGTGAAATCCGTCGTTATGCTAAAAACGAAGCCCCACTAACCCGGCTGACCTATGCGGTAGGCGATCGTATTACACATACCGAAGAGTGGCAGGCAACGGTCACCGCGGTCACTGAAAAGCAAGGCGTGCTGGTGTACGAAGCCATTCGTGAGGACACCAAGGAATCCGTCACCATAACCGAAGCGCTGCTGAGTCCGCTGGTGCAGTTAAACGAGCCCGAACAGCGTTTGTTTAACAATCAGCTTGATTTACCCAAGTGGTTTGAGCTGCGTTTACAGTCACTGGAACACGACTACGCCTATCAACAGTCGTCCACCATTGGTTTGGCGGGTGCACGCATAGAACTTATTCCCCACCAGCTGCATATCGCCGCCGAAGTCGGCAAACGTTACGCACCGCGCGTTCTGCTGTCAGATGAAGTGGGTCTGGGTAAAACCATCGAAGCGGCACTCATCATTCATCAACAGTTGCAAACTGCCCGCTCGCAACGGGTGCTAATAGTTGTACCTGACTCGCTGGTGCATCAATGGCTGGTCGAAATGCTGCGCAGAGTTAACCTACATTTCTCTGTATTTGATGAAAGTCGCTGTGCCGCCGCTTTCGAAGAGGGAAGCAATCCTTTCGACGATGAACAGTTAGTGCTTTGCAGCCTGGACTTTCTGGTTCAACACCCTAAGCATCATCAGCAGGCAATGGATTCGCAGTGGGACATGCTGGTAGTAGATGAGGCGCACCATTTAGGCTGGTCTGAAGCCGAGCCATCAACAGAATATCTACGCATTGAAGCCTTAGCCAAGGTTATTCCAGCAGTGCTGCTGTTAACCGCTACACCGGATCAGTTAGGTCACCAAAGTCACTTTGCCCGCTTGCGTCTACTCGATCCTGCGCGCTTCGTAGACTATGAAAGTTTTCTGGCAGAGGAAGCGAGCTATGCAAAGGTAGCTGAAATTGTCACCCCGCTGTTAGAGGAAGCGCCACTCACCACCGAGCATATCGCGGCCCTTCGGGCACTGGCACCTGAATTGCTCATCGAAGCAAACGATCTCGATACTGAGATAAAAAGACTGGAACTGGCGCATAAAATGATCGATTTGCACGGTACGGGTCGAATTCTGTTTAGAAATCGTCGTGCCAGCATAGAAGGATTTCCCGCCCGGGCATTAAATCCACATGCGTTAAATCTGCCGGCGGAATATTCTGCCATTGTCGACGGTGCCGATTTATCCGACAAACTATTCCCAGAGCGCCATCCGTCAGTAGCAGAAGCCTGGGTGGATTTTGATCCCCGTGTGGAGTGGCTGATTGAGTTTCTCGGTAATATTAAGCCCGCTAAAGTCCTGCTTATTTGCGCGAGTGCCACCACTGCGCAACAGCTGGCTGAGGTTTTGCGCACCAAAACCGGTATCCGTCATAGTGTTTTTCATGAAGGTATGAGCATCGTCGATCGCGATAAGGCTGCACACTATTTTGCCGACCCTGAAACCGGAGCGCAGGTGTTACTGTGTAGTGAAATAGGTAGTGAAGGCCGTAACTTCCAGTTTGCTCACCACCTGATCTTGTTTGACTTACCGCTAACACCTGATCTGTTGGAACAGCGCATCGGTCGTCTGGATCGAATTGGACAAACCCGCGATGTGCAGATTCATGTGCCTTACCTGACCGGCTCCGCACAACATGTATTGTTAGATTGGTATCATCAGGGACTGGATGCGTTCAGGCATACCTGCCCCACGGGTTCTGGCGTATTTGAGGAAGTGAGTGAAGCCCTGCTTACCGCGTGTCATTCACCGGCTGACACACATTTGAGTGAACAGCTTATCGCCATGTCCCAACAGGTAAACACCACGTTGAAAAAACAACTGGATGAAGGGCGCGACCGGTTACTTGAACTCAATGCGTCGGGTATTGGTAAAGTGGACTCATTGCTTGAAGATATGGTGGCACTGGATACTTCAATCGCGTTACCCAAATTTATGAGCCGGGTATTCGACGCCATAGGTATTCATCAGGAAGAGAAAGGGCATGACTGTTTCATTCTCACGCCAACCGAATCCATGGTAAATCATCTGCCTGGCTTTGATCATGAAGGCATGACAGTGACCTATCGCCGCCGTATCGCCACCACGCTGGAACACGTGCATTTTTTAACCTGGGATCATCCGCTGGTGCACAGTGCGATCGAACTGGTGCTCACTGAAGTATTGGGTAAAAGCAGCGTAGGCTTTGTTGCTGATACCACTCAGCCCGCGGGTATCTATTGGTTGGAAGCGTTATACGTACTCGAGTGCAGCGCACCTAAAGCCTTGCAGGTGGGCAGGTATCTGCCGCCTACGCCACTGCGTATTTGCATGGATGCAAAAGGCCAACCCACCGATGCACAGTTTGACGATGTGCGCCCAACGGGTAAAAAAATAGCTCAGCAACTGGTGGGTGCGCTAAAGCCACAACTGGAAAAACACATCAGCCAGGCCACCACGCTGGCACATTCACAGGCGAACAAAGTGTTGCAGGGTGCGCTTGTGACCATGCGTGAGAGCATGACAGAGCAAGCTGAGCGCTTACGATCGCTGCAACAGCGTAACCCCGCCGTTCGCGATGAAGAAATAGAGTTTATTGACCTACAACGCGCCGCGCTGGAAAAGGCGCTGACATCAGCGGATGTCAGACTGGACGCGCTGCGAATTGTGGTGAACAACCCCTGATGGCAAACCCGGCATTTATTTATAACCCACCGCTACATCCTTATCTTGAATTTTTGTATCAGGATGAGGATATTGTGGTGATTAACAAGCCAAGTGGGCTGCTTAGTGTGCCTGGAAAAGCGCCCGAACACCGTGATTCGGTGATCAAGCGGGTTAACGCGGTGTTCCCCACCGCCACTGTGGTGCACCGTTTAGACATGGCCACTTCAGGCGTAATGATCCTGGCGATGAATAAAGCAGCGCACCGTCATCTGTCGCGCCAATTTGAAACCCGTCAAACCCGCAAGCGCTATTTTGCCCGGGTATGGGGAGAAGTTGAAAAGGAAAGCGGCGAGGTCAATTTGCCGCTGATTTGTGACTGGCCCAACCGGCCAAAGCAAAAGGTGGATGTGGACAGTGGTAAGCCTGCGCAGACGCGGTATCAGGTAGTTAAGAAAACCCAGCAGGAGAGTCTGGTCGCCCTGTATCCTGTTACCGGACGTTCACACCAGCTTCGTGTGCACATGCTTTCACTGGGCCATCCCATTTTGGGTGATAGACTGTATGGTACCGACGAAAGTCGGCTGGCTGCCGAGCGCTTGCAACTGCACGCCAGTGCATTACAGGTGTTTCACCCCGTCAGCAACCAGTGGCTTTCTTTTGAGACGCCGTTGCCGTTTGGCAATTTCCAACCTGAGCCATTTTTGTAAATAAATATACCCGCGTCTACTATTTTATAGTCAACTTTTTGGTGTCTATGCCGATAGATTGGATATCGTTTTTCGTGAGGGGTGTACTATGCAAAACCTGTGTAGTTCTTTCTTTGGTCTGATTCTGGCTGTTCTGGCTCCGCTATCATTAGCGCAGCCCTCCATGCTGTCAGAAGATCTGGAGCGACGCTTCCACGCAGAAGAACTTGAACAGGTACTGGTAGGCGAATTAACCCTGTCGGTAATACCACAGGAATCTGCCATTCCGTTATCCCGTGGAGTTGCCATTTTACTGGTGGATGCTGGCTACCAGGGACTTCGTTTAGCCGCTGCCCAGCAATTGGCAAAACAGCTGAACCAACTAGGCTGGCATACTCTGATTGCACCATCACTGATTGAGGTAGCGCTGGTTACCGCAGAGCAAACTGACAACACCACAGTTCATCCGCGCAGTGCCAGTCACCAGGCCTGGTATGATTTTGACCGCACCAAAACACAGCTGTCCTTATTGGTAAATGCGTTATTCAATCATGTTTCATCCCAACGCGGTTTTAAACTTATTGTTAGTCAGGGGATGACAGCGGCTCATCTTATTGAACTTGCCGCCGAAGAACAAATTGCTGCGCCTGATAGCATGGTGGTAATTTCGCCGTTTTGGCCTGACCGACGCAAAAACCTCGCTATCGGCGAATCATTGGCGAAGACCGAATTCCCGGTTTTAGATATCAACCTCATCCGCAGTAACCTGTGGGACGCTCACACTTATCGCAAACGTAGACAAGACGCAAACAACGCGCTGAAATTGCATTATCGTCAGCGTTCTATTCATGCCGACAACTTTTCCTCTTACGCTTATGCTGAAACTATATCTCCGCAAATCGTGCAACTAAGTAA
Source organism: Alteromonas ponticola (assembly GCF_012911815.1). Classification (GTDB taxonomy): domain Bacteria; phylum Pseudomonadota; class Gammaproteobacteria; order Enterobacterales; family Alteromonadaceae; genus Alteromonas; species Alteromonas ponticola. The sequence goes on along the minus strand of NZ_JAATNW010000005.1, from coordinate 155,750 downwards.
AGAAATCTATGGCTGGACCAGTTACCTGGGCTGGTAACCACGCTCTGTCCAGGCAGAGGTTGCGAGATGACAATCGTGTGACAGGCAAATATTTTTTGATAAAATTCATGTACCTGTTGCAGCTTCAGGTGAATCGCGAGAAAAAATAAAAGAAAAGACTATACTTAAACCGAATTAGAATAATACGGCAGTACAGTGAAAGTAACCTCTTTTATCGACACCAAAGCCAAACAGCTATGCTATTACCTGCGTGCCTTCTGGCAGGGCGATTTACCGCATGCTGAGCTGGAGCTGTTTTTTTGGGATACGATGGAAGAATGGTCACAGGTGGATTATCAGCTGGACCAGCCCTACTCGCAGAAAGAACGGGTATTTTGGCATTTATTACACCAGATGCATTTTTGGGCTGAAGATAAACTGGCTTACGATAACTATCTGGTAGAGGAACTGGCCAACTGCATTGTATTTCTGGAGGGTAAAGGTATTTGCCCATTCGATTGTGTCGGTATTCGCCCCTGACCCTTTCACTGTTATTGCACTGCTAATCAATTCGTGATCCAATAGCGCTATCGCTATCCAAATAAGTTCAACCTTTGCAAGCATCTATTAAAGCCTTTCTTGACCGACGTTTACTCAGCGTATTTATCTTTGGTATTTCCAGTGGTTTCCCGTGGGTAATGATCGGTTCTGTGCTGTCTGCGTGGTTAAAAGATGAGGGTTTATCGCGCTCATCAATCGGTTTGTTCGGTGCCATCTTTGCGGTCTACTCAATCAATTTTTTATGGTCGGTGTTTCTCGACAAAATTCACCTGCCCTGGCTGGGATTGCGGCGGGGGTGGATCATCACCATGCAACTGTTGATTGCTGCCTGTTGTTATTTAATGTCTGTGCACAGTGCGCAAAACGATTTATTTCTAATTGCCTTAACAGGTTTGTTCATTGCCATTTTCTCAGCCACGCAGGATATTGCGATTGATGCATATCGCATCGATATCATTGATGAGGATGAAAAAGAAAAGCTGTCTGCTGGGTCATCAATGGCAACCGCAGGATGGTGGACAGGTTATGGCGGGCTAGGCGCGATACCCTTCTTTATGGCAGACATGAACAATTGGGCCTGGCCCCAGATTTATGCGGTGCTGGCAGTAATCATGCTTGGTCTAACGGTGGCGACACTGTTCGCCAAAGAACCTGAGATTGATAACACGGCCACCCTGGAAGCGGCAGAAAGACGTTATCAGGCAAATCTGAATAAATATAGTCATAGCACGATGTTCTCGCGCATGATGGCGTGGCTGCTGGCCACTGTGGTCGAGCCGTTTCGCGAATTTTTTCAACGCAACGGCGTCAAACTTGCGCTGTCTTTATTGTTGTTTATTTTTCTGTTCAAAATTGGCGAAGCCTTTTTGGGACGCATGAGTATTGTTTTTTACAAAGAAATTGGCTTTACCAATGCTGAAATCGGAACACTATCGAAATTGCTGAACTGGTGGGTGACCATCGTGTTTTCTATCATTGGTGGCATGGTCAACATTCGCTACGGCATTTACAAAGGCTTAATGGTTGCCGGTATTGCCATGGCCAGCAGTAATTTGATGTTTTCCTGGATTGCCGAGGCTGGGCCGGACAAGTCGCTGTTTGCGGCCGCGGTGATCATCGATGGCTTTACTGCCGCCTGGAGCACAGTAGCGATGGTGGCGTTTATCTCGTTACTCTGCAATCGCTCGTTCAGTGCTACGCAATATGCACTGATGGCGTCCTTAAGCAATTTAGGGCGTACTTTGGTGGCCTCATCAAGTGGCTTTGTGGTAGATGGCCTGGATGGAAACTGGAGCCTCTTTTTTATGTTAACCGCGGCAATGGTCATTCCCAGCCTGCTGTTTTTACGCGCAATTAAGTCCGATATTCAGCGGCTTGAAGCAAGGCCGTTGGTCAATGGCTAGTGGCTGTAAGACTGTGCCCTTAGTCTGGATGATTTTTGGTGATGATCTGGTTTCGACCACTGACCTTGGCATCGTAAAGTGCCTGATCGGCCATTTCCAGCCAACCTAAAGCAGATTGGCAGTGGCTACCGTACTCCGAAAGACCAATGCTGACCGTAAATGAGATCAGGTTACCATCATGTTCTACTTGAGTTAGTTCCGCAGTAGAGCGAATTCGTTCTGCCACTATATGGGCATTTTTGGCATTGGAATCTGTCAGCACTATGGCAAACTCTTCCCCGCCGTAGCGTCCTGCGAGGTCGGTTTCGCGCACAGATTGTCTAATTACCGCTGCCAGTGCCTGTATTACCTTGTCGCCTGCCTGATGGCCATAGGTATCGTTGACTTTCTTAAAGTGGTCGATATCCAGCATCATGGCGGTCACCGGACGGTCACGACGTTTGGCCAGTTTAAAATTCAAATCGAAGCGTTCCTGCCAGTAACGGCGGTTAAACAAACCCGTTAAACCATCAACCCGGCTCATGATCTTCAGTTCTTCATTTAAGCGTTCGACCCGAAGTTTGCTTAGTGCCTGATCAGTAACGTCGTAAATCATCAGACAGATTTTCTCTACCTCACCGGTTGGAGAGGTCAGAGGAAACATGGTGACATTCTGGTACATGAATTCTGAATCTGATGTGATCGGACGATTACTGCCAAACTTAAATAAATAAGGACGTTGCTCCCAAATTAGAAACACCGGCGATTCCAGCGAGAAAACAGGATCGGCCTTAGCTCGAAACCATTTTTCATCAATTTCTTTAAAATGGTCAAATAGTGAGGTACCGCAGATCGCACTGGGTAAAATGTCTGAGTGGTTTTCCATAAACTGGTTCCACACCTCAACGTTGCACTCTCTGTCGAGCACAACAATACCCACTTCTATCGAGCTTAACAGGTGATGTTGCCAATGCAGTTGCGCTATTTCACTGTCTGTCATACATCATCCTCCGTCAGATCAACCAGGCGGGTGTAAATTTTCTCCATCGAGGTGTCAGGAAACAACAGCAACAAATCAAAACTGATGTCACGGCTTTTGATTGAATAGGCAATTTCCACTGCCATAATTTTCGTCCAGCGGGAGATGGAGTCATGCAGCAACGAATCCAGTCCTCGATTTCGCCCCAGCAGAATCGGGTGACTATGACTGAAGTGCACATTGAGTTGAGTGGATAATGCATTCAGACAGGCGCCGATAAGAATATTCGATACATCCATCAATGCCTCAAGCTGCAGCGACTCATCGCCTTCGTCATCGTACTTGAGCATTCTGACCATGTCTGCGGTGTTGGCATCACTGAAAATGACCAGCGCTTCGCCATTGATGCCCGCGCTGACAAAGCCTTTCGAAACTGCCGAAACACTGTCGTTATGATTAATTTCGGCTATCGCCATATGCAGTTCATTCGATTCAATGACATTCACATTGGGAATAGGAAGATCGATAAATTCGTTCAGCAATTTTGCCAGGTTTTCGCCTGCCCTTCCCATGGCTACGTTGACCAGTTCCCGGTACGCATCCAGACGCTCATCCTGCGTAGCCGTCCGCGACAGCTGGGCATCATCACGTCGGTTTAATGCAGTCCCTTCGCCATCGTAAATTCCATACTGCTTGAGCAGCGTGGTTAATTTATCGTTATCCATGGGTTTGCGAATGAAATCCAGTGCGCCCATGGCCACCATACGTTCGCGGGCTTCGGGCTGCACGTCGCCGGACACGACGATGACCAGACATGGCAAATCATTTTTGCGGATTGCCTCCATGGTTTGATAACCATCCATGACAGGCATATTAAGATCAAGAAACATGATGTCGGCTTTACCCTGGCGAATACATTCCAGAGCTTGTTGGCCATTTTCGGCATAGGACAAGCTCACGTCCCAGCCATCAGGGATCGCACGCGCCATTTGCTTACGTGCAAATGCTGAATCATCACAAATAAGTACAGGCGTGGTCATAACGGTTTCATGATCCTTTTACTTTATCGCTTTTACTTTTTCTTTGTATTTTTTATATCGCTACCGGTGCCTTAATATGAGGGTGGGACTGGTAGTCGGTTAGTGTAAAATCATCATAGGTAAAGCTAAATATATCTTTTATCGCTGGATTTAGCTGCATCCTGGGCCGTGCAAACGGTTCGCGGCTTAATTGTTCTTCAGCCTGGTCCAGATGATTCAAATAGAGGTGAGCATCGCCCAAAGTGTGTACAAAGTCACCTAATTTCAACTCACATACCTGTGCAATCATCATCGTTAACAATGCATAGCTGGCAATATTAAACGGTACACCTAAAAATACATCGCCGCTGCGCTGGTAGAGCTGACAGGACAATTTGCCATCCAGTACATAAAATTGAAACATGGTGTGGCAGGGGGGTAACGCCTGTTTACCCATCGCCGCGTTCTCTTTCGGTGAATACTGGGTATCAGGTAACACCGCGGGATTCCATGCACTGACAATCAGACGCCGGGAATCCGGGTTCGTTTTAATTTCGTCTATTACCGCTTTGATCTGATCCACGCTGGTACCATCACCGGCGTCCCAGCTGCGCCACTGTTTGCCGTAGACAGGCCCAAGTTCGCCTGCATCGGTTGCCCATTCATTCCAAATCGACACGCCATGCTCTTTTAGATAAGCAATATTGGTCTCACCCTGCAAAAACCAGAGTAACTCATGAATTATCGACTTCAGATGACATTTTTTAGTGGTCACCAGCGGAAACCCCTCCTCCAGATTGAAGCGCATTTGATACCCAAATACACTTAAGGTGCCGGTTCCTGTTCTGTCTTCCTTTTTAAATCCATGCTCTTTCACATGGCGCATCAGTGCCAGATATTCTTTCATAATTACTTTGCCTGTGCTGCAGCGGGCGGATACTCACCCTTCTTGTACGCTCGTATAATGAGAAACAAACCAATCAATATCATTGGCAAGCACAGTAGCTGCCCCTGACTTAACCCCATCTGATACAAACCGATGTGCGCATCTGGTTCGCGGAAAAACTCGACAATAAACCGGAATGCGCCATAGCCGAGCAGAAACAGCCCGCCCACCGCGCCCACAGGTCGCGGTTTTGCCGAGTAAATCCAGAGAATGGCAAACAGCACGACCCCTTCTAACGCAAATTCATACAGCTGCGACGGGTGACGGGGTTCAGGGCCCGCGTCGGGAAAGATGACGGCCCAGGGCACATCGGTGGGGCGGCCCCACAATTCGGCATTTAAAAAGTTACCAATACGTCCGGCGCCTAATCCAATTGGTACCAGCGGCGCAACGAAATCACCCACCTGCAATAACGATGCGTTCATACGTCGAGCCTGAATGACCAGGGCAATAATAACGCCCAACAGACCACCGTGGAAAGACATGCCGCCGGTCCATATTTTAAACAAATACAGCGGGTCTTCTAAAAACATGCCAAACTGATAGAACAGCACATAACCTAATCGGCCACCCAAAATCACGCCTAAAAAACCCCAGAATAGCAAATCACTAAGCTGATCTTTGGTCCATGGCGTGCGTTCCAGACGTTTGTGCGCCAGTATATAGGCGGCAACAAATCCAATTAGATACATCAACCCATACCAGCGCACACTCAGTGGCCCTAAACTGAAAATTATGGGGTCGATACTGGGAAATACCAGATAACTGCTTTCTGCCATGCTTTAATTTATTCCTACAATCATTCGAATACTGACCAGGATGAGTAACCCTGCCAGCAGTTTTTTTAATAATTCAGTGTCAACACCCTGACCCACACGTGCGCCAATACCGGCGGTAAAAATTGACGTTGCTACAATACCAAATGTTGCTGGCAGGTACACGTACCCTAGTGTCATTGCCGGTAAATCAGTTTGTTTAAGCCCTGCAAAAATGAAGCTGGCGGTACCAAAAACAGCCACTATTAGGCCACACAATGCAGCACAACCGATGGCCTGACGCATGTTCACCCGAAACCAGACTAGCGCAGGTACCAGTAACACACCCCCACCTATCCCCATCAACGCACTGACAAAGCCACTGCCTGCGCCGATGGTGCTCAGTGTGGCACGATTGGCGTGATGTGAAGAGGTAGTGCGCTTTCCAAATATCATTTGCAAGGCAATGACAATCAGCATGGTAGCAAACACGTTTTTTAACATTGCGCCTGAAATAGCGCTGGCTACTTGAGCGCCAGCAATCGCACCCACGGATATTCCCACGCCACACCAGATCACGATATTACGCTTTAGGTTACCCAATTTATAATGCGCTCTGGCTGAAGAGTATCCAGTAAAGATGATGGTCGAAAGCGAGGTTGCCACAGCCATGGGCATGACCTGCTCCAACGGTAACCCTGCTACGCTCATCAGTAAATAGGTCAGCGCGGGAACAATAACGAGCCCACCGCCTATGCCGAACATACCGGCCAGAAAGCCCACAATTAACCCGATCACCAAACAACAAGCAAAGATTATTGCTGCTGGATCCATGCCACTTCCAATGCGAAAAAATTTGCGCGTAGCCTATCACAAAATGCGTACGAGATGAGCGGAAATTATCCACCTGCGCGGATTAGACCCCCTAACCCTTTATGTTCTAAAAACTCGTTAATGTGTTGAAACACTTCTTCATGACTGGTGGTTGTTAACGCACATGAGAGTAAACGCTTACTTTCTTTAAGTGTAACGTTGCGAATGAGCCAGTTCACTTTTCTCAAATTATACGCATTCATACTCAGTTTGCGATAGCCCATGCCCATTAATAAAATAGCGCCACCGGGTTCACCGGCGATCTCGCCGCAAACGGTGACCGGAATATTGTGATGATCAGCTTGTTTTACGATGTCATATAGGGCACTGAGAACTGCCGGGTGATAGCAATTATACAAATTGGCGACACGTGAATTATTTCGATCCACCGCCAACAGATATTGTGTAAGATCATTACTGCCTACCGAGAAAAAATCCACCTGCCTGGCTAGCTGCGGTAATTGATAAAGCACAGATGGAACTTCCAGCATAATCCCGATAAGGGGTTTGTGCAGTATCACATCCTGCCCTTTTATTTCATCGCCAATTTCGTAAAAAGCCTGGTCGATAAGACGCTTCGCTTCTTTTACCTCGCTGACTGAGGTAATCATGGGCAACATAATTTGCAGATTGTTTAGCCCCAGGCTGGCGCGTAGCATGGCGCGAACCTGCACCAGAAATATTTCCGGATGATCCAACGTCAGGCGCACACCCCGCCAGCCCAGAAACGGGTTTTCTTCGCTGATAGGAAAATACGGAAGCGGCTTATCTCCGCCGACGTCAAGGGTACGCATGGTAATGGGCTGGGTAGGCGCTGACTCAAGAATTTGCCGATACAGCAGCACCTGCTCCTGTTCAGAAGGAAAACGCTCGCGCAGCATAAATGGGATCTCGGTGCGATATAAACCAATGCCCGCACTTTGCGAATTGCCCGCCATCTCGATTTCGGTAGACAGCCCCGCATTCATGTACAACGACATTCTCCAGCCATCAGGGCTTTCCGAAGGACTATCCGCCTCTTCTGCAATGCGTTCGGCCAGCACCTGTTCTTCTTGAATAAGTTGCAGAAACTCCGCCCGGATGGTGGGTGAAGGGGTAACGATGACCTCGCCAGCATAACCATCGAGTAAAATTTCTTTCTCATCCAGTAACGCGGGCGACACGTTTTGACAGCCCATGACCGCAGGCACGCCCATTGCCCTGGCCAGTATTGCCGCGTGTGAGTTGTTTGAACCGCGCACTGAGACGATGCCTTTCAGGTACTGCGGTGGAAACTCAGCCAGCATGGAGGCCGACACTTCATTGGCAATAAGGATGCTATCTTCCTGCGGTACTTTACGCTCGACTTTCTGACCTTTAACGGTGATGAGGATATTGGTGAGGATGCGGTTGGACAAATCGATAATATCAATGGCGCGCTCCTGCATGTAGGGATCTTCCATATTCTCAAAGCGCGCAGCGTAATCTTCCACCACCATTTTTAACGACGAGGCGGCATCCCAGCCCTGATGAATTTTGGCCTCAACTTCACGCCCCAGACTGTTGGCATCCAGCAGGTGATGATAAAGCTGAAAAATCGACTTAACATCATCCGGTATGCCGTCATCAAGGCCCTCCGACAGGGTATCCACTTCTTTGCGGGTAACTTCCACCCCCGTACGGTAGGCTTTGACCTCATCAATATCGCCACGCGCTTTACGCGCCACCCACTGACGTAAATCAATTTTGGTGTCAAAGGCAAACCCTTTGCCCACCGCAAGACCCGGTGAACCAGCTACCCCGCGTACATTTTTTTGTCGGGGCGCAGCATCAACTGACGTGTTGCTTAGCGCGCCACGAATATCGGCATTGGTAATTTCTAACGCAACCTGTGCCGCCAGGGTAACCAAAAAGGCTTCTTCGTCTTCGCTGAACCGGCGCATTTCACCCTGCTGCATGGTGATAACACCCAATACGCGGCGTTGATGAATAATCGGCGTGCCCAAAAAGGCGTGGTAATTTTCTTCTTTGACTTCCGGGTAGTGCTTAAACCGCGGATGGGCTGGAGCGTTTTCAATGTTCAGCGGCTCTTCTCTTTGCCCGACTAGCCCAATCAGGCCCTCAGAAAAGCCGATGCGCACCAGCTCAACCGACTCCAGCGCCAGACCGTCAGTGGCTTTAAGCACAAACTCCTGATTGTCATAATCGGCTAAATAAATGGAGCAGGAGTCAACATTGGTGGTTTGTTTTACCCGTGTTGTCAGGCGGAACAATGCCTCATCAAGCACAGGGATCTGGATCATCTCCTGAACGATACGCTTGAGAGTTGTCAGCATACTGCCGCTTTGCATTGTCGCCACCTTGTGTTGCCTGACCGACTACATAACCTAACCGCTTCTACGTTTTTTACGGGAACGTTTGGGATGAGCAGGCTGCGTTCGCCCCGGTGCCATCACCACCGGGCAGAACTCCTTCATCACCCGTCGATATACATCGCGTTTAAAAGACACCACATTTCGGATGGGATACCAGTAGCTCACCCAACGCCAGTCATCAAACTCAGGATGACCAGTTTTGAGCACATCTACATCTTTTTCAGGGCACTCCAGTTGCAGTAAAAACCACTTCTGTTTTTGCCCAATACACACCGGATTGCTACCTTGTCTGACTAACCGTTTCGGCAACTTGTAGCGCAACCAGTTGCGGGTAACCCCTAGCACAGAGACATCTTCAGGATTTAGCCCTACCTCTTCGTGCAACTCCCGATACATAGCTTGTTCTGCAGTTTCCCCTTCATCAATTCCGCCTTGTGGAAACTGCCATGAATGTTGACCATAACGCCTTGCCCAAAATACTTGTCCTATTCTGTTGCAAATCACTATACCCACATTCGCACGGAATCCATCGGCATCTATCACTTAGACTCCCGGGCACGATAAACTTTTCTATTTCTGCATTCTTCCATAAACTATAGCCCTTTCAAAGTATTAATATTTTTCTAACGCAAAAAGGGCAAAATATCCGTGCTTCCTCCAACCACACCACCGGCTGATACCAGCGATTTACTAGCCCGCTGTCAACAAATTGCCGGGCTCAGCCTGGGTGAACTAGCGACATTGGCGGGCATTCAGATCCCGCCTGACTTCAAGCGACACAAGGGATGGACGGGACTACTAATCGAAACCTGGCTCGGTGCAAGTGCTGGATCTAAACCTACTCAGGATTTTCCGGAACTGGGTATTGAGTTAAAAACCATTCCCATCAACGCCACAGGCGAACCGCTGGAAACCACGTATGCCTGTTACGCGCCTTTGCTCATCCCTCCAGGCACCAATTGGGAAAACTGCAATGTACGCAACAAATTAGCCAACGTGTTGTGGATGCCTGTGGAGGGTGAGCGTGCCATTCCTGTAGCGCAAAGAAGGATCGCCATGCCTGTTTTGTGGACCCCCACCGCGCAGCAGGATGCCGCCCTTAGACAGGATTGGGAAGAAATAACTGAGATGATTGTATTAGGCGAAGTTGAACGCATCACCGCACGCCACGGTAAAGTGATGCAACTACGCCCCAAGGCCGCAGATGGCAGTGTATTGACGGATGCATTTGGCCCCGAAGGAGAGAAAATAAAAACCCGTCCGCGGGGTTTTTATCTACGCAAAACCTTTACCGGCCAAATACTGCGGGACGCGTTTGCCAATTAATGCGCCTATCCGTCATTCCCGCGCAGGCGGGAATCTCCCAACCAGCAACTGGCTAAATATCGACATCCGCCAATTCAAAGATAAACGCATAACTCATCGCATAAAGTCGCAACCGTTCGAACCGGCCCGAAGCACCACCGTGTCCCGCATCCATCTCAACTTCAAACAACAGCAGGTTTTCATCGGTTTTCATTTCACGCAGCTTGGCCACCCACTTCATCGGTTCAAAATATTGCACCTGAGAATCATGTAGGCCGGTGGTTACCAGCATGTGGGGATAATCCTGCGCTTTCACCTGATCGTACGGCGAGTACGACAACATATAATGATAGGAGTCAGCATTTGCCGGGTTACCCCACTCACTGTATTCTCCGGTGGTCAGCGGTATGGTCTCATCACTCATGGTGGTCACCACGTCAACGAATGGTACGTTTGCCACGATACCGGTATATTCTTCAGGTGCCATGTTAGCTACTGCGCCCATCAGTAAGCCACCCGCGCTGCCACCCTGGGCGAACACGCGCTCTTTATCAGCATAGTTTTCTGTCGTTAAATAACGGGTGACGTCAATAAAATCGGTGAACGTATTAATTTTATTGAACATTTTGCCGTCTTCGTACCATTCACGCCCCAGCATTTGTCCGCCACGAATATGGCTCAGTGCAACTACAAAACCACGGTCAAGCAACGAAATCCAGTTACGCACGAATCGCGGCTCAATGGTAGAACCGTAGGAGCCATAGGCATATTGATAAAGCGGGTTGGTGCCGTCCTGTTTAAAGTCAGCTTTGCGATAAACCAGCGAAACTGGAATTTCTTTACCATCACGCGCAGGCACCATAATACGTTTGGATTCATAGGCACTTGCATCGAACTCTTCGTTAACCTTTTCCTGCTTTAACTGTGTCAATTCCAGGCTATTTAAATCTACATCGTAGACCGAGGGCGGGGTGGTTAACGAGCTATAATAAACGCGCAGTTTATCTGTATCGACCTGGGTGTTTTCTTTAAACCACGCCCCAAATATTGGATCAGGCATTGTGAGTAACTGGGTTTGCTTATTATCCAGGTTAAGCACTTTTAACCGTGTTAACCCGGCTTCTTTTTCGTTGTACGCCAAATGTCCGCGCATCACTTCCATATCACTGATAAATACATCGGGGTCATGCGCGACTACCTCTTGCCAGGCCGAGGTATTGGTTGTTTGGCTGGCATTGACTTTCATAATGCGAAAGTTTGTGGCGTTTAAATTGGTAAGGATGTAGTAGGTATCGTCGAGTTTAGCTATTTCGTACTCCAGCCCCTCTTTCATTGGGGTGAAGCGTCGCGCTTTGGCCTTCGTATCGTTGGCATTAATAATACTGACACCGCGCTTATCGGTGCTGTCATGGTAAATATAAATCACGTCACCATCTTTGCTTTTATCCAGGCTGGTATAAAAAGTGTGATCAGTTTCTTCGTAGATCAGTTCATCGGATGCCTGCGGCGTACCGATTTTATGGCGATAAACCTGATAACCCAGTAAGGTTTGCAGGTCTTTTTTAATGTAGTAGACATGCTCACTATCATTCGCCCATACCACTTGCCCTGAAGTATCAGCTAAAGTGTCGTTGAGCCTTTCTCCACTTTTCAAGTCTTCAAACACAATGGTATAAATTCGACGGCTTACTGTATCCGTAGAATAAGCGAGCAAAGCATTATTGGGGGCAACGGCAAACTCTCCCAGCCGGAAGTATTCATGTCCCGTCGCCAGTTTATTCTCATCAATCAGAAGCTCGGGCTCATCCGCATCTGTCGCTCTGCGATAATGCAAAGGGTATTCTTTATTGTCTTCGTATTCTTTGTGATACCAGTAGCCATTTTGTAAATAGGGTACCGTTGCATCGCTTTTAGGTACGCGCGAAACCAACTCATCAAACAGGGATTCGATATCGTTTTTTAGCGGTGCAAGTACGGCGTCGGTATACTCATTCTCTTTCTCCAGATGCGCAATTATCTCAGCATCTGTGCGGCTGTCGTCGCGCATCCAATAGTAATGGTCAATGCGCGTGTCACCATGCGCAATAAGTTCTTTCGCCTCTTTACGCGCAACGGGTGGGGTCATCTTGGTAGCGCTTTGCAACCTTTGCGCAGGCTCAGGCGGTGTAGACGGTTCACTGGGATGTTGATTGCACGCCGTTAGCAAGGTGATAACAGCAAATGGCAGCCAGGTTTTATTCATAAATTGTCCTATCAATACAAAGGATTTGGAGCATGGATTCAGGACAAAATGAGCGAAAATGTAAGTTAATGTCAGCTGGATGTATTATCGCAAACACTTCACTCTTTACGCATATGCAGTTGCGCAAGCTTCGTCCATGAGCAAAGATTTATCAGAGTAAACAACCGCTCTGCATGCGTCAACGATTGAATTTTATAACGCGATGAAAACTACACAGTTGGCGAAGACCTGCGAGGACGTGGTACACAACCTGTAATGCGCGCCCCCCTTCACATTAGCTGACCGAGGAAAGTTTTAACCCTACAATACCTGCGATAATCAGCAGCAGACTGATTGCTTTAACCATTGATAAGGTTTCTTTAAACACAAATACACCCACGATTACGGCACCTACCATCCCAATACCCACCCATACGGTGTATGCAATACTCAAAGGGATAGTGCGCATGGCAATACTTAAGAAATAAAAACTGGCGACCATCGCGGCAACGGTGATCACAGAGGGCACGGGTTTGCTAAAGCCATCGGTGTATTTGAGCCCTATCGCCCACACCACTTCAAGCAAGCCAGCAAAGACAAGTAATAACCAATTCATTACGAACCCTTCTCTGGGGTCGTCCCCATTAGTTAAACGATATTTTCAGGGTCGTCCCTGAATACCGCGGCAAGGTAGCACAGGTAAAATTGTCAGGCAATCATATGGACAGCTGCACCCGTTAACCGAGGGGTAACGGGGTACGCCGCGTTAGCGGTCAGTAAAAGCGTGAAACCCGCCATAGACCATTCTGCTCGCATCAAAACCGGTCTCAATGGACGCCATCAGTGACGCCATTCTGCTATCGGTTGCCACTTTGGCATTCGCCCTATCCCGATCTTCTCGAGAGGCGAACGCCACCCAGCCGAAAATCACCGTCTCATCTTCGTTAACCTCAAGCGCGTCAGTAAATGAGCGGGTACCTGCTAAAAGCATATCGTCGCCCGTAAACTCACAGTAGTGCAGTGCGCCATGCTCTTTCCATATCAGCGCAACCTCTGCTGCCAGCTGTCGGTAATTATCCAAACAATGGCTGGCGATTGGAAAAGCAAAGCCATCAATATATTGCATCGGATTAACTCCATTGGGGTAAAATTGCTTTGTTAGTTGAGGAGAATGCTTACTGGTTGCAGCTTTTTACGTTCAGCCTTTTATTTGTGCATCACCAACATTGTAAAAAGAACGTATCGCTTTTATCTGATCGCCCTGCAGGGTGTACCATTCGCACACCACCATTTCCAGGCCGGTATTCGCATTTTTCTGCTCAAACTGCACGCAGACCTGATTTGCTTCTGTTATCTGATTGATAACGGTTAACGTGTTGCCCAGAAAATCAGATTTATTCTTTGCTACAATCTCCAGATAGCGTTGTTTACCCTTAATGGTGCCAAACGGACTGGTATGGCAAAAGCTATCGACGATTGGCAACGCATCGATATCGCCCGTTTCCCAACACGTCAGCCACTTGTTAATCACCGGATGCACATCATTCTTATCCATTAATTGCTTTCCTCGCCTACTTATTGATTTGCCTTAACATTAAACCACCTTGCACCAGACAGTTCGCCAGCGTTCGACTTTTTCAGCGGGCGACAACTGTTTAGGGCTAACAGTTATTGAGGCCTGTAACCTGTACTGCTGTGCGAACAGTTGCCTGGACGCAGCGCCTCTCACTTCGCCATCTTGTTCATTGGTAACAGCAACAACCTGATGGCAATGATCACACTCCCAAAATGTTGCTTGCCCGGAACCCTGTTCGAGTGGGTTCAATGCTTCTTCGGGTGCAAATGATAGCGTACCGTCCGGGTCTGAAAAGTAAGCAAGGCCACGCGCGACGCAGAAATCGCAGTCACATTCACGCGTCTGGTAAGTGTCTATCGGCGAGGGTAAATCGATTGACAGACTGACCTTGCCGCAAGTACAGGAGGCTGAGTAATTCATAGTACTATTTCCGTTGTCATCGCACTCATTGGACACACGAGCTGCGAATTATGGCGTCATTCATAAAAAAATTATCCTTAATGTGCATTTAGCCCGTATAAAAGCGAAAAGCACGAGGACACTCAACACATTACGCTTCTCGGCGCGCAGAGTGAAATGAGTGTAAGACGCTTTTACCTTATTAAAAATAACGTAATAAAAGACCGATCAGGAGATCTTTATGACTGCCAGAGTATTAGCCGAAGTAGCAGCCAGCATTACTGAATTAAAAGCTAACCCGATGAAAGTTGCAAGCAGTGGATATGGCGATCCGGTGGCCATACTGAATAGAAATAAGCCGGCGTTCTACTGTGTTCCTGCGGATGCGTATGAAAAAATGATGGACCGATTAGAAGATCTCGATCTTTTCCAACTATTTGAGGAACGGAAAGGTGAAGAGAGTATTTCAGTCAGTCTGGATGACTTGTAAGCGAGCCGACTGTTACGCGTATGGCAGCTCCATAATCGTCTCGTCGAACTCGTCTTGCTCAATGATTGTAAAGTCGAAATCCGCAAGGAACTCACGCATAACATCGTGTCCTTCGACGTAACATAGTGAAATGAAATTAAAGCCTTTCAGCGCTTTAATTTCATCGTGCGCTAATTAGTGTGCTGAAGCCTTATCAGGCGTCCGCCCTCGCGGTCTTCCAGCGCATAAATGTTACCCATATCATCCTGCACTACCTCGCGCACCCGTTCGCCCCACTCGTATCGTTCAGCTTCCTCAACCTTCCAGTTGCCTTCATCGTCCTGATTGAATGTTACGCGCACTAGCGCTTTGGAGGACAAGCCACCAATAAAGCCATTGCCCTTCCAGTCAGCGTGTAAGTCGCCCTTATAAATGAAAAATCCCGCAGGGCTGATGGCCGGTACCCAGGCAAGCTCGGGGGCTTTAAAAATAGGGTAGTCCTCGTGATTGGGTATTTTTACGTCAGAATAATGATCGCCCTGTGACACCATGGGGTAACCGTAGTTGCGGGCTTTTTCAATAAGATTGAGTTCATCTCCATGCTTTGGCCCCATTTCGTGCGCCCACAAATTGCCCTGCTCATCAAAATCAATGCCCAATGAATTACGATGACCCAGGGTCCAGATTTGTGCAGTCACACTGCCATTACCATAAAATGGATTGTCTTCCGGTACACTGCCGTCATCGTTCAAGCGCAATATTTTTCCTAAGTTCATCGCCATATTTTGTGCCGGAGTAAACTTCTGTCGTTCTCCGGAGGTGATGAACAAGTAGCCGTCAGGGGAAAACACCATGCGATGGGAATAATGCCCATTGCCAGTTACTTTGGGCGACTGATGCCAAATCAGTTTTCTTTCCGACAAGCTTGCGCCACTATCGGTGATATTCAGTTTGGCGCGTTCAATTACCGCGCCACTGAATTCATCATTTTGCGGATCGCGCTCAATGTAGGACAGATAAATAATGTTATTGGTGGCATAGTCAGGATGGATGATCACATCCCCCAGACCACCCTGCCCGCGCGCGGTGACCTCAGGCACGTTAGACACGGAGAAACGTTTTTGCTGGTCCTTATCCAGTAACCACAATTTACCTGCTTTTTCCGTTACCAGACTATGTCCATCGGGCAAAAACGCCATCGCCCAGGGCTGATCGAAAGTTGTTATCACATCACCTGTCAGTGACGTGCCCTGACTTCCCTTCATTTCAACCTGCGCAGACTGGTCGGACTGACCAAAGGTAACAAATGACATCGTTAGCAGCGTAATAAAAAACACAATTTTGTTGAGCATGGTGATTCTCATTTTTTTAGGTTCGCGCAACATCCGCCACATGGTGAGGTGGCATGCAAATAATTAACAATAGTAGTAGTTACGGTTTTTACTCGCTTAGGCTCAACTTGTTCTGGCTTTCAGCCATTCTCTTACGCGTTGCAAAAGCATGACAAACATTTTTGCGGTGATGTGCTGGTTTGCAACAAGCGATATGAGTGAGTCTACGTTTTTTTGTCAGGCTGATTTAGATTAATTAGCGATATACAGAATTACGGGCTGAATGTTATCTAAGTTGATGCTTTGTTTAGAACCTTTTCACACAATCTGATCATTCGAAATGCATCTGACTTTTTGGCCACTAAATCGGCTAAATAGTTGCTCGTGTGGTGTTTTGCTAAACGTATCGTTGCGGTTTTCGTACTGTCTTATCCAATGGATTAGCATATCCAGGTTGGCGTCCTGCGCTTCTTTGGATTCGTATTTATGCGGCTCCCACGGCCTGGACTTTGCGTTTTCAACACAGTGTTCAATTGGTAGACAAAGGTAAATAACCTTTGTGGCGCCCTCCATCGCAAACGCCAGCAAATCGGAGTAACACCCTTCGATTATCCAGTTTTTGTTATTGTTCATAAAGTGCTTAATGGATTCACATGATTGGGCAACAGGGCGACGAACCGGTGGTGACACCGGCTCCCAGGCCAATGTATCAAGGTCCAGATGTGCAAGCGCACTTTCCTTTGCCATTCTGGTTGCCAGCGTAGATTTACCGGAACCAGAATTACCAAAGATAACAACTCTTGCCATAACTTCTCTTTAAGTTCTGCATCCTAGCACCAGCTAAAGAGCAATAAACACAATGCGATAATAATACAGCTGCGACATTAAGCCTTTACCCCGTCGCGTACCGCGCACGTCTTAATTATAGAAATCTACTTTCATCTTACGGACTATAGTTTGCAGGCTTATTACACGCTGAGATACTAACAATTTTCCCGTGCCCCCTAACCCTGAATCTCCCGCTGAAGCAGAGCAACAAGTTTCCCCGTTTTTGCTGTCCACGCTGTTTGTGCAATTTCTGGCGCTAATATTTGGACTACCATCCAACCTTCCTTGCCTTCTTGATTCAGTATTGACGGTAAATCGGGCAACTTCGATTTTTTCAGTCCCGTTAAGAATCCTTCGTTTGTTTCGATTTCCAGAGTTTTAAATTCGTATCTTTTCATAGCTGATATTTCCTTGTGTTCTAAGTCTCTGAAATCTACATCTAATGCAGAAGCTAAAGCCTTCTTTGATTGCAATGAAGCCGTTGCCTCCTTTTCTATACGCTGAATGGTCCTCAGGTTTAAACCAGAGGCCATTGCTAACTCTTCTTGCGACCAACACTTTTCTGTTCTGAGGTTCAGAACAAGCTCTGCATTTATTTTCATAAATTCCTTTTGACCATTTTGGGAGACAGCTATAGTTTTCGATAAAACTGCGGAAAGATTTACGTATTTACTACGACACTAATACGAAAGTTTTACGACATTTTACGACAGCTTGCAATAACGGAAGGTTTTCGATCTCATTGATGGGCAAAGTACATTGTTATCATCGCGAGGCGGCGCTGTGATTTTGTCTCTGGCAAGCGCAGCGAGTGTTAATGGGTCTGTTGATTGCCGTTCACTCAATGCACGCGCTCACTCTGTGTGTATATGGATTAGAAGTTTGCAATGAATAGTCGCACACAATTTTGAGTTGATGCAGAAACCAAACCCGCGGCTTGAATGCTGGCTGAAAGAAAAGTCTTACCTTACGCGACGCTTGCTGAGAGCCTTATGAAGGACTTGCTGAACAGCAACGCAATCCTATTTACGTAAATGTATCTATGTACAACGACTCTACTTTATCCCTGGCCCATTGTGTTTTACGTAAAAATTTTAAAGATGATTTAATTGAAGGGTCATTACTAAAGCAATTAACCCTTATCCGTTGATATAAACCATCCCAACCATAGTGCTCATGTAATCGGGTCAGAATTGTTTCCAACGTAAGTCCATGCAAAGGATTATTAATTTGTTGCTGATTCATCACGCACCTTAGAAGTTTTAGCTAGCGCTATACGATAGCCGTTGAAGTTTGTTAAGTAATCATGTTTCGTTGCATATATAGTGCTTCCAAGAACTGTGTTGGGTTAGTCCTGCAGCTAACACCCGCGTAAAAGGCATAAATACGGCGGCTATAATCGGAACGAAGTGACACTGCCGCCGTGTATGCGTCCAGCGAGCAACGCGAGCGAGTTTATTAAGTTGTTAGGTACGTTTATAAACATCAGAGCGATGCCCGACTTTTATTACCTGTACTGCAAGCTCGTTTTCTCGGATTTCATAAATTATTCTATAAAGGCCCTGCCGGATACGATACAAGTCTTGTCCACCAAGTTTAATCGTTCCATCTCTTCGCGGGTTTTCAGCTAAAGGGTCAATTTTTGCAAGGATCTTTTTAATGTCTGATTTGGGAATTGTCCTAAAATCTTCTGTTACAGATTTCTTGACAGTGATTCTATATTTTTCCATCAGCTTCCAAACTGTTTAGCAAGTCCTCATAGGAAATTTCGGGCTCTTTGGCCCTTTGCCTTACCGCGGCCAAATCTTCTTGATCTTCTTTCATGAGAAGTCTCACTGCCTCATCAATCAGTTCTGATATTGAGGTGTCTGATGATGCTGCTCGCAGCTTGAGGGCGTTGTGAATTGCTGGCTCGAAATAGACGGTTGATCGTTTAGATAAAGTACTCATGAATGAGTCCTCACTTAAGTAACGTTAAAACATTATAGCGTCAAAATGTTATTCTGGCTAACTTATGCTCCAAGGTCCCTGACTTACCACATAATGGGTAAAAAGACGGAGGTTAAAATACCGAGCGAAGCGACAGAGCCCACGTTTTACTGTCCCAGCGAGCCTGCGAGCGGCTTAATGTGATTGTTATGCGCTATTGACTTACAATGTATGGGTACCATAATTAGGTATATATTGGTACTTGGAGAAAGTAAATGGCTAAAAATACCAGCATTACCCTTGGAGACCATTTTGATAGCTTTATAGCTAGTCAGATTCAAACTGGTCGATATGGTTCAGCGAGCGAGGTGATTCGTTCAGCTCTCCGCTTGCTCGAAACACAGGAAACCAAATTAAACACTTTACGTCAATTACTTGTAGCAGGCGAAGAAAGCGGCGAAGTTGAATACGACCTAGAGCACCTGATATCAGAATTAGACGGTGAATTGAAAGAGTGAAACCATTTAAGTTAACTGTACTAGCAAAATCCGACTTGAAAGATATCGCTTTGTTTACGCAGCGGAAATGGGGCCGAGAACAGCGTAATGTATACCTTAAGCAATTCGACGATTCATATTGGATGCTGTCTGAAAATCCTGATATTGGCAAAAGCAGCGACGAAATAAGAGAAGGATACAGAAAATTTCCGCAAGGTAGCCACGTTATTTTTTACAAACAAACAGGCAGTCAGGAAATTCTGATCATAAGAATCCTTCATAAAAGTATGGATGTAAACCCTTTACGCTTTGGCGCATAACGGGCAAATTTACGTAGGCTATAATACGGAATGAAGTGACGGGAGCCTATGTGTTATTGTACCCAGCGAGCGCAGCGAGTGGTTTATGCGTTTGTTAGGTGCTACCGCCTCACAGGTTCTGGTTTTTTGCCATGATAAGACAAATATAATTGTTTTAGATTTTCTGGAACCAATGGCCATCCTAGATCGATACCTTTTTGATTTGATTTCCAAAAAAGATGCTCAACGTAGTAAACATCAATATATTCAAACTCTATCTCACTTGCACCATTTAGTTTTTCGCTCATGTAGTGCAAGTGGGATTTAGCTGTTTCCAAATCCCCATCATTAAAAGCAATACTGGTTAAATTTGCGAACTCTCCCATTCGGAACGTTAGCGCCCAAATTTCATGCCTTTCCATCAATGGGATAACATCGGGAAACTTCTTTCTTATCTCTCGAATAAACCTTCGTATTTTAAATTCTGGTAGATGTTTCAAGTAGCACCTAACACCCACATAAGGGGCAGTAACACGTGGGCTAAACTCCGAGCGAAGCGACAGAGCCCACGTGTTACTGTCCCAGCGAACCTGCGAGCGACTTATTGTGATTGTTATGTACGTTTATAAACTTCCTAATTAACTTTGATGTTACCTTTGCTCGCCTGTTGTACCGCAGTATAAGGAATGACAATTGTGTCAGCGGCTACCGAGAATGCTGTGTCTATGACGAAAAATGGAACATTGCCGAATCTTGAGCCAAGATTTTCGACTCTGCTAGGTTCACCATAGAGCAGACAAAAATTATACACAAGTCCGCTGTATATTCTTGGGATTTCTGAACAGTAACTTTCTTTGCCTCGGTGTTCGATTTGAACATGGTTATTAACCGGATCGATGGTTTTAACTGTTGCGCAAGAGAAACATAGTGAAGACAGTAAAAGAAGAACAATACTTTTCACTTTATCAAGTCCTTTAAGTACATAACGGCCCGCATAACGGGCAAAAATACGTAGGCTACAATACCAAGCGAAGCGCAGGGAGCCTACGTGTTTTTGTCCCTAGCGAGCGCAGCGAGTGTTAATGCGTTATATTACAACCATGCTTTGCAATGCGCATCTGCATGCGTATACTTGGTGGTGAAATTAGTTGGAGTGATAAAATGCAAGATTTATATGACGTCCATGCCCCCAAGAAAGCGACAAATCTAAGCTTGAATAGCGACTTATTGCAAAAAGCTCGAAGTTTAAAAGTTAACCTGTCTGCGACCTTAGAGCAAGCACTTAGAGACAAGCTAAAAAGTATTGAAGCAGAGAAATGGAAAAAAGAAAACAAAGCTGCCATAGCTGCATACAACGAGTTTGTTGCTGAGAACGGTTGTATAGGTGATGAGTACAGGAACTTCTAATGGCGCAATTTGATGTTTACAGAAACCCAAGCAAGAAAACTAGCAAAGCTTACCCTTTTCTTGTTGATGTTCAAAACTCTGTAATTGACCAATTGGCAACAAGGCTGGTTGTACCGTTAACAACTAGCAATACTAAAAACAGTTTTTACATGAAGAAGCTGACGCCGGAAATAGAATTCGAGGGCACAACATATCTATTTCTAGCACAACAACTTAGTTCTATACCCGAAGACGTGCTCAAGGATCGCATTGGTTCGTTGGAGCAATCCAGAGAACTGCTGATAGATGCAATAGACTTCGCTATCACTGGAATATAACTTCCAAATATGGGGCGCAAACGCGTGGGGCATAATAGCGAAGCGCCCCGCGTGTTTGTGTCCCAGCGAGCGACAGCGAGTGCCATAATTTGTTTGTTAGGTGAACTAGACTCTGGTTTATTTGAGCAACTTCCTAAAGGAATATACTAAATAAAAATAGAGCGCACTAAACACAACCAAGCTTAACATTAACAAAAGCTTTCCATGCTCTAGAACCATCCAATCTAGATCAAAAGCGAAGATGAAATATAAAAACAAACCGTGAGCAAGCAAAGCGATTACGAGAACCCAAACCATTGCTACAAGTTCAATTGCGGTATAGTAGTCTGTTTTGCCTAATACTCGGCATGTAAATTTAAAGACTCTCTCCAAGGGTCACCTAACTTCCCGCATAACGGGCAAATATACGTAGGCTAAAATACCGAGCAGAGCGAGGGGAGCCTACGTGTATTTGTCCCCCGCGAGCGAAGCGAGTGTTTATGCGCTTGTTAGGTGCACTTATAGAGCCCTTGCACTGCACTTTTAAAGCACTTGGCGTCCGCACATACGTCAATCATTTCGTTAAGTTCAAATACTTGGTACTCGGGGCCACCACAACTTTCCTCAACCCTTCGATAAAAGTATTGATGTAAAGTCTCTGCACTATGGCCATAAAAAGAAAGAACTCTGAGCTGCACTCTGCCGTCTTGCAGCTCAACTTCTTCATATCCTTCGCCCAGTCCGAATTTGACGGGTTGGTAATTGAAACTCGGCTCAGTGCTGCAGCCAAATACAACCAAAATTAAAAGAGCGGACCACTTCTTCATGTACACCTAACTTCTACTTAAAGGGCAAAAACACTGTGCTAAGCTCTTTGCGGCACAGTGTTTTTGTCCCAGCGCGCCCGCGCGCGTTTTAAAGTTCTTGTTAGCTGCCTTCATTTAAAAACAACTCAATTTTCTGTTGAATATGTAAAACCATATCATCTGGAACTTCAGCAGATTTATAATGAACGCCAAGCACAGTTTGACCACATCTTTTTGATAGGAAATTTGCTGCTTCGACCTCTAAGGTAGCCATAAAGTCCCTCTTTGGTTTATGGGCTTCAAAATCTGATTGTTCTTCAAAAAATGGACCCAAAGCAATCATCTCAAATTCACTTCGAACAGGATCGATACCTGCTTGCTTTAGACGTTTTGCCATCGAGCTACCCTTTGCATTCATCCTAAAATCTAGATGTTGACCTATCCGATTGAATGGTGAAGCAGCATTGGGAGAAGAGCTATCTCCAGTTCTACCAACATAAAAATATGAATTTGATTCATAGCATATTTTCCAGACATAAAGCCAGAATCCACGCTCAAGAACTTGTCCGCTGAATTTCATCTTATAGGATGGTATGTCCATAACTTACCCTAGGCAGCTAACATATTATTAGACACCAATTTTGTGGTGTCTAAATACCCCAAAAACGGGGTAATTTGTTCATTTAATATTTTCAGTATGCCATAGCTTTCAGATTTTAATAGTCTAAAGGTTGGTTCAGAAACATTGTCGTGTTTAAACATACCAATATAAGAATTAACTTATTTCTGCTGTTTAAAACTGGGCTCACAGCCAGTTTCTCTTAGACTGTTTTGTGATTAGCATATTTTTATTTTTAATTGCTATGCAAAGCCCATTTCTAACCCACATTGCCGATTTTATGCGCATGAAGCGCTATGCCAAACGCACCATCAGTACTTATCTGACCTGGATTACCGACTATATCCGCTTTCATAAATACCAACACCCTGCTGAACTGCATGTTGATGCGGTGGAAGCGTACCTTACTTATCTTGCTACAAAGCGCAAAATGTCTACTGCGTCGCAGGCCATCGCACTTAATGCGTTAGTTTTTTTATATGCGAACGTGGTTAAGCAACCGCTGCCAAAAGACATGGCGTTCGTGGGCAGCAGCAAGACCAAAAAGCTGCCGGTTGTGCTTACGCGCGATGAAATAAACCGGTTATTGCAGCATGTTCCGCAAAAACATTATCTGGCGGTGGCCATGTTGTATGGCAGTGGCTTGAGGTCGATGGAATGTGCGCGTCTGCGCGCTGGAGACATTGATTTGCAGTATAAATGCGTGCGCATTTGGTTTGGCAAAGGTGGCAAACACCGCATTGTGACGCTGTCTGAAAGACTGATTCCGCAATTGAAAATCCAATTGGATAAAGTCGCCACTGTGCACAGACAGGATCGCACTGTGAATGACTTTGCGGGTGTGTGGCTACCTCACTCGATGCGAAAAAAGTCACCTTCGTACCCTTTTAAGGTCGAGTGGCAATATTTATTTCCTGCCCCTGCGCTTAGCCTTGACCCCGAAAGCAATAAATTGCGTCGCCATCACATTAATGAAAAGCAAATTCAGCGAGCCGTGAATATCGCTACTACGGCGGCAGACATCGATAAACCAGTCTCGCCGCATACATTGCGTCACTCATTTGCAACGCATATGTTACAGGCTGGGGCAGATATTCGCACAGTGCAGGAGCAATTAGGCCATTCCGATGTGCGCACTACACAAATTTACACCCATATACTGCAGCAAGGGGCTGGCGGCGTGGTCAGTCCGCTTAATCATGTTTAACGCAGGTGATGTGTCGCTGATGTCCAACAAAGCTCGCTTTGTCTGTAACATGATTTGCCGCTACGCATTAGGCTAATCGCTGGATAAGTTTAGATTTTGCCAGTACAGGTCGCCCTGCACGGCCACTTCACGGGTTCTTTCCATCACTTGCACTAAACTGGCAATCTTGTTGTTCACCCAGGCTCGTGCTTCCTCGGGGGCGGTTAATTCTGTACCGTTAAGCGCATTTTGCAACATCAGCAATGCTTTTAACTCGTCGATTCCCATCACTATATCAAGCCAGGGAGCGCGAAACTGTCGGTGTTCGCGGGGAAATAAATCGGCCAGCAAAAAGCCGTTCCACAGGGTCTGACGCAACAACATTTCAATCGCGGCATAGTTTGCCTCTTTCATATTCCGCTGTTTTGGCATGCTTTGTTGCACGGTTTGCCAGCCTTGCGAAAGCCAGCCTTTGGCGTGTTCCATCACCGGCACATCTGCCCCCGGCGCATGGGACTGCCAGGGTTTCAGTTCCAGTAATTGTGCGGCACCTAACTTAATTGCCGTTGATTCGGTGGCGTAAAAGGCATGCGAAGGCTCGTGAGCATGTAACAGGCCCGCTTTTCTGCCTTGCAGGTAGCTTACCAGCGCCGGTTGTTTAGTTAGAAAACGGGCGAACAGACTTTTTTTAGACAGCAGGTAACGCAAGCTCTGTAAATCGTCCACCCAACTCCATTGCTGGGCGTAGTCCATCAGCTGCTTGTGCAGCGCCAGCATTTCTGGACATTGCAGTACGGGTAGATATAGCGACACGCTCTGTAGTAACAGGCGCACACTGATACCCACTTCTTTGAGCATTTTCACCGAGCCGGTTTCGATAAACAGATGTTCGTGATGTTGCCAATGACGAAGCGCACATTTTACCGCTTCTGCAAAGGCGGCTTCGGTAGAAATATCTTTATGCAACGGTAGCACCGCGGGTAACGGCTCAACATGCAGTGACCAGCCGTGCAGCAACTGATAGCCAAGGGCCGCTTTGGATACATCGCTTAAGCGTACCTCAGCCTGTTGATTGACCAGGTTTGCCAGTGCAAACAGGTCTTCAACCTTTCCCGATTTTAGCTCCAGTTCAATTTCGTTAATGGGCGCGCTGATTTTCTCTGTCGCGGCTTCCCCTTTATCTACCACCATCTCAATCTGGCTGTCGTGCCAATGCACAAGATACCCTTCACGCTCAAAATGTGTGGTGAACTGCTGGGTTAACTGCGTATTAATATCGACGATGTTCCAATCTTGTGGCCAGATATCGTCAGGAAAAAGGGTGAGATCGGGTACCGGCTTAGA
Organism: Alteromonas ponticola; assembly: GCF_012911815.1. Taxonomy (GTDB): domain Bacteria; phylum Pseudomonadota; class Gammaproteobacteria; order Enterobacterales; family Alteromonadaceae; genus Alteromonas; species Alteromonas ponticola. Next base: position 130,390 of record NZ_JAATNW010000005.1, on the reverse strand, counting down.
TAGTTTGACATTATATTCGCCCCGCGCGTGCAATCCGGCATCAACCTTGCCTTGAGTTTTAACCGTTTGTTCGATTAGTTCGTCACTCTGCCTGACGCGAAAGCCTATTTTATGCTCGTGAAAAACTTGATCTGGCGTGTCGTAATAGTCGTTTTGCAGTGACTGTGGCGGCAATTTTTGTAATCTTGCCCCTGCCTTTTCAACAAACGGCGCAACACGCTCTTCAAGTAGTTGGTGACTTGACTGACGGGTGGCAAACTTAATTTCTATTTCGGCCATATGAAGGGCTGGCAAATGTAATAATAATGATGCGACACCTTACCCGTGTCATTCATCATTGGCAATCTACCGGGATAAAATTGTTTATCACTGATCCTGGATAAAACACAACGGGCTTGCCTTTATGCGGGCTTCGCCCTACCATCGGGAGTTGATTTAAATTGTATGACGGATTTTCTATGTTTCGAAATTGGCTGCTAATTGCTGTCATTTCTTTATCAGCGCCTGTGATCGCACAGGAAAATACGCTGGATATCGAACCATCTTCAAATCACTATATCAGAGATGATTTGTTTGTATTTTTACATGCTGGCGCTGGCAGAAATTATCGTATTCTCGGCTCAGTGGAGGCGGGTACCCCCATCACGGTGTTGCAACATAACCGCGAACAGGAATTTACCGAAATACGCGACAATGAAGGCCGTACTGGCTGGGTAGAAACCAAGTTTGTCAGTAACGAAATTTCCCGTGGCGAACTGGTGCCGGTGTTAACTGAACGTTTAGCGCAAGCCGAGTCGGGCACGCAAGGCTTACAATCAGAAAACCAGCGGTTGAACCAGCAGCTTAATGACGCACGCCAACAGGTATCGAAGCTTTCAGCCCAGGTCAGCGAGCAGGAACGCGAAATTAAGCAGCTCTCGCAGCAGGTTGATGACAGCGAGCAAAAGGAACTGGTGCGCTGGTTTACCCGTGGCGGTATGGTAGCAGGTGCAGGCATTTTACTGGGTGTTATTTTAACTTACCTGCCCAAGAAAAAACGCCGGGATGATCAGTGGATGTAAGTCATTGAGTCACTATTACCAACAATGCTTGTAAAGTAAACGCGGTGTCCATCAGCTCCTGAACACCGCTTTCTTCGCCCACTTCTTCCTCTGCACAAAATAAAAAAATCGTTCTGACTTACATTAATGTAAACAAAAGCAATGCTATAAAAATGTTTTGCGTCAGGAGATTTTCATGCCAAAAAGGCATCTCACACTATTATTCACAATCATGCTTTGCAGCATCCTAAGTGCCTGCTCACCCAATGTTGCAGGCACCTACGGAGAAGGCATGGCCACTGTGGTCATTGAAAACGGTAAATTTACCCAGCGCACCCTGGGTACCGAAGTCGCATTTGATTATAAAGTAGAGGACGATAAGATTGTTGTGGCAGTATCCGAGCAGGCAAACCTTGTTTATCATATAAATGAAGCGGGTGACCTGGTTGGCCCAATGGGTATAACATTTAAAAAGCAATAATAAAGCAGGGAGTGAAGTATGGCGTATGATTTTGGCTCGGCAACCTTAGGGATTAAAAACCCTTTTAAGGCAGAAGGACGCTTCAGGGTGATTACGGGAGCCATCCTCATCGGCGCCGGGGTGTTTCCATTAATGCAGGTAGCCACTGCGGTGCAGCAGGGGTCGGTGTTGGGCTACATATATGCAGTGCTGGGGTTTATCCTGATAGCTGATGGTGCCAGGCATTTGGGCCGTGGCTTACTGCAACTGTTTCGCTACTTTGTCGGTCGCTCGGTGCCCAGTTCACTGGCATTCAATCACTCGCCTTCTGAACGCGATGTTGCCCAGCAGGAGAAAGATAACAACACCTTGCTGTACGACAGTCAGGATCTGTTCTCGATGTTGATGGGGCGCAAAAATATCACCTTTGCAGAGCCGGTTGGCTGGATGGCGCGCCTGCTGCATTCGCTTTCACCTAACCTGACGTTTTTACCCTACCCTCTGCGCCACCTGGCGCAGGAAATGGGCTCATTAATAATTAACTTTGTCGCCGGTCTGATTTTATTTGCCGTGGTGTGGTTTGTTGTGTCTTCCGGGCTGGCCGGAAAAGTGGCTCAGCAAATTACCTTGCCCATTATGGCACTGGCGTTGCTGATTTTCTTTATGGTGACCTGGCGCAATACGGCCAACCGTATTCATAACGAAGGCAATCAGTCGCTGCATAGCACCGGTGGCCTTTCATTTGGCATTTTGTTGGCACTGAGCATCCTGGTTCCTGTGGTAACAGGTTACTTTTTCGATCACATCTTTGCCGCTGATCTGCAAACCGTCGAAGAAATTAACCGCCATTTGCTGACCTTTAGTGTGTGGAGCAATTTAGCGTTATTGCTGGGCGCCTGCATAGTGGTCATGATGGGGATCATGCCCAACCTGTATACACGCCTGAAAAAAGCCACGCCCAAAACCGAGGTCAGTGAATACCGCGACAATTTGCAGGAAAGCATTCATCCTAACGAAGTGTTCATTAATGTTGAAAATATTATCCTCACCAACCGGCGTTATAAGGAAATCCCAAACCGTGTCTATCAGAATTTCGATCCCAAACTTAAAGCTGAAGCGGTGGATAAGGGCGCATTTTTCGGTGAGTTAATTATTGAAACTCAGCCTGCGTTAGCCGATAGCGAACCATGCTATAACAACGGTTTTCGCTATCTCACTAGTTTTCTGGCGCAACTGTGTGTGCTTACCGGATTCGCCTTATTCGCCATGTTTTTGCTTAATATCGGCGCTGCCATAGAATATTTTCAGGCACAGGATCGCTTACCTGCGATGAAAGAAATGACACCGGGCATCAACATTATTAATGACGCTAAGTTTTACTTTTTCGGCTGGCTGACCTTTTACCTGGCCGGTAAAATTCTTAACCGCGCGTCACACTTGTTCTGGGGTGAGATGCAATTTTCTTCGCTGTTAATGTTTATGAAAACAGAAGGCACCTTTACTGAGTCTAAAGTGTCTACGGGGATGTCTATTCATGATTCCACGCGCTCTGAAAATACCGTGGTCAGAAGCTCTATCACCCCATGGATTATTATTTCCCGCATCACCTCGTCTATTTTTGCCACCAGCGGCCGTTCTAACCTTGAGTCTCCCCGGTTTATTATGAATATGTCCAGAGACGACACTGAACTGGGTAAAATTGTTGCAGAACTTAAAGCGTTCTTGAAAGGAAGAGAGTCAATCGCCTCGATCACCAGTGAGGCCGATTTGCGCAACGCCAGCACCATCCATCAGGTTAACCAGCAAACCCGTGCGCTGGATGGCGAGACATCTACTGCTAAAGAGAAACTTACCGTTAAGGAAGATGAGCAGGCCGCGGGTTATCTGCGCAATAACCCAACCAGTGCAGACGATAGCAATACTGAAGAGAATAAGTAACGCGCACAAAAAAGCCCTCGTAAAGAGGGCTTGATACTTAGGACATAGTGTCTGCCAAGGCTACTCGTCGTCTTCGACCAGGGTCATTAACGATGTGTTACCACCTGAAGCGGTGGTATCAATGCTAATGGTTTTCTCAGTCATCAAACGCTGGATCAGATTGTCGTTATATTCGGCACTGATCACTGGCAAAATCGCTCCGCCTTCGCGCGAGGCTAACATCGCAGAAATCTGGGCAGTACGCTCTGTGTTGGAATCAACGACCACGCCAGCCAGATGGGGATTCATCACCAGATCGTGCAGATGCTGCAAACGCGCAACCTGGAAAATACCCTTCTCGGCACCGGTATCTTCAAATTTTCTCTGAAATTCCAACGCTTCTTCATAGAAGGTTTCTGATACCACTGAAACCACCACGTTACCTGTCGCCAGCGCAGTTACGATCGACAGCGTCCAGTATTCGAACGTGACCTCTTTATCGGCAAAACATACCAGTACGCCTCGCGGCTCAAGATAAAGTTTATTCGACTCACCAGTAGGGCCGGGCAATTCTGTCGCTTTCGCTAATTTGCGTTCAACATTGGTAATTTGCTGGCGCGAGGTTGCCAGAGTGCGGTTTAAATCGTCGGCAAACTCTTCCAGAATGTCCACATTAGCAATTTTGGCCAGCAGCTGGCGCACCATAGAAATGCGGTCGTTCAATGGTGTGTGACGCCATTTCGCCTCAACTGCTGTGGCTTGATCCATTAACCTTTGCGCCGCTTTGCGTTCTGCTTCATCACCGGTTAAGGCGGTATCCAATTGCCCCATATTATCAACAGTGGAAGGCTTAGGCGTGGCACGTTCCATCATCAGACGTGGCAGGTAGTTTGGTCCACCGGCTTTAGGGCCGGTTCCCGACAGCCCACGGCCACCAAAGGGTTGCACACCTACTATAGCACCAATCATATTGCGATTAATGTATACGTTACCCGCGCGGCTCTTAGCTGCCAACTCGTTAGCGCGTTCTTCCAGACGCGAATGCACACCCATAGTCAGGCCAAAACCAGTACCATTGATTGCGTTAATCACGTTTTCCAGGTTCTTCGACTTAAAGCGAATAATATGGATAACCGGCCCGAATACCTCACGCTTGAGCACGTCGATATTGTCAATCTCGTACAGGGTGGGCGGGAAGAAGGTGCCGTTTTTGGCATCCTGTGGCAATTCCGCTCGATACAGCAGTTTGCCATTGTCTTCCATGTAGCTTTCGTGATCTTTTAAGCTTTTCAGTGCTTTTTCGTCAATCACCGGACCAATGTCGGTGCGTAGCATTGCCGGGTCACCAATTTTTAACTCTTTCATGGCGCCAGTTAACATGGTGATCAATTTGTCAGCAATATCTTCCTGCACGTACATTACGCGCAAGGCAGAACAGCGTTGACCAGCACTTTGGAAACCTGAATGGATTACATCATCCACAACCTGCTCAGGCAGTGCGGTTGAGTCAACGATCATGCAGTTCTGACCGCCCGTTTCAGCAATCAGTGGCACTTGTTCACCGCCACGGTTGGCCAGCGTCTGCGAAATCAATGTGCCTGTTTGGGTTGAACCGGTAAACATAACCGCTTTAATGCGCTCATCGGGCAGCAGCAAGTCGCCCACCGCTTTACCGGGGCCAATGATCAGTTGCACAGCATCATCAGGCAAGCCCACGTTACGCATAATATCAATCGCCCGTTTGGCGATAATACTGGTTTGTTCTGCAGGCTTGGCAACCACTGTATTACCAGTAGCAAGCGCGGCAGCCACCTGGCCTAAGAAAATTGCCAGCGGGAAATTCCAGGGGCTGATACACAGCACCACACCACGCGGCAACAAGCGCTGATCTTCATCCAGCTCTTTCGCGCGCACGGCATAGTAGCGACAGAAATCAACCGCTTCCCGCACTTCGTCAATGCTGTCTTGCGTCACTTTACCGGCTTCACGAATACAGATAGCAATCAACTCGGACATATGACGCTCTAACGCATCTGCGGTGCGATGTAAAATTTCAGCGCGGTCTGACACGGGCGTTTTCGACCACCCCTGAAATGCCTGATGCGCCTTATCTAACGACGCGGACATCTGTTCTTCGGTGGCGTAAACATGATACCCCACCAGATCATCATGATTGGTTGGGCTTCTGACCGCTGTCGCCCCTTCAGGCAAGTCACTTTGTTTAACACTGTAAACACTTTGCCAGCGCTCAATTTCATGACTTAATGCGTGCACGGCATTATGATCAGACAAATCCAGGCCGCGTGAATTGTCACGCTCCGGTGCGTACAGATCACGCGGTTTGCTGATAAGTTTGTTGTAGCGAATCTTCAGGCGCTGGGTTTTCTCGACCGGATCTTCCAGCAGCGATTCAACCGGCTTGGAACCATCGACAATCGCATTAACGAATGATGAGTTGGCACCGTTTTCTAACAACCGCCTTACCAGATAAGCAAGCAGATCTTCGTGTTCACCTACCGGTGCATACACCCGACACTGAATTTTTTCTTCAGTCACTATCTGGTCGTAGAGGGTGTCGCCCATGCCGTGCAGACACTGAAACTCGAAATTTTGCTTGTCATCACCCGCCAACTCCATGATCACCGAAGCCGTGTAGGCATTGTGCGTGGCAAATTGCGGATAAATGGTGTCGCGATAATCCAACAGGCGATTAGCGCAGGCATGATATGACACGTCAGTCGACGATTTACGGGTAAACACGGGGAATTCTTCTAAACCGGCCTGTTGAGTCAGTTTAATTTCGGTATCCCAATAAGCCCCTTTCACCAGACGTACCATCATGGTGCGGCCGACACGCAGGGTCAATGCACGTAACCACTCAATGACATATAGGGCGCGCTTTTGATACGCCTGCACGGCCAGGCCAAAGCCATTCCAGCCGTCCAGATCCGGGTCGCTGAAAACCTTATCAATAATATCCAGCGACACGTCTAAACGGTCAGCTTCTTCCGCATCGACGGTCAGGCCGATGTCGTATTCTTTAGCCATTAAACAAAGCGCCTTCAGGCGCGGAGGGATTTCTTCCATCACCCGCTCGTATTTGACGAATTCAAAACGCGGATGAATAGCTGACAATTTTACCGAGATACCCGGCGACTTTATGGGGCCGCGACCATGGGCATTTTCACCGATAACCTTGATCGCATCTTCATAGGCTTTGTAGTAGCGATCGGCATCGGCCATGGTACGCGCACCTTCGCCCAGCATATCGTATGAATAGACGTAGCCTTTTTTCTCTTTATCTTTTGCGCGCTCAACGGCAGTTTCGATGGTTTCACCCATGACAAACTGACGTCCCATGATGCGCATGGCGACATTCATTGCCCGGCGAATTACCGGCTCGCCTAAACGCCCTAAAGTACGCTTAAGAATGCCTAAGTGCTCGCTCTTGCGGCGGTCGGCATAATTGACCATGTTACCGGTCATCAGCAAACCCCAGGCTGAAGCGTTGACAAACAGAGAATCCGAGTTGCCTAAGTGAGGAGTCCACTGCCCTTTAGATAATTTGTCGCGGATCAGTTCGTTTTGGGTATCTTCATCTGGCACCCTGAGCAGGGCTTCGGCCAGACACATCAGTACCACGCCCTCAGCGGTGGACAGCGAGAATTCATTTAACAACGCATCGATGCCACCGTGACCTTCCTGATCTTTGCGAATCTTGAGTACCATCTTCCTGGCGCGTTCCCACGCACGACTTCGTGCACGGGGATTTACTTCAGCCATAGGCAGGATTTGGTCTATTGCGGTGGATTCGCCCACACGATAATAATCACGGATGCGTTGACGCAGAGGTGTCGTAGTATAGAGGTCGTCGTTAATGAGCATTGCTACCCTTCAATAATTTACTATGCGTTTTAAAAAATTGTCACCGCGGACCCCAATGCAGGACAGCTAAAACAGGGCAGGATCGCACAGCAACTCAAATGTTCAATTTCCACCAAATAACTGGATGAATGTTTCTTTTAACTCTTGCACTGCGACAAAGATCAAGATGCGGCGCAAATTTCGCGGATACTAGCACAATTTGGCCGTACGCCAAGCTTACCAGCGAGTTTATCTGTGTTGTTCATCGCAAAGTGAGGTTTTTTTCCCTAAGTAACTGAACTATAGTGGTATCAAACGCGCAAACAGTTTTTTTACAGACAATTTTTAAGCAGGCTGATATGACATCTCAACGTGGCGTAAGCTTTTGGTATTTTCTATTGGGTATCCTGATCATCCTGGTGATTGGCTACTGGTTTCTGGCTAATCCCATCATCAAATGGGTCCTTGAAGATAAGGTCAGCGAAGCCTATGGCGCAGAGGTGAATATCGGCGAAGTGTCCCATACGCTGATCCCCGTCACTGCCAGTTTGTATGACATCCAACTTACCGACCCCGCGCAACCAGCTAACAATAAAGTGCAGATAGATGAAGCCAGCGCGGATGTCGAAGTACTGCCGCTGCTTTCTGATCAGATTGTGGTGTCAAAACTCAATCTGCTGGCCATACGATTTGATCAACCGCGACAGGCGCCAGGCGAAGTGTATCGTCAGCCCGCTGATTCGATGACGCTTGACGATATAAAAGCCAGCGCTAAAGAGGCAATCCCCACGGTGGATGAACTGCTCGCCCGTTCTGAACTTAAATCTACTCAAGCTGCAGAACAGGCGAAACAGCAATATCAACAATTTGATCAGTCACTGAAGAGCAATTATCAGGCGTTGCCCGACAAAAACCGAATTGACGAATATAAAGCGCAGATAGAACAACTTAAAAATACGGATTATAAATCGCCTGAAGCCTTAGCCAGGGCAAAGGAAACTCTGGATAAAATAAAACAGGAAATAAAGCAGGACCAGCAGCGCATAAAAGCCTTCACCAATGAGGCAAAAAGGGCGAGAACAGCGCTGAAGACTTCGATTGATACGCTAAAGCAAGCGCCACAACAGGATTACGCGCTGTTAAAAGGGGCCCTTACGGGTGATCAGGCAGCATTGCAACAGGTTACTCAAATGGTATTTGGCGATAAGGCTGAGCAGATGACCGAATACCTGACCGCGGCAACCCAGCTTATCTTACCTCTGATTAACGGCGACAAGGACCAGCCAGCGGAACAAACAGAGATGCCTTCAGTATGGGTGAAGGACGCCACCATGACAGTGGAATTGCTGGGGCAACGGCTGACCAGCGAATGGAAAAACATTACCAATACGCATCCCTTAATTGGCGAACCCACCACCTATTCTATTTTTGCTGATAGCAACACCTTTAAACAATTCGAGTCGACCGGCCAGTTTTGGCTAGATGATGAAGGCGTGGATGCGCAACAGCAATGGACATTAGAAGGAATAGATTTAGCCAGCATTCCTGTGGTGCAGGCGGAAAAACTGTCGGCGCTGTTGCAGTCTGCGCTGCTGGCCAGTTCCGGCAACTTCATAGTAGACAACAATGCGGTCAGTGGCAGCAGTGCGGTGAAACTGTCCGAGTTGGCTATGCAGGCGGAAGGTAAGAACCAGCTGACCACTTCTATCGCCAATGTGCTTGGCCAACTGAAGCAGCTTAATTTCGATATCGGCTTTTCTGGTCAGGTGGATAACCCAGGCTTCAATCTCAGTTCTGATCTGGATAATCAGTTTGCCAAGCTGGCCTTAGCGGAATTAAGCGCCTCGCAAAAAGATAAACTTGACGAGTTGAAACAAAAACTTGCGGCGCGCGTATCCGACGACCAAAAGCAAGCCAATAATGCATTGAAAGAACTCAACACTATGCTTGCCGCGGCCAATGGTAACAGCGACGATTTGCAAGCCTTACTGCAAGCCAAGCTGGCCGATGTAATTGACCAGAAAAAATCGAAACTGCTTGATAAATTAAAGGATAAATTAGGTAAAAACGATTAACCGGCAGCTTTGTGTCAAAACCAGCATAGACGCGCCCCAGTTGAGTGGGCATAATAACCGCTATGTCGAAATTTCAGGTTATGGCCGTGTGGCGGGATAAGTGGATTACAGTGGTGTTGCTGGTATTACTGGGGTTACTCCAGTATCGCCTGTGGCTGGGCAAGCACAGTATTCCAGATTACCATGCGCTCACCCGTCAGGTAGAAGAACAGTCTCAGCAAAACGCCAACCTTGCACAGCGTAATGCGTTGCTGGAAGCTGACATAAACGATCTGAAAATTGGTCTTGAAGCAATTGAGGAGCGGGCTCGCAACGAATTGGGGCTTATCAAAGAAGGTGAAACCTTTTATCGTATCCTGCCTGCAGAAGCGAACTAATCAATGAGTTTTAATTTATCTGTTACCGCCGTGGTACCAGCTGCGGGTATCGGAACCCGCATGCAGGCGGGCAAGCCTAAACAGTACCTGGAGATCGCGGGCAAAACGATTCTTGAACATACGTTGAATGCGTTGATGGCACATCCTCTGGTGAACCACACCATCATTGCCGCGCATCCCGACGACACCATTTTGCCCACACTGCCCTTTTATAAAAAAAGTTGGCTGAGCGTGGTTCAAGGCGGTAGTGAACGGGCGCATTCGGTGCTAAATGCTGTTAGCACGCTTCCGGAAACAGCGTGGGCACTGGTGCACGATGCCGCCAGACCCTGCCTGAGCGTAGACGATATCGGTAAGCTTTTGGCCTTGATGAAAGATGAGTCAGTGGCAGGCGGAATTTTAGCCACGCCGGTTCGCGATACCATGAAACGTGCCCACCCCACTAAATCGCAGATTGTTTCGCATACGGAAAGTCGCGAGTCATTATGGCATGCGCTTACCCCGCAATTATTCAAAGCGGGGGAATTAACCCATGCGATCCAGGCCGGGCTTACCAGTGGCACCCTGATTACCGACGAAGCATCCGCGATGGAAGCCGTTGGCCATCAGGTGAAGCTGGTAGCGGGCAATCCGGCCAATATCAAAATTACCCATCCGGAAGATTTACCGCTGGCGGCATTTTATTTATCTCAGTTGGCACAGCAACATAATAAGGAATAAAACATGCGCATTGGCCATGGTTACGATGTCCATAAATTTGGTGGCGACGGCCCCATTGTTATAGGCGGTGTGAAAATTGATTACGAACAGGGGTTGCTGGCCCATTCCGATGGCGATGTGCTCATTCATGCACTATGCGACGCCCTGTTAGGTGCCGCTGCCATGGGTGATATTGGTCAGCACTTTCCTGACACTGATGATGCCTATGCCAATGCTGATAGCCGTAATTTGCTCCGACATGTGATTCAGCTGCTCGCTGATGCGGGCTACGCACTGGGCAATGCAGATATGACCATTATTGCCCAGGCTCCGAAAATGGCGCCGCATATTCATAGCATGCGCGAAGCGCTGGCGGACGATTGCCGCTGCGCTATCAGTGACATTAATGTCAAAGCCACCACCACCGAAAAATTGGGCTTCACCGGGCGGAAAGAAGGCATTGCTGCTCATGCAGTGGTGTTGTTAACCAGGGTTACCACATGAAGTTAGCGACCGAACACTGGCACTATTTGTATGCCAGCCCAACCACCACCGCATTGTTTAAACAACACCCTGAAGATTTTGTGGTGGAAGAGCAGTTAGGCTTTAGCCCAACAGGCGAAGGTGAACATCAGTTTATCTGGATTGAAAAAGTAAATGCGAATACGGCATTTGTGGCAGAGCAATTAGCCAAATTCTGTAAATTGCCTCTACGCGCGGTCACTTACGCGGGACGCAAAGATAAGTTTGCCCTTACCCGTCAGTGGTTTGGTATTCACACTCCGGGTAAAGCCGACATTGACTTTAGTCAATGGAAAATGCCCGGCGTCAGCATACTCAAGCAAACCCGTCACAATAAAAAATTACGCACCGGTCAGGCTAAAACCAATCACTTTACCATTTGTCTGCGTAACGTGTCCGATCCACAGGCACTAGGCGCGGCGCTTGAACAAAGTAAAAACGGTGTGCCCAACTATTTTGGTGAACAGCGCTTTGGCGTCACCTTTAATGCAGACGGCGAACCAACCAAAGGCGGCAACCTGGAGTTGGCAGAACGGATGTTGGATGGCGAAGCCATTCGCAACCGCAATAAACGAAACATTGTGTTGTCGGCATTAAGAAGCTGGTTATTTAATGAGGTTGTCTCAGCGCGTCTCGGTGCGAACCGCTTTGAAACGATCTTGTCTGGCGATGCGTTGATGCTGTCCGGTTCCAACAGCTTTTTTCTGTGTGAGCAGCCCACCGATGAAGAACAGTCGCGTTATCAACAAGGCGACGTGTCGCCCACCGCCCCCCTGTGGGGTAAAGGGGACAGTATCGTCACTGCTGATGCGAAAAAATTAGAGCAGCTGGAAAGCACTGAACATGTTGCTGTAAAAGCGTTTTTAGCCTCAGTTGGTATGGAGCAGGAACGCCGGGCAATAAAAATTTGGCCGCGTGAGCTTGAATGGCAAAGTGAGGGTGATAAATTAACGGTTTCTTTTGCCTTACCCGGCGGTTGCTTTGCCACGAGCGTGCTACGCGAGTGCGTGATATTACAACACGCCAGTTAACGGAGAACGCATGAATATACTGTTAAGTAATGATGATGGCGTGTTTGCGAAGGGCCTGGCGGAATTGTACAAGGCAATTTCTGCTGAACACGATGTCACTGTAATCGCGCCTGATCGAAACTGTAGTGGCGCAAGTAACGCGTTATCGCTACATAGTCCGCTCCGCATCCAGAAAATGGATAATGGCTTTTACTCGGTTAACGGCACACCGTCCGATTGTGTGCACCTGGGCGTGAACTGCTTTTTGGATGACGACCCACAGTTGGTTGTATCGGGCATTAACCATGGTGCAAATCTTGGGGATGATGTTATTTATTCAGGTACAGTCGCCGCTGCTACCGAAGGACGCTACATGGGTTTGCCGGCAATTGCCGTTTCTTTGGTCGGTCGTGAGGGCAATCATTTTGACACCGCCGCCAGGGTTGCACTGGACATTGTTAACAAACTTAAAACCCACCCATTGCCACCTAATCAAATATTAAATGTTAATGTGCCTGATATCCCTTATGATGAATTGGCAGGAATAAAAATAACCCGTCAGGGCCGACGTCACAGAGCCGAAGGCATGGTGGCGGATACCGATCCCTTTGGTCGCACCATTTACTGGTACGGACCTGCGGGAGCGGAACAGGATGCGGGTCCCGGCACCGATTTTGATGCAATTGCAAATAATTACTGCTCGGTTACCCCGCTTACGGTGGATATGACCGCGTATCAGAGTCTGGATGACATGAAAGTCTGGCTGGACGAAAAATTGTAGCAACCACTTAATAATTAGAACAATTAATCTTAAAAGTAACGTCATTATGAGATCGACACGTAAAGGAGATGCCCTTGCAGAACTGTTGTTCAAAGAAGGGATACGTAATCAGAAAGTCCTCAATGCTATCGCATCGACGCCCAGAGAACTGTTTTTGCCCGATGCGTTAAAACATAAAGCGTATCAGAATACCGCCCTCCCCATTGGACAGGGACAAACGATTTCTCAACCCTATATTGTCGCTAAAATGACTGAATTGCTGTTATCTGCTGATAACGAGGCAAAAAATGTGTTGGAGATAGGCACAGGCTCTGGTTATCAGACCGCTATACTAGGGCAGCTATTTAAGAAGGTTTTCTCTGTAGAACGAATCAAATCACTGCAGTTTCAGGCTAAACGCAGAATGAACCAATTGGATTTGCACAACATATCTATGAAACACGGCGATGGCTGGAAAGGATGGGCATCCAAAGGTCCATTCGATGCCATCATCGTAACTGCCGCAGCCAGTTCACTTCCTACCGATCTCTGCAATCAGCTAAATGAGGGTGGAAGACTCATCATTCCTATCGGAAGTGAACAGCAAACGTTGACCTGTGTGGATTCCAAAGAAGGTGAGCTGTCTACACAAACGATTGAATCGGTGCGATTTGTTCCTCTTGTTGCTGGAGATATTCTTTGAAGGTATTTCAACCTTTGTACGACCTGGTTTTACGCTGGGCGCGCCACCGCCACGCCAGTGTTTATCTGGGAGGCTTAAGCTTTTCTGAATCGATGTTTTTTCCCATTCCTCCTGATGTCATGCTGGCGCCGATGTCGCTTTCGCGTCCAGACAAAGCGTGGTTTTTCGCATTTCTGACCACGCTAACCTCAGTTCTGGGAGGGATTGGCGGTTACCTGCTGGGTTATTTTGCTTTTGATGCGTGGATCGAACCCTGGATTGCGTCATCAGGCTATCAACCTAAATTTGACATGGCACTTTCGTGGTTTGAACAATATGGGGTGTGGGTCATTTTCATCGCCGGGTTCTCGCCGATTCCTTACAAAGTGTTTACCGTGGGGGCAGGTGTCATGCAAATGGCGTTTTTACCGTTTGTGATTGCGTCGGCCATTGGTCGCGGCGCGCGCTTCTTTCTGGTAGCGGGACTGATGAGATGGGGTGGCGCAGCAATGGAGGCAAAACTGCGCCAGTATGTGGAGGTGTTGGGCTGGGCAACCGTCTTGTTGGCAATTGGCGCATATCTCCTTCTACGCTGACGTTGTTTAATGAAGGGATCAAGGACTATCAATAAAACGATTTGGATGACACTTTGTCTGCTGGTGCTGTTGAGCGCATGCGCCGGCAGACGCGCACCAGCTCCGCTGGTACTGCTGGACAGTCAACCCGTTGAAGAACAAGGTTACACAGAACCCACCTACACGGTGAACCGAGGCGAAACACTTTATGCCATCGCCTGGTTCACCGGAAAAGATTATCTTGATCTCGCGCGCTATAATAATTTGCAGCCTCCTTACAATATTTTCCCCGGCCAGGAGTTGAAACTCAACCCCGTTGTGGCTTCCAGTCGATCCAGCCGATCTGCCGGATCCAAACCCCGATCCACTTCTGGTCCGACCTCAGCTAATAAATCTACAAATAAAGTTGACCGTAGAAAACAGCAGGCGTATGGTGAAAGTGAAAATAATGTTAACAACCAGCCAGTTAAGGTTGTCAGTAACACGCAGCCTAAAACAGCTAAACCCGCTAAAAATGGGTTCCCTGGGCAGGTTGACAAGTGGGTCTGGCCAGCCTATGGCAAGTTGGTAGCAACATTTTCAGCAGGAGAAAACGGCAGCAAAGGAATTGATATCAGTGCCGAAAAAGGTAGCCCTATCCGAGCAGCCGCCACTGGAAAAGTGGTATATGCCGGTAACGCGCTAAGAGGCTACGGAAATTTAATAATTATAAAGCATACTGACACTTTTCTGAGTGCGTATGCACACAACGACACCATTACGGTGCGCGAACAGCAATGGGTTGACGCTGGTCAACAAATTGCCACTATGGGGAATAGCGGTACAAATTCGGTCAGACTTCATTTTGAAGTGAGGTATCGGGGAAAGTCGTTAGATCCGATGCGATACCTGCCAACGTCACGTCCATAAAAACTATAAACAACAATAATAAGCCAAGGGAGCGAATGTTATAAATAAACCTTAAAGCAGGAGATGCAGTTGTGGATCAAAATAAAAACACTGTAGTCGCAAGAAGATCGCGGGATGAACTCGACGATATAGAAATGCCAGCTGACTTAAAAGCTGACGAATCCGACACCGACGATGGCAACGATGACGTTGTATTTAGTCAGGACGAACTTCCTAAAAACCTTGATGCCACCCAGTTGTACCTGGGCGAAATCGGCTTTTCCCCCCTACTGACCGCTGAAGAAGAAGTCTATTTTGCACGACGTGCCTTGAAAGGATGTGAGTCCTCTCGTAAGCGTATGATTGTCAGTAACCTTCGTCTGGTAGTTAAAATTGCAAGACGCTACAACAACCGTGGGCTTGCACTGTTGGATCTAATTGAAGAGGGTAATCTCGGACTGATCAGGGCAGTGGAGAAATTTGATCCTGAGCGAGGCTTCCGTTTTTCTACTTACGCAACCTGGTGGATCCGGCAAACCATTGAACGTGCGATCATGAATCAGACACGCACCATTCGCTTACCCATCCATGTGGTAAAAGAGTTAAACGTTTATTTGCGCGCGGCGCGAGAACTTTCCCAGAAGCTGGATCACGAACCTTCTGCTGAAGAAATTGCTATCTGTCTGGAAAAGCCCGTGGATGAAGTCAGTAAAATGCTGCGTTTAAACGAACGCATCACCTCTGTCGATACGCCGATCGGCGGCGAAAACGACAAAGCTTTACTCGACATTCTTGCTGACGAAAAAGAATTTGGACCGGAAGAGAATCTGCAGGATGACGATATTAAAGACAATATTGTCAAATGGCTAACCGATCTTAACCCTAAACAACGGGAAGTCCTGGCAAGACGTTTCGGCTTAATGGGTTACGAGCCTTCCACGCTGGAGGATGTCGGTACCGAAATTGGCTTAACCCGCGAACGGGTACGTCAGATTCAGGTAGAGGCATTACGTAGACTTAAAGATATGCTTGGGCATCAAGGCTTAACATTGGAGAATCTGTTCGACAAGATCAGCGCATGATCGCTGTTAACCATATCTAACTTTCCGCGGACGGTTTGCCACTACGTGGTGAGCTAATTGCACTAAATAATCTCTCATCCCCGAGCAATCGGGGATCCCTTTCTTTCACAACTGTTCGCCTACTCCGGATAATTGGTAACGCATGGACAAGGGTCCCACTCTTCACCGCGTGGAGATGAAATGACGAAAAGCTATTGTAGATCCTGGCCTTACTGCAAGAAACGCAGATAGCGTTGACCGAGAAAATTAATGCGCAGTTAGATGGTACGCGTTAGCGTCACAAACTGGTAATCGAACGGGTTATGCTCATCGGCATGACGATGTTCCTTTTCAATTTCACGCCACTCGCCATATTGCTGGTAATCGGGGAATTGGGTGTCGCCGGAAACTTCAGTATCAATGAAGGTTAGGTAAAGGGTTTCGGCGTGTCCGAGAAAGCTTTGGTAGATGGTACCACCGCCAATGACCATGATTTCCTGATCACGGGTAGGCAGGGTCACTGCCATGTCCAGCGCGTCTTCGGGGCTGGGTACCACGGAAGCATCCGCAGGCTTAAAGTTTGCGTCACGGCTGATCACGATATTAGGACGACCAGGAAGTGCTTTGCCAATGGATTGGTAAGTTTTACGCCCCATTATCACAGGCTTGCCCATGGTAATGCGTTTAAAATGCGCCAAATCCGCGGGTAGATGCCAGGGCATGGTATTATCAGCACCGATAACACGATCTTTAGCCATGGCGGCAATCATTGCGACTTTACTTACCATTCCCGTTCTCTTTCCCTATTTGCGATAAACTACTTCTACGTCGTAGTCATCATCATCAAAATCGTCGTCGTCATCATCATCAGCAAAATCAGTTTTCTCAACCGTGTTGCGATGATAGGTGTCCCAGTTGAACTCCACTGGTGCTTCGGCAGCGCCGTCAGATTCCATTTGTGCAGGTAAAGTTTCGATATAATTCATGATGTCTTTGCACAGAGGGCCTACATCGAGTTTCTGGAATGCCGAGATCTTATACACTGGACCTTCCCAACCAAGTGCTTCAACAATCTGCTGACACTTCTCTTCCACTTCTTCCTCTAACAGAAGATCAGTTTTGTTAAATACCAACCAGCGCGGCTTACTGGCTAGCTTGGGGCTGTACTTCTCTAATTCGGCCACAATGGCTTTAGCATTTTCAGCCGGATCACTTTCATCTGCTGGCAGTAAGTCCACCATGTGCAGCAGAATTCGACAGCGTTCTAAATGTTTCAGGAAGCGAATTCCTAAGCCCGCGCCTTCTGCTGCGCCTTCAATCAACCCTGGAATGTCGGCAATCACAAAGCTGCGCTGCGCGTCCTGTCTGACCACACCTAAATTGGGTACCAAGGTAGTAAACGGGTAGTCTGCCACCTTAGGTTTGGCGGCTGAGACCGACCGTATGAAAGTGGACTTGCCCGCGTTCGGCATGCCTAATAAACCCACATCAGCTAACAGCATCAGCTCGAGTTTAAGGGAACGAATTTCACCCGGTGTACCATTGGTTTTCTGTCGCGGCGCACGGTTAGTACTGCTTTTGAAACGTGCGTTACCCAGACCGTGAAAACCACCCTGCGCAACTTTCAGGCGTTGTCCGTGGCGCGTTAAATCGCCCAGGACTTCGCCAGTGTCACAATCGGTGGCGCGCGTACCTACCGGTACGGTTACAGTTAGATCTTTACCTTTGCGACCGGTACAATCTCCCCCCTGACCATTCTGACCCCGTTCAGCTCGATGAAATCGCTCAAAGCGGTAGTCAATGAGGGTGTTCAGGTTTTCATCGGCTTGCAGATAAACACTGCCACCGTCGCCACCATCCCCCCCATCAGGGCCACCTTTTGGTACGTATTTTTCACGTCTAAAGCCAACTACGCCGTTGCCGCCGTCACCAGCTTCAACTCGAATTTCAGCTTCATCAACAAATTTCATCTATCGCTCCAGTGTCGATCAGTTTGGTTGATCGGACCTCATTGTCGTGATCCTCAATATGAATCACTGTTTTGCCCTGGCTGTATGACCTTCAAGATAATGGTGGCTGGGATAAGCAGCCCATCGAGTGTCATAAACGAAACCAATATCTGATAGTAATAAGTGTACACTAAGACACAGGTTAAGGCAGAATGTTACGTAAATCTCTCATAAAAAAACCCCGCTAACGCGGGGTTTCTCAAAACCTGTTCAGGTTAGCGTGAAAATTGTTTACTCAGAAACAATGCTCACGAACTTACGGTTTTTAGGTCCTTTCACGTTGAACTGAACCTTACCGTCTGAAAGTGCAAATAAAGTATGGTCTTTACCAATGCCAACATTGTCACCGGCATGGAAACGCGTTCCACGCTGTCTTACAATGATGTTACCCGCAAGTACAGACTCACCACCGAAGCGTTTTACACCAAGGCGTTTACTTTCTGAATCACGACCGTTTTTGGTACTACCACCAGCTTTTTTGTGTGCCATGTGTTCGTGCTCCTATTATGCGCTAATGCCAGTGATTTTCACTTCAGTGAACCACTGACGATGACCCATTTGCTTACGTGAGTGCTTACGGCGACGGAACTTAACGATCTTAATTTTCTCGCCACGACCGTGTGTCACCACTTCAGCAGTCACTTTACCATTAGCAACGAAAGGAGTGCCGATTTTAACATCGTCACCGTTGCTTACCATCAATACGTTCTCGAAATTAACACTCTCACCCGGTGCAACTTCAATTTTCTCTAAACGAACGGTCTGGCCTTCGGCCACACGGTGCTGTTTACCGCCACTTTGGAAAACCGCGTACATATCTAACTCCGCTCTGCGTCTCTGACGCTTCAATTCAAAAAACAGGGCGCGAATTGTACGTGAAACATCCTTCGATCACAACCCCACAATTATAAAAATTCGATTATTTTTCGCACATCGACGCTATCGCTTTACTACCGATAGTTTCCGCCTGGTTTAAGGAGGGTAATCAGCACTAATTCAAGCGGTTATTTTCACGTAAATTCACAGTCCGGGGCAGTTTACCTTGAAAATCATCTTTAACTAAGAAAAAAAAGCTATTGATAGTTAAAAATCCAAGTCGGTATCACTTGAGGCTGCATTTTTTACGTTGAGACGCTGGATACACGTACTAATTCAGGTACAATCCACTCAAACTAAATCATCTGCTAATTACAGAGACACATGGATATAGATCAAATACGATCCCTGGCTTCGGATGACATGGATGCGGTCAATGCGATCATTCAGCAACAAGTGGACTCAGATGTTGCGTTAATAAATCAGCTGGGCTTTTACATTGTAAACAGCGGCGGCAAACGCTTGCGACCATTGCTATGTGTACTGGCTGCGCGCGCTATGCACATTCAGTCATCCGATCACCATACTCTGGCAGCGATCGTTGAATTCATCCACACCGCGACCCTGTTGCATGATGATGTTGTGGATGAGTCAACATTGCGCCGTGGCCGCGAAACCGCAAATGCAATATTTGGTAACCAGGCCAGTGTACTGGTTGGCGATTTTTTGTATACCCGCTCGTTCCAGATGATGGTGAGTCTAAAGCGTATGCGCGTGATGGAAATTTTATCTGAAGCCACCAACCAGATCGCGGAAGGTGAGGTGTTGCAGTTAATGAACTGTAATGACCCTGACACCACCGAGCAGCGCTATTTTGATGTGATCTATGGCAAAACCGCCCGCTTGTTCGAAGCGGCGACGCAGCTGGCAGCGGTGATCACCGATCAGTCTGCTGAGATTGAGCAGGCCATGCAGGCCTATGGCAAGCATTTAGGCACGGCGTTTCAATTGGTTGATGATATTCTTGACTATCAGGCTGACGCTGAAGAAATGGGCAAAAACGCCGGTGATGATTTAGCCGAAGGCAAACCAACATTACCGCTACTGTATGCCATGTGGCATTCTAATGATGTAGATGATCAGGCCCTGATCCGGGATGCGATTGAGCAATCGAATGGTCTTCCTCATCTTGCTCGCATTCAGGCGATCATGCAGGACACCGGGGCGCTGGATTATACCAAAGCGTGTGCTGACCGGGAGGCAGAGCGCGCAGTTGCCAGTCTTGAAATTATTCCGGCATCACCTTACAAAGACGCCTTGATTGCGCTCGCTCATCTGTCCGTAGAGCGCTCAAACTAAAACGTGTTCGCATGGATGGGTGATCGATTTAAAAAAATGGCACCTGATGGTGCCATTTTACTTTTTATCTCTGCTCAAAGCGGTTCTATTTTAGGCCGCGCTCACGGGTCATATTTTCATTACGATCGCGATGTACGATCACATTATCCTCGATGCGGATCCCGCCAAACGGTTTATATTTTTCGACCAATTCCCAGTTGACCTGTTTTGCATGTGCCGTTTCTTTTAACTCTGCTAACAAGCTGTCAATAAAGTACAGTCCGGGCTCAATCGTAAACACCTGTCGTGCTTCAACCGGTCGTGTGCAGCGTAAAAACGGGTGGTCTTTAGGTTGCGGCAGCGGTGTTCCACGGTCATCGTTAATTAACGAGCCCACATCATGTACCTGCAATCCTAAAAAGTGACCAATGCCATGGGGAAAGAACGTGCGGGTGATTCCCTGTGAAACAATATCTTCTGCGGTACCTGCAACCAGACCGGTTTCAGCCAGAATCGCAGCGATGCCCTGATGTGCCTGCAAATGAATGTCGGTGTAATCCACACCGGGTTTAAGCTGATCACAAAGCTGTAAGGTCAGCGCATCGACCTGTTGAATCAATTCGGCAAAATGATTCTGTTCGCTGCTGTAAGTGCGGGTGATATCCGCAGCATACCCTGCGTAAGATGCACCTGCGTCAATCAGAAACGATCGATGGGTTTTTGGCGCATCCACTTCATAATGCATATAATGCAAAATAGCTGCGTGTTCGTTCAATGCAATGATACTGGTATAGGGCACGTCGTTATCGCCCAGTCTGCTGGCTTTGGCGTAGGCCAGATTAATATCAAATTCACTGGCTTTGTCGGCAAACGCCTGCGCGGCTGCCTGGTGACCCGCCACCGCAGCATCGTTGGCTTTACGCATACATTCCAACTCGTAGTCGGTCTTGTAGGCACGATAATAGTGCAGGTAGTTTAACACCCGATCAGGATTGATCTGTTCAAACCCAAGTGCTTTGGCCACTTCGAGATATTCACCCACATAAGCAAACTGACGTTTGTCATAAGGCAGGAACTGCTCTACTTCTTCCGGATGCTTCAGCAAACTGATATCAAAAAATTCGGTCCAGAAATCCTGCGGCTCAGGTGGAACCTTGTGCCAGAAATCCACCGGACGGTAAAAAATCAGTTTGGGTTTATCTACACCGTTCACCACCAGCCAGCAGTTGGGGTTGTCGGTAACTGGCAGCCAGGCTTTAAATTGAGGATTAACCTTAAATGGATAATGATTATCGTCCAGAAACAGTCGCTTACCCTGACCAGAATGGATAATCAGCCCTTCCAGCCCTTCCCGCTCCAGTGCTTCACGGGTGCGGCTTTGCAAGGTGGCAATATGCTCCTGATAAAGTTGCGTCATTTGCGTCATAGTTCCTCAATTCATATTTCAACATGCTGGCCGTACGCCAACCTTAATTATCTGTATACCATAACACGCCCGTTACCCTGGCTGCACCCTGTGTTGGCTATTGTGGGGCCAGCTGCAGCCCGGTGGCGAGCTGCTCAGACGCTTTTGCCGGTAGCACAGGAATCGAGGTGGTAGACAATTGTGAAAACAACTCTGACTGTGTGCCCAATTGCTGCTCGTAAATATAACGATAGGCGAGCACTGCTTTCACATAGCCCCGGGTCTCCCGATAAGGTATATTTTCAATCCATACATCAGTAGGTAAGGCTTCCTCTCGTGGCAACCAATTAAGTACTTTTTTCCAGCCGGCGTTGTAGGAAGCCGAAACCAATACCGGATTGTTGTCGAGTTTATCCATCAGATAGCGCAGGTATTGTACACCCAGTTGCACATTCTGATCAGGCTCGATGAGGGCAGCACGATTGATTTTTTTGTCTACCAGATACTGCGCGGTGCCGGGCATCAGTTGCATCAGTCCGGTTGCCCCTGCCGGTGAGACTGCATCAACCATAAACGAACTTTCCCGTCTGGCAATCGCCATGGCGAACGCCGGGGGAATATTATAAGTTTGACCCACACTGGAAAATTTTGGTGCAAACGCCAGCGGAAAACGTCTTTTTACGTCGTCCATATAGCCACTTTGGGTGAAGCTGATAATGGCCTGATCGTACCATCCCCATTCACTGGCCAATACCGCTGCATCCTTAACTAATGCCGAATCCAGATTCGCAATCAGATGTCGCCATTCTCTTCTTGCATCAATCAACCGGCCCAACTGCAAAAACTCGTACGCACGGCGGGCTGAGGGGCGCTGTTCTATGCGCTGCATGGCAGCGGAATCCGTTGGCGCCTCAGCATGTTTTAAACTCGGCGGCTGCGCCAGATGAGCACTGGCCATAAAGCCGTAATAGTGTCGTTCAGTGGCAAGCTCTTCCAGGGTAGATTTCGCCAGCTGCGGCGCGCCTAAATGCGCGTAACTTCGTGCGCGCCAGTACCGAAACACATCCTGTTGCTGAATATGCGGCTCACTAACTTCAATCAACTCCAGAACCTTTTGCCAGTCCTGTTTGCGCAACAGATACGCCAGATGCCAGCGTTTCACATCTTGCGCTGCGCCGGCCACATCAGCTCGTTGCAACCAGATTAGTGCATCTGGTTTGTTATCAATCGCCAGGCTCAGCGCAATTGCCCGATGAATAGCTGCCCACTCACCTTCTGAAAGCTGTAATTTCGCCTGCCAGTTATAATAAGCTCTGACCGCTTTTTCAGCATCCTGCCAGGCCAACTGTTCCAACCCGTAGGCTAAAATTCTCGACTCTGCGTCGGGCTGCGACATGGGAAAATAAGAAGGCTTTGTAACGTTCACTGGCGCGTTGCGCACAGTCAACCATAACTGACCTAAATACTGTTTACTGTCTGGCAATCGACGCTGCAGATAAGCTACCAATCTTGAATTCCCTGACAATGCTGCCCGTTCGATGCGTGTCAGTAATTTTTGTTCGGTTAAGCGACCTTGCTGACTCCACTGTTTAAACACGGGGTCGCAGGATTCCGGCTGTGAATAGCCGTTTAACCAGATGGAATCCACTTTCTCCAACCAGTAATCCGGATTGGTGGCTTCAGCAAGCTGATATTGCAAGTAGAAACAGGTTATTTCAGCGCCCATGTCATCGCGATAACTGGCCAAAAATGCTGATTTTTGCTTGTTTTCGGCGAGATAGCGAAGCCATTTCGCGCGTAACGTATAGACGATTGGATGGCCATCGTAGGTCATTAAAAATGATTCGATGGCGCTGCGATTGGCAATTGAAATATTTCTGAAAAGGCGTTGTCGCTGTAGATAAGGGTAGAGGGGATAAGACGACAACGCCGCCATGCTGTCGTCAACCTTATTTAGCTGACTGACCGGCAGACTCTGAATGGCTTGTTCTGTTTGTAGAAACAGTTCTCGCTGCTGCTGATTGGCCTCTTCACCAGGTAGCAAAGCATTCGCCAGTGCAATAGGCGCGACAAAAAACAAGCTTACGCTTCGCAAGCTAAGCCGACGAAGAAAACCAAACTTCACTACCATTAAGCCATCCTTATTATTAGAAACAAAGAATACGCTGCATATATCATGCAGAAAAATAGAGCGATTTCAGGAAATAGTGACCTGTTCCTCTAGATGACAAAATCCGTGTGAGTGCACGTAATTAAATTAAGCCGATTACCCTGACGATACAGCTTTACTAAATCAATTGTTATTATCGTCTCGCAACACTGGTGAATATTACGTTAATTTATTTGAACGCCATGCGTTGCGAGGCTAAGCTGAACAGGTTTTTATTTATCGGTCTAATCACCATTATACTGAGAAGTTTTTCAATTTCGAGCTTGATTTTTGATCAATCGAACACCATTTCGTAGCAAAATAAAACGCTTGTTTGAATTTTTGATTGAAATTTTCTGTGGTATTGTCAAAAATCTAGCCACCCTATAACCCACAATTTAATCAGTTGGTTAAATTGAGTATACATCCTGGCTCAGGCCAAAGGAGATGATAATGATATATGAAGGCAAGAGTCTGTCGGTTTCTGTTACAGACGACGGTTTTGCAGAATTAGTCTTCGATGCAGAAGGTTCTGTGAATAAATTCGATCGCCAAACCGTTCAGGAGCTGGATGACGCAGCCGCCAAAATGGCCTCGCATGGCGGTATCAAAGGGGTACTGGTGCGCAGTGCCAAACCGGTGTTTATCGTTGGTGCCGACATTACCGAATTTACCGAGTTATTCAGCAAAAGTGATGAAGAAATCCTCGCCTGGGTAGGCAAAACATCACAGGTATTCGACCACTTTGAAGACCTGCCCTTCCCTTCAATTGCCGCCATCAATGGTTTCGCTTTGGGCGGAGGTTGTGAAATGACACTGGCGTGTGATTTACGTGTTGCTGATACGAGCGCGCGCATCGGCTTACCCGAAGTTAAACTGGGCTTGATGCCTGGCTTCGGCGGCACCGTGCGTCTGCCGCGGATTATTGGTTCTGACAACGCGCTGGAGTGGATGACCACTGGTAAAGATCGCGACGGTCAAAAGGCCTTGGATGAAGGTGCAATTGATGCTGTGGTCGCGCCTGAAAAATTACGCGATGCTGCCATGGCGATGTTAAAAGATGCTGCTGACGGTAAAATTGACTGGCAGACACGCCGTAACGCCAAAACATCCGCGCTCAAGCTAAATAAAAATGAAGCCACCATGAGTTTTTCTACCGCGCAGGCCATGGTTGCAGCGCAGGCGGGTAAACATTATCCAGCTCCACATATGATGGTTGAGACGGTGAAAAATGCGTCCACGCAAGATCGTGCGGGTGCATTAAAACTGGAAAACGAAGGCTTTGTTAAACTGGCTAAAACTGATGCCGCGCAGGCTCAGATTGGTATTTTCCTGGCCGACCAGCTGGTTAAAAGCAAAGGTAAAAAACGCGCCAAAGCGGCTAAACAGGAAGTGAAAATGAATGCCGTACTGGGTGCCGGTATCATGGGCGGCGGTATTGCCTATCAAAGCGCTGCCAAGGGCATTCCTGTGGTGATGAAAGACATCAATCAGGGCGCGTTGGATTTGGGCTTGTCAGAAGCAGCCAAAATTCTCAACAAAGGCATGGAAAAAGGCAAAGTGACGCCGAAGAAAATGGCCGCCACACTTAATGCTATTACCCCTACCCTGGACTATTCTGCGATTAAAGACGCGGACATGGTGATTGAAGCGGTAGTGGAAAATGCCAAAGTGAAAGCGTCGGTGTTAAAAGAAACCGAGCAAGCGGTGAGTGACGACGCCATTATCTGCTCAAATACCTCAACCATTTCTATCAACCAGCTAGCCGAGAGTCTTAGGAAACCTGAGCGTTTTTGCGGCATGCACTTTTTTAATCCTGTGCACAGAATGCCGTTGGTTGAAATCATTCGCGGTAAAGATACCTCGGAAGACACCATCAATGCGGTTGTTGCCACCACCATGAAAATGGGCAAAACCCCCATCGTGGTCAACGACTGTCCTGGCTTCCTGGTTAACCGGGTACTGTTCCCGTATTTTGCTGGCTTCAGCAAATTAATGCTTGATGGGGCTGACTTTGTCGCCGTAGATAAAGTGATGGAAAAAGACTTTGGCTGGCCGATGGGCCCTGCCTATCTGCTCGATGTGGTAGGCATTGATACCGCTGACCATGCGGCGGGTGTCATGGCCGAAGGTATTCCAGAACGCATGCAAAAAATTGACAACGATCCGGTTGCTTTGCAGTATCGTGCTGAACGTCTGGGTCAAAAGAACCAGAAAGGGTTTTATAATTACGGTACTGACAATCGTGGCAAGCCTACCAAATTAGCTGCTGAAGAAGCCTATACGCTAATGGCCGATCATGTAGGTGAAAAACGTGATTTCAGTAAAGACGAAATCATTGCACGCCTAATGGTACCGATGGCTAACGAAGCGATCCGCTGTTTAGAAGAAGGCATTGTTGATAGTGCTGCCGAAGCCGATATGGCATTGCTATATGGTTTAGGCTTCCCTCCATTCCGTGGCGGTATTTTCCGTTGGATTGAAACCATTGGACTAGACAAGTTCGTTGAAATGGCAGACAAATATGCCGAATTGGGTCCAATCTACCAAGTAACTGACGGTGTCCGCGAAATGGCGGCCAACGGCAAATCGTACTTCGCATAAGCCTGGGAGAATGACAATGAAAGACGTAGTAGTGATTGATTGCATACGTACCCCTATGGGTCGCTCCAAAGGTGGCGTATTTCGCAATGTAAGAGCAGAGTCGTTATCGGCTCATTTGATGACGCAGTTGCTGGCCAGAAACCCTGGCTTAGACCCGGCTGAGATTGAAGATATTATCTGGGGCTGTGTTCAGCAAACCAAAGAACAGGGCTTCAATATTGCCCGTAATGCCCAGTTATTAACCGATATTCCCCGTACCACCAGCGCAGTGACTATTAACCGCTTGTGTGGCTCGTCCATGCAGGCGCTGCACGATGCCGCTAAAGGTATTATGACCGGCAACGGTGATATTTTCATGATTGGTGGTGTTGAGCATATGGGCCATGTGCCGATGACATTTAACGTGGACTTCCATCCCGCGCTGGCGAAACACACCGCAAAAGCGTCTGGCAATATGGGGATGACTGCGGAATTGCTCGGACGGCAGAACGGGATCAGCCGTGAGATGCAGGACGAATTTGGCGCTCGCTCACATCAACGTGCCCACCAGGCGCATTTGGATGGCCGCTGGGATAATGAGATTGTCGCCACCGAAGGTCATGACGCTGATGGCGTACTCAAGTTGATTACCAGTGACGAAGTGATTCGACCTGACAGCACGGTAGAAACCATGGCCTCACTGCGCCCGGTCTTCGATCCGGTTAACGGGACAGTTACGGCAGGCACCTCGTCAGCAATTTCTGATGGTGCATCGGCCATGTTGCTGATGTCAGCGGACAAAGCCAAAGCGTTAGGCCTTACTCCACGCGCGCGCATTCGTGCAATGGGTGTTGCCGGTTGTGATGCTGCTGTGATGGGTTATGGCCCGGTGCCAGCTACACAGAAAGCCCTCAAGCGCGCTGGCATGACCATGGACGATATTGAGATTGCCGAATTTAACGAAGCCTTTGCGGCGCAGGCCCTATCCTGCATCAAGCAATTAGGCTGGCTGGAAAAGTACGACGACCACGTTAACCTGAATGGCGGTGCCATCGCATTAGGCCATCCGCTCGGATGTTCTGGTGCGCGTATCAGCACTACCCTGCTTAATCTGATGGAGTCAAACGACAAGTCAGTGGGTCTAGCCACCATGTGTATTGGTCTGGGTCAGGGTATCGCGACCATTTTTGAGCGGGTTTAACCGTTTAGAAAAAAGGAGCCATATTGGCTCCTTTTTTATGCGCTGTTTTATTCCAGTTATTCTTTTCGGTATTAACCCCCAACATGCTGGGTCTTCAAAGATGATTCAAGGGTATCGCGGTGGCATATTTGATTTGTTCCATTGCAAAGCTCGACGTCACATCGTTTAGATCTATGCCATTCACCAGTCGCTTGTAGAAGTGATCAAAGCTGACCATGTCAGCTACCAGCACTTTCAGCAGATAGTCATATTCACCGGACATGCGATAGAACTCCACCACCTCTTCGAATCCTGAGGCGTGTTGGGCAAATTTATCCAGCCACTGCCCATCGTGTCGGGCCGCTTTAACCTGCACAAAAACCGTCATTGACAGCCCGAGTTTCTGCGCATTCAGTAGACCCACCCTTTTCTTAATGTAATCAGCAGCCTGTAAGCGTTGAATACGACGCCAGCAAGGGGTTTGGGAAAGACCGACTGCCTCAGCGATATCAGCCACAGAGCGTTCGGCATCATCCTGAATGAACGACAATATTTCTTTATCAATCCTATCAAGGGTAATATTTTTCATTTTAAAACATTTAAATAGATAAATAATTTATTTCATTGTAAATGCTCGTAGATTTTTAGCAACATATGCTATTCCACTGGTGCGATGATCAATACAAAGCAATTTCGGGAATAAACCATGTTTGATTTCGCACCAGCCACGTTTAGTAGCACAGAAGAAAACGGCCGTATTTTTAACGACATCACAGAAACCATTGGCAAGACGCCGCTAGTGCGCTTGAGCAAACTGCAAAAGCAACTTGATACCCAGGCGGATTTGTTGGCCAAAGTTGAGTTTTTCAATCCGGCAGGCTCAATTAAAGACCGCCCTGCGATGGCAATGATTAAGAACCTGATGGCGTCGTCGTACTTTTGTGACAAAACCGAAATTATCGAAGCCTCATCAGGTAATAATGGGGTCGCCTGCGCCTGGCTATGTGCCATTTACAACATCCCCATTACCATTGTGATCCCTGAGCATATGTCAATTGAACGCCAGAAACTGATTAAACATTTTGGTGGCAATGTGGTGACCACACCAAAAGCACAGGGAACCAAAGGTGCAATAGATAAAGCTAAAGAAATGGTAGCCGCCAACCCACATGCGGTGAGCCTTGACCAATTTGGCAATAGCACCAACCACCAGGCGCATAGCGAATCCACTGCACAGGAAATCTGGAAGGACAGTGCCGGTAGCGTGGATGTGTTGGTGTGCGGAGTCGGGACCGGTGGCACATTAACCGGGGTCGCAAGAAAATTGAAGACGTACAAGCCATCCGTCAAAATTGTCGCTGTTGAACCAGCTAGTTGCCCTATCTTAAGTGCCGGCCGGGCTGGCGTGCATAATATCCAGGGGTTAAGTTCGGGACATGTACCAGATATTCTTGATACCACATTGATCAGTCAGATTGTTACTGTTAGCGACGAAGATGCCATCGCTGCAGCGCAAAAGATTGCCCGTTTGGAAGGGTTGGCCGTTGGCATTTCTTCTGGCGCTACCTTGCATGCGGCGGCGCAACTGATAAAGCAAACTGAGTATGCGACAAAAACCATAGTGGTGATACTGGCAGACGGCGCTGAACGGTACTTTTCTACCCCACTTTTCCGTGATGACTAGTGCCTGACTGTCGCGTCGGCCCCGGCGAGATCAAGGCGCGACCTTGGTCTCCAGCCACCAGGGCGAGGCGAAGTTTATATTGGCAGGTTCAATTTCGAATGAATAGGGAGGTTCAAGTGCTTCCCAGAACACGGCGCGATAACGGTCGTCAAAAATTTTTAATTTACCTGTCTGTTGGTAATTTTTAAGCAATATTTCGTAAGCCCCCACCGGAAATTGCGGGTTATTCTGTTTGAAAATTACCGCACCGCCAAATTTTTCATACAACGCTTTATTGATTTGCCAGTGTCTGACCTGTGTTTCAGCAATCTCGTTTATTTTCTGTTTACTCGCTGCACTTTCGGCGTCATCAGCTTCTTTAAGGATCTGCTGCTCAAATTGCTCAATAAAAGCGCGCTTTAATTCTTTATCAGTGTTGATACTTTGGCGCTGAGCAAAGTCTTCCAACACTTCTTCAATTAGTGTTTCGGCGAACTTACTGTGCTGATACTGAATTAACGCCAATTCTTTGCTGGCGGAATTCATTCTGGCAATCTGACTTAAGGTTTTGCTGTCGGGCATTAACGCCGATTCGAACACAGGCTTACCAAAAAGTTCGGCAATGGGTTTTTCCTGCGCAGACACAGAAAAAGTACACAACCAAACGAATAGAACCAGTGCAGACAACCACTTATGAGTCATGCAAAACGTCTCCTGAAACGAAAATACACATCCATGTAGTACTAACTACGCTATGACCTGAAAATATCAGAAAAATTCAGACAAAGCGCAACCAATATCTACCATCATACGAAGGCATACTGCATTAGCAAGTGAATATTACTTAAGCGGAGATATTTGGAAGAAAAAGACTGAAAATGAGTTCGACGGAATAAAAAAAGCAGCGGTAAAAATACCACTGCCCTATAGAATTAAAGCGCGTTCACGTTTGCTGCTTGCAAACCTTTTTGACCGTTCTCTACTTCAAATTCTACGCGTTGACCTTCGTTCAACGTTTTATAACCTTCAGAAACGATAGCACGGAAGTGAACGAACACGTCCTTGTCACCGCTATCCTGCGTTAAAAAACCATACCCTTTGTCAGCGTTAAACCACTTAACTGTGCCTGTTACTTTAGACATAAAGACCTCAAATATCTTGCAAAAATTTGCGCACACGCGCACCAACTGCCTTCAATAAACGGTTATTTGGGTCTTACTTTATTGCGGTAAACAACTAACAACAAATCACTAGGTAACTTGAGTGGTTTTACATCAAGGCAGAGCTTCAATAATCACGTCTATTTAAAGACCACTTCACTATAACACTGCCTGAGAAAATTGGTACATATTTATAGATGAAAA
This sequence comes from Alteromonas ponticola, assembly GCF_012911815.1. Taxonomy (GTDB): domain Bacteria; phylum Pseudomonadota; class Gammaproteobacteria; order Enterobacterales; family Alteromonadaceae; genus Alteromonas; species Alteromonas ponticola. Next base: position 99,953 of record NZ_JAATNW010000005.1, on the reverse strand, counting down.
ATACAAAATATCACAAAAAATTCATTTTAGTTTTTGTTGTATAAGCAATAGGTTATACGCAACGGATGGTCAAACCACCTGCAGCCGACTGGCTCGCCAAACTTTGAACCAGCACGCCACAGCCACTCCTCCTGCAACGGCAGAAAAAATCCACGAACCGGCGTACATCGGCAACACGCCTGCCAATATTGTAAAACTGGCAGCCGAAGCGCTGAAACCAATAACGGTATTGGTTTTACGGTGCTCTGCGACAATATGCGCCTGGATGTTTTGCTGCTGCAACGGCAGACGTTTTAGTTGAATTAAGCCATCGTGAAGCAAATCTGGAATTTCAGGAAACTTCTCTGACCAATAGGGCAGGTTCGCTTTGACCTTGCTCATCATGGCACCGAAGCCAATTTGTTCTTTCATCCATTTTTCCAAGAATGGTTTAGCGGTTTGCCATAAATCCAGCTGGGGATAAAGCTGACGGCCCAGCCCTTCGATATAGAGCAAGGTTTTCTGTAGCAACACCAGTTGCGGCTGCACTACCATGTTGAAGCGCCTTGCCACATTGAAGAGTTGCAGCAGCACCTGACCGAATGAGATTTCTGCCAACGGCTTTTGAAATATAGGCTCACAGACGGTACGTATCGCCACTTCGAATGCGTCGATGTTAGTGTCACCCGGCACCCACCCCGAATCAACATGCAAAGTGGCCACTTTGCGGTAATCCCGATTAAAAAAGGCGATAAAGTTTTCTGCCAGGTAGCGCTTATCTTCTTCGTTCAGTGTGCCCACGATGCCAAAATCAATGGCAATGTATTTGGGTTCCTGGGGGTTTTCGGTGGAAACGAAAATATTGCCCGGGTGCATATCAGCATGAAAGAAACTGTCTCTGAACACCTGGGTAAAAAACACCTCTACGCCCGTTTCTGCCAGCCTTTTCAGATTGGTTTTTTGCGCCAGTAGAGCATCAATGTTGGAAATAGGAATGCCGTAAATGCGCTCCATCACCAGCACGTTGGTGCGGCACAAATCGCTGTATATGTGAGGAACGTAGAGTGCGTCAGAATCTTCGAAATTCCGCTTTAGCTGCAGGCCATTGGAAGCTTCACTTAGCAGATCCAATTCATCTATTACCGTTTTTTCGTATTCTCTGACCACTTCGACAGGTCGCAAACGACGCCCATCGGGCAGCCATTTTTGCAACACCTGAGCCAGCGTGAACAACAACTTCATATCAGCAAAAATAGTGTTACGTATATCAGGTCGAAGTACTTTGACCACTACGTCTTCATGGCTGTTGCGTAATTTTGCCGCGTGCACTTGCGCAATTGACGCTGACGCCAATGGGGTTTCATCGAACTCCGCGAATAGCTCCGACAGGGCGTTCAGCTTGAGCGAGGTCTTAATTATCTGTTGCGCTGTGTCGCTGGAAAAGGGCTTCACCTTATCTTGCAACATCGCCAGCTCATTGGCGATATCCGGTGGTAGCAGGTCTCGTCGCGTACTCAGCATTTGCCCGAACTTAACAAACACCGGGCCCAGCGACTGCAGAGCCAGCGTGATCCGCACGCCTGCTGGTTCGTGTTTGTGTTTGTTACGGATCCAGAAGATACATTTACGCATCACACGGGCATACCAGGGCTGCCACCGACCAGGAATCAACTCGTCCAGGCCATGTTGCAGAAGCACTTTATTAATTTGGTAAAGTCTGACTATTCGCATAATTCTTTAAGATATGTGTGACTCTAATTGCGCCAAACGCACTTCAAAGCGTTCTACATCGTTACGTAAATCGCTGACCTCGTCACAAAAATGCAGAACCGCCAGTTTGTGTGCAGCGAGTTCTTTTTCTTCCACTACCGCATTTGCCGCTATCCGTTGTCCTTTAGTGGCAAATTCAGTCAACGAGTCAAACAAGCGATGAGCGGTGGAAAATGCCTGATGAGCGAACACATCGCCGGTGTATTTCGCCAGTTGCTCTTCCCAGTCAATGTCTAATTCTTTAAATAGCGCGCTCGCTTGCTGGGCAACATTGATATCGCCTTCCAGATACAATTTTTTCTGTTGGATAAGCCGCGTCAGCTGACTGGTTTCTTTGAGTTCTGGCAGCACCGCCAGTTGGGTTTTAATGCAACAATGCTGCGCTGCAAGATTTTGCTCCAACGCTTCAAACGCATCGTTTTCAATGCTCACTTCGACTTTATCAGCAAAGTGCAGCGTGATCCCATTGGGAACACCCTCTATAAACACACTCAGGCACGCATGATTCAGTTTTTCCAGCCGCTGCTGGCTGTCAGGATCGAACGACAATACCTGATTAATCAGGGTTTCAATTGCGCCACTGAGAAGAGCCATGGCAGGCATTTAAAATTTGTACCCGCGGTGCAATGCAACAATACCACTGGTCAAGTTCTGATAATCACAATTTTCAAAACCCGCTTTTTCGAACATCTCTTTGAGAGTCTCCTGATCTGGGTGCATGCGGATACTTTCAGCTAAATATTGGTAGCTTTCGCTGTCATTGGCAACCAGCTCGCCCATTTTAGGCAGCACGTGAAACGAGTACCAATCGTAAATTTTGCTGACAGGCTCAAGGGTAGGCTTAGAAAACTCAAGTACCAACAGGCGACCGCCCGGCTTTAGTACGCGGAAAATTGAATTGAGCGCATTTTGCTTTTCAGTCACATTACGCAAACCAAATGCCATAGTAACCAAATCAAACGTATTGTCGGCAAAAGGCAGCGCTTCGGCATCAGCCTGCACGTATTCGAGATTCTGTATCAACCCCTGATCGCGCAGTTTGTCGCGACCTACCTTAAGCATCGACAGGTTGATGTCGGCCAGGGTTACTGAGCCTGTGGGCCCTACCCGGCGCGAGAACTTTGCCGCCAGATCGCCAGTGCCACCAGCCAGATCCAGCACATGCTGGCCTTTTCGCACTGCCGCACAGTCAACCGTATAGCGTTTCCACAAACGATGCACACCCATCGACATCACATCATTCATTACATCATATTTGGCCGCAACGGAATCAAATACCCCTGCCACCATCGACGCTTTGGAAGATTTATCTACCTGTTTATAGCCGAAATCGGTGGTTGTTTGCTGCCCTTGCGCAGGAAGCGTTTTATCTACTGATTGATGGTCGCTCATACTCGCCTGTCAAACTGAGTTTGCAATTTCAGTGAAGTGTAACCAATTCATTCTAATGAAGACAGTTATTTGCCAACTTTCGCACGTAACTTGGCACCTGATATCACAAATTACGTTTTAACTCGTTTGTGTGGTTGCACTGTTATACTTCGATCGCCTGATTTGTTCCCCAGCTCATCGCCAGCACACGACTGATCTGTTGTAGGGGCCGATTACTCTGTTCGTGCCAGAACAAAAAGGCTTCATCCATGGCTTCTAAACTGCGGTTGGAATAGCTACCGCCACTGATAATATCGTGTTTGCGCAGGTAATCTTCCACATCCCTGGACAGTAAAAAGGTATCCACTCCCACTGTACGCAGCATGTAAGGCCCGGTATTGCCGCCCAACCTGGCACCGTGCCGCTTGAGCTTTCGCCACAGCTGAGTAATATTGCCTGCACCGAACTGGTTCACAAAGGCGGCAAAACTACCATGCTGATGACTAATATCTTTTATCATCAACGCGTTGTCGCGCACGGTCATCACTTTTTTGTAATTCCTGATGATGCGTTTATCTGCCGCCTTTTGTTCGAACATTTCGTCAGGCATCAATAGCACTTTTTCAATATCAAAATCGAAAAACACCTCTTCAAAATCTGACCACTTCTGCTCGACGACCCGCCACACAAAACCAGACTGGAACACCTTTTTAGTCATTTCCGCCAAAAACCGATCGTCACTGATATCAGCAATGGCGGTTTTAGGGAACGGATTGCCCAAGTTTGCCTCCAGCGCCTGTTCAGAGCCTTTGCGTTCACAGGCGCGTTGATAGATTGCCGAAAACGACTCAGGCATTACTTACAATACCGTTATGTTTTAACAAGGCATCGACTTTGGGCTCACGCCCTCTGAAAGCGACGAACAGGTCCATCGGTTCACGACTGCCGCCCATTTCAAGAATATTGTGTAAGAACGACCGGCCGGTAGTGCGATTGAAAATACCTTCTTCTTCGAACTTGCTATAGGCATCTGCTGACAGCACCTCGGCCCATTTGTAACTGTAATAGCCTGCGGCATAACCACCCGCAAAAATATGACCAAAGCTATGCTGGAAACGGTTGAAGCTGGGTGGAATATTTACTGCCACTTCGTCTCTTACCTCGTCCAGTATTTTTTGCACATCAACACTGGCACCATCCTGACTATGCAGAATGAAATCAAATAGACTGAATTCAAGTTGACGCACCATCAACATGGCTGACTGAAAATCTCGCGCCGCCAACATACGCTCAAGCAAGTCTTCAGGCAGCGGTTCGCCGGTTTCCCAATGACCGGAAATAAAGTTCAGTGCTTCTTTTTCCCAACACCAGTTTTCTAAAAACTGACTGGGTAATTCCACCGCATCCCACGGCACTCCGTTAATCCCCGACACGCCAGCCACGGACATTTTAGTCGACATATGATGAATGCCATGACCGAACTCATGGAAAAGTGTGACCACTTCGTCATGGGTGAACAAAGCTGGTTTATTGCCCACGGGACGATTAAAGTTACAGGTGAGAAACGCCACCGGCTGCTGTAATTCACCGTCAGGTTTTGTGCGGCGTACCCGACATTCGTCCATCCATGCGCCGCCGCGCTTTTTCGCTCTGGCGTAGAGATCCAGAAAGAAACTGCCGCGATGCACATCATCTTCATCGGTCAGGGTGAAATAACGCACGTCTTTATGCCAGGTATCGACCCCTTTTTGTTCTTTGATAGTGATACCGTAGAGGCGCTTGACCACCTCGAACAAGCCTCCGAGCACTTTTTCTTCAGGAAAATAAGGACGCAGCATTTCATCTGAAATAGTGTAGCGCTGCTGTTTGAGCTTTTCGCTGTAATACGGGATATCCCAGGCGTTAAGCTTATCGATGCCGTGTTCATCTTTGGCAAACTGTCTGACTTCTTCCAGCTCTTTCTTGGCTTGCGGCAGCGAACGTGCGGCCAAATCATGTAAAAATTCTAGAACCTGATCAGTCGATGAGGCCATTTTGGTGGCCAGCGAACGTTCCGCAAAGGTGTCAAAATCCAATAGTCGGGCCAGCTCAGTGCGCAACTTTAGGGTTTCCTGGATTACCTCTGAATTATCCCATTTGCCGGCGTTCGGCCCTTGTTCTGATGCACGTGTGGCATAGGCTACGTACATTTCCTCGCGCAAGGCCTGGTTATCGGCGTATAGCATCACGGGTAAGTAGGAGGGAATGTCCAGGGTAAACAACCAGCCTGCAAGATCCTTTTCCTTGGCCGCTTCTGCCGCCGCATCCAACGCCGAATCGGGCAGCCCGCTAAGCTCATCTTTATCCGTAACGTGTTTGGTCCAGCCCATGGTGGCGTCCATCACGTTGTTGCTAAACGTTGACGCCAGTTCGCTTAAACGGGCCTGAATTTCGGCAAAGCGGGTTTTCTTCTCGGCAGGCAAGGCCACGCCGGATAAGGTAAAGTCTCGAATGGTGTTGTTGATGTGTTTCTGGCTTTGTTCATCAAGGCTGACAAACTCGTCACTGTCTCTGAGTGCACAGTACGCCTGATACAAGCCTTCATGCTGACCCACCCAAGTGGAGTATTCCGACAATAATGGCAGACAGGCATCATGGGCTTGTCGTAGGTCGTCCGAACTGACCACTGAATTCATGTGACTGACCGGTGACCAGACCTTACTGAGCGTGTCATCCGCCTCGTCGATGTAGGTCACCACGTTAGCAAAGGTGTACTCCTTCGACGCGACTACCTCTTCAATCACTTTTTTACAATTTGCGATGGCGCGCGCTACGGCGGGTTTGATGTCATCGGTTTTGATCTGCGAAAACAAAGGTAAACCATCCACCTTCTCAAGTGCTGAAACAGTCATCTTTCACTCATTCGTTATATTGATTTGCATACTGATGTAAGGGTAGTTGAAAACAAAAACAACACTATGAATGTAATTTAATTCTCTGATCTGCAGACTTTGGCAACAGCGTAACAACCCTGTAGGATGTCGGAATAACCAATCAGGCGTAGTGAAAAACCATGAAAGAATTTGATTACATTTGTATCGGCGGTGGCAGCGGTGGTATTGCTTCGGCCAACCGGGCAGCTAAGCACGGCAAGAACGTAGCGTTGATCGAAGGCGGCCCTATTGGTGGCACCTGCGTCAACGTGGGCTGTGTACCTAAAAAAGCCATGTGGCATGGCGCACAGGTGGCTGAAATGCTGTCTCACTATGCACCGGATTACGGCTTTGATCTCACAGTGAACAAATTCAGCTGGCCGACCCTGGTGGCTAATCGTGAAGCCTACATCGACCGTGTACATTCGTCTTACGACAGAGTATTGGGCAACAATGGGATTACCCGAATTGAGGGCCACGCCAGATTTGTCGACGACCACACTATTGAAGTGAACGGTGAAAGATACACCAGTAAACATATCAATATTGCCGTAGGTGGTTACCCCAGCTGGCCTGACATCGAAGGTGCGGAGCATGGCATTGACTCTGACGGTTTCTTTGAACTGAGCCAACAACCAAAAAGTGTGGCGGTGGTTGGCGCAGGTTATATCGCCGTGGAACTTGCCGGCATGTTGCATGCGCTGGGTAGCGAGACCCACTTGCTCATTCGCCATCATGCGCCGCTGCGTCATTTCGATTCGATTATCCACTCAAAGTTAGTCGAATTCATTAACGAAGACGGGCCTACCCTGCACGATCACACCAATGTGGAAAAGGTGGAAAAACTAAGCAGCGGAGAGTTAAAGCTGACGTTAAAAGACGGCAGTACGCTTAAAGTGGAAAAACTAATCTGGGCCATTGGGCGCACGCCGAATACGGAAAAATTAGGTCTGGAAAATACCGGTATCAAAGTGAATGATAAAGGCTACATTGAAGTGGATAAATACCAGACCACGTCAGTGGATGGAGTCTACGCGGTTGGCGATGTCACCGGCCAGGCCGAATTGACCCCGGTTGCGATTAAAGCCGGCCGGTTGCTGAGTGAACGCTTATTTAACCATCAGACCGATGCGCATATGGACTACGGGCAAATTCCCACCGTGGTGTTTAGTCACCCGCCCATAGGTACTGTGGGCCTTTCCGAAGAAGAAGCGAAAGAAAAGTTCGGCGACGACAATATTAAAGTATACACCTCCACTTTCGCGGCCATGTTCTCCGCCCTCACCCGCAACCGACAAAGTACGCACATGAAGCTGGTGTGTGCAGGTAAAGAGGAAAAAGTGGTGGGCTTACACGGCATTGGTTTTGGCATGGACGAAATCTTACAAGGCTTTGCTGTCGCAATGAAAATGGGCGCTACCAAAGCTGACTTCGACTCTTGTGTGGCCATTCATCCCACCAGCGCGGAAGAGCTGGTGACGATGACGGGTTAGGTGGATTGCTAGCCACCCTCACTGGGAAAAAATAATCAGGGGCGATAGCCCCTGAATTATCTCAGATGCTCGCAATTTTTTGTGTAATTTATTTTCACAGCATAACAGACGGTTGAGCACTCAAGATAAACTACCTAGGTAGTAATTGATACTTAAAGGTCCACTTATATTCTCTACTGAATCAGTTAGTTTTACACTGTATTAGAGGAGAGGCGTCGTTATAGTCACGTACCCGAAATTTAAAGTATTTGCTTTGCTCGACACTCTCATCGGTGGCAAACATAGCTACAACTGGACAGGTTTGGTTAGCATTTCGTAGAGAATCCTGTTGCTCACCTTTTTTTAGAGCCAATTGTTGGTCGTTCACCGCAGGGAAACTGCCGTCACCTTTCATGTAAGCATCAGCTAATTTTATCGCATCATCCATGCAAATTAGTTTATGACTAAATGTTGCTGGATTTTTCATTTCAATCTGAAGGTCCAGCATACTTGAACGTTCGCCGTATGGACCAAAAAGCAGGAAAGAAAGTGGCTCTAATTTAACGGATTTAAATTCATTTTTTTGCTTTTGTTCAAGCTTCGAAAAGAGGGTTGTCTTCTCGATTTGTCCTAATTCAGAGTGAACTCTTCCTGTGCAAAAATCCACCGAGGCACTAAAACCTTCAGAAAGCGTTTGGGTAAACCTTTCCTCGCCTACCGAGGCGATTTTTTCACTAGCGAGTGCTTCAGCATCATTTCCTATCAAAGCCCCTGCGCCAGACAGTATCGATGCCCATGGCCCCTCTTTTTCAACCTCTATATTGTCAATATTGTTGAAGTTTACTTTTGGCTTTCCATCGGGCTGAAACCATATTGCGAGTTTTTTCTCCGCGGGTGTGTAGGCGGCGGAAAGCGCACCTGTCAACTCAACGTCAACAGCGAAGCGTGCGTAATCGTGAACATTGAAACCGGCCCCCAGTTTATGTTTTTCTCTGTCTATCCAGCGCCACCCTTTTACGCCCAAATGCATGGTAGAAACATTGTGCTGTTTTTGATGCTCTCTCACTTTGCATGAATGAATCCAAAGGGTGCCAGTATAGTGGGATTCGCCATTAACTTTCTGACCACGTAATCCACGGAAACGATCCTGTAGCCGCTCGCATATTTTTGCAGCAGCGATATCTGTGAGGGCAGCTGATAAATTGTCAGGTTGAGCAAAGGCCGAAGAGCTAGCCAGCCCAAATAAAATCATGGTCACGAATCGGAATAGCGATTTCATTAAATCACCCTGAAGAAGTCGTAAATAAGGAACGTGTATGGAACTAGCGTGTACCGAACTTTGTATCGTTACACAGCGTTATGTTGATACGGGTAGTGACGATAATCGACCAACTCAATTTTGTCGGACCCATCTTTTCACCCCAGTGGAGTGATTACACATTTACCTGCATTTTTTGAGGACCCTTTCAAACTGCCCTAAAAAATACGAAATATCGAATTGCCTGAGAATATCTTTCGCGAGCCTGAACCGACGAAATTACAAAATAAGGGGTTGAGAATGCGAGTTAAACGAGTGCTGGAGCGTTTTTTGAGGCGGGTTTCAGAAAACTTACAGGGCTGAAGAGACTATTCATTATCGTGGATAGCGAATGTCTCATTTAAATATAGTTTAGGGATAGTACCTAAGTCACATTATAACGCTCGTCCAAAACTAGCCCACTAAGTGACGTAAAGAATAGAGATCCCTGGTTTGACTGGTTTTTTTCCTAACTTCTTCTAATGCCTGCTTTTCATTTAATTCGAACAGTGCGTTGATTAGACGGTTAAAGTGGGAATGCATGGCCGCACGGGCTGCCTGTGCATCTTTCTTTTTTAATGCATTGAAGATAGCTTTGTGCTCATTAAGACGATCCTTATCTGACTGTGAGCATACATTGGCATACGCATTTTGAATTTGGGGAAGTGTATCCCTCAGTGTCCAAAATTTCTTTACCGCTAATAAAATCGCGTTATTGCGCGTGGCTTTAGAGATAATCAAATGAAATTCTCTATCTGCTTTCTCTGCGCCAATTCCGGATTCCATTACCTCCAAAGTATGCTTCAACGAATTTAGTTCTTCGTCTGAAATAGATAACGCGGCCAGGGCTGCAGCTTCACCCTCGACAAGCGCCCGCGCTTGCGTGAGTTCAAATGCACTAATTTCCCTACCTTCTTCTTCGACCTGGTCAACTTTGGGCTCAAGAACGTAGACCCCTGAACTGGTTTTAACCTCAACTAACCCCATTACTTCCAACGCAATGATGGCTTCACGAATTGTGGGCCGACTGACTTGGAACGTGTCTGCAAGTTCGCGTTCGGGTGGCAAGCGGCTTCCAGGAGAATATGCACCCGACTTGATCAGCGATTCAATCTTTTCCGCTATTTGCCAGAACATACGACGGCTTTTCATATCTGTATCCTTAATTCGGTAAAGATTGTATTGAGCGAATTTCAGACAGGCTGATGTTAAGCCCACCCATACTTACCAATATACCTCACATTGGTCATAATTGAAAAGCAATTTGGTCAGCAGGGAACAGCTATATTAGTAAAAATCGCATCGTGTAGCGCGCCAGCGGCACGCTACACATGAGATTTAGTATCAATATTGATAGGTAACACCAAATGTAATTCGTCTATCAGTTAACCCCTGGAAACAAAGCAACGCCCCTTCATTGACACAATATTGGTTAACATCTGATTTAGTGATATTAACGCCTTCTATGCCGAAACTTAGATGCTCGTTGACATCGTAGCTAACACTGGCATTCAGCTGGCCTCTGTCATCCTGTACTACCGGAAAACCCCATGGATAGCTGCTGGTACTGCCGAAATCTTCTGAACGATATGCTTCGCGCCAGGTGTATCTGGCTCTAGCCGATAGACCGTATTTTTCGTAATACAGGGTAAAGTTATAAGCATTTTCAGACAAATCTAATAACCCCTGAACTGCAGACACTTCAATACCTTCTATACCCGTTGTTCTGGCAAACACCTGATTGGCGCGACTGGTCGCCGTATTTGTCGCCTCTCCTCCTGAGAACTCCTGTTTAGTGTAGTTTGCAATGATACCGAATCCTGATGCCCATCCCAATTCATCTTCAAATACTGACAAATCATATTGGAAGGCTAACTCAAGGCCTTTCTGAGTGGTTTCTGCAGTATCGTTGATCACCGTTTGCGTGGGTACACAGACGCCGACCCCTCCATCCGGACCAAACACATTCACATCAGCAATAGGGTTAAAAATCCCGCCTTGTTCACACGGTGCGGTGGTATCACGATATCCTGTCTGGGGATCTTCGAAGGGTGATACTTCCTGAGCAACAAACAAGTTTTCACGCGTTTTATGAAAAATTCCTGCACTCACAATACTTGCTGGTGCGAAATACCATTCAACTGAAAGATCAAAAGATGTCACTTTTTCTGGTTTAAGAGCTGGGTTGCCTATGGCCACTGGTGGATTAGGACTGGTACTAAACGTTACCGATGTGGAAAGATCTGAGAAGTCCGGGCGTCTGATATCTTTTGACCAACCAGTGCGTACGATGACATCATCGGCTACTTCAGCCACCAGATTGAGTCGGGGTAAAAGAAAATCATAACTTCCTGTTGTTACAACCTGTTCTACTCGTTCATTCCCCTCGGCATCCTGCGTGACAGAATTACCCACTGAATTAACTTCTGTATCAATGTAGCGGAACCCGGCGTTACCACGGATCATTTCCCACTCAAAGTTGGCCTGAGCATAAAGTGCATCCGTTTTTTCTTCTATATCAAAGAAACCACTTACACTGGATGTGGGATCATCAATAGGACTGGTACCGCCATGTGCAACTATTGCCGCATTGAGTGTATCTAATACCCCTTGAGGATCTGATGACGCAATCTCAGGGTTGATAAGCAAAAAATCCTGCACATATAATGCGCGACCATCAGCATCATTGAAATTATCGGGACCCGCGGTTAACAAGTCTGCAAATAAATCCCCGCTAGGACTATCAACCATACTTCTTAAGCCCACATTAGAGCGTATCTGGTCGCGCAAACTGGTGGTTTTATTATAGCGATAACCGAAATCAACAGAGTTGATCAGCCCCCAATAGAGGTCGTAACTGAAATCCAGCCTTAATGCGTCTTCCTGATTCTCGGCGCGGTCCTGGCCAATGTTTACGTCGCGCAGTACAACATTTGCGGGATCTAGCAAGTCACTTCGCGAAGGGGCAAACGGGGAATCAAATGCAATCCCATAGGCAAGTGAACCGCCTGATAAGTCGTACGCCAGTGGGACCGCATTATCGTTATCGCCATCTGCGTCAAGCGGAGCATTTGGGTTGATAAAATTAAGCGTAGTATTAAAACTTGGCGTGGTTGAATCAGAGGTCGAACGAGAGACTTCAACGACTGTCAAAAGCTTATCACCCTGCCATTCGCCGCCTAATCGAAATACCTCACTTTTAGTGATGCGGGAATTTGTATCGCTGGACAAGCGCAGATTGGGATCGTCATCATCCTCTGCGAGGTTAACCGGAATCACACCCGTTAATGCAGCTTGAATACTGCCCAACTCAACGCCATCTAATTGCCCGAAGTTAACTGTTTCAAACTGGCTAGGAGTCGCTACTCCATTGAGCGCACTGACCCCAGAAGCCTGTACCCGGGAACTTTCCTGGCGGCGATCCTGGTCATTGATTACGGCGTCAAAATATACGCGCGTATTACTGGTGGGTGCCCATTCAAGCGTACCGGCAAGATTAACGGTTTCATATTCGTAGTTATCGTAATCCTGGTTCAGGAATTGAATAGGTAAAAAATCGAATGATTGGGCACTGGCTACACCACTATCAGACGCGATAATGTTATCGCGGTCAGCACGAGGTCGGAATGCCGTTACATCCTGTTCGCTGTAACTCGCGCTCACCACCACACCAAATTCGCCTAAATCAGAATCCCACGCATCACCAAATGCGGCGGACAATCTTGGCTGCACCCCATCCGTCGATAAACTGCTGTCTTCTCCCTGAAGCTGGAATGAAGCTAACGTATCGTTAAGCTGTAACGGGCGTATAGTTCGCAGATTGATCGTGGCACCAACAGATCCTTCTATTGTTTTAGCTTCTGGTGATTTAATAACTTCTACGGCAGAGATGATTGCTGCTGAAACATCTTCAAAATCAATCCCTCCCCGACCTGCACCAGAACTTACCGTGGACACACCGTTAATTTCGGTTCGGTTTGCGTTAGTCCCTCTTATCTGAACCCCGGTGCCAACACCAGCTTCACGGGTAATCTGAATACCGGTGACATTCTCTAATACTTCGGCCAGGTTCTGATCAGGTAACTTACCAATATCCACTGCCTGAATAACTTCAACCAGATTATCCGAAGCACGCTTCTCGGACAACGCACTGGTAAGCGAGCTACGAATTCCACTAACTTCAATTACTTCTACATCTTGCTCTGTAGAAGCCGTTTCTTCTGCACTTTGCGCAATGGCGTAAGTAGAAAAGTTAAACGTGGTAGCGGATAGGAGACCAAGCGTGATTTTAGAAAGATGGTGTTTCATACATTATTCCCACTGTTGGATTAACTTTCCGCTAACAACTTAACCTGCTGGCAACTGCGGAATTTACAATTATTTTACCTAATAGTTACAACAAAAAATTAAAAGATCAAGCTTTTGGTAATAATTTTTGGATTTACCAACAGTGTACCCAACCTTACCAATGACCTTACCAAACAGTCTAAACACTTTAGTTAATAACATTATAATCATATATTTCAGTTACTTAAACAATTTACACCTAGGCTATACACTGACGTAAAACGACACATTTAGAGATGAAAAAAATTTGTAAAAATAATTTCAGGCAAAATATTTGTTAACCTTTTTTACATAATTGGTTGACAATACCGGTTACCAGATATAGTTTCATATTAGAAATTGGATGTTATCTCAACAACGTGGTCCGAGGTAACGAATGAAAGTCGTCTGTGTAGACGTATCAACTGAACAAGGTGAATTTATTATGTCAAAACCAACAATTGGCTTTATCGGCCTGGGTCTGATGGGCGGTAATATGGTTGAAAATTTACAGAACAAAGGGTACGACGTAGTAGTAATGGACCTTAATAAAGAGGCTGTGGAGAAATGTACTCAGCGCGGTGCGAGAACCGTATCGACCGCAGCGGAGTTAGCACAATCGGTTGATATCATTATGCTTTGTTTGACCACATCAGCTATTGTTGAAAAAGTTGTTTATTCGGAGAATGGCATTCTAGATGGAATTAAGGAAGACAGTATAGTGATCGATTTTGGTACCTCAATACCGGCATCGACACGCAAAATAGGAAAAGACCTTGCCAGTAAAGGTGCAGGCATGATTGATGCTCCGCTGGGGAGAACCCCTGCCCATGCGAAAGAAGGCAAACTGAATATCATGGCGGCGGGGGATCCCAAAACGTTTGAAAAGGTAAAGCCGGTTTTAGAAGATCAGGGTGAAAATGTCTTTCATCTGGGCGACCTGGGAGCCGGTCATACCACCAAACTCATTAACAACTTTATCGGTATGACTACCGTTTGTGCCATGTCTCAAGCCTTTGCCATTGCCGACATGGCTGGGGTAAATAAGCAACAGCTGTTCGATATTATGTTTGCTGGCCCGTCGAGCTCTCCTTTTATGCAGTTTTGTAAAAACTATGCAGTCGACAATGTCAGTGACCTGGGCTTCTCAATCGCAAATGCAAACAAGGATTTGGGCTACTTCTTGAAAATGGTGGATGATCTTGGCACTACCAGTCTCATTGCCAATGGGTCGTCTTCGAACTTGCAGGCAGCTTTTGATGCAGGATTGGGAAAGGGAAATGTGCCTGAAATTTATGACTATTTCCGTGCCCTGAAAAAAGCATAATTGGCCTGACCGTTAAGGGACTCAAAATGATGATGTTACTCCAGACTCCTGCGTTTCGCGTTTCATTGGTATCGTTGTTACTCACCGCGTTACCAGTATTCGCGAAAAATTATCATGTGCAAACCATGGCAGAGTATCAGACAGTGGTACCTCAACTTCAGCCAGGCGACAGTTTGATTTTGAGAAATGGTGTCTGGAACGATGTTAATCTGATATTTAAAGGCAAGGGTACTGCATCTTCGCCCATTTATCTAAAAGCCGAAACCCCCGGACAGGTCGTTTTGTCGGGTCAATCAAGCTTAAGACTTTCAGGGCACTATTTAATCGTTGATGGTCTTTTGTTTAAAGATGGGTTTTCCCCCAGAAGCGCAGTCATCGAGTTTCGTGAAAATGATGACGCTTTGGCGTTTAACTCCCGAGTGACCAATACCGTTATTGATAACTTCAGTAATCCGGATAAGCAGGAGTCGGATTATTGGGTGGCGATGTATGGTAAACATAATCGTCTTGACCATAGCCATTTTATCGGGAAGAAAAATAAAGGGGTAACCATAGCAGTTCGGTTATCCGGTGAAGCTAGCCAGCAAAATTATCATCGTATCGACCATAATTATTTTGGTTATCGACCTGTGTTTGGTTCAAATGGTGGAGAAACATTACGAATTGGCACAAGTCATTATTCGCTTTCTGATTCTTTTACGCATGTTGAAAATAATTATTTTGACCGAACCAATGGCGAAGTTGAAATTATTTCAGTTAAATCAGGTAGTAACGTGTTACGGGGAAATGTGTTTTATGAGGCTAGAGGAACACTTACCTTACGACATGGCAATAATAATTTGGTCGAAAATAATATCTTCCTCGGTAACAGCAAAGATCATACGGGCGGCATCCGCGTCATTAATAAGGGCCAGGTTGTCCGTAATAATTACCTGCAAGGTCTGACTGGTCATCGTTTTGGCAGTGGTTTCGCGGTCATGAACGGAGTGCCTGACTCACCGATTAATCGCTACCATAGAGTAGAAGATGCCACCATTAGCAATAACAGCTTTGTAGACGTTGACCATATCCAGCTTGCAGTCGGCAGCGATGCTGAGCGCACGGCAACACCCATTTCCAGTACTTTCGCAGATAACCTGATTGTTAACCACAATGATACCAGCCCATTTTCTCTTTTCGACGATGTGAGCGGTATTAAGTTTGTTAACAACGTTGCCAACACCTCTGTTCCAGCAGCACTATCCCGTGGTACACAAACTCAACCTGTCCACCTGGAGCAGCACAGCAACGGGTTATTTTATCCCAGACTAGCCAACCAAGACATTGGTGTAGCAAGAGATCTAAAGGTAATAGATAAGGCTGAGACGGGTGTTTCCTGGTATTCGAAAGATTACCCGGTCATCGCGTTTGATACGGGTAAAACGATTGCAGTAGAAGCCAATTACGAAGCGTTAGAGCGCGCCATAGATGATGCCGATGCAGGAGACATACTGGAAATCAGTGCAGGTAACCTGACAGTGCCGTCCGTTATCTACCTTAGCAAACCGTTAACAATCCAAGCCGCCAAAAACGCCAATGTCAGCATTACCTTCGAACGCTCAACCCTATTTGAAATTCAGAACGGCGGCAGCCTTAAGCTTAGCAACTTACAGATTTCCGGTGAGAAAAGCCCGGATACGCACAGTAACAGTGTTGTTAGAACACAAAAGTGGGGCATGACCGACAATTATCGGTTTGAGATCCATAATTCCCATATCTCCAATCTCGATATCAATCATTCGTTTCAGTTTTTCGCCAGTGGAAAAGGCGCATTCGCCGACCACATTATCATCAGCAACACTAAATTTGAGCGGATCAGCGGACACATTTTACAACTGGATAATGAACATGAAGATCTCGGCATATACAATGCTGAATACGTTACCGTAACTAACAGTCAATTCACGGATGTCGCAGGTACCATCGCTACTCTTTATCGAGGCGGAACCGATGAAAGTACCTTTGGCCCTCACTTTACCCTCGAAGGCAACCAAATAAAGCGGGTGGGTACAGGTAAGCGCAACAAAACCGAAGCCTCTGTACTCTTACATGGGGTTCAAATGTCGTCCATCACCGGCAATATATTCGAAGCATGCCAACCTATCGTCATTCGTCACACAGTGGCTGAGCCGCAAACAAAGATTATCAACAATCAGTTTAAGAACACGGCCTCTCCAGACATTACCGAGTTGAACAGCGCTTCACCTCATACCGCTATCATCCGCAACAATAAGGTACTGTAAGGTATGCTACTACGTATTTCATCCCGCACTGTATATCAACCTTTTGCCTTGATATTCCTCCTTATATGGGCTGTTGCATCTTTTGCCGCTGAGTCGAAGCATCCTCATTTAATTGTCACCAACGCTGATATTGAACAGATGCGTTTGGCGCTCGCAGATAAGGGACGTTTTCATTCGGCATTTGAAAAAGAAAAGCAACGTATTGATAGGTTGATTAAAGAATCTATTAACGTGCCCGTCCCCAAAGATGGCGGTGGTGGCTACACCCACGAACAACATAAACAGAACTATCAGGCGATGTATACCGCGGGCATGTTTTATCAGTTAACCCAACAACAAAAATATGCTGAGTATGTTCGTAATATGCTGCTTGATTACGCCGAGCTGTATCCTACTCTCGACGTGCATCCCAAGCGTAAAGTAAAGTCACAGAATCCGGGTAAGCTATTCTGGCAAAGCCTTAACGAAGCAATGTGGTTGGTGTACACCATCCAGGCTTACGATCTGGTTCACGATGCACTAAGCGCTGAAGAAAGACAGAAGATAGAACAACAGTTGCTTCGTCCTGTTGCTATCTTTTTGTCTGAGGGACAACCTTCTACCTTCGATAAGATTCATAATCACGGCACCTGGGCCACAGCTGGCGTCGGTATGGCCGGTTATGTACTGGACGAACCTGAATGGGTAAAGAAAGCCCTGTATGGATTGGATAAATCTGGCAAAGCCGGTTTTATCAAACAATTGGATGAACTGTTTTCACCTCAAGGATACTACAACGAAGGCCCCTATTATCAACGTTTCGCCCTGTTACCTTTTGTCACCTTTGCACGCGCGGTAGATAGAAATGATCCCGATCTTAAGATCTTTCAATATCGCGATAGCGTGTTACTAAAAGCCATCGACACCACTATCCAGTTAAGTTACAACGGCCTTTTTTATCCGATTAACGATGCGATTAAAAGTAAGGGTATCGAAACAATTGAACTGGTTCATGGTGTAGCCGCCGCTTACGCGATCACCAAGGATCCCATCTATCTCGATATCGCTCAACAGCAGAATCGAATTGTACTGACCGCTGATGGCATGCAAGTCGCGAACGCCCTCGACGAAGGCAGCGCTAAACCGTATCCGTTTAAATCGGTTGCCTTTGGCGACGGCCGGGACGGTGACCAAGGGGCGTTGGTGGTTATGCGGGCTGAGCAAAACGGCGAGCAGGCGCTTTTGTTTAAACCCGCTTCGCAGGGGTTGGGACATGGTCATTTCGACAAACTTACCTGGCAATTTTACGATAAAGGTAACGAAATTGTCTCTGATTACGGTGCCGCCCGTTTCTTAAACGTGGAAGCTAAATTTGGCGGGCGTTATCTGCCAGAGAACGAAAGCTTTGCCAAACAGACGATTGCGCACAATACGGTGGTCGTAGACGAAACCAGTCATTTTGACGGTGATGTCGACAAGGGTAATCAGCATTGGCCCCGTCTGATCACGTTTAATAACAATCAGTTTGGTACCTTGGCGGCTGGCAGCATTGACTCAGCTTACCCAGATACCCGTCTTGACAGAACGTTGGCGCTGGTCAATCTCAGCGAACTAAAGCGCACAATCGTTATTGATATTTTTACCGTAAACGGAAACGCGCCCCACCAGTTTGATCTACCGCTTTACTATTCGGGTCAAATCATTGACACAAATTTTCCCTATCAGGCAAATACAACTTCAATGCATGCAGTGGGAAAGAAGAATGGATATCAGCATCTATGGTTAACCGCATCAGGCACACCGGACAGCGGCCTGGCGAAAGTAACCTGGCTGAACGAAAACGGTCGCTTTTACACCGTTAGCAATTTGGTCGATGGTCGCGAGACATTTTTATTTGCGCAAACAGGGGCGAACGATCCCGATTTTAATTTACGCAATGAAAAAACCATCATACGTCGTGTTGCAGACAGCCCGCGTCATACTTTTTTCGCTGTGCTGGAGCCGCATGGGGAATACAACCCAAGTGAAGAATACACATTAAATGCGGACAGTGATGTCTCTTCTATTCAATACAGCAAAGAAGGTTCGTTGAACCTGGTTGAAGTTGAAATTGCGGAGCACCGCTATTTGATAGCGCTGGACACAGCGAAAACACCCACCTCAGATGGTTTTTATTATAACGGTCAATCGTTCGCAATGCAGAAAGGGTTAACCGTTCACCTTCTTAACCGCCAGCAGGAGTAATTATTATGCAAAAACAAAGCGCACATTTTCTGTTCGCAGACCAAACTGATATTGAAGATCTGGGCGGCGGATTGAAACGACAGATGCTGGGCTATAACCACGAATTAATGGCGGTGAAAGTCTGGTTCGATAATGGAGCTGAAGGTTACACCCACAAACACCGGCATTCCCAGGTGACCTATGTAGAACAGGGTGAGTTTCACTTTCGGATTGGAGACGAAACAAAAGTACTTAAAGCAGGTGACAGTTGTTTAATCCCGCCGAATGTAGAGCATGGTGCAGTTTGTCCAACTGGCGGCATTTTGATCGATACATTCAGTCCGGCCCGCGAAGATTTTATAGAGGCACAAGACGATGCAAATTAAAGGATTGCGCTGGTGGGTAATCTCACTTATCGCACTGGCAACAATTATCAATTACATTGATCGACAGGCGCTAAGCGTTCTTTGGCCTGATATTGTAGAAGAAGTATTCCCCGATAAGTCGGCGCTCGAGCGAAAGCAAATCTACGCCAACATTTCTATTGTTTTCGTTCTTGCCTATGCGTTTGGGCAGGCCATATTTGGCAAGATTTTCGATTGGATCGGCACCCGCATTGGCTTTTTGCTTTCAATTGGTGTGTGGTCACTGGCCACTGTCGCCCACGCATTTGCTCAGGGAATGTTAACTTTCAGCATCTTCCGCGCCATACTGGGTGTTGCAGAGGCGGGGAACTGGCCGGGTGCGACAAAGGGGAGTGCCGAATGGTTTCCGATAAAGGAACGGGCACTGGCACAAGGGATTTTCAATTCTGGCGCAGCAATCGGTGGGATAATTGCAATTCCTCTTATCGCTTTTCTAACAGTGTACTTTAAATGGCAAATGGTTTTCGTCGTGGTCGGCCTGGTAGGTTTTATATGGCTAGTGCCCTGGCTGATTCTGGTAAAAGCCCCCCCAGGTTCGCACCCATGGTTAACCGCGGAAGAGCGTGAATATATTTTAACGGGTCAAAGACGGAAGCTGGAACATGATGCAAACGGGCAGCCCGAAGAGGAGTTTGCACCTTCAACAAC
Source organism: Alteromonas ponticola (assembly GCF_012911815.1). Lineage (GTDB taxonomy): Bacteria > Pseudomonadota > Gammaproteobacteria > Enterobacterales > Alteromonadaceae > Alteromonas > Alteromonas ponticola. The sequence goes on along the minus strand of NZ_JAATNW010000005.1, from coordinate 79,942 downwards.
CGAACTGCTTTCGCGCAAAGAAAGCTGGGGGGTGATAATTGCCTCTGCTGCCATTGACCCAATCTGGTGGCTGTTTGTGTTTTGGATACCGATTTACCTTAACGAAGTCTATGGCATGGATGTGAAAGCAATAGGCATCTACGGTTGGGTGCCCTATGTAGGCGCTATGTTTGGAGCATGGTTTGGTGGGCTTCTGGCGCAAAATCGATTAAAAGCAGGCTGGACCGCAAATAAAACACGTAAGCTGGTTATCACCTTAGGCTGTGTGATCATGCTCCCCGCACTATTGATGATGTCAGATCCAGGTGAGCCAACTTACGCAGTACTGATAATGGCAGTCATTCTATTTGGTTTTCAGACAGCAATTGGCAATGTGCAGACCTTACCTAGCGACTTGCTTGGAAAACAAGCTGTAGGAACACTGGCCGGGTTTTCAGGGATGGCGGCAAAGTTCGGTGCCATGGGATTAACAGCGCTTGTCCCCATGCTTACCGCTGACGGCAATTATACCCCAGCCTTCATCATCGGCGCCTCACTGGCGATCACGGCGGTCGCAGCAGTATGGTTACTGATTCCAAATATTGCACCACTTAAGAAGAAAGGCTGAATTTATGAAAACTATACATTTTTTCGGCGAATGCATGATGGAATTGAAACCCACATCCGACAATATGATGGCCCAGTCATTCGCCGGAGACATTTATAATGCTGCGGTTTATTTAAAGCGATGCTTCCCCAAGCTGACCTCGTCGGTAATAACAGCAATTGGCCAGGACTCAATTAGCGACAAAATGTTAGCTCACTTTGAAACAGAGCAGATAAGTACAGAGTGTGTTTTTCGCCACCCTGATAAAACCATTGGCATTTATTTGATTGAAACCGATGACACAGGTGAACGAAGCTTTGTCTACTGGCGGTCAGATTCGGCGGCCCGGGATACCATGCGCTTTATCCCAGAAGCAAAACTGGCGCAATTTGTATCTGGCGATGTATTTTTCTTCTCTGGCATTCCCCTGGCGATCATGCATGCTGAACATCGAAATGCGTTTTGGTCGATGCTTGAAAACCTTAAAGCCAGAGGCCTCACCATCGTTTTTGATCCAAACTATCGTGCCGCACTGTGGCAGTCTCAACAATTTGCGATTGCCGAGTTTGACAAGGCGCTTTCACTGTCAGATATAGCATTACCTGGATTGGAAGATTTCGAAGTGTTATACCAATTTAGTTCAACCAATGACGTGGTAAGACACTGTCAGCATCTTGGTGTCAATGAAGTGGTAGTAAAAAATGGACCCGCATCGGTCGTCACTTGCAGCCAGGGCGAGATTCAGGCGCATATAATCGAGCCGGTCAAAAATGTCGTCGACACCACCTCTGCGGGTGATGCGTTTAACGGTGTTTTTCTGGGCGCGCGATTATCCGGCTACTCCATCAGCGATGCCGTTCGCTACGCAGCAAAAGCAGCAGGTGCGGTCATTCAATTTCCTGGTGCGATTGCACCAAAAAACGAATTTTTAAAGGCAATAGCCTAATTAACCTTTTTATCTAGAGCAACAATCTTATGACGAATTTTTCCACCTTGATGGGCGAACAAAAATTACTGCCGATTATTCAGGCAAACACACCCGAAGAAGGTGTACACATTGCCACAGCTATGCAAGCGGCCGGCTTATCGCTGGTGGAAGTGGTATTACGTACCGAGGCTTCAATGGAAGCTTTGAAAGCCATCAAAGCTTCCATTCCTTCGCTACAGGTGGGTGCAGGGACAGTGCTCAACGAAAAGGTTCTTGAGCAGGCTTTAACGTCGGGAGCCGACTTCATTGTAACGCCAGCCGTTTCCAGTCATTTACTTAACGTATTGCAAACATGTGGAAAACCCGTCTTACCTGGCGTTTCAACCACGAGCGATATTCTTCTGGCGCAAGAGTGTGGGTTTAATGAGCAAAAGCTGTTTCCCGCAGCGCTTGCCGGCGGTGCTCCCTTTTTATCGGCCATGTCATCAATTTTCAATACGGTGAGATTTTGTCCTACCGGAGGGATCACCCAGGAAAATCAGTGTGATTATCTAAGCCTAAATAATGTTCTTGCCGTGGGCGGTACCTGGATGGCTCAAAAAGAGTGGGTGGAACAGCGTCAATGGCAAAGAATTACTGACGCTTGTTTAAGCGCGGTGGCGAATCACTGATTTTTTTGCTGTTATTAAGGAGGGTTGAAGCTTAAGAGGCGCGGTTGTGATAGCCAGAATTTTATACTTATTCCTTTTATATATAGCGTGCTTACCACTACGCGCTGAGCATGAAGAATTTCTTGTTAACCTTCCGGAAGCAATAAAGGAAACCTCAGCGCGAAAGCCTGTTACTGAATTCTTTGATAAGGTTTACCAGGCGATCGATATTAAACCAACCTATGTTCATTTACCTGCCCGCAGAGGATTCTTGAATTTACGGCAACATAAAATCCATGCGGAAGGATATCGCGCTCAGGAAGTGGGGCAACGTGAATTTGGTGACCTGTACAGAATTAATATTCCACTGGCATCGGTACGCATAGGTATTTTTTGTCTCAATAAAACATCATGCACGATTAGTGCGGATCAGACCTATGCGATTCAACGAAGCTTTGAACACGGGCAAGCGATTTGTGAACAATTAGCCATAACATGTAAGTATGAGCAGAGCCAGGGCGCTATCACGAAATTGCTTTACCGTAACGTTGTAGATGCAGTTATCTCACCCTACCCCGCCTACGAATCTTACCTGTGTCGGTCACGTCACCCTGTAGCCTACTTTAAAGAGCTTTCGGATTACGCATTTACCATCTACCATTACACGAATTTACGGGATGATGAAATGCGTCGTCGACTAGAAGATGCGCTTGGTAAAAGTCTAAACGAATCGCCTTCACCGTTTGCGGTATTTTATGCGGATCCAAGCTTAGCGGTATGCGGCAAAATAATTAAAGAAGTAATCTCATAAAACTCGGCACACTTTTAAATGATGTGGGCGCGCAAAGCGTCCCGCAGCTTTACACATAACGAAGTAATTGACTCTGTTATTCTCTCAAAATCTTCTGATATAGAGATGAAATCAGTATGTAAATCACACAATTTCGTCTAAAAACTTTATATACCGGTTCACTCAATAATACTTTGATTATCCCGTAACCAACTGAATTATAAGGCCGGCATCGGATTTGCGTGGTTAACTGTGAATTCACAGCGAAAGGAGAAATCAATGAATTTTAAAAATACATTACTTTCTACCGCAATTGCTGGCGCAATTTTCTCAACCTCTGCGTTGGCAGCAACAACGAATTCATCAGCATCAGCTAATGAGCTTGCTGCTTTTGACGACGATACCTGGATTACGGTAAATGGAGAAATCGAAAACATTCATACGGACAGCTTTGTGGTGAAAACCGGCGATAACCGTATAACGGTAGAGTTTGATGACGGAGATAACGACGCCGATGCGCTTGCGTTTGAAGCAGGCGAAAAAGTCACTGTTTCAGGCAAAGTCGATAAGGATGTATTCTCAGACACCGCATTGGATGCTTCGAGCGTGTTCGTTCATGATCATAATACCACTTACGTATCCAATCCTGACGATCGGGTCGTTTATGATCGCTATATTGCTACCGCGGTAGTGCCTGAGAACTTTGACGATATCACGATGATTGGTACGGTCGCTAAGGTCGATGATGATACGTTCGAGCTTTCCGCTGCCGATGCCACGGTCAAGGTTGATGTCAGTGAGCTGAGTGGCGAACCCCTGGAAGAGAGCGGTTTCCTGAACATTGAAACCGGCGATCGCGTGAAAGTTGATGCGACCATGGGTGATACCTTTTTCTCCGAAGGTACGGTGGTGGCCAACACGCTGATCCAAATGAGTGATGTCAGTGAAAGTTAATGTTTACTGATTAATAAACATTATCTGAAGTGGGGCCTTCCTGGCCCCGCCTCTGTTTGTCCATAATAAACTTACCGACTTACTTTACTGTGTGACTCTTTCACAATAAGCCTGCAGAGTTATTTAGCCTTTCATCACTTCATCAAACAATGCAGTGAATTGATCTAATCCTTCGCGCAGATGCGTTTCCGGAATGGTCAAAGGTGGCAGGAAACGAATAACGTTACCGTAAAAGCCACATGCCAATAAAATCAAGCCGTAATCAAGCGCCTTGCCGATGACAGCTTTAGTCAGCGCCGGGTTAGGCACAGCCGGGTCACCCTCGCTCATCAGTTCAAGGGCAATCATGGCACCGTGGCCACGCACCTCAGCAATAACCTTAGGGTATTTGGCTTTCAGTGCGTTCAGGGTTTCGTAGAATCGCCCTTCAATCATAGTGGCGCGCTCGGCCAGCTTTTCTTCTTTGATCACATCCAGCACGGCCACCGCTGCGGCGCAGCCCAGTGGCGAACCACCGTAAGTGCCACCCAGGCCACCCACGGGTGCCGTATCCATCACATTCGCTTTACCCACTACCGCAGAAATCGGAATACCACCGGCAATGCCTTTGGCCATGGTCATTAGATCTGGTTCGATATCAGCGGCTTCGGTGTAGAACATGTGTCCGGTGCGGGCGAAGCCTGACTGAATTTCATCACAAATCAGCATAATCCCATGCTCATCGCACAGGGCCCTGAGTGCTTTAAGGAATTCTGGTGGTGCAACGTAAAAGCCACCTTCTCCCTGAATGGGCTCAATGATGATAGCGGCCACATCTTTCGGTGAAATATCCACTTTCATCAGCATCGCTAATGCGGCCAGACTTTGTTCTGCAGTGATGCCATGCAGCGGATTAGGAAAGGGCGCATGGTAAATCTCGCCGGGAAACGGCCCAAAAAAATCTTTGTAAGGAGTGATCTTGCCCGTCAGGCCCATGGTCAGGTTGGTTCTGCCATGAAAACCGCCGTTAAACGCGATTACGCCGCGGCGACCAGTGTGGGCGCGGGCAATTTTCACCGCGTTTTCCACCGCCTCGGCGCCAGTGGTAACAAACATGGCCTTTTTCGGGCTGTCGCCAGGCGCCAGCTGGGTCAGTTTTTCTGCCAGTTCAACCGCACTTTCATAAGGGTTTACCATAACGCAGCTATGACTGAACTTTTCCATTTGATCATTCACCGCTTTTACGATTTTAGGGTGCGCATGGCCTGTATTACACACCGCGATGCCCGTACCAAAATCCAGATAGCGGTTCCCTTCTACGTCCCACATTTCAGCGTTTTTTGCGTGGGAAACGTAAACTGGGTACAGGTTTCCCTGACCATTGGCAAACACGGCCTGTTTACGTTGTTGCAAAGTTAGATTTGTTGCCATGTTAATAACCTCCAAGGCAGCGATATTGTATTGATAAATAGTCGTCCAGGCCGTATTTTGAGCCTTCGCGACCAAAGCCTGATTGCTTTACCCCACCAAAAGGAGCGGCGGGGTTGGAAATAGCGGCATCGTTGATGCCGACCATGCCATAGTCCAGTTGTCCGGTCACGCGACGAATGCGGGCGTGATCATGGGTAAAAAGGTAAGCTGCCAGGCCGTACTCAGTCTGATTTGCCAGCGCAATTGCCTCTTCTTCTGAGGAAAATGAGGTTACCGTAACCACCGGGCCAAAGATCTCCTCGTTAAATATTCGCATGGTATTGGTGACATCGGTAAGTATAGTAGGTGGATAGAAAGCACTGTCGTCCCAGTCACGTGTGTAATGGGTATCTGCGCCTTCGTTGAGCGCGTGTTGCACCAGCGCATCCACATTTGCTGCTGCCTGCTCACTGATAAGCGGCCCCATATCAGCCCCCTCCAGTCCATTCCCCTGGGTCAGGCTGGCAACCTTTTCCGTTAACGCATTAACAAAGGCCGCATGCACATCCTGATGCACCAGAAAACGGTTAGCGCAGACACAGGTTTGCCCGGCATTTCTGAATTTGGCCAGCATCGCACTGTTAACTGCCATATCAATGTCGGTATCATCAAATACGATAAAGGGCGCATTGCCACCTAATTCCATCGATACACGCTTCACTGTAGACGCACAGTCTTTGATAAGCTGCTGTCCCACCCGCGTCGAGCCGGTAAATGAAAACTTTGCCACCTGAGGTGACTGGGTGAGTACCCGTCCTAATCCTTTGGCATCGGTGCCAGTCACAATGTTCAGCACGCCCGCAGGAATACCCACTTCCTCTGCCAGTTTCGCCATGGCCAGTGCGCTTAACGGTGTTTCTGCCGCCGAACGGCCTACAAAAGTACAGCCAGCCGCTAACGCCGCAGCCGCCTTGCGCGCGATCATCGCATTAGGGAAGTTCCACGGCGTTACCGCGCCCACCACGCCCACTGGCTTCTTAACCACCTGAACAGTTTGACCTTGATGCAAACCATCAAAGATATCACCATTGATGCGTTCGGCTTCGCCGGCAAACCAGCGAATATAACCTGCACCATAGTTTATTTCGCCCAGCGCTTCAGTCAGGGGTTTACCCTGCTCCAGCGTCAGCAGATGCGCCAGTGCATCGCGATGTTCGATCAGTTTGTCATACCATGCCATCAACAGACGGCTACGCTCCAGGCCGGTGGTGTTACGCCAAGTGATGAACGCATCAGCAGCACAGGCTATCGCATGTTCCATTTGCTCAGGCTGCGCATTGGCCAGCGTGGTAATTGGGTTGCCGTTCGCTTTGTTCCTAACCACAAAAACATTGTCACTTGAATGCCACTGCCCATCAATATAGGAACCGGGCATAATCAGTGATTGAAAATCGTGTGCCATAAAATCTCCGCCTGGCAAGTTATGTGGCTATTGAAACAGCTGCAATAAGATCGTTAAATAACAAACATTCAACGTTTAGTTTGATGGAGTAAAACTTTTGAAAATCGCGGGCAGGGCAATCACCGAGTACGATCTTAAGTTATTGAAAGTATTTAAGTCAGTGGTGGAAAATGGCGGCTTTGCCGCTGCTGAGGACGAATTAGGCATTACTCGTTCCACCATTAGCGTGCACATGAACAACCTGGAAACCCGCATGCGATTAACGCTATGCCATCGCGGTCGCGGGGGATTTGTACTGACTCCGGATGGGCAAACGGTATACCAAGCCTGTCTACCTTTGTTTGCAGCACTGGGCGATTTTTCAAACGCTGTGTCCCAGCTCAGCGATGATATCAGCGGCCCGCTGGTGATTTTTCATGCTGACGTTCTTGACGAAGCGCGCCACCGCTTACTGGCAGCCACCATCAATACATTAATGAAGCAAGCGCCTGGCCTGAGCATTACGCTTGACGGTGATCGCATCGAGAATATTGAGCAGGCGTTGCTCAAAGATAAGGCACACGTGGGTATCTTCCCCGGCTACCGCAAAATGGCAGGCTTGGCCTATACTGACACGTTGAACGAGCCAATTTATCTGTGTTGCCTGCGCTCTCATCCACTGGCCCAGTTGGACGATAACACTATTACCGATGAGGATATCGCCGGTTACCCAGCAGTGGTACCTGGGGTGGAGATCAGTCAGGAAGGCCGCGAACAGCTGAAAAAGCTTACCCCCGGCGCGTATGCTTACCAGTTTGATTCACGCAAGGCATTGATCGCGTCAGGCCGCTATATTGGTTATTTGCCCGGCAGTTATGTGCAAAACGAAGTGCAGAATGATGAGTTCAGGCTGATTTGCCCTGCCCGCTATCAGTACAATTTCGCCCAGTCGCTGGTGCACAAGCAAGTACCTGCTGAACCTAAAAAGGTCGCACTATTTACTCAGGTACTGAACACACATATTCAACATAGTGATACCTGGTCAGCTACCCTCAAGTAAGCCTGTGTTTTGCAGCATGTTTTTCACGCCGGTAAGCTGAGAAGCGAACCGCTGCCACTGGCCGATGCTGCGCGTATTAACCGGCTGTCGCACCTGAACCGCGCTACCGGTGGTAACAGTGGTGTTGCGCTGATAAAAGTGGAAGCAGTCGTTTTCGAAAGGGATATCGCAGTAGTCGGTGATGCGCTGCATTTGCTTTAAGGGCGCGTTAACCAGCGACTCATAACTTACTTCCAGTAACCTGTCGCCAAGTAGCTGTTTCCAGTGACTCATTAATTGACTGTAAGCAATGTAATATTCGGCAATTTCTTCCAATTGATAGGAAAACGGATACGCATGGGTGAATAAATGCTTGTACACCGACCACACCGTGTCCATCGGATGACGTGTGATGTGGATAAGCTTTGCCTGCGGTAGTGCCTGATGAATCAGTCCCAGATAAAGAAAGTTTAGCGGAAGCTTATCAGTAAGCACGCGGTTACCCTGACGATAATCTTTCACTGCATCCGCATAACGCTGACCGATGGTGGCAAAATCACAGCTGGCGGCTTGTTCTATTGCCTGTTGGATTGACTCCGGTCGTGCAACTTTATTCACTTCAGCCATCATGCTACTGGCGAAGGCATTGAGCTCTCCACCCATTGCTACCCCGGTATGAGCGCCAAGCAGATTCTCCACTAGCGTGGTGCCACTTCGCGGCATTCCGACAATAAAAATATGGCCCTTACCACTATACTGGCGACGCGCGGCTTGCCCACGGTCAAACCATTGTGAAGAAAAGGTAGAGGCAATCGCCGCCATTATCGTTTTGTCATTGGCCACATCATAATTTAAGTAACGTCGGCGCAAATCCGCCCCAGCCTTATAAGCATTGAAGCATGCGTCGTTATCACCACCATCTTCATATAACTTGCCCAGCGCGTAACAGGCATGGACCCGCTGTTTCGGTGGATGGGTTTCAGCAGTGAGTGAGGTCAATATATCGACCAGTTTGCCCTCAGCATGCTGTTTACGCAGGTTTGCACGCAGCCAATGTGCTTCGGCGTCCTGAGGCTGTTTGCTCAGATGACAATCCAGCGCCGTTTCTGCCGCGCTGATATCTCCGGTGATACGTAGCGTAGTGGCCAGATTATAATGATACGTCGGGTGCGCAGGTGTCTGGGTGCAGCAGCGCTGGTAGAGCTTAGCCGCCCTGATAAAGTCGTTGGCCTGACAACACCAGTATGCTGCTTCGGCAAGCTGCTCAGTAGAGGGGGATGTCAGACTATCCAAATGAGTTTGAATAGCCTGTTGTGCATTCAAAAATTGACCGGCCTCAAGCTGAGGCCGGATAAGCTGTTCCAATCACCTGCTCCTAGAACTGATATTGCAGAGCGACACCGATGGTTCGTGGCTGAGTGATGTAGGATTTGGACGCGTTTCCGTAGAAGTTTTCTTCTGGATCCGTTCCCATGTATCCCTCTGACAGCACGCCGGTTACGCCCTCTTCATTAAATACGTTTTTCACGTACAGGGTAGCGCTCCAGTTCTCAGCATGTAAAGTGCTACTTAAATTCGCTATCCAGAATGACGGCAACATAATATCAAAAACAGGGTTATCACCTAATGCATTGCGGGAATCAGACTGATAGTAAGCACTCGCTCTGCTTAACAGGTAGAAATCGCTGTTAAGCTCCTGATAGTGCTCTAAGCTTGCACTGAAAGTATGTTTGGCGGTACTGGGTAACCGTTCACCTTTAACTGCACGCAATACTTCGGAGGGGTTATCCTGAGTGCCTGCCGGAATATACAAATCATCGGTCAGCTCTGCATCGGTAAAGGCATACTGAACGCCATATTGTAATGAATCGGTCAGGTAGCCGCGGGTTTCAAATTCTACCCCCTGGGTGCGTGCCGATACGCCGTTAATGGCGGCGTAAAAACCCCAGTTGGGCGTGGTGACGTTAAGCTGTGGATCTTCCCAGTCCATGCGGTAGAGAGTAAGGGCATAGAAGGTCTCACCTGTATTGCCTTTCACACCCAGCTCGTAATTGGTTACCGAGTCAGACGCGTAATTTAAATACTCCGGGTTTTCAGCAAAACCACCGGTGAGTGGCACCGCGCTGGTACCACCACGTCGGTAACCTTCCGACACGGTACCGTATACCATCATTTCGTCACTGACATCATAGGACAGGTTAACCTTGAACAAGGTATCGCTTTCTTCGGTGGTCGCACCCACTTCAGCTGCGCCCGGGTAAATTGGCAATTCAATTTCAGTATCGTTGGCAATTTCATTGTCGAATCGACGCAAGCCGAAAGTCAGGTCCAGATCCGTGTTGACATGCCAGGTCACTTCACCAAACACGGACACATCTTTCACATCACCATTATCGCGATAGCGAAAGTCCTGATCGGTAAGGGTACCGCCCCAGCTTGCCAGTGTCTCATCAAAGCCGCTGGCCTGCGCCCATTCGGTAAAGCCCGGCATCAGGCTGTCCTGTGTGGCACGGGTTTCCTGATCAAGGTAAAACGCACCTACAATCCAGTCAAACGTTTCACCTGGGTTGGATACCAGGCGCACTTCCTGGCTGAAGCCTTCGTCTTCGTATGAACGCACCGCGCTGGCCATCGGACGTGGAGAGCCACCATAGAACCAGGCGAACCAGTTATTTTGCGCATAAAATCCGGTGTTATCACTTACTGAGCTGCCTGTATGCTCGTAATCAGAGGTACTGGAAGACAGAGTGGCAAAACCTAAATTCCACTCAATTTCCAATGCCATCAAGTCGACTTTACGCTCAGATGGCTCAAGCTGGATGGCCCCGTTTTCGTACTCACCGTAGTTCTGCTCTGTACCTGAAACCCAGTTGGTGCCTGTGGTCACCTGACGACGGCCACCAATTTCATCTGACTGGTACTGATAGGAAAGTAAGGCACTGAATGCCTCAGTAGGCGAGAACAATAATGACGCGCGACCATAATCGATATCTACCGTATCGGCATCTTCTACACTGCGAAATACCGGGTCGCCATTGGCAACGTCGTCACCTTGTGCAATGGGGTCACCCTCAGCATTGAGCTGATAGACGTTGGTGTAATCAACGATGCCGTCATTGCGGATAACACCGGCGTTTGCGCGAAATGCCATCGTGTCGGCCAGGGGAATATTAATCAGGGCGTCATAGTTTTGATTAAACCCTTCTGAGCCTTCGCTTTGGCTCACCGCGCCTTTCACGCTGCCACTTAAGTAGTCCAAATCAGGACGGTTCATGCGGTAGCGCACGGTACCCGCTAAAGCGCCTGAACCGTAAAGGGTTCCCTGCGGCCCACGCAGTACTTCTACCGCTTCGATATCTTTAAGGATAAAGTTAGCGAACAACGGCGTGTCATTGACATACGAGGATACCGTTGGGGCTGCGTTCAACGCGAAGTCGCCATTGCCAGAGGTGTCGACGTTCATTCCACGGATGATAATATTATTCAGTACCCCTGAGTTGCGGTAGCCACGATCCACCGCGGTTACGCCAGCAACATTGCGGATCATTTCCACGGTATCAACAATGTTTCGCTCTTCGAGCTGGCTGCCGTTAATAACCGACAGGTTATACGGGGTTTCTTCTACGGTAGACACACGACGTGACGAAGTGACTTCGATACGTTCAACCACCCGCGCTTCCGTTTCTTCGTTGGTTTGTGCTACCACCAGGTTGCTATAGAGTGCCGCGCCCATGGCGACTGCCATAGGGGTTAAAGAAAAGTGTGTTGCTTTCGTTGGTTTCATCAGTCTGTTCCCCTTTAATCTCTTTTTTATATTTGATCTGACTGTAAAAATTATGTGTTAGGTGTGTTAGGGCCAGTTCTATTTTTTATTCAGGCCAGATTGTCTGGTTTTTTCAATGGCCCTAATCCATCGAGTGTTTTTGAACGGGCATCCGGTTGATATTGCGGATAAGCGACGGGATGATCGCGAAAGCTTTTAAGCGGCTGTCCCAGCCCCTGCCATCCCCGCTCTCGCACGCGGCGAACTAAGGCAAAATCGACATCGAACAGGATGACATCGTGTTCGCCAGTTGATTGATGAATCACTTCACCACCCGGCCCTACAATAATGGAGCGGCCTACGCCCATCGGCGACGCGGCGTTAATATCGACCATGTAGCATTGATTGGTGGCCGCGTTACTGCGTGCAATCGACAATTCCACATCGCGATCAATGGTGTTGGTCAGGGTAGGATGAATAATCACTTCGGCGCCCTGCCAGCATAACGCTCGCACGGTTTCGGGAAACCACATGTCATAGCATATAGACAGGCCAATGGTGCCCAAACCGGGAATGGTAAACACGCAGGGTTCACTTCCGGCTGAGATGCCTTCTTCGTAGGGAAGAAATGGAAACATTTTACGGTACCGCGCCACCACTTCGCCGTCGGGAGACATAACGGAAGTGGTGTTATAAACGCGATTTTCGGCCCGTTCAAACAACGACCCATTGACCAGCCACACCCCGGTTTGGGCTGCCAGCTTCGCATAACGCGCTTCGGTATCGCCGGGCAGCGGCTCGGCGTGGCGTGGTGCAGGGCCAAAGGTAGCTAATTCAGAAAGTACAACCATCCCAACGTGGGGAAAGCGCTTTTTAACGCTGCTCACTTCCCTGGCGATAGTGTCAAAGTTATTTTGGTTCGCGGGTAATGCTAGCTGCAAACCAGCGATACTCATGACCGTCATGTTCACTCTCCTGTCAGTCGTGGGATCGATGTCCTGTTGATTGACAGAGTAAACACCCTGTTAGTTGCTGAGTAGGTCCAGATTTGGGTTGCCAGTAGGGCCAGTGTCACGGTTTAGTGTAATTGGCCGCATCTACCAGTTTACCGTTGCGCACCCAGTGAATGCGACTGTCGGTGACGAAAATATCGAACCCCAGTAACTCACCGTACGACCATTGCTGCCATTGACGGTACCAGATGTTGTCTTTTAACCACCAGGTGCCGGTATCGTATTTTTCATCATGGTGCCCTTCCACCCCTTCCATTTGGCCATCGGCAAACAAAGTGATGCGATAGGGGTCGCCAAATACGGTGTGGCCGGTAAACGTCACATCGGCCATAAAGCGTTTTAGTGCTTCGCCGGTTAAATGCTGTCCAAACGAGGGATCGCCGTCGGCTTTAATGTCATCGATCAGTTTTGCCAGTTCCTCAATGCCTGGACGAATTTTTTCTTTGGGCAGACTGCGCACCCCCAAGCGGAAATACGAGTCCGGCTTTTCTTTGCCACCGTAAAACCGATCTACCGGCTCAATCAAAATCCCTTTTTCGGCGGCTGCTGCGGCAAATTTGTGGCTGTTTAATCCGGGCGGACCTTTTACCCAACAGGTACTACCGCCCATGGTTTCGCTGGTGACAATATAGGGGCCTAAGTAATGGTTCAGCGCTTCGCGCAGTTCCTGCCAGCGTTCATTAATCGCCTGATAGAGTCGGCGCATGGTCATATCGTAATAACCTAACGACAGAAACAGCGCCATGATGCGCTGATTATTGGCTGGCGGATGCCGCAACATCAGGGCGCGAAGTTTACGCGCGCGTCTGATTAAGTCAGGACTGGCGACCATAAAACCCAGGCGTAAGCCCGGCGCTAGCGCTTTGGAAAAGCTGGAGATGTAAATCACCCTACCCTGACTGTCCAGGCTTTTTAGTGCCGGGTTGGGGTTACTGATAAAATTGGCTTCGCTTTCATAATCATCTTCAATCACGATAAAATTGTCTTGATTGGCCTGCGCTACCAACGCTTCGCGTTTGTCTCGGGACATGGTCACGGCGGTGGGTACCTGATGACTGGGAGTGACATACAGCAACTGAGTCTGCGGCGATATATCCGCCAGCGCAATGCCGTCTTTTTCGATTCCGGCAAAGCGTACTGGACATAGGTTGTGCTGCGCCAGTTGACGCATACCCTGATAACCCGGTTCTTCCATGGTCAGCAGAGTTGAAGTGTTCATTAGCAATCGGCTGACCAGGTACAATGCCTGCTGCGAACCCAGGGTAACCAGAATTTCCTCAGGACGGGCTTGAATACCGCGACGGGGCAACACCTTAGTGCGAATTTCATGGATCAGACTGGGATCATCTTCATAACCACTGTCCCGTGCCCAGCTTTTAATTTCATCCACGTTCAAACTAATGCGTGAACATTCGCGCCATTGATTTAACGGAAACAATGACTGGTCATACTGGCCTTCGATGAAAGGGTAGCGATAATCTTCCCAGTTGTCTGGATAGGGAGGCGACGACGCTTCAATGGAAGTGGGGTTGCATACACTGCTCCAGTCAAACTGGTTTTCTGTAAGTTGGTCATTTTGACAGCTTTCCGCATGCTCATCGAACACATGTGAACTGACAAAGATGCCGCTGCGCTCACGGCTGAGCAGATAGCCTTCATCGATAAGTTGCTCGTAAGCCGCCACTACGGTATTGCGCGATACCCCAAGCAATTCGGCCAATTTGCGCGACGATGGCATGCGCGATTCAGCTGCGAAGTAGCCGTTTAAAATGGCGTCTATAAGTTTTCGCTGCAGCTGGCGCTGCAGGCTTGTGGTTCCATCGTCGTCAAGGGTAAAAAGGTGTTGCAGCATATTCTTCTTATTTTCATCAGCTCACCCCATCCTGAACGGTTTTGTCCAACTTATCAAGTAACCGGGTAGGGTACAGACAGATAAACAGGCAGCCGGCCAGCGCAATGGCGGCAACGTTTATCAGTACGGTATATTCCCCTGAACTGAGCACCAATGCAGAAGCTAGCGGCCCTGACGCCAGCCCGGTTTTGGAGGCGAAACCTCCCAGTGCAGCCATCTTGCCTTCTTTATCAAACTCGGCACAAATACCCAGCAGGTAAGCAATACAAAACGCCCAGGTGATCCCGACCAATACATTCGCGGCCCAGAACACGCTTTGTGAGGCGCTATAATGTAACGCAATGGTTGCCAGCAGTGTAAGGGTGGTGGCAATAAACAACGGATAGGTACGACCGAACCGGGTAGAGAAAACAATGACCAACCAGGCGCCAACCAGACCGGCCCAGGCTGAAATGCCTAAGGTGGGTGAAATGAACTCCAGGGTAAGGCCGTATGATTTGCCCAAATCGATGATATAGGCATACAGGCCCATATTGGCCGCCTGAAACAAAAATACCGACAGCAGTGCCGCGCACAATGGACGCCAGCGGACCTCGCCACCAATGGTAGGTTTGGGCACATCTTCTACGCGGTAAGCAGGCAGTAAAAATAACATAATCAAACTGACGGCACTAAAAGCAATCAATGACAAAAATAAAGCGGAGGTGCCATACACCGGCGCCAGCGGTGGCAAGAACATCACGCCAAGTCCACCGAGCCCGAATTGGACAAACAATAAGTAACCAAAGGTTTTATGCACAAGACTGACCCGGGCGATAACCGCGAACGCCACGCCGACTAAGGTGCCACCCAATATGCCGTGAAATCCACGCACCAGCTTCATGGTCAGGGGGTCGGTCACCCACATCGAAATGCCATCAAATGCCATTAATCCAAACAGCAGCGCCATCGCCAGTGGCTTCCAGTTACCGCGTGAGATAATAAACACAGCGCCTAAAGCGCCAATCGCGGCACCATAAATATTAAACGAAGCGACTAACCCTGCATCTGCACGGCTAAACCCCAGCGAGTCAATAAGGCCCGACACTATAGCCGGCATAATATTCACATAGAACAAACCCGCCGTGGCTAAAAATGCCAGCATGATGCGGGCGATCATTCCTTCAGGCTCTACCGTTGTTGCTGATTTCATAGAATTACTACTCAGTGCATTAAGCATACTGCTCACCCTACTTAAACTGATTTCGCCCTGTTAGGACCAGATTGGAACTGAACAGGGCACCAGATCATTACTGACCACATACCGGACTGATTTTATTTAACTCTTTAACGGTGGTTGTAAAGCCATATTCTTTGTTGTCACTAACGTAATAGTAAACCATATCGTTCGGCAACATGACTACGCCAATTCCACCAAAGCCAGACAGATAGGGAACCCAGGAGGGGGTAGTACAGTTCAACTGAGTAGATGCACTTAGATCGTACGCCCACACGCTGTGTTGATAGCGACTGGCGGGCGCGGTTAGTAAACCTGAGTTTGCCGTTTGTTGCAGTGCATCGGCCAGCAACGCAGGGTCTATCACTGTTTGCCCGTTCAGCACGCCATTACTCTGGCCGATGAACTGGCCCAGTTTGGCAAAATCATCACTGCTTAAGGTCAATCCATAACCGCCCCATACCTGCTTTTGACTATCATAGGTACGCTTACTGGCATAGCTGAGTGGGCTTAGATGCAGCGGTTGAAAGATATCTTCTACAAGTAAATCAGTAAAGAAATCGGCACTACTGCCTGCCTGCTGTTCATGATACTGCTGCAATATGCGGCTAACAATATAGGTATCAGAGGTGTGATACACAAACTGAGTGCCCGGCGCGGTTTTTCGCGAATAGGCACAGCTGTGGTTGATTTTATCGTTATGGCTGGCGACCAGGAAAAAGTCATCTACGGTTTTTTGTGAGCCTTCGTCCACCGAATCGACCGCAGAGTCGTAGTTACCGGTGGCCATATCCAGCGCATTAAGTAAACTCACGTCCTGCCACTGCGAGCCGCTGCACGCGCCGATCCAGTCACTGACTTTCAGTTCTGCCTGACGACCGCCATACAACTGTTCCGCACGCATGGTACCCAGCCCAGCCACAATCGTTTTTGCGGTAGAGTAAGAGGGCAGTGCCATGACGTCACAGAACGGGTAATTGCCGTAGCGCGTCTGGCAGGCCCCTCTGTAATGGGTGCCATTGTAAAGCACGCCAAATGCTGTGAGATGTGCGGCGCTCTGGTCGCTACCAATGGCGGAGACAGTAATGCCTGCTGCCGGGTAGTCTGTGGCAAGGGCGGCGAGCGACTTTGCGGGTAGGCGGTTGGCCACTTCCGTCACATAATCGTTGATAACTGTTTGCCTGTTAGCCACGGTGGCGGGCGAATAGCTGGCGTCAACTTTGCCATGAAGATTGAACTTGAAGTAATTACAGGTTTCCTGAGCCACCTGATACGCCACATCGGAAATGCTACCGTCATCTTTAAACAGGAAAGTCATCACCCCGTTATGCGTACAGTTCGCATTAATTTCCTGTAGCGCAAAAGGCAGCGCTACCCGGGAATAGCCGTTATCGGAACTTTCATTCCACACTCTGCCTGGTGATAATACCCATTCCCACGCTGTGTGCCCGGTATTGACCACCTGTCGCTGAGTGGGGATCACATGGGTGCCGTACTGCACAAACTCAAATTCAAAGGGCGGCAACGAATTGGGGTTTGTATAAGCTGATGCCAGATTAGTCCCCTGCTCGTTTAGCGTACCCGGAGTAACAGTGAATGTAATTGCGCCTTCCAGGGTGTGGGTGGGGTTGGCCGCTTGTTCAGGCACACCATAATGAGCGTAATCCACCAGCGATGTTGCAGTACTACCGGTCAAGGTGGTGTAGGTCAGCGCTTCACGATTAGTGTTGCCTGAGCCGCTGAAACAATCATAGTCACAGCCCTGAGTGCTGGCACCAGTACCGGAAAATGTTACATTATCCGGGGAAGAGGCGGCATTGGATGAAATGGTTAATGTCGTATTTTGCGTGCCCTCGGTTGCCGGGGTAAAGGTGACTGAGGTGGTGCACGACGCCGAGGCAGGCAGCATCTGCGAACTGCAGTTATCTGCACTCACGGCAAAAGGCGTGGATACGCCGGTCAAACTATTAATGGCAAGCGTTTCATCACCCGCATTGGTCACGGTAATTGTGCTGGTTGCACTTTCGCCCACAGTTACTTGCCCGAATTCAGTATTTCCTGTGATCGTGACCGCTGGACCCGAAACGCTTGCAGGATCACCGCTGAGCACCACGTTGTCACCATAACAGTAATTGTCATACAGCGTATAGGCTCGGAAGCGAAGGTGTAACGTGGGTAGATTATCGAGCCCGGAACTGATTGTATTAGAACGGAAACTGCCATCATCCTGACCGTTATTCAAGGTGATGAGCGATTGCCAGGTGCTACCATCATCAATGGAATATTCCGCGTGACAACTGTCGCCGGAAACGAGATACAGTGCACCCATGTCAGCCGACAGGCTTACGTTCTGGTAATTCTGCGTAGAAGTTGAGTAGGTTGCCTGTCTGAGGCCGTCAATCCTAAGTGAGTAATTACTTTGGTAAAGATTTGCGGTATCGGTGCCATCGCCGCTAAGTTGCCAGTTGCTATATTCGCCATCCTGAAAATCTTCCTCAAACAAACTGCCCTGCGCTGTGGCATCACCACTCAAAGTGACGTTATCAGCATAACAATAATGCCCGTACAAGGTATAGGCACGAAATCGCAGTGCCAGCTCAGCCACATTATCCAGGCCGGTATTGCGGGTGAAAGTGTTGAGCCCCCCATCCGCTTGCTGCGCACCGATACTGCCAAGTGATTGCCAGTTTGCTCCGCCGTCCAATGACACTTCAGCCGAACAGGAATCGCCCGCCACTAATCCACTGGCGGCAATGTCCATGCTCAGAGCTACGTTTTGAAAAGATTGGGTAGAGGTCTGATAGGTTAAGGTTCGCAGGCCATCGTGTCGAATTGAATAATTTCCCTGATATAAGTTGATGGAGTCAGTGCCATCACCGCCAGTAACCCAGTCTAAGTATGTACCTGATTGAAAATCATCCTGATAGAGGATGTCTGCCATTGCAAAGCTTATACTGCTTGCGCTGACCATAAACACAAGAAATGTCTTACAGATTCGCATGTGCACCTCAACGTTGGTGGTTTTTTATCCAGCCTAACTAAATGAGCTACCCACGATAGGGCCAGTTGCAATTTTTCGTAGGGCCAGAAGATAATTTGCAAATGGCGCTGATATAAATCAATCCAGCAGGCCCGGCGTTTTCACAAGATTGAAAGTCAGTGTTTTAGGGCAATGTAAACTTGCATAGCAGTCCGTTTTAAGCAATGCCAACAATCCCGTAATTTCGCTAAATTTTATTTAACTCGGCATCACCGAAAATCCCCTATATCGTGGTTTTTTAAAATTTTTTTCAGCAACAATCCGAATTGTTTTCTATATTCAGGGTTATTAATTTTAATAGGTAACGTAAATGGATGACGATGAACTGGTTTTTGCCAGTGATGAACTTACAGAGAATGTATTATCGAAACAGGCAAAGTGGCGGATTTTGGTGGTAGATGATGAACAGGAGATACATCAGGTCACCAGCCTAGTGATGAATGACATGGTATTTGATGGTCATGGAATCAGTCTGGAGTTCGCATCATCAGCTGAAGAGGCTAAAACCATTTTAGCGGCAGATCAGGAGCACGACATCGCGGTGGCCATCGTGGATGTTGTCATGGAGTCCCCTCACGCTGGTCTGGAATTGGTTCAGTGGGTTAGAGATGAATTAAAGAACCATACCATTCGGCTTATTCTGCGCACCGGCCAGCCTGGCGAGGCACCTGAAGAGAGCGTAATTCGCAACTACGATATTAACGATTACAAAAATAAAACCGAACTTACTGCGCTGCGCCTGAAAACCTCGCTTTATGCTACGTTGCGCAGTTATCGCGACATCCGCATCATTGAGCGGCATCGACGTGGTCTGGAAAAAATCATTGATGCCACCTCCCAGTTCATTGAATGCGATACACTGAGTGAGTTTGCCTCCACCATACTTGACCAGATTTCGGTGATTTTAAACATTGAATCCAGTCAGATTGTTTGCTGTGCGGTGGTCAAAGAATACACTCAGAAGCGTTCTGATCTTAAAGTGCTGGCCGCCAATCAGGGCGCCACTGAGCATCTTGCAATCGATCAAACATCGCTTACCGCAACGGTAGATGCCCGTATCGCAGATGCCTTGCAATCAAAACGTAATATTGAGACTGAAGCGTACTTTGTAGGGTATTTCACCACCAAACGGGGCACCGAGAGTGTGCTTTATGTGGAAAATGCCACCCCCCTTGAAGCGGTTCAGCATCATTTGCTCGGTGTCTTTACTCATAATATTGCGGTTGCCCATGAAAACCTTAAGCTGCGCGATGTGATAAAGGAATCCCAAAAAGAGTTGTCCTATGTGATTGGTGAAGCGGTAGAAATGCGCTCAAAAGAAACCGGTTCACATGTAAAACGAGTCGCAAAAATCAGCTATCTTCTGGCCCAAAAATACGGCTTGACCGAGTCAGAAGCGGAATTGATCAAGCTGGCCTCGCCCTTACACGATGTGGGTAAGGTGGGTATTCCTGATCACATTTTGAATAAGCCCGGCAAACACGACGTGGATGAGAGCAGGATCATGCAAACTCACCCTACCATTGGCTATGAAATGCTGAACAAATCTGACAATCCGATCCTGCAGCTGGGGGCGCACATTTCTCACGAGCATCACGAGCGGTGGGATGGAAAAGGCTACCCGCGACAACTTTCAGGCAAGAATATTCATGTTGCCGGACGCATCACCGCCGTAGCCGATGTATTCGATGCATTAGGCAGTAAGCGTTGCTATAAGGGGCCCTGGGACGAAGATGAGATAGTGGAATATTTCATGCAGGAAAAGGGCCGGCGATTTGAGCCTGAACTGGTTGATTTGCTATTGGCTGACCTGCCCAGCTTTCTCGACATCCGGCGGCAATTTCCCGATCAGCCAGACTGAGAATAGCTGAATGCCTGATTAATGGAGCCACAGAACCCGGTTAATCACTCCCTTTCCCACGCTGATGTCTGTCAGACAATCGCGGTAAGTCTCCGCCCGTTGTCAGACTTCATGCAATTAGACGCTACAAAACGGCGGCTTACCCGAAGTCGCT
Source organism: Alteromonas ponticola (assembly GCF_012911815.1). Lineage (GTDB taxonomy): Bacteria > Pseudomonadota > Gammaproteobacteria > Enterobacterales > Alteromonadaceae > Alteromonas > Alteromonas ponticola. The sequence continues at coordinate 59,266 of NZ_JAATNW010000005.1, read as the reverse complement.
CGCGCAATCTTTGCAACTTGGTCCCAACAAATGTAATTTAGGTGCGGATTTTTCACGCTTAGCTGGAATACTATAATGATAAAGCAACCTAAGTTATGGTTAAGCGCTTTAGCACTTAGCCTTTGTTCTACTACCTTTTCTCTTCAGGCTGCCGAAAAAGCAGACGGCAATGAAGATAAAAAAGAAGAAAAATGGAATGTGTTGAAGCCGCCTTTCGCACTGAATGATGTTTCAATTTCCACGCAGGAAACTACCTGGTCAAGTTTAGATGTAGCGCCAAACGGCGAATACATGGTCTTCGACATGCTAGGTGATTTGTATAAAGTACCTTTAGCAGGTGGCCAGGCCACTGCGCTCACTCAGGATTTTGCCTGGAACCTTCACCCTGCCATCTCTCCTGACGGTAAACAGATTGCGTTTATTTCAGATCGTGACGGGATTTCCAACATCTGGGTGATGGATAGTGACGGTAACAATTTACGACAAGTCAGCAAATCTGATAAAAACCTGATTCACTCGCCTAAGTGGTCACCTGACGGCAATTATCTGGTTGCAACGAAAGGCATCATGTCCAGCCGTAGCATCCCTGCGGGAGAGATTTGGCTGTACCATAAAGATGGCGGTGATGGTTTACCAATCAAAGAACGGGTAAATGGCAAAAGTGAACAAAATAACATCGCTGACCCGGCATTCTCCGCTGACGGCCGATACATTTACTTCACTCAGAATACCGTGCCCGGCAGCGGTTTCGAGTACAATCGAAACGCGCTGGAAGGTATTTTCGCGGTCACTCGTTTTGATCGCGAAACAGGTGAAGAGAGCCGCTATATTTCAGGCACCGGTGGTGCAGTGGTCCCAACGCCTTCGCCAGACGGTAAGCATGTTGCCTTTATTCGCCGGGTAAAAGACAAAACCGGCCTGTTTTTGAAAAATGTTGCCACCGGTCTGGAAACACCACTAACCCTTGAGTTAGAACGTGACATGCAGGAAGGGTTCGGCTCGGAAGGGTATTATGCCTATTACGACTGGTTACCCGATTCATCGGCGCTGGTTTACTGGGCTGGCGGTAAGTTTCATCGAATTAATGTAGCAGATAAATCGGTGTCTCCGATTAACATTTCAGTGGATGCCAAGCTTCAATACGCTGATGCACTGCGCTTTGACGTAGATGTGGCCGCTGATGAGTTTGACGTAAAGATGATCCGCTGGTCACAAAAGTCGCCGGATGGTAAATCAATACTGTTCCAGGCGCTGGGCAAACTGTACGTGCGTGATATGAAGACCGGCAAACATCGCCGCCTAACATCACAAAACGAGCACGACGAATACTATCCGCGCTACTCTAATGACGGCAAGTCAATTATCTATGTCAGCTGGAATGATCAGAAACTCGGTGCCGTGCGCATTGTGGACGCTTCAGGCAAGAACAGTCGCGTAATTACACCTGAACCTGGTCATTATACTAACCCGAGTTTTTCACCCGATGGCAAGTGGGTAACCTATCAGAAGTTTGATGGTGGCTATTTACTGGATCCCAAGTATTCAGTGGACCCGGGTATTTATGTGATGAACCTGAGTGAGAAGAAATCGACCAAAGTTCTGGATAGCGGTTCTTCTCCTCATTTTACCCGTGATAACAAACGTCTCTATTTTACAGAGTATGTTGGCGGCACACCCTATCCGGAAACCCAGTTCAGCAGTGTAAACCTTCAAGGTGATGATAAGCGCGTCCACTTATACGGTGCCGATAGCGTTAGTGAGTATAAACTATCACATGATGGTGAATGGATTGCGTTTGTTCATCAGTTTAAAACCTTTGTGGCGCCGTTTATCGATAATGGCAAGAAAATCACCATTGGCCCAACAACATCTGCGTATCCGATCAAGCAGCTCTCTGCCAGCGCGGGCGAGTATCTGACCTGGAGTGCGGATAATAAATCGGTGGGCTGGTTCCATGGGCCGGTGTATTACGAGCGTGACTTAACCCAGGCATTTGCTTATTTACCGAATGCAGCGGAGACATTGCCCGAGCCAGAAGATAAAGGCCTCAACCTGGCGTTTAATGTGAAAGCCGACAAACCTTCTGGTGTTAAAGCGCTGGTTGGCGGTAAAGTGGTCACCATGCGTGATGCCGACAATACGCAGGAAGTCATCGACAACGGCGTGGTGCTGATTTCAGGCAATCGCATTGAGGCGGTCGGCCGTGCCGGTGAAGTCGCTATTCCCGATGAAGCCATGCGTATCGACGCGAAAGGCATGACCATTATTCCGGGCTTAATTGATGCACATGCCCACGGCTCACAGGGCCGTCACGAGATTATTCCACAGCAAAACTGGGAGCAATACTCGAATCTGGCATTTGGTGTGACCACCATCCACGATCCGAGTAACGACACCACCGAAATATTTGCCGCGTCGGAATTACAACGCGCTGGTGAACGTGTGGCGCCACGTACCTATTCAACCGGTACCATTTTATATGGCGCCGAGGCGTTAGGTTATAAAGCCGTTATTAATTCTTACGATGATGCCTGGTTCCATGTAAATCGTTTGAAAGAAAGTGGCGCCATATCGGTCAAAAGCTATAACCAGCCGCGCCGGGATCAGCGTCAGCAAGTGCTGTGGGCAGCCAAAGACCTGAACATGATGGTGATGCCTGAGGGTGGGGGTAAATATCAGCAAAACATGACCATGCTGGTTGACGGCCATACCGGACTTGAGCACAGTATCCCTATCCCTAAGGGCTATAGTGACGTAACGCAGTTGTGGCAAGCCACTAACTATGGTTACACACCTACCTTTGTAGTGGCCTATGGTGGCATGATGGGCGAAGAATACTGGTATGATCGTACTGAAGTGTGGAAAAACGAACGGCTATTGCGTTATGTGCCTTCGTTTTTACTTGATTCCCGCTCAATCAGACGCCCTACTGCGCCGGATAATCAATATAACCACGTTGAAGTAGCTGAGTATGCTAAAACGTTGCGTGATGCAGGTGTCAGTGTACATATTGGTGCGCATGGTCAGCGCGAAGGACTGGGTGCCCACTGGGAGCTGTGGATTATGGAACAAGGTGGCTTTACCCCATGGGAAGCGCTGCGCGGTGGTACCATCGACGGCGCGCGCCATTTAGGTATGGATAAACACATTGGCAGCATCGAGAAAGGCAAACTGGCTGATCTGGTGGTGATCGAAGGCGATGTGCTAAACGATCTACGCCGCAGTGAATATGTTGCTTACACCGTATTAAACGGCCGCATCTATGAAGCCGAAACAATGAATGAAGTGGGCAGTAAGAAACAGCGTAACAGCTTCTTTTTCGAAGAAGACAACGCGACCTTCATGCCAGCATCTACGGCGGCTGAGATCGAAGCCAAGGCAGAAAAATACCACTGGCACCATTAAACGTGTAAGGTAGTTTAGAAATTAAAACGGCTTCCATTGAGAAGCCGTTTTGTTAGCTGATAGTTATCTGTTTAACGGTTTCGCCCATATTGTTCGTGCGACGAAACCCAGTCAGAGGATGAGATCGCAGAAGCCAGTGAAATTTCACCCGCCAACGCCACTGCGCCCACAATTTCGGCAAATTTATACGCCCGGTCGCGACCGTAACAATCCATTAATTCAAGACATTCCCGTTGGGTGCCAATGCCTGTACCGCCACCATAGGTAGCAACAATCAGTGACGGGATGGTCAGCGACAAGTACAAGTCGCCCTCTTCTGTTAGCTCACTGTACAGCATACCCGCCGAAGATTCAGATACGTTTGCCACATCCTGTCCTGTCGCAATAAACATTGCCGTGATGCCGTTGGGTGAATGCAAACCGGTATTGTTCACCCCCGACAAAAATGAGCCAACCCCTGCTACTCTGCCGTGATAATCAATTTGTTTAGGATCCACCCGCATGACGCTTAACAGATGCTCACGCTTGATAGTGGCTTCAGCCGTTACCCGCTTACCCCGTGTGCGCATGATATTAATTTGCGAAGCTTTTTTATCGGTGGCGAAATTGGACTCCAGATAAAAGTTTTCAATGCCTTTATAGTTATCCAGGATCCAGCCACAGGCTGCAAATGTTGCGCGTCCCACCATATTCTGGCCGGCGGCATCGCCCGTTTTAAAATTAAAGCGCAGAAAGGTAAATTTGTTCGAAAGGAAGTGGTCTATGTAAGTAAGTTTGGCAACGGAAGAGGTGCCCTCCGCATGTTCGCGGATGGTGGCAATATTTTGCTGCACCCATTTGGAAAAATCTCTGGCACCGCGGGCATCGGAGAAAACGAAAACCGGCGCCCGCTGCATGGCATCATCCACTACAGTAGACTTGACCCCACCGCTCATATTAAGCAGCTTCATGCCACGGTTATACGATGCCACCAGCGTACCTTCAGTGGTGGCCAATGGCACCACAAATTCACCTTTAGCATGTTCACCATCAATGATGAGAGGCCCAGCGATGCCCATCGGCACTTGCGCTACGCCGATGAAATGTTCGACGTTACCTTTAAGCTGCTGTGGGTCAATTGAATATTTACCCACATGATTAACTTTACCTTTGGTAAATTGCTCAAAATACCGCTGCCGCTCACCGATGATCCCGGGTTCGTAATCGTCATGATTGTCGCGCGGAATTTGCATTTTGTTTGAGGTTGCTTCCGATACATTATCTTCCACCTCAAACTTTAGCTTGCCAAATGGTGAGGCTTTAAATGAAATACCCACCTTACGTTTTTCCGGACTCACCGCAGTATCCACATGAAGGTGAATGGTTAGCACCTTCTTTAAATCAAATTTAACCTCGCCTTTTTGATTAAATTCGCTGAAGCTCACCGTTTCATCCGGTGAAATCTCCAGGTAAATCTTGTCTTCATCAATTTGCTTACCATCCAGCGATATCCAGTTTAACGTTTGTATGGTGGCGTCTTTCAATCGATTTTTAAGCATAAACCTCACCCCTTGCGAAGTGCGGCATAAACTTCCATGGGTATAAAGTTGTTTCAACAGCATGCTGGGTACAAACATTTGAAATCCTTGTTATTGATTTTTTTGGTAAACCTGTTTCATGTATTTGTTATAGCACATCTTTTAATAAATGCCGCTAATTGTGGGTATCACCAAATTACGACGTAAACCGGCTCCCCATTTGATTGTTAATTTTGAGACAGCCAGTATAAATATCAGGACATCGCCCTGTTTGAGTGATGACTTTTTAGCCTCGACCTGAGTTATGTAGCTACATTCACCCACCCCTTCTAAATTGAAAAACGTCAGCAGGGAACGCTGACCGTAAACAGTGGATGCCTGGCTAAATCGTGATGGAGGTGTCAGGGAATTAAGATGCCAGGGAGACGAATTGACGAAATGGAGTTGTCTTTAGTCGGGTATCCACTTGCTTTGCGTAATCTTCACAATATTTATCAACGAGGAACGTGTTATGCGCAAGGGGTTGTTTCGAGAACAGGCAATGGCGTCTCAACGCCACAAGCTGGATGGGAAAGTCATTTTATTACCGCAAATTTCCACCCTGCTGGTTACTTTGCTGGTGCTTATCTGGGTTGCTACCGCCGCTTATTTCCTCATCAACCACAATTATGCCCAATATGCTCAAGTTAGTGGCTGGCTTGAGCCTGCAGAGGGCGCTATTCGTGTTTATTCCAACCGTAGTGGAGGCAGGATAACCACTATAAATGTAAAAGAAGGACAGCACGTAGAAGCGGGTCAGACGCTCATCATTATAGACAACCGTTCGGCAACCGTGGGCGGCAGTCTGGAACAAACGCTGATTGATGAATACACCACACAACAAACCACTCTTCACGAACAGTTAACAGCACTGCAATCGCAGTTTACCGCGGAGCAACGGGCACTTCATCGCTCATTACAGAATACTGAACAACAGCTTGCCAATATTAACGCGATGCGGTTGTTAATTGATGAGCGCCTTCATCTGGCTCGTACACACTTTGACTCGGCCACAGCACTGGCTGAAAAGCGGTTATTGTCCCGTCAAGAGTTAAGACAAGTGAAAGCCAGCTACCTTTCTGTTCAACAGGACGCGTCACGGCTGGATGCCGAAAAGCTTCAATTGGCCAATACCCACGAAGATCAGAAACTGTCATCCCATCAATTGAGCGTAAGATTCGAACAAAGCAGTAATGATATCAAGGTGGCGCTATCTGAATTAAAGCAACGCGTCGTCACTACGCAAAGCCAGAAAACTGAGGTAATTAAAGCACCCAAAGCCGGTAGAGTAGCCAACCTGCTTGCATTTGAAGGTGGTGTTTCGCAACCACAAAAGCCTTTACTGACTATTTTACCTACCGACGCCTCATTTATAGCAAAGCTTATCGTCCCTGTACGTTCAGCAGGATTTGTAAAGGCGGGACAAGCCATCGATTTACGTTACGATGCATTTCCTTTTCAGAAATTTGGCATGTATTCCGGCAGGGTGGTAGACATTGCACCCGCCGTCTCGCTGCCAGGAGAATTACAAACCGTTCCCGTGCCTTTCAACGAGCCAGCGTATTTGGTTAATGCTGCCGTCGAATCAAACGTAGTGCAAGCCTATGGGGTAGAAGTGCCATTAAAAGTGGGTATGACATTTTCTGCTCAAGTAGAAGTAAGCGAGCGCTCACTAATAGAATGGTTACTGGAACCGTTGTTCAGCTTAGCGGGGAGAGTGTAATGAGTACTATTAGTACTCCACATTTGACCACACTGTCGTGGCGACGCTTTCGCCGGGTTCCCATGATATTGCAAACCGAGGCCGCAGAGTGTGGGCTGGCCTGTCTGGGCATGCTGGCAGCATACTTTGGTAAACATACCGATATAGCGACTTTAAGACGCAATTATTCCATCTCAATGCGCGGCGCCACACTGAAGCAAATCATTGAAATTGGTAGCCAACTTCAATTGTCAGCAAGGCCGTTAAAAGTAGAGCTCTCACATTTAAAGCAACTACAGACACCCTGCATTTTACACTGGGACATGCATCACTTCGTCGTATTGACGCAAGTACACCGCGACGGTATCACCATTAACGATCCCGCATTGGGAGAACGCAAGATCGGTTGGGTGGATGCAGATAAACAGTTCACCGGAATTGCACTGGAGCTTTCGCCAACATCTGAATTTGTGCGCGCGCCAGCACCGGTAAAATTGTCGTTAGGCGATTTCTGGCAACAAGCCCGGGGATTGAAGCGGTCGTTATCTATCCTGTTTTTATTGTCCGTGCTTATTCAGCTTTTTGCCCTTGCTTCGCCTTATTATATGCAGACGGTCATCGACAGCGCGCTGATCAATCAGCAACAGGATTTGCTGGTTGTGCTGGCACTGGGCTTCGCACTGCTCTTACTTATCGAGACCGGTGTATCACTATTCAGGCAGTTTTTGGTATTGAGCTTATCCTCCCGCCTGCAATTGCAAATGTCGGCAAATGTATTTCATCATCTCATCCGACTGCCCGTGAGTTATTTCAGCAAACGGCATGTGGGAGATGTGGTGTCGCGCTTTTCCTCGCTGAGCCATATTCGTGAGTTTTTTACTGTGGGTTTGGTTACCGCGGTGCTTGATGGACTAATGGCGCTAATAACGCTGGCCGTAATGCTGGTTTATTCAACCCAGCTGTCATTAGTGGTGGTTGCGGTGGCCTTATTATATTTTATTGTGCGAGCGTGCATCCTGCCCGTAATAAAACGTCTTAACGCTGAACGTATTCTGGCCTCAGCCAATGAACAAAGTCACTTTATGGAATCTGTTCGTGGCGTACAGACAATTAAACAGTTTTCTCAGGAAGCATCAAGAGAAGGCCAGTGGCAAAACAAACTCACGGAAGTGATTAATGCAGATATACGCATCGGCAAATGGGATATCAGTACCCGGACTGTCAATCAGTTATTGTTTGGTATTGAAAATATCATAATCATCTACCTCGCAGCCAACCTGGTATTGGACAATGCGTTTACCGTGGGTATGTTGTACGCCTTCATGAGTTACAAAAATCGTTTCATTTCTTCGGTAGATGGCCTAATCAACAAGTTCGTCGAATTCAGGATGATGACGGTTCATTTTGACCGCCTGGCCGATATTGTGTTTGCGCAGAAAGAGCCTTTACTTACCGAATTTTCGCCACATGCGACAAACGAAACCTCGCAGCCCGCGTTACTTCAGGTAGAGGGCATCAGCTATCGTTACAGTGATATCGATTTACCCATCTTCGAAAAAGTGTCATTAAGCGTTGAACCCGGCAGTATCATTGCCATCGTCGGGCCCAGCGGTGCGGGTAAGTCAACGTTACTGCGGTGCCTTATGGGACTGGAGGCCCCTACCCACGGAAAAATTACTTATCAGGGCCTCGAGGTCAGTCGTTCAGCATGGTTCAGAAAACACACGGCATCGGTGATGCAGGGCGATCAGTGTTTGAGCGGCTCGATCGCTGACAATATCACCTGCTTCGATGAAGTGGCCGATTTTGAACGCGTAGAATGGTGTGCCCGGCAAGCTTGTATTCATGAAGAAATTATTGCCATGCCAATGCAGTACCAAACGCTGGTGGGGGATATGGGCAGTAGTTTGTCCGGCGGTCAATTGCAACGCATTTTATTGGCCCGCGCACTTTATCGTAATCCGACGATACTCTTTTTAGATGAAGCCAGCAGTCACTTAGACGTAATTAACGAGCAGCGCATCAATCAAAATTTAGCCGGGTTACCGATGACCCGGATCTTAGTGGCACACCGCCCAGAAACCATCGCTCTTGCAGAAAAAGTCTACGTTTTGCAGCAGGGACAACTTCATTTACTCAAACCTCAGGCCCAAATACACAATGTTAAACAACAAGGAGAGCATCATGCTTAATACTCAATGCAGTAAATCAATGGAAGATAAACTTTCTCAATTATCCAAACGCGAACTTCAGGTTGCCCACAAAATTATGGAGGGATTGCCGAACAAACGCATTGCCAGTCAGCTATTTATTAGTGAACGCACTGTAAAATTTCATTGCGCAAATATCTATCGCAAACTTGAGATCCGAGACAGAGCGGCCCTGATGGCGGCCTATTTCAGACAACTTTATCAGCTTCAGGCGGCTGACAGATAAGGGATGCAGTGATGTTTAAAGATGCTGCGTGGATACATGCCATGTGTAGTAGAAATTGACATGACAACACTGCGTAATCTTAGTGCTCGTTATGTCACCATTTCTGTGGGGATAACGAGTCTTTCTCACCTGCTTGTCTGGATAGTCACCGCAGAAGCGCCGACGTGGCTATTTACTTTTTTAGTGGTAAATCTGGTGTGGTTTTTAAGTTTCAGAGAAGCGGTAGCACTGTTAACCGCACTGACAGAGCACCAGCAAAAAAATCTGCCGGTAGAAACTAAGAAACAGACATTGTGATCAGGTGTATTGACCACCCTACCAGGTAAACTAATGATCGCTGCAAGGAGTGCAGTGAATCTAACTAAATTATAGGATGTTTAAATATGAACCAGCAAAAACAGGAGCTTTTGCTCCTTACATCAAACGATGTGAACGACGTGACCGGCGCTCGCGCGCTTGAGCAACCTAAACTGTCAGACAGCAGCCCGTCAGTATCACCCATCAAGCCCCCTCGCTATTTCACCCTGGCGATTGGCGAAGGTGGTGGCCATTTGCCCGATGTATATTAGGTGTGTTCGTCGCCTCTGTTGAGGCGACACTTCGTATTGGCAGGGAAGCAAGTTATGACTGTTTTAATCCTCGGTTCTCAGGCCGATCCCCAGGTATTACATGTGCAGCAGATGTTAAATGTCCGGGGGCATCAGGCTGTTATATTTGACGGAAGTGATTTTCCAACTACTGATCGCATTCATTTTGACGTCTCACGCAACGAGTGCACTTTGCTTTTAGCGACTGCACAGTTGCCAATTAACGAGATTAGTTCGGTATATTGGCATTGCTTCAACCCACCGCAACCGCAGAATGTTGATGCCAGCCATGCTACCATTGCCCGCCAAAACTGTGTTTCAGCGCTAAATGTGCTTTTATATGCGAAACACATCAACTGGGTAAACGGTATTGATGCTATTCGTTACCACCAATCCAAACCCTTACAGCTACTGCATGCCAGTTCACTTGGCGCCACCATCCCTGAAACTATAATTACCAATGAAAAATCTGAAGCTGAAAAGTTTGTATGCACTTACAAACATATCATAGTCAAACCTGTGTACGGGGGGACGTTGGCTGATATTATTGGCATAAAAAAACTCCAGGAAAGAATCTGGCCCCTTATGCAAACCTCTGGTCCTTTGACATTTCAACGCTATATTGGTGGAACGAATATCCGTACCTATGTATGCGGTGTGAACTGTGTAACAGTAGAATTGAGAAGTGACAACGTCGATTTTCGCACAGACGCCCGGACAGAGGCAAAGGCCCATCCACTCGCTGATACGCAAAATCAACTGGCGGTAAGCTTGTGTAAACAGATGGGTATGCGCTGGTGTGCAATTGACTGGCGACTGGATAACGATGGCGTGTACTGGTTTTTAGAGATTAACCCGGCCCCGTGCTTTTTGCGCATTGAGTGTGAAACCGGGTTAAGGATTACCCACATGCTACTGTCAGAATTACTCGCGGAGGCTAAGCGCAAACCTCCCGAGCTCGGGACGCGGCGACAAGCCATTACCACTTAACATCACTAAGGTTAATCAGGAAAAATCGTGCGAGCAAAACGGGTGGGGGTAAAAGATAGAAAAAGCGCACATCACACAATGTGCGCAGCAAGACGTTAGAGAATAAAGCGGCTCAGATCTTCATCTTCCACCAACTGTTCAAGATGTTTGTTCACGTAAGCTTCGTCTACGGTGAGTGACTCACCATTTTTCTCAGATGCATCAAACGAAATGTCTTCCATTAGCCGTTCCAGCACGGTATGCAGACGTCGGGCACCGATGTTTTCAGTGCGTTCGTTCACCTGCCAGGCCGCTTCTGCAATGCGCTGAATACCCGACTCAGTAAAGTCGACGTCGACCCCTTCAGTTTTAAGCAACGCTTTGTACTGTGCCGTTAACGAGGCATTGGGTTCGGTCAGAATGCGTTTGAAATCGCCTACGGCCAATGCGGATAACTCAACACGAATAGGTAACCGCCCCTGCAGTTCTGGTATAAGATCAGACGGCTTACTCATCTGAAATGCTCCCGAGGCAATAAACAGGATATGGTCCGTTTTTACCATGCCGTGCTTGGTCGACACGGTTGACCCTTCAACCAGAGGAAGCAAGTCGCGCTGCACCCCTTCGCGGGACACATCACCGGAGTTGTTGCCTTCTCGCTTACAAATTTTGTCAATTTCATCGATAAACACGATACCGTGCTGCTCAACCGCGTCAATCGCCAGCTCTTTTAAATCTTCCTGATTGACCAACCGGGCAGCTTCTTCTTCTTCCAGCAATTTGCGGGCTTCTTTGATTTTCAGTTTTTTCTTTTTCTTCGACGACCCCGAAAGATTCTGAAACATGCTTTGCAGTTGATTGGTCATTTCCTCCATTCCAGGAGGCGCCATTATCTCAACGCCGACTTGCGGTAGTGACACATCAACTTCAATTTCTTTGTCATCCAGGCTGCCTTCACGCAGTTTTTTGCGGAAATTCTGGCGGGTGCCACGGTCTTCTACTTTTTCTTTTTCACCCCATGCATTTTCAGGTGGGGGAAGTAGTACGTCCAGAATACGCTCTTCAGCGGCTTCTTCAGCACGGTATTTTACCTTCGCCATGGCTTTTTCTTTGGTCATTTTAACCGCAATGTCAGCCAGGTCGCGAATGATCTGCTCCACTTCCTTACCCACATAACCCACTTCGGTAAACTTGGTTGCTTCAACCTTAATAAAAGGCGCATTCGCAAGTTTTGCCAGACGACGGGCGATTTCAGTTTTTCCCACCCCTGTCGGGCCAATCATTAAGATATTCTTGGGCGTAACTTCCTGGCGCAATTCTTCGGGTAATTGCATCCGACGCCAGCGGTTTCGAAGCGCAATCGATACCGCTCGCTTGGCGTCTTGCTGGCCAATAATATGGCGATCTAATTCGTGCACTATTTCGCGAGGTGTCATTTCAGACATAGAAAACCTTTTGATAAAAATTCTGTACCTGCCCCTCTTGCAAGAGGCGCTGTGAAATCGATAACCCTAGTAGTCCAACACTTCGAGTGTATGGCTGTGATTGGTGAATACGCAAATATCACCCGCAATGGTTAGACTTTTTTCGGCTATTTCCTTTGCGCTAAGCGATGTGTTTTGCAACAGCGCTGTGGCAGCCGATTGGGCATAAGGCCCACCAGACCCGATTGCGATCAAATCATTTTCAGGCTGCACCACGTCACCATTTCCGGTGATAATGAAAGAGGCATTCTCATCGGCTACTGCCAGCAGCGCTTCGAGTTTGCGTAACATTCTGTCAGTTCGCCAGTCTTTCGCCATTTCCACCGCTGCGCGGGTAATTTGCCCTTGATGCGCTTCCAGTTTAGCCTCAAATCGCTCAAATAGCGTAAAGGCATCCGCAGTGCCACCAGCAAATCCTGCAAGTATTTTATTGTGATACAAACGACGTACTTTACGGGCGTTGCCCTTCATGACGGTATTGCCTAAGGAAACCTGGCCATCACCGGCCATCACTACCTGGTTATCGCGTCTGACTGAAACAATTGTGGTCACGTAAATTCCCCACTAGATTAAATTTGAAGAGTCACTTCAGATGCTGAAGTTTATTGCTGTAAAGGTATGTGGGGGAGGGTTGAGGGATTTCAAGGCCAGAGCAGATTGTTTTAATGATCCCCACCAGCCCTTATGTCAGGCCACCGCGGGCGACCATTTTTAAGACCCCGCGCCAAATAAAAACGACAAGTTAGTTTACCTTTTTCCGCGTCTACTGTTAGTGCAGGTCAACGCGGAAAATCATTAAAGGTTCCAGAACCAGATCTGGCAGGTCGCAATATTAACCTTACGTAGCGTATGTTTGGCGCGTTCGGCATCACGCTTAGTATCGAAAGGTCCTAAAATTACCCTGAACCATTCTCCATTGGCACCCGTGCTGGGTCTGATTTGCGATTCCAGCCCTTGAAAAGCGATAGTTGCTTTCATTTCTTCAGCTTGAGAGCGCGTGCGGAAGGAGGCACATTGCATCAGATAACGCTTGTCAGACTTTTCCTGCTCAGCCACGTCCACTTCCACTTCGTAGCCAGGCAAAGATTTAATGTATTCCCACTCTTCTTCAGGGAGTTCCGGGAGATCATCTTTGTTTTTTATAACGTCAGAGGTGACCGGCGAATCCACTTTCTGCTCCGCAGAGTCTTTAATTGACCACAGGAAAATCACAAAACCAATTAATAAGGCCATTACGACAACAAGGCGCATCCACGGTAAGCTGGCATTATTTGATGTGTCAGCCTTGGTCTTCGCCTGTCTTTTTCCCTGCGGCTTTTTGGCGGGAGCTTTTTTATTGTTTTTCTGCGGGGTGCGCCCGCGCGAGACATAATCTTTTTGAGCCATAAACGGCGTACTTTCCAAAATAAGGGTAGATCACAGTTAAGGCGAACAGTGTAACGTGGATAAATGAAAAATGCTGCTCACTTATCCACCATCTGCTACGAAACAGGTACAAGATGACAAATAGCGTTAATTAAAATCCATAGGATCGATATCCACCGACCATCTCACCTTCGATGACAATGGCAATTGGGTAATGTTAGGAATACTTGCTCGCAGCGCATTATGCAATACCGACCGTTTATTCGTTGATACGATCAAAATAAATCGATACCTACCCTGTTTTTTCTCCACCATCGCCGGTATCGGCCCGACGAACTGCATGCTAGTCGCTTGATTCAATTGTTGCCGTGCCTGCATTAAAAATTCATAGGCCAGTTCAGGATTCACAGACTCAGCGCGTAGCGCACATTGAACTTGAAAAGGCGGTAGCCCGCTTTGGCGTCTTTCCTGAATAAGATAGCGGGAAAACGCCTGATAGCCGTTGCAAATCAGATCCTGCAGTAAAGGATGATCCGGTGAATGGGTTTGTAACCACATCTCCCCGGGTTTGCTCGCTCTACCCGCGCGCCCGGCCAGCTGAGTTACTAATTGAGCCAGCTTCTCGGGTGCGCGAAAATCGGCACTGTATAAGGCGCCGTCACAACCCAGTACCACCACCAACGTAACGTGCGGAAAATGATGCCCCTTAGCGAGTATCTGCGTACCAATAAGGAGTTGATACTCCTGACGGTCAATTTTCTTAAGCATACCTGCGAGTTTGTCTTTCCCTCTAATCGAATCGCTGTCAATCCGAACCTGCGAATACTGCGGAAACAACTGCGCAAGGCCTGTTTCTATCTGCTCTGTCCCGGTCCCGGAAGGAATAAGTTCATGACTGCCGCAAACCGTACATGAAGGTGGTATGGGTTTGGTCTTTTCACAGCGGTGGCATTGTAAACGTGGGGGTTTTTGATACACGGTAAATGGCTGCTCACAGCGTTTACACTCAACTGAATGCCCACAGTGATGGCATAACAGCGCTGGCGCGTAACCCTTGCGATTAATAAATACCAGTACTTGATTGGCAGCCTCCAAGTGCGACTTGATAATGGCTATTGTTCCTGCGGCAAGACCAAATTGCAGTGTCTGATCGCGCGCATCCAGCAAGTGATGAGCAGGCGCAGCCGCTCCGCCCGCTCTAGCGGTCAATTGCACGTGCTGATAGCGTTTGGATAGCGCGTTATTGAGCGATTCCAGCGAAGGCGAGCCCGACCCCAGAACTAACGGAATGTCTTGCTTTTTTGCGCGAACGACGGCGAGATCCCGGGCATGGTAGCGCAAGCCATCATTTTGCTTAAATGAATCGTCGTGCTCTTCATCCAGAATAATCATTCCTAAATCAGCGAAGGGTGTAAAAATGGCTGAGCGCGTACCAATGACGATACCGACATTATTTGCTTTTGCCCGATGCCAGATCAGTAACCGCTCTGAATTAGTCACTTGTGAGTGAAGGACCGCCACATCGATACCAAAGCGGTGAGCAAAGCGATTCACCGTCTGTGGCGTGAGGCCAATTTCAGGCACAAGGATCAGCACCTGTTTGCCTGCCAACAACACTTGTTCGAGCGCTTGTAAATAAACTTCCGTTTTGCCGCTACCAGTGACACCTTCTATTAGCAAGGTTGAAAAGCCGGTTATTTGATTTATGGCGGCGATCGCTGCTGCTTGTTCACGATTTGCTGCGGGTTTGGCCTCAATGCTTATAGATGATTGCCACGGCTTGTTGATAACCGGTCTTTCGACAGTGTGTACAAACTTTTTTTCGTGCAGCGCAGTGACCACGGCGGCCGAAAATTGCTTGTTCAAAATAGTTAAAGGTACAGGCTGCTGTTTAATTGCCTGCAAACACGCCAGCTGCTTTGGTGCGCGGGAAAGTTTTTCAGCTGCTACACTGTCAATTTCGCCCGCTACTTCAACATAGGATTGTGAATCAGTGGGTAATGGGTCACCTTTGCGCAATAGCACCGGCAGTGCGGTGTGAAAAACTTCGCCTACAGGATGATGATAATAATGTGTTAACCATTCACACAGCGAAATCATCACCGGAGGCAGTATGGGTGACGAGTCCAGTACTTCCTGAAGTGGCTTAAGTTTGTCGGTGGTGCCATTGAATTCAGCGCTAGCCGCAGTCACCACCCCCACCAGGGTGCGTTTACCAAACGGCACGGTGACCCGACAACCTTTCTCTACCTTATGCTCGGCAAGATAAGTAAACGTTTGACGCAAGGGGACAGGTACGGCGACATCAATAAACCACTGTGACATGCAATTCAGACAAACCAGATAGTAATGAATTTAAAAGTTAACCAATCATACCGAATTAATAACCGCATGGCAGGAGAATCTTCAACCGCTTCAGCGGTGCAAGGTAAGGGATAAATAACTTGACCAAAACTTAAGCTTCTATTATTATGCGCGGCCTTTATTGGCGGGGTTTCGTCTGAAACACTGCAATTATTAATAACGTATGGTGTTTGACTGCGGGTTGAATAGCGATACGGCCTTTTTTTGAGGTAAACCATGAAACAAGATATCCATCCGGAATATAAAGAAATTACTGCAAGCTGTTCATGTGGTAATACAATTAAAGTTCGTTCTACGCTAGGTAAAGACATTAACCTGGACGTATGTTCAAACTGCCACCCTTTCTACACTGGTAAGCAACGTAACGTTGACACTGGTGGTCGTGTTGATCGCTTCAAGAAGCGTTTCGGTGCACTGGGCAAAAAATAAGAATTGCGTCAAATACGCAATTCAACGAAACGCCGGCATCATGCCGGCGTTTTTGTTTCTGCTCATTTTATAATCTGCGTGAATAACTAAAATTGAAAACAAATTCTTTTGTTTATTTTCCTGCCAAGTTACTTTAACACTGCGTACCTCATCTGATATGTTGAGGAAATGAAGGTGTGATAGAGTTCCGCCCATTTGAAATTCGCAATAATGAACCGTTGTCACGCTTAGCGGTAACCCTCTGAAGCAGGTTACGCGCAGGTTAACACAATAAAAAAATGGCTACGTTCATGAAAATTGCATAACAACGTTTTTACCAACCCTACACAGTAAGGACTATTGCCATAATGTCAGATTTCAGACAACGAGCACTGGATTATCATGCCTATCCCACTCCGGGAAAGATTAAAGTGGAGCTGTCCAAACCCGCTGACAGCGTAGATGACCTGGCGCTGGCTTACAGCCCGGGTGTCGCGGAGCCTGTGCGCGAAATCGCTGAAGATGCTGACGCTGCTTACAAATATACCGCTAAAGGTAATCTGGTGGCGGTAATCAGCAACGGCACCGCGATTTTGGGCCTTGGCAATCTGGGTCCTCTGGCATCAAAACCAGTGATGGAGGGCAAGGCCCTGCTATTTAAACGCTTCGCTGGCCTGGATGCGATCGATATTGAAGTAAAGCATCGCACCACAGAAGAATTCATCAATACCGTTGCAAATATTGCCGACACATTCGGCGGCATTAACCTTGAAGATATCAAAGCGCCTGAGTGTTTTGAAATTGAACAAGAGCTCATCAAACGTTGTAAAGTGCCGGTGTTTCATGATGACCAACACGGTACCGCTATCGTAACCGCTGCGGGTATGCTGAATGCTCTGGAGATTCAGGGCAAGGATATCCAAACGGCCAAAATTGTGTGTATGGGTGCTGGTGCCGCAGCAGTGGCATGTATGGAGTTACTGATTAAGTGTGGTGCTCAGCGTGAACGTATTTATATGCTTGACCGCAAAGGGGTTATTCATACCCGACGGGAAGATTTAACTGAGCATAAAAAAATGTTTGCTAACAACACCGACAAGCGCACGCTTGAAGACGTGATGGACGGTGCTGATATTTTTGTTGGTGTGTCAGGCCCTGACGTATTGGCTCCCGATGCGCTAAAACTGATGGCTGACAAGCCGATTGTGTTTGCCTGTTCTAATCCTGACCCGGAAATTAAACCGGAGCTTGCTCACAGTGTCCGCGATGACTTGATCATGGCAACTGGACGTTCGGATTACCCCAACCAGGTCAATAACGTCTTATGCTTTCCCTTTATTTTCAGAGGGGCGCTGGATGTGCGCGCGAGTGCAATTAATGATGAGATGAAAGTGGCTGCGGTGGAAGCGATTCGCGCCATCTCCAAAGAGCCGGTGCCTGAGGAAGTCTTAAAAGCCAGTAAGAGTAGTAGTTTAAGTTTCGGCAAAAACTACATTATTCCCAAGCCTATGGATCCGCGTTTGTGTGGTCGCATTGCGAAAGCGGTGGCAATTGCTGCTATTGAATCGGGTGTTGCGCGACTGGACACGTTGCCTGCCAGTTACGCATAAGGTTAACGGGGTGCCGGCAACATGCTGGCACCTGTATTTATTTAGTCTTCAGCGTCCATTTCTGGTTCAATCCCCATCTCCTCCATTATGCTGCGTGCGTTCGCCGGGATTCGGTTAGGGTTGTCTTTGCGCAAATCATCATCATCAGGCAGGGGCTGACCTGTAAACGCGTGCAAAAACGCTTCACAAAGTAGTTCTGAATTTGTTGCGTGTCTTAAGTTGTTGATCTGCCTGCGTGTTCTTTCATCGGTAAGCACTTTAAGTACATTGGTTGGTATAGACACGGTGACTTTTTTTACTTGTTCACTTTTCTTGCCGTGCTCTGCGTACGGATGTATATATTTACCGTTCCATTCTGCCATAAGGGTCTCGTCATCTTTTATAGGGTATCGTTATGACTGGAAATTCTAACCAATATCCAAAAAAGGTCAATTAAGCAGTGTAAACTGCTTGACGTCTATCCATATATAACATAATTTGGACGTCTAAACGTCTACAAATAAGGTGGGTTGGACCATGGTTTCATATGCGCAAGGAATCGATGCCTTAAATCAGTCGTTGGCTGAATTAACAGATATTGATGTTTCATTCGAATTTTTTCCGCCTAAGACGGAGCAAATGGAACAGACGCTATGGAAGTCAGTCGAGCGTTTGGCACCACTGAATCCCGCTTACATGTCAGTCACCTACGGAGCGAACAGTGGCGAGCGTGACAGAACCCACCACGTGGTTAAGCGTATTCATCAGGAAACGGGGATACCCGCAGCACCGCATTTAACCTGTGTTGACGCCAGCAAAGAAGAACTTCGCCAAATTGCCAAAGATTATTGGGACTCAGGGATCCGACGGATTGTCGCATTACGGGGCGATCTCCCTGAGGGTGTCAGTAAAACAGAAATGTACGCCGCAGATTTAGTGGAACTGTTAAAAGAGGTGGCGGATTTTGATGTTTCCGTGGCGGCCTATCCAGAGAAACATCCTGAAGCACCCAATTCGCAATTCGATTTACTCAATTTACGTCGTAAAGCACAGGCAGGTGCGAGCGAGGCAATAACCCAATTCTTTTTTGATACCAGCGTGTTCTTACGCTTTCGCGATCGCGCTGCGGCGGCAGGGATTGATTTGGACATAGTACCTGGCATCTTACCGGTAACCAATTATCAAACCCTGCTGCGATTCGCAGGCTTCACCAATGTGCATATCCCTGGCTGGTTGCATCGAACCTTTGATGGGTTAAATAATGATGATCAAACCACCCGTAACCTGTTGGGCGCAAACATTGCGCTGGATATGGTGAAGGTACTGGCAAAAGAAGGGGTCAAACACTTTCACTTTTATACCCTCAACCGCTGCGAATTAAGTTACGCCATATGCCATATGCTGGGTAAACGTGAGCAAAGCGTGTACGAAGAACCCGCATTGTTGAGGAAAATTTAGTTTTACCTATTTGAACTAGCCGTTACACTTAGGCAAAGTGCTGGATAAAAATTGTATTATTATCAATCCGCAAGCAAATGGAGTGTAATGTGAACGCAGAAAGAATGAAGGCTATGTGGCACAAAAATCAGCGCCGTATTCGGGATTTTGGTCGTATCTTTTTGCAACGTTGCGCCAGCGATAATATTACCATTTCAGCCGGTCACCTGGCTTATGTAACGTTACTGTCGCTGGTACCTTTTATTATGGTGACGTTTACCATGATGTCTGCATTTCCCGCTTTCGCATCAGTGAGAAGCAAGCTGGAACATTTTATTTTTACTAATTTTGTGCCAACGGCCAGTGATGTGGTGCATGAGCACATCTTATCCTTCGTCTCGAATGCCGCTGAGATGAGTGCCATTGGTATCTTATCGCTGTTGGTTGTAGCCCTGTTACTTATTTCCAATGTGGATAAAACCTTAAACCGTATCTGGCGTACGCCCAGCGAGCGGCCGCTAATCTATACGCTGGCAATTTATTGGATGGTGATTACGTTAAGCCCCATGCTGATTGGTTCCAGTGTTGTAGTTACCTCTTACTTGTCGGGCATTGCTACGTTTGCCGAAGAGTACACACCCGGACTGGGGACGACTTTTTTAAAAATGGTGCCAAGCTTGACCACCATGCTGGCATTCGTAATTTTGTACATGCTGGTGCCAAACCGCAGAGTGAGCCCAAAGTATGCCCTGCCCGGCGCCCTAGTTGCCACCGTCCTGTTTGAAATTACCAAAAATGGCTTTACCTTTTACGTCACTAACTTTCCGTCTTATCAGATTATTTACGGTGCGCTGGCAACGCTGCCCATTTTGTTCCTGTGGGTATATTTATCGTGGATAGTGGTACTGATTGGTGCCGAATTCACCTGCAGTCTTAATGATACCTTCGATGAACATAAAGCCAGTGAGGAACCCAGAGAGCTGCCTAACGAATAATATGCTTACATTAGGCACGTTTGATTTAGCGATCCGGGATAAATTACTTCATCGAAGCAATAAAGGCATCTGACTCAGCGATAGCACTTCTCATATTGCGTATAAGCACGCGGATATCAGCCTGCATGACTGTCAGTTCACCTTCCAACGAGCCGATGGCGCTGGCATTCAGGTTATGTTTCAGAAACAGAACATTATCTTCCAGCTTGCGTAACACCGGTGTCATGGTACCTTCTGCTTTGCGCATGGCGCTTAGCATGGATTCATATTTACGTCGGGTATCACGCAATTGCTGTTCGCTGGTGCGACGGTAATTTTCATTCTGGTAACGTTCCAGCTCGTCTTCCCATTCATCGAAAAGCGCATCTGCCACTGAGGCGACCTTGTTGATTCGGTTCGACACTTCATCTGCTGCGGCCTTACTATCGTTATACTCATCGCTGAGTCTTTCGTAGACTTCTTCAAGTTCACCGCCTTGGAAATTAATCAAGGCGCTGAATTCTTCCAACGCTGAACTGAATTGTTCCTGAGCATCTTCCTGCGATTCACGGGCATCTTCCACCCTATCAACCATAATCTCACGTTTTTCAACGCCGACTTTTTCCCACGCAGCATAGTAGGCTGACTGACAGCCTGACAACAGCATAAGAATCATAGTGAAAAATGCTAGTGAACGTGTTTTCATCGGTTACAGCCCCCGCCCTCGGTATTTGGCTGCATCAATGATTGACCAGATATGGAAGATAAATCCAATTGGCCAGAAGAAAAACAGAATAACTGTCATCGACAGTGAATAGCAGCCGTAGGTGAAAATAAAAAATAATAATGCTCTTAATACTCGACCCTGGACTAATTGGCCCAATCCGGCTAAAAATACATTACATATTGCTGCTATCACGTTTCCACCTGAACCTTGACCTGCCATATCAACTCTCTCGCATTTATGATTAGAATGTGTTTCATTAATATACTAATTTTACCCAGCACACAATGAGCTGAAATAAAATGAAACGACTTTATCCGGATATTGCTGCTTATCACAGTGGGTATCTCAAAACCGATTCCCAGCATGAAATTTTCTACGAGCAAAGTGGCAACCCGGAGGGGATCCCAGTCGTCTATCTCCACGGTGGGCCCGGTGCAGGCCTTTCACCCAATTATAAATGCTTTTTTGACTCCAGCCGCTATCGCATTATTGGTTTTGAGCAACGCGGTTGTGGTCGTTCCCGACCGTTTGGTGATTTACGTCACAATTCCACCCAGGATTTGCTTTCTGATATCTGCCTTCTGCGAGAGCACCTCAACATTGATAAGTGGGTGGTCTTTGGCGGCTCGTGGGGAACCACGTTGGGGTTGCTATATGCTATGGAGCAACCAGAGGCTGTGTATGGACTGATCCTGCGCGGTATCTTTTTAGGCCGCCAGGAAGATATCGACTGGTTTATTTCCGAAAGTGGCGGCGGCGCGATTTTTTTCCCGGAATATTTTAAGAAATTTGCTCAGGGTACCCCTTCACCAGCAAACTCTGCCGCAATTCTTCATACCTTCAACGAAATTTTTGCCAGTGAGAATGAAGTCAATAAGCTTGCTGCTCTTAAGCGCTGGTACTGCTGGGAAGAGCGGCTTTCACGATTAGTATTGCCGCTGGGTACAGGAGATATTACCTCGCAATATCCGGTGCATCTGGTGACCAGCCTGGCCTTACTCGAATGCCATTATTTACTCAACAAGTGCTTTATTGAAGAAAATTATATTATGCAAAATATCGATAAAATCGCCCACCTACCAGCGATTTTGATCCACGGTCGCTATGATATGGTGTGTAAACCAGAAGGTGCATACCTGTTGCATAGCGCCTGGCCAAATAGTCGTTTGCAAATGGTCCCCGATGCCGGACACAGTACCTCAGAACCCGGTATCGGCTATGCGCTGTGCAGGGCAACCCGAGACATGGCAAGATTCATTAAGGAGCAGGAATGATAGGTGTTATACAGCGAGTCAGTGAGGCCAGTGTCATCGTTGAAAAGCGTATTGTTGGACAGATCAATCAGGGCCTTCTGTTGTTGCTGGGAGTCGAGCGCGAGGATAACCAGAGTCACGTTGAGAAATTAATTAGAAAAGTCACCCAGTACCGTCTATTTGCCGATGAAGAGAATAAAATGAACCTGAACGTACAGCAGGTTAACGGAAGCATACTGGTCGTTTCTCAGTTTACTCTGGTGGCAGACACCACTAAAGGCAACCGTCCTGGCTTTTCACGGGGCGCAACGCCAGCGCATGGTGAGCAAATGTACAATGAGTTTGTCACTAAGCTTGCTGCCACGGGTGTCCCTACTCAAACAGGTGAGTTTGGCGCCAACATGCAGGTCTCATTGATCAACGATGGCCCAGTCACTTTTACGTTTCAGGTGTAGCAGAAGCTTACCTATGCTCCATCAGTGCGTTTGCAGATAAAGAGCTTGTTTCGTTATCGTCCCTCATGTTTAATGGATTTATTATGGTTCACTATATGGTTTGTTTGTGTTTAGAGTTGTAAAACCCAAAAGCGTAGAGGAATTCAACGCTTACTATACTTTTCGCTGGACATACCTTAGGCAACCCTGGAACTTTCCTCCGGGTTCAGAAAAAGACGAATACGAGCAAGTTGCTGAACATCGCATGATTATAAACAGTGCCGGTGACATCGTTGCCTGCGGTAGAGTGCACCTGAATACCGCTGAAGAAGCCCAAATCAGGCACATTGCTGTGCATGCAGATTTTCAGCGAAAAGGGTTAGGACAAATGATTCTGGGAGCGCTGGAAGCGGTTGCACGGGATTTAGGTGCGATCAGAGCAGTGACCAACAGCAGGGAGTTATCGATTCCTTTCTTTACTGCCTGCGGTTTTGCTGTTGAACGAGAAGCGCCTACTGAACTTGGCACCTTGCGCCGCCAGCAAATGGTGAAAAAGTTAAGTGACTTAAGTTCACTGGTGATGCACCCTAACTGGTGCAAGGAACTTCAGAAAACCTGGTCTGATACCATCCCGATTACTGATCACATGGGTATTAAGATTCACCAGTTTACTGGTAGAACACTGGAGACCCGGGCATCATTGAACAAGAATATAAATATTCACGGCACCATGTTTGCCGGCAGTATATTTTCGTTGGCTACCCTCACCGGCTGGGGCATGATCTTTCTGCAACTGAAAGAAAAAAATGTGCGTGGCGATATTGTGTTGGGTGACGGGGACATTCACTATCATAAGCCCATTACCATGAAACCCCGCGCTATCTGCAACATTGAATCGTTATCAGGTAAGCTGGGGCTGCTGGATAAAAATAAAAAGGCGAAATTAACGCTGCAAGTAGATATTTTAGATGGCGATGACCCAGTAGCCGAATTTAAAGGGGTTTACTGGGTTTTGCCGCCCAAGAAAGTCAGCAAGGATGATTCAGAAGAAGAGTAACCTTTTCGACGTTTACTTTACTTTGGTCAAAGCCACAAAAAACGCCTCTTAATAAAGAGGCGTTTTTTACTGAATATCAATACTGAAAATCGCTTAAGCAACCATAGCTGCCTGCAGCTTCTTCATCGCGTTCTTTTCAATTTGACGCACGCGCTCAGCTGAAACCTGATATTTATCAGCCAGATCCTGCAACGTAATTTTGCTGTCTGCTAACCAACGGGTTTCAATAATATCCTGACTACGCTCATCCAGTGTTTTGATTGCTGAGTACAAGCGTTTCGACGCATTGCTGTCCCAATCATTGTTAATCACATCCATTTCAACATCGGCGCTTTTATCTTCCAGAAACTGTACTGGTGCAAAACTACCGCTTTCGTCATCATCAGCAGATAAATCAAACGCTTGATCCTGGCTACTCATGCGCGCTTCCATCTGAAGCACTTCTTTTGTACTTACACCCAGTTCGTCCGCAACCGTCTGCACTTCGGCGTGAGTGAACCATCCCAGACGCTTCTTAGCCTTGCGCAAGTTGAAGAATAATTTACGTTGCGCTTTGGTGGTGGCTACTTTCACAATACGCCAGTTTTTGAGCACAAACTCATGAATTTCCGCTTTAATCCAATGTACAGCAAACGAAACAAGTCTGACGCCCACCGTGGGGTCGAATCGTTTTACGGCTTTCATCAAACCGATGTTGCCTTCTTGAATAAGATCAGCCTGAGGTAAGCCATAGCCAGAGTAAGATTTTGCAATATGCACGACAAAACGCAGATGTGACATGACCAGCTTTCTTGCCGCGCCCAGATCGTCTTCTTCACGTAAGCGCGTAGCTAAATCACGTTCTTCTGCCGCAGTCAGCATATCAATGCCGCTCACTGCTTGAATATACCCCTCAATACTACCGTGGTGAGGTACTGAAAGGGCCATCGATTGCAAATTGTTGCTCATATTCACCTCAATTTAAAACACGCCCCAGTATAACATTGCAAAAAGCACGTTGCGAGTTTATCACCAGTTGCTACTCAACAAAGAAAGAAATATAACGTGTGTTGAGTAAATAACAAGACCTACCTAATACGAAAAAAGTTCCCAATCTGATTTAGATTAAACTATCTTAAGCGTATAGTGAATGAAGTTTATCCTGATAGATTGTTGTTAAACGCGACAAAATGATAAAAATATAAACTCTTACTAAAAAGTTGATAACAATTTCAAATAAGACCTTTGTCAGACCGCTAGCTAACTTCGAGGTTAGAAACGGAAAACTAACAGGAACACTATGTTTGCATATATAGCGCGACAGCCCATATTTGACGTAAACCGTGAGGTATTTGCGTACGAGTTACTTTTCAGAGACGGTGAAAAGAACTGTTTTCCTGACATTCCGCCTGACGAAGCAACGTCCAAATTGCTGACTTCCAGCCACTTAAGCCTCGGTCTGGAAGAAATTGTGGGTGACAAACTTGCATTTATCAATTTTCATCGCGATACCTTAATGTATCGTTTCCCCACTTCACTTGATCCCTCACAGGTTGTCATCGAAATACTGGAAACCATAGAAGTTGATAAGCAGCTCATTGGTGCATGCAAGCATTTACGCGGACTCGGATTTAATCTGGCGTTGGACGACTACGATGCCACTGAAAAGTGGAAGCCTTTTTTACCATTTACCAAAATTGTTAAGTTTGACATCACCACCATGACAGTGGATGAAATTGCCGAACTTGTTCCGCAGCTAAAAGAACATAAAATCAAACTGGTCGCTGAAAAAATCGAAACATATGCAGATTTCGAGAAATTTAAAGCGATGGGTTTCGATTACTTTCAGGGTTACTTTTTTGCTTATCCGGAATTGGTCCGTCACCGCACGTTAGAATCGTCAAAACTGACGATTCTGGAGTTATTGACTGCCAGTTCCTCAGTTAAAATGGACTTTGACAAAGTAAACGCCATTTTAGAACGGGATGTGTCACTCACCTATTTATTGTTGCGCTTTATCAATAATCCGCTATTCAATAAGCGTAATAAAATCACTTCCCTTAAACATGCGCTCACCTATATGGGCGAAGTAGAAGTGAAAAAATTCATTGCGCTGCTGGCGCTGGCCAATCTCAGTGAAGGCCAACCGAGTGAACTGATGGAGATGTCGTTGATACGGGCCAAGTTTTGTGAATTGGTGTCCGTGGCATTAAAGCAGAAAGAAAATCCGCCGACTGGCTTTCTGACGGGCCTGCTTTCGCTATTGGATGCACTGATGGAGCAACCGATGGAAGGCTTGATGAACAAGATTCCTATCAGTGAGGGCGTAAAGGATGCGCTGTGCGGTAAACAGAATTTGCTGAAAGATTGCCTGCTAATGGTTCAACATTTTGAAAGTGCCAACTGGGCCGGAATCAAAAAAATGTCAGCAAAACATAAGCTTAAACAAACTTTATTGCACGGTTTTTATAATGAATCGATTAAGTGGGGTAGATCCATGCAGTCGTGTACACGAGAGTAGTATGTTTGCTTGTGCTTTCTACCGGTAACCTGCGTGTTTTCACGTTGTCCTCACGCTGTGAAAAAGTAGATTATAATTTAGCCGTAGGGTAAAGTGATGTTTATACCAAACCACATATCCCCAGATGTGGGCTTTATTATAATTATAAAAAAGAAGTATTTGTCGTGAGGAATCAGTTCAACAACATGTTTGCTTTTATTGCGCGCCAACCGATCCTTGATCGGGAAAAAGATGTGTTTGCATACGAGCTGCTTTTCAGGGATGGAAAAGGTGGAACGTTTCCCGACCTGGATCCAGAAAAAGTACGCTATATTTCCCAGCGGTTTCACGCGTTAGGGCTGGATGATATCAGCGGCGAAAAAACATCCTTTATCAACTTCAGTTCAGACACCCTGATATCGCGATTCCCGACCACACTCAATCCTGAAACCGTGGTGGTAGAAATTACTGAAAGCCCCACCCAACAGGCTGGATTGCTGGAAGCGTGTCAGCACATTAAGCAGTTGGGTTTTAAACTGGCCATTGACGATCCAATGATGATCAGTGGCAAGCACGAAATTTTTCCCCTGATTGACATTGTTAAGGTTGATGTATCAAAAAGTCGCTTTGAAGTTATTGAACAAAAAATTCCACGCTTTTTAGACTCGAACATACGTCTGGTAGCAGAGCAGGTGGATTCGTATGATCAGTTCAATACCTGCCGTGATCTGGGGTTTGATTTGTTTCAGGGGTATTTCTTTGCCCAGCCTGAAACCCGCATTCAGCGCCAGCTACCTGCCTCAAAAATGAATTTAGTGGATTTGATGGGCGAGAGTTCTCAGTCTCATTTTGATTTGGAACGGATCAACCAGATCATTGAGCGTGACGCTGCGTTAAGCTACATTCTGCTGAGGTTCATCAATAACCCCACAATCAATAAACGCTTCAAGATTACGTCTTTGAAACACGCATTAAATTTCATGGGCGAAATTGAAATCAAAAAGTTTATTGCCCTGCTGTCCCTGGCTAATCTGGGTGACGATAAGCCACTGGAGCTGATTCATATGTCACTGGTGCGGGCTAAGTTTTTTGATTTACTATCCCAGGAAAGAAAGATGAATACTGATCCGCCCATCGGCTTTCTGGTGGGGCTGTTCTCAATGCTGGACGCCTTGTTAGACCAAAATATAGAAGACATTCTTAAACAGTTACCCTTAACAGAAAGCGTCAATGACGCGTTGTTGGGTAAAAGCAAAGAATTTAATAGCTATATCCAGTTGGTCAGAGCGTTGGAAGGGGCATTAT
Organism: Alteromonas ponticola; assembly: GCF_012911815.1. Lineage (GTDB taxonomy): Bacteria > Pseudomonadota > Gammaproteobacteria > Enterobacterales > Alteromonadaceae > Alteromonas > Alteromonas ponticola. The sequence goes on along the minus strand of NZ_JAATNW010000005.1, from coordinate 31,735 downwards.
GGTTGAACGTTGTTAAGCAATCGAAAACACTCGACATTGATCAGAAACACTTGCACAGCTTGTACAATCAGGCCATCGTCTGGGGCAATGGCGTGAAGAATGCCATTTCAGCTTACTTTCCGCGCCCGGCTATCAGGTAAAATAAATTTAAGGGAGGTAATACCTGGTTGGTATTACCTCTTTCATTTAGCTAGGCTCAATTTCTCGGACGTGCCGTTGCACAGCAATCATTGAGCCCACCAGCCCCAATCCCACAGATAAACCCAGCATAGTAAATAGCGCACTTCCGGTGAGCCCGGTGATATTGAAGTCTTTTTGATATAACGCAGCAAATGCTTCAATACTGCTGTCCATCCACCACAAAATAATGATCACTGCGAGCCAGGCGAGCAAGCCGCCAAGTAATCCATACCAAAATCCGGTATATAAGAAGGGGCGATGAATAAATGAGTCGGTGGCACCAATAAGTTTCATCACCACTATCTCATCGCGTTTGTTAAGAATATTAAGTCTAATCGTATTACCTATAATCAGTACAACGGCGAGAAACAGTAAAATCCCTATCAACGATACCAGTTCGCGGGCAATATCCAGCAGTGCGTATAACCGTTCCAGCCACTCAATATCCAGTTTGCCAATATCCACTTCCCGCTGTTGTTTAAGTTTATCCAACAATGCCGCTGCAGCGGTGGGGTTGGCGAATTTCTCAGTCGGTCGTACCAAAATGACGTCAGGCAACGGGTTAGATTCTAAATAAGCAACCGCATCACCTAACCCAGAAAGTTGTTGAAACTCCTGCAAGGCTTCGTCTGCCGGTACATAAACCGTTGAATCAATTTCTTCCCAGGTGGATAAGCGGGCCAGCAACTGCTGTGCGTTTCCGGCGGTGGTTTGCGGGGTCAGAAAAAGTGAGATCTCTGACGCCTGATCCCAGCCTGCACTGATTTTTTCGGTATTCTTAACCAGAATATACAGTGTGCTGGGCAGTGTGATACTCAGCCCCAACACCGCCACCGTCATAATCGACGCGGCCGGCTGCCGCCATAGTTCGCCCAAACTGTTTAACGCCTGGCGCAGATGACTGACAAATAACATAGAAATAAGTTGAGTGAAACCAATCCGCACGTCACTGGCCCCCTGAGAGCGACCTTTAAACAATAAACTCATTGCCACACTCCCTCATCTTCATTTAAGCCATCAGTGATCATTTGCCCATTGCGTAAGGTCAATGTGCGATAACGCATGCGTGCAATCAGGCCTAAATCGTGGGTTGCAATAAATACCGACACCCCGGCTTGGTTGAAATCTTCAAACAGGCTGATGATCTCCATGGATAATTTTGGGTCGAGGTTACCCGTAGGCTCATCCGCGAGTAATAATGGCGGCTTGTTGACCACAGCCCGGGCGATACCAACTCGTTGTTGTTCGCCCCCCGACAACATCAATGGCGAATTTTTGGCTTTTTGACTTAGCCCCACCATTTCCAGCGCCGCTTCAACCCGACGGGAGGTTTCTTTACGCGTATAGCCTTCGATAATCAAAGGCAAGGCAACGTTATCAAATACCGATTTATCCATCAGTAAGTGGTGGTTTTGGAATATCATGCCGATATCGCGCCGAATAAAGGCTATTTGTCGACGCGTAATAGTGTTGAGATCGTGACCGTTGATAAGCACCCGCCCCACCGTCGGCCGCTCCATGATGCTGATCAGTTTAAGCAGTGTACTTTTTCCTGCGCCGGAATGCCCGGTCAGAAACGCCATCTCGCCCGGTTCAATGTGAAAATTAACCTTGCTCAACGCGCGCTGTCCGCCAGGATAGGTTTTACTGACCTGCTCAAATTTAATCATGAAGACATCCCTAACAACCTGCTACTTTTTTGTTTTTATTATTGGCACTGCTAACGGCTCACTACTCGCTGCCTATTTTTCACTAAATAGAGCGTCGATAAATTCATCACTGTTGAATGAACGCAAATCGTCAATACTTTCGCCAACACCGATATAGCGAATGGGAATACCAAACTGGTCAGCCAGTGAGAATATTACTCCACCTTTGGCAGTTCCATCCAGTTTCGTTAACGTAATGCCCGTCAGCCCAACCGCCTGGCTAAACAATTTGGCCTGACTGATTGCATTTTGGCCGGTGCCCGCGTCAAGTGCCATCATCACCTCATGTGGGGCATCCGGATTGAGTTTCTTCATCACTCTAACCACTTTCTTTAACTCTTCCATTAGGTGATCTTTGTTCTGGAGACGCCCGGCCGTATCTGCTATCAGCACGTCCATCTTACGTGATTTCGCCGATTCCAGCGCATCGTAAAGTACTGACGCACTGTCCGATCCCGTTGGCTGGGCAATCACCGGGATGTTGTTGCGCTCACCCCACACCTGCAGCTGTTCTACTGCTGCCGCCCTGAATGTGTCACCCGCAGCCAGCATCACTTTTTTACCGTGCTGCTGAAACTGCTTGGCTAACTTGCCTATGGTGGTGGTTTTACCTACGCCGTTAACACCCACCATCAGAATTACGAAAGGCCCCTGGCTGGCATCGTGGGTTCTCATCACCGCATCAAGTGGCTGGTCGACATTTAACAGCATGTCGTGCAATTGGGTTTTGAGAATTCCATAAAGCGCTTCGGCATTTTTTAGATCTGAGCGCTTAGCACTATCGGTGAGCTTATCAATAATTTTCTGAGTGGTATTCATGCCGACGTCAGCCATCAGCAACTGGGTTTCCAGTTCTTCATAGAGATCATCGTCAATTGTTTTGCCTTTAAACAGGCTGATAAAACCGCTGCCGAGGTTGGTACGGGTTTTACCCAGACTGGCTTTTAAGCGTTGAAATAAAGATTGACGCGGCTTTGCCGATTCAGTTGACTTGACTTCATCATGGCTGGTTGATTCCAACTCGGTTGCGGTGACCGATGGAACATTACCCTCGTCAGCAGGCTGCTTTGAAACCGTTGCATCAGACTCAGCCATCGACTCATTGTCAGCTGTCTCCGTTTGCTGGATGGGTGGCTGAAACTCTGCAACCGACTCGGGTTGTACTGAAGGAGCCTCGGTGACTAACAGCTCTTTATCTGCTGAAGATGCTTTCTCCGCTGAAGGCTCTTTCTCCGCTGAGGGCTCTTTTTCCGCTGAGGGCTCTTTTTCCGCTGAGGGTTCTTTCTCCACTGAAGGCTTTGTTTGCGTTGAAGGATCTCGTTCTACAAAGGCAGATTGTTGGGTTGACGGAGCATCTTCGCCTGCGGGTGTTTGTTCAGCCACGGGTGTTTCGTGCTCTGAAGGCGTTAAGCTGGACTCAGATTGCGTTTCTGGTGAATCGGTGATGTCCTCTGAAGGCGTTTTTTCAGGTGACTTGTTCTTTTTAAACCAGTTAAAAAGTTTGGACATTGCGGGGACAATTCCTTATATCAAAATACAAAGTAGGCTACACTTGCCATCATCGAATTTTCCTATCATAGCATTGTCAGACTTAATGAAGCGAGCCTCAAAAAAAGCCAATTCCAGAACAACCTCTGGCTCGATAAGAATTATCAGTGGTCAGTGGCGGGGTCGCAAACTTCCAGTCATTAGTGCGCAGGGTTTACGCCCTACCACAGATCGTAACAAAGAGATGCTGTTTAACTGGTTGATGCACGACACACGTGATGCGAATGTGCTGGATATGTTCGCTGGCTCAGGCGGTTTGGGTTTTGAGGCATTGTCTCGCTACGCGGCACACTGCACATTTATAGAACAGGACAAAACCGCTGTGAAGGGGATTAACCAAAACATTGCCTTACTGGGCGCTTCAGCTACCGTCAAACAGGGCGACGCTGTGCAAGTGGCGACATTGCTGTCGTCGTCTTTCGATATTATTTTTATTGATCCGCCTTTTCATCAGGGCTTAACACAACAAGCTATCGATATAGTTCAGCGTTTTAATTTACTCTCTGCGGATGGCCTGATATACGTTGAACAAGAGTCGCAGCAACCTATTCCGCGACTCCCCGACGACCTTGAAATACTTAAGCAAAAACACACTGCGCAAGTCAGCTGTTGGCTGCTTCATCGTCGATAACGATGCCCAGATTAGAAATACCCTCTTCCAGCGCCAGTTCTTTAACCTGCTTACAAGCGTCTTTTTGATGTGAGGCGCGATTCAGATAATCCAAAAGCTGCGCCTGCACCTCAATTTCAAATTCCATCAACGGATGTGCGCGCACATTATCTTCGTTTGCCTCACCCATCGCGAGCAAGTAATTTTCCACACTGCCCTGTGACAGCTTGCTGATCACCACTGCGCCCTGCATATCCTGTTTTAATAACAAATTGAGGCAGGCTGCGACCCCGATAGCCGCATCAATTGCCGGGTATACCCCAAATGAGTCGTGATCTGCGGTGTCCGGCGTCGCCTCTTCTACCTTTTCCAGTTGCAACGAAAAGTTAATTTTACTTTTTGGGCTTAATAGTGACTCCCAAATCAAATTCAAACACTTGCGCAACACATTGTCATCTTCGACATTCGCTGCGGCACAAAAGAGTTCGTAGTTAGGTACCATGCGTTCAAGTAGCGCCGCGCTAAACGCTACCGCTTTCCACCCTTCGAGCTCACGCACTCGAGCAAACGTGTTCAATTTGTTCGACATTATTTCGTTCCTATATCAGGGGAATAGTAACCACTCACCCCATCTAACAACATCTGGATCGCGATCATGACCAGAATCATCCCCATCAAGCGCTCCATTGCTATTAGTCCACGCTCACCCAACAATTTGTGGAACAAACCTGAAAACAATAAAATGATTGCACTGACCAACCAGGCAGCCCCCAATGCGATGGTCCAATCCATCATACGGTCGGGGTTTTGATTGGCTAACAGAATTAGCGCTGCCATTGTTGAAGGGCCCGCGATCATCGGAATAGCCAGTGGCACGATAAACGGCTCTTCACCCACCGGCAACCCTGCCGCATTACCGGACGTGGGAAAAATCATTTTAATCGCGATAAGGAATAAGATTATCCCCCCGGCGATGCTGACCGTTTCCTGTTGAACATTCAAAAAATCAAGTACGGCCTGCCCACTGAACAAAAATATGAACAGGATCCCCAGAGCAATAAGCAGTTCACGCGCTAAAATAAAACGCTGTCGCTTAGGTTCGATGGTTTTAAGCACCGACATAAAGACCGGCAGGTTTCCAAGCGGGTCCATGATCAGAAATAACATTACCGCGGCCGACCATGTATCCATGACTGACAGTCTCCCCAACGAGCAAAAAATACTGTTACTATTGTGTTTTAAACGTTAAATTAAGCATCAAACGACCTAAAGTTAAACGTTTTATCAAGAAAAATCACAGCGAATTGTCGCATTTACGCTTAACTAATACTATCACTCCAGAAAGGATAATAAGAAATGAGTTTAATGACCGTAAAAGAAGTCGCAGCCTACTTGGATATTCAAGAAGCACGGGTGGAACGACTCGAGCGCGAAAGCTTGTTAGTGGCAAAGAAAAAGGATGTCGACGGCAATCCCATGTTCGAACGAGATGATGTAGAGCGATATAAAGTACTGGCGGAACGCTTAGGTGGTATTTAATTACGCTATATCACCACTTTAAATCAGGCAGCCCGAATTCCCCATTCGGGCTGCGAGTATGTTAGCCCTGCTGTTTCAGCAACGCAGCAATCGATCGAATCCCTACTGCACTGGCTCCCACGGGCATTTCTGATGACCCTTTGCCGTGGTACGCCGCGGCTAAATCAAGATGTATCCAGCCCTTGCCTTCTGGGTCCACAAACCGGGCCAGAAAACCTGCCGCATTAGACGCGCCACCGCCGCCACCTCCTTTCTGGGGTCGACTGTTTGCGGTATCGGCAAACGAAGAAGGACAACGATCTTTGTGCCATTGTTCCAGCGGTAATGGCCAGAAGCGCTCTGACTCTGATTTAGCGCAATCAAGCATCATCTCTCTGGCACGGTCATCCATACTGAATACGGCATGGTAATCGTTACCCAACGCCACCGTCGCAGCACCAGTCAGAGTGGCAGCATCCAGAATCAGTGATGCGCCGGTTTCGCTGGCCGCCATTAAGCCATCGGCCAATACCAAGCGCCCTTCCGCGTCGGTATTCACAACCTCAACAGTGACGCCATTTTTATAAGTCAAAACGTCGCCTAATTTGTAAGCGTGGCCGCTGATGAGGTTTTCTGCACAGCATAAGAACAGTTTAACTCGCGTATTGAGCCCCTGTAATATAGCTAGCCCGAGCGCGCCAGTCACCGTTGCCGCGCCCCCCATGTCACATTTCATGTCCAGCATGCCTTCACTGGACTTGATCGAGTAACCACCACTGTCAAAGGTGATACCCTTACCAACCAGCGCGGTTGCTACCGGTGCATTGTCATTACCGGTGGGGTTGTAATCTAATTCTAACAGCACCGGCGGTCGTTCGCTGCCCCGGCCAACATTGTAAATACCTGTCCAACCAGCTTCAGCGAGTGCCTCTCCGGTTGTCATCGAATAGCTCACTGCATCGGGAGCCAGCGACTTGATCCATTCTGCTGCACGGCTGGCAAGGTTTTCAGGCGACAGCTCTTCTGGTGTATCGTTAACCAGCTTGCGGGTAAACAACATTGCCTGATAACATTTTTGAATGCGGTCACTGTCAGCATTATCGCAAAAGTGTATTTTTGAGGGATTGCGTGCCCGCGTGAAACTTAGCGCAAAAACCCACTGGTGTTCGAACTGCCATTCACCTGTCAGCATAACCTCCGGAATACTTAATCCATCCAGTTTACGCGCTGCTTGCTGAATCGCCAGCAAACCGTCGCCTGACTCTGGCAAATGGATAATGGCGCCATTTTCAGTAAAACTTAACAGCGCATTTTCACCCCAACCTGATGTTGCCGGTTGTGTTGCCAACGAGACAGTAAATTGTGACATAACAAATCCTTAATAAGCTTTGATAAACTAGAGATCTTGGTTCACCTAGTCGATTTTTCAACTATGAAGTTTAGTACGCCTCTGATTAAAGGAAAACTTATTAAACGTTACAAACGTTTTTTAGCCGATATACAGTTAGAAGATGGCAACATCGTTACTGCACACTGCCCTAATACCGGTGCAATGACCGGATGTGCGCAACCGGGTTTTAACGCTTTTCTGCGCTACAGCCATGACCCGAAACGCAAATTAAAATACACCTGGGAAGTCGCACAAACTTTTGACCACCACTTTATTGGCGTAAACACCCATAATGCTAATAAGTTAGTTGCCGAAGCACTACGGGAACAACGCGTTTTGGGATTTGAACAGGCGGAGGAAATTAAAGCCGAAGTCAAACCCGCTGGTAGTGACAGTCGCTTTGACTTTAGATTAATGATGGCGGATGAGCCCATTTATATTGAAGTTAAATCGGTCACTCTGGCTGAGGGAACGCGAGGGCTGTTTCCTGATGCAAAAACCATCCGTGGTGCGAAACATTGCCTGGCGCTGGCAAAACTGGCTGACCAGGGCATCCAGGCGGAATTAATATTTTGTGTTCAACATACGGGTATAAAAGAAGTCGCACTGGCCAAACATATTGATCCTGACTACGCCGATGCCGTATTGTTTGCCAGCCAAAAAGGCGTGGGTGTGAGGGCGTTAGGTTGTACTATCAGCGAACAAAAAATAGCAATAAATCAACCACTCCCCGTTATTTTGTAAAAAAAAAGTTGATTTTTTCTAACTAAACGCCATATTTGCGCCTTGCTTTGCCGTTGTGGTTCAAAATCGAGACAGATTAATTCCACAAATTATCGTTGCCTGTAACGATATCGGTGGGGATAGATTACAAAGACACTTAACGTTGCTTGCGCTGTTCGATTCTGCTATAGATATTCGATTGGTTTAGCGGAATATAAGTGTCCTGGTGTAGGAGATGTGACACATGTCAGCAGGAAATGAAACAAAATCGTTAGGGTTACTTGCCCTGGCAGGACTTAAACCTTATCAGCCTGGCGCTGATGAAGAGTACATGAACGATGATCAGATGGAACATTTCCGTCTGTTGTTGAAGGCATGGCGCAATCAGCTTCGTGAAGAAGTTGATAGAACAGTAACACACATGAAAGACGAAGCCGCTAACTTCCCTGACCCGGTCGATCGGGCCGCGCAGGAAGAAGAGTTTAGTTTGGAACTTCGTACCCGTGACCGTGAACGTAAGCTCATCAAAAAAATCGAAAAAACGCTTAAGCGTATCGAAGACGATGACTTTGGTTTTTGCGATCAGTGTGGCATCGAAATTGGTATCCGCCGTCTTGAAGCCAGACCCACTGCCGACCTTTGCATCGATTGCAAAACGATGGCTGAAATTAAAGAAAAGCAATTGCAGGGCTAATCCCCTATAGATTGCTAAGCGTCTGGGCCGTTCAATTTCATTCGGGCGGCCTGATGAACTTTTATTTTTATGACATCCCCCGCATATATTGGTCGCTTTGCTCCCTCTCCCTCTGGTCCCTTACATTTTGGTTCACTCGTTGCCGCCGTAGCCAGTTATCTGGATGCGCGCAGCCATGATGGAAAATGGTGGCTTAGAATTGAAGATATTGATGAACCCCGCAGCGTTGCCGGCGCTGATGTTGCCATACTCCGTACCTTAAGTGCTCACCACCTGCATTGGGATGGAGATGTTGCCTACCAATCAACCCAGCACGGCCGCTACCAAGGTGTTGTCGAAGGATTGATAGAATCGCAGCGCGCTTATTTTTGCCAATGTACACGCAAAATGATTAAAGCAGCTGGCGGGGCATATCAGGGCACATGTCGACAGCGCGGGCTTACCGCTCAGGGAAATGCCGTGCGCCTGCTCGTGGACCGGCCGGTCACCCGGTTTACTGATCGTATTCAGGGCGACGTTGTCATCTCCGACGCTCACGCGCTGGAAGACACCATTATAAAAAGAAGGGACGGTTTGTATTCCTATAATCTGGTGGTGGTACTGGATGACATTCACCAGGGTGTCACTCATATTGTCAGAGGATTCGATTTGCTGAGCACAACATCAGCCCACTTAACGCTGTATCAAGCCTTAGGTATTGCAGCGCCTGAGTATGCCCACTTTCCCGTAGCGGCAATGTTACCCGGTCACAAACTCAGTAAACAGAATCACGCTCGCGCAATAGACGACCGCACGCCTCTGGCCAACTTAAAACGAGTATTGAAATTCCTCACACTGTGGACGCCAGAATGCGATACCATAGATACCTGTGAAGCACTGATAACGTGGGCAATTAAGCACTGGAATTGCAAAAAACTGCCCAAAAAAGCTGAAATTATTGTCGATCAGCACAATAGGCCGTATCATTACGAGCCTTAACAGCTGTGGAGAAACTGTCATCATTACGCGAGTAGTCAATTCCGTCAAACGGGTGCTTGCCAAAGCATCAAATTCCCAACCCGGTATCGCAGCCGTCACTGTGCCGCGCGCCGAACATGGTATTTCCCGTGACGATATTAGTGAAAACGCGTTAAAGGTACTGTACCGACTGAATAAGGCGGGTTATCAGGCATTTTTGGTCGGAGGATGTGTCCGCGACCTGATGCTGGGTATGAAGCCTAAAGATTTTGATGTGGTCACCGATGCCACCCCGGAACAGATTAAGGCGCAGTTTAACAACTGTCGTCTGATTGGCCGCCGGTTTCGACTGGCACACATTGTATTTGGCAGGGAAGTGATTGAAGTCGCGACGTTTCGCGGTCATCATCCTGATGAAGATGAAGACGCTTCAGCACATAATTCAAGACAAAATGAACACGGTCACCTGACACGCGATAATGTATTTGGCAGCATCGAAGAAGATGCCGAACGGCGTGACTTCACGTTCAACGCGATGTATTACAGTGTGGTCGACTTCTCGGTAATTGACTTTGCTAATGGTCGCTCTGCAATTAAAAAGCGAGAAGTTGAGCTGATCGGTGACCCGGAACAACGTTACCGGGAAGATCCTGTGCGCATGCTACGCGCTATTCGCTTCGCAGCTAAACTGGACATGACCATCAGCGAACGCACGGCCACGCCTATACGCGAAATGGCAGGGTTGCTCACCAATATTCCGCCAGCCAGACTGTTCGAAGAAACCCTGAAATTATTTATCAGTGGTAACGGCGTAGAAACGTTTAAACAGCTTCATTCCCATGGCCTAATAGAGCCATTGTTTCCACAATTGGCGAGCTTCCTGCGGGACGACTCCTGCAGAGAAATGCAGTTCATTTATCGGGTTTTGCAAAATACTGATGACAGAATTAACAATGAACAGCGTGTCACTCCGGCCTTCCTTTATGCAGCATTACTGTGGTATCCACTTGAGGAGTATGCACAAAAGATGATGTCCGAGTCAGGCCTGAATGCGCATGACGCTTACAACATCGCGATGTCAGAGGTAGTGCGCAAACAGACTCAGCGCATCATGATCCCGAAACGTTTTTCAACCGTCATGCGTGATATCTGGATACTACAACAGCGGTTACCACGTCGCTTTGGCCGTCGTGCTTTTCAAATTCTGGCCCATCCGAAATTTCGCGCTGGCTACGACTTTTTGTTATTGCGAGGTGAAATCGAAGGGGGCGAGTTGCTGGAACTGGCAGATTGGTGGACACAATTTCAGGATGCGCACCCAGCTCAGCAGAAAAAGATGTTGAACGCTTTACGCAGTCAAGAGGGTGGAGGCACGCGCAAACCGAGGCGTCGACGCCAGCCCAGGAAAGAAAATAATGCATAAAGAAAGGTGTTATATAGGCTTAGGCAGCAATTTAGGTGAAGCTGGTAAGCATATTGAGTCCGCATTATTGGCAATCAATGAGGTGGAGCATACGCGTCTGCTGCGCACCTCCTCAATGTATCAGAGCGCGCCGATGGGGCCTCAGGATCAGCCTGACTTTATTAATTCAGTGTGTTTGATAGAAACCGGGCTGAAGCCTGAAATATTACTAAAGCAGTTACAAAACATTGAAAATAAGCACGGACGTGAACGCAAGGGTGAGCGTTGGGGCCCGCGTACACTAGATTTGGATATTTTGCTGTATGGCAAGCATGATATTGATACCGACACACTCACCATTCCACATTACGGTATGGCGGATCGTGAGTTCGTGTTGGTGCCACTTTTTGAAATTGCACCAAATATGGTGATGCCAGATGGCAAACCGATTTCTCAATGGGTAGCCAGATGTTCACTGGATGGACTGAAGCGGCTGCGCCCGGATAATCAACTGTAGTTTTTATCGCTCAATGATCCGCACTGCGTTTCACAACATTGCGCAATTGTTCAAATAACGTATAGTTCGCCACTCAATGATGTATTTTGTATCGCTAATTTACAGGTATTCATGATGAAAAAAGTATCTGTCTCTTCGCTGCTCGCACAAAAACAAGCAGCGCAAAAAATTACCGCGCTGACCGCCTATGACGCCAGTTTTGCCAAATTATTCGACGAACAGGGAATTGATATTCTGTTGATTGGTGATTCGCTGGGAATGGTATTGCAAGGCGAGGAAAGCACGTTACCGGTTACTATCGAACAGATGGCCTATCACACCCGCTGTGTGAGCAAAAACGTTCAGCACGCTTTTGTTATGGCTGACATGCCATTTATGTCCTACGCCACGCCGGAACAAGCCTATGCGAATGCAGCAAAGCTGATGGCTGCAGGCGCACAAATGGTCAAACTTGAAGGCGGTGAATGGCTGTTAGAAACCATCCACGGTCTTGTGCAACGCAGTGTTCCCGTGTGTGGGCATTTAGGCCTGACGCCACAATCAGTGAATGTACTGGGCGGATTTAAGGTACAGGGACGGGAAGCAGCCAAAGCGCAACAACTGGTAGCCGATGCGCTCGCATTGGAGCAAGCCGGCGTGCAGCTTCTTGTACTTGAGTGTGTGCCTACCTCTTTAGCGCAAAAAGTATCTCAACAATTATCTATTCCGGTCATAGGGATTGGTGCTGGCGTGCATACTGATGGGCAGATACTGGTCATGCATGACATGTTGGGCATTAGCGCTAACTATATGCCAAAGTTTTCAAAAAATTACCTTCTGGAATGTGGCGACATTCGCCAGGCCGTGTCTCAATACAAAGATGATGTCATTAGCGGCCAGTTCCCCTCTTCAGCGCATAGTTTCGAGTAAAATACATGCAAGTTATCACTACCGTAAGCGAGCTTCGCGCATGGCGTAAAGCGTTGTATCAGCAAGGTAAACAAGTTGGCTTTGTACCCACAATGGGTAATTTGCATGAGGGTCACTTGCAGCTGGTAAAAGCCGCCAGCGCAGAATGCGATGTCGTCATCGCTTCAATTTTTGTTAACCCCATGCAATTTGGCCAGAATGAAGATCTGGACGCTTATCCGCGCACCATTGAAGCTGATAAGACTAAATTGATTGCACAGGGTGTGGATGTTCTTTTTCTGCCCGCTGTCGACGAAATGTATCCGCGGGGGTTAAATAGGCAGACCTTTGTCGAAGTGCCTGGTCTCTCAGATATTATTTGTGGCGTCACTCGACCCGGTCATTTCCGCGGTGTAGCAACCGTGGTGTCGAAACTGTTTAATATGGTCGTGCCCGATCAGGCCTTCTTTGGTGAAAAGGATTTTCAGCAACTTCAGGTTATCCAGACCATGGTTAAAGATCTGTCTATGGATGTAGTGATTTGTCCGGTTGCCACCGAGCGAGAAGCTGATGGACTGGCCATGAGTTCCCGCAATGGTTATTTAAACGAAAAAGAGCGTAAAATTGCACCATTTGTATTCCAGACGCTGAAGAATATTCGTGCCGCAGTACAGGCTGGTCAATCGAATTACCGACTGGTGGAGAAAGAAGCCCAGCAGGCATTAGATGTCGAAGGCTTTAAAACTGATTATGTGACAATCAGAGAAAGTGAAACCCTGAGGGAAGCGCAATCAGGGGATACGGATTTGGTGGTGCTGATTGCAGCCTATTTGCGTACCACCCGCCTGATCGACAATTTACGTTTTAAAATTTAAGCAGTAAGCGAGTACTTACCATCTTCTAAATCTTGCCAATCGCTGGTGCCACTGGCAATCATGTGCTGTTCAGCTAAAATTGCTGCTAAATCATGATGGGTTGTCAGTGGGTTGGCTAGCACCACACGGAACACAGTGACGGAACGGTCTGGGTAGCCTGGAATTTCCAGTCTTGTTCTGGACACAAATGACTTACCCGCTTCACGTTGCAGTTTTTGCACATTAACCACCAGCCGATCAAGCGTTTGATTCAAGGCGTTGATTTCATCATCAGCGGCGACTTTAAGGCGCGCCTGTATGGCCTTCGGACAGACACGATAGGTCAGCAACGATAAGGTGGGTGTGGTGATCAATTCAAAGTCGGGATGGCGATTTATCATGTCCGCGAAGGTTTTCGCTTTTTCAATGCTTTGGTCAATCAGTAGTTCATAACCGCGGCGACCGAAAATATGCAATGACGAGTATACCATCATGGCCATCCCGTTACGCGAGCCTTCCAGGGTTGTGGCTCCCAAATCTTTTGAGCCTTCACGCAAGATATATTGCGCGTGATGTCTCACTACGTTGGCGTTTTCCGGGTCCTTAAACAGCGCCATGCCCGCCCCCATAGGCACATACATTTGTTTATGTGCATCAATAGTAACCGAATCTGCGCGTTCAATTCCCTTAAGCTTATGTCGATATTGTTTTGAAAATAACGTCGCACCGCCCCAGGCAGCATCGACGTGGAACCAGCAGCCCAGCTCGTTAGCCACATCAGCCAATTCATCCAATGGATCAACGTGGCCGGTTTCGGTTGTGCCTCCCACCCCGACGATGGCCAACAACTGGTTTCCGGCCTCTTGATAGGCTTTACCTGCCTTCAGTGCATCTTCCGGTTTCAGGGTTTGAGTTGGACAGGGTAATGCCAGTAATTGCTGGCGCCCTATCCCCAGTGCGTCGACCGCTTTGGATAGCGAATAATGACCACGTTTAGAACACATCAACCCGAGATTGTTAATGCCATAATGACGGTAGGCGGCGGCAAGACCTTCTCTGGAAACGCCGGCAAAGCCTTTTTGTGGACCCAGCGCCTTATTGCGCGCGACCCATAGCGCGGTAATGTTAGCAATGGTTCCACCTGAACAGAACGCTCCCAGTGAATGAAGGGCACTGTGCAGGTAACGCTGATAAAACGCCTCATCTTCATCGTACACCAGATTGTGCATCATGCCGAGTACTTGCCGCTCCAGCGGCGTAAAGGCCTTTGAGGTTTCAATTTTAACCAGGTTCTGGTTTAGTCCTACCATCAGCTTGGACAGCGGTAAATGAAAATAGGGCAGCGCAGAGGTCATATGGCCGATAAACGTGGGCGAGTACGTGTTGACGGAATGCGCGACCAGCTTGTCCAACAGGGATTCAGCATGAGACGAAACAAACTCAGGTGACTCTGGAACTCTTGAGTCAGAAAAATCCTGCTCGATTTCTTCCAGTGAGGTTTTTTTGGTCACTACATGTTGAGACAGAAAGTCCAGAATATTGTCAGATAGATGTTGTTCTATCTGGGCAAGTTTAGAGTCCTGGTGTTCAGGCTTGGTAAATACCCGATACAAATGCCTGAGACTGACCTGAGCTTCACCCACTAAACGCACCTCTAAAAATTTTGACTAAACCATTCACCGACATCAGACGTTACTAAATTATGCTTGTGTCGCTGGTGAACGTTTGATACTTAATATGAAAACTTAGCATCGCGACGACAAAGAGCCGAACTTTACCCCAGAATGCGGGTTGAGCCAAGGGGCTTGTAGCTATCTACAGCATAAATGATGTTAATGGTTTTATAGCTTAAGGTAGTTGGAAAAGATAATTTTCTCAATTTCGTATCGACACACAATAATTGTCATTTTTTAATTGTTGGTCTCTGCTATAGTCAAATTAGGACAATCTGGAAATAAGTATCATGCCCATCCGAGAAGTGACTGAAAATTTTAGTATTGAAAGCATAGTCCCTTACTTTCAGCCAATTGTAGACTTGGAGAACGTGCGTGTATGGCGTTATGAATGCCTTGCCAGGCTGGTAACCCCTTCCGATAAGACGTTTTTGCCAAGTGAGTTCTTGTATTTAATCGAACGTAATAATCATGTTCATCAACTGACAGAAACCATGTTTACCCAAAGCGCTAAGTATTTTAAGAATGTTAATATTCCCTGGAATATTAATCTGGATGCCAGTGACCTGGATTGTGAAGAGTTAACCAATACGCTGATCATGCATTTGGCAAACTACCCAAACCCATCCAGAGTCAGTGTTGAGGTGAGTGCGAGTACCGCCCTGAAGTATCCCGATCGCTTGAAAGCCTTTATTGACAAAAGCATGCACAGCGGTCTGGGCGTCTTTATCGATAATGTCGGTAAATCGCCGGGTAATATTAAAACCCTGCTTTCCATGCCTGTAAGGGGCATTAAAATAGCGGGAGGACTTATCCGTCAATTTGATACCCAGCCTGAAGTGAAAGAGTTCCTTTTAAATATCTGTGAACTTGCGCAACAACGAAGCATTTCGTTAGTGGCCGAACATGTAGAAGATGAGCAAACCCTGGATAAAGTAAAACAATTACCGATCCGGTATGCCCAGGGCTATGTGTTCAGCAAGCCAGAACCGCGGCCGGTTGAACACTGACTAAAGACTATTCACTTTCCTCATTTGCACAGTCGAGTTGCCAGCATGTCTGGCCACTCTGCTGATACTTTCGCTCAAAGGGCGTGAAGGCATCGCCCTCAGCAACTGAGCTAAGCTGACTAGTAGCGCCGTAGTGACTGGCAGCCCGAGCGAACTCCATCAAATACACCACCCAGTTACTGCGCACCTGGATATTGGGGGTAATGGCCATTAAATCAGGCATTGCCGCGCTGGCATGCCAGCGCTTTTGTACCTGGCTGGCCTTAGGATAGGGGTTGGGATAAAGCAAAAAATGCTGACTAATTTGCCAGTCAGATTGCCGCACTAAACGCCAAAAATCATTCACATCCGCGCGCACCAGCAAATAGTTATCTTCGCCTTTACGGTAAGCATGATGCTTATCGATGCGCGCCGCCGACTTGTCGATGCCGATAATTTTATGCTGGGGGAATCGCTTTGCCAGATTGGCGCTACTTTCACCTACACCGCAACAGGAATCAAGTATGACCGGGCCCTGCCAGCCCGCAAGCCATTCGCACGCCTGGTTGAATGCCGATTGTGTATGCTCACTGATGGGCCGTTGACTCACACTGTGCTGATATTTTTTAACAATCGCGTCCAGCTTTTCATGCAACCCCGTCTGGTTAGTGCTGATGGCGCGGGAATTGCCGTTATATTCGCTCATCAGGACCGGATGCCTTTACCCGTGTTCAACAAATAGTAAGCAATGCCAAACAACAATGCGTTAAAGCCCACCAGTAACGCCAATGAAACCTGAATATTGACATCAGAAACGCCTAAAAAGCCATAGCGAAACCCATTGACCATATACACGATCGGATTCGCCTTACTCACCCACTGCCAGAACTCAGGCAATAGACTGAGTGAATAAAACACACCGCCCAGATAGGTCAGCGGAGTCAATACGAAGGTAGGCACCACACTGATATCATCAAAGGTTTTGGCAAATACAGCGTTAATCAACCCTGCGGTAGCAAACAGCATAGCGGTTAATAGCAAAGTGATTACAATAATGCCGAAATGATGAATTTGTACATCAACGAAAAACAGCGACACCATGGTGACGATAATGCCAATTAACACTGCACGCGCTACACCGCCGCCCACATACCCGGCAATGATGATCCAGGTGGGTACGGGTGCCACCAGCAGTTCTTCAACATTCCGCTGAAATTTAGCACTGAAAAACGACGACGACACATTCGAATAAGCATTGGTAATAATCGACATCATGATCAGGCCGGGAACAATAAATTCCATGTAGCTGAATCCATCCATTTGCCCAATGCGATTTCCAATCAAACTGCCAAAGATGACAAAGTACAAACTCATGGTAATGGCGGGCGGCACCAGCGTTTGCACCCAGATACGCAAAAAGCGCGTACACTCTTTGATCCAGATAGTAGTCAGTGCGACCCAGTTGTTATTATTTTGCATGGCTGGCTTGCCCTTGTTGATTTCTGCCTGATTCCACTAAGCGCACAAATAGCTCTTCCAATCGATTTGATTTGTTACGCATACTCATTACCTGAATACCCTGCTGAGAAAGCTGGCTGAACACCGGGTTTAGTCCTTCGGTTTTTTCCACATCAACTTCCAGCGTGTGATCATCTACCTGTCGGTATTCAAACCCCTCTAACACAGGTTTGGCCGCATTCTCGCCAAGATCGAAAATAAACGTTTCCAGGCTTAACTTCGCCAACAGCGACTTCATTGTGGTGTTTTCAACAATGCGACCCTTATCAATGATGGCGATATTACGACACAACATTTCCGCTTCTTCCAGATAATGGGTGGTAAGAATAATGGTAATACCCTGAGCGTTAATCTCTTTCAAAAACGTCCACATGGAACGACGAATTTCAATGTCTACTCCCGCGGTAGGTTCGTCCAGTATTAATACTCTGGGCTCATGCATGAGTGCTCTGGCTATCATCAGTCGGCGTTTCATGCCCCCTGAGAGCTCTCTCGCAGGCGCATTGCGTTTTTCCCACAAATCCAATTGCGCCAGGTATTTTTTTGCCCGTTCTTTAGCCAGCCCACGCGGTACACCGTAGTAACCCGCCTGATTGAGCACTATCTGTTCAACCGTTTCGAACTGGTTAAAGTTGAACTCTTGCGGCACCAGACCGATACAGGCTTTCGCCGCCTCTTTTTGTGTGGCCAAATCGAATCCGCAGACCTTGACTTGCCCTTCGGTTGGGTTAACCAGTGAACTGATGATACCAATGGTTGTTGACTTGCCCGCGCCATTCGGACCAAGCAGGGCGAAAAAATCGCCTTCTTTTACCACTAAATCAATGCTTTTTAGGGCCTCTACGCCGCCTTTGTAGACTTTACGTAATCCGGAAATATCCAGCGCTTTCATTAAGATGCCTGTACTATTGAGAGTTAAACCAGTTTTGTTATGGTAAGCAGAAGATTAAATACTGCAAGTATCATGTTACTTTTCGTCGTGATGTGACAGCAGATATCGCTGTCGAATAGTACTAAATTGTTATTTTTTCGAATTTTTCAACCCTGACGTTGTCCTAAACTCACAACAAAATAGAGCGAGATTGACTATGGCACACCTTTCCCCGTTACCCGCAGATACCACCCCTGAATTAAAGGATGACTTTGCGATATTTATCGATATTTTAGGGTTTGTGCCAAACTCATTGCTTACCATGCAACGCCGTCCGCAAATAGTGAAAGGCTTTGCCGAATTGACCAAAGCGGTGATGGCGCCTGATGGTACAGTAGACAGAGGGTTCAAACGGGTTTTAGCACATTTTGCCAGCAGAGCGGCAGGGTGCCAATACTGTGAAGCCCACTCGTTGATTGCAGCCGGTCTGCACGGTGTCAGCGACGAAAAAATTGCTGACGTGTGGAATTACCAGACCAGCCCCCATTATTCAGATGCAGAACGGGTAGCATTAGATTATGCCTTAGCTGCCGGCAGCGTACCCAACCAGGTGGATGATGCACTGATGACTCGAATGAAGCAGCATTGGGATGATGATCAAATTGTAGAAATTCTGGCCGCCGTCAGTTTGTATGGGTTCCTGAATCGCTGGAATGACTCTATGGCAACAGAGCTGGAAGCGCCGCCCAAGGCGTTGGGTGATAAGGTACTGAAAAAAGGTGGATGGACTGGCGGTAAACACACGACGTAGGACCGTATCCCGCCCGGATGATACCTTTACCACGTCAATTTTAATTCGTTACCCCGTTGAAATTATTTCGTCACCCCGTCGCAGGACGGGGTCTTCAAAACGTTCACCCCTGACTTAACGGCTTGCAGTCAACTTCTCTGGTTCATCAGAAATTTCCATTACCACTTTGCGATCGAAAAAGGCTTCTTCAAAGGTGGCGGTGGCAGCGAACTTCTCACCCACTGATGCGGTGATAATTTGCGCTTCTTTAACCCCGGCCTGAGTTAAAAATTGCTTAACAGATAACGCCCGTTGCATGGATAACGCTTCGTTGTAATCTTCATCGCCCCTACTGTCAGCATGCCCGGTCACCCTTACATGTAATTTCGGATTGTGGCTAAGGGCAGCGGCGATTAAACTCAATTGCTCGGCGTAAGCTGGCTCGATACTGTATGACCCCGTTTTAAACTGCACTGCCTGTTCAAGCGCCAGTGAGGAGGAGTCAGTCTCAGCGGTCATTGCTAATTCAGCTGCCTGCACACGTTCGTTTAAGGCATAATTTTCAGCTTCTAATTGCTTAAGCGCTCGGGTTGAATTGGCCAGCTCGGCCTCTTTGTGTTCAAAGCGCTCCTTTTGTACACTTTCGTTGCCCAGCATTGCGCCCAAAATTGCTGCTACACCCGCGCCAACGGGCCCAGCAATGATGGCGCCAATAACCGCTCCAGAGCCCATTCCAATGGCTACCGATTTATCTTGTTTATCGTTATCCTCTGCCTTGGCCTGAACTGTAGCCGGTAACATAAGTGCTGAGATAGAAGCGGCGATTAAGGTGTGTTTTAGGGTAAATTTCATAGTAGTACTCTCATTCATAAGTGGTGTGTGTCAGGAGTACTTATTAAACAAAAGCTTTGTGGCGACTTATAAACTGAAAAAGGGAAAGGTAGTGATCAATTGTGGCGATGTGTGGTTTAAACGGGCAACGCATGCGATAAAGTGGGCACAAGACGTCTTGTCTCCACCCAATTGTGGCAACAAAATGGCAAACATGGGGATTTTGATGCTCAATTCGGTGTTCTGTTCGAAACTCGCGTATAGTGAGCGCAGTAAGTAAACAAAGAGAGCCTGTATGCCTCGCACTATTGCATTAGTAGAAGATGATGATGCCATCCGTGAAAATTATATCGTCGCATTGCGCGCCCAGGGCTATACCGTTAATGCGTACCGAGACAGACCTTCCGCGGCCAAAGCATTTGCCAGTACGCTACCCGACTTAGCCATTATCGACATCGGCCTGGTGGATGAAATGGAGGGAGGTTTTTTACTCTGTCAGCAATTGCGCCAATTATCACAAACGCTGCCCATCATTTTTTTTACCGCGCGGGATAATGACGTGGATACGATCAGCGGATTACGTATGGGTGCAGACGATTATCTGACCAAAGACATCAGCATGGCACATTTGCTGGCGCGCATTGCTGCCTTGTTTCGGCGCACGGATTTACTGTCTACGCCTACTGAGCAAAGTGAACAGATCCGGCTGGCAGATTTGTTGGTGGATGTCAGTCGTATGACCGTAAGCTGGCAGGAGCACCCGGTGGCGCTTACCGTTACTGAATTTTGGATGTTGCACGCAATAATCAAGCGCCCGGGCCATGTGAAAAGCCGCCAGCAACTGATGGATGAATCGCAGATGGTGGTCGATGATTCCACAATAACTTCGCACATAAAACGTATGCGTAAAAAGTTCGTACAACTGGACCCAGAGTTTGATCATATCGAAACCGTTTACGGCATGGGCTATCGCTGGCAGAACTAATCCATGCGCTTAAGATTTTCGATTCGAATCCAGCTGGTTATTTTATCGTTGTTTCTATTCACCATTCCCTGGTTGGGTTATCAATATGTGTGGGAGGTAGAAGAGTACCTGCGCAACGGCCAGGAACAAACCATGCTCGGTACCGCGCGTGCTGTAGCCACCGCCTTGCACGAACGAAAAGCCTTATTTGAAAGTCGTTCTGCCTATTTGCAAAATATCCGTCAGGGCACCGACCTTTACGCGCCTCAATTGGACAACCCGATACGCCTGGATGGGCAATTTGATGACTGGCAGAATATTGATCATCTTGCCCAGCGTTATGGAACGGAAAAGGTAGTTCAACGTTACGCTGAGAGCGATATTGCAACGACACTTGAATTTACCCATATGGTGGGCAAATTCGATCAATACTTATATGCAATGTTTGCCGTGGAAGATGACCGCCTCCTTTGGCGCAATGCCAAAAGTCTGCGAATAGACAGAAGTGATCACTTACTTATAAGCGTTATCAACGCTAACGGGGACTTGGCCAGATACAGTATTTCGCCCTACGAGGCCGGCTGGATCAATGCCTATCGCCTGGACGATGATCTCACGCAGGTTAAGCCGATTGACAATGCACTGGAAATTCAGGGTCATTGGCGACAGACCGGTACAGGTTACAACATAGAATTGCGCTTCCCTTTAGCCTTATTTTCTGGCTCGCTGGCGTTCGCATTAGTTGACGTGGATAACCCGTCCACCCGCGCCAAACAATATGCAATTGGAACCGCCAATCCCAATCAGTTTGACCAACTCGGCACGGTGGTGTCACCGTCGCCAGAAATTGAACAGATCCTGGCGGGATTGAAATATGCCGACTCGCGGGTCTGGGTGGTGGATCGTCATCAGCGTGTGCTGGCAAAAGCGGGTGATATCCAGGCGGCCACCGGCGTCAAAGTCAAACCCCGACAGCCGTTTGAATGGGCGTGGTTAAACTGGCTGGAACAAAACTGGATCTTGCCGGTGTATTACCACATTCTCACTCGTCCACCTGACAATTTCGTTGATGAACTCGAAAATGCCTACGAACTGGAAACAGAAGGCGTAAAAACGGCGCTGGCGGGGCGCGCTGAGTCGCTTTGGCGCTTAACCCCCGACAATCAGGCGGTTATTCTGTCTGCCTCTCATCCCATTTATATCGATGGCGAGGTAAGGGGTGCAGTGATCGTAGAACAAACCACTCATGGCATTCGTACGTTACGCAACAGAGCATTAGAGCAACTGTTTCACGTTATTATTGCGGTAATGCTGCTGGGTACCCTGGGTTTATTTCTTTTTGCCAATCGTATCTCATCGCGGATCAGAAAATTGCGTGATCAGACTGAAAGTGTCATTGATGACAACGGCAAAATTGTTGGTCAGCTGGCTGTCGCCCGTCAAAAAGATGAGATTGGTGATCTCAGCCGCACCTTCTCTACCGTGGTTGAACGTTTACAGCATTACAATTCTTACCTTGAAAATATGGCGTCGCGGTTATCCCATGAATTGCGCACCCCCATTGCAATTGTGAAATCGTCGCTCGACAATTTACGCCAATTCAATACCGCAGCGAATAACGATGGCTTTATTGAACGTGCTCAGGATGGCATTACGCGGTTAAGCACGATATTGAATCGAATGAGTGAAGCAACGCGGCTTGAACAAGCCATCACTCAGGAAGAGTTTGAACGGGTAAAGTTGATAAAGTTAATTACTGCCTGTGTAGCGGGCTATCAACATGCATACAATGGGCGCAAATTTGTGCTGAACAGTGAAATTGAAGAAGTGTATGTTAGAGGCGTGCCTGAACTTATTGCGCAGATGCTGGATAAGATTGTCAGCAATGCAGTCGAGTTCAGTCAACCCGATGACACCATTACCTTGCAGCTTTCCCGCCATGCGAAGGTGCTGCGAATCCAGGTGATTAACCCCGGGCCCCTATTACCTAACGATATGCAGGAAGAACTGTTTCAATCAATGGTATCTGTCAGAGCTGATAGCAGTCATCAGGATACGTCCTCAGATCCCCATCTGGGGCTGGGTCTGTATATTGCCAACACTATTGCCATGTTTCACAAAGGGCAATTACAGATAGCCAATCTGGCAGACCATTCTGGTGTGGTGGTAACTCTGTCTATGCCTGAAGTGTGATTATTTTTCCTGACTAAAGGAATGATCAGGCACGTTTTTAAGCATCATCGATTCTTTGCGCTTAGCCAACATTCGCGCATAGCGACGCATACTGACCGCATTGTCTTTTTCATCCAGAATATCGACGCCTAACAGTCTTTCCAGCAAATCTTCCAGCGTGATTATGCCCTCCAGGCCGCCATATTCATCCACCACTAACAGCATGTGGCGACGCTTCTGTAAGAAATGGTCGAAGGTTGAAGAAAGGGGCATGGTATTAAGCACAGTGACCATTTTTTTCAGGTACGTCGATAGCGGTTTATCTTCATTGCCTCTTGCCTTGGCTAACAGCAGGTCAGTGCGCATCACATAGCCAGTAATGTCTTCATTGTCGTTTTCAGCGAACACCGGAATGCGTGAATATTCTATATCACTATGTTTATGGAAAAATTCAGACACCAGCATAGTTTCGTTTACCGAAAACATTTGCGTGCGGTGTGTCATCGCATCTTTGACAGTAAATTCATGCAGGGTTAGTAAGCTTTGCAGAAATGCCGCTTCATGATTGGCTAACTGGCCTTCCTGGCTTGACACTTCGGCCATCGCCTGCATTTCGTTGCGGCTTAACCCGCGCAATGGGCTATCTTCTTTAAAGCTTTTGGTCATCCACCGGGACATGACCACAAACGGATGCAGGATCAAGGTTAAATATTTAAGAAAATAGGCCGTCGCCGGTGCTAATGCACGCCAGTAAGTAGCGCCCAGTGTTTTAGGAATGATCTCAGAAAACACCAGGATCAAGAAAGTCAGGATAGCGGAAATCAGGCCCAGATAGGCATCGCCAAACACTACCGCAGCTTGCGCACCGGCCCCCGCTGCGCCCATAGTATGGGCAATGGTATTTAAGGTTAAAATGGCCGATAGCGGGTTATTGATATTGTCGGTGAGCTTACGCAACAACTTGCCACTGTACTTTCCTTCCGCCTCCATCACAGAAACGTATGCAGAAGACACGCTTAAAATAACGGCTTCCGCAATCGAGCAAAGAAAAGAAAAACCCAGTGCAATCAGCACATAAATCATCAGCAACAGCATCGCAATGTTCCATCAGCAGTAAAATTCAACGTCTTCAGTGGTAAAAACGTTGTTTGAATTGACTTACCAATCCACAAGTTAGTAAGTAGCAATCCCAGTCATTTTACATGGGTGAGTAAACAAATACAGATGCATGCTCCAATTTGTTTATGTTTGCTCTAGTTTTTAATTCCCGACTCACGCGCCCACCACCGCTTAGCGTGTGTGAATGACGTGTTTAAAGGTGAACGTATTACTTTCACTATGAATGTCGGTAATGTGAAATTGATAGCTCAGCGACTCTTCGTTCAGGATTTTTTTCCAGCTATCGGTTTGCGCCTGATAATGCCACCCCTGATTGGCGATTTGTTCCTTCACCTGCGATGTCACTTGCGCAATGCTTGCGTCTGTCGCTATGCGGTAGTGCTGTTGCCACTCTTGCTTATCGCCATAATGGTACACCCGGTCCGCCGTGAATGGGATAGATTGATCAAAATTGATTTTAAGATCCGGCAGATACTTGTCGGCCATCAACCCGCGTACGAACCCGGCATCTGGATCCCAGTCGTATTCCATGTGCATGGCTATCTCTTTAGCTTTTTGCACTCCCAGACGCTGACTGACCACATACAATGACGCATCGATACCTGACGACAGCCCTGCTGAGGTAATGATGTTGTCACTATGGGTATAGCGCACATCCGATCTCACTTTGATGTCTTCATAGTCTTCTTCGAGATCATCCAGCGCATGAAAAAAGGTCGTAGCTTCTTTGTCTTTTAGCACGCCTGTTTCGGCAAGCAGCAAGGCGCCATTACACACCGACAGGGTCATGTTCGCAGCATTCACGTGTTTGCGGATCCAGTCGATATGCTCTGCTGATTTAGCATTCTGCACATGCCCTCCGGGTACCAGCAGAATGTCGAAAACCGGAGCTGCCTGGTAGCTGTAATCTGGCGTAACCTTCATACCCATGGTAGTGGTAATTTGCTGGCCCTGAGAGGATACGGTTTTTACTTCGAAGCGCGCCTGACCAAACACTTCCCACGGCCCGGTAAAATCGATAATTTGTACACCGTCGAATAACAGCACACCGACGGTGGTTTGCTCGCTGGCGTGAGTTAGCGACGTTTTAGTCAGCACTAGCAACAGAGTACACATAAACATTAGTTTCTTTTTCATCGATTATTCCTTTTGTTAACAGTGAGGTTTACCCAAACCTCACGCGATATTCTGAAGGCCTCACACCAAAGTGCTGTCGAAAGCGTCGACAAAACACATCAGCACTATTAAAGCCGCTATTATGGGCAATCTGTTCCACTAACCCTGCGGATGTCACCAGCAGGTCCCGCGCGTACTCCAGACGCATTTTTTCAAGCATCTGTTTGGGGCTCATCAGCGTTTGGCGCATCAATTCGCGCCTGAAATGGCGCTCGCTCATATTGACGAACGCGGCCATATCACTGACTTTTAAATCCTGTTGAATGTGTTTGATGATCTGCTCGGTCAGTTTTTCCAGCTTACCCTGGGTTTTGGTTTGTAAAATCAGTGGCTCTGAATATTGTGACTGGTTACCTGGCCGACGCATGTACATCACCATTTCACGTGCAATACTGGTTGCCTCCTGCGTACCTAAATCCTGCTCGATCAGGTGAAGCGTCAAATCAAGCCCGGCACTCAAGCCGCCAGAGGAGTAAATGTTATCCTGAGCTACAAACAGTGCTTTTTCGTTGACCACACAATTAGGAAAACACTGTTGGAGTTGTTGTGCAAAGCGCCAGTGGGTCGCGATTTGTCGATGTTCTGCTAAGCCCAGTGCGGCCAGAATAAATGCGCCGGTACAGATAGAGGCCACTTTGTCTACTCGCTTTGCTATAACGGTTAATGCATTGATTACATTCACCTGTTTGATCAATTCCCGACTGCCTTCACCGCCTGGAAGAATCAACACATGTAAGCGTTCAACCGTGTCAAGGGTCTGGTGAGGAAGTAAGGTGATGCCGTTTGCCGAAGTCACAGGTGCCGTCGTTTCACTGATTAACGACACCGTATACGGAGCTGGCTTATTCGCATTTTTCGCCCGTGAACTGGCTTCAGTAAAACAATCATATGCACAGGTCACATCCATCGGCTGGAAGCCCGGGTAAATGAAAATGCCAATTTGCTTTGCCACAGTGTTCTCCTCGTCAATATCACTACTATACTTTTATCACAGGCTGGCCAAAAGGACACATAACCGACGATTCTGGCCAAAATGAAATAACACATTGTTATGCCAGGCATGAGGTGAAAGAGGTAAAAACTTAAATTTAATCAGTGCTCTGAAACATTACTATTAGTGATACCCGTCAATGGCATGTATTATCGAAATAACAATAACTTGTCAGAGATGTTACGGATAAGGAAAAGCGTGCTGATCAAATCCTGTTTTTTACATCTTATTGTTTTATTGCAAATTTTACTTGCAAGTGGCTGTGGTGACGAAGTCATAACAATGCAGCCAGAATCGTCGTATCGTATTGTCGACGCCGCGGTAATCTCGGCATCGTTGTCAGCAGATTCAAAATTAGCCGCTGTATTGACTGCCGACCAGACAGTGAGCGTGTGGGATACACAAAAAAGAACGCCAATTCAGCGCTGGGATGCTTCAGTATTCGATAATGAAGTAAGTCACTTAGCTCTGTCAGGTGACAAACAACTGGTGGTAGTCGGTGGCCTTTGGACCGTGACAGTATTGAGTATCGCCAACGGTTCAGTTGTTTATACCTGGGATGTGTTGGGCTTTCAGCCCGGAGCAACCATATCAGCCTTGCATGTCGATAAAACCGGTTATCGAATTCTGGTCGGCATGACCGATGGCGCGGTGTTGTCGGGAGATTTAAACTCCGGTAATGCACTTAAAATGGACCACCATGAATTGATGGTAACCCGATTGGCGTTCGATGATGAGAGTCACTATGCCATATCAGGCGCTACCGATAAAAATTTCGCTTATTGGCATACTAAAGATGGCGAAATTAGCTACCAGCATAATTTCCGCTCACGGATTACTGCGCTTGTTGTAGACGACAGATCCAATAAACTATTTGTTTCTGATGCGCTGCAGACACACTGGATAATCGATAAAAGGAACGGAAACAAATTGGCTGAGCTCGACTATTTTGAAAACTTTCGTTTCTTCCGTCGGGGCCATTTTGTTGAGCAAGGCCGGTACCTGGTTACCACCTCACCCAAAGATGAAGTCACCTTATGGAATGCCCAATCAGGCGACGAAATCGTATCCTGGAAGATCAAACGGTATACCGCTAACGCGACTGTCATCAGTTTAGCTAACAACGAAACGAATGAACTGATGACGTTAAGTTCAGACGGCGTGATACAGACTTGGGATTATCGGAAGTTTTTGAGATAGAGCGTGCTTGGTGTCGATGGTGGTGAAAAACCAACCTAATTTTATAAAGCTGTAGATCGTGTGACAATCAAATCATAACTCACTTATGTTTGCGCTAAGCATTGAGAACAAATTGTTGGACATATCTTGAGCCCGTTTCCCTTTACCTCTGGGTTGCACAACCACCGTTAGTGAGTCCTCGAACGGCACAGGCTGATCGTCTCTATCTTTGCCTAACGCTGCATCTAAACGATAGTCCTTGTAGGCCAGTGCAAACTTTTTAAGAATGTAATCGCGATTGTTCAACCGGGCGTGTTGGGCATTCATTAGAGTATCGAAGGTTTTTATCGCCAGAAAGGTGCCTTCGAGCCAGTTAATTACGCATTTGAAACCGACTTTCCACACGATATTGCTGTTTTCACTGTAGTCCAGAAACTCTTGAATATTCTCACCAAGGAGGCAGGAGCCCAAGACGACGCCGACAATATTTTTCTTCTTCGCCTGCTGATTTATCTCCCTTAACAAACTGGTCAGATGCAGGGCATCCAGCGTTCTACCAAAGCCGTGACAGGCGATGTAAAGGTAAAACGTGTCATACTCGAGGGCGAGCATTTCATCCAGCGCTATCTCAAAACTCTGCTTGTCATAGAAATGGGTGTGGAACAGCCCAAAGTTACCATTAAGTTGCTGCAAACCCTGAAAGAACGGTAATACGCTGGCTTTATTATTCGGGCTGGTTTCGTAACCCCAAGGCCGTTCCAGTACGATAAGTGCTGCTTTATGCTCCATGGGCACACCTTTTAACGCGTCCTGTAATTAGTCTTTAGTTATGAATGTCGTACGCGGATTGATCAACTTTTCAGGCGGTTAAAAACAAAAAGGCCGCTTGCGCGACCTTTTTTTTAGATGACTTATGTCAGCTTTGATTATTCAATAATCTTAGCAACGCCCGACAGGGATGTCGCAAGTGCAGAAAATGCAGGAGCAATTTTCTGCCAACACCAGCACCTACTGTGCGACCCCAGCCCCTCACAGAGCTCGGGCCATTCAAAGTGAATTTCTCGGTATTTTCGACTATTGAAAAAAGCATTTCATTCAGAGACTCGTATAATAGAAATAGCGCTACGCGAACGCATCATGCATTAATCGGTGAACATTTCGACCAGATTAGCAGGCTATCTATGGTAAACCGACAAGAAATGCCAATCTGACTCAATAAGAAAGCTTAAAAATTTTCTATTGTTTCAAAAAAGACATTTCCTTTATTATTTACCGTGTCTTCATATATTAACGATAGCTTATTATCCAGTAGTATCACTCCCGCACCAAAACTTAAATTCTCTTTTATCGCAACAGGCTCATCAAATTGTCCCGAAAAGTTCAGTTCTGCAGAGTATAGCGTTCTATGCGATGAGAAGAACAACCTCACTGTTCCGTTATCGTTTAGTATTGTAACGCGGGAATAATAGCTAGAGCTTGCGATAGTTTGTGTTTCGGTCCAAACCGTTCCATCATCCGATTTTGTTACGACTAAAAACTCTCTATCTTCAGATAAATATACTAATATAAATGTGCCATCTTCTTGCTGAAAAAGCGTAGAGCCTGAGCCAAAACCCTCAACTATGTCACTCATCGTTATGGCATCAGTCCATTCGATAAGATCGGAGGACCGTCTCAAGTAAACGTCCGAATTAAAGCTGTAAGTTAGTAAGTACTCTCCATCTTGACTTTCAATCAAAGAATTTGCACCAAAACTGTATCCACATGAAGAATCAGTGCACTGTAGATGTTCAGTTACATCGATCATTGACAGAGAATTCCACTCTGAACCGTTTTGTGAGGATCTCACACAAATTTTGCTTCCGCAGTCTTCCACTGCCACTAACATTTCTGCATTGTTCTCAATAATGATATGAGGAGAATAATCGT
The DNA here is from genome assembly GCF_012911815.1 of Alteromonas ponticola. Taxonomy (GTDB): domain Bacteria; phylum Pseudomonadota; class Gammaproteobacteria; order Enterobacterales; family Alteromonadaceae; genus Alteromonas; species Alteromonas ponticola. The sequence goes on along the minus strand of NZ_JAATNW010000005.1, from coordinate 2,543 downwards.
CATCATATTCATAGACAACAGACCAGTTTTTGCCCCGATCAGTTGAGACACTGAGGTAGTCCTTGAAATCATTTGGTTGCCAATTTCTATAGGCAACAAACAGTTTCCCATCTGATCGAATTGTTGAAGTGATATAATCTGCTATGTAATCAGACTGTGATATGTTGACACCAGGTTCTGGAGCAGGGGTGTATTCACATAAATTTTGATCAGCACAACTTACGGTAAAAGGATGCACCTGCTCCCAACTGAAGTATGTAGTCTGGTCATCGCAATCTTGCTCAGCTTTAGAGCAATAAAGTACAAACCTGATCTCAAAATCTCCCTCATAAGGAGGTGTTGGGAATGAAACCAGCCATTCATTTTTTGAACTATCAAAGCTGCCATTATAGTATCCATCTGCACCATACTGGATTATCCAACGATCTGGCTGTTGCATGTCGTAAATATGATATTGGACGTGCCAACCATTATCATCGGTAGCCAATTTACCATCAGGGTTAAGCCCCCTCACCCATATTAATACAGATTCCTCGACTGTAAAATGTGACTTGATATAGCTTACTGTAATATTATCTTCATAATCTGGTATACCGTCATTGTCATCATCTAAATCAGCATTATCCCCAATACCATCATTATCAAAATCTCGTGACTCAAGATAATTCTGACGAAATTGGTCTTTAAAATCCGCTACACCATCATTGTCGTCATCTTCATCCTCACTGTTAATAATGCCATCATTATCAATGTCATGATTCATTGAAATCTGCTCATACCGAATTCGATTTTCATCAATTCGAAGCAAACTTGTATCAAGGCTTTCAACTTCAGTAATAGCCGTCTCTTTTACTAATTCATCTTTAAGCCTAAGGATAGCTAGCCTGTTTGAGTTTATTACTTCAAGTAAACCGAGCGGAATGACCAGCTCCTTAACATCACTTTCTGTGTAACTAGTTACTTCTCCATCTGATGCAACTCCGTTTAATTTTCCATCGACCAGATCATGCACGACTTCTAAGAGAAACTGTTCGAAATTAAGTTCAGAATGACTAATCGATTTAAATAACTGATGAATAAAGACAGCAGTAGCTTCGTTTGCCATTCTTAAGTGTAAGGTATCTTGCTGCTGCGCCTCGGTAACAGTTTCTGCTGTAAGTATTGGTGGCGTTTTTACTATATCGAGCTGCTCAGTCAGTCCAAAGCTAAAAAATGATTCCACTGTCGCAACAGAGCCAGCATGAGCCCGAGAAAAGGAATCTCCACCGAGGAGATTAATTATTGTCAGTTCAGAGACAAGCGTGGACAAGGGTGTCGCATAAACAAGTTCCCCTTGTCTTATCTGAGTTGCACTAACAACATTTGTTAAATAAGTAAAGGTAGGCGGCTGTCCGGTTGTAATATCAATGGTGGCATCATTCGATTGAAACTCGATAATATACTCACCGTCGATTTCACCCTCAATGGATAATCCTTCAATCTGAGTAGCTTTATTCGTATTGCCAGTTGCCAATAATTCACCGAAACCATGAAGCTTATTGGCGTCAAGTTTGTATAGATTGACAGTGGCATGCTGGAGTGGCCCTTTGACACCAACTCCGGTAACTGCATATTGAACAGGTTCGTCTTGAACGTTGGGAATAGAATTAGGAGGGAGTGCTATACTTTTGCTGTCATTGTCTGAGCCACCACAGCTCGCCAAAAAAAGACATACACAAACACTTAATATAGATTTAATTTCTTGCATCCACACTGCCACAACTGCTTCCTAGTTTTCCGTAACGCACTTACATTTAGATGAGATTACAATATACCGATTTTGGTACCTAGTCCATTTATTAAACACAATGAAAAATAGGGAAAGTAGAGTGTAATTAGGCTACCCGCTTTTGAATAAAAGTTTGAGTAGCGAATAGTTACTCGAAAGTTATTTAAGTGAACAAAAAAGGCCGCTTGCGCGACCTTTTTTAGATGACTAAGTGTCAGCTTCGACTATTCAATAATCTTAGCAACGCCCGACAGGGATGTCGCAAGTGCAGAAAATGCAGGAGCAATTTTCTGCCAACACCAGCACCTACTGTGCGACCCCAGCCCCTCGCAGAGCTCGGGTCGTTCCAGCGGCGCGAATGAAACTGTTCATTCGCTTATTCCCGCTTCCACCCGTTCACGGAACACCGTTTGGTGGCCGCACAGTAGGTGTGTAGGTACAAAAAAGGCCGCTTGCGCGACCTTTTTTTAGATGACTTATGTCAGCTTTGATTATTCGATAATCTTAGCAACAACACCAGCACCTACTGTGCGACCACCTTCACGGATTGCGAAGCGTAGACCTTCGTCCATCGCAATTGGTGCAATCAGTTCAACTTCGAACTTCAGGTTGTCACCAGGCATTACCATTTCAACGCCTTCTGGAAGCTGTACCGCGCCCGTTACGTCAGTTGTACGGAAGTAGAACTGTGGACGGTAGCCTTTAAAGAATGGCGTGTGACGGCCACCTTCGTCTTTGCTCAGTACGTATACTTCTGCTTCGAACTTGGTGTGTG
>NZ_JAATNW010000004.1 GCF_012911815.1 Alteromonas ponticola | reverse complement strand
CCAGCGTTCAATCTGAGCCATGATCAAACTCTTCAATTAAAATCGAAAAACTATATATATGAATCGTCGGTTGACACTCTTAACGAGTGCCCACACAGATTGTCTTGTTATAAATTGTTAAAGAGCATTCTACTTCGCCTTTGCTTCGTATTGTCGCGCTTGATTTCGTCGTTCCTCAGTTACGTACATTAGTACGCGCCTTCGTCACTCCTCAAGTCGCACAACACTACAAACCAAATGCTGTGTAGAACAGATAATGAATCACTATTCTTATCTGCTTTGCTTCAGGTTCTCCCCGAAGCGGGACGCGCATTCTACGCGTTTGGTTTTCAGTGTCAACATGTTTTTGAAATTATTTTCTCAAAGGTCTCGCTGAAAACCGCTTCTGATAAGGCTTTCGCCTTTTTGTACCAGGTCGTCTTTTTGACTTTCCTGTCGAAGCGGATGCGCATTGTAGAGATAAATAACTTTACGTCAATACCTATACTTAATAAATTTGCATTATTTTGTTTAAGCGGTTATTTTTCATTCTAAGTTGTTAATAAATTGAAAATTGAACTTTCAGGGAAGTTAAACGTTCTTAATATACGGAATTAATAATATTAAAAAAGTGGTTGATGTTTCCTTGAGGGTTAGAAGTAATGGTGCGCAAAATTTGGCTTTTCAATGCAATTGCATGTGCAATGGTCTGCACTGGTCTTCAGGCTGGAACGCCAATAGCAGAAGATAAGCCTCACTTAGAATTCCAGAAGAAGTTTTTAAAGAGGCAAGTGGCACAGTCAATGTCAGTCGGCAGAGCGATCCGCTCTATCGCCAGCCACTATCCTCAGGATACCGTTATTCTGGTTGATTTGGCGTTGGAGCTTTATCCAGATAACTATCAAGAGATAATCCACGCAGCCATTTCAGCCCAACCAGCGGCAACTGAAGAGATTGTTCAACTGGCCATTGAAAAAAATGTAAGCTCTTGTGCCTCTATTGTAGAGCTAGCCATAAATGCAGAACCTACCTATGTCGACTTTGTTGTTCAGGCCGCGGCCAATGCGACACCAGAAGAGCTTGATGAAATCGTAAGGGTTGCAGTGTTAACCGAGCCCGATTCAGCCGACAGTATTGTGCAAACACTGTCGTTAAAACACCCAAACAAAGTCATCGAAATAATGACAACGGCATTAAATGCCGTGCCGTACGTTGGTGAGTATGTGGTCGAGGCGCTTTTAGCCGTATTCCCATCACAAAAAGAAGCGGTGGTTAAAACCGCAATTGGCAATACCTTGAATCAGAGAGAGCAGCAGATTCGTATTCTAAATGCTGCTCAAAATGCGGGCGTCGATGAACGAGTTATCCGTCAGTATGCACTCGGTGCTGGGATTTCTATAGAGGAAGTCAATGTTGTATTAGCAGAATAAGCTAATACAACTGTTATGCTTCTTTGATCGAAAAATTTTCTCTTCTCAGAGTCAAATTAGGGTTATAAGCGGGGTCGTGTTCAATATAGCTGGCCCAGTTTGTCTGTAAGAAGTCCAGTTCCTGCTTAAAGCGTTGCGCCTTTTCTGGAGAAATATCCAAGCCTCTGGATATACTCTCATAATGAAACATTTCAGCTTCTGCGCAATAAAGGTTGCGTACACCTGTTTCCCGCACCCGCAAGCAAAAATCGACGTCATTAAATGCCACTTTAAGGTTCACTTCGTCGAGACCTCCCACCTGGTCCCACAGTTTTTTCTTAATAAGTAGGCACGCTGCAGTTACTGCAGAATAATTCTGCGTCGCTGCAATCCTTTTTAGGTAGCCCGGATGGTTACGTGGAAAGTATTTGTGCGCATGCCCAGCGCCACCGCCGTACCCCAATACTACTCCAGCGTGTTGAATGCGACCATCTGCATATAACAGCTTCGCGCCAACACAGCCTATGTCCGCGCGCATGGCGTGGCCAGCCATATACTCAAGCCACTCAGGTGTGATTATTTCAATGTCATTATTGATCAGCCCGATTATTTCGCCCTTGGCGTGCTTAACCGCGAAATTATTAATAGCTGAATAGTTGAAGGGAAATGGAAATTTCAGCACAGTGATTTTTGGATGGCGATTAAGCTGCTCGAAATACTTTAAACATTCCGGATCATCAGAATTATTGTCAACCAGAATGATTTCGTAATTTTGGTACGTTGTTTTCTCTAAGATAGAATCAATACATGCTTGGACAAGCTCTAACCCGTTGTAAGTCGGAATAACTAAAGATACCAGTGGAGAAGTGTGTAGCGGCCACATCAAGTTAACCACTGCATTGTTTTTATCAACAGTACCAGCGGCTTTATCCGCCGCCACCAGTGCCAATGATTCTAGGTCACCGGAGTCTCGCTTGTAACTGCCTGTCGAAGCCAGAACTGAGAAAGGGATATGCGTTATCGCGTCTTCGTTTGCCAACGCAAGTTGTGCAAACCAGCAAGCGTAATCGTTATTCAGTGGATACTTTTTCAACCAATACCCAGGCTTTTGCATCCATATCGCTGTTTTAATATAGCCTGAAGACAATTGCAGGTCAGGATTCCAGTCTGGCAACAACTGCGCTTCAACAGGTTGTCCTTTTTCATCCAAATAATGCCAGTCAAAATATACAACCTCCGCCTCTTGGGAATGGTCGTAATTATTTAATGCCTGCAGCAACCGCCTGATATCAATACGTTCGCCCTGGCGAATGAATAAACCGGGCGCATCATCAATGTCTGTCAGTGCAGAAAAAGGCTTTATGGAATCGTCTGATGTGGCTGCATCTGAAACAAGTGAATAAACGCTGTCTTCGACAAAAAATGACGACACCAGTAAAAAGTCGTTATCCAGGGTCGCAATGGTTTGTGTAACCTTACTTGGATCGGTACCCGCAATAACCACATGACAGTTTGTTTTTGTTATTTCGTATTCAGCGAGCTCATTTTGTTGCTGGCTTAGCCTTTTTTTATAAAGCGCCTGCAGCTTTTTGGGGCTGGGAAATCCGAAGAACAAGCCCGAGCGTTGCAATGAACGACTGTAGAATTCAGTGAGTCGGGCATTTTTCTTTAAACTGTTTTTCACTCCCGGTGGCAACAAACCAACGGCAGCTTTTACAGTTAACATGGAGAACTTCTTTATCATTTTAATTTCCAAACCCAAATAAAAATACCGCTGATTAGCGGCATTTTTTATTTTAACATGAAAAACCAGTAAGACTAATCGCCTGCACCTAACCTTTCTCCCTGGTAGCTGCCATCTAAAACCGCTTTCCACCAACTTTCATTTTCCAGATACCATTTAACCGTCTTACGAATGCCACTTTCAAACGTCTCTTCGGGAGTCCAACCCAATTCACGTGCAATTTTTGACGCGTCAATAGCATAGCGCATATCATGCCCAGGACGATCTGCAACATAGGTGATCTGACCTGCGTAATTGCCCTCTTTTGGCTTTAACTCATCCAAAATACCACACACGGTTTTAACAACTTCAATATTCTGCTTTTCATTGTGGCCACCGATATTATAGGTTTCACCGATTTCACCTTTCAATGCAACCAAGACCAGCGCGCGGGCATGGTCTTCAACGTATAGCCAGTCCCTGATCTGATTTCCCTTTCCGTATACCGGTAGCGGTTTACCCGCCAGCGCATTGAGTATAATCAGTGGAATGAGTTTTTCCGGAAAGTGGTACGGCCCATAATTATTGGAACAATTGGTCACCAGCGTAGGCAGTTTGTAAGTTCTCAACCAGGCTCTAACCAATTGGTCAGACGACGCCTTGCTCGCTGAATAGGGAGAGCTTGGCGCATAGGGGGTATCTTCAGAAAATAACGGCAGCGACTCACCGCTATCGACTTCATCAGGATGAGGTAAGTCACCGTAAACCTCATCGGTAGAAATATGATGAAATTTAAAGGCTTGTTTCTTATGAGCATCAAGTGAAGACCAATACGCACGAGCGGCTTCGAGCAGCGTGTACGTGCCAACCACGTTAGTCTGAATGAATTCACCCGGTCCATCAATCGAACGATCAACATGCGATTCAGCCGCAAGATGCATGATAATGTCCGGCTGGTGTGTCACTAATACTCGTTTTATTTCGCTGGCATCGCAAATATCGACTTGCTCGAAATAGTACCTTTCACTGTCTGACACCATGGCCAGTGATTCTAAATTACCCGCGTAAGTCAGCTTGTCAACGTTGATGACAACGTGTTCAGTATCATTGATAAGGTGTCGAACAACGGCAGAACCGATAAAACCGGCCCCCCCTGTTACCAAAATCTTTTTGCTCATTTGTATAACTCGTTTGTAGGCTTAAGTTCATCCAGCATCGCTGAAAGCTGAGTGCGCCAGTGCGTCGGATGTAGCGAATTAAAAACATCTCGGGTAAGTGCTTTGTCCAACACACTATAATGAGGGCGTTTTGCTGGTGTGGGATATTGCGCAGTGGGAATAGGTGAAATTTCAATTCCACGGGTTAACAAGCCTTTGCTGATTGCCAGTTCCTGAATCGCCAGCGCAAAATCAAACCAACTACACACGCCTTCATCGGTCCAGTGATAAGTACCGGAGACTCGCTGCGTGGCTGCGAATAAACAGGCTTCGGCCAGCCCTTTTGCCCAGGTAGGCGACCCCACCTGATCGTCAATCACGGTTAGCTTAGGCTTGTCACTCATTAGCTTCAACATCGTTTTGACAAAATTATTGCCATGTACAGAGTAAACCCAGGCCGTACGAATCAGGCAACTGTCATCAGGTAAGATTGATTTTAATGCCTTCTCGCCTTCAGCTTTAGATTCACCATATACACCTTGCGGTTCGATAGGATCATCAACGCTGTACGGAGAACCCTTTTGACCATTAAACACATAATCGGTAGAAATATGCACAAAAAACGCACCTGTTTCCTTGCAATAAGACGCTAAATTGCTCACCCCTGTGGCATTGACCATATGCGCAGCCGCGCTATCGGATTCTGCTTTATCCACTGCTGTATAAGCGGATGCATTGATTAACGCGGAGGGTTTCAGAGCGTTAAGTGTTGTAGATAAGGCGTTATAATCCGTGATATCTACATCATCTCTCCCAAAATATGTCGCGCTATCACCTAATAATCGGCGTAACTCGTATGAGAGCTGACCTGATTTTCCAATGACTACGATGCTCATTTATCTTCCTTCAAACGCTGGGGCATTGGCAAACGCCAGGCCTTCTGCATCTTTTGCCGACAATGAAGGTGCTTGTCCGTTGACCAAAGGCCATTCAATGCCAATCGATGGGTCATCGAATTTAACGGAAATCTCAGACTCAGGGTGATAATAGTCAGTGCATTTATATACAAACTCAGCGGATTCGCTAGTAACATAAAAACCGTGGGCAAAACCTGCAGGCACCCATAGTTGGCGTTTATTTTCTGCCGAAAGCATTACACCCACCCACTGGCTAAACGTCGATGAATTTCTACGCATGTCCACGGCAACATCAAATACTTCACCTTTTGTGACACGCACCAATTTGCCTTGAGTTTGCTCTACTTGATAGTGCAACCCTCGCAAAATCCCCTGTTTCGATTTCGAATGATTGTCCTGTACAAACTCAACATCGGCACATTCTTGTTTGAACCAGTCTTGACGAAACGTTTCCATGAAAAAACCACGGTCGTCGCCAAACACCCGCGGCTCAATGATTTTGACATCTGGAATGTCAGTGCTTATTACTTGCATCCTGTCGCTCAAATAGAAATTTTAAAATGAAAGAGACGGTTTATTTTACTCTATCGTGGATGACTTTTAGCAGATAATCGCCGTAGCCACTTTTAATTAATGGTGTAGCCAGCTGTTCCAATTGCGCAGCATTGATATAACCCATTCTGAATGCGACTTCTTCCGGACAACAAATTTTCAACCCTTGGCGCTTTTCAATAGCCGCAACAAAATTGGCAGCATCGAGCAGGCTATCTAAAGTACCGGTGTCCAGCCACGCTGAGCCGCGTCCCATCAGTTCAACTTTAAGGCTTCCATCCTGCAGATAAAGGTTATTCAAATCGGTTATTTCTAACTCACCTCGATGAGAAGGTTTCACTTGCTTGGCAAAGTCGATCACCCGATTATCATAAAAGTAGAGTCCAGTTACGGCATAACTGGATTTGGGTTGGGCTGGCTTTTCCTCTATAGAAATCGCGTTCCAGTCATTATCAAAATCGACTACGCCATAGCGTTCTGGATCATTAACATGATAACCAAACACGGTTGCCCCGTGCTCCTGGGCGTACGCATTTTTTAACGAAACTCTCAAGTCGTGGCCATAATAAATGTTATCGCCCAGTATCAGCGCACAACTATCATTGCCAATAAAATCTTCGCCAATAATAAAGGCTTGTGCCAAGCCATCTGGGCTGGGTTGTACAGCATACTGGATATTTAAACCGATAGAGGCACCATCGCCCAACAGGTCAACAAATCTTGATTGCTCGTCTGGGGTTGTAATAACTAATATATCTCTTATCCCAGACATCATTAGCGTAGTTAACGGATAGTAAATCATTGGCTTATCATAAACAGGCATAAGCTGCTTACTTACCACTCTAGTGAGCGGGTGAAGTCTGGTTCCCGAGCCGCCCGCCAAAATAATTCCTTTTCTCACTAGTGATTCCCCCTCAAAGGATTTCATTTACCGATCATGAAACGAGTAATAGAGATAAAATAACGTGATTTCTGATTTACTACTTAGCTCATCGATATAATTATCACATAAATCGAGCTGTTCGTGTTTGCAGTTTTGTTTAGAGAGTGAATTCTAACCGTAATGACATTTTAAAGGTAAGAAAGTTATTTTGGTAAAACAACAAATGGAGAGCACATGCTCCCGCACTTCTTAATTCAATTTAGATACTTTGTTTTATCTTTATTCACGAGACTGGTCTCAATCATTGGAGCTCTCTCGTTATTGGGTATGTGAGTAATTACCAACAAAAAAGTCCATAGCGATATATGGACTTTAAGGTATAAAAAGTTTTTCAAACATTGAGGTACTATAATTTTCGCAACACTTGGTAAAAATGTTACTTAATAAAGATAAACTGCGCCCGAGCTTCTTTTTTCGCTCTCTTCGGCAGGATCGCTATTGATCCCCCTTCCCCCGCCACTTTCGGTATCAGAACTGACAGCCAATGTACCATTGTCAGAAAACTTTATCGCATATCCAAAGCTGCTATAAATACTAGTGTGTTTTGGTTTGAAGTAACTTGTGTGTTCCCAGAAGTTTTCTTCATTTATTTCAAAACCAAAAACTGCACCGTCTTGAATTTTGATGTTGGAATCAGGTTTTTCTGAATAAACACCTAGTGCGTCATAGCGTTCGCCAATTGCTCCAACGAACATCTTATTTCCATCATGTGAGAGAGCGACAGAGTAACCGAATCCATCATCACTTTCGGCGTCATAAGGAGCTGAAAGCTCACTCGTACTTACCCATCCATTCTTATCATGCTCAAATACATGCACTTTACCAGCTCGCTCGAGTCCACCATTTTCGCCCACCACTATTTTGGACGCACCTCCAGCGATTGCTACCGCATCGCCAAAGTAACTATCAAGGGCAGGGTTAGCACTTTTTAGTAATGCTGTTTCACTCCACTCGTTATTGATTTTTGAAAACACATAAGCAGCCCCTTCGTAAAAAGTTTCACTCATTTCTCCATCATCAAATACGACAGCGCCGTTTTTAGGCGCCCCTACAACTAGGGTTTCACCGTCGTCAGAGAGGTCCATTGCGTCCCCAAACAGATCATTGACTTCATTATTGGAGCTAATCAATACCGTTTTACGACTCCAATTATTGTCAGTCATTTCATAAACGTAGACAGTATTACGAAGACCCACACCTTCAATGTTGTGCGCTGAAGTCACGAATAGAGATGCACCGTCTTCGGAAATTGCCACTTGACTTCCAAACTGGCCATTTTCTACTGATTCAGTAGACTTTAGATAGTGCTGTAATTGATAAATGCCTTCTTCATCTTTTATGTAGACGTAAACCGCTCCAGCGTCTTGCAGTAAATCATTTTCCGCTTCCAAGCCACTATTCGAACTGCCATCTTCCCGCGGAGTTCCAACAACAAGAACCGTACCGTCCTCTGTAATCGCCACAGCGGAACCAAAGTTGTCGTCAACTCCGGAACTAAAAGCTTTAACGTAAGCAGTTTGCTGCCAGCTATCATTTTGATTTTTTGTAAAAACGTAAACCGCGCCTGAGTTTTCCAAATCATTGTTATCTTTCGCTTCGTCGTGCACACTTTCGTCTTCACCTGGAGCCCCAACAACAAGCGTCGTCCCATCCTCAGAAAGCGCGATCGCACGGCCAAACTGGTCGAACTCATCGGGATTAGACGCCTTAAAATACCCCACAGCTTGTTTAAGGCCGTTTTCAACAGTTGCCGAAGAAGATGACGTGCAACCCAATTTATTACAGGCTTCAACCACGAAGCTTGCACCAACATAGTCGTATAAAGGCACTTCCAAAGAGAAAGTAGAAGTGGCTACTCCATTAGCAACAGCTGTATAATCAGTTTCATTGATTTCTTCCCCATCTTTGTCAACCAAAACGTTGTAGCTGGTAACAATTTCAGCGGATGTCCAACTAACCTCTAATGACTTTATACTATAAGATAGGGAAACTTGCGGTGCATCTGGTGTGGCAGTACAAACTACCTGAACGTCGGATACGTTGGAACTCTGAACTGTCCCTGTTCCATTCTGTATTTGACAATCATGTTCGGGATTAGATGGAAGGGAAAAAATAGTAACATTGTAGTCAGTTTGGGACTCAAGCCTAGTGGCAAACAAAAACACACCATTGTCTGAAACTTCTAAATTATCTTGACCATTATTCTGAAGTACCAACCCAGTTCCAACAAAGCCCTCGACATTCACAGAAATCGAATATGTTGGTTCAGGTTCAGCGCTATCACTGCCACTTCCGCAACCTGTCAACAGGCCACCAATGAGCAGGATTAGTAAATTAACTGAAACTTTTTTAAGAGGAAGAGATTCACGCATTAAGTAAATATCCATTTTAATAAATTCTCCAATATTTTATCTGCCCACTAAGAGATGCCATGATCAAACAGGTATTTTTCAATTAAGGTGGGCAGCCAGACGAAACAGATTTCGTCCTGTATCATTTCTCGAGACCAATTCAAACAGTCACACTTTGTACCTATTTACCGCAACAACGCCAGCAGTTTGCTTTTATAGTAGCTGGCTTCATAACGAATTTTGATTGAAAGTGGAATTGATTTATTTATCGTATTAAACTTTTTACTATGACTCTCCTCAATAACTTTTTTGCTCTGATTTTTCACCCATAAATAAAGCTGCTCTGCATTATTATTTTCGTAACGTATAAACTCATTAAGTAGCTTTATAAAATCCTCTTCTGGCAATTCCTGCACGACTCTTCTAGGCTGCGTGTATGTTGAGCAGAGCGCTAAAAGCTTATCGGCATCTTTAACTGGGTATTTGGCACAGAAGCTATTTAGATGCTTTAGCATATTTGCCTTACATCTGGCGAATTCCTGCTGAGAAAGTAAAGAATATTTTTGCTTTTTTAAGCTGCCTTCGTGCTGCAAAAAAGAGTCTAGTCGTATTTGTAAATCGTTGAGTGGATAATGGTTAAACCAACGTTTGAATTCTAAGCCTTCCGGGGAATAAGACGTATTCACCCATTCTGACTCAACGATAAGATTGTCTGCTGAAACGGTAACATCAATCGCTGCTAGAAAGTCTGCGATAATCGATTTTCCTTCGAATAAACTCTGATCGTAGGGTCGGAAAATAAACTGACTCACCCCGACTTTTTTGATTCCCTGCTCCAGTAATCTCAACGTTCTTGAAAAGGAACGTTTTGGTAGCGAAAACTTTTCTGCGCGTCCATGACGTTTTACTCCTTGATTGTAGCCAGACTCGATCACTTCCAGGCCAAAGCGGATATATCCGATATATAATGCGTCTGAAAAATACGGGTGTATTTTACTCAAATACTTAGTGAAAAATTCAGACGACAGCAAAACCGTGTGACACTTGGCATTTCGCGCTTTCAGGTAGAGCGCTTCCACTTTATCGTTATCAACGATTAATTCACTTGCTGAATTGAGTTTGGCGATATTCCAGAAATTACCTGAACTAACACCGTTTTCGTCTATCTCGTGAGGAGGATAAAAAACCCCCTCTTCGATTAAATGTTGCCTATTTTCCAACAGCCATTTTTGAATAGCTGATGAGCCTGTCTTGTGAGGGCCGATGTGAATAATAGTACGCATTGAACTTTTTAAAGGAGGTTAGTCGCTATGAACTTGTCAGCGAGAGAATATAGGTGCATCAGATGGCTGAGTCAACTAACACTCCTCCCTGCTTAGTACAGATACACTGCCCCAGCCTCTTCCATTTCTGCAAAATCCCCATCGCCATTAATACCCAAAGCACCATTACTTTCAGCTTCAGCAGAAACAGCCAGCGTGCCGTCGTCCGCCACGGCAATTGAGGAACCAAATTTCATGTCAGGCTTGTTCAGTTTCGCCTTTATGTAACGGTAATGCTGCCAGTCATTACCTTCATCAAGGGAGTATACGTACACCGCACCGGTCTTATCACCTTTAATTAAATCAACATCTTTAAACGCCAGGCCTTTTTGTACCCCAGATTCTGCTGTCGCCCTGACAAACAGCATATTGCCGTCTTTACTGAAAACAACAGAGGCCCCAAACAAGTCCTCATCTCCTGCGTTATCAAGGGCCTCCAGTTCGTCAGCCTTAACCCATCCTGTGGAGTTTCTCTCATAAACGTGAACCCGACCTTCTTTGTCAACCCCTCCCTGTGCGCCAACGGCAACCCGTTCACCCGTTGTGGTGATGGCTACTGATGAGCCGAAAAAGTCATTCATATTTGGAGAACTATCTTTAAGAATTGCAGCTTCATTCCAGTTCCCATCGGAATATGAAAACACATATGCCGCACCATGATAATAAGTTTCCCCGCCGGCTTCAGGCTGAACTTGTCCGGCATGCTTTGCGCCTACTACAAAAGTGTTGCCACCATCAGCAAGCGCAAGAGCATTACCAAATCGATTCTCTGCATGAGCATCTGACGCCTCAATTCTGGTAGTTTGGTTCCAGCTTTCCCCTACCTTTTTAAAATTATAGACTACGCCAGTATCGACGAGCTCTGCTGACTTATCTTTAAACGGTGCGCCAACTACAAATGCACTACCGTCAGGGAGTAACGCAAGAGAGCTTCCGAATTTATCTAAAATTGAAGCATCATCAGCTTTCACATAGTGAGCTTCGTTCCACTCGCCCTTTTCATTTTTTTCGAAAACGTAGATTGCGCCCGAATCTTCAGCTAAATCATTATGAAGGTGCAGTTCACTATTGGCATCACCATCTTCACCCGGCGCACCCACAACTATCAAACTACCGTCTTCTGAAACTGCGACAGACGCACCGAAATTGTCGTTAGCTCCCGCGTTGGCAGGTTTCAGGTAAGCAACCTGCTTCCATCCTCGCAAGCTATCATTTACGAACACATAAACGGCACCTGCGTTCTCTGTATTGTTTAAATTCGGTTCACCTGCATGGCTGCCTTCATCTTCTCCGGATGCGCCCACGACCATGGTTTTACCATCAGCTGAGATTGCCACGGAACTGCCGAAGTAATCCAGTGCGTTTGGATTGGATGCTTTAAAGTAACCAATTGCTTCGCTTGTGAAATAGAGATGGTCATTTTGTCCCCAGTCGGCACAACGCTCTTCGTCGCAGGATTCAATCCGGACATCCATCCACTCATACTTATATAGGGGTAACGTTAGTGAAAAAGCAGTTTGGGTGAGAATTGTCGCCAAATATTGGGGTTGCTCCGATTCCTTGCTTCTCCAATCAGAAGTAACATATTTATCTGCAACAACATTATAGTGTGTAGCTCGCTCGGCTTCGTACCAGTCTATTGTCACGGTTTTAATTCCGTAGCTAAAATTTTTAATATTGGTTGCTTCTGGGTAACGGGCACAACTCAACAAAATATCAGTTACATCAGACGTTTTTACAGTGCCGCTTCCATTTTTAACAGAACACTCGTACTCAGAATAGAAGTCGTCTGCATCAGCAGGGTAGACTTCATATTTTTCATTAGCGTTAGCGACCGTCTCAAATGAAAATGCACCGGTGTCAGAAATGACATTTGACTCGTGATGAACCCCTCCCACTTTCAGAAAGATGGTGAGCGAACCGCCCGTATAACCAGATACTGTTCCACCAATAGAATACATGTCAGGTGGCGGCGCAGAGATTGGCTGCTGTGACGATTCAAGACTTTCGCTGCTGCCTCCACAACCACATAAAAGTAAAGTTAGCGCAAGGGTCAATGACAAACAGCATTGATTAACCATTTTAAAAAATACCTGCATGATAAATTTAGTTCTTAGCACTTTGAGTTTAATTGGGAGAAGTTAATAGTTGCCTAATACAAATATACAGCCCCTGCATATTCTTCACTGTTATCCGTAGCGTCTCCATTGATCCCCGTCGCACCGCTTGACTCATCGTGAGAGCCAATCACTACCGAGCCATCTTCTGCAATCGCAACCACACTTCCAAATGAATCGTATTTATTTACGGCCTTGGCCTGAAGGGTGGCATATTTATACCATTCATCGTTGGAATTTATTTTATATACATAGGCAGCGCCGACATCTGCTTCCGCTCCACCACTCTTTCCCGACCGCTCTTTGTAAACACCCGACTGCAAAGTATCGTCATTTGGATTTGTTGCAACTAATGTTTTACCGTCTTTTGAAAGAGAAAGTGATTGGCCCAGATCACTGTTCCTGTCTTCTGTCAGCGAATGAGTTGCCTGCCACTTATCCGCTATCTTTTCCAGGATGAAAATGGTTCCTTCCTGATTATGAAACATATAACCGTAATCACCAGGTTCTCCGATGGCTATCACATCGCCATCACCAGAAATGGCGACTGAATGCCCTAGGTGCAAAGATGCCGCATCATAAAGTAACGGATCGCTATCTCGTTCGAAGATAAACTCTTCTGTCCAATGGTCATTTGCAAAGGTGAAAATATAAACACGACCCAAGTAATAGTCATGCTCCGTTATCTCATATCCATCGTCATATTCTTCACTTTTCATATTTTCTTTTGGTGCACCAACTATCAATACATCGCCTTGATGAGATAATGCTATGGATGACCCAAAATTGTCATAACCTGACGATTCAGAAGCAGTTAAGTAAGCAGTTTGCTGCCACTCACTATTATTTCGGGACATGATATAAACCGCTCCAGTTCCTGGGTAAACAAATTCATTGGATCTGGAATCCAGGATCGGGTCGCCCCCATCAGCACCTATTGCGAGAATGTTTCCATCTGAAGAAAATGATAAGTCAGAACCGAAGTTTTTATCGATATCTGAGTTAGTAGGCTGAATATTTGTCTGCTTTACCCAGCCACTATCATTACGAATATAAAGATCAACCCCTCCATTACTGATAGCTGTAGCCGCAAGAGTCAAACCATCAGACGATATCGCAACTTTCCCTGCACCGCCTGCTGCATCGTAACTTATCTCTTGTTGATGCTCCCAATTGGAGTCAGGGCTTTTTGAAAAAATGGTGACGAGATTCCAACTGCTCACCACTAACGTTTCCCCGTCTCCGGAAATCGCTACATCAGAACCAAACAGATATGTTTCGTCATGTTGAGAAGCTTTAAAATAGCCAATTGCTTCCTTGAGATCTTCGCTAACAAACTGTTCCTGTGACTGAGAGCAACCAAACTGGTTGCAAGCATCTACTTTAAAACTTGCGCCAATGTAATTGTAAAGCGGAACCTCAATACTTATTGAATTCTCCGTTATTTCATCGCCCCACATTTTATATTCGAATGCATTTCCTTCACCATCCTGGTCAATCCAGACCTTATACGTTTGTGCTAATTGATCTTCCTGCCAGGATAAATCAAATGTTTTAATGTCATAATTTAACGCAATAGTAGGAGTATCCGGCTCGCTGGTACAAGTAACCATGACAGAAGACACATGGGTAGATGCTATAGCCCCTTTACCATCAGAAACTATGCATTTTTGTTTTGGATTTGAAGGCTGAGTGAGTACGGTTACTTCGTAATTTTGTTTAGACTCTAATGGATCTGTAAATGTAAATTTGCCAGCCTGATTAACCTGCAAATTATCACGACCATTGTTTTGGATAACTAAACCTTGTCCAGTTAAGCCTTCTACGGTTCCACTAACCATATACGTAGGGTTTGGTTCATCTGAGCCTCCACACCCAAACATCAGCAAAGCTATTGCTGAAACAGTGATGGTTGGACAACGAAACGAAGAGATGTGATTCAATTCCATTTAAATAAATTCCTTAATAAAAAACTTACATCAGAAGACTTATACTACCGTTTTTTTCACTAGCCAGGATGAATTTAGACGTTTACAAACTAAAAAAAATTTAACCGAACTATTTGATATTTTGCTGCCATGGGCTAACCGCTTCAAACGTGTTTCCTATACGGATATCGTCGTATCCTACAGAGTGACTTTTCCCCGGTTCCGTTGCTTTGTAAACACCAAACTTGAGACGAAACCTTTGCGGTATGTCATTGGTTCCTTTACACGCTTTTGTCTGAAAGCCATACGCTGCTTTTGACACAATAGGAGCGGTATCTGGAGAATGCCAAACGGAGAACTCACTTTCTTTTCCTGAGGGATCCACGATGCCTTTGACGACAAATGAATGCCATTCACCTGGCTTAAGCTCGAACTTTGCCGTGCTTGCCGAGCGAGTGTCACCTCGAGTCATAAAATTGATATTATGACTCGTTCCTCTGTCCATTCTAATACCAGCAATGGGAGAGTTAGGTGCACATTGCCACCATTGCATTAGATAATAAAATTCATTGGTGACATCACTGTCTTCCGGTACTTTAATTTTAAATCCCATATAAACGGGCTTTTTAAATTCAAACCATTCACGCGTTAGCGCTAATTCAGTCCTGGTTCTGCCTTTTTTGTTGTAGTCAGGATTAGTTTCGAAATAAATGAATTGCTCGCCCTGTTGATCAACTCGTATATCAGGAGAAACTCCAGCCCCGTCGCATTTTCCTCTTAGCTGCAATTTGCCTTCAACAAGGTCTCCGCCGCCGTTAGAAATGTTACCGTTGCATTGCTCACGTTTTCTAATTTTAGTTTTGGCTTGTTTATCTAACGTAATTGAATAAAGAGGCGTTGTTTGCGCAGACACACATGATATGCAAGTTAAGCTGAATAATATCAAGATGATTGTAGAAAAATGATTCATATTTTACTTCCATTTAAATTCAATCGCCCCAGGGCAATTTCCAATTGATTAACCATCTTGCGCAAAGAAAAATTTTCCTGTGCAAATAAACGACCTTTGTTACCGTGTTCAACAAGCAGCGCTGGATCGTCAATGATTGTTTTCAGAATAGTAACTATTTGATTCAAACTACCTTCTTCAACTAAAAAGCCGGAATCACTTTGCTCTATTAATTCAGTTATGCCACCCAGCTTATAGCTGATAGGTACGCGCCCTGAAGCCAGCGCCTCTGCAACAGTTCGTCCAAAGGTTTCTTCTACTTTTGAAAGACTTAGAACAATATCGAGTTCTTTTAATGCCAATTGAGGTTCGGCCACATAACCACCGAATGTAACCAAAGACGGGGTGCTCATCAAGCTTTTTAGCGCACCACTTTCAGGGCCATAACATACAAAATCCACATTCAATTTTGCACGACCGCACAACTCGCTTAATGCAAAAAAATCTCTAATCCCTTTCTTTTCCGTGTTGCTGCTGATCATACCCACGCGAAGATTTCTATGTTCAGGATCGAAGTCAGGCAAAGGCAATTTTATTAACTTACTAATCTCAACCCGGTTCGTCACTTCAATTAAATGTGGTGCATCTCTGTGATCACCCATTTGACACAAATAGTGGTTAAGCCATTTATTGAATACGAATTGTGAGTTAGTGATGATGACGTCAGCCATACTTAAACAACGTGCAATCCATTCCATTTCTGTGGCGTTCAACGTTTCCTGTAATTGCGTATCCAATCCCAGCAGCTCGCGGCAATGTAATATTAGCGGCACGTCTAATTGGTTTGCTACTAATGCGCCACCTTCTACTACCGTACTATTGCAATGAACGAAATCAATTTTGTATTCTTTTATTAATATTGAATAATGAGAAAGCGTTTCCGTTGATGCGAGCTTTCCCATTTGCCACCATCCATCAGGGATAACAGCTATCACACTAACCAGTGTTTTTATCTCCTCAATGTAGGGATGATTGATCGCTGAGGGTAATGCCACAACTACATTGATATCCAGCATCTTATAAGCATGGATTAAATCGAGCAGACTTCGCTCGGCACCGTAGAGTTTCTCACCTACTGCATGTCCAATCAGTAAAACAGTATTACAGGACGATTTTAATGGCTGATCGCCTAACAGATTGAATGACCTATCGTACTGCTCACCGAAAACTTCAAAAAGAAACGTATCGTCAATATGAGCGCACTTTAACCCTGCTTTAAAGGCAGCTAGTGAGAGGCTCAAATTTGGTGAAGGATCACGCCCTTCAAAAATGCCCACAGCTAAGAAGTGCTTGATTGGCTCAATCAATACTCCTTGCAGCTCAGGGTATCGACTTAAATACCACCCTGCATCCCACAGTCCGGAATAGCGAATAAAGTCTTCTATACTCGATGATTCTTCGCTGTGCAATTGACCGCGCACCAGTTCTGTGGGCGCAGGAAAGCGTCTCACATTAAGGTTAAGTGGTATGTAAGCCGAGGCGCCAGAACGTATCTTGTCATGCCAAAGTGTAAAGCTATCAATATAGTCTTTACGGATACCATAAAATTGCGAGCGAAAATGCGTTGATTCTGTTTGTGTTAACGAGCCAGCTTGATTTCTTCCGAATGACAGCGGCACATCAGGCATCGTCTCTACTACGGCGTTAGCGCCGAAGACGGCCTGCAATCGGTAGTAAAATTCAGTGTCAGCTCCGGCTTTAATCTGATCCCAATAACCCACAATTTCTAGCGCTTGTCGCGTTATCATTAACGACGAAATATTTAAATGAACAAGGGATTCTTCATATCGCCATCTGGAAAACTCCAAGTCGGTCGAACAGCGCACCCAATGGGATATACTTGCTTTTCCGCCAGTACGCTGTATGTCCTTTACCTGTTTCGAAATCTTTTGTGGATGAGACCAATCATCGGCGTCGTGTACTGTTAAAAAATCGCCAGTGGCTAAAGACGCACCAAGGTTCCTGCTTGCATATGCGCCGCAGTTTTCAGCCTGCTTAACCAGTCTAAATACTCGAGCGCGTGCAGAAGCTTCTGTGGACAACATAAACGCTTCGATCACTTCAATTGAGGCATCTGTACTACAATCGTCAACAATAATGATTTCGAGATTACCCCAGTCCTGGTTATTTAATGCTCTTAATGCAGTGGTCACACATTTTTCCGCATTAAATACCGGTACGATGACACTTACCAATGGACATTCTGTTGAAGCTAACGGCATATCTACCGATAAGTTATCTATCGAAAGCGCGTTGTTTGAGGCAGTGGAAAGCGCAGCTAAATTAGCATTTCCAAAAATCTGATTTAACCATTTCAATTTTACGCTATCAGATTCACCAGTTTGCATGGCAAGATTACAACGCAGTAAATTCCAGTCTACCGGTGGAATCTTATTTGACCACTCCGTTAATGCATTCATCGCTTCTTCACATCGTGAAGTGCGGATAAGTGAATCAACCCAGCCAATGTGCACACCTGCATGCGCAGGGAAATAAACTTCTGAAGCAATTATCGCTTGAAGATGTGTATACGCTGCTTCGAAATCCCCTTTATGAGAGAACCATCGAGCACAGGCCCAGTTTGCATAACTACAAACGATTGGGGCATGCTCCGTTGAAAAAGCTATTTTCTGAAGGCGACATAGCGCGATATCATAAGCGCCTGCCCACAATGACTTTTCAAATGCTTGGGCAGGATTTTCAATAGGTAATCGACCTTCTTGCGCCCCGTGTAAGATATAGTGAAGATAAGGGTCTTGCCCGGACTCAGCGACATCCGGGTAGGCGGTTAGGTACCAGTTAGGATCGAAACCATGTGGAGATGTCATTAGTTCCCTAATCGCCACGCGGTTTTTTCGGCGCAAATAGAACTGCTTTAATGATTTGAACTTGCCGCGAATCATTTGCTTGCCAATGATTTATCCTGAAAATGCTTTAGAAGGCTAAGTAGCTCTTCATTATTACTTACAACTTCAGACAAATTGAGCTTATGGGAAAAAGCCAGAGCAGCTTCATCTACCAGGGAGCTTTCAACATTTGATAACTTCAACATAGCACGTTCACGTCTGCCGCCTCCGTAATGTTCTCCCCGCGACAATTGGGTTTTTAACTTTTCCTTGTATTTTGGCATTATTTTATAATGTGCTAAGCCAACTACTTCTGGGGCCATTCTAACGGGACTGGTATAATGATTAGCGTTAAAATGTATAACTTCCCCTCCACCTCTAACGATGGGTGACTTCGTCAAATTAGTGAGCGCTGCACCTAATACACGCTTTCTTATTCCCCCACTTAATCTCGCATAGGGAGGTGAAACGATTGGAAATATGAAATCAACTTTGTCAAAGAATTTTGGTGTGTTCGTAATGTATTCTGGTACAGATTTATTATCCATATCAGATAAATATTTAGGATATAAGTCTATTAACGCGCCAAAAATACTGTCGATCGGTTCAATGCCTCTTTCAGCCAAATATGTCTCAATAGGTTTTTCTAACATGTCTGGATACATTAAAAATTCATCGGCATCCACTTTTATGATTAGTTCATCTTTGGAAGAATACTGACTGATTAAAGCGTTAATCCAAGTTGCATTGAACTTAGAATCATTGAAGCTCTCTTCAGTATAAAAAAGATTTACATCAGCTTGAGACTTCAGATATTCAAGTGTTCCATCCGTAGAACCATTGTCAACTAAGTAGAATAAAACATTTCCTAATGACCTGTAATACGCCAAAAAGCTAGGTAAAATGTCAATTTCATTGTTAAATGAACAGAAAATCTTGGCATGATGATTCGTTGCTTCCACCAGTTTTATTTTTTGTAGTTGGGCGGACAAAAAGTTGGATTTATCAATATGCGAAAAGTAGTGAGATTTCGCTTCAGTAAACCGACCGAGGGTTGATAGATACCAACAATAAAGTTCAACGTGCTTTGTTTTACTTGCTGGCACCTTATCAAAATATAAATGTGACAAAGCGAGTGCATCATCGATTGACCGTTTTAAAGTCGCTTCAATGATACCTTTGATTCTATCTCTTTTGACCTTTTTTTCGGAGAGGTACAGTATGAACCGTTCGACTGTCTTTTTGACTTCCCAATATTCGCTTTGCGTACTTGTATTAAGTAAATGAACAAACCAAGCTGGATTCACATGTGTATGAGAATTTATCCGTATATCTATTAATTTTAAAAAATCATCGTGCTTTATCAAAGCTGGAAACTTGTTTGCAAAAAGGTTGGCGCTTTCCTGATAGTGGGAAATACCACCACATTGCTCAAACAGACGAGAAAATCTCTCACCATATTGATTGATAGAATGATCTGGAATGTGATTGAAAAGAATCGTCAGCACATTATCTGATAATGGAAGCTTAGGGGCTTCCACTTCTTGAAACACTGTATTTAATGCAAGTTGATTTAATGCAATCTGAATTATTCTGCTTGCTATAGGCTCAGGCAGGCCATTTTTTACTCCTTGCAACAAATTAAGCAACAATGATTTAGATATTAAATCGCTTTCAACGTTATCCCTACCAGCCAACGCTGCAGCTACTAAGCAAATCTGCTGATTATTCCATTTATCTTCATAGAGCTCATCTCGCACGGCAAGTGTGCGAGGAAGTAGTGATGGAAACGTTCTAAGCGCCTGATAAAAAGAAGGAATAAAATTCGAGCTATCCTTACCGAAGTCTAGATGGCGGAGCTTATTGAGTAGAGTACAGATATCCCGCTTCGAACTAATAAGAATGGGTAATAGTTTAAAGCGATAATAGTAATGACGATATAAGTGCCACATCTCTTTGACTCAATCCTTCAAATTTCAGCTTCTTATTATTGACCTTGGTCAAACGTTCTTTGTCTACAAATCCACTTCCCGAGGATATTGAGTCTTCACTAAGAATTTTCTGAATGACTTTTTCCTGCTCAGCAACATCGAAGAAACTTTTAGCGCCTTCAAATCGCGCGGTAAATTTATCCAGCTTGGCAACTTGAGCGAGCATCTTAGCATATTTATTTAAAACCCCTCTATCTTGCTCAACCTGATTAAATAACCTTTTCATCTCGATTAACGGGGGTGGCAGTGCGACATTGGCTCTTTTCTTTTCTTCGTTTACAGGGAATGCTGAAATGCCAAGAGCGTGAAGAAAATTAGCTGTGATATTACCGCTTTCGATCAAATCTTCGAAGTATAAAACGTCAACTTTGCCAATATGTTTTGACCAAAGTTCGCACTGCTTATCATGACAAAAACGATCTGGATACTCTCTCAGGAAGCGCTGAATATCGCCTTTATAAGCGGTGACCTTCACATGTTCTGAATATAAAGACTCCAAATAACTGGCATAGGGTCTCAGTACTAAGACTACACGAACATCATCGAATTTGATAAAAGAGCGTAGTTTCTTTATATAGTTTTCTTTTCTATCCCAAATAGAACCTTCATTATTACCCAACGCTGCTCTATAAAAAGCTTCAGCTGAGATCAATACTTTCTGATAACCATTTTGAAGCGCAATCTGATGCAATCGGGAAAAGTATTCTTCTACCTGCTCTACAGTAAATTTTTTGCTTTGCCCCATTAGACCTTTTGCGAGATCTAAATGGGAATAGTGATTATCGACATCTGGAAATAGTTCCTTATAACTGGGATACCAGCATCCCTGCTCTTTTAACCATTGTCTTTGAGCTGACAATTGCTGTTGAATTGTCGTTGTACCTGTTTTGTGCGTACCAATATGTAAGATTAATTGCATAAATATTATGAGGCTAATGGGTTGTGTGAAATATTAAAGGGCGCAAAATTTATCAAACCTTTTTGCAACTCTTCGATTTTGCCTTTCTCTGGTAACGTAAACGTTAAGTCGGCTTCACTGAATAATTGTGTAGTGAGATCTACAGGATTCGGGCACTCGAGCGCTACTGAAAGATAATAATCTTTAAATTTAGTATGGCTGGTACCGGACTTACCTCTCTTCGTTACCTCAGTGAAGTTAGCCCAACAAACAGGTACATCATAAGAGTGGCAAACTATTACTCCGTGCAATGAAGAAGAAATCACTCGTTGACACTCTTTAATTTCGTCTATAACAGGCTCGATATTTGAAAATTCATATCCTAAATCACCCAACTGAATGACCCGCACGTGTGGTTGATCCTTATATTTTTCTTTGACCTTCTCGTAATCTTTTACATGAGGAATCAGACCAATTTCATATTTCTTTTCACACTCTGGGTTATGAAAAAGAGGCAATAATATCGCAGGGTCACCATAGGCAAGAGGATGGCGCTCACTAATTATTCCGCTTGATATAAGATGTTTTCTTGTAATTGGCCCGCGCACCGCGAAGATACGGGATGCACTGAAAACCTCTTTATGTTTTTCTGCGTCTCTTGCTTTCATCAAACCTATACCCCATAAATGCGATTGGTTTGTCGAAAAATGTAAAATACTGCCGATAATTAGAAAGTGCTTTCTCTCCTCAGGCACTTTTTGTTTGTTAACAGGAAAAGTATCGGCGGTTTTTCCTGTCAATTTTTGGTAGATGTAAGGGCCAACTAAATCACCAAAGTTGCCGGAAAAAACTTCAGAAAAACCTACTAGGTTGACGCCGCCGAGGACCTTTCTTGCTTCGAGAACGTGAGCTGGTGTGCGATCAGTTCGCGTACCTTTGGACTGCATTAAGCTGCGAAAAATTTTATGGAGCTTTGTCTTTATTTTGGACATCAAATATCTCATCTCTGAAAATTGCGTGGTATTCATTTTAAGTTGCAAATTTTAGTGCAACAGTTTTCACGTTTACTTTTCGTAGGCTTAATTTGTTATTTAGACTGCTACGTTGAATACCTAATCAAACATTTATCCGGCATTTAGCTATCTAGTAATTTTTGTATATGATAGCTCAGCCATTGGTAAGGACATTTGCGATTGATGTTTATACAAATGACCTTGAAAAGCTAATAGTAACTATTTAAAAAGTGCGGATTTAACCAAGTGCTGCTTTTTGACAGGTTTAGATTAAAAACATCCAATAAATTTAGTCTGTAACGATTTAAAAAGTACCTGTGTAAGTTACTCATAGCCACATCGTTTCCGCCGAACTTATTAATTTTTCGATAAAGCGTGTTATCGTCTTCTTCCCCTAAATCCTGAAACGCTTCTTCCAGGCTTTCCGCTAATAATACCGAAGGGACCCCATTAATAGCGGTATGAACTTTTAGCCACAGGTCATCGGCATGGTTGCAGGCGGCCAATGCTTGTTCTATATCTACTATATCAGGGTGAAAATATTCCGGCCGGTAGAGGATACCATCTTTACCTGTACCTACAGTTTTCAAACTGGGTTGAAGTACCGTTGAATCTGAATGAATCCAAGTGTTGTAAGGCATTACCGACTCTTCATCACAAACTAACTGTCTTCCACGATAGGCCACAACACAGTTGTGCTTTTGGTTTGCCTCAATAAGCCCCTGTAGCCAGTTATCAGGGTATACAGTGTCATCGTCAACCGTCACTAAATAGGTAAAATCTATTTTGTCCGCAAAGTACTCTTTTAACAGCGGTAAAAACTTACGATAGGGCCCAATGTTTTGGGTATAGAAAACGTTAAATCGCCCATCACTATTCTTCGCCACGCGTTGCAACGTATCTGGGATGTTATTTATTCCCTTATCTAATAAATACGCTTCGTCGGAAATATACAAACGTACTTCAAAATCAATCGACGTCTGTTGATTGAGTAATGATTCGATCACCAAGTGAATTTTATCAACCCTCGAATGGATAGTCGTTAAGCTAATTATTAAGCTACTCAACACCACACTCCTCTTGACTAGCTTTGCGGCCACTAAGAATCGCTATACGTTTGCGGAAATACACTAATTGGTCTCCGTGTAAATATTCATATAGTGAGGAAATAGTCTTCAGCGAAGATCTCATGTAATAGAGTGGAATGTTCAGGTGATAAATCGCTTGTTCACCTAACATGCGCTGGATGCGTGTACGAAAATCGATATCTCCACGAGACCGAAAAGCGCGAAAGCCGCCGACAGTATTTAAGACATCGCGTTTGAATATCAACGAAGCAGGGCCATCACCCAACACTAACAAATTGCGTGGATCATCAACGGATAACATTCCCTCATCTGAATAGCGCACATGCTTCGTAAAACAAGCTGAATAGGATTCACTTTCTAAAGCATTCACCTGCCGCTCGATGCGCTGGGGGTGACTGACATCGTCATCATCCTGAATTGCTATAAACTGCCCTTTCGATTGCTGAATGGCGATATTTCTGCTGACATATTGACCCACATTTTGCTGATTACGAATGAAGGTGATCTGCATATTCTCAAAGCTATCACATATTTCAGCAATTTTTTGACTAGTGGTTTGTTCTGAACAGTCATCTACAATTATTACTTCAATATTTTGGTAACTTTGTAGTGCAAGTGAATGCAATGACAACTTGAAGAAATCCAAGTCAGGATTAAAGGTGGTTATGATAATGCTCACCAACCCTTTATCAGTGCCAGAACGAGTCATTGTTTGTCCAGCCTCAATGACCGAGGAAAATATATCCTTTAGCGAGTAATCGACATCAATTGGCAAACAGGGAGTGCAGTTTGATGCCAATAAGCTGTCGTTAATAATCTCGTTGGACAACTTTTTCAACCCTAAAGCTGCCGCGAACGTGAGCGGCACCTCGCTACTGACGACAGGAATGCCATTCATTAACATCACTTGTGTAAAGAAACCCAGCTTCTCATTCTCCTCAACATGAGGTTGTAACAGGCTAAACAAATAAATCCATTTGTTTAAGCTAAGTTCATCAACGTCAACTTGTTCTAAAATATGTTCAAGTTGCTGCCTTGAGCAAATCGTTCGGTATGAGCGCCTGATATCCCGATAGACCACGTTGAAGTCGGCATCATCCATTGAAAATGCAGTAATCAACAGCTTCACCGTATCAATAGAATTTAGTAACTCCTGGTCAGTGTCAGCGATAAAATAACAGGCTCGGAACAACATCCGTACGTGTATTGTTTCATCAAAGCAGCGCCAGATTGGGGTAAAACGCTTAGGGTCCGTTATGAAATTTATTTTCACTGGGGAACGGCTAAGCGTCTCTATGGTACGCGAAAAGACCTGCTGGGATTGTAAACGTTCTTGCCACTCAGCTCGTCCGGTGAAAGCTTTAAAGTCGTCGACATTTTTCGATACAGACAGAAAGATACTCAACATTGCATCAAATGAGGACTCGTCTACAGGGTAAGAAAGCGCAAGTAGCTGCTCATTGATGTATGATACTTCTGATGATGCGGCGAGAATTTGTTGAATGAGTCGTAAATTTTCAACAGACTTTAAGAAATCCATGTCAGTAAGAAGCGATTGCAGTTCATCAGCAATTAGACGTGCAAGCTCTTTTTCCTTTCCCAAAACAATTGCCAGTTCGGTCAACTGAGGAAGCGAGAAGGTTATTAGGTCTGCTGTTAACGCGCTTTTCGCCAGCGTTTCAGCATAATAAACAGCCAGACCATAATTTTTTCGAAGCGTTTCGGTTGCGTCAAATAAAGCGCTATTTATCTCACTATGGTTTTGAGCTGATTGCAGCACATTCACCGCATGATCAAGCTGAACGACGTTTTTGTTTAACAAGGCTGGAACTAAGGAAACGAGCTTTTCGTCATCGCCCTTGATAATACATGAACGTTCGACATTACCCTTTTTACTGGATAAAACGCTCGATAATTCAATCTTCTCGTCTACCTTATTTACAGAGTAGGAATAATTTAATTCGCCCTTGATGTTTTCGAGCTCAAAATCAGCCTCATCACTGAAACCTAACACGTTCTGAGCAAACGTCTTAAAAGAAGTATGGTTATGGTGCTTATTCATTATTTTCAGTTTTTTTGTAAGAACTTTCGGCAATTTTACGCTTCTCTAATACGCCATGACGCAGATAGTGAACAAGCGGATTGAGTGCAGAAGAGATAATATCGGGATTAAATTGTAAATAGGCTTTCGTAGAAAACGAAGACGATGGATCTAATAAATTGGCATAGCCATGCAGCAAATAATGGCGTGCCAGGGCCTTGTCACTCCCTTGTACACCACTACTGTCCGAGTACCACTGCGCATCGAAAAAATCACTTGTCAGAATAAGATGAATGTCCTGTTCAAAAGAAGGCTTATGAAAAAATGCCTTGCGCGCAAACTTAACCAATATTGATTTTAAATACCGATACCAGCGTGAACGAAAGTAGCTTTCCTCAACAAATGACTTTGTAGAATGGGTTAACGCGACTAAAGCCGTATCACTCATTTTACTTTGTTCATTGGCTTTGCTGCGCGCTCGCCGTTTGCGTCTAATTGTCGAAGCAGCTTTTAAATAAAGCTCCGGATAAACCTTTTTTAGGTTGTCTTGCGATAGATTTGCCAGCTCGGAAGCATCTTCCTGCGGGAATGCCAGATTGTATAAGCTGTTATCGTTTTGCATCGTGGGGAAACCAGTTAAATTTTTTGACCATTCATTATCATTTTTATTCAGGGGTATTCTAACAGAATAATTTTTTTAAAGTGGGGGCAATTTTTAAACGTTTTAAATGATGAGCCTACAATAAACCCGTCAATTGAAACCTTAGTGCCAAATCGTGTACGTATTATGGTATTCTCTTTCAGTTATGGTCAAATTGAAGAAAACTATTGAGTCTACTAAAAGTCACCGCTGTAACATGTGACAATATTTAACGTAATTTGCTCAAGTTCACGGAGAAAAATGCGTAGCAATAAAGATAACATGGATTTACCCAAGAACCTTGCAGAGAAAATGCTCTCGGCGCAGGAAACAGACGACTTTATTTCAGGCCGTATTTCGTCGGGAAAACCGTTTATGGCAGCGCGATTTGGCGGAAGTGAGTCTAAAGTTATTCATTCTTTAGCGGTTAAACGGGAAAAAGAAGTACCAAAAGAGTATAGAGATGAAATTAAGATTAAATCCGGTGTTACTCCACCTATTTTGGTAGAGTGCTGAAATATTTCTCATACGAGTCAATCTCAGCAGCGCTTAAAAGCGATTTAATGGGTTTATGGAAATTCAGTGACGATGAGAGTAATAAGCGGCAAATTAGCCTATTAAGTTTAGCTGCACCCGAATCACTAACCGACTTAGATTATCTTAATCCTTTTATTGTTAGACATGCGTTCCAAATCGCCCCTTGGACTAGTCAACTTTCAGGAATAAAAGTGTTAGTCGTTCACCCATTTACTGAATTTCTTAATCAGCAAATTAAGAATATTAGGAACATTCCAACAATAAATGAAATCTGGCCAGATGATATTGCATTTACTCTCTTATCTCCGCCCGTTACTTTCGCAGGAGAAAATACAGACTCCAACTGGATCGATGAATTAACCAAGCTTAAAGAAAAGATTTACAAGACGGATTTTGACGTTTGCTTTATAGCTGCGGGCGCTTATGGCCTGCCAATTGCTGGATTTGTGAAAGATCTCGGAAAAATATCAATTCATTTAGGTGGCTCACTTCAACTTCTATTCGGCATCACAGGGAGTCGTTGGGAAAATCAAGGGTATTATGATTTGAACAAACTAGATGGATGGATACGGCCTCGCGCAAAGGAGAAACCTAAACTTCATCAACGGATAGATGCGTCTTCTTATTGGTAATGCCCACATTGGGCGGATGCTGCTCTCGACGCAATTATTGAAGGCGAGCCGAACTAAAGTTACATGTTAACGACGTCATAAATCGCCTTCATGCTTTCCCATACCACCCTGGCACGCTCTT
Source organism: Alteromonas ponticola (assembly GCF_012911815.1). Taxonomy (GTDB): domain Bacteria; phylum Pseudomonadota; class Gammaproteobacteria; order Enterobacterales; family Alteromonadaceae; genus Alteromonas; species Alteromonas ponticola. The sequence continues at coordinate 441,656 of NZ_JAATNW010000004.1, read as the reverse complement.
CGTGCAGGTTTTCTTGATTGGAGAATAATCTTTTCAGCTTGTTTAGCGTGTGTTCATATTCCAAAAAATCAAAATTATTTATATTAAAATTGTTAAGAAGATCGCAACTCTCTGAAGGAGACTTACCCCAAAGATTTATAAAGGCAGAAGATGAAGAGAATTCGAAGATACGATGCGACGGATTTGCTAAATAAATTGGAATCGCTCCAACAATGAATGCATCAAAAAACTTTTCCGTAATATAATTTTTATCATGAACGTTTTCTATAGCTGACAATAACTGCACTTTATCAGATAACGTGGATAATTTGTCAATATGCCAATCTGTCAATAACTGCCTCCTACCGACTTCGTTCCATCCTTCTCCGCTGATGGAAACATCTTGCCCTTTGCTTAACAGTGCTAGTTGAGTTCGATAGATTGAAAGACCATAGATATGGTTTAACTCATCCTCATACTCGTATTTTTTTTCATTCCGATATTGTGCCAGAAAAACTATTCTATTTTGACTTGCTTGCAGCCTTAATTTTAAAGACGCTCTATCAAACGAACTGCTTCTCGACGAGAGTAAACTAGCATATCTTGAAAAATAACAACTTTCCGTCGTCAAAAAGTAGGGAATTTTTCGAAATTTAAAAATGTCTGATGTGAAATGGTTAAAATTCCAAATTTTTAAGGGCTCGCCGCTTATATTAATTGTGTCAGACTTCAGTCTGAAATCATTATCTGAAAGAGTATCCCAAAGCGGCTCTTCGGAAATAATTAAAACTTTGGGAATCTTCCGATTTCTTTTTAGCTCTTGAAGTGAAGAACTAAGGCCGTTTAGGTCAACGGAAAATCCAAGAACAACAATATCTGCATCCTCAATTCGAGAAACGAAGTTACAAAAATTTCCAAATAATTGCTTATATTCTGAGTATGCCATTGGAGTACGATTCGCATGCTTACCCGTTAAAAATACATTAACTTTAGTCATTCATTCCCCAAAATAGCCATTCGACTTTATGTTCTTGCAGGATGTGCTTGACTAAATTTTTAACCTCCAATTCAGAATTTTCATATACTTTAGCAATTTTCCCTAAAGTATCTGAGTCCAAAATCAGCGGATAAATATCTTCGCTCCGCAAAATAATTTTATTTACTAGCATCAAGAGAGCTGTATCAGTCTGAAAGGGAAAGCATTCCAACTTTTCCTGTATAGAGCTATTCATACAGCCATTTAAATAGTTGGTTGAAGCATTTTTTATTTTAAATGCGTGCTGAATAACATCAAACGCAATTCCCATCTTTCCTGAGTAACAAAATTTTAATTGTTGAATATGAGACAAAAATTTTTCTATAAATGAGCTTATCGTTAAATCATCTTCATTGTGAGATGTTAATTTTCTTGAACTGTGGACGATCAACGAATTGAAAACTAAGTTATCAGATTTTAAATATATGGGTGCACCAGGAAGAATGGGAACAGCATCTACTTTAAGCGCATCCCAGAATATACGTCCTTTTAACTTATTTGGCACTCTACCAACTATAATATTACCTTTGCAAAGAGCTCTTCTATAAATTGGGTTCTCAAGTAAACTGGCACTAGCAATCGTCTGTTGTTCAATGACAGCACTTTCTCCAAAAAGCAACGACCCCTTTTTAGGATTTAGCTCTTGCAACCCTGCGACATCAATCAAGGTAAGTTCGATTTGTTTTCCCAATGACCTAATCTGCAACAAACACTTTTTATCCAATTCTCTTGAATCAATCTGGTGTTCGATGTCTGAGGGAAAAGGGCGAATCGTTATACCGAACTCTAATAACGAGAAAGCAGCCTCATCATCTACCCAAAATGGACAATAAAGCTCTGTAACACCGATACGTTGGAGTGTTTCTGGATAATTTATTATCTCTGGAAACTCGCAGACCGTAGTGTAGCTTTTATCTCCGCCTACACTGCGCAGATAATCAGCAAATTGATTGACGCATTTCAAATCATTGCCGCTTATCTCAACGAAGCTTTTCCAATTAATAGCAAGAAAACCTGATGCGGAAAAAAAACTTGGAAATTGCGAAACCAATTTATAAGCCAAATTTTCTAAGTTATGAAGTTCTCCAAACTTTTCCGCAAAGATTACCATCTTATTTACCAATAAAAGTTAATTTCAGAAAAGATGAAAAGTCGAAATGTAAATCCAAAGCGCTATACAAGATATGCTTTTGTATAGTGATGAACATCATTACAGCTAAGTAATTCATTTTTGCTAAACCACTTGTATGCACTATGCTGATGATCAGGAAGATCAACTAACTTGTCAACTTTTAACTTGTATGCAATTACTACGTAATGAGTAGATATAGATTCACTTACTGCGCTGTTATCGTAGAAATGTTCAAAGAGTCCAAGTAATTTTGCATTCTCAATGCTAAAACTCTTGCCAAATTCTTCCCTCGCTATTCGATCAAAAGACTTTCCTATTGATTCATTTTTGTAGATTCTCCCACCAGGAACAAACCAATAATTTCTTGCTGGCTGATTAGATCTCATTCCTAATAGAAATTTATTTTGTTGGTTCTCTACAAGCAAATCAATTGAGATTAACGGTGTACTTTTTAAAATAGTCGAAAACGTATCAATATCTAAATACATTGCAAACTACTTTCTAAAATTTTGTTGATTGTTTAGAAACCAATCGTATGTTGAGCGCAGCCCATCTTCTAGCTTAATACCATATTGCCATCCGAGTTTTGAGAGACGGCTCACATCCATCAATTTTCTTGGTGTACCATCTGGCTTTGAAGTGTCCCATATAATTTCGCCATCAAAGCCAGTCACTTTGGCTATTGTGTGAACTAGTTCTTTAACGCTGCAGTCTTCGCCCGTGCCAACGTTAATGTGACTCAACATTGGCTCAACAACATCATCGTATCTCGCTTTCTCTAATTCCATGACGAATATTGAGGCGTTGGCCATATCTTCCACGTGAAGAAACTCACGCATTGGTTTCCCGCTCCCCCAAGCTATTACTTGAGACTGATGGTTAACTACAGCCTCATGAAACCTTCGCAGCAAAGCAGGAATGACGTGTGAATTATTAGGGTGGAAATTATCATTGGGCCCATATAGGTTTGTGGGCATAATGGACCGGTAGTCTCTGCCATATTGTTTATTGAAGCTTTCACAGAGTTTAATACCAGCGATTTTAGCGATCGCATATGCTTCGTTTGTTTCCTCTAACTTTCCAGTAAGTAGTGAATCTTCACAAAGCGGCTGTTCGGCATGTTTAGGATAAATACAACTGGAGCCTAGAAATAAAAGTTTTTTCACGTCATGCTGATGAGCAGAGTGAATTATATTTGTTTCTATTATCAAGTTTTCATAAATGAAGTCTGCAGGATATGTGTCATTAGCGTGAATACCACCTACTTTAGCAGCAGCCAAATAAACCTCATCTATTTTATTTTCTGAGAAAAAGCACATCACATCAGATTGACTTGTTAAATCTAACTCTTTGCGAGTTCGAACAATCAAATTTATATCATCTCTTCTCGCAAGTTGACGGACAATAGCGGATCCGACCATTCCTTTATGGCCTGCTACATAGACTGTTTTCATAATGACCTCTATAAAGCGCTAACAAATGGTTTGATGTTACCTAATTATTCCTTTGCAACAGAGACGGAAAACCCATGTTTTTTCAACAATGCATGCCTTTTCGCTCTATCCAGATCACTTTTCACCATTTCTGAACACATTTCCTCCACTGTAATTTCGGGCTCCCACCCAAGCATCTCTTTGGCTAACGACGGGTCACCTAACAATGTTTCAACTTCCGCTGGCCTGAAATAGCGTGGATCCACTCGAACAATAACATCTCCCACATTGACATTGGTAATCTCGCTGTTGTTGACCTTGGTTATTTTTGCAACTTCATCTATGCCTTCGCCGGTAAATTCAATTGATAGTCCTGCTTCGTTGGCTGCCAATTTCACGAATTCACGAACAGAGATTTGTTTTCCTGTCGCAATAACGAAGTCTCTGGGCACATCTTGTTGTAACATCATCCACTGCATACGTACGTAGTCTTTAGCATGTCCCCAGTCTCTCAACGCATCCATATTTCCAAGAAACAAGCAGGTTTCTAAACCGCATGCAATGTTTGCTATTCCTCTAGTAATCTTTCTTGTTACGAATGTTTCTCCCCTTCTAGGAGACTCGTGGTTAAATAATATCCCGTTACAAGCATACATACCGTAAGATTCGCGATAATTGACTGTTATCCAATAAGCATACATCTTTGCTACTGCATATGGAGAGCGTGGGTGAAATGGCGTTGACTCACTCTGAGGTATTTCCTGGACCAATCCATAAAGCTCTGACGTTGATGCCTGATAAAATTTAGTCTTCTTTTCTAATCCTAGAAACCGAATAGCCTCAAGCAGTCTGAGCGTGCCTATCGCATCAACATCTGCGGTATACTCAGGAGACTCAAAGGAAACTGCCACATGTGACTGTGCGCCAAGGTTGTACACTTCGTCCGGCTGAACTTCTTGAAGAATTCGAGTTAAATTAGAAGTATCAGTCAAGTCACCGTAATGTAAAAAGAAATGAGGGTCTTCATTATGGGGGTCTTCGTAAATGTGATCGACCCTTTCAGTGTTAAACGAAGATGCCCTGCGTTTTATCCCATGAACTTCATACCCTTTTTCCAAAAGGAATTCAGCAAGATACGAACCATCCTGCCCAGTAACGCCTGAAATTAAAGCAACTTTTCTCATTATCTTTAGGCCTTCACTATTGATTTATAATAATATTCAAAAAAGGTTTCCTGATTAAACGGAACTATTTTTTGTTCTGGAAAACACTCTAGACCTTCAAAGTTAAAGTCTTGTGCATTCAGATTATATTGCTCAAACAGTAATTTGTTACTGGATTCAAACATTACCCTGATATTCCTTACTTCTTCCTGAGTAATTAATTTTACAGAACCTCTTTGCGATTTATCCTCGTCTAATTCAACAAGATGCTCAGCAAGCTTTCTTCCCGCCAAATTCTGCTTCTTCAAGTAGTCACTTTTCTGAGAAACCTGATTAAAGTAAACTATCGACTTGCATATATTTTCATTGTAATTCGACTCATTTACATTATTTGAAAGTAAGATTTTATAATCACTTAACAAATGGATTAGATCGGGTTTTCCCGTCGCATGTAAAAAATCAAAAATTAAGTCTGATTTAAAAAAAAGGTTTTTATCAAAAACTCTCAAGTCAATTTCAGCTTCAGTAAAAACTGACTGCCACATTGACGATGTGTGCAAATAATTAAGCCTATCGAATAAAAAATTAAAGCTAAATGGGAGCTCAAAATTTTTGAGACTACCTTCCTTAATTTTTTGATGTAAGTAGCTATTTACCCAAGCAGATTGCTCTCTAACGTAAAAGACAATCTTTTCAACACTAAACCCTATTTTCTCTAGTAAGCCTTTAAGATTGCTAATTTCGTTAACGTTTACTAACTCTGACCAAAGTTGCTCAGCAGATAAAATAGCGTAACTTCCTTGTTTACATGCTTTAAGTTGTTTTTGATAAGCGCAAACAACATCCTTTTTAAATTGAGCAAATTGATTCGGGTTGCTTACTTTATAGCGGCTCATATAGCCTCTGCTTAATGCGTTATTTTTCGCAGCAAATGCTAGTGTCTTCTGGTTGTCACCACCTAGATTCTTGTTTGGTAGTAAGTCCAAAGGATAAAGGCAACCTGAACTTATTAGCTTTTCACGATTTCTTAATAAAACATTTTGAATCGTAGAGCTTCCAGCTTTTCCCATTCCTATATGCAAAATAGTCTTCATTGTTGCGCTTCCTTCACCAGTAGCACCCACCCTCTATTTTACCGGCATTCTCATGTTTTTCGCTCTCTAAAGGTCTATTCCACCCCTCTTTCATCACGTCTTTCATATGGGGTCTAGATTCCCAGCGCTTACCTATTATTCCAAACATTAATTGCGTTACACCACCAAGATGGAGAGCTTTTCCTCCGAGTGATTTTATAAAAGAGGCGATTGGAGCACCATAAGCCCCAGCTCCGATTATGGCTACATCAAAGTCATACTGCAAAATTTCGAGCTTTAACTTTTTCAGTTCCTCATACCACGATCTGGCTACCTCATCAGTTCTTTGGGTCGTCTGCGGAGGAACATGTGTGATAAGCTCAAAGGTTGGTAAAATATCTCTTATTAAATTAATTTTATCTTTGTTCTGAACTTGGTTGCGTATTGATTCTGCAAATGGATGTATTACTAATACTTTGCTCCCACGCAGTGCTTGCGTCCAGCTCATGCCATGCTTAGAGCCTAAAAACACTGGATCAAGATGATTTAAATGACAGAAAAATGAGTTTTGCGTGAATTGCGCTAACTTTATTTGATCTGGAAAATTCCATATACCTAAAAGGTCAGCGTTGCAAATGCTAGCCATATACTCGACAGAAAATTTATTTAGTGTTGCATTATCAGGTTTTGCAATTCCGGCATTATTTCTCGCTTTCGCTCTTAATTCTTGCCCTACTTCACTTCTGTTTCGCAATAAGACACTGTTGATTACCTCACCTTCAATACTTCCAAAACGAGAAAACATAAAGGGGGCTGATGATTTCAATGAGTCAGAAATTAACTCTACCACTTTATTTGGACTTAACATTTTTCTCTGTATATTTGGCGGGATAACAAACTCTGGTTTCTTATTCATCATTTGATTACGCTCATATTCTTTATTAAAGCTTGGCTTTCAGTTGTGATGCAGAAAAGTCTGCCTTTTGGTCTAATCTGGTGTCCATGAGTATTAAATTTCGCTTGCTGTTTTTGGTCTTCTGTGTAACCCGTTAATCTCATGTTGATGCTTTCTATATGCACTTTTACTATTTTTGTATTTGGTGGGACTGTTACCCAACTGGATAGTGGTTTGATACATTGACGTTCACGCCACGACCAGCTGTCGGCAAGTTCTAGAACTTCTTCAGTGCAATAATTGTCGAATGTAATTCTCACTCGGCATTTTCTGCTCCAAGGACCCACTCTCTGCTCTAATAAAAGTAAAAATTTTTGTTCACTGTCACGTGCCTCAACTAGCAAATCAAAACTAAGTTCTTTCACCCTGTTTTTTGCTTCTTTCCAGGGAAATTCAAAGTTGCAATAACTTTTATCTTCAGCAAGAGTAGAAACCCGTAGACTTGGCTTGCTACTAAATCCTTTAATGAAATTAAGCAATTCATAAGCATAAACCTTTGCACCAAACGGAGTCGTATGAACAACATCTCTGAGAATTTCGTCAAGTAAATTTTTACTAAATTTGCTGCTTAGATCGATAAAAGGGAAACCATATTCTTCGCATAACTTTAAACTTTCTTGAAAAACTGTGGTATCCGCTTGCAGTCTATCCTTGCGGGGCAATATTAATGCTACTGGAAGAATTTTGTTTTTAACTAACTTATCGAATATAGCGCGACAATCAGCTCCCCTACAATCACCACTTATTGGAGTACACCATTCAAGAAAACAAACATCGGGTTTAAGCTTAAGCACATCATCTATCAACGCCAGACCAGCGTCACCTAGAGTACATGAACCTGCAGTAACACGCTCGATCTCACATTTAAGATTTTCTGTTCGAACCACTTCCTCTAATATGTTAATAAACCCAGTAATTTCTTTAGTGTCGTGCTTTTCAGTTTGCTCACATACTGACGCACCAAAAAAAACATATTTCAACCCCTTACTTTCATGACGCTTCTTTTTTTGAATATATTCATTTATAGGACCATAGGGGTATTTTGAATAAACGGGTGGACTAGTAGGCAAATTGCTTTTGGCTTTGTGAATGAGCTGATGAAATAATTCCTGATAGGCGAACGCTTGTTTCTCCATGGTGAGGCGTTGTAGAGCAAATTCCCTTATCGTATCCTGAGAAGCTTTTTCAGTAATGAGAGATTGCCTTAATTTAAGGAATAATTCGTTGGTGTCACCAACAGGAACTGAATAGCCACTAACACCATCTATAGCTAACTCAGGTATTGCGCCTGTCGAGAACCCTACTACCGGGATGCCACAGCTTATGGCTTCCGCTGTGGTATTTGAAAATGTTTCTTCCAATGATGGAAGAAGCAGTACGTCCATCGCCCCATAAAATTCGGCCAATTGGCTATTATCAGAGACATACCCACCTTGGATGCAATCAAATTTTATCAAATCAGTCGCAGTTTCTGAATTTCCTAATAGCAAAACTTTAGTTTCATAATTATAACTAGTATCCTCATATAGACGATTTAAAACCTCAACTGCTTCTTTGAATCCTTTAACATCGCTTCGAAAGGATGGGACATAGCCAATTACCTTTATTTTTTTGTCAATATTATAGGTATTACGTACCGAGTTTGTATTATCAATAGAGAAAATGTCGGTTTCAATTGAATTGGGAATTTTAACGACATTACAATCTTTAAAAATGGATTGTTTGATGATTTCTCTAGTATGGTCACTCAATACAACAATAGTTATATTAGAAAAATTGTAGTTCTCTTTTTTGTAACTTAAGGTTGAAGCTGATAAATCGCCGATATCATCTATTAATTGAGGACAATTCGAGCAATTTGATTGCCACTTTTCGCATCCGTGAAAAAAGTGACACCCCCCACTCAAGTGATACATGTCTCGAATAGTGATTACAAGAGGTTTATCCAACCATGAAAGAAATGCGATATTTTCAACACTTAGAAAACGCGCGGTCCAGTGAAGATTAATCACGTCGGATGAAGCAACCATACTATATAGAGTATGATTATCTAATTGTTGCTCATTGTATGTAAAAATTGTCATACCAGGTAGGCTGTTATCTGGCTGTTGGAAAAAGCGCCAATCACCACGCTTATTTTTGGGATGTTTTATCCAGCGAACACCGATTGCCCCGGCATGTGTCTTTTCTGGTGTTAACAACGTCGAGTTAATCAAGCTATGTTTCCTTAAGCTTTTATGCACTCTATAAGCTGCATAACCCGCTCCCTGAGTAGTATTGGAAGTCAGCAAGGCTACGCGTAAGTTTTTAGCTAGAACTTTACTCACCGTGTTGTCAAATAAAGCTCTTTGCTTTTCAGATGAGTATTTATCAAATAGGAATTGAGCCAATCGCGAATTGTCACAACTTCCTGACATGTTTTCTATAAGTTTGAGAAGCTTGGCCGCCAGGTCAGAAGGATTGTTTGGCTCCGCGAACTGTAACAATGGATGGAAGATTTGGTCAAATTCAGCGAGACCTCCTACTTTAGTGAGGACCGTTGGCAATCCGGAATAAATAGCTTCCAGCGCAGCCACCCCAAACGTTTCAGTTCTAGGCTCACGATCGTTACTTTCTTTACTAGCTTGCACGTAAATATCGAATTTATGGTGAAATTCTGGCTGTTGAGCGAAATCGACGAATTCAATAAAATTAAAATTTTTCGTTACATCCAACTTCTCTCTTAAATCATTTAAATCGTTAAGGTTTTTTGTCTGGCCACCATAGACAATAGTAATTGAAAAATTGTAATCAGTGGTTTTCTTAAGCTTAGAAACAGCCTTTATTAAGTCATCGTGGCCTTTCCAATCAATACAGCGACCTATTGATAGGATCCTAACAGTTTTATTAGTGAATGCGTCAACTTTGATTTTTCTATTTTCGTAAAAATTAGGATTCGGACAATTATGGATTAAGTCGACCTTATTTAACGGAATTCCATGCCAAAGTAACTTTTGTCTTAGGAATTTAGAAACTGTTGTCAGTCTATGTTTGGTCTTCTCCGAAAATTTTTCGAGAAGATAAGATTTATATTCGGGTTTCTCAGATAACGTAAAAACATCTATACCATGTGTCATCGCAATCGTTGGAAATTTTAAGTTAAGGTTCGTGAGCCTTTGGGATAGTTTCCAATCATTAAGAGCGAAATGCGACACAATCAAATCTGGATTTAATAATTTAAAAAAATACACATAAAGTTCATTTCTAATATTATCATTCAGTACACCCCAATCTATTTGAACAAGGTTTTCGAAAGGTCGTTCATCGACTAACACTCGTTTATCGCATAAAAATACCGACTTATATTTATTGCCATCGTTAAATCGATTAATAAAGTCATATATGAACGTTTCTGAAGGTGTAGAAAACTGAAATGCATAATGAAGAATAACCTTTGCGTCAGCATCATTCTTTGTTTCCAACAGTAGATGACAAACCTTTTTAATTTGTTTAAGTATTTCAGAAAAACATCCGATAGCGGTATCAATGCGAATAAGGCTTACATCCAAGTCTAATGTTTTCGTTAGTTTTACTAATGATACGAAATCGGAAGAGGAGGCTGCTGATGCAAGTTTGAAATTATCTCGATAAGTTAGACAATCACTTACATATGAAGCTAAACAGTTTATAAAACTCTGATTCTCACCATGCTTCTGAATTAACGTAAGTAGGGTCTCTGCATTTTTTGGAGCGAATCTAAATGTATAGATTGAAATACACTCTTTAGGTGAAAGAAATCTGAATGTTGATTGATAAAGCCTTGCTATTTCGCTAAATATTCTTTCTTTCCGGTGGGAATCGTTACCACTAGATGCTCCTCCAGTATAAAAATTAAAACCTTCACAATTCGCTTTCTTAAATTTTATGCCTAGCTCCAGTGCGTCTTTTATCCAAACAATGTCTGAGATAATATTGTAAGATGTTTTATATAGCCCTACTTTATTGTAAACCTCTTTTTTAACCAAAAAGGTAGCGTGATTTGCGTTAAGATTTCCGAAATAAATTCCAGCACCAAACTCTTCAACTGATCGTGTTAGTTTCCCATCAATTTTAAAGTCGCTATATATTACGTCTGCATCACAAGACTTACTTGTCTGAACTAAATTACTTATAAAGTCATGTTCGTACGTATCATCTGAGTTCAGTAAACAAACAAACGAACCTTTAGCGACCGAGATACCTTTGTTCATGGCATCATATATCCCTGCGTCAGGTTCAGACACAACATATTCAAGATAATCTTTATTTTTTAAGAGGATGTCAGTCGTCTTATCATTGCTTCCGCCATCAATAACTATATGTTCAATATTGGGATAGGATTGCAAACTGATAGATTGTATACAACGTTCTAGCGTTTTATCATTATTAAAGACAGCTGTGACAACGGTAACTAGCGGCGTGTCTTGACAGGTACACTCAGTTTCACTCCGGTAATTTGAAATTCTATTTCCAAGTTCTAATGTTCTAGGTAACTTAGTTATTGGTAATCGTTCTACCTGACCACATACATTTAGGTTTTTAGAACTATATTTTGCTGAGGCTGTCTTTAGTGCTTTTAATGTCGAATTACTGGAATCAATTAATAATCCGCGAGATATACAATCAAGAGCGTCTTCAAATCTATTCAGTTTGATTAGCGCGGTCGATAAAAATTCATAATATAGTATGAATCCTGGATGTTTATTGATTGCTTCTTGAGAGAGAAGAACTGTTTCCTCATGTCGGTTTGCCTCATGGCTTTTTCTAATACTTTTTAAATATGTCATACAAAACCAATAATATAGTTTAATTACCTAGACCGAAAATCTTCTTCTACCTTCTTCTCTTCCATAATTAATATAATGAACTAAAGGATTTAAGTTTGATTCTTTAACATCTGGATATTTCTCTAGGTATTTGTGTGTGCAAAATTTTTTACTTGGATTCCGCAGTTCTTTGAAACCAAAATTTAAGAAGTGAGAAGCTGGCTCGACCTTTTGCTCGGCTAAATCCGGATACTCTTTTAAATACCAATGTGAATTGAAAAGATCTGAATTTAGAAGTGCTAAAAGGTCTTCATCAGGCGATTGACAAGTTTCATCTTTTTTAAGAAGATATTTAATCCTATGATAGATAAGCTTAGTTAAGCTTTTTTTAGTGTTATTAAAATACACGGCTTTCCAGTATTGAGTCCAGTTAAAGTCAATAACTAATTCTGAATAACGTGCTTCCAATCCCTTATTTTTCTTTCTAAATGCTGTAATTGTGTCAGAAGCTAGTTCGTAAGATTTAGTAACCTCGTTACACTTGATAAAATAATATTCAAGTTGATCCTGGGTTTGCTCTAACTGATGCACTAACAAATCACGATTATTAATGTTTAATTCATTTTTAGCACTGCCCATAAAACGTCTCGACATAGCCCTTACCTGTAAACTTTTTAAAAAATAAATATTTGTTCAAATCAAATACAGTTAACTTGTGATGTAGTGCTTACATACTGATGTTCAGATAAAATAATCATTATTCAGCTTTCTACACTAAGAAATTCAAAAATGGGAATATTTTATTTTAGCAATTTTATTAAGCATTGGGTAACATTTACTGGGCTAAACACGCTGTAATTTATAGAGAGGAACAAGTTTTATATTGAGTCTTTGCCCCCCAGCATTATCAAAGTTTGGAGATTTTCTTAAGTAAGAGCGCATAAATGACTGTTAGTTAATTTAAAAATTTTAAGTTTTAGCTAGCAGAATATTTTATATTAAATTAATTCCCTCACATGAAAAAACCCAGCTTAAGCTGGGTTTTTTTATTTTAAATTCGGTGTAAACCGAATCAATGAAGCTAAAATTACTCTTCAGTCTCTGCAACTTCTTCAGCAGCTTCAACTTCAGGGCGGTCTACTAGTTCAACGAATGCCATTGGGGCATTGTCGCCTGCACGGAAACCGCATTTAAGAATGCGAGTGTAACCGCCTGGGCGGGCCTCGTAGCGAGGACCTAAGTCGTTAAACAGTTTACCTACAACCTCTTTATCACCAGTGCGAGCCATAACCAGACGGCGGTTTGCAACGCTGTCTTGTTTAGCCAATGTGATTAGAGGCTCAATTACGCGACGTAATTCTTTTGCTTTGGGTAACGTCGTTTTGATCACTTCGTGCTTGACCAAAGAGCCGGCCATGTTTTTGAACATAGCTTGACGATGGCTGCTGTTGCGATTCAACTGACGACCACTCTTACGATGGCGCATAGTTTTATCCTTCTTTACAAATCAGTTTTGTGAAAAACCTGATTAATCTTTCTCAGCGATGCTTTCAGGTGGCCAGTTTTCCAGGCGCATGCCTAGAGACAGTCCACGTGAAGCTAACACGTCTTTGATTTCAGTTAGCGATTTCTTACCAAGGTTAGGCGTTTTAAGTAACTCAACCTCAGTGCGCTGTACCAGGTCACCAATGTACTGGATAGCTTCAGCTTTCAGACAGTTAGCAGAACGTACAGTCAGCTCTAAATCATCAACCGGACGCAGAAGAATCGGATCGAATTCCGGCTTCTCTTCCTTCTGAACAGGTTCAGAAACGTCACGTAAATCAACAAAGGCATCAAGCTGTTCAGCAAGAATTGTTGCTGAACGGCGGATCGCTTCTTCAGGATCCAAGGTACCGTTTGTTTCCATATCGATGATTAACTTGTCTAAGTCCGTGCGTTGTTCAACACGCGCAGACTCAACAGTGTATGCAATACGTTCTACTGGGCTGTAAGATGCGTCAACTAATAAACGACCAATTGGACGATCATCTTCTTCAGAGGAACGGCGCGTAGACGCAGGCACATAGCCGCGACCCATCTCAATTTTAATACGCATGCTGATTTCAGTGTCACCAGTAAGCGTACAAATTAGATGATCAGGGTTTACAATTTCTACATCACCGTCGTGCTGAATATCACCAGCAACAACAGGGCCAGCGCCAGACTTCACTAGTGTCAGGGTTGCCTCATTTTTACCTTCAAGGCGAACCGCTAAACCTTTCAGATTAAGCAGAATTTCAATTACATCTTCCTGCACACCTTCTTTGGTGCTGTACTCGTGTAATACGCCGTCAATTTCAACTTCTGTCACCGCGCAACCAGGCATGGATGACAATAAAATACGACGAAGTGCGTTACCTAGAGTATGGCCGAAACCGCGCTCTAGTGGTTCCAAAGTTACTTTGGCACGAGTAGGAGAAACGTTTTCGATCTCAACTAATCTCGGTTTTAGGAATTCAGTCACAGAACCCACAATGCTTCCTCTTTAGTTAGCTTTACTTAGAGTAAAGTTCGACGATCAACTGTTCGTTAATATCCGCAGACAAGTCTTCTCTTTCAGGAACACGTTTGAACGTGCCTTCAAGTTTGCTGCTGTCTACTTCAATCCAGGTTGGCTTCTCACGTTGGTCAGCCAATTCTAAAGCCGCGTTGATACGCGATTGCTTTTTAGCTTTCTCACGAACAGAAACCACGTCTTCGGCAGAAACGTTAAACGATGGAATGTTCACAACGCGACCATTTACCATGATTGCTTTGTGGCTTACCAACTGACGTGCTTCAGCACGTGTGCTGGCGAATCCCATACGATAAACTACGTTATCAAGACGCTGTTCAAGAAGTTGCAACAGGTTTTCACCCGTGTTGCCCTTCAAACGAGCAGCTTCTTTATAGTAGTTACGGAATTGCTTTTCTAATACGCCATACATACGACGTACTTTTTGCTTTTCACGCAACTGTACACCGTAGTCAGACAAACGGCCACGACGGGCACCGTGCTGACCAGGCGCTGTATCGATCTTACACTTAGAATCGATTGCGCGAACGCCGCTCTTAAGGAACAGGTCTGTCCCTTCGCGACGGCTTAGTTTGAGTTTTGGACCCAAATATCTTGCCATGATCTTTCTCCAACTGTCCGTCGATTAAACGCGACGTTTTTTCGGTGGACGACAACCGTTGTGAGGGATAGGCGTCACATCGGTAATGTTTGTGATCTTATACCCAGTGGCGTTAAGCGCACGGATCGCAGACTCACGGCCTGGACCTGGACCTTTAACGAACACTTCTAGGTTCTTCAGACCGTAATCTTGTGCAGCAACACCTGCACGCTCAGCAGCAACCTGTGCAGCAAAAGGGGTAGATTTACGTGAACCACGGAAACCTGAACCACCTGATGTCGCCCATGCTAATGCATTGCCTTGACGATCTGTGATAGTCACAATTGTGTTATTGAAAGACGCATGGATATGAGCCATACCGTCTGCAACCTGACGTTTAGCGCGCTTACGCGTTGTACGAGCTGGTGCTTTTGCCATAACTAAATCCCCCGCTTACTTCTTGATTGGCTTACGAGGACCTTTACGGGTACGCGCATTAGTTTTAGTACGCTGACCACGTAGAGGCAAGCTACGACGGTGGCGAATACCACGGAAGCAACCCAGGTCCATCAAACGTTTGATGCTCATCGATACTTCACGGCGAAGATCACCTTCGACCATGAATTTTGCTACTTCTTCACGAAGCTTCTCTACAGTTGCTTCGTCAAGCTCTTTGATTTTTGTAGATTCTGCAACACCAGCGCCTGCACATATGCTTTTCGCACGTGTAGGACCGATACCGTAGATCGCTTGAATAGCGATAACGGCATGCTTGTGCTCAGGAATGTTAATGCCAGCGATACGGGCCATTAACAGCACTCCTCTAATTTAATTGTCGACGACCTAAAAAGCCCGATAGGATACTTACCCGTCGAACAAAATGCAAATTTAGGTTCGTAATACTGGAACAGGCAAAGCAGAACCTTGTCAGGTTCTGCTTACACTATTCAGTGATTACTCACCGCGTAAATTAGCCTTGCCTTTGCTTATGCTTAGGCTCAACGCAAATCACTCGCACAACACCGTTGCGCTTAATGACTTTACAGTTACGGCAAATTTTCTTAACTGATGCACGAACTTTCATTACATCACTCCGTAGTGAACCAATCTTAGCGGCCGTAGCCTTTAAGATTAGCTTTCTTCAGAACAGACTCATATTGAGTAGACATCAAATGTGTCTGCACCTGTGCCATAAAGTCCATGATGACTACCACAATGATTAGAAGCGACGTTCCACCGAAGTAAAACGGTACATTCCAGGCAATCAACATAAATTCAGGCACTAAACAAATAAAGGTTATGTACAGTGCGCCAGCCAGAGTCAGACGAGTCATTACTTTATCAATATAACGCGATGTTTGTTCTCCAGGGCGGATGCCCGGAATAAACGCACCGGATTTTTTCAGGTTATCTGCTGTTTCACGCGGGTTGAATACCAACGCCGTGTAGAAGAAGCAGAAGAAAATAATCGCAGCTGCATACAACATCACATATAACGGCTGACCAGGCGAAAGCATTAATGCTACATCCTGCAACCATGCTGTAGATTCATTCGTTCCAAACCAGCCCGCAATCGTGCCAGGGAATAGAATGATACTTGATGCAAAGATTGGTGGTATCACACCCGCCATGTTCACCTTCAATGGTAAATGCGTGCTTTGCGCGGCAAACACCTTACGGCCTTGCTGACGCTTTGCATAATTTACCACGATACGACGTTGTGCTCGTTCTACAAACACAACCAGGTAAGTCAGGCCAAGTACAATTGCTCCAATTAACAATAGGAACAACATGTTGATATCACCTTGCCTTGCTTGCTCCGCAGTCTGACCTATCGCTGTTGGCAGACCGGCAACAATACCAGCAAATATTAATATCGAGATACCGTTTCCAATACCTCTTTCGGTAATTTGCTCACCTAACCACATAAGGAACATAGTTCCTGTGACTAAGCTCACTACCGCTGTAAAGTAGAATCCGAAGCCCGGACTTATCACCAATCCATTAATCAGGTTGGGCAGACCGGTCGCAATACCAATTGACTGGAACGTCGCTAGCACTAACGTTAAATAACGCGTGTACTGATTGATTTTACGGCGACCTGCTTCGCCTTCTTTTTTAAGCTCCATCATCGGCGGGTGAACCACCGAGAGCAACTGCATAATAATGGATGCAGTAATGTATGGCATAATGCCCAAAGCCAGAACGGATGCACGCTCAAGGGCGCCACCGGAGAACATGTTGAACATCTCTACGATGGTGCCTTTTTGCTGTTCGAACAAGTCAGCTAAAACCGCAGGGTCAATACCAGGAATAGGTACATAAGAACCTAACCGGAATACTACGATTGCGCCAAAGACGAACAACAATCTTGCCTTAAGCTCACTTAAGCCGCTTTTCGCGCCTGAATCCAATCCTGGTTTAGCCATCTAGCTTATTCCTCTACTTTACCGCCGGCAGCTTCAATCGCTTCACGCGCGCCTTTAGTAACCTTCAACCCGTTAACCGTTACCTTGCGTGACAATTCGCCACTCTTAACAACTTTAACGAACTGCATTTCTTTCTTTACAAGACCAGCAGCTTTTAAAGTTTCCAGAGAAACTACATCGCCTTCAACTTGCGCAATTTCAGTCAAAGTAACTTGGTCAGTTACTCTGCTTACGCGCGAAGTGAAACCAAACTTAGGTAGACGGCGTTGAATTGGCATTTGACCGCCTTCAAAGCCTGGCTTAACCGTTCCACCAGAACGACTTTTTTGACCTTTGTGACCACGGCCACCAGTCTTGCCAAGCCCTGAACCGATACCACGGCCAACACGCTTACCAGATTGTTTTGCTCCTGGTGCAGGAGAAATCGTATTTAAACGCATGTCTTACTCCTCCACAATTTCAACCATGTAATTTACACGGTTGATCATGCCACGGACACTTGGAGTATCTTCCAGTTCACGGACATGGTTGATTTTACGCAGGCCTAAGCCCTTCAGCGTCGCTTTGTGCTTTGGCAAGCGGCCAATTGCACTTTTCGTTTGCTTTACTTTAATCGTTGCCATGTCTGCTTACCCCAAAATTTCTTCTACAGACAACCCACGCTTAGCCGCAACACCGGCTGGAGAGTTCATCTCTGTCAGCGCGTTGATTGTTGCACGTACAACGTTGATTGGGTTAGTAGAACCGTAACATTTTGAAAGTACGTTCTGCACACCAGCTACTTCGAGTACCGCACGCATTGCACCACCGGCGATAATACCAGTACCTTCTGATGCAGGCTGCATGTAAACTTTAGAGCCAGAGTGACGACCTTTGATTGGGTGCTGTAATGTATGACCGTTTAAATCAACGTTCACCATGTTACGGCGCGCCTTTTCCATTGCTTTTTGGATTGCAGCAGGCACTTCACGTGCTTTACCGTAACCAAAACCAACGCGGCCACTGCCGTCACCCACTACTGTCAATGCGGTAAAACTGAAGATTCGACCACCTTTAACCACTTTAGATACGCGGTTAACAGCAATCAATTTCTCTAACAGTTCACCTGTTTGAACTTCTTGTTTAGCCATTTTAAACTCCTAGAACTGAAGACCAGCTTCGCGAGCTGCATCAGCCAATGCTTTCACACGACCGTGGTATTTAAAACCACTGCGATCAAAAGCGACGTCTTTCACGCCTTTTTCGATTGCACGTTCTGCGATTGCCTTACCGACTGCCGCCGCTGCTTCAGCGTTACCAGTTGATTTAAGATCTTTCTTAAGATCGGCTTCAACGGTAGAAGCTGCCGCCAACACCTCAGAACCGTTTGGTGCGATTAACTGAGCATAGATGTGGCGAGGTGTGCGGTTCACTACCAGGCGATGCGCGGCCAGTTCACGTATTTTTGCTCGTGCGCGAGTCGCGCGACGAATGCGAGCTGTTTTCTTATCCATCGTATCACCCACCTACTTTTTCTTAGCTTCTTTACGACGTACTTGTTCATCAGCGTAACGAACACCTTTACCTTTGTAAGGCTCTGGTGGACGATATGCGCGAATGTTCGCCGCAACCTGTCCTACCACCTGCTTATCGGCGCCTTTAACGACGATTTCAGTTTGGCTAGGAGTTTCAACTGTAATGCCTTCAGGCATTTCGTATACAACAGGATGAGAGAAACCAAGCGTCAGGTTAAGTTTGGCACCCTGTGCTTGCGCACGGTAACCAACACCATTTAACTGCAGCTTTTTCTCAAAACCTTCTGTCGTACCCTGAACCATAGAATTCAGAAGCGCACGTGCAGTACCTGCCTGTGCCCAAGCGTCAGCATAACCTTCGCGAGGTAGTGCTTTAAGCTGGTTTTCTTCCTGAACTACTTCTACTGCGTCGTTAAATACGCGGCTCAGTGTACCTTTCGAACCTTTAACAGTGACTTGTTGACCAGAGATGGTTACATCTACACCTGATTTCAAGTCGACCGGGGCTTTTGCTACTCGTGACATTTCAACTCCTCCGATTACGCTACATAACCGATGATCTCACCACCCATACCCGCTTTACGCGCGGCACGGTCAGTCATCACACCTTTAGAAGTCGACACGATAGCCACACCTAAACCACCTAGTACTTTTGGAAGCTCATCTTTTTTCTTATAGATGCGCAGACCAGGACGGCTTACACGTTCGATTGTGTCAATTACTTGCTTGCCTTCGAAGTACTTTAACGTTACTTCAAGTGCAGGCTTAACGTCACCAGACACGGCGTAATCTGTAATGTAACCTTCAGCTTTTAGCACTTCGCAAATTGCGCTGCGAAGTTTAGAAGAAGGCATAATAACAGACACTTTCTGTGCCATTTGGCCGTTACGTATGCGGGTAAACATATCCGCGATAGGATCTTGCATGCTCATATCAGCTACTCCTTACCAGCTGGCTTTTTTAAGGCCAGGGACTTCACCGCGCATTGCCGCTTCGCGCAGCTTAATACGGCTTAGACCAAATTTGCGTAGGTAACCATGTGGACGACCAGTAATACGGCAGCGGTTTTGCTGACGTGACTTAGCTGAATCACGTGGTAGTTGTTGTAGCTTAAGCACAGCATCCCAACGCTCTTCTTCAGAGGCGTTAACATCGCTGATAATCGCTTTGAGTTCGGCGCGCTTTTCAGCGTACTTAGCAACTAGCTTTGCACGCTTAGCTTCACGAGCCTTCATTGATTCTTTTGCCATAACCCTACACCTTATTTTTTGAATGGGAAGTTGAACGCAGTCAACAGAGCACGTGCTTCTTCATTCGAGTTCGCGCTGGTAGTGATAGTAATATCCATACCACGAACTTTATCCACTTTATCGAAATCGATTTCAGGGAAAATGATTTGCTCACGCACGCCCATGCTGTAGTTACCACGACCGTCAAACGACTTCGGGTTTAAACCGCGGAAGTCACGGATACGTGGAATAGCGATTGAAATCAAACGCTCAAGGAATTCCCACATACGCTCACCGCGTAGGGTTACTTTACAGCCAATCGGATAACCTTCACGGATTTTAAAACCCGCTACAGATTTTCTTGCAACTGTGACAATTGGCTTTTGACCAGCGATAGCCGCCATGTCAGCTTGAGCATTCTCAAGCACCTTCTTATCAGCAACTGCTTCACCTAAACCCATGTTTAGAGTGATTTTTTCAATCCGAGGGACTTGCATGACGCTTTGGTACCCGAACTGCTTAGCAAGTTCAGCTACTACTGTTTCTTTATAGAAATCATGCAGTTTCGCCATCGTACTCTCCAATTAATTAAACAAGTTCACCGTTGGACTTGAAGAAACGAACTTTCTTCTCGTCTTCCATACGGAAACCAACGCGATCCGCTTTGCCCGTTGCCGGGTTAACAATCGCTACATTAGAAACGTGAATAGAAGCTTCCTTTTCAATAATACCGCCCGCTTCACCCGCGTGAGGGTTAGGCTTCTGGTGTTTCTTGACGAGGTTTACGCCTTCTACAACTACGCGGTTGTCAGCTACCAGCACTTTCAGGACTTTGCCTTGTTTGCCTTTATCTTTACCCGCTAATACGACTACTTCATCATCACGACGAATTTTTCTAGCCATTATCGTGACTCCTTATAGTACCTCTGGGGCCAGTGAGATAATCTTCATGAAGTTATCACTTCGAAGCTCACGTGTAACCGGGCCAAAGATACGCGTACCAATTGGTTGCTTGTTGCTATTCAACAAAACAGCCGCGTTATTATCGAAACGGATGGTTGAACCATCTGCACGACGAACGCCTTTTCTAGTACGCACCACCACTGCGTTCAGTACGTCACCTTTTTTAACTTTACCGCGAGGAATTGCTTCCTTAACAGTAACTTTGATGATGTCACCGATACCTGCATAACGGCGATGCGAGCCACCAAGAACCTTAATACACTGAACCCTGCGAGCGCCGCTGTTATCGGCTACATCCAGGTTAGTTTGCATTTGGATCATGTTAGTGCTCCGCTATTAAATTAAGACTCTCCCGAGTCGTTCATGCTGCTAAAAACGGCCAGATTAGCCATTTTTTAACCATACCCCCATAAAAAGGGCGCGAAATGATAACAGAAAAGATAGGTGAGTGATAGGTCAAATTTGAATTAATTTTAGGCGATATTAAAGCGCCGGCGATTGCGCCGAAAACGTCATTTTTCGCTTATTTCGTCAGCGTTTTTGCGTCGCAGGAATCGGTGTAAGCAAGCCGTGAGACGCGCACTGTTAATGGGTTTGGTCAGGTAATCATTCATACCTGCTTCAGCACATTTCTCTCGTTCACCCACCAGCACATTAGCCGTTAATGCAATGATAGGAACATACGCCGCATGCCCACCCAATGCTCTGATTTGGGTTGCTGCGGTGTAACCATCCATAACGGGCATCTGGCAGTCCATGATTATTAGATCATACGGTTTTTCATTATTTAGCGCATCAGCGATTTTATTAACGGCAATTTCGCCATTATCAGCAATATCGATATTAACCTGTAGATCTTTTAACTGTTCTGAAATAACAATCTGATTAATTGCGTTGTCTTCCACTACTAATATATGCGCTCCCGCAATAGAACCGTGCTGCTCGGCTTCTTCGTGGGATGAAGCGCTAACACTTTCGCTTGATTTGGCAAGCTGCAGCGTAACGGTGAAGGTTGAGCCCACGTCAGGCTGGCTGGCAACATGAATTCCTCCCCCCATCATTTCGGCAATTTGAGAAACAATCGAGAGCCCTAACCCGGTTCCGCCAAACTCTCTGGTGGTGGCACTGTCCCCCTGATGAAATGGCGAGAAAATTCGGTTTAAGCGATCGTTTGCAATACCCACACCGGTATCTTCAATAACCAACCGTATCAAGTAAGTATCATCAGCCTTTTCCAGCGCCCGGGTTTTTACTGTAACGGTGCCATGATGAGTAAATTTGATTGCATTGCTGATGAGGTTGGTCAAAATTTGCTGGATACGCACAGGATCACCTTGTAGCTTAAGGTCTTTTACAGCATCCACATCCGTGATCAGGCTCACGTCCTTTTTCTTTGCGGCATATTCAAAGATTTTAACCTGTCTTTCAACCAAGCTACCTAAGTTTAGCGGCACGTTCTCCAGTGTCATCTCACCCGAGTCAATTTTAGAAAAATCTAAAATATCGTTAATAAGCCCTAGTAGTGATTCCGCACTTTGGTTAGCAATAGAACAAAATTCCTGTTGCTTTTCAGTTAGCGAAGTCTTGGCAAGGGACTCGAGCATACCCAGCACCCCATTAATTGGTGTACGAATTTCATGGCTCATGTTGGCCAAGAACTGACTTCTTGCCTGCAGGGCCTGTTCGGCAATCTGGCGTTTATGTTCTAAGTCTCTGCTGGTAAGAATTTGTCGAGTGATATCCTGTGTCGCTCCCAGTACGCGAGTACAAATGCCTTCCTCGACCTCGGCTTGGGCCCTGATAGCAACCCATAAAGTCCTGCCGGTAAACGTCAGCACCTCCAGTTCTGTGGAGATCGGATTACTATTTTCAATGCAGTCATAAATAAGCTTTTCTAATCGGACTCTATCTTTTTGATGCTTTACAACCTGAAGACCTGCTTCGAGCGACACATCAAAGTCGGGCGGAAATTCATACAATTTCTTTAGGACTTTTGACCAGCGGACGATCTTTCGTCGTACGTCAATTTCCCAGGTACCTACCCCGGCAAGCTCACTGACCTGATTAAGCATTTTATTCTGGCGTAACAACGCTTCGTTCTTATGGTTGACACTTTTAAACGCCAGCTTGCGACTTAATTCCGTAGCGATCCATTCAGACAACAAAATGACGTAATCAAGCTCTACTTCTTTGAAAGGCTTTTTCTTAGGATTAGGAGATGAAAAGTTTACCGTTCCGAATAGTTTGCCATTGACCATCAGCGGAATGCCGATGTAGCAATACAATTGAAAACAGTCTGCTGCCGGGTGCTTACCACACACCGAGCCTACGTCATAGTAACTGACCAACGCATTTTCACTTAAGGTGTCTGCACAGAAAGTATCACCCAGGTTAAATGTGGTACCTGGCTCCAGTGCATCATCTGGTGAGTTGGCGGCAATCACCGTGTATGTCTGTTTTTCTATTTTACTGACAATGCCCACTTCCATTTCCAGCACACTGCAGCCCACATTTAGCAGGCGCTTCAGCTTGTCGTCAAATGAAAGGTTTGGATCGGCTGATATGGTATGTAGCGTACGCAGTATTTTCATGCAGCGAAAAACAATAACCTTATGAGTGTCAGTTAGCTAAGGGTAGCTTAAATGAAACTGTTAACACAAATTACTTTTTCACATTGACCTCTGACAAAAAAAGCCCGGCGAACCGGGCTTTGCAAATAGATTAGCATTCTATTTATTGGTAAGAGTAATCCATGGTTACGCCACTATAGGTAGAGTAAGCACGGATACCTATATGCCATGTACCAGATGAAGGATTATTGAAGGTACAGGTTTCATTGTTACCATTTAAGTAAGGACGACAATCCCAGCTAGAGGTAGTTGGCTGTGCACCCAGGCGCATATATAAATCGGCATCACCAGACCCACCTGAGATGGTTACGGTCATTGAACTTACACCTGACGGAATATCCCAAGTATACCGATCCCATGCTCCACGCGAGCCCGACAGGTTGGTCAGCTGGCCAGACACGGGGTCCACACCACCGCCGCCACCACCGCCGCCGCCGCTTCCGCTACAGCCATTCGTGTTCAGGTAGTCATACGCATCGGCGACCTGAAC
The DNA here is from genome assembly GCF_012911815.1 of Alteromonas ponticola. Taxonomy (GTDB): domain Bacteria; phylum Pseudomonadota; class Gammaproteobacteria; order Enterobacterales; family Alteromonadaceae; genus Alteromonas; species Alteromonas ponticola. Next base: position 417,709 of record NZ_JAATNW010000004.1, on the reverse strand, counting down.
AATACCGTGGCCATAGAAGTTATCGCGACCCGCACTGCCTTTATCTTTAGCAGTTGCATTGATTGCAGCGCGAATCTGCGTATTAGTACACTGTGGGAAGAAGCTCCATACCAATGCTGAAGCGCCGGCTACATGAGGTGTCGCCATCGATGTACCGTTAAGCGTGGCATAGGTATTAGTGGGATAGGTGGAATAAACAGAACTACCCGGTGCGGCAATTTCTACCTGCGAGTTGTACTGTGAGTAACTCGCGCGGCTCTCGTTAGAACCTACTGCCGCTACTGACACTACCGCATCGTACGATGCTGGATATGACATCGAGCTGTTACCGTCGTTACCTGCAGCAGCAACCAGTAAGATACCGTCTGACTCAAACCCGTTCATTGCATTACGTTCGGCGGTAGACGATGAACCACCGCCTAAGCTCATATTAACCACATTCGCGCCAGCGCTCTTACACTGGTTAATCGCAGCAATTAAATCAGATGAGAACGTCCAGTTACCATTATCGTCAAAAATTTTAACAATATGCAGATCTACACCCGGGTAAACACCAATCACGCCCTGAGTATTATCGTATGCAGCGATAGTTCCAGCAACGTGGGTACCGTGACCATGCCCATCATTATACCAGTTGCCCACGGCGCTGCTATTTGCATCGCCAGTTACGCCGTTATTTTGATCTGGCAAGTCGGGATGGCCCAGGTTGTAACCTGTGTCAATCACACACACTTTACGTGCACTGGTATTGCTTTGCGATAGTTGATTTGCCTGCACCATGTTGTAGCCATAAGGTACGGTCTGAGCTAATGGCTTTCTTTTCGCATCCAGTGAAATTGAAGCAACATTGGGGTTGTTACGAAGCTTGTTTAATACGCTTCTATTCATGGTTGCTGCAACCATACGTTGTTCGTTCAGCACTTTTTTGGTTTTTGCACCCATGCTGTCAACAAATGATTTGGCGGCGTTGGCATTGAAAACTCCTTTTCCTTTGCCTTTACCGTTGCTTTGAATCGAACCTGCTTCCATTATCGATACAGCTGCGGCATCTTTTTTAAACTCGATGATGTAACGCTCTTCTGCCATTGCCTGGCGAGACATTTCGAAACGATCTTTAAGTAGAGTACGCATATCCTGCGGTTGATTTTCAACCTGCACCGGTGCATTGACGGCTGCGCCGACTGACACACTTAACAGGGTAAGAGTTGCAGCTAACGCTGCTTTTTTAGATAAAAGGTTTATTTCCTTCATTGATGTTCCTAACTTGTTACTTGTTGTAATTTGCCCGCACTCTAGAAATGGTGCTTATGCTGAGGGCTTGAGTGAGTGGCCTGGCAACTTATCAGCTCAGGGAATACCACAACCACTCCTTGGTTGTCTCAAAAGCAAAAAACCACGTACGTCAGACCAATTAACTGCTGCATTCTGACAGCAGCTTCCTTTTACGGAAGATCGGTGCATACACGCTATCAAGCGTATAACGCGAATTCGTTATAGTGATTAATTTCCTGATACAACAAGATTTGCCAGGAATACTGCGGGATGACAGATATCAGTCTGTCCACCCATGTTTGTTAGATGGCATAGGGTATAAATTAATGGCGAAAGATAAATGCCATCAATTTTCACAGCCCATAATGCATACGTTTAAATGTATGCTAAAAAGATATTAAATAAATATGATAAATTAGCCTAACGTATAAATTCTAAAAATGCAGTAACATTTTTTAACAATTTATTACAAATTTGAAATGATTTTGTAAAGCTGGGTGTACAAAAGTATGCAGGGAGTGTTGTTAATGGGTTTGTCGCTGCCTTACCGCTTCATATAAACATATACCTGTAGCCACAGACACATTGAGACTGGAAACGCTGCCAGCCATTGGCAACTTGACGAGTTCATCACAGCGTTCTTTGGTCAAACGACGCATACCTTTACCTTCGGCTCCCATGACAACGGCTAAGGGGCCATCAAGCTTACAATCGTATAATGATTTGTCAGTTTCACCTGCTGTTCCAATTACCCAGATTCCTTTCGACTGAATTTCCTGCAGCGTTCTGGCAAGATTAGTAACCTGAATAAAAGGAATGCTTTCCGCTGCACCACAGGCTACTTTCCTGACCGTTGGTGTGAGTGCTGCAGATTTATCCTTGGGTGCGACCACCGCATGTACGCCAGCGGCATCAGCACTTCTTAAACATGCACCAAGATTATGTGGATCCGTGATCCCATCAAGAATCAATAAGAAGGGTTGTTTATATTTTTGCAAAATTTCATCAAGATCACTTTCAGTGAGCATCTTGGCGGGTTTTGCGCGGGCAACAATGCCCTGGTGCTGCTCACCACTGACTTTGTCATCCAGCACTTTGCGGTGACAGAATTGCACACTGACGCCAAAACGACGGATTTGATTAACCAGCTCGTTTAATCGTTCATCATCGCGCCCTTTGAGCACCAGTACTTCAATCAGCCTTTCCGGCTCTTTGGCAACAACAGCAGATAATGCATGAATACCGTATAACCATTCTTGTTGCGCCATTTAACGTTTTTTTCCTTTCGATTTAGATTGTTTGTGCGGTGATTTTCTATCTTGCGCTTTAGCAGAGCTGCGACGGGGCTTTTTCTTTGTCGATTTGACGGGGACCTGGCGCCCTTTTTTACCTTTAAGTACTTTGGTATCCAGTACCAGATCGATTTTTCGCTCATCCAGGTTGACCGAAGCAACCTTAACCATCAGCTCGTCACCCAATCGGAATTGTGTACCTGATTGTTCTCCTAACAAGCACTGCTTAACGTCGTCATAATGATAGTACTCACTGTCTAACGAAGTGATATGAACCAGACCGTCTATATGATATTCGGTTAACCTGACAAATAACCCAAAATTGGTCACCGAACTAACCACGCCTTCGAATGTAGCGCCGACATGATCCTGCATAAATTCACACTTGAGCCAATCTGCAACGTCGCGAGTGGCATCATCCGCTCTGCGCTCTGTCATAGAGCATTGTTCGCCCAGTTGCTCGACTTCCTCTTGGGTGTACGCTTTAGCGCCAGCTACCTTTTGCTTTTGCTTGGCCAGAATGCCTTTAATTGCGCGGTGTACCACCAGGTCAGGGTAACGGCGTATAGGCGAGGTGAAATGCGCGTATGCATCTAAGGCAAGACCGAAATGACCAATATTATCACCGTCATAAACAGCCTGTTTCATTGAACGCAACAACATCGTCTGGATCAACTCCTGATCGGGGCGTTGTTGAGTTTTAAGCACCACATCAGTAAAGTCGGCAGGCTTGGCATCCTCTCTTATCTGATGCGGGATCCCAACTTCCCCTAAATAAGCGATAAACGCGGTAAGTCGGTCGGCATCGGGTTTATCATGCACCCGATACAGTGCAGGCGCCTTATGTTTTTCTAAAAACCTGGCGGCGCTGACATTTGCCATGATCATGCATTCTTCGATGATTTTATGCGCATCATTTCGCGAAAGTGACACAATGTTTTCAATTTTTCGATCAGCATTGAAAACAAACTTACTTTCCTGCGTTTCAAACTCTATCGCGCCACGTTGAGCTCGGGACTTTTTCAACGCACGATATAAATTATGTAAATTGCGTAAATGCGGTACATGCGGCGCGTATCGTTGATGAAGGTCTTTATCTCCTTCAAGAATATTCCAAACTTTATTGTAGGTCAGCCGGGCATGCGAATTCATTACGGCTTCGTAAAATTGATAAGACTGTAAGGTTCCCTGACTGCTGATGGTCATTTCGCAAACCATACACAAGCGGTCAACCTGCGGGTTTAACGAACATAAGCCGTTTGATAAAACCTCAGGCAACATTGGAATGACCTGATCAGGAAAATACACAGAATTTCCGCGATTTAATGCTTCAGTATCCAGAGCATTACCCTGGCGTACATAGTAACTGACATCCGCTATCGCGACCCAAAGTTGCCAGCCTCCATTGTCCAGCGGCTCGCAGAACACAGCGTCGTCAAAGTCACGGGCATCTTCGCCGTCGATGGTAATTAAAGGCAATTGGCGTAGGTCGATGCGGCCTTCTTTGGCTTTTTCAGGTACCTGCTCGCCTAAGTTTTCTACCTGCTTTTCCACGGCTTTGGGCCACACGTGTGGTATATCGAAGGTACGCAGGGCCATCTCGATTTCCATACCAGGGGCTAGATGTTCGCCGAGGACCTCAATGATTTTACCCACCGGATTAACCCGCCGACGGGGGCGTTGTGTCAGTTCAACCACAACGACTTGTCCCATGCGCGCCCCATTAACGTGCTCGGGTGGAATGATGATTTCATGATTAATTCGGCTGTCGTCAGGAATGACTACGCCAATACCCTGCTCAGTAAAATAACGCCCAACAATCGGTTCCTGTCGAGGTGTGATCACCTGCGTTATATACGCTTCTCTGCGCCCTCTACGATCGGTCCCACTTTGTTTCGCTTCAACTTCATCATCATGTAAAAAAAGCTGCATCTGGCCTTTGCTAATAAACAAATCGCCAGAATTATCTTGCGGGCGTAAGAAGGCAAAGCCATCCCGATGACCGATGATTCTGCCGCGGATCAGCGCAGATTGGTCGCCTGGCGCATACTTTTTATGCTTGGTGAATTCAACCTGCCCTTCACGTTCCATTGCACGCAGTCGACGCTGAATGCCGATGCGGCTGTCTTCGTCTTGTGCGTTTACCTGATTACAAATTTCCAGGAAAGACAACGGCCGTTCGCTTTCATTAAGCACTTCAAGTAAAAATTCACGGCTGGCGACCGGGTTTTCGTATTTTGCCTGTTCACGTTCAAAATGCGGATCGTCGCTCATGAATATTTGTTTACCTTTTGTTTGTTCAATGATGATTTAGCTATTAAAGAAAAGTATTATGCGCTAATGATCGCCACTCACGCGCAATCCGTCAAGTGACAATCTTATACCGCTAGTTTTAGTGAGGTGTAGAACCCGCTGCGCCCCCTGCTAAATGGGTGCACATTTTTTGTACGGGGATTAGCTGTCAGCAGGTCGCCGGGCAGCGCGGACAGCTTTGGGGTGCATCAGTTTTTCCATCGCCTGCAAATAACTGGCAATACGGGCATGCACTTTTTTATCATCCGTCACCGCATTGTACAACCAATGATAGGCTTCTTCATAATCATAGGGGCTGCCATACCCGTCGATAAATAATTCAGCCAGTTGAATTTGCGCCTTAAGATTACCCAAGGCTGATGCTTCCCTTAGATAAACCACTGCGCGCTCTTTATCTTCCTGAACTAATGTTCCTTTAGCATAATAACGGCCCAGTTGTTCCAGCGCCTCAGGCAACCCCTGTTTGGCAGCCGCAGCGATAAACTCGATCCCCCGGGTGGGTTCGGCATCCACGCACACTCCCCAAGCCAGCATATCGCCCCATAGGTATTGGTAAGCTGGCACCCTTAGCACTTCTGCGCGGGCCTCAATGTCCTGTACAAGCTGACAGCGATCTTCGATTACGCGAGTGAGATGAGAATTTTCCGCTATCATCTTGAGTAACTCGTCCTGCGAATATAACTGTACCGCTTTAATTTCTTGCGCAACTGCCACACCGGACGAAGCCAGCGTGAGCATGGTAATCATACTTACAAACAACGTTTTCAATGCCATGCCATTCTCTTTATCTAAAACGAGTCTGGTTCGCTTGGCAGTAACGAACCAGATTTTATTATGTCGAGTCAGCAGTGTTAATTGAATTTGGTCGACAGCGCTGACTGAATCCGTCTAAGTTGCTCTGCAATATCCACGCCTAAATCGGTTAAATAACCACCGTCAGGTTGTGTAATTACCCCTTTGGCATACAATCGCGATGCCGCACTCACCATCGACTGGCTTGCATCGTGATGAATTTTCAAGCCTTGGTGCAGGCTATCATCAGGAAATTTTAACAATAAATTTAACTCTTCTGTCATATCAGCATCAAACACGCTCATCGCTTATTCCTCTTTTACCGGCAATTTGTGGGTGTAATCTGGCAAATCGCCGCCGCTAAGACTGCCTTATATAAAGCTCATCGTCATTGAAGTGAATTGGTGATTCATCCAATGCAACTTAGTGTAATGTGTAAATACCTTTGAATAGGGTTTGCCAATTCTCGGTGTCGACTTTTCGCATCTCCCAATGTTGTATCACACTATCATTTTGCTGCGGTGTCCAGCTTATTTTGTGTTCCACCCGCTCACCCTTCTTAGTTGTTGCTTCTCCTGTTAAAATCATCGCACCATCGTGCACCCCCCCAGTTAACTGCAAGCGCAATCCGGTTTTATCAACCCAGCTCTGATGCCACTTGCCAGTGGTTTGATCATAAATATTCAGACTGGTTCCATATAGGCCATCTTTTGTTTGGTAGTGCTCCGTTACCACACAATTGTTGAACGCCTTCTTAATTGAATTATAGCCTGCGGTCGTGCCGTCAGGCGTTGTTACCTTCCACTCACCAAGCCAAAAATCAAAGTCAGCGTAGGCTTTGTCGGTGCAGGCACCAGCGCAGAAAGCCGTAAGCAAAAAACAAATGATGGTAAGTAATGTAGGTACGCTTGGGTGATTCATAGTTTAAGTCTCTGATAAAGCGCTTTTTCAATGATATACTCCTGATAAAGAGTAGTCGTAAGGACAACAGTGTTCAAATGAAGTACAAAGATCTTCGAGATTTCATTCAACAGCTTGAAAAGCAAGGCGAATTGAAGCGCATAACACAGGAAATTGATACTGATCTGGAAATGACCGAGATCGCCGATCGCACCTTACGAGCGGGTGGTCCAGCGTTACTTTTTGAAAACCCGAAGGGGAGCGATATTCCCGTTCTGGCCAACTTATTTGGCACCCCTGAACGTGTGGCCATGGGAATGGGGAAAAACTCGGTCTCTGCATTGCGCGAGGTCGGAGAATTGCTGGCCTATTTAAAAGAACCCGAGCCACCTAAAGGCATGAAAGATCTTTGGGATAAGCTCCCTGTGTTCAAGCAGGTGCTTAATATGCCTGCGAAAGAACTGAAAAAGGCACCCTGTCAGGAAGTGGTGAAATCAGGTGATGAGGTAGATTTGTCAATGCTGCCTGTCCAGCGTTGCTGGCCAGGGGATGTCGCGCCTCTTATAACCTGGGGCTTAACGGTAACCCGTGGGCCTAATAAAAAACGGCAGAACCTGGGTATTTACCGCCAGCAGGTGATTGGCAAAAATAAACTTATCATGCGCTGGCTATCCCATCGTGGCGGCGCGCTTGATTTTCGTGAGTGGTGCGAAGCACACCCGGGTGAACCTTATCCTGTTTCGGTCGCGCTGGGAGCTGACCCGGCAACCATTTTAGGCGCCGTAACACCGGTTCCGGATACCTTGTCCGAATATGCGTTTGCAGGCTTACTACGTGGCGAAAAGACTGAAGTAGTTAAGTCAGTGAGTAACGACTTACAAGTACCAGCGAGCGCCGAAATTGTGCTTGAAGGATATATTGCTCAGGATGAAACGGCGCCGGAAGGCCCTTACGGTGACCATACCGGTTACTATAACGAGGTCGACAGTTTTCCTGTCTTTACGGTAACCCATATCACCCATCGCAAGTCACCGATTTATCATTCAACCTACACAGGTCGTCCACCCGACGAACCAGCAATATTAGGTGTAGCGCTGAATGAGGTTTTTGTTCCTATTTTGCGTAAACAGTTTCCCGAGATTATCGATTTTTACTTGCCCCCGGAGGGCTGCTCCTATCGCCTGGCCGTTGTCACCATGAAAAAGCAGTATCCGGGTCATGCCAAACGCGTAATGATGGGGGTATGGTCGTTTTTGCGTCAATTTATGTACACTAAATTTGTTATTGTATGTGATGATGATGTCAATGCCAGAGACTGGAATGACGTTATCTGGGCAATTACCACGCGGATGGACCCTGCCAGAGATACCTTGCTGATAGAAAATACACCCATCGATTATCTTGACTTTGCATCGCCTGTTTCAGGATTAGGTTCTAAAATGGGGATGGATGCCACCAACAAGTTTCCCGGCGAGACTGACCGTGAATGGGGCGTGCCTATCGTCATGGATGCAGAAGTCAAAGCCAGGGTGGATGACATCTGGGATGAACTTGGTATCATGCAGGACATAAAGCCCTCGGCGAATTAATAGATAAATCGCCAGCAATGTGGGGAACATCAGAACAATGCTAGTTAAAGTTGGAATTTAATGTCAGAAATTGAATGTCAGGTCAGCGCTATCACGCCACTTACCGAATCCGTCTTCAAAGTGGTGTTACGACCTAAAGCGCATGTCGAGTTTAAAGCTGGCCAGTATATTCTGGTGCATATGGGCAAAGACGACAAACGCCCATTCTCTATTGCCAGCCCCGCATACGATCATGAGCAGATTGAACTGCATATTGGTGCAGACAAAGCCAATACCTACGCATTTGAAGTGTTGGAAAAAATGCGCCATGAAGGCATCATCAAGATCAGTGGTGGTCACGGTGATGCATTTTTGCGAAACACCCATAAAGACATTATATTGATTGCGGGCGGAACGGGCTTTTCCTATACCCATTCTATCCTGCAACAGTTTCTACATGAACAGCACGACAACCAGATCCATTTGTACTGGGGTGGAAAAACGCAAAGCGACTTGTACATGTCGAATAAAATGAAACAGCTCGCTACTCTGCATCCTCATTTTACCTATGTTCCTGTTATCGAAGATGGTGACAACAATTGGACTGGCCATACCGGATATGTGCATCACGCGGTGATGAAAGACTTTGCAGATATGAGTCAGTGTCACGTATATATTGCCGGGCGATTTGAAATGGCAAAAGCTGCCCGGGATGATTTTAAACAACATCAATTAAACGAGCGTGATCTTTTCGGCGATGCTTTTGCATTTATTTAGGTAGAATGAATGAACAATCGACAGACAACATCAAGCGGAATGCGAAGGGTTAGCGTACTATTCGGTTGTTTTTTGTGCGTATGCGCAAGTTTAACCGCACACGCGGAATTGAAGCTCGCGTCGGTCCCCTTTTCCACATATGTCGATCAACAGAATGGCGCTAACCGACTCAACCATCTAGTCGCAGAAGCCCTCAGGCGTAGTGAGATTGAAGCAAGTTTATCAGTCATGCGCCCTGCCTTTTTAGGCAGCGGCTTGAGCAACGAGTCATTGGATGGCGATTTTGCTTTTATTACCCTTGATAACACCAAAGACAGCTTTGTCTACTCATCCCCCTATTTACCGCTTTATCTGGTCGCCGCGAGTAAACGTCCTTTCGTGAAGGATGTTCGAACCCTGGCGCATCTTCAGGATAGCCGTATAGCGATAGAAAACCGCTTCGTAAATACCGACCAATTGCGCTTGGAGAAAATGATCAAGTGGTCTCGCAATCCCGACACCTACGATGCCTTCAGGCAGTTGGCAGATGGTCGCTCTCGCGCATTGATTACATCCAGTCTGTTAGTCAATGAATTTAATCTTTTACTTACCGAGAGTGGTGAAGCCCCGCTTTTCACGTCCCCAAACCCCTTGGTAACTGCGCAATTCAGGCTAGCAATCAGAGCCAACGTTGCCAATGCAGACAGTATCCTGAGAAAATTCAACTCCGCTATACAACAAATGCAAAGTGACGGCACCTATAACAGGCTTTTGCAGCTTACCTGGTTACTCAAAGATATTGATAACGACGGTGATGCGGAATATATTGGTTCCACTGCAATGCTGAGCAACAGCAGTGTCGTTCCGCAGCCACAAGACGCTTATTCGCTGGATAACACCCCTCCGGCAACTACCCCAAGTTTCATCATTGATGGTGCCCCAATCACCTCATGGGACGAGGTGATGTCGCGTGTAACCTCAAATGCAATGGACCCACGAAAAAGTCTGCTGGATGAAGCCATTTATGAACGCATGATGCGTCGATGGTGATATTTCGAACCTATCGTTAATTGTCCTAGTATAAAGGTAGAGCCATTCGCAGGAGTGAAGCATGACTACCGAGAACAACCAAACTGAATACCAGGACAACATTCCAAAAGAAATAGCGGAATTGCAGGACGCTATTTCGAGGCACAATACCCAAAAAGTAAAATTATTGCTAACCAACGAGATTCTTGATGAGGTGCAAAAAGGGCACCTAATTGAGTTTGCCAAAGCGAAAGGAAACGCCACCATTGTGCAGATGATTGAGCAGACACCAGCAACACCTTAAGCGTTGTTTTCTAATTATAAGGTACAATTTTGGCGTTCAACTATTAGCTATTCAATGAACCCGATTTAAGCTAATAGTAACGCTGACCCTGCTAACCGCCCTTAATGGCCAATCATTGACAAGCCTGCGCTTGCGATCTAAACTTTCAGTAACTTCTGAAACTTCAGTATTTAATTATGTCATCAATCGTCATGTCTGCCGTTTTACATTTCGGTGAAATGGGAAGCCGCTGGGGCTTTAACCGCACTGTAGGCCAAATTCTTGCGCTTATCGTTCTCAATGATAAACCCATCTCCGCGCAAGAAATTGCTGATTCGTTAAGTATTTCGAGAGGAAATACCAGTATGGGGTTAAAGGAACTGCAATCCTGGCAACTGGTGAAGCAGCATATTGTACCGGGTGAACGTAAAGAGTTTTTTGTCGCCGCCGGTGACATATGGACGCTGGCAAACCGTGTGTTGGAAGAAAGAAAAAAACGTGAAATTGATCCAACTTTAAGTTTGCTCCGTGATCTCTTACTCGACACGCCTTCAAATAAGACCGATACGGAAGCGCAGAAAAAGTTGAACGAGATACACGATTTGCTCGAGTCCGTCACGCGTTGGTCAGAAGAGTTGCAACGTCTCGGTCCAGACAAACTTGCCACGTTAATGAAGCTGGGCGCAAGCGTAGGTAAAGTATTGGAATTCAAAGACAAGCTAAAACCAGGTCACCAGTAATCTCAACAGGAGGATATCGTGGACGCATTGTTGCTGTCTCGTCTGCAATTTGCTTTAAACATCAGTTTTCATATTCTTTTTCCCACCATCACCATTGCACTGGGTTGGTTTCTTTTCTATTTCAAAATGCGTTTTACCCTCAGTCGCCACCCCGTATGGATGCGCCTTTACCGTTTTTGGGTACGTGTTTTTGCATTAACGTTCGCGCTGGGTGTGGTCAGCGGCGTTACCATGTCGTTTCAGTTTGGCACCAACTGGCCCGGATTTATGGAAAAGGTCGGCAATGTAGCGGGCCCGTTACTGGGCTACGAGGTGCTGACCGCATTTTTTCTTGAAGCTACATTTTTAGGCATAATGCTATTTGGTATACGTAAAGTACCCGGCTGGCTGCACACCCTTTCCACGCTACTGGTGGCCTTCGGAACCACCGTCTCGGCGTTCTGGATTATTGCCTTAAACAGCTGGATGCATACTCCACAGGGGCATGAGATCATTGATGGAGTGGTATACGCCAAAGATTGGTGGGACATTATATTTACCCCGTCATTTCCCTATCGCTTCACGCACATGTTGTTAGCATCAGGATTAACAGCAAGCTTTCTGATTGCCGGGTTAGCGGCCTACCGCCAGCTACAGGGAGATAACAAACTGGCACCCAAGATTGCCTTGAGAACGGGAATGTATACCGCAGCGGTGTTAATTCCTTTGCAAATACTTGCCGGTGATTTGCATGGTTTAAATACCATCAAGCATCAGCCGCAAAAAGTGGCAGCCATGGAAGCAGTGTGGGAAACACAGACCGGAGCTCCGTTGGTGTTGTTCGCTTACCCTGATGAAGAACGCAGAGAAAATCGTTTTTCAATCGAAATCCCTAAGCTGGCCAGCTTTATTTTAACCCATGACACAGAAGGTGAAGTAAAAGGATTGAATGATTTTGCTGACAAGCATCCCCCCGTTGCTCCGGTATTTTACAGTTTCCGGGTGATGGTGGGCATCGGCATTCTGATGTTACTGGTGTCGTGGCTCAGTTCAGCCGTATTACTTAAACGTACAAAACTGCCGCGCTGGGGTAATAGGGTGTTAGCCGGTATGACATTCAGTGGCTGGATCGCTACGCTGGCCGGCTGGTATGTGACAGAAGTAGGGCGTCAACCTTATCTGGTGAATGGTCTGCTGCTCACCGAGGATGCAGTAACAACCGTTCCGGCTTCCAACGTGGGTCTATCCTTCACCCTTTACGCTCTGACATATCTGCTTTTGCTGGTTTCTTATATTGCGACGCTTGGCCTGATGTCGCGCAGAGCGGTAGAAATTGAAGAAATTACATCAGAAGAACGTGAAATGGCGAAAGCCAGCCGCATGTCACCGGCCAACACCTAGGAGGTTTTATGTTGTTTGAAAGTTTGTCATTAGAAACACTAGGTGATATTTACGTCGGGGTTTTTGGCCTAGCGGTTCTTCTTTATGCCATTCTCGATGGCTACGACTTAGGCGTAGGGATTTTAATGCCCCCCCGGCACGAAGCGTTTCGCGATACTATGATCTCATCCATTGGCCCCTATTGGGATGCGAACGAGACCTGGTTAGTATTAGCAGTGGGGATTTTGCTGTTTGCCTTTCCCGATGCCCACAACCGGTTTTTACAAACCCTGTATTTGCCGGCCACATTTATGTTGCTGGGCCTGATCATGCGCGGGGTTTCCTTCGACTTCAGAGCCAAAGTAGCTCAGGTAAAAAAGCGCAAGTGGGATTTATCGTTTAAATATGGCTCGTTGGTAGTCACACTCACTCAGGGTTATATGCTGGGCATTTATGTCACCGGTTTGCGCACCGATTTATGGGCCCAGGGGTTTGCGCTGCTTTCAGCCGTAGGGGTATCAGCTGCCTATGCTTTTATTGGTTCGTGCTGGTTAATCTTAAAGGGTGAAGGGGAGCTGCAGGAAAAGGCTTTTCATTGGGCGCGACGGGGGCTGTTAGCCCTGGCAATTGGTATCAGCGCAGTTAGTCTGGCCAACCTTACCCTGCACGATGATGTAAGAGAGATGTGGCTGACCGCACCTACCGGATATTATTTAGCGGCAATTCCGATATCCTGTTTCATACTGCTAAGTTTGTGCGCGGTGTCACTTAAAAAGCTGCCTGACTACAAAGGCAAAGCCGACTGGCTTCCTTTCGCCATTGCTCTGTTAGTGTTCACCTTATGTTTTGCTGCATTTGCTGTAAGCTACTACCCTTATGTCGTTCCAGGTGAAATGACGATTCTGGATGCGATTAGTGCTGAGGGTTCGTTACGCTTTTTATTAGTTGGCATTGTGATAGTGGTACCCTGTATCCTGGCTTACACCTTGTTGGTGTATCGCATATTTGCGGGCAAAGCCGAAGCACTTACATATTATTAGGAAAAACTGCCATGCGCGTGTTTCTATTACTTATGGGATTATGCTGTTCCCAAATGACACTGGCTGAAATCAACGAAGAAGCTGGAATGGCATTTGCGCAGCAATATTTCACCGCATGGCAGGCTACCCAAGCTCCTGATGCCGATGAGTCCGACATTGATGCCTACCTGAACTTGCTCACCGATGATGTGGGTTACCAGCATCTGCCATACGTTACCAGCGGTCTGCGCACTGCAGACGGAAAAGCAGAATTGCAAAAAGGCTTGTTATATTATTTAGGCTCCACCTCGTCATACACAGCTAACCTGGAGAAGGTGATGGTAGGGCATAATGTTATTGTCATTCAGTATCACACCACAGTAACGGGCATTCATCCCGACTCCCAGCAAGCCACAGCGCTGACTTACCGAACCGTTGACGTACTGGAGCTGGATGAGGGGAAAGTTTCCGTTATTCGGCACTACAGTGAATGAAAAAGCTTTATTGAGTTGAATTTGAGGCACAATTGACTAACCTATCGAAACATCCGAACCTATACTTTACTCAAGCTGACTGGGGAGTTCATGGACAAATAATGGCGCATCAAAGGGGTTAGGAAATGGCAAAAATTGAACTTGTACTGGGTGATATAACCACACTGAAAGTCGACGCTATCGTGAATGCCGCTAACAACAGTTTGCTGGGAGGCGGTGGTGTTGACGGCGCTATCCATCGGGCGGCGGGGACTGAGCTGCTTGATTACTGTCGCAGCCTTAAGGGGTGTGAAACCGGTCAGGCTAAAATAACTCCGGGATTCAACCTGCCTTGTCGCTATGTCATTCATACAGTTGGACCTGTTTGGCATGGCGGCGATAAGGGAGAACCAGAATTGCTCAAATCCTGTTACGTAAAGAGTTTGGAGCTGGCAAATCAATACCAGTTAGATACCCTTGCGTTTCCCGCTATCAGCTGTGGGGTTTACGGCTACCCTGCTGAGCAGGCGACAAAAATTTGCATTAGAACAATTCATGACAAACTGAACCAGTCACCGATGTCATTACAGACCGTTTTATTGGTCAGTTTTGATGCCCGGATGCATCAACACTACCAGCAAACACTGACCGAATTCACAACTGCATAACAGCTTCTTCACGCCCCTGCAATAAAGTGTAAAGCGCACGCTACTCCCGGCTAATTTCCAGACCCGAAATGATCAACCTATAATACATCTACTTTGGCTTACGAGCGTATAATGCCGCACTCAATCATCGACACCAGAGAATTTAACTCAAATGAAACACAGCCTGCTCGAAGACTTTTTTGCCTTGCTTTGCGCGGGTCTCTTTGTCTCATTCGGTTTAGTGCTTTTTCAAGCTCAGCAGCTGATGGTCGGTGGTGCGGCAGGGCTTGCCTTATTAGGTACTTTTGCAATTGATTTAGAGTTTGGCTGGTTATTTTTTCTAATCAATTTGCCGTTTTATTTACTCTCATGGACGAAAATCAGTAAGCGGTTCACCATAAATACACTCATCACCGTGACAACGATTTCAATATTAAGTGAAAGTCTTCCCGGCGTGGTGAATATCGCGCACGTCAATCCATTGTTCGCCGCAATTTTTGGTGGCGTGTTAATTGGTGTGGGTATGCTCATTATGTTCAGACACTCCTCCAGTCTCGGCGGTATTGGAATCTTAGGGTACTATTTACAACAGCGCTGGGGCCTTAAGGCAGGGGTATTACAGTTTTGCGTGGACAGCGTCATTCTTTCCTGTGCCTTGTTTGTGATTAGTTGGCCGCTGGTTGTCATCTCTGTTTTAGCCGCAATTTGTCTCAATTTGGTCATTTCATTAAATCACAGACCTGAGCGTTATCACCCCGAGCGTTTTCATGCCGGACATGTCCACGTTGTCGAAAAAGCGGTAGACACCTTGCCCCTGCCCCACTCTCAACCGCATAGCAGTTAGCGGGTTCGCCAACCGTTACGGCAAGCGACAGTGATCGCGGTAAAATAAATGTACTGCCCCCCATTCCGGCCCGTGTGCAACTGGTACCAGTGCATTACGCACATTTTCTTGCAGATAGGGTGTTATGGCAGCCGCAACACCACCTGTTATTGACAACTTGCCCGAATTTGCTGTCAATGCCAGACGAGCGATGGTAGACAAGTAGGCTGCTCCGTCTTTAATAATCGCTATTGCTACACTATCGTTGGCGCTGGCAGCATCAAATACCCAAGGTGCAAGTTCCCCAAACTGCGCGGAAGATGCCTTATGAAAACGTTCAACCAGTAAATCAGCCGAATGTAGCTGTAAGTGTTCACAAAATAACTGCGCCAAATCGGATTGCGGGGTGACGCCATCAAGCACTTCAAGCGTATGGGCGATTGCTTGCTTCCCCAGCCACGCGCCACTGCCCTTATCCCCAAGCGCAAAACCATGGCCGCCATATTGTTTAAGTTCGCCGTTCTGCCAAGAGGCTGCACAGGATCCTGTGCCTACGATTAACAACGCGCCTTCCTTTCCCGCATGTGCTCCAATAATTGTGCTGAACAAATCTGAGGTAAACAAAAATGAAGCAAAAGGATGGGCCCACTCAGTGAGTAACAAACGGGCAGACGCCACGTTTGCCCCAGCCAACCCTGCGGCGACACGTAATTGTGAAAGCTTTACCTGATTTTGCAGACCTGCCCGGGTTAAAGCCTGCTCAATAGCGTTTAGAATAGACCGTTGTGCCTGCCTGGCATTCATCGCTACATTGGCGCCACCTGCCTCGGCAACGCCGAGACACTTACCAGCTTGATCGAAAAGGGTTGCCCGGCAGCGTGTACCGCCACCGTCAATACCGACATAATAGGTGTGAAACTGTGGCAAAAAAACGCCCCCTTACCAGATTTAAAACAGCGCCCCATCGTACTCGATAATTTGCAATTGATAGAATTTGCACTTTACTGAGTTATAAAGGAAAGTAACTTCTCTCACGCAAGATATCTATAGCAGTAAACCCAGTGATTGATACATTCCCAGTGAATTTGAACAAACGAGTGTTAGTTATTCTATGGCTAACAGTGATAGTTGATGAGTAAAAAAAGAAGTTCTGACGAATTTATCATTTTGGTGTTAAGTGGCGCAATTGCTTTAGGTATTTTGCCATTTGTGGTTATTCGTTTGCTGCAAAAAGACTGGGTGATGGTTGTCCTCAATACCTTTGCGTTTATCGGCCTTACTACGGTCTTCACATATGTCTGTCTAACCGGGCGCACGACCATAGCAAGGTGGGTTATCGCATCGCTGGCTGTTATTGTTATGTCATTTACCGTTTACTTAAAAGGTTATCAGAATATTTTATGGATATTTCCTGCTCTGACGACCCTGTTTTTCGTTCTTACTCCCTTTTTAGCACTACTGATTGCGGTCGGGTTTTTGGCAGTGATCATTACCTTTGTATGGCCAAGTATGGACAAAGTAATGGCCTTACAATTTTTCATTGCTACAGGGTCGACCATGCTGTTTTGCTTTACTTTTTCCTACCGTATGCGAAAACAACAGGATGAACTGACCATTCTTGCGACTCAGGATACGTTGACCGGCGTGGGAAATCGACGTGCTCTGGAAGAAAAGCTGATTGAGCTGATTGATTTGAAAAAACGCTACCCTGAGCAATCAGCGTCCCTGATATTAATCGATCTGGATGAATTTAAGTCGATTAACGATCGTTTCGGGCACAGTTTCGGCGATAAAGTGCTCACCACCTTTACTAATACCATTGTCGACCGGATTCGTGTTACTGACAAATTATATCGGTACGGTGGAGAAGAGTTTGTGGTTATCGCGGACAACACGTCTCAGGAAGAAGCGATTACGCTGGCCGAATCTCTACGCAGTTCAATTGAGTGTATAACGTTTCAGGGGCATTGCTCGCTTACCGCTTCGTTTGGCGTGGCACAGTATTTAAAAGATGAAAATCAGTGGCACTGGTTGGAGCGCGCTGACATAGCGCTTTATAAAGCCAAAGAGTCTGGCCGTAACACCACCTGCTCGGCACCCGACATTCCTTTTTAATGCTTAAACAGTCGCCGCTTATTTCGCAATCAAACGAGGCACTCGGGTGGATAAACGTGTCATCAGTTCGTAAGAGATTGTTCCGGCCAGTTCGGCCACTTCAGTAATGGAGACTTGCCTCCCCCACAGCTCTACCACATCACCTAACTCCACATCAGCGATGTCCGTTACATCGATAGTGAGCATATCCATGGAAACGCGACCAACTAATGGGGCACGCTTGCCGCGCACAAAGGTGGGCGTGCCATTAGGGCAATGCCTGGGATAACCATCGGCGTAACCAATGCTGACAGTAGCGATCACGCTTTTTCTTGATGCCACCCACGCCTGGCCGTAGCCTACCGACTCGCCACAGGCGATAGTGCGTAACGACATCACAGACGCTTGTAATGTCATGGCGGGCAGGAGTTCAGGTAATTCTTCGTTCTGCGGCAGTGGCCCGCCCCCAAATAATCCCATCCCTATCCTGTTCCAGGTGCCGCGTGCGCCGGGCCAGCCCAGTGTAGCTGGCGAATTGGCGATACTGCTATGCAGTGGAAATCGTTGCTGTAGTGCGGTGAATGTGTTCAGTTGTTGTTGCGTGAAGGCGTTTGACAAATCATCCGCGCTTGCCAGATGGGTGACCAAAACGCTGTGCGCTGTAACCAATTCAGCGTAAGTCGTCATAATCGTATCAACATCGGCTACATCAAAGCCCAGCCGATGCATACCGGTATCAATCTTAAACCAGACCGGAGGACGCTGTGAAGCAGGTGTTTGCATCAACCACTCTAACTGCTGCTGGTTATGCGCCACTAACGTACAATTTAAGCGGGCGGCTTCTTCACATTCGTATTTTTGATGGGCGCCTTCAAAGATAACGATAGGCTCCTGAATACCCGCTTCTCGCAGGATTAGCGCCTCTTCAGAAATGGCCACGGCATAACACTGGCAGCGCCCTTGAAGAATTTTTGCAACGTTCACTGCACCGTGACCATAGGCGTCAGCCTTTATCACCGCCATGATCTTGCTGGCAGGCGTTAAAGCTGAAATGACTTCAAAATTGTGGATTAAAGCGTCGGCGTGAATAACAGCCTGAGTTTGTCTACTCAACGGAATCAAAACGGTTACTTTTGGTATAAGTCGAAGTGTATCACGTTATTGGCACAAGGTAATTCCAGAGTGGAGTTATCGATTTATTTAATACATGGTATAACGTGCTATCGCAAAGTTATTCATCTCACTATGTTTGATCAATTTTCTGCACTCGACGGCGTCGTCCTGCTTTGTTATCTGCTGTTATTGGTCGCCAGCGGATGGTGGGTAAATCGTCGTCAGTCTTCTACGCAAGGGTATTTTCTGGGTAATCACGCCATGCCCGTGATGTTAGTGGCAATTTCCGTTTTAGCCACATCGCAATCTGCTGCCACCTTTTTGGGCGGGCCTGATCAGGGCTTTCGCAGCGATCTCAGTTATCTCGCCACCACGCTGTCGGCGCTGATTGCTGCGCTGATTGTCAGTCGTTTTCTGTTACCGAAGTTTTATCAACACAATGTGTATACGGTGTATGAACTGTTGGAACAACGCTTTGGCTCGTCAGCACGCAAAGCCGCTGGCCTGATATACCTGCTCGGGCGGGTGTTTGCCAGCGGCGCTCGTTTGTATATCGCTGCACTTGCAGTATCGATGATCCTGTTTGCAAATATCCACGCGTCCAGCATAGTGATCTCCATCGGTGTAATTGTTTTGTGCGGACTCATGTACACAATCATTGGTGGTATTCGCTCAGTCATTTTTTCCGATGCATTACAGGCAGCCATTTACACGCTTTCTGCCCTTGCGGTGATTATTGTACTGCATGAAAAAATCTCTCTTCCACTGAACGACATTATTCACGTCTTACAGCACCCCTTTGAGGGCGGCTCAAAACTGACACTGATCAACACGTCGTTCTCACTTGGTCCGGAAGCGGTGTTTTCTTTGCCCAACATTTTATTGGGCATGGTGCTGTTAAATGTGGCGGCTTTTGGGTTGGATCAGGATATGACGCAACGGTTACTCACTTGCCGCGATAATAAGTCCAGTCAAAAAGCGTTGTTCATCTCCGTTCTGGTAACTGCCTTTGTCATGTTTTTGTTTATCTGCATCGGACTATTGCTATACGTTTACTATCGGAGTGCATTACCCACCACAGCAGCAAACACCCCCCTATATCTGGGTCAGACTGTCACCATTTTTCTGTATTTCGTATTGACCGATTTGCCAGCAGGCGTAAAAGGCCTGGTAACCATCGGTATCATTGCGGCCGCCTTGTCATCACTCAACTCTGGCTTAAATTCTATGGCCAGTGTGATTGTGCAAGATTTTTACGCACCGCTGAAACGTAAAACGGGCGTAAAGCTATCTCCTCATCAATTAGTGTTTGCTGGCCGAGTCGCCATGACTGCGGTAGCACTGGCGTTAGCAGGCATGGCGTTTTTGTGTTTTTACTGGCAACAGTACAGTGATACACCGCTGCTCCAATTCGCACTGGTTGTAATGATTTTTTCGTACAGTGGTCTGTTGGGGGTATACATCGTCAGTTTGTTTACCCACAGAGGCAATCACCGTTCCGTTATCTGGGCGTTGGTTGCAGGCTTCGTGACTCCACTACTGATGCAACCGTATATAGTCACATTTTATCCTCCGGCGTGGCAGTTTGACCTTGCCTTTACCTGGCAACTAATCATTGGAACAGTGATCGCGAGTGGCGTATGCTGGATGGGAAAACCTTTGACAACCTATCAAAAGGAGTCGGCATTAAAATTATGAGCAACTGCACAGAAAACAGCCTGCTGGCACAACTGGAAACGATGGCCTCAGAACAGCGAAACGCCGAAACATTAGCGCTGGACACACTGGATACGATTGATATTCTCGCAAAAATTAATCATCAGGATGCGCTCGTCGCTCCGGCGGTGGCAGAACAGCTCCCCCTGATAGCACAGGCGGTGGATGCCATAGTTGCAGGAATGCGTCGCGGCGGCCGATTGATTTATGTTGGTGCGGGAACCAGCGGCCGTCTGGGCATTTTAGATGCGGCTGAATGTCGTCCCACGTTCAATGTCGATGATACGCTGGTGGTAGGCGTCATTGCCGGTGGCAGCCAGGCAATTCAGCATGCCGTAGAAGGGGCAGAAGACGACTCAGAGCAAGGTAAATTCGATTTAAAGAACCTGTCTTTGTCTAAGCATGATGTCGTTGTGGGTTTATCTGCCAGCGGGCGCACTCCCTATGTGATAGGTGCATTGACGTATGCCAATTTGATAGGTGCGCATTCAGTATCGGTAAGCTGTAATGCTCACTCGCCTATGAACAGCGTGGCGACCACCCCTATCTGCGTGCAGGTAGGCGCAGAAGTATTGACCGGTTCTACCCGCATGAAGGCGGGGACAGCACAGAAACTGATTTTGAATATGCTTTCTACCACAGCCATGATCAAACAAGGAAAAACCTATCAAAATCTCATGGTGGACGTGGTCGCCAGTAACCAAAAACTAAAAGCCCGCGCGGTACGCATCGTTATGCAGGCAACCGAGTGCAGTGAGGCGGCTGCCGAACTTGCATTGGGCAAGGCAAACCAAAATGCCAAGCTGGCCATTTTGATGATATTGATGAACATTGATGTTGATAAAGCCAGTGCACTGTTGAGCATGAATCATGGTTTTTTACGTAAGGCGCTGAAAGATGAAAGCTAGTATTGTTGCATTACTCTTATTCGCCACCAGCAGTTGGGCACAGGCGATCACCGTTGCCGCAGAACGCACTGATCAGTACCTGCCGTTGTTGAAAGGAAAGCAGGTAGGCGTTGTGGTCAACCATACCTCGTTGGTGGGTGATCAGCATTTGGTCGAGGCTTTACTTGCCAATCAGGTCAAGGTAACCAAGATCTTCAGTCCGGAACATGGATTCACGGGCCAGGCTTCTGCAGGGGAGAAAATTAAAGACGAAGTGAATTCCATGAGCGACCTGCCGTTGTTGTCGCTATATGGTGAAACCAATAAGCCCACGCCCTCAATGTTGAAAAATGTCGATCTGTTGATTTTTGATATTCAGGACGTGGGCGCACGCTTTTATACCTATATCAGCACCATGCATTATGTGATGGAAGCGGCAGCAGAACAGGGGATCCCTCTGGTGGTATTAGATCGTCCCAATCCCAACGGCCGCTTTGTCGATGGACCGCTGCGTGAAGCATCAGAACAATCCTTTGTTGGTATGCACCCAATCCCCGTGTTGCATGGCATGACCGTAGGTGAGCTGGCGTTGATGATCAAAGGAGAGCAGTGGATTAATCAGGCGGACAAACTTATTCTGCATGTGATACCTGTCGCGAGTTATAACAAAACAATGACTTATTCGCTTCCCGTGCCACCCAGCCCCAACCTGCCCAATGATATTGCGGTGCGCCTGTATCCATCATTATGTTTCTTTGAAGCGACCGCGGTAAGTGTAGGACGCGGCACACCCTACCCTTTTCAGTTAATTGGTCACCCCACTGTTAAGCTGGGCAAATTTGAAGTTACCCCTATCAGCCAACCCGCGGCGATCAGCCCTAAGCTGGAAGGTGAAAAGCTGTACGCACAGGATTTAAGAGAAAGCCCGGTACAAGGTTTACAGCTCAATTTTTTAATTGAGACCTACCACCGTTTTACTGAAGCCGGTGAAGTCTTTTTTGACCGTCCCGGATTCATGGACAAACTGGCTGGCACCAAAGCATTACGCGAGGCCATCGAGCAAGGAAAGGATGAAATGACCATACGCACCAGCTGGCAAGCGGGGCTGGATAAGTTCAGACAACAGCGGCAACCTTATCTGCTGTATCCGGTGCAGTAAGCGAAGTTATGATAGCTACAGATGATAACCTTGCCGTGCATTCGCTAGTTAATGCGAAAGCGTTACATCAGCTCACCAAAGCAGAACAACACGCATTTAATCAGGCTATCAGTGCTATATTACCGCCGCAAAATATTGTTCGTGATCTCACCCGTCGCCTGGCCTTCAGCACCGACGCCAGTTTTTACCAGCTAACCCCTGCGTTAATCTTACAGGTGGCCACCCCAGAGCAAATGCAACGAGTGATTGCGCTGGCGCATATGCATTCAGTAGCAATAACATTTCGCGCCGCAGGTACCAGTTTATCCGGCCAGGCAGTGTCAGACTCGGTGCTGATCATGCTTACCTCAGACTGGCAACAGCACGAGATTGTCGATGACGGGCGGAAAATTTCGTTACAGCCGGGGATCATAGGTGCCCGTGCAAATCGACTGCTTGCGCCTTATGGCCGTAAAATCGGCCCCGACCCGGCATCTATAAATGCCTGTAAAATCGGTGGCATTGCCGCCAATAATGCTTCAGGCATGTGTTGTGGCATCAGGCACAACAGCTATCATACCCTCTCAGCCATGCACCTTATTCTGGCGGATGGCAGTGAAGTAATCACCAATGATAAAGAAAGTAGCGCGACCTTCCGTGATGCCCATGCAAATCTGCTCAATGAACTGAAGTTGCTCGGCACGCAAATTAAAGCCGACCCGACACTTAGCGAGCATATTCGACATCAGTTCAGGCTTAAAAATACTATGGGGTATGGTATCAATGCGTTATTAGATTTTGACGATCCACTCGACATGCTGACCCACCTGATGATTGGCTCAGAAGGCACCCTCGGCTTTATCGCCAACATCACTTATAACACGATTGCCATACCCACACAGCGGATGGTTGGATTGTATTTATTTTCTTCGCTGGCACAAGCGTGTAGGTTGCCTTCCCAGCTTAAAACACTGGATGTCAGTGCGGTTGAGTTAATGGACACGCGTGCATTGCGTGCCGTTCAGCATCTGCTTTCGCCGTTTATCGGTGCCCCTGTCGAAGATGGCCAGGTTGCCTTGTTGATTGAAATAGGCACGGAAGACCCTGCTTCCCTGGACACGCTCAGGCAATCCCTTAACACACTTCTAAGCGCGTCCAGTGGAATACAGCCATTATGCGAATTGACTTCAGATCCACTCACTATCGACACCTTGTGGTCGATACGCAAGGGCTTGTTCCCCGCGGTGGGGGCGGTGCGCGAAGCCGGCACCACCGTGATTATCGAGGATATTGCGCTGCCGCTGGAACAATTGGCTGAGGGGCTTTCCGAACTCACCCAGTTATTCGAGCAACACGATTACCCTGAAGCAATTATTTTTGGCCATGCGCTGGATGGCAATGTCCATTTCGTGTTTACGCAACGCTTTGACACAGAAAGCGAAATCAAGCGCTACCAGGCGATGATGGATGCAGTGGTCGAACTCATTACGGTGAGGTTCGACGGGACACTAAAAGCAGAGCATGGCACCGGACGCAATATGGCTCCTTTTTTATCCCAGCAGTGGGGGCCCGCAAGTGTCAATGTGATGCGTAAAATCAAGTCGTTGCTTGACCCGGCTGGCATTTTAAACCCTGGGGTCATCCTGAACGATAACCCTGACGCGCATTTACTGCATTTAAAGGCATTACCACCGGTGGATGACAAAGTGGATGCCTGTATTGAGTGTGGATTCTGTGAACCCAGTTGCCCTTCTAAAGCGTTAACGCTGACCCCTCGTCATCGCATTGCGCTGCAACGCCGCGCGAAAAGTCTGCCTTCTTCCGCACAGCAGGAGGTTAACAAGGCATTTAACTATCTGGGCATTGAGTCGTGCGCGGCCACGGGGATGTGCGCCACAACTTGTCCGGTTAACATTAATACCGGGGATTGGGTACGAGACTTACGCAGCAAGGTTGCGAAAAAGAACTGGCTGGCTGCGTTCTCAGCAACTCATCTTTCCGCTGTGACAAACCTGACCCGCAAAACGTTATCTCTCACGCGAAATGTCAGCAAGCTGGTTTCTGCTGAACGCTTAGAGAGCACGACGCGAAAACTAAATAAAGCCACCGACAGACGCATTCCAGCATGGTTAGATTCTACTCCCGCTGGAGCCGACAATAACCGCTTCCAATCAGCCTCTTTCGCCGACAAAATCATTTATTTGCCCAGTTGCCCCAATCGAACTTTTGGCAGCAACGAAAACCAACCGCCCCTGCAGCAAACGGTTATTTCATTACTCAATAAAGCAAAAATCGAAGTTATCATTCCTGCACAAAGTGACGCCTTATGCTGTGGTCAACCCTGG
The DNA here is from genome assembly GCF_012911815.1 of Alteromonas ponticola. Lineage (GTDB taxonomy): Bacteria > Pseudomonadota > Gammaproteobacteria > Enterobacterales > Alteromonadaceae > Alteromonas > Alteromonas ponticola. The sequence continues at coordinate 393,150 of NZ_JAATNW010000004.1, read as the reverse complement.
CTGTCAAAGGGGTATGTGGAGTTGGCCAATAAGGTCAGCGCGCAAACAGCACGCACAATTAGTCAGCTCAACCCTGACAGTAAAACTGCCATCATTACCGACGCCAGTTCCTGCGCACTGCAGTTTGCACAAAACGCCCTGCCATACAAGGAACTGGGAGCGTACTTACTTGAAAATGTGGTGCCAAAACTCACGATAACGCCACTGAACGAACCGGTTCTGTTACATACCACCTGCTCAACCAAGCGTAGTCACCAGAGCAGCTTCATGCAGCAGCTCACTCACTTGTGTGCAACAACGGTAATAGAAACAGACGAAATAAGCTGCTGTGGTTTTGCCGGCGACAAAGGCTTTTGGATACCTGAACTTAATGAGTCAGCGTTAGCACCGCTAGCCAGCCTGGATCTTAGCCAGTGTCGCCGCGGGGTCAGCAACAACCGCAGTTGCGAAATTGGCTTAAGTCGCTACAGCGGTGTTAAGTTTTCCCATATTGCGTATTTGCTTGACGAAGTCAGCCGGTAAACCGATGTTAGTACTTACCGATTAAGTTTCTCTGTTTGGCGAGTTTTTCCATGCGGCGAAACACCATCAAACCTACCAGACAATACACCAACGAATTAAGCGCTACAATACCAACGTGCACCAGGTTCACCGGTTGCTGCGCGACAATCACATCTCTTGCCAATGAAGCTCCAGGCACAAAAGGCAGTAACGTAAAGATGTTAAATGGCAAGCCATCTAATGCCACCAACCCCATGAAAGCAAGACTTAGCATCATGCCAACGGTTTCGACTTTCTTAAACAGCAGCGCCAGACCACTGATTAAAAATCCTAACCCTACCAGTGACGGTGCCGCTAACATAAGTAAGCAGAACAGCCAGAAAAAATTAATGTCTATCCAGTTGTCAGTGGCCCACATGGCGACAAAAGCGATGAGAATTAAATAACCATAGCCTATGATGAGTTCAGCCAGGGTGCGGGTTAACATTAGTTTTGAAAACCCAGCCGGACACATAAACAAATGCTCAATGTAGCCTTTTTGTGTGTCTTCAATAATACTTTTGGCAACCGCGTTGTAAGCACTGCTGGCAAATGACCATAGCAAAAAGCCAAACACTAACCCATCCAGTGAGTCGCCCTCACTCATTCCCGGCATGAGTGACTTAACCCCAAAAAACAGGCCGACAAATATACCGACTATCATCAACAGAGCCGTGACGGTTTCAAACCAGTATTGACGCATTTCAAAAAAATGCACTTTGGTTTCATTGATAAATAAATCGAAATAATTCATGACGCTTCCTTGTTAGCTAACAGCGTGCGGTAGGCTTTTTCAATATTAAGTTCGCTAACCTGTAGCGACTGGGGACGCCAGGATTGGTTGTTCAGCCACGATAATAGCGGTAACACCTGCTCCACAGTGTCATAGTGGACCACTAGTCTGTTTTCATCGCAATGCTGCTCCCAGTTTCCCTGCGCAGTAAGCTGTATCGTCTCCTGAAAGCGTGCGATATGCTCACGCTCCGCCACGACTTTCATTTCATAGCGAAACATCTGCTGATTCAGTTCCCTTATTGAGCCGTTAAAAATGACTTTGCCTTGCTCCAGCACAATGACCCGGTCACATATCTGATCGATAAACGACAGATCGTGAGAGGTAATTAAAAAGCCTTGTTCAGCGTTGGCCGCTTGTTCAGAGATAATTTGCTGTAATTCGTTTACTGTTGAAAAGTCGAGCCCCAGCGTAGGCTCATCTAGCAACATTAGCTCAGGTTGGTAAGCTAACGCGCAAAGCAATGACGCTTTTTGTTTGTTACCCGTGGATAATTTCATCACTTCTTTGTGTCGATGAGGCTCAAGTCCAAGCTGAGACGAAAGCTTATTAATAACTGGGCGGGAGTGTTTGGGCTTGATCCCTTTGATTTGCGCAAAATATTCCGCGTTTTGATGGGCAGTTAATCGCCAGTTTGTATTGCGACTGCCATCCAGTACCGCTCCTACGTGGCGTAAATAGCGGGTGTTGTTTTTAACCGAAACGTCGTCAAATTGAATATCGCCCTGCTCAAATTCAATTAAATTGCAGATAGCTTGCACGGTGGTCGTTTTACCAGAGCCATTGGCGCCCAACAACGCGACAATTTCACCGCGATTAAGGTTGAAGCTGACATTATCTAACGCTGGCTTATTCTGGTAAAACTTGCTTAATTCCCTGACTGCTAACATGCCTGGCCCACTACTAATCCTGAATGCATGTCGCATCTTAAACGATTGGGCAGCAGGTCAGGCGAAATTATTTGTTTCAAATTCTTTCACTTAAACTTCAAACACTCCACCCGGCGCTAGTGATCATCCAGCTTAACCGTAACCGGCAATTTGCCCCGGGCTTTGTGCTTACCCAATAGCACTTCGGCCACCGCTTCAAATACCGCGCCCCTGGCCATGTTATCAGCGACATCTACATTGTAACCGTAGGTGGCCAGCGCAACATCGACGTGTTGGGCGAAATCGCTTATCAGATAGGGCGTGCGCAGAGCAACGAGGACCACCGGCGTGCCAGCAGCTTTGGCTGCGTGCATTGCCGATCTCACCCATTGGTGTTGTTGTTGATTGCTCGCGCGTCGCTTAAGGTGCGAAGGGGGATCCATGCCACCCATTTCATACACTGCATGCAATGGAGTGATATCGCCCACGATAAACACATCGTTGGATGAAAAGCGAACAGGCTGTTCGGGGATCACTGCCAGACTGATGCAATCGATATTAACCGTGTTATTAATTGCTTTAACGCTGCGAATAAATGCATCGCAGCGTGCGCGATCAGGCATGACGACTTGCCAGCGCCGCTTTGCCGATAACGGTAATGTATTTCGATTAAGCAATGTGGTGATGGCAGCGCTGGCTAACTGCTTTTCCAGTTGCCTGTTAGCGGGTATTGGGAGCGCGTTTTGGGCTTGTTGGATACGCAGTGGCTTTGTTTTATCAACAAACTTTCCCACCTGAAATTGCTGTTTCAGCTGCTCAATGCGCTTCACTGAGGACGCCAGCTCACTGGCATTTAACTCACCCGACTCAGCTGCACTGACCAGCGTTTGGTGCCACTGCCAGAAGCGTTTGATATCAGCGTTACTTCTGATCACGTAGGGCATAAGCGCGATATCAGCACCTGCTTTAAACGCATGCAAGGTAGCGTCAGTCTGACTGAAAAACTGCGAAATCGCCTGCATATCCAAAGCGTCGGTGACAATCACCCCATCAAACGCTAGCTCTTTACGCAACAGACCATGCAGGATCTTTCTTGATAACGTGGCGGGCACGGTTGTCGCTGTACCATTTTTAGTTGTAAGGGTGGAGTTATCCAGCGCCGGGTATTGAATATGGGCGCTCATCACCATGGCAGGCGGGGTTTCACTGTCGATTATGGCACGAAAGGGCAACAGGTCTTTGGCTTCTATTTCCTGTCGACTGTGCGTCACTCTGGGTAGACCTGAATGGCTATCTACATGCGTATCGCCATGGCCGGGAAAGTGTTTTATCACACTGATTAAAGCTAGCTGCTGAAAGGTGGCTACGGTCGCTTGTCCCAGTGTCGCCACCATTGCGGGTGACTCGCCGTAACTCCTTACATTGATAACAGGATTGGCCGGGTTTACATTCACATCCACATTGGGGGCAAAATTGACATTAATCCCCAGTAACTTGAGCTCGCGGGCGATACCATCGGCCACGAACTCAGCATAGTCTGCCCCGTGTTTTTTAAATGTTGCGCCAATAGCCATGTTACCGACAAACCGCGTAGCGATATGGCCGGGGAAGCGAGCAACCCGCCCTCCTTCCTGGTCGACCGCGATAAACAGCGGAGGCAAACTGTGCTGTTTCATCAACATCTGCATGTCATATATCAATGACACCACCTGTTCTGTTGACTGGATATTTTCAGAAAACAAAATGACGCCACCTATATGCCCTTTCACCAGCACGTCGGCGAGTTCGTCTGTTAACTGCAGCACTGGTTCATTGCAAAATTGACCGACTTTATTGTTTGCACAAAAATAGCGAAAATCGAGCATCAATTTCTGACCGATAGCCAGTTTATAGTCTGTTTGAGTGACGCTTGTGGCAGTGGCCTGCGTAGTCAGAAACAGCAAAGAAGATAGCCAGATGAAAAAGGATAATGATTTCATTAATAATTACTTTTTAAGTGAAATTTAATTGCACACGGTTTCAAACTTGATTTCATGCCAGTATGATGACAATTTGTGGTGATGTGTAATCGCTCAGCATGTGATTTCTCCGTTTTTGACAAACCCGCCTTTACAGGTGCGGTAGGGCTAAATAATTTTGCAAGGTGCAGCCCTAAGCGGACACAGCCAGAATAACAATTAAAACTATCAGTGTGTTAGGAAAATCGTATGCAATGGATGTCCATCATCCCGCCACTTGTCGCCATTATCGTCGTATTCTGGAAAAAAGAAGTTATTCTCGCGCTCTTTCTGGCAATTCTGTCTGCCGAAGCGCTACTGTTATGGCAATCCAGCGATCCTAGCTGGCTGATAACACCCATCAATACCCTGGAACGTATTGTTGAGGTCGCAGCCTCACCCGGTAATACCCGCATATTGATGTTTTCCTTGCTGGTTGGCGCACTGCTGGCGCTGATCAGGGATTCTGGTGGCATCGCGGCGACGGTGAATTACCTGGTTAACAAAGGCGTCGCCAAGAGCAAACGTCAGGTCGGCGGCGTCACTATGGCAACCGGCATCGTAGTATTTATCGAATCTAATTTAAGTGTACTGACCGCCGGTATCTTTGCCCGCGGACTATTTGATAAATTTAAGATGAGCCGGGCACGGCTTGCCTACATTATTGACAGTACCTGCGCCCCTATTTGTATTTTGATCCTGTTGAATGCCTGGGGTGCTTTCATTATCGGTTTACTCGACAGTTACAGTCTGCCGCAAAGTTCTGCTGAAATTTTATGGGGCAGTGTCCCATTCAATTTCTATGCGTTAATCACCCTGGCGATCGTAGTGTATACCATTGTTAAAGATAAAGTTCATGGCCCCATGGCCGAGGAAGAAGCGCGTCTGACCACAGAGGACTCGGTGCTCACTACCACTGATGCTTCCAAAGCCCGTTTTATGATATTGCCTCTGCTCACCTTGGTATTCGGGATGGTAGGCTTTATGTACTGGACCGGCGACGGCTCGATAGCGAACGGTAGCGGCAGTAAGTCAGGCTTGTATGCAACCCTGATGGCGACTGCGGTAGCCTACCTGTTATTAGTCAGCCATCGCCAGATGCGGCATCTGGCCATTGTTGAAACCGCGTTTAAGGGTATGGGCGAGTTACTCCCAGTGGTAGTTATCGTGTTATTTTCACTGGCACTGGGAGCTAGCCTGAAATTATTGGGAACCGGTGTGTTCGTGGCCCAGATAGTGGGCGAGTTTCTACCCATTTATCTTATTGTCCCCACCCTCTTTTTGGCTGGCGCTATCATGTCATTCACCACCGGCACGTCGTGGGGCACCTTTGCGATTTTAGTGCCTTTGGGTGTGCCCTTGATTGAAGCATTCGGCCTGCCACCGTCACTGGTACTGGCGGCCATCTTAGGCGGCGGTATTTTTGGTGATCACTGCTCACCAATTTCGGATACCACAGCGGTCTCCTCGATTGCAGCAGGTTGTGATTTATTAACCCACGTGAAAACGCAAATGCCGTACGCGTTAACCGCGGGTGGGCTCACGCTGGTGGCCTATTTTGTAACCAGCCTGATTATGATTGGATAATTTTATGCGCTTTTTTACCTCTGTATTCGTCGCGCTAGCCCTTACCAGCTGCGCATATGATCGTTCAAACCTGCCCGCCGTCGAAGAACACGCGGTTGCCATGCCAGACACCTTTAGTGCCCAAGCGGCCATGGACGTCTTGCTGGAAGGCGGTAACGCCGTTGACGCTGCGATTGCCGCCCAGTTTGTCCTCGCGGTCACCTTGCCTGAAGCCGGCAATATTGGTGGCGGTGGCTTTATGACACTGGTCATGGAAGGAGAACCCGCCTTTTTAGACTATCGCGAGATGGCGCCAGAACAGGCCACCCGCGATATGTACCTGGATGAAAACGGCGAGGTAAAACCGTACAACTCCTTATTTGGTGCGCGCGCCGCAGGGGTACCCGGCACGGTTGCAGGTATGTGGGCCGCGCATAAACGGTATGGCTTGCTACCCTGGAAACGTTTATTGCAACCTGCGGTTACGCTGGCTGAAGAAGGCTTCAAGGTACCTCAGGCACTGGCTGACAATGTCAGCTGGTATCAGCAGAAACTACAAAAGCAGGAGCTGATTGGCAATTTCAGCAAGTATTTTGGTCATATGAAAGCGAATCAGTTATTTCGTCAACCCGAACTTGCCACCACCCTCAAGCGTATTCAAACCGAGGGACGAGCAGGCTTCTATGAAGGCGAAACCGCCCAGCTTATACACACCTACATGCAGGAAAATAACGGTTTGATTAATAAAGCTGACCTAACCAACTATGAAGCCGCGTGGCGTAAGCCAATCACGGTTGAATGGAACGATTACGAGGTAGTCACGTCACCTGCGCCCAGTTCCGGTGGTGTAGCAGTGGCGCAGATATTGGGCATGTTTAGTGAACGCGCGGATGATATTGAGCAGCTGGAACATAATAGTGCTGCCTATCTGCACCTGATGGCAGAAATCAGTAAACGGGTGTTTTCTGATCGCGCCACCTACCTTGGCGATCCGGATTTTATCGATGTGCCACAGGCAGCATTAATTCACCCCGACTATATCGAGTCGCGTGCCGCTGAAATTAATCTTACTGCGATTTCAGATACGGATTCAATCCGACCCGGCTTAGCCGAAAGCGAAGATACCACCCATTTTTCCATTGTGGACCAGTGGGGTAACGCGGTGGCCAATACCACAACGATTAATCTGAGTTTCGGCAGCGGCGTGGTGGTGGAAGGCGCAGGATTTCTGCTCAATGATGAGATGGATGATTTTAGTGCCAAGCCCGGAGTACCCAACTTCTTTGGCGCGGTGGGTGGCGAAGCCAATGAAATTCAACCGCACAAACGCATGCTTTCTTCCATGACCCCTACCATCGTATTGCACGATGACAAGGTGAAGCTAGTCACTGGCTCTCCGGGTGGCACCACCATCATCTCGTCGGTGGCACAGTCGATTTTATCTACGCTGTATTTCAATCTAGACGCTGAGCAGGCGGTGAATGCGCCCCGCTTTCATCATCAACTACTGCCAAAGGATACTATTCGTGTCCACGATGGCTTTGATCAACAAACACTGAATAAACTGACCGAGATGGGTTATGTGTTAGACAAACGTCGTTTTGGTGATGTGCATTTGATCAAACGCACCGCTGCCGGGTTAGAAGCCGCTTCAGAGAAAAGCGGCCGTGGTCGCAGTCTGGTAATTGAAAAAGATCAGCTGGCAAATAATTGATCGATTGAGGCAAATGCCTTGAATTCCAAGGCATTGCCTGCCGGGTCGATAAAAAACATGGTGGCCTGTTCTCCGGGCTGCCCTTTAAAACGGATATAGGGTTTAATGACAAATTCGATGTGGGCGGCTTCTAAACGGGTGGCGAGTGTCCGCCACTGCTCCATGGTCAGTACCACGCCAAAGTGCGGTACGGGCACCTGATGATTATCGACCTGGTTAAATTCTGGCGGTGACGGCATGGCGTTGACCAGGTGAGTCACTAATTGATGACCGAAAAAGTCCCAGTCAATCCAGTGTTCACTGCTTCTGCCTCTGTCGCAACCTAACAGGTCGCCGTAAAACTCTGCTGCAGCAGACAAATCGTCTACCGGAATAGCTAAATGAAACGGTTGGGGCATCATTACATCCTACTGGTTAGGCTAATTTCTTAAGGATCGCCAATTTCCATTTTTTAAATGGCGCATAACGCACTGGCACATCAAACTTAAATGAACGTTTCATTATACTTTTTAAATGACTGAAAGTATCAAATCCGGCTTTGCCATGATAATGCCCCATACCACTGTTACCAACTCCACCGAAAGGCAATTCAGGATTAGACATGAACATCAATGTATCGTTAATGCACACGCTACCCGCGCTGGTTTGCTGTAACACCTGCGCTTCTACTTCACTGCGTTGGGTAAACAGGTAAAGTGCCAGCGGTTTCGCCCGCTGATTGATGTAAACAATTGCATCATCAACGTTATCAACAGTAACGACAGGGAGTATCGGGCCGAATATTTCTTCATGCAATAACGCATGCGTGTGATCGGAAACTTCCACAATAGCAGGTTCTATTTTACGTTGTTGCGCATCAGAACCGCCGCCATGCAACACATTAACATTGTTCAGATAACCTTGAAGACGTTCAAAATGTCGCTGATTTATTATTTTCCCGTAGTCTTCATTGTGTAATGGGTCATCGCCGTATTGTTGAACCAGCGCTTTTTTTAACGCGGATACCAAGCTATCTTTGAACGATTTTTCTACCAGAATATAGTCAGGTGCAATACAGGTTTGCCCGGCATTCATCCACTTTCCCCAGACTATACGATTGGCCGTAGTCGCTAAATCAGTTGTGCTATCGACGATGCAAGGGCTTTTTCCGCCCAGCTCCAGGGTAATCGGGGTGAGATATTCGGCAGCCGCGCGCATTACAATCTTGCCCACCTGCTCACCACCGGTATAAAAAATATGATCCCAGTTTAATGCAAGTAACTCGCTGGTTTGTTCTTTGCCACCTTCCACCACCTGCACAGCTTCGGTATCCATATACTGTGGAATCAAACGGGCAATAAGTGACGAGGTATTTTCAGCCAGTTCTGAGGGTTTTAGCACCGCACAGTTGCCGGCCGCCAACGCTGCCACGTAAGGAGCAAGTAATAGCTGTAAGGGATAGTTCCAGGCGCCAATAATCAACACGGTACCTAACGGTTCTGCTTGCTGAAAGCTTTTGCCTGGCTGGGCCACTAAGGGGGTAGACACCTTGCGCGGCGCGGTCCAGCGCTTCAAATTGGCTAGTGTATGCTCAATGTCATTGTGTAAAAAGCCAAACTCCCCCAGCCATGACTCGGTCTGACACTTACCCAGATCCTCGGTCAAAGCGGCATAAATCGCGTTTTCGTTTTCCGCCAACAAGGATTTAAGCTGTTCAAGCTGCTGTTTACGCCAGGTTAACGGACGGGTTTTACCAGTGCTAAAACACGTGTTTAACGAGCGATGAATATCGTCTGCAAGGCTGGAATGATGCGTCGAGACGGAAGAGATTGTCATTGAAAAACCACAGGCTGATTACAATAGGTGGTACCAGTGTATCAGGGATGCGCTTTATACCAAACTGCATTGAAGTGAGACCCGCTCACAGATTTGGGCGAATTGACTGAAATAAACGGGAAAAGAAAAAGCGGGCTTCTCCAGGGGTCACTGAAGAAGCCTATGTATTACGCGTCGTACGGATGACGTAACACGATGGTTTCGTTGCGATCCGGGCCTGTAGAAATAATATCTACCGGAACGCCAGTCAGTTGTTCCAGACGTACGATATAATCTTTCGCAGCCTGTGGGAGTTTCTCATATTCGGTAACACCGAAAGTGTTGTCACTCCAACCCGGCATTTCTTCATATACGGGCGTCACCAGATCGTAGCCGTCTGCCGCCATGGGTGGAACATCCTTAATGTTACCTTCAGCGTCTTTATATCCTACGCAGATTTGCAGCGATTCAAGGCCATCTAATACATCAAGTTTGGTTAAGCAAAAACCAGTAATTGAGTTTATCTGTACTGCACGCTTCATGGCAACGGCATCAAACCAGCCGGTGCGACGCTTGCGTCCCGTGGTTGCACCAAACTCATGCCCTTTAACCCCTAAGTGTTCGCCCACATCGCAATCTAACTCAGTTGGGAATGGGCCTGAACCTACGCGCGTGGTGTAAGCTTTTACAATACCTAACACATAGTTTAAGCGTAATGGGCCGAAGCCTGCCCCTGTTGCCACGCCACCTACCGTAGTGTTAGACGAAGTAACATAAGGGTATGTGCCATGGTCAATATCAAGCAATGTACCTTGTGCACCTTCAAACATGATGGGCAATCCAGCCTGATGAGCCTTATCTAACTCATCAGTTACATCGATTACCATAGCCTTAAGAATGTCAGCCACAGCCAGTGCATCATTCAGGGTTTTATCATAGTCCACGGCTTCTTCACCGTAATATTCGGTCAGGGTGAAGTTATGGATTGCCAAGACTTCTTTAAGCTTGCTGGCAAAATCTTCAGGATTGAATAAATCACCCACTCTTAAGCCACGACGGGATACTTTGTCTTCGTAAGCCGGACCTATGCCGCGACCTGTGGTACCGATGGCTTTGCTGCCGCGGGCTTTTTCACGCGCAACATCTAAGGCCACGTGGTAAGGCAAAATGAGCGGACACGCTTCACTGATTTTGAGTCGCTCACGCACAGGAACACCACGTTCCTCGAGCATTTTGACTTCCTTCATCAGCGCTTCTGGCGACAGTACCACGCCGTTACCAATGATACAGGTAACATTGTCTCGCAGAATGCCTGATGGAATTAAGTGAAGAACGGTTTTTTCACCGTCAATGACCAGTGTGTGACCTGCGTTATGGCCGCCCTGATAGCGCACCACATATTTTGCTCGATCGGTGAGAAGGTCAACGACCTTACCTTTACCCTCATCACCCCATTGGGTGCCGAGTACGACTACATTTTTTGCCATGGATCAGAAGTGTTAAAAAATTAGGCGGGGATTCTACCAAAAATGTACGTGAATGATCACCCCCTTTATGTACAAATTTAATGCAAATTAAATTTAGCGAGTGAGAAAAAACAAACTGACCGCCCCAATGATGACCAATATTCCGCCTATCTGGCGCAGATTATTAGTAGGTTGCTGACTTATTTCCAATAAATAAAGTCGCCAGCGATTGGGAATAAGTAAAGGTCCTAATCCTTCAATGATGCATACAATCGCCAGCGCGGGCCATAACCATTCCATCAGCTATTCTCAAATGCATGCAGACAGGACAGGTTTATTTCGTCGGCAAGGTGATAAAGACCAAAGCCAAAGCGCAAACGGTTGCCGCGGTAATCGGTTAACACCCCATGCTGTTTTAAAAACGCTGCTATTGAGGCCGTGGTTGCATCATCGGGCATGGTGAACGTAAGAAAATGACCGCACTGATCCAGTGAGTCAACGACCAGCGCCTGACGGTTAACCAACGCATGCCCTTGCTCATCAAGCCGTGTCAGAAAAGTTTGCTGAATATATTTTACGTAGGTATTGATGCCTGCAACATTCAGGTTTTCACTGGCCAGCAAATCGAATACCGCGCGCATGCGGTACAGACCGGAAAAATCCATGGTCGCGCCCGCAAAACGCATCCCGTCTTCACTATATTGAACATGGTTGTCTTTAGGCTTTTCCAGTGCGCCAAATTCGGCATACCATCCAGTATACACCGGCCTTAATTTAGATTGAGGCGGCACATGAGCAAAACACACCCCCTCACCACTCTGCGCATATTTGTACCCACCGCCTAAATAAAACACCCTTTGTTGTATTGTGTTGATATCAACAGGTAACGCCATAAACGCATGATAACCGTCGATCACCACCAGCGTTTCTTCACGTTCAACCGCACTGACAATCGTTTCAATATCCTGCACCCAATAACCAGAGTTGAAAAACACCTGACTGAAGAACACCAGATCAGGTTGATGCTGCTTAATCGCAGCAATAAACCGTTGATTAAAGGTGGCAAATGGCTGTGTTGGCACCCGTACCACATCAATATTCGCCCATTCATCTAAACGGTTTATTTGTCGATTAAAGCTGTGAAACTCACTGTCAGTGGTAACAATGGTCTGGGGCGCAGCAAGATTCAGACAAGACAAAATACGATAGACAAACTCATGAGTGTTAGGCGCAAAAACAACCTGTTCCGGATGATCGGTGTTCAGCGTACGTGATATATGCTGTTGCACAGCAGGAACTACATCATTAAAAAAGTGCTCCCATTTATCATCAACCCATTTGGCGCTGTCATCCCAGTAAGCCAGCATCGCTTCGCGGGTCACATCAGGCCAGAAATAATGACTATGACAGGCGTAATGCTGTTTACCTTTGGTTGCATTTAAAAAACGCTGATAAAATTGTTGATACATGAGATGCCCTGCCGTTTGTGGAATTCGATTAATACAGCAAGCTGTAGACCTTACGACGATAAGAAGATTTTAACGTGTCACCATCGGCTAGTGCATTAATCATGTCCAACATGACTTTTTTGGCATCGCCAAAATTGACGTCCTTTAACAAAACCTGATAAAGCAATTCCAACGCTTCATCCGCTTTATGCGCCTGTTGCAACTGCACCGCCAGATCAATTTTCAGTTGTAAATCATCCGGGTTTTGCGCCACCGCTTCTTTCAACTTCTGCATTTCCGGGCTCTGCGAGGCTTGTTCGGCTAATTCGATTTTACTATTCAGTGCGTGATAACGATTGTCCTGATCCACCATTTTAATTGATGCAAGCAACTCTTTTGCCTGATTTATAGAGCCTGTTTCGATCATACAGTCTATATAAGTCAACTTGGCTTCCAGATTTTCCGGATTAAGTTCGTATGCTTGCTTAACCAGCGGGAAAGCACTCTGATAATCGCCGTCGGCAACAAATTGCATGGCTTGTTGAAGATACTCGTCTTCAGGCTGGGGAAGATATTTCGCAAGCATTTCACGGATCTGCGCTTCGGGTTGTGCGCCGGCGAAGCCATCCACCGGTTGACCGTCTTTTACAACCATCACCGTTGGCAGATTACGAATTCCAAACTGGGCTGCGACTTCCTGCTGCTTTTCACAATCCACTTTAGCCAGGATCATACTGTCCTGGTACTCACCGGCAATTTTTTCCAATATCGGCATAAGGTCTTTACATGGCTCACACCAGTCCGCCCAAAAATCTACCAGTACAATCTTTTCGCGCGAGTCGTGCAGGATGACCTGCTGAAAATTTTCTACGGTGATATCCACAATATTATTTGCGACTAAGTTATCCATTTTTTCTGCCTGTTTCTTGCGATCGTGAGAGTGTATATGGGGCGTACCTTAAGAAAAACAACAACATTGTATTATCTTACTTTTTCGCCCGTTTAAAGCATTGTTCTGTTCTAGTGATGATGTAAATGCTATGTTAGATTAGTTTTACAAAAGGGGGTGCTAATGAGTCAAGTAGAAAGCCGGTTTCGCACTTTCAGCGAATTTTATCCCTATTACTTGCGTGAGCATACACATCCAACGTGCCGGTTGTTACATTTTGTCGGCTCAACTCTCGTTCTCATCGTTCTTTTTACCTCTTTGCTTACCCAAAAATGGGCGCTTTTATGGCTATTGCCATTAATCGGTTATGGCTTCGCCTGGGTGGGACATTTTTTTTATGAAAAAAATAAGCCGGCGACCTTTCGCTACCCGCTTTATAGCTTACTAGGTGACTGGGTCATGTTTAAAGATATTTTAATTGGCCGGGTAACCCTGAAACATAAAACCTCTGCGTCTCAACAAGACGATAGCTGAACCAACTATGCAGGGAACAGGAGAAACATCAAATATGCGATATTCTTGCTATGCCACGCTGATATTAGCAGCAGCCACATTGAGTGATCTTGGCGCGACACCGGTGCGCGCTGATGCGCTTCCTACTACACTGCAATATGCGGACACCTTCAATCTTGAATATCCGGGCTCATTGTTGTTCACCCATGATGGTAAAAACGTTATCTACGAACGACGCTCCATGGATATCATGAAAGACAGAACGCACACCGCATTGTGGCAGGTGTCGCTAGACGGCAAAAAGCATCGTCCTCTTATCGCGCAGGATGAAAGTATCGGCCAGACAACCCTTTCTCCCGATGGTACCATGCTGGCCTATGTGGCAGGCTCACAAATTCACATCCATTATTTTGATAGCGGTGAACAGGTAAAAATTTCATCGCTGCCTCACAGACCGTCCAATATAACCTGGTCTCATGATGGTAAAACTTTGGCCTTCAGCATGTTCACGGCTACGCAGGAAAAGCCTTTATTTACCGACATGCCAGCCAAACCCAAGGGCGCTAAGTGGTCAGAAAGCGCGAAATATATCGAGCGCACCAATTACCGTTCAGACGGTGCAGGCTATTTACCTACCGGCTATAACCAACTTTATATATTACCCGTATCAGGGGGCACGCCCAGACAATTAACCACCGGCGCGTTTCCGCATTCAGGTGTACTGGCGTTTGCCGCCGATAATAAATCAATTTTCTTTTCTGCAAATCGCAGTGAAGATTTTGCATTGCAGCCGTTGTCATCCGACTTGTACAGTGTGAACATTAAAACCCGTGAGGTACGCCAGGTTACCTCTATGGATGGTCCTGAATTTTCACCCAAACTCAGTCCCAACGGCGACAAGCTGGCCTTTATGCAACTTAATGATAGGAAGCTTTCCTATCAGAATGCCGATCTGATGGTGATGGATTTAGCGTCGGGAGAGGCTACACGCATTACTTCTGCGTTAGACCGCTCAATTCAGGGCTTTTATTGGAAGCAGAATAGCGAAAGCCTGGTATTTTCCTATCTCGATCAGGGTGAGCATAAACTTGCCTCCACCGATCTGGCTGGCAATATCGAAAAGTTGGCGGTCACCTTAGGCGGTCAGTCGATGGGCCGCCCATATACATCGGGTGATTTTGCTATTAATAAAAATGGTGACATCGCTTTTACGAAGGCGAACATGAATAAGCCCGCCGATTTAGCCTTGGTCAGGTCAGGCAATAACAAACAGTTATTGCTAACTGATTTAAACAGCGATGCCTTAGGCCACCTAACTCTGGCCGAAGTAAAGGCGTTAGAAGTCACCTCATCGGTGGACGAACGTAAAATCGATGCCTGGGTTGCTTACCCACCCAATTTTGACAGTAATAAAACGTACCCGTTAATTTTAGAGATTCATGGCGGCCCACACGCGGCTTACGGTCCACACTTCTCAATGGAAGTTCAGTTGATGGCCTCTAAAGGGTACATGGTTGTGTGGTCAAATCCACGTGGCAGCAGTTCCTATGGAGAAGATTTCGGTAACCTGATCCATCACAATTATCCCTCACAGGATTACAACGATCTGATGGATGTGGTGGATGCGGCTATAGCCAAAGGTAATGTTGATGCAAATAACCTGTTTATCACCGGCGGCTCCGGTGGTGGTGTACTCACCGCCTGGTCAATCGGTAAAACCGATCGTTTTAAAGCGGCCGTCGTTGCCAAGCCGGTGATCAACTGGATGAGTTTTGCATTAACCGCCGATGCCTATCCGTTTTTCAGTCAATATTGGATGCCTGATATGCCGTGGAATATTGCCGACCAGTTGTGGAAGCGATCACCATTATCGCTGGTGGGGAATGTCAGCACGCCTACCCTGTTGTTAACTGGCGAGTCTGATTATCGAACGCCTATCAGTGAATCAGAACAGTATTACCAGGCCTTACGATTAAAAGGCGTGGATGCTGCCATGGTGAGAATTCCAGGAGCGCCGCATGGCATCGCGGGTAAACCGTCGCGTCTGATCCAAAAGGTGGGGAACATCCTGGCCTGGTTTGAGCGCTATCAGGTAAACCACGATACTTCTCAGAATGAAGCCGCCACCGCACAATAAATATAGCGCGCCCGTGGGGCGCGTTTTGCTTTCCGCATTATAACTCCACTCTGTGTGTCAACGTCCATTAATTGAAAGGAACTCTTCTATGCTAAGCCGCCTTATTTTGCTTCTCAGCGTGTTCACGTTTTTAATTTCAAGCCCAAGTCTGGCAAACCCGCAAAAACTAACTATGGCTGAAAATGGTATTGCAGCTGAGTTTTATCCAGCTCGCAGCACACAAAGTACCTTAGCCGTGCTGGTATTAGGCGGTTCAGAAGGTAGTATTCCATTAAAATTAGCAAGAGCGGTCGCTGATCTGGGTCATGCTACGCTGGCACTGGCCTATTTCAACCACGAGGGGCTGCCAGCTGAACTGAATGAAATTCCTCTGGAATACGTTGATAAGGCAAAAGCCTGGCTGATGGATAATTCCAAGGTTGAACGGTCAGGTCTGGTAATCGTTGGTTGGTCAAAGGGAGCAGAACTGGCCTTGCTGATGGCGTCCCGTGACTCACACATCAAACGGGTGGTCGCCGTTGCGCCCAGCTCAGTAGTTTGGGCTGGAATTCTAACAGACTGGTCAAAGATTCCCTCATCAAGTTGGACATATCAGGGAAAACCGCTCGTTCACGTTTCTTTTCGCCCCTCTGGTCCGGTAAGTGGTTTACTCGATTTGTACACGCAGTCATTGCAGAATCGCACCGACAACGGCAAAGCATCTATCGATGTACAGAAAATTACAGGTAAGGTGATACTGTTGACCGGCGGGAATGATGAGATCTGGCCCTCTTCGCAAATGGCAGACGATGTGTGCAACTCGATGAACAGCGCCAACAATGGGCAATGTGAACACCACACGTTTGCAGGACGGGATCATTTGCTTGATTTAAAATTTTTAGACCGCAGCACCCCCATGCATCAACTTTTTGCGGACAGTATTTCAGACATACAATGAACGAATCCCTTATGGAAAAAATAGCAATCTTTGTGGACGTGCAAAACGTCTACTACACCACTCGGCAGGCCTATAAAAAGAATTTCGATTACAATAAATTCTGGCAAACCGTCACCGCTGGTAAACAGGTAACTCAGGCCATCGCATATGCTGTCGATCGTGGTGATAAAAAGCAGCAGGAATTTCAGAATATCTTGCGGGCAATTGGCTTTGAAGTGAAGTTAAAGCCATTTATCCAACGCGCTGATGGCAGCGCCAAAGGTGACTGGGATGTAGGCATTACCCTCGACATGATGGATTATGCTGACGATGCCGACACACTCATACTCGTTTCAGGCGATGGCGATTTCGACATATTAGTTGAGCGACTTAAAACACAAAAAGGCAAACAGGTTGTAGTGTATGGAGTACCCGCACTCACGGCTACCAGCCTAATGCAGGTCGCTACAAATTATATTGCGATAGAGCATCAACTCTTACTTGGTTAAATAAGATTGCAAGTGGCAGGCAGCTTCGCCTATCGACCTGACTATCAACTGGCTCCTTCACCATCGTAGCGTCAGCTTAAGATAATTTTTATGCGACCTCGATGGTAAAATAGCGTACGTGATCTAAAGATAGTAAGTGGGCTCAATAAGTGCAGATAAACCAGCGTTGCCGCTACAATGCGCTGCGCTAACCGGAGCGATACAGAGCATTTTCCGTACCCCGGGTGTTGAGTGATGGAAGTGCCGCTTGTCATCGACGACTCTGGCCTTTGCCTTACGTTTTTGAGACGCTGAGAGCATGGCCTCAGCTAACTTTTTAGCAATAGGTTGCATCTTCTTATTTACGTGATGATATAAATCCAACTCTCCCAGAAACACCGACTTATGTTTTCTGTTCAGCTTTAGTGATTGCGCGGACTCATCGTCAACAAATATAAAATAATCAATCCGATCTTTCTCGAACAGTTCGACCAGCATTTGTGGTGACTCAATATTGTCGTTAACGTTATTGAAGCGAATTTTAAATTCCTGTCTAAGGGCAACACGGGTCGCTTTATCCATGAAAATACGCTGAGAAAAGTGCTGTGTATCGCCCTTACCACAGCGCAGCTTGTCACTGCATATAAGCTTTATCGTGATCGTTGCCAGCTTAGGCCCTACACGCAAAACATTATTGTAATGGTTGGAAAGCTTGTCCCTGCCAACCAGATCGGCATCTGTGCCACCTTCATCTAATGCAATAAGACGCCGCGAAAGAGGCATAGTGACAAACCTGACGTTAAGACCTACCGCTTGATAAGATTCTGTAATAAGAGGTTTGTATCTGGCGCTGAGCGGGTGTTCCACTACACTGACGACCACATCTTTATCATTCGCGAAAACTGCAGTGTGAAGAAGTAAAAGGCCTAATGCCAGCAATCCTTTCAACATATCCTTGCTGTTCCTGTTCTCTGTTCCTTTTTTCCTTAATCCGAAGTATAGACCAGCGTGTAGAAAAGCAGATTACATCTTATCAATGATGTTTTCACTGTGGATTGGCACTCACGTCCAACACGCTGATTGTAGGGTAGATAATTGACTAGGAAAATAGCAAACAGGCTGGGCGAAAGTGTTTTGTCCTGCTAGATAATTGGTAGAAAGGTTGGCTCACTTCCACTATGCGAAAGTGAACCAAATGCCTATTACTGTTGTGCTGGCGACAATTGCAGCAACTTGCCATTCGCTTCATCGGTCAGCAGATAAATTAAGCCGTCAGGCCCAACTTCGACATCACGAATACGTTGATTGCGTTCACGCAGGTATTCATGCTGTTTGCCCGGCGTGTCGCCGTCCATCTCGATTCGACGCAGATGGGTGAATTTTAACGCGCCAACCAACAGGTCGCCTTCCCACGCCTTAAACTTATCACCATAATAGAAAGTCATTCCACTGGGCGCTATCGACGGGTCCCAATAGATAACGGGCTGCTCCATGCCTTCCTGCCTGGTTTTATCCGAAATGATTTCACCGCTGTAATCGACACCATAGGTGATCACAGGCCAGCCGTAGTTATTGCCTGCGGCAAGCTTGTTCACCTCATCGCCCCCCTTAGGACCGTGTTCCATTGCCCAGACCTCGCCGCTCTCGGGGTGAACCGTCAACCCCTGAACATTGCGATGCCCATAACTGAACACTTCAGGTGCCTGACCGTCTTTAAAGGGGTTATCGTCTGGTATGCTGCCATCAGGTCGTATGCGCACAATTTTGCCATGGTGGTTATCGGTGTTCTGCGCCTCTTTCATGTATTTGTAGCGATCACCTAACGTGATGTACAAGTTCTTTTCGGCATCAAAACCTAGTCGACAGCCAAAATGAAAGCCATTATCAACCAGTGGGTTAGCAATAAAAATATCTTCACCGCCGACCAGTTTTCCACCGTCTAATCTGGCTTTCATGACCGCAGAACTACTGCCGCCCTCACCTGGTTTGCTGTAACAGAAATACAATGTCTGGTTAGATGCAAAATCAGGATCGGCAAGTATATCTAACATCCCGCCCTGATTATTGGTGGCAGCTTTCGGCACCCCCTCCAAATCGCCACTTAATCCGTTTTCTGCGTCATAAATCTGTATTGCGCCACCGCGTTCGGTAATGACCAACCGGTTGTCAGGTAAAAAAGTCATGCCCCACGGGTGATTTAATCCAGTCGCTAATTCTTTTACCTGCAGATCTTCCGAATGTGCCGTAGTAGCACATAAAGATGTGGCAACCACGCTAGCGGCGGCCAGTCGGTTGAGCAAGAGTGATGTCTTCAAAATAGTTCCTATGTTTATTTCTGGGTTAACGCGCGTAACATCCAGGCCGTTTTTTCATGCACACGCATGCGGTCGGAAACTAGCGCCACGGTTGATTCGTCATCAGCTTCCTGGGCCATTTTCAGTACTTTCCGACACGTTTTTACCACCTGCTCGTGACCATGAGTGAGCAGTATCACCATTTCGGTCGCCTCGGGTACCCCCTCGACTTCCTCAATGGAACTGAGTTCGGCAAATGCTTTGTAAGTGCCAGGCGCTGGTACATCAAGTGTGCGAATCCGTTCTGCAATATCGTCAACTGCAACGGCCAGCTCGGTATAATGTTCTTCAAACATCATATGTAAATCACGAAATTTAGGCCCGACCACATTCCAATGGAAATTGTGCGTTTGCAGGTAAAGAGTATATGAATCAGCTAACAAGCGGCTTAACCCATCAGCGACTTGATTACGGTCACCCTCGGAAATCCCAATATCAATATTACTCATGCATTTTGCTCCTTGTTAATCAGATTAAAGTCAGGGTGCAAAGACCCTGAACGATTCACGTTTAATAGACAAATAAGCTCATTTTGGATTAGTACAATGAGCAATTAGGGCAGTATTGCTTCTTAATGGTGCGAATGGTCGTGATGCCCGTTAGTGGAGGTTTCGCCACTCTCATTGCGGATCATGGCTTCAACGTTTAGGCTGGAATTGTCATCAAAAATCAGTGTCAGTGAAATCGTTTCACCTTCGATGAGCGGCTTCTTCAGGCCCAACAACATGATGTGATGTCCACCGGGAACGAACTCAACCGATTGATGTAACGGCAATTTGACGCCTTCTTTTACTTCACGCATTTTTGCCATGTCAGCAACCATCTGCGTAGTATGGATTTGCGCTTCATCAGCGAGTGACTCACTCACTTTAACCGTTTTAAGCGTTCGCTCACCTTCTGAATGATTGTGCAGGGTCATATAAACCGCCCCTGTTGTCGCCATCGCAAAGGTCGCGCGGGCGTAGGCATCGCTGACTTCAATGTTAGCAGAGGACCAGGCCGAAAAGCTGAACAAACTGAAAATCAGAGTACAGATTAATCGAGAAATCGTCTTCATATCGCGTAATGTATTAAAGTAAATTAAGCAGTTACGTTAGCAAAGTCATAGTGAAATTGATACTGCAATTGCGCTGAACTGATTGATAACGTCGTTAATTATTTTTATATTATCGTAAAAATACAGTCACTTACTGCTATGATTAACGCTGTGGGAACATGGAAAGTAAGTTGTTGGATATACTAAGGGGCTAACAAGTTACAAAGTTAAAAAGTTAAAAAGTTAAATGGTGCCGACTGCCGGAATCGAACTGGCGACCTACTGATTACAAGTCAGTTGCTCTACCAACTGAGCTAAGTCGGCACACTTAACGCCACATCAGAGAAGAAGCCCCTGAAGCGGACGCGTATTTTAGCGTCCGCGCTTCAGTTGTCAAGCAGGACTAAGCGATTTTAAGCGTTTAGCCTCATCTTCAAGCTTAGGGAAGTGCTCAAGAGGTAAGTACTCACTTAGCGCACGCAGCTTGTCGCCTAACTCAGCGAAGTTGTCTGCGGTAACATTGATGTGTCCCATTTTTCGTTTCTCACGCACCGTTTTGCCATACCAATAAAGATGACAACCCGGAATACTGAGCAAGTCACTTGAAAACGCACTACATCCGATAATATTGACCATCGCACTGACTTTCAATGAGTCACTCTGGCCAAGCGGCAACCCGGTGACAGCGCGCAAGTGATTATTAAACTGGCTGACATCGCTGCCGCTTAAAGTCCAATGCCCTGAATTGTGAACACGTGGTGCAATTTCGTTCACCAGTAACTGTTCCCCGCACTGAAATAATTCAACCGCCAGCACGCCAATATAACCCATTCCTTCCGCCAGTATGGTAAAGATGGTTTCAGCCTGTTTCTGCAGCGCATCGGTAATATTCAGAGCGGGTGCCACTGAGACATGCAACTGACCTTTATGGTGAAGGTTTTCGGCCAACGGATAAACACGGATTTGGCCCTGCTTGTCTCTCACGCCGATAATTGACACCTCACGGTCAAAGTCGAGCATTTTCTCGACGACTAGAGGCACTGACTCTAAGTCCAGCCCCTGTAAAGTGGTCTTGAGCGCGGAAAGCTCTGAAGATTGAGTTAGTCGCCACTGGCCATAGCCATCATAACCATCGCGGCTAGCTTTAAGTATTAATCGCTCGCCTAACTCTTCAATGCAGCTGTCCAGCTGATCTATCTGGGTAACCACCCGATGAGGGCAGTTTGCTACCCCTACACGGGTTAACAGACGTTTCTCGCGCACTCTGTCAGCGCCAATCAATACTGCATCAATGGATGGATATAATTTACCTGAACGCGAAGCTTGTTCCAGCAAATGTTCTGGCACATGTTCAAACTCTACCGTCAGCGCATCCGCATTGGCAATCGCCTGACCCAGTGAAATGTTCATTGGCTGTTTGGTAACGGGGTGTACAACCTGTTCATTTTTAACATCGACAGCCTGTACTTCAATGCCCATGGGGCAACCTTCAAGATACATCATTTGCGCCAGCTGCCCGGCACCATAAACCAGCACCTGCATCAGTCGAGCTCCAGCTTACTATTTTCAAGAACCTTTTCGGTTTGTTTTTTACGGAAATGTTTAATCGCCTCAGCCACTTGAGGCTTTTGTAGCGCTACAACTTGCGCGGCCAGTAAGCCTGCATTAGCTGCGCCTGCCTCACCAATAGCCAATGTTCCTACGGCAACACCTTTGGGCATTTGTACTATAGACAACAAGGAGTCTAAACCACTAAGGGCTTTTGACTGAACCGGACAACCGAATACCGGTAGATGTGTATGTGCGGCAATCATGCCTGGCAGGTGAGCGGCGCCACCAGCTCCGGCGATGATGACACTGAACCCTTGCTCAGCAGCGCCTTCAGCAAATTCGACCAGCAAGTTGGGGGTTCGATGGGCTGATACCACTTTCGCTTCAAATTCAACACCGAACGACCGCAGCATTTTTGCCGCCTGCTGCATGGTAGGCCAATCAGAGGTCGAGCCCATAACAATTGCGACTTTTGCCATCAACAGCTCCTGATAACTGTAGTTTTAGCTTCGAACTGCACAAACACTGTATGCGTGAAGAACGAAGATTAAGGTGTGTGGAAAAGCGCACAATTTTAACTCAAACGGCTGGTTTTGCCCATAGTCAAAGAAGGACTTTAACGCGATTGAGTTAAAATCGTAAGCGTAGAATAATATACCGATGACGGCAGGATGAATTGGTGCTGCTAACTGGCATCAGCTAATTGATGTAGTGCGCTTCAACGTCGTGGCAATTACGTTGAGTAGCTGCTCCTTTTTAAACGGCTTGGCCAGATGTGCATCCATGCCTGCCTCATGGCATGCCTGCTTATCTTCTTCAAACGCATTCGCTGTTAGCGCTATGATTGGAATTAATGCTTTATCATCTGTGCGTGCTCGAATTTGGCGGGAGGCTTCCAGGCCATCCATCACCGGCATTTGACAGTCCATCAGGATTAAATCGAAATGATGCTTAGACAACACATCAAGTGCCTGCTGGCCGTCTTTAGCCCATAACAGCACCCATTTCTGTGACTTAATTATATCTGCAACGATTTCAGCATTAATGTGATTATCTTCGACCAACAGGACGTTAAGCTTTTGTGGAAGATGCGGCAAAACAGGGACGTTCGCATTGGCCAGATTCACGTCCTGAGAAAACGGGATAGAAACCGTAAAGGTGGTTCCCTGGCGTAATTTGCTGGTTACCTGAATGGTTCCTCCCATCAACTCTATCAGCTTGCTGGTAATTGAAAGGCCTAGCCCGGTGCCACCGTAGACACGGGTAGTAGACGAATCGGCTTGTTCAAACTGGTCGAATATTCGTGCAAGTTGCTCTTTGCTCATCCCAATACCTGAGTCAGCAATACTGATCTGTAGTTGATCGTCGCTAAATGAGACATTGATGCTGACCGTGCCGCTTTGCGTGAATTTAATCGCGTTACTCAGCAAATTATTGATGATTTGATTCAGTTTTCCGCCATCGCCCAATAAATGTTCCGGAACCGACTCGTTCACTGTACAGCGAAGTAACACATTTTTTCTCTGTGCCGCCTGTGAATTAAGAAACAACACACTATCGACCAAGGTTCTCATAGAAAACGAATGTTCATCCAGAGTCATTTTGCCCGCTTCAATTTTTGACCAATCTAAAATGCTATTTAAAATTGACAGTAAATGACTGGCGGAATAGTGGATGACTTCGATTTTTTTAGATACGCCATCAGGCAGCGGCATTTCCAGTAAATTTTCGCAACTGCCCAAAATTCCATTCATTGGCGTTCTAATTTCATGAGACATATTGGCCAGGAACTGGCTTTTTGATTCATTCGCTGATTTGGCCTTGTCGAGTGCTTCCTTCAACGACTGGGTTTTTTCTTCGACTTTTTCTTCCAGCGAGATGTTCAACGCTCTCAGCTGTTTGTTTAAGACCTTCTGCTCTAGCCGCGACTGAGCGAGATCTTTAAACGCATTGATGAGACGTTCCTGTAAATTAGAGAAAGCTTCATTGAGCTGGTTGATCTCGACCACATAAAATCGTTTGCGTTGAGGAAGCACGCCTACTGACTGACTGTCAGGCGCAAATGATTCAAAGTAACGCACCAAATTGTTCATAGGTGCAGTAAATACGGTAGCAAGGATATGACCTACCAGCACACTCAGTAACGCCAGACACAGCAGCACACCTAATGCTAATAACAGCCAGGTGTTAAAAGTGTCAGTAAAGCGGGAAAAATCATACAGTAATCTAACATGCCAGTTGGTCTGGCTGACGCCGCGACGTGAACCTAACCAGTCATTCTCTTTTAGCCTGACACCATGCGCGCAACGCTCGTTAAGGCACGCTTCGTATTCCACCGGCATCAATGGCGTTAAAGCTAAGCGCTCACTGGCGTAAACCACATTTTGTGCAGCATCTTCGATGATTACTGCAAAGCCGGGAATTTGTTGCTTATCAAATTGGGCAAAGCTACTCAATGAGAGCGAGCCCTCCACAATACCAGCCAATTGCTTCTCCACCATAATCGGAGATGAGATGGCAACAATAAGATCATTGCCGAAACCTTTCCCCTGGAACGCGTTGGAAAGATACGGCTTCTCCGTCGCTTGTACCTGGCTGAAATAAGGCCGCGCAGCAACACTGTTATAGCCCAGTTCTTCGGCTTTTATTTTTAAATCCGGCGGGTAAGAGTTGGTAATTTCACCCTGTTCGTTGGCGACCAGGAAGGTTAAAAAATGTGGCTGGTTGACTGCTAAAGACTGTAAATACTGGGTGATGGCTTCATTGGTTGCACTGTTGTTGGACAAACCGGCGGCGAGCAGGTTTGCGGTGAGATTAACCGCACTTTGATTGCGTTCTAAAAATACTTCAACTTGTTCAGCAATTATTCCAGTGCGCTCACCGATATACTTGTCGATCTGCATTTTTTGCTGCTTCTGGAAAATATGCAGATAACCAATAAAAATCACTAATATAATTAAAAATAACAGACTGGCAAAAATGTAACTCAGCATGCCTCTGGCAGGCACTAGTTCAGACGAGGCAGCGATTCTTTCTCGGTTAGCGATACAATAACTGATATGTCCAATAAGCAGACCTACCACTCCCCCCAGCCAACTGATAATACTGGCGGTGATAAGCTCTGATGTGGTTTCAATTTGTTCGCCCATGAAGGCCAGGCCTATGATAGGCAGGGCTACCAGACTCCAAAAAAAGCCAGCATAGATTAACGGTTTTAGAATTCTTTTGGGATAACAGAACAAACTCAGGATAAGAGGTTGAGCAACCAGTACTGCTACCGCCAATAATGGGTGGTGCAAGGTTAAAGGAAACGCGATAACAAAGGCTGCAGGAATAGCTAAAACTGGACGATAGCGCAATGCGATAAAGATGGACGCAGCCACTCCATAGGCAAAAATACCATCTGAAATAATAGCGGGAGCAAGGGTATTTGCGGCAGCACCTGCTACCGTGAGCAGCAGGTACATCACTACATTTTTCGCATTTCTCAAAGCCTTACTCCCTTACTGGCCTTTTATTGGTGCATATAATCAAGCGTGAGGTTGGTTAACAGTTTAACGCCCAGTTTCATTCCGCTGTCTTCAACATAAAACTCGGGCGTATGATGCGCTGGTGATTCATTTTCTGGGACATCTTTAGGTTTACCACCTACCCACAGATACAAGCCAGGTACTTTCTCCTGGAAAAACGAAAAGTCTTCCGCTCCTGTTACTGGTTTGTCCTGAATAGCATTTTCTTTTCCTGCTGTCGACTGAATCGTTGGCAGCATTTTCGCCATTAACTCCGGATCATTATAGGTAATAGGATAACTATAGTCTAAAGGCAACGTCAGTTCTGCTTCAGCGCCCATACTTTCGGCAATCCCTTTTACCTTTCTGGGCATGGCTTCATACATCAAGTCTCGGGCTTTTTTGTTCAGCGTACGGATAGTTCCGATTAGCTCAACTTCGGCTGGAATAATGTTTGAACGATTACCACCGTGGATTGAACCTACAGTAACTACCGCTGCGTTATCAATCACTTTCACTTCACGACTGACAATGGTTTGCAATGACATCACCATTTGTGCGGCCGTGACGATAGGATCAACACTTTTCCATGGATAGGCACCATGGGCCTGCTTGCCTTTAATAACAATCTTAAAGGGGTCAACTGCAGCCATTACGCCACCCGAGTTGTACATGACAGTGTCAACATCTCTATTGGCACTGATGTGCAATCCAAAAATCACATCGACATCGGGGTTCTTAAGTACGCCTTCGGCCACCATTACCTCAGCACCGCCTTTTTCACCCGGAGGCGCGCCTTCTTCAGCAGGCTGAAATATGAATTTTACTTTGCCCCGTAATTGATCTTTCATTTGCACCAGCACTTTTGCCGCACCCATTAACATGGCCATGTGGGTATCATGACCACACGCATGCATTACCGGTACCGTTTCACCTTTGTATTCACCCGTTTGCACCGACTTAAAGGGTAAATCGTTCTCCTCTTTCACCGGCAGTGCATCCATATCGGCGCGCAGTGCAACCACAGGACCGGGCTTGCCACTATCTAAAATCGCCACCACTCCGGTCTTCGCCACCCCGGTGGTTACATCCAGGTTAAGGCTACGTAGGTACTTGGCAATATAATCAGCTGTTTCGTATTCTCGATTTGAAAGTTCAGGAAACTCGTGAAAATGATGACGCCACTTAATCACCTCGGGCTCTACAGCATCGACCAGTGAAGCCACGTGGTCATCAGCCATAACAGCAGATGAAAAGAAAAGTATTGAAGAGCTAAGCAGCGCACGCAACATAGTAATTTCCTGTTCTAAGTAATTAGCTGAGTGTAAACAGTAGCGTAAATCCGGGTTAATGGAAAGTAAGCGGTAGCGAACTAACTCGCTGAAACAGAGGTATTTAGGGAAATAGAAAAGAGAAGAAGAGAGACAAAAAAAGCGCAGGATAGACCTGCGCTTTCAGTGTAAACAATTAGCCTTTTTGGCGCTTCATAGCGTCAAAAAATTCATCATTGGTTTTGGTCATGGAGAGCTTGTTGATCAAGAATTCCATGGCATCAATTTCCGACATTTCGTGGACAATTTTACGTAAGATCCACATTTTCTGCAATTCTTCCTGACTGGTCAGCAACTCTTCACGTCGCGTACCTGAACGGTTAAAGTCAATCGCAGGGAAAACACGTTTCTCCGCAATCTTGCGGTTTAGATGAAGTTCCATGTTACCGGTACCTTTAAACTCTTCATAGATAACTTCATCCATTTTAGAGCCGGTATCAATTAACGCAGTTGCAATAATTGTCAGACTGCCGCCTTCTTCTACGTTACGCGCAGCACCAAAGAAACGTTTAGGCTTGTGTAACGCGTTGGCATCCACACCACCGGTTAATACTTTACCCGATGATGGGATAACCGTATTGTACGCACGCGCCAGACGGGTAATTGAGTCAAGTAGAATGACCACGTCTTTTTTATGCTCAACCAGGCGTTTGGCTTTCTCAATTACCATTTCAGCAACTTGCACGTGACGGCTGGCGGGTTCATCAAAAGTTGAGGCAACCACTTCACCTTGCACCAGACGTTGCATTTCAGTCACTTCTTCAGGACGCTCATCAATCAGTAACACCATTAGTTCACAATCTGGTTGATTCGCCGCAATTGACTGGGCAATGTTCTGTAGCAATAAGGTTTTACCCGCTTTAGGGGGGGCAACAATCAAGCCACGCTGACCTTTACCAATGGGCGACGCCAAGTCAAGCACACGCGCGGTAATATCTTCAGTAGACCCATTGCCTCGCTCCATCCGCATACGCGACGCAGCATGTAGCGGGGTCAGGTTTTCGAAAAGAATTTTAGTGCGGGAATTTTCAGGTTTATCGAAGTTGACTTCGCGAATCTTAAGGAGGGCAAAATAGCGTTCACTGTCTTTAGGTGGCCGGATTTTGCCGGCTATAGTGTCGCCTGTGCGAAGGTTAAATCGTCGAATCTGGCTTGGTGAGACGTAAATGTCATCAGGTCCGGCAAGATAAGAAGAGTCGGCGGAACGTAAAAAGCCGAATCCATCTTGCAGAATTTCTAATACGCCATCACCAAAAATATCTTCGCCACCCTTGGCGTGATTTTTCAAAATTGAAAAAATGATATCTTGCTTTCTGGCACGTGCCATATTTTCCAGGCCCATTTCTTCGGCCAGGGAAACCAATTCGCTTATGGGTTTATTCTTGAGTTCAGTTAAATTCATACTGGTGGGTCTTTTGGACTTCGCATACAGGACTAAATGTCACTAGATTAATTTGAAATGTT
Organism: Alteromonas ponticola; assembly: GCF_012911815.1. GTDB lineage: Bacteria > Pseudomonadota > Gammaproteobacteria > Enterobacterales > Alteromonadaceae > Alteromonas > Alteromonas ponticola. Next base: position 364,775 of record NZ_JAATNW010000004.1, on the reverse strand, counting down.
TATACCGCCCGGATATGGGCATGCAGAACGCTGCTCAGGTATGAGCTAAATGAAAGTTAGCACCATAATTTTGATGCGTCCAGTGTTTTTGCATAAAAAACACAATTTTATATTCAAATACTGCCAGGTATTTGGTATGGGGGATGAGCCAGCTCAAATGGCTGGCTCGAAAGTCAATTTACAGATTTTCGTTTAAGAACTCTGTTAATTGCGCTTTAGATAACGCCCCAACCTTGGTAGCAGCTACATTACCGTCTTTGAAAAGCAATAATGTAGGGATACCACGAATACCATATTTTGGTGGCGTTTCATTATTTTCATCGACATTCAGTTTACCAACTGTTAACTTGCCATCAAAGTCGTTCGCAATTTCTTCAAGAATAGGTGCGATCATTTTACACGGGCCACACCATTCTGCCCAGAAGTCAACCAGTACAGGACTGCTAGCATTGATTACATCTGCCTCAAATTTATCGTCAGTTAACTGGATAATTTTGTCGCTCATTCTTTTCTCCGTCATTTGGTCTACTGCTGATTTGCTCAGCTTTACCCTAAGTGTTATATAGAAACTGTCATTTAATGCAAGCACTGATAAGCTATAAGCTATGCAAACTACACATCTAACCGAAACTCATTTTTCTGACCTGCCTATCAATGATAAGGTGGTTTCAGCACTTGCTGCTGCCAACTTTACTCATTGCACGCCGATACAGGCGCTGGCTCTACCTCCATTACTGGAGGGCCTGGACATTGCAGGTCAGGCTCAAACCGGCACCGGCAAGACGATCGCATTTCTGGTCGCCACTTTCCACTATTTATTGGAAAGTTCGCAACGTAATGAAACGGCTAACTGGCCAGCAAATGCGCCCAGAGCTATCATTATGGCACCCACACGGGAACTTGCCGTACAAATCTACAATGATGCGAAACTGCTCAGTGAACACACTGGACTAACGCTTGGGTTGATATATGGGGGCGAAGGCTACCAAAGTCAACGGGAAGTTTTAGAAGAAGGTGTTGATATCATTATCGGCACCACCGGGCGTATCCTGGATTACAATAAACAGGGCGTGTTTACACTCAAACACATACAGGTAGCCGTCTTGGATGAAGCCGATCGCATGTTCGATTTAGGCTTTATTAAAGATATACGCTTTCTTTTCCGTCGTATGCCAGCGGCAACTGAGCGTTTAAGCATGCTGTTTTCTGCCACGCTATCATACCGCGTCCAGGAATTGGCTTACGAACATATGAACAACCCCACGCATGTACAAATTGCGCCGGAGCAAAGAACAGCAAGTCGCGTTCAGGAGGAGTTATTTTATCCGTCTGACGACGACAAAATGTTGTTACTTCTTTCTTTGCTGGAAGAAGAGTGGCCGGAAAAAGCCATCGTCTTCGCCAATACCAAGCATGCCTGTGAAAAGATCAACGACTGGCTGGAAGCCGACGGACACCGGGTCGGCTTGTTAAGTGGTGATGTGCCGCAGAAAAAGCGCTTAGGTATTCTGGATGACTTCACCAAAGATAATCTGGACATCTTAGTGGCAACTGATGTGGCCGCGCGCGGCTTACACATCGACAAAGTATCTCACGTGTTCAATTACGATTTGCCTGACGATGCTGAAGATTATGTTCACCGCATTGGCCGCACAGGTCGTGCAGGAAAAAGTGGGCATGCCATCAGCTTTGCTTGTGAAAAGTATGCGCTCAATCTACCGGCAATTGAAACCTATATTCATCACCCCATTCCGGTCACAGATTATGATCGCACCGCGTTACTGGATGACGTGAAAGCGCCGCGTCCTCGTCATAGAAAGCGCAATAGTAACAATCGGAACTCTTCTCGTCGTGGCAGGAACAATAAAAGGACTTCCAACAGACAGTCATAATCTATGCAGGCAGAGATTTTTCAGGACACAATTGTCAACGGTGAACACTACGCCGCCATCGACCTTGGCTCCAATAGTTTTCACATGGTTGTGGTGCACGTGGTCAATGGTAGCGTACAAATTGTTGGCAAAATAAAACAAAAAGTACGTCTGGCTGCAGGGCTTGACGAAAACATGGCGCTAAGTCAGGAGAGCATGGAAAGAGGCTGGAAATGCCTGGAATCTTTTGCCGAGCGACTGGAAGACATCCCCGCCTCAAACGTCAAGGCCGTAGCAACAGCAACGCTGCGTCTGGCCACCAATGCACACGAATTCGTCAAACGCGCTGAAGCAATTTTGGGTTTGCGGCTGGATGTGATCAGCGGCCTTGAAGAAGCCCGTCAGATTTACCTCGGCGTTGCCTATACATCCGCTAATCAGGGCAATAGCTTGGTGGTTGACATAGGCGGAGCAAGCACCGAGATCATTTTAGGTAACGACTTGCAACCAATACATTGTGTCAGTATCGACATGGGTTGTGTGACCTTTATGGAGCGTTACTTCAAAGATGGGAATATTACCCAAGAGGCATTTGACGCGGCGCAGGCAGCGGCCAACCAGCTATTAGACAAGTGGGTTGACAGTTTTTTATGTTTCGACTGGCAAAACTGTCTTGGCGCTTCAGGTACCCCGCAGGCAATTGTTGAAATCTTGGTCAGGCAAGGAATCAGTGATGCCATCAGACTGACTTATTTACATCACCTTCGCCAGCAGTGCATAGATTGTGCGTCAGTTAGCTCGCTTAATATTGAAGGGTTAGAAGAAAACCGAAAAGCCATCTTTCCCAGCGGCCTGGCCATCCTCATTACATTGTTTGAACGCTTGCATATCAAAACCATGAATATCGCTGGAGGCGCATTACGCGAAGGCCTTATTTACGGTATGTTGGATAACTTGCAGGAAAATGACCGGCGTCAGCAAACGCTGAATCAGCTCGTCATTCGCTACCATATTGATATGCACCATGCTGAGTTAGTGAAAACCTTGGCGCTTAAGCTTTGCCAGCAGCTATGTGCACAGCAGAGTATCTGTCATATTGATACTGAAGCGGTATTAGGTGCTGCGGCTATTTTGCATGAAACCGGCTTGCACATTGAGTATAAAAAACACCATCATCATGGTGCCTACATTCTCAGTCATATTGAGCTGCCCGGCTACACGCGACTGCAACGTGCGGCCGTCAGAGATTTGGTTTCAGCACATCGGATGGCAGTGAATGCAGATATTTTTGCAGGCTACCATGCAGAAATTCAACCCATGCTCACGGGCATGCTTCGAATTCTACGTATTGCCGTCGTACTTTGCTTGCGACGCCAAAATAAGCATATCCCCACAGTAAAACTGATGGTGGACGATGATGAGTGGACTTTGTGTTTTCCTGAAAACTGGCTCAATCATCATCCGCTCATTAAAGCTGAACTGGCTAACGAACGCTGGCTACAGCATAAAGCAGGCTGGACACTTAACTGCGTTTAGTTGTGTCCGCGCTGGTGATCATTTTTGCTGCAATAGCCTTGCTGCCTCTACCGCAAAATAAGTTAAAATACCGTCTGCGCCAGCCCGTTTAAACGCCAGCAGTGATTCGACAATGACCGCATTCCTGTCTAACCACCCTTGCTCAAAAGCGGCCATATGCATAGCGTACTCACCACTGACCTGATAGGCGAAGGTTGGCACTCTGAACTGATCCTTACAACGTCGGACAATATCCAGGTAAGGCATGCCGGGTTTGACCATGACCATGTCGGCACCTTCTTCAATATCCAGCTTGATTTCCTGAATTGCTTCATCAGAATTCGCCGGATTCATTTGATAAGATTTTTTATTGCCGCCTTTGATATTAGCTGCAGAACCAACCGCATCACGGAAAGGCCCATAATAGCTTGACGCATATTTTGCGGAATATGCCATGATACAGGTATTAATATGTGCATGTGCGTCTAACGCCTGACGAATTGCACCAATTCGACCGTCCATCATGTCCGAAGGGGCGACAATGTCTGCCCCCGCATTGGCATGCGAGATTGCCTGTTTGATCAGTACTTCCACGGTTTCATCATTCAGCACGTAACCCGCTTCATCAATCAGCCCGTCCTGTCCATGCGAGGTAAACGGATCCAGCGCTACATCAGAGATCAGCAACATCTCCGGGTAGGCTTGCTTAACCGCTGTGATGGCTTGCTGAGCCAGTCCTTGCGGGTTAAAAGCCTCGCTCGCACAAAGTGATTTCTTGTCTGCCGGGGTTACCGGAAATATTGCCAGCGCGCGAATACCCAACGCAAACCATTCACTAATGTCATGCAATAATTCGTCGATTGAAAGTCGCTCAACGCCAGGCATGGATGGTACCGATTGACGTTGCTGCTCGCCGGGTAAAATAAACACCGGATAAATCAAATCACTCACATTTAACTGATGCTCTGTGACCAGTGAACGAAGTGATTCATTAAAGCGCAAACGGCGCATTCTGCGAACAGGGAAATTATTGCTACTCATTATTCACTTCCTGATAAATCCATAATTTTTACGTTATTTCTGCCGTCCTGTTTAGCGGCATATAACATGCGATCAGCCTCTTTCAGCATGGTCAGTTCTTGTTCCTCTGCGGTAACAATTGCGGTGGCTATGCCCACGCTTAATGACATTCTGATGGTGGAGTCGTCAACCAACACGGGTGACGATTCAACGGTTTGCCGCATCAGCTCAGCTACATTGGATGCCCCTTCTGAATCGGTGTTAGGCAGTATGATGGCAAACTCTTCACCACCATACCTGCACACATCGTCGGTAGGCCGGCGAACGGCTTCTTTGAGCAAGCTGGCAACATGTTTAATACAGGCGTCGCCAGCGGCATGCCCATATTTATCATTAATTTTTTTGAAATGATCAATATCGGCCATGATAATACTGAGAGGGGTCTGTTCCCGACGACTTCGTCTTCCCTCCGCGATTAAACGCTTATCAAAGTGACGACGGTTTTTAATATTGGTCAGAGAATCTATCGTGTTAAGTTTTTCAAGTTCCCGGTTGGCTTCAGACAACTCTCTTAACGCCACCTCCAACTCTAACGTCCGCTCCTGCACCTTATACTCAAGTTCATTTTGATATTGTTCCTGAACCGCCAGAAGTTGTTCTTTGGCATTCAGGGCAGATTTCTCCTGGGCAATAGCAACTTCCTGTGCATCCAGCATTTCTTTGCGATTAAGGTTATATGAAATTGCCAGCGCTAACGCCAATAACAACGTTTCAACCGCCCCCCCCAACATAAGCAGGTAATTTGACTGAATGTTGATTGATATCAATTGCAGATTATCGAGACTGGCCAGCAAGCCACTTAGTAACAAAATTGACCAGGCGAAAGCATAGTACCTGGCAATAACGACGCCCTTTATGGCCAGCCAGATGCCAATAGAAAACGTGACGACAACCGCGATGCTCAACAATACGAAAAACAACTTAATCAAGTAGGCATACGGAAGCACCAGACTAATAAAAATATTAGCTAAAAAAACCCAGCCAAACGCCTTTAATATTAAGGCCAGGCGCCTATTGTAATGTTTGACATTCAATAACCAGCTGGAAAAAATGACAGCGCACATAATCGCCGCATTGGCAAAAATACCGACTGCACGTTCCTGAAACCAAACCCACTCAGGCCAGATATGTGCATACGCCAATCCCTTCACTGACATCAAGGTGAGCATTAGTGAAAATACGTAGCCGGAATAGATAAAGAAAGTACGATTTTGGGTAGTAAAAAAGAAAAAGAGATTACTGATCCCCATCGCTGCTAGAAAACCGAAAAACAACCCCATTAATAAATTATGTTTTGAGGTGTACTCAATAAACTCGGTTTTTTTCCAAAGCCGTAAGGGGAGTCTGGTGGTGCCAGCTGACTGTACTTTGATAATGACCGTCAGCTCGCTCTCATGATCGGGCACGGGAAATAACAGTGACTCATGAAGAATCGGACGATGAGCAAATGCCTGCGCGTCCCCGGCTTCGAATTCATTGATAAGCTGTTGTGTATCCGACGCATAAAATGCAACCGTGATGGTATCCAGCAGTGGGTATTTAACTTCCAGCAGGTATCGAATCGGGCCATTTGATGGGGCAATAGTAAAGCGAAACCACGTCGGCGCTTCACGCATCCCAAGATTGACCGGGTTAGGTATCGCCAACCAGTGGTGTTCCGTGGCGAATGGTGCGTCGTCAACACTTTCGAAACTATAAAAAAGATTCTGAATGCGTTGTTCTTGCGTATCCACGGGTGCAAACCTGAATGCAATTACCATAAGCAGCGCTACCAGGATGCTTGTGACTCCCAGTAACCACAAATCGTATTTACGCACTGTAAAAGCTGTTTGCTGCATTGCGCTAATCAGTTATCCCAAATAATCTGCAAGTGTTAGCATAACTTGTCTTGCTGAGGGTTTCACTTGGAATATTAGTCACTTCGCTGAGTTTGTCTGCAATACTGGGCAAATACGCAGGCTCATTGTTGCGCGCACGTGGACGCTTGTTTTTGGGAAACAAATACGGCGCATCCGTTTCGAGTATCAGCTTATCAGCCGGCAGCGCTTCAATTGCCTCAAGCAAGGATGCATTGCGCTTATCATCGCACAGCCACCCGGTTATACCGATATGAAGCCCCATCGCCAGGTAGGCTTCGAGTTGCGTCTTAGTGCCGGTAAAGCAATGCGCAATGCCACCTGTGAGTTGCGCCCTATAAGCAGATAATATGCGGGCTTGATCCGCAAAGGCATCCCGCTCATGCAGATAAACAGGTTTATTGGCCGCAACGGCAATCCTAAGTTGTTGTTCAAACACGTCGCGCTGCACATCAGGGGGGGAGAAATTACGATTAAAATCCAGCCCGCACTCTCCCACTGCCACAGCTTGCGCGTGCTGCAGAGCATCGCCGAGCCGAATAAAATCGTCTGGCGTGGCCAGCTTGGCATTATGAGGGTGAATCCCAACGGTAAACACCAAATTTTCAGGGTATGCTGCAGCCACGTTCATCGCGGGCTGCCATTCATCAGGTTGAGTGGTAATGACGCACATTTTCGACACGCCTGCCGCAAGCGCGCTTTCCACCACGGCTTGCGGTTCAAAGCGTCTGTCCAGCAAGTTTACTCCAGCATCAAACCAGCGCATGTTATTTCGTTCGCTTGACTTTTATACGCTTATTTTGGTCGGGTTTAGAGAGATAAAAAGAACCCAGCATGCCGCGTTCGATGTTTACCACGTCACCAGACTTAAGTTTATAGTGTGTGGAGTCACGCTGCCGCCACACACTGCCGTCAGAAAGGGTAATAATCAATTCGCCACGTGGGGCTTTATCCAGGCTGGCAACAGTGGCGCTGATTTCTTCAATTTCTTCACCCTGTTCTTTGGGCTCTAATCCAAAGGGTGTCGCTTCTGCGGCCGGCGTCACGGTTTCTATTGACTTGCGCGGTGCCGGCCGGGGCGCTGAAACCGAACCTGCGGGTACCGAATAGCCACGCTTGATGGCCTCTTCAACGCCCGAATACTGCTGCACGTCCTTTGCCACCTTATCAAAACACACCAGACGTTGCAGACTGTTATCTACGTTGCTGCATTTGACCAGAGCCTGCTCAATGGACTCTGCCTGAGTGGTGGCGGCACATAACAGAGCGACAGAACCCACCAAAATGCTAAATTTCATGTTGTTTTCCCTTTTTATTATTCATGTAAATTTGAATCTGAAACGTGCTGGCTGCGCTGAGAGTAAATACCTCCCAACACCACACCTACCTCAAATAACAACCACATGGGTAACGCCAGTAAGGTTTGCGAGATCACATCCGGGGGAGTTAATAACATGCCAATGATAAATGCCCCAACAATGACATACGGGCGTTTGGCGCGCAGGCTTTTGGCATCAGTTGCCCCGGTCCAGCAAAGCAAAATTATAGCGATTGGGATCTCAAATGAGATACCAAAGGCAAAAAACAATTTTAATACAAAATCCAGGTAACTGTTGATATCGGTACTCACCGTTACACCTTCAGGTGCTACGCTGGTAAAAAAAGCGAACGCAAGCGGGAATACCACAAAGTAGGCAAAGGCCATACCGGCATAAAACAGCAATGTACTGGAAAACAGCAAAGGCGCGACAAGTCGTTTTTCATTTTTGTACAGACCGGGTGCCACAAAGGCCCACACCTGATAGAGCACGTATGGAATAGCTATGAAAAATGACAACACCAGAGTTAATTTGAATGGGGCAAAAAACGGAGATGCAACATCGGTTGCAATCATGGACGCGTCATCGGGCAGCGCATCAAGAAGTGGCCGCGCTAACAATTGATATAAGTCCTGAGCAAAATAGGCCAAACATAAAAACACTACTAGAACACTAAGTAATGCTTTTAATATTCGACTTCTCAGTTCAATTAAGTGGGATAGCAAGCTGTTTTCGTCAGTCATTCTTTCTTTTTATAGGGTTCTTGCACGGAGCTGGCGGCTTGCTTCAACTCTTCGACACTTTTTTTCAATTCAGGCGAGACATTCTCAATCCCTTCCTGCTCTGCTTTTTTCAGGTTCTCGTGAAGCTCATGAATACGCAACTGGTGCTCGACTTCATGTTTAAAACCGGTCGCCATATTGCGCACTTTGCGCACCGTAGAAATGGTTGAACGCAAGGCACCCGGGAGTCTGTCCGGCCCCAGTATCAACAATGCAAGCACTGCCACAGTCAACAGTTCCCAAAAACCAATATCAAACATTATTGTTTTTCTTTAGTTTCCTGCTTGGCAGAGGTTTGCTTTTGAGAATCCTGCTGTTCGACTTTTTTGGATTCATCCGCGTCAAATTCAGCATCTTTGTCGTCATTAACGGCATTTTTGAAGCCTTTTAATGCTCCGCCTAAATCACTGCCGATATTTTTCAGACGTTTGGTGCCGAATAATAAGATTACGATGACCAAGACTATCAGCAATTGCCAAATACTGATCCCCATATTGTTTCTCCTTTACGTCAGAAGTTACAGTATGCCATTGCCAGAAGCTGCTTTCATTATCTTTATCCTGATCAGATGAAAAACTCATTTGACCTCTCGTTAATTACCAAGCATGCTAAAGTAATACATGGAATAGTAGTAAGTTGATAACCATTAACAATGTCTTGTCTGATATTATTGTTTTGCTCCTCGCTTGTTGTTGAGGACACTTCAAATCGCACAATGTCACATCATCGTGAAGCTGATGCTGAGCTTAAAACCGATGAAATAGTGCGCCCCTTCCCTCCAGATACGGTCGAAAATAAGGATGCCTCCTGGTTCGATCGCTGGCAGCAGAGTTTGACTCAATCCATGGACAATACTGCACGTCAGCTCGATAGTTTTTTTGCGGTGGAAGGTAGCGATGCGTACAAAGATGCCAGAGCGGAAGGACGTGTCAGATTAGGTTGGGAACCGCGCACACGCGACATGTCAGAACTGGATTTAAAGTTTCGTATCCGGGTAAAACTTCCAGCCTTAAAAGACCGGGTTGATTTATTGCTTAGTGATGATGACGATTACGATGAAGATGATACCATTAACGCCGTGCGCGACCAGAGTCTGTCATCCAGAGAGAGCACCACAATTGCGTTAAGGTTCAAAAAGTCTGACGATTCGTCCCTTTCGCATCGAATCGGAACCGGTCGACGCGGCCAGATTTACCTTAAATCCCGCTACCGGGATACCTACTCATTCAATCAGAACTGGTCAATGTTGTATGACGCCGAAGCGTATTATTACACTCGTGACGAATTTGGCGCCGAAGTTGGGGCATCGTTTCAACACGTGAATGAAACCGACCATGTTTTTCGCTTTAACAATCGCTATTACTACCGCGACTTGTCTGAAGACTGGATGTGGCGGCACGAACTGCAATTTCTGCAGCCTCTGACTAACGATTCTGCGGTGATTTACAACCTATTCACCGAAGGCTTCACTAAGCCCGGAAACCGACTCGACCAATACTATGTTAGCGCGCGTTATCGCACCAACCCTCATAGAGAGTGGTTGTTTTATGAGGTTGAGCCCTTTGTACTATGGTTAAGAGAGGAGGACTTCAAGCCCTCCTATGGTGTAGCATTGCGAATTGAAGTTTATTACGGAAAATATCATCTGTAGTAAGCATTTACTAACATTCAGGGCCTTAACGCGCGTTCACCCCGGCCCAGACCACACACCCCCGTTCGCGACGATTCGATAATTTCAGAGGCCTGACTCATGGTCAGTGCAAACGCGTCAAGTTTGTCCGTAGTACCGGTAATCTCAATAGTATAATTGTGTGCATTGACATCGACGATACGTGCTCGAAAAATATCCGTATTACGCTTAACCTCAGCACGAATGGCTTCGGTTCGCGTGGCCACCTTAATTAACATCAACTCTCGTTCTATATGCGCGCCTTCGGTCAGATCCGCAACCTTTAATACATCAATCAGTTTGTTAACCTGTTTCGTTATCTGCTCGATAATTTTGCTGTCACCATGCGTAATAATTGTCAATCGCGATAAACTGGGATCGTTTGTCGGTGCCACGCACAATGAGTCAACATTGTAGCCTCGCTGTGAAAATACGCCGATTATGCGGGATAATGCGCCCGGAGCATTTTCCATCAATACTGAAATTATTCGTTTCATCAGGTACGCTCCATTTTACTTAACCGCATATCATCCATAGCGCCGGACTTAATTTGCATTGGATAAACATGTTCATTTTGATCTACCCTGACATCGACAAAGACCAAGCGCTCTTTCAGACTAAAACATTGCTCCATTGCCGCCTCAAGTTCATCTGGATGATCGACGCGAATTCCCACATGACCATATGCTTCAGCCAGCTTGACAAAATCCGGCATGGATTCCATATAAGAGTGCGAGTGACGACCTTTATAAATCATGTCTTGCCATTGCCGCACCATTCCCAGCGCCTGATTATTAAGCGAAATAATTTTAATTGGCAGGTTGTATTGCAAGCAGGTAGATAGCTCCTGAATATTCATCTGGATGCTGCCGTCTCCGGTGATTACCACTGACGTTGCCTCCGGGTGAGCCACCTGCACCCCCATTGCCGCAGGTAATCCAAATCCCATAGTGCCCAGCCCCCCAGAGTTAATCCATTGTCGGGGACGGGCAAATTTGTAGTACAGGGCGGCAAACATTTGATGCTGCCCTACATCTGAGCTCACAAACGCTTGACCCTGGGTATGACGATATACACTTTCCACTACCTGCTGCGGCTTGATTTTGTCATCTGCCTGCTGATAACGCAGACAATTGCGTTGGCGCCATTGTTCAATTTGTTGCCACCAGTCGGCTAACTTATCCGCCTGTGAGCCCTCCAAAGCTAACGATTCGAGTAACTGTTCAAGGACTTTCTCCACACTTCCAACTACAGGGATATGTGCATTAACGGTTTTTGAGATTGAAGCCGGGTCAATATCAACGTGGATAATAGTGGCATGCGGACAGAATTTAGCCACGTTGTTGGTTACGCGATCATCAAAGCGCGCGCCTAAGGCCAGGATGCAGTCTGCGTTATGCATGGCTTTATTGGCCTCAAGTGTGCCGTGCATCCCCAGCATGCCCAGGCTCTGATTGTGTTGGCCGGGAAACGCGCCTAACCCCATTAACGTACAGGTTACCGGCGCCTGCAGGCTTTCAGCTAAGGCAATAACTTTCGCGCTGGCGTTAGCAGCAACGGCACCGCCGCCGACATACAACACCGGACGCTGCGCATTCTTTAGCGCTTCAAGCGCTTTTTTAATCTGCTTTTTATGCCCGCTAAGTGTTGGATTGTATGACCGCATATAGATTGATTGCGGATAGGAGTAGAGGTGTTTTTCCTGAATATTAACCAAATCTTTAGGCAAATCCACCACCACTGGACCAGGACGGCCCGTACTTGCAATGTAGTAGGCTTTGGCTATCGCGTCGGGAATATCAACCGTGCGCTTGACCAGGAAGCTATGCTTAACAATGGGGCGCGAGCAACCGACCATGTCGGTTTCCTGAAACGCATCCTCGCCAATGTGCATTGACGGAACCTGACCTGAAAGTACCACCATCGGAATGGAATCCATATACGCCGTGGCAATTCCGGTTATCGTATTAGTAGCGCCTGGTCCTGAGGTAACTAGAACGGTTCCCGTTTTTCCCGTCGAGCGTGCGTATCCGTCTGCCATATGCGCAGCAGCCTGCTCGTGTCTAACCAGAATATGTTTAACTGAATCTTGCGCAAATAGTGCGTCATAAATGTCAAGAACAGCGCCCCCCGGATAACCAAAAACATGGCTGACACCTGCATCTTTCAATGCCTCAACCACCATGGCTGCACCTGACATCATCTTCACAACTCCCTCCCATTTTGTCTATAAAAGCACCGTTTTGAGACTATATCGAAGGAACTAGGAAGGATAAACAACAATTTTCAATAAAGTGAGATATATATCCCAATATAGCAAAATAATAGGATGAACAACCTATCCAGTAGGCTTTATCCACTCCCAATTAGGTCAATTAACACAATTTTTACAATTTCGCCATCAGGTTTTTTTCGCCACCCAGGCCCATAGCATTTGACACAAAACAGGCTCATCACCGGTCTCGTCTGTAACCTTGACATTCACTAGTACCTCTCCTTTATCCTCACGCTGCATTAGCGCAAGTTGTTCTTCTGTGAGTGTAGCGATCGCTTGCATATCGCCTTTCGCTCGCTTTACATATTTGAGTTCCATCGACTTTATCAACGGCAACTTATCACCGGGTAAATTGACACCAACGATAAACCCTGTCGCAGACTCAGCCAGCAACGCCATACCTGCGGCGTGCACACTACCGATGTGGTTTTGCACACGGGTTAAGTTGCGCTGACGAAAGGTGACGGAAGTAAAATCGGTGTGCAGGATTTCCAGTCTGGTGGTGCCGGTTAATTTCACTTTAAAACGGAATATCCAGGTTAACAGCCTGCGGCTTAACCAGTCTGGTTTCTTGTTAGCCCAATTTGCAAATTGCCTCAGGGGATTGGGTTTGTGTTTGGCTTTGGTGTTCACGGGTCATATCTTCACTCAATCTGGTTAGACCAGTAAGCCTAATTGGATACGCACCAAAATTCAACAAGGGGTTGCAACAACATAGCAGGCAATCGCTGTCAGAAGCTTAATGATACCGAATGCAAACCTGTACCAAGTCGTGGCGTCACCTATACGTCTCCCGATCAGGTTAATCGCTAAGTAAGTCTGACAATTTGTTCCGCACTAACTCAGCAAACGTGGTGTAATGGTCAAGGTCATTATTATTGGTGAGCTTTTGGTGAGCTGATAAAATACGCTGTTGAAATGCCCTGGTTGATTTATCAACGGCTGCAAAGCCGCAGTAATCGAACAGTGCATTCACTTCTGTTTCCCAATCGCTGGATAATGCTGCATACGACTGGATACGAATTGAGTCGCCGTAAATTGACTGCCACCGATGCATCAGATTATAAAAATGGCGATAGTACCGACAGCAATAAGTCAAATCGTAAGTGTACCCATTGGTATGATTGAAGGGCAATGTCAGCTTAAGATAATTGGCGATGACTGTTTCTACAGGATCGCGCAACATAATTATCACTTTGGCGTTCGGCAAAGCGCGTTTGATCAGACTCACATTGAAAAAGTTATACGGCTGGTAATCAACGGTGTATTTTTCAGAGCCTGATTTCATTCCATTGGTCAATTGCAGATAGTATTCACCGAATCGCTGATTATCCAATTCCTCAGCTTCAAGCAATGCTTTTAAATCCAGCGATATATGTTTTTTTCTATCGCAAAGTTGGCTAACTGCCTGTACAAACAGGTTAGTGGATGATGGTGTTGCCACCTCAGGATGCGCAGATAGAATGTGAGCTACAATATTCGATCCGGTTTCGGGCATACCGACGATAAAGATGGGCTGGTCACTTGCACTGCCCACAGAACCGAAGCAATTTTCGCGTTTTCCCTCTAGCAACCAGTCGAAGATGGCGGCATTTCTTGCTTCTGATATTTCGGCATCCTCTACAAATTCACCCTTTGCCTGCAATAAAATGTTCTCTGCCTTTCTATACGCCCCCTGATGCGCGTAAATTTTGTTTAAAGTGTGCGCCAAAATGACAGCGGAATCCTGATCCCCTGCCGAATGAGCTTGTTTAAATGCATCAGACAGCGCTGCCACCTGGGCCGAATCGAAGTCAGCAGGGTTGGCGATAGCCAGTGTATGGTTAGCCAGCAGATGCGTCGGCTCTATATCAATGGCTTGTTTTAGTGACACGACGGCTTGTGGACGATTGCCGAGTTTAACGTATGTTCGACCTGCATAATAAAAGCCATCTGCGCGCCGCGGCCATATAGCACAAACCTGGTTGTACGCGTCCAGTGCTAAAGTATGCAACTTTAAGGTCGCCAGACTTTGTCCGAGAAGAACAAGAAGCTCGTATTGTTCTATTTGGTCAAATTGAAGCTCTGTGACGACAGTTTCAACTCGCGCACGATTATATGAAGCGCATGCCGCAATAATGAGATAGGCCAGTGTGATATTGCTTTGCGACTGTTCGTAAGACCGGGTTAGCGCTTTTTCTGCTTCTGTATACTGACGCAGGTTAAGAAGGGTACGCCCGGTGAGGCACAAAATATCAGGGTCCTCACCAAAGTTTTTTTGATAAATTGAGCACGCTCGTTGCGCATTAACTACATCGCCGGCATCGCAAGCGGCTTCTGCTTTTGAAATTAACTGACTGCGGGTTTCCATCTTTAAGACTGCAACGACTAATTATAATTTTTAATTGATTTTCTCAAGGAAAAGTTAGTCGTCATACTCCGATTTACTAATTCGTTTCGATTATAGATGATTACACGGATTTAATGTAACCGGATTAAATGAAATCGCTCAGATTAATTAAATTTATTGCTCGACTTAGTTCGCCCACCAGCAACCAGAATCTCAAGCCACGAAGGAGCGAAATTTTGCTCACCCACAGGCTAAAAGTGAGGCTTTTTAACGCGCTGATATTGAAACACTTGCTGAATCAAACAAACATAAAAAGGGGTTTGATACAAAATCTGGAAAATGAAAATTTGGAGGATAAAGATTTGGAGCGGGAAACGAGACTCGAACTCGCGACCCCAACCTTGGCAAGGTTGTGCTCTACCAACTGAGCTATTCCCGCATTAAAAAGACCTCTTCAAGCATCGCTTTGCTTGAAGAGGTGCGCATTTTACAAAAAATTTTTATTAACGCAATACCTAATTACAACTTTTTTGTCATCATGGCGAATTTATATACTAAACACGTGCTCTCGGTAATATTTGAGCTCTTCGATTGATTCGCGAATATCATCCAGTGCCAAATGTACGCCTTTTTTGGTGAAACCGTTGAGCACATCTGGTTTCCAGCGTTTTGCCAATTCCTTAATTGTCGACACATCAATGCTGCGGTAGTGAAAGTAGTCTTCCAGTTCCGGCATGTATTTGACCATAAAGCGGCGGTCCTGACCGATGGTATTGCCACACAGCGGCGACACCCCCTTATCCACATAGTCACTTAAAAACTTAATCGTGGTCTCAGCAGCTTGCTGCTCTGTGATTGCACTTTCGCGACAACGCTTGGTCAAGCCGCTTTCCCCGTGAACTCGCACACACCATGCATCCATGTTATCCAATATCTCGTCAGATTGGTGTATGGCAATGACCGGCCCTTCAGCTAAAACGTTTAATTGCGCATCGGTAACTATGGTGGCAATTTCCAGCACTTTACAGGTTTCAGGATCGAGTCCTGTCATTTCCATATCAATCCAAACCAGGTTTTTACTGTCTTTTGTCATAGGGTCCTCTGTGTATAGGCGTGGTAAGCACGCTCAACAAACGGTATGATTGGCAGAGTATACGCTAATTTATCAGGATATCGTGGCTAAAAAACCTAAATTGACTCATCGACAGAAAAGACAGGTGGCGGCAAATCGAAGTAAAATGCTGAAAAACACGCCATCAGAAAAGACTCTCAATACTGCTGAACTAATTGAAGGTCGCGTTGTAGGTCGGTTTGGTAAGCATGCGGATGTGGAAATTGTCATTTCAAATACACCCGAAATCTGTCGTTGTCACATCAGAAGAACCATTGATTCGGTAGTCTGTGGCGATGATGTGCTAATCAGCAAAGATGAGCATACTAACGCAACCCTGCAAGGGGTGATCGAGTTAGTCAAAGATCGCCGCAGTATGCTTAGCCGCCCGGATTATTACGATGGCGTCAAGCCAGTTGCAGCCAACATTGATCAAATAATTATCGTCAGTTCAGTGCTTCCGGCAGTGTCGTTAAATATTATTGATCGCTATTTAGTCGCGTGTGAGCATATCAATATTCACCCACTCATTGTAATGAATAAAGTTGAGTTGCTAAGCCAAGAGGATTACACGCAGTTACAAACCACCCTCAAAACCTATGCCGAGCTGGGATATTCAATTATTTACACCAGTTGTAAAAGTGCTGAAGGGCTGGATGATTTGAACGCACACCTGAGTGAAAAAACGAACATCTTCGTCGGCCAGTCCGGGGTTGGTAAATCCAGCTTGATTAATAAAATCCTGCCAGAGGCGGATGAAGTGGTGGGTGAAATTTCAGCCACATCAGGGTTAGGCCAACACACCACTACATCAGCAAAGCTTCTGCATCTGCCAGCCGGAGGCGACTTAATCGATTCGCCCGGAGTCCGTGAATTTGGTTTATGGCACCTCACCCAAGAGGAAGTGACCTGGGGGTTTGTTGAATTCAGACAGTATATCGGCGGGTGTAAATTCCGCGACTGTAAACACTTGAATGACCCGGGATGTATGATTCGCGAGGCAGTGGAGAAAGGTGAAATCAGTCAAACTCGCTTTGACAGTTATCACAGAATTCTGGCCACGATGGAAGAGCAGCGTCCAAGTTACATTCCGTCAAATTAATAATTCCGGTAACCCAAAAAGACAACTATTTGCGTACAGATAGGGTACAATCGCGGCCGAAATTTGAATACCAGGATTAAAAGCGGAGAATTGTTGTGTTGGATTGGTTAAAAGTAAATCTTCAGTACCTGTTACCAAAGCATCTGTTATCGAGGTTGGTAGGTAAGCTGGCCAGTGCCGAAGCAGGAGGATTGACCACGGGATTAATCAAACTTTTTATTAAGCAATACAACGTCAATATGGATGAGGCTATGTATTCTGATCCCGCACATTACAAATCCTTTAACGAATTTTTCACCCGTCCATTGAAAGACGACGCCAGGCCCATTGATGCGGACGATAATTCTATCATCCACGCTGTCGATGGTGCAGTGAGTCAATTTGGTGATATTCGTCACGACAGCGTATTTCAGGCAAAGGGCCATGACTATAGTCTTACCACGCTGCTGGGCGGTAAGCCAGAACTGGCAACGCCGTATCGAAATGGTAAGTTTGCCACTATTTACTTAGCCCCCAAGGATTATCACCGCATACATATGCCCGTTGATGGCACGCTGACCGACATGGTGTATGTTCCTGGCGAACTATTTTCGGTCAATCCGCTCACCGCCGCAAATATCCCCGGCCTGTTTGCACGCAATGAACGGGTGGTGGCTTATTTTGATACGCCGGTGGGTAAAATGGCCATGGTGTTAGTCGGCGCGACTATAGTGGCAAGCATCGAAACCGTATGGGCGGGCACAGTGACTCCCCCCGCTGGTAAAAACGTGCAGCATTGGAAATATGAAACAGACAATGAAACCAGTATCCATCTTAAAAAGGGAGAGGAAATGGGACGCTTTAAACTGGGCTCTACCATTGTGGTGTGTTTCGAACCAGATTCCATCGATTTTACCGACCTGGCGCCACTTCAGGTAACCCGATTAGGTCAACCAATGGCCACACGCGCAGCTTCAGCCAGCGAATAATTTATCGTCGATGGATCCCATTAAACGAAGCCTGGTAACGCTTCATGTTACAGTTGTGCTGCTCGGCGGCACAGCCTTGTTTTCTCATCTCATTCCATTAAGCGCTACCGATATTACGATCGGGCGTTCTGTTTTCGCTTGTCTGACACTGATAGCTTACTTGCTGTGGTCAGGGGAGTCGCTTAAATTAGCATGTAAACACGATTATTTTATAGCCATCGGCCTGGGCGCACTGATGGCTGCACACTGGGTCAGTTATTTCGCTGCCATGCAGTATGCCAGTGTATCGGTAGGCTTGATCGCGCTGTTCACGTTTCCAGTCATCACCGTATTCATGGAGCCGTTCTTTGAGGCTGTCAGGCTTAAGTGGCAGGATGTGGTCAGCGCGCTTGTCGTTCTGATAGGCATTTACCTGCTCGTTCCTGCACCAGATTTAAATAATAATGTCACGCTGGGAGTGGCAATCGGTGTTGCCTCTGCCATACTTTATGCATTAAGGAATCTGCTTCACCGGCAGTACTTTTCTCATTATGGTGGCGCGAAAGCAATGGCGTGGCAAATTTTAGTTATTTGTATCGTCCTGATTCCGGTTGGCAGCACTGAGCTAACCGAGATCAATTTATCTACCGGATTGCTGATTGCTACGCTGGGGACGCTTTTTACCGCCCTGCCACATGCCCTTATCGCCAACTGTTTAATATATCTTCGAGCTAAAACCTTTTCATTAATTGCCTGTATGCAGCCACTTTACGGCGTGTTGCTAGCGGTGGTGTTGCTTAAAGAAACACCCGAACTATCTACACTTCTCGGCGGTTTGTTAATCATTTCGGCTTCGATTTACGAAACTGTCAATACAGGGCGCTCTCACCAACAGGAGGTTGGCTAATGCTTATTCTAGGTCATCGAGGGGCAAGTAAAGCTGCTCCGGAAAATACCTTAAGTGCGTTTGATTTGGCAATTCATCAAGGCGCTGACGGGGTTGAGTTTGATACTATGGAGGTGGACAACCATCTCATCGTGTTTCACGACCGCTGGTTGGAACGCACGACCGATGGTGAAGGCCTGGTTGCTGACAAATCTATCGAGTACCTGCGTTCGTTAGACGCAGGCAATGGTGAACCTATTCCTTTCTTAATTGAAGTGATGAAAATGCTTCCACACAATTGCGTGTGTAATGTTGAGATAAAGCATATCTCAAACATAGATAACTGGCTGAAACACTTTGATCACGCGATTGAATCAAGTGGTTTTCCATTGGAAAACATAATTGTCTCATCGTTTAATCACCATTGGCTAAAGCAACTCAGTCGTAAACGGCCAGATTTAAAATTAGGTATTCTGACCGCCGCCGTGTTGGAAAATTGTCACGATCTGGTAGACACAATGAACGCCTACTCGTTTCATGTAGATTTGGAAGTTGTCAGCAA
Source organism: Alteromonas ponticola (assembly GCF_012911815.1). GTDB lineage: Bacteria > Pseudomonadota > Gammaproteobacteria > Enterobacterales > Alteromonadaceae > Alteromonas > Alteromonas ponticola. Next base: position 345,471 of record NZ_JAATNW010000004.1, on the reverse strand, counting down.
AGAATATATTGAGGAACTGAAAACCCTGAACGCCAAGGTCATGATATTCACCGTCGACAAGGTGGAAGATATGCGCATGTTGAGCGGCTGGGGTGTGGATGGCATCTTTACCAACGTCCCGGATAAGGCCCGCGAAGCGCTGGGGAAATGTGAAATGTATCAGTTCGCGGATGCGCGTTAGGTAGGAATAAACCTTTTTTTATCTACTTAGAAACGGTAGCCAGCTGACTTGTCGCATAGCTGGCATTCAATTTTCTAAACTGTCTGCACATGCGCAGATTGCTCACGTGCGCCATGGCAATCAATAATGCACCAAACGCAATCGTGAAAGGCTCAAAACTCTCGCCGAACATGTTCTTAAACCAGTAGATAGTACCGCCTGTGATCAACAAAACGATCGGATAAAACTGTCCATGTTGACGAATAGCGCCGGTGAACAAAGCCGCTAAACCAACCAAAATAGAAATGGACAAAATAGTACGCTCAAACCAGGCCTGAGCAAAAAAACTTGATGCAACTAAAGGCATCAGCGGGACCAGCACCGGTAATGAAAGACAATGCACCGCGCACAGACCAGACACCCAGATGCCTAGTTTATCTAACGTTGTCTGTGTTGTTGTCACCGTTTTCACTATGAATTACCTATCTCTCGCCGATTTGACTACGTTATAATATAACATTGTGCCGCGATTGCAAAATCCTGTTTAATTAAATTTTGGTAGGTTTTAATTTTTAGCAGGTTTTATTGTGGTGCAGAAATGCTTTCAGCCGGCTGCGGTTCTGCTGCCAGCATACGGGACGCGGGTTTGAAATATTGATTTGCAGAGACCAGATAAATGCCCTGCTGCTCAAGCGAAGGTAACGACTCCAGCAAAAAGCGTACAGTCATCGGATGAGGATGAGCGATACCTACCGCGAAGCCTCTGCGCTTTGCCAGCGAGACTAAACGTTGCAGCGATTTTTCCATTGATTCAACGGTCATGGTGTGATCAATAAATACATTACGTGACACCACCGGCAACCCAATATTTCTGGCAACCTGCTCTGCTACGCTATTTACCGTCGTTCGGCTGTCAACAAAGAACAGATCTCGTGCCTTTATTTCCTGCATCAGCGCCAGCATTGGCTCGGTCTGTTGAGTCAACATACTGCCCATATGGTTATTTACGCCAATGGCAAACGGGACAGTATCCATGGCCCTGGCAAAGGTCTCGCTTATCGCATTGGGAAACATGCCCGCCTGCAAAGCCTGTGGACCTAACTTCTGACCGTTCAATGCTTCCATCGGAAGGTGTAGCATTACATCCCGCCCCTGAGCACTCGCCTCAACGGCCAGTTCTTCGGCAAGTGGCGTTGCTGGCAGTATAGAAAATATTACTTCTTTCGGCAGCGCAAGTGCCGCGCGGTCAGTATGCCGGTAGCCTATATCATCCATAATCAACATAATTCTCGGCGCAGCCATGCCCATTGAGCTTATGCAGCAAAGTAGCCAAGCGAGTAAAACTGAACTGCATTTTCCTCGTGAAAACAGTTGCTTGCTAAATTTTATTAAGTTTCCTATGGTGCGCACTGGGATTCGTTTTATTTTTTATTGTCTTTGGTTATTATGCCCCAAGCATACCAGCGCATCGAAGCAAAGCAACAGCAAAAGTAAATTGGAAAGCATAATAAGTAAACACTTACTTACGCCAATCTATCGGTCGAGCAAATTTTTGGAAAAAACGTATCTAGACTTACCGTTTGGCGACAAAGCAAAAAAGGATAAGCAAACATGAATTCACCCGCGTCCATCGGTCGCCAAGTCGAAGCAGCGCTGACACGTTTTACGCAATGCCAGACACCGCCTCATCAAACATTGCTTGAGCACAACAACAGGTTGTCTGATGCCACCGGTATGCAGATCTACCTTAAGCATGAACAAATGCAAAGAACAGGATCGTTTAAATACCGAGGGGCACTGAACTGTATTTTGTCACTCACAGAAGAGGAACGCCAAGCGGGGGTGTTAACCGCCAGTTCTGGCAATCACGGCATGGCCTGCGCGATGGCTGCAAAAGCCGCAGCGGTGCCCTTAACAGTTTATGTGCCTGAGAATGCCTCGACGTTAAAGTTATCAAAAATTCACAACCTCGGCGCTACCATTAAACAAGTAGAAGGTGATTGTCTGGTCGCTGAAATGCAAGCGCGCAATGAAGCCACCCGGTTAAGCAAGCGCTATATTTCACCCTATAACGACAGCACGGTAATGGCGGGTCAGGGAACTATCGCTGCTGAATTGCTAAGAGATTTGCCCGACATTGATGCCGTATTTATAGCGGTTGGCGGCGGCGGCTTAATTGGCGGCGTCGGTGCGTATTTAAAAGCCGCACGGCCTGAGATAGAAGTTATTGGCTGCTGGCCGGCCAACTCGCCCGCTATGGCAAAATGCCTTGATGCAGGCCGTATTATTGAGGTAGAGGAATCGCCAACGCTTTCTGATGGTACCGCGGGTAATGTAGAGGACGGCGCAATTACCTTCGATATATGTCAACAGGTTATCGATGACAAAGTATTGGTTTCTGAAGATGAGATCCGCGCACAGTTAAATGCATTGGTAAGCAATGAACAACTCATTGTTGAAGGGGCTGCCGGTGTTGCCATTGCTGCTGCGGTGCAGTACGCACCAAAGTTAAAAGGCAAAAAGGTGGCGATTATTTTATGTGGAAGAAACATAGCCCATGAGACGCTCACATCCCTTTTAACCTAAAAGCGTAAATTGCGTTTAACGATGGCTTTTAATCTATAATGTGTATTGACAAAATAACCTGGTTAATGCGCTGATTGTGAGGCGCCCTTCACTCACGAAAGGTAAGCAATGGAAATACAACGAATTGCCGCATTTAGTGTTAATGGCTCTGGCGGCAACCCTGCTGGCGTAATGTTGTTAGATAACTGGATAGACGACAGCGAAATGGCGCGTATTGCCGCCGACGTGGGCTATTCAGAAACCGCATTTGCTGTTGCACAGGATAGCCAACAGCTGAGCTGGCGCGTACGTTATTTTTCGCCTGAATCCGAGGTCCCTTTCTGTGGCCATGCCACCATTGCATTAGGGGTTGTGCTGGGTAAAACTATCGGTAGCGGCAGTTACACGCTAGACCTTAATCACGCCACTATCACCGTGGATGCCGAGCAGGATAATGGCGAAATTATCGCGACCCTGGTATCACCGCCGACCCGAAGTCAACCATTAACAGAGACCGAGCTTGTCGATATGTTGCACCTGTTCAGTCTGCAGCAAGCTGACCTGCATCCGACCATCCCCCCTGCCCGCATTCACGGTGGTGCCGATCACATTGTGCTGCCTTTGCATTCAAGACAGATACTGGCAGACATGCATTACCAGCTGGATGAGGGTCGACGGCTGATGCGACAACATGAATTAGTCACGGTAATGTTGGTTTATGTGGAAAATAATCAAACCTTTGTGGCACGCAACGCGTTTGCCTCCGGCGGCGTACTGGAAGACCCAGCCACGGGTGCTGCGGCGGCAGCTTTCGCTGGTTATTTAAGAGATATTGAATGGCCCCATCAGCATCGTATTACTATCCGACAAGGTGACGATATGGGCCAGCCTTCACTCATTAAGGTGACAATAACGCAAGGCAAAGGACAGCCGGTTAAGGTGTCAGGGCGAGCCAGAGTTATTGGGTAAATGCAGTTTTGCACTTGGACTGACATTCCTCCAGGTTTAATTAATAGTTAAAGCGGACAATATTGTGGAAGAAAACTTAAAAGAAAAAACCGGCAAAAACTTAGCTGAATGGAAAGACACACTGACCAATACAAAGCTTTCCAAACATGGTGAAATTGTTACCTGGCTTAAGTCTGAACATGGCGTCACCCATGGTTTTGCCAATTTTATTTCACTTAAATTTCGTGAAGCTGATGCGGCTTCATTTGACGATTCGGACCTTGTCAGCAGCCAATACGAGAAAAAACCGTTGTTAATGCCAGTTTACGATACCCTCATTACGTACTGTCGGAGTTTAGGCGCGGATGTTGAGATTGCGCCTAAGAAGTCAACGGTCAGCGTTCGACGCAAGCGCCAGTTTTTGTTGATAAAACCCGCCACCAAAACCCGTATGGATGTAGGACTCAAATTGAATGACAAACAGCCACAAGGACGACTGCTGGATTCCGGCGCATTTGGCACCATGTGTACCTACCGTGTGGAACTCACCCACGTAAAAGAGTTCGATGATGAAATCAAAAGGCTGGTGAAGGAGGCCTACGAAGAGGCAGGCTAGATGTGAGTGAATTGTTTAGATTGCTCGCCCAAAACGGGCGAGCAATTGCGTTGCTGGATGATTACCAGATCCGTACCCGGTCTTCCGGCGCGAGATACAACTCGTCATCAGGCTGTACATCAAATGCTTTGTACCAGGCATCATGATTTCGTGGTGCCAGTGCCCTGAAACGCCCGGGAGCATGGGTGCCGGCTCGCAGCTGATTCAGCATACTTTGTTCGGTACGTTTTTCCTTCCACACCTGTGCCCATGCCAGGAAGAAACGTTGATCGCCAGTTAACCCGTCAATGACCGGCGCCTCTTTGCCATCTAAACTGAGCTGATATGCATGATATGCCATTGCCAGACCACCCACATCACCAATGTTTTCGCCCAGACTGTTCTGACCATTCACAAAGTTACCTTCGATGGGTGAATATTGGCTGTACTGTGCCGCTAGTTCATTGGCCTTAGCGTCGAACGCAGCGCGGTCTTCATCTGTCCACCAATTGCGTTGTACACCTGAAGCATCAGACTTGGAACCCTGGTCATCAAAACCGTGCCCCATTTCGTGACCGATCACCGCACCGATTGCGCCGTAATTTACCGCTGCATCAGCATTAGGGTCGAAAAATGGGGGTTGCAGAATCGCGGCAGGGAATACGATTTCGTTGAATGACGAATTGTAATAGGCATTAACCCGTTGCGGTGTCATTCCCCAACGATTGCGATCGGTTTTCTTCAGTTCTTTTTCAACGTCTTTGTCCTGGAAAAACTGACGAATATTCTTCACATTGCCAACCAGATCGCTGTCCGAAATGCTTAGACCATCAAAGCTAATCCATTCATCAGGATAGCCAATTTTAGGATTAAACGCGGCGAGTTTTTCTTGTGCACTTTTTTTAGTTTCTTCGCCCATCCAGTCAAGGTTGTCGATACGTTCCCCTAGTGCAGTACGCAAGTTCTCTACTAATTCCGCCATCTGCTGTTTAGAGCTTTCCGGAAAATAGCGTTCTACGTATATTTTACCGATCGCAAAACCCAGTGATTCGGTGCCTGACATCTGTTCAACCGCACGCTTCCAACGCGGGCGTGGCTCTTGTTGACCGCTTAACGTACGTCCATAAAAGTCGAAATTAGCGTTATAGATATCTTCTGCCAGCAAGGACGCGTTATTGCTCACGGCATGGTAGCGCATGTAGGCTTTCCAGCTTGATAATGGCTCACCGTTGACCAGCGCAATCACGTCATTAACTGGTTCTGGTTGCGCAATGTTCAAGTGAGGCACTGAAAGGCCGCTTGAGGAAAAAAATGCATCCCAGTCGAAATCCGGGTACTGCTTGGCTAATTCATCCCGCTCAAATTGATTCAGGGTCAGGTCACGATCTCTGCGCTTCTCTCTTGGCCATTGCACTTCCGCAATTTTAGTTTCCAGTGCAAGTATCGCTTTAGCGTCTTTTGCCGGGTCGTCCGCTTCTGTAAATGCCAGCATTTGCTCAATATGGGCAAGGTAGGCCGCACGAATATCCACAAAGCGTTGGTCGTCACTCAGATAATAATCCCGGTCTGGCAGGCCCAGGCCGGCTACTCCGACACTAAGTTGATACTGGTCCGGATCCAAACGGTTATACCAAAGCCCGGCCGCTATCGGTGTATTGGTATTTTTCAGCCAGGATTCACCAAACGCATAGGTCAGTTCTTCTACATTACCTATCGCAGCAATGTCACTTAAAGTTGGCTTGATTGGTTCAATGCCTTTTGCATTGATGGCTTCAACATCCATATATGCGGTATAGAAATCTTTAACCAGCTTCTCTTCTTCCGACAAATCCTCTTTTTGCATGAGGTCATCAATGATTGTTTTTACGTTTTCTTCACTGCGGTCGGCCAGGGCATTGAAAGCACCAAAGCGGGTTTTATCTGCTGGTAACTCGTAATTGTCATACCAAGTGCCACTTGCATACATGAAAAAGTCATCGCCAGGCTTGACTGATTCGTTTCTGGCCGTCAGGTCAACCCCAAAGCTGCCTAACTCGGCTTCGTTTTTAGTCTGTGGACTGCTTACAGTTTCTGTATCTGCCTTGGTAGAAGTCTGCTCCGCTTTTTCACTACAGCCACTAAGTGCAAAAGCAAGCAAAACGCTTGATGCAAGTAAGGTTTTTTTCATCATGTTTTCTCTGGTTTATTATCGTTTTAGTAAAGTACGTTAATTATTCTTAACAGCTACCTTGCCTCAATGTTTATGTAGAAGGCAATGCCGATGAGATCTGGTGGTGAAAAATTACGACAGTATGCGAACGCTGCACTACGCCATTAATGCTACAAATCCAGCCAGCTGGTTGGATTTAACGCTTTGCCTTTATGACGAATTTCAAAATAAAGATTGGGGTAACTTTGTCCGCCGCTTTGCCCGACCAGCGCGATAGAGTCGCCCTGGCGCACGTCATCACCCGCCTGCTTTAACAATGCCTGATTATGCCCATATACGCTCATGTAACCGTCGCCATGGTCGACGATGGTTACCAGCCCAAACCCTCGTAGCCAGTCAGCATATAACACCCGTCCGTGCGAAACGGCTTTAACCGAACTGCCTTCTGAGCCTTCAATCACAATTCCTTTCCAGCGAACTTGTCCTTGGCGACGGGCCCCGAACAATCGGCGAACCGTACCTGCGGCCGGTTGCATAAGCTTGCCCTTCAAAGAAGCCAGTCCTTTAAGCTCTACCTGTTGTTGCGCTGCCGCCCTCCGGTTAGCCTCTTCTATCGCTTGCATCAGCGCTTTTTCGCTGGCTTGCAACGATGCTACCTGCTCTTGTTCACTGGCGATACTGTTATTGAGTTTGGCTAGGGTTTGTTTGCGATCGGTTTGACGTGCCAGTAACTGGGCCTGTTGCGACTCCTGCTGACGCAATAAGCTGGCCAGCTCCTGCCCTTTTAATTCCAATTCGTGATTAACTGCTTTTAGTGATTCTACGTTGCTACGGAACTTGCTGATTTCAGCCTGGCGCGCTTTGTTGATATATTGATAATAGGTGAGGATACGCTCAAACTTACTCGCCTCTTCCTGATAGAAGAACAATTTCGCATAATCGTAATTACCAGACATAAAAGCACTTTTTAACTGGCTGGCTAAAGCGGCTTGCTGTTGAATAATCGCCTGAGTAAGGGTTTGCTGTTGTGCGTGCAGCTCGGCCTGTTCCTGCTGATTGGTTGCAAGATTGCTTTTTGTTTTTTGCAGCTGCGACGCGGCACGGCCAATTTCTTCTTCTGATTGTTGCAACGCTTGCTGCAGTTCTTCTGCCGATGCCTGGTCGGCAGCAAGGCGTTGTTGTCGTTCCTTCAGTTCAGCTTGCAACTCTGCCAGCTGTTCTTGCTGAGAATCTTGCGCCATCAGAGGGAAAGACAACAGCATTGCGCAGCACATAACTAATGCGCGTACTACTTGATCTTGATTGACGTTAAATGTTGAAGGCATTACATCGACTAACTCAGAAAAACCGCCTGCCATTTCAACAGGTTTTCAGACCCGTAACAAGTGCGATGCGGTTAATTAGCTGCACGATCTGGTTTCTGCGCTAATTTTCTATATACTTTGCACTCGATTTTTGTGGGTAGAAGTACATAGGTTCAAAATGGAACAGCTAATAGAATTTGCAGGTAATCACTTTTTTCTGAGTGGGATCTGGCTAGCCTTAGTCGCCATGCTGGTTTACAGCTTTGTCAGTTCGTGGACGTCAAAAATAAAAGAAGTCAACACGCATGAAATGACGCAGCTTATCAACAAAGAAGATGCGGTTGTTCTGGATACTCGCCAGGCGAAAGAGTTTAAGGCTGGACGTATTATCAATGCCCGTCAGATGAAACCTGAAGAAATTCGCGAGAAAAATTTCAGTAAGCTTGAAAAATTTAAAGACACGCCCATTATTGTGGTGTGTGCAATGGGGAATAGCTCCCGAAGTGTTGCTTCATCATTAGCACAGAACGGCTTTTCAAAAGTGTTTGTACTTAAAGGCGGCATGAATGCGTGGCAAAGCGCAGGCTTGCCAATCAGCAGATAAGAGGCTTGAATGGCCAATATAGAAATTTATACCAAGGGCTATTGCCCGTACTGTCATCGCGCCAAAGCATTATTCGCAGAGAAAGGCGTAGAATTTAAAGAGTACGCCATTGACGTACAACCTGAATTGCGGGATGAAATGATTACCCGCGCTCAGGGTGGATGGACAGTACCTCAGATATTTATTAACGAGCAGCATATTGGCGGATGTGACGATTTAGTTGCTCTTGATATGCAAAATAAACTGGATGCCTTGCTCGCTGTATAAGGCAACTATGCAGGCAACAACACATATAGGAAGTATCATGGCTGAAGAAAATCAAGCAGCAGGCGCAGACGAAAAACAAGCTCCAAACGCGCAGTTCCAAGTTCAACGAATCTATGTAAAAGACATTTCGTTTGAATCTCCAAATCCAGTGGCAATGTTTAACAAAGAATGGAAACCTGAAATCAAACTGGACATTGATACCAAAACCGACAAGGTTAACGACACGTTATTTGAAGTAGTGCTTTCAGTGACGGTAACGGCAACTATCGGTGAGGAAACCGCGTTTCTTTGCGAAGTACAGCAAGCTGGTTTGTTTACGATTATCGATATGCCTGACCAAAATAAAGCACATACACTGGGTTCATTCTGTCCAAATCTGTTGTTCCCTTACGCGCGTGAGGCAGTATCAAATATGGTTAACCGCGGCACGTTCCCACCATTAAACCTTGCCCCCGTTAATTTTGATGCGATCTTTGCTGCATATATGCAAAAACGTGCTCAGCAAGCTCAGGGCGAACAACCCGCGCAGAAACTCGACGCGTAAATCGCATGAGTAACAGTTCAGTAACGGTTTTAGGGGCGGGCTCTTATGGCACCGCCCTTGCCTTTTGTCTGGCCCGCAATAGCACGTCTACTGTGCTCTGGGGGCGGGATAAAGAGCATATGGCAGACATGGCGGTAACCCGCGAAAACCGGCGCTACCTACCCGGGTTCAGGCTGCCGGATACTTTACAGATTGAAGCCGATCTGGCCACTGCGGTTAAGCAAAGTAAGTTTGTGCTGGTCGTAGTACCAAGCCACGCATTTAGCGGCATGCTAAAAGCGATTAAGCCATTTTTACAACCAGAGCAAAGTGTTATCTGGGCCACCAAAGGTCTTGAACCAGGCACTGGCAGGTTGTTACGAGAAGTGGCGCTGGAAATACTGGGCGATCACTATCCTCTTGCGGTACTTTCCGGGCCAACGTTTGCAAAAGAAATGGCCGCCGGCCTACCTACTGCCATTTCACTATCATCAACGGATGAAAACCTGGTTGATGTATTTGCAGCAAAGTTGCACTGTGCTAAATCATTTCGTGTTTATAAAAATCCCGATTTCATCGGCGTGCAGCTTGGTGGTGCGGTTAAAAACGTCATCGCGATAGGTGCAGGGTTGGCAGACGGTCTCGGCTTTGGCGCTAATGCGCGGACCGCATTGATCACGCGTGGTCTGGCTGAATTGTGCCGTTTAGGTACAAAGATAGGCGCGAAACCTGAAACGTTTATGGGTATGGCGGGCCTCGGTGATCTGGTGCTTACCTGCACTGACAATCAATCACGTAACAGACGGTTTGGTCTGGCATTGGGCTCAGGTAAATCTGTTGATCAGGCTCAACAGGAGATTGGCCAGGTGGTAGAAGGCTACCGTAATACCGAGGAAGTCCGCATTCTGTCTAAGCGCCTAGGCGTGGAAATGCCAATTTGTGAGCAAATTTACGCTGTTTTATATGAAGGCAAAGCGCCCAAGGATGCCGCGTTGGCACTGCTTGGTCGTGAACTCAAACAAGAGTAAAACGTAACTCGCCAGAGGCATGCTCTGGCAATTATTCCAGGCTCACATTATGTTTCACATCGCTTTGCACGAACCCAAAATGCCGCAAAACACCGGTAATATTATTCGTCTGGCAAGTAATAACGGCTGTCATCTTCACCTAATCGAACCGCTAGGTTTCGAGTTAGATGAAAAAAAACTTAGACGTGCTTCACTGGATTATCGTGATTTAGCCAACGTAACAGTTCACCCCAGTTACAATACCTTTTTAACCACGTTCGCTGGTCATCGTATATTTGCGCTAACCACTAAGGGCAGCCGTTGTTACACTGCTCCGGCATATGAGGCAGGGGATGTATTGTTATTTGGTTCTGAGACCGCTGGTTTGCCAGATACAATTTTAAACAGTCTCAGCAGCGATTATCGCATTCGCGTGCCCATGCAGCCGAATGCGCGTAGTTTGAACCTGTCGAACACGGTGGCAATTGTCACTTATGAAGCGTGGCGACAGCAAAGTTTCGGTGGCTGTCAGTAAACCGATTAATTGCCCGGCATGGGTAGTTGAGTTAATACCAGCCACAGGCTGACAAGTGCCAGGGTTAGCCCAATAGACGTCATCACCCCATCTTTGGTACTTAGACCAATCCCCATAAAGCCCACCGCAGAAGCAGGCAATGCTGCAGCGAAAGGTAGCAGTTCGAGCGGGATAAAAAGCAGTGCCGTAAGGCCGCAAATAAGGGCGATAAATCGCTTCGCAACGGGGTGGATAAAAAATTCCAGACGGGGTTTGAAAATTTTGTCAATTTTCTGCGTGTAAGGCTTAACCTTCTCCACCCCTTTTTTTAAAGTCTCTCGTTCAAACTCAATATTTTTGAGCTTCGCCGGAAGCCAGGGGTGATCTTTGCCAATTACCAGCTGAATGGTAATAAGAAAAATAGTGATACCGCAGGCGGAGGGTATACCCGGTATGGCACCTGTCGGTAGTATCGCAAGCAGTGATGGCACCAGGAGCAAAGGGCCGTATCCACGATTTTCAAACGCTTCAACCATATCCTTAATGGACGGTTTGTTATCGGACGCACTATCCAATAATTCGTCCATCACGCCTGTTAGATTAAGCGTACCAACCATGCCTGTCTCCTGATACCGATTGTGAATCGCTTAGCCTGGCAACATCCGTCGAACTATCCGGTTATGGTGTAAAATTGTCTCAAAACAATCTTCACAATCAGCTAACTGTACAGTGTCGATAAACTCGCCACTGACTGGGTTGCGCGAAAAACCGTAAACGTCATTTAAAGAAGGTCTCGTTACAACTGCAAAACTGTTACGATAATTCTCATTGCGACTGTCCATGCTGCATCCTTTTTAAATTGCCACACCAAAACTGCCATGTACTTAATATGGCTATCTGTCTGATGAAGCAATAAAACTTACTTAAAAAATACCTGAACAGGTGCTGCAGGATTTATGCCTCAGTCGCATCTGCTGAACAAAGACACGCTGACCCCGCGGAGTTCATTGCGATGGAAGGACGAAATTAAATTAAACAGATTTTCGGTTCGCCCCCTGCTTCTGTAAAAACGACATGATTTGTTGCAAAACAGGCACACGAAACTCATCCGCTTCAGCGAATAATTCGTGGTACGCATCAGCTATTTTTCTCACATCAGCGTGCGCAAACTGACGTGCGACGGCAAGTTGGCGACGGTTATCAATGATCTTATCGCCACTCGCACTGAACAGTAATATTGGCGTTTTGACTTCGTGAGCACGCCGTTCTATTTCATTCATGGCCTCTATTGCTGCACGCAGCCAGTGAGTCGTAACGCCCCCTAACTGAATTTCGCGAAAATCATCGTACAGATCGCGGAATAACCGATAGCGACTTTCGCTGTGGGTAAGCGTATTGATGGCATAGGGATAAGCCAAATAGGGGGTTTGTCCAAAAAAATAACCACTTTCACGCTGACCGATTTTTTGGAGTTTCAGACTTAAATAAATCAGGCATTTTGCCAACCAGCCAGGCAATGCCGGACGAACGCCAAACATGGGTGAGCATAGCACCGCTGAAGCAAAGCGGTTGGGTGCTTTTAACAAGGCCAGCGTGCCGATGGCGCCCCCCATGGAATGACACAGCAGGTGAAGCGGTTCAGTAGTCTTATCGGCAACGATAACATCACAAAAGTAAAGCAGGTCATCGACATAATCGTCAAAATCTGCCACGTAGCCGTGCTGGGGATCCGAGGTCATCCTGCCGGATAAACCCTGCCCTCTGTGGTCAAGGATATAGACGGCAAAACCGTTATTATAAAAATCGTACATCAGTTCTTTGTACTTTAATAACGACTCTATCCGCCCTGAACTGATCACCACGTGGGTATGAGTCTTTGGTGGCTGACACCAGGCATAGTGTACGCTGACGTCATGTTTTCCTTTAAATTCACCGGTTTCCACCGCCTCCTTCCAAAACGGGTTAATGTGGTTCGCATAGGTTTCCCCGAGATGATTTTCGGATGTCAATGTCCAACTCATTTCTTATCCTTCGAGCGGTACTGCAATAGTTACCTTCAGCCCATTGGGCTGATGTGTTGTGGCTTGAATAGTTCCATGATGAAGCTCTACAGCAGTTTTTGCAATTGCTAAGCCTAAGCCCGTGCCCCCGGAAGATCTTTCACGACTCGTTGAAACCCGGTAAAAAGGAGCGAAAATCTGCTCGCATTCGGCTGGTACAAGCCCAGGTCCGTCGTCCGAAATAGAAACTGACCAGCTACTCTCAGTGCATTCGACGAGCACTGAAATCGTAGAGTGACAATATTTTATGGCATTGCGCAGCACGTTTTCGACGGCTCGCTGGATCAATTCAAGGTTAACGGTCACCCATATTTCTGGCACAGCAGAAAAATTACATCGTTTTCCCTGTGCCGCCGCTTCAAATTCAGCATCGCTAAAAACGGGTGACAATATGCTGGATAATATAAGAGTTTGTTTACTGGCTGAATGGGTTTCTGTTTTCGTTAACATAAGCAATTGGCTTATCAATAATTCCATACGCTGGACTTCTTTTTCAATTCGACTAACAGCAGGATGATCCATTTTTTGCTGCTGAATCAGCCCTAAAGCCATTTGTAAGCGAGTTAAAGGTGAACGCAATTCGTGGGAAATATCAGCAAGTAAGCGTTGTTGTGATGACCAAAGTCGAGCCAGCTGCTCTGCCATTTGATTAAAATCACTGGCTAATTCTGCTATTTCATCCCTCCTAGTGCCTACATCAACTCTGGCTGACCAGTTGCCTCTTGCCAGCGTTTTAGTTCCGGCACGCAGTAGCTCAATAGGACGCGCTAGCGAACGAGCAAAGATATAGGACACACCCATACTAATAAACAAAACCAGTGGTATGAGCCAGAAAAAGGGCCGTATACGCTGTCCTAAAGTGGGCTTACTGACAAATAACTTTAGCGTACGCTGGCGATGAGTAAGTGTAAGAGGACCAATCAGACGATGTCGAGCGGTGGTGTATGAAATTGGCGTAAGCTGTCCAGAAAGGCGACGTATCTCTTCCACCTTTGCACTTCTGCGTGCAGGCCCAGGGGGAGTGATGACGCGATTTTTCTCAACATCAAATAACCAAATTGAGATTTGCGTTTCTCGACTTAACACGTCAATACGGTCTTGTAACGGGACCGGCCGGAGTGGACGTTCAGTTAGTCGAACAGCTAGCACATTGAGTTGGGCAATTTCTTCTTCAGTAGGACTGCCAAATTCAGGCTCAGGTTGAGCTGCCCGACCGACAAATAGGGCGATAACCGCGGCGAGAGTCAGCGTCAGCCAGAAAAATAGGAATAATCTGCCCACTAAACGTTGTAATGGATTAATGCGATTAAAAATCATGAGTGAGTTCGCAATAGGTAACCTGCTCCCCTCACAGTTTTGATTTTATCGCTGTTGTCACAAGCTGCCAGTTTTTTACGTAAGTTACTCACGTGCATATCAATGCTCCGATCATACGCCATCAACTTGCGCCCTAACACTTTTTCGCTAATCAACTCCTTTGTGATCAGTTCGCCTGCGTTTTCCATCAACACGTGTAAAATTGAAAATTCCGTACTCGTTAACGTGACAAGTTGTTCATTACATTCAACCGTTTGCCTACCGCTGTGTAGAATGACTCCATTAACCTGAATCTCCTGAGATTTTATGGGTGTAACAGCAATTTCCTGACGACGAAAAATAGCGTTTATTCGTGCGAGTAATTCGCGATGGTTAAAGGGTTTTGGCAGATAGTCATCAGCGCCCAATTCGAGCCCTAAAATTCGGTCATAATCATCTCCCCGCGCAGTGAGCATAATAACCGGGATAGTATTTGAAAGTCGCAACTGTTTTAAAAACTCAAAGCCCGTTAAATAGGGCATCATTACATCAAGCAAAATCAAATCGAAATTTGCGTTTGACGTTGCCAAAGCCAATCCCGCAACACTCTCATTAGCGACTGTTATCACAAAATTTTCTGCTTCCAGATAACTGTGCAACATTTCTGTTAACTCTTCATCATCATCGACTATCAAAATAGAATAATGGCGTGAGAAATGTTTGTTACTACCATTGCCAGACGATTGTCGTGGTGTCATAACCGCTCCATGAACAGACGTTTGAGCTATTGTAGGCTCAAAATAGATCGCGTTTTAATCTTTACACAAGCTTTACACTTTCCTCACCCAACTTTGCAATTAGGCAGATTAAACTGAGTTTGCTTACTTATGGTTACCACAGGAATACCGTTATGAAAAAACTTATTTTAGTCACATTATTCACAACTGCATTAAGCGGCACAGCAATAGAGGTTTTTGCTCACGGTGGAAAAATGGTTAGTGAAGATAAATCATTCAGAGTTTACCAAAAGTTGAATTTATCTGACGACCAGAAGAACACCATTAAAGAACTCACTGCCTCCTTTCGGCAAGCCCATCCCCCTGTGACGCGTGAAAGCCGACCTAGTAAGATGCCTTCCTTACAGCAGCCTTTTGATGAAGAAGCATTTACATCCCATTTTCTACAGCGTAACCCGGACAAGGCCCACCAACACCTTGAACATGCCCAGTTGCAACATGCTATTTTTCACGTATTCACCGACGCACAACAGTTGAAGTTCGTTCAATTACAAAACAAACGAAAAGCAAAAATGCACTTTTGGCGCACGAAGAAGATAGAGCGTACGTTGGATACATTGAACTTAGATCCAGGCCAGCGAGAACAGATTTCTGCAATGCGAGATGAGCATGATCAACATCGAAAAGTAATGAGTTCACAGATGGAAGACTACTACCAGCAACGCAGAGATATTATTCAGCAGACAGTGTTTGATGACAATCAATGGTTGGCGTTGGAAACAAAGTATCAGGATGTGAAACTAGACGTTGCTTTGCAAAATGCAAAACATCGTCACCAGCTTTTAGCAATACTGTCCGACGAGCAACGCACCGCACTCTTTTCTCGTAACGACAAAAAAAGAGAGGAGTCTCGTCGACTATAGTGATCGTTCGTACTTAGGTTTAACAGGGTGATAATCTGACGATAGAAATAAGGGTGAAGTGACCATTAGATCCGCACTCGCCGCATTACACGCTACTGGGACGTTCCACACGGAGCACAATCGCAGTAGCGCTTTCACATCAGGATCGTGAGGCGCCGGATTGAGGGGATCCCAGAAAAAGAACAACGCGGTTAACCCCCCTTCAGCGATGAGAGCACCAATCTGCTGATCGCCGCCTAAAGGTCCGCTTTGATAACGTTTAACCTCAAGACCGGTTTCAGTCGCGATCAGCTTACCCGTGGTACCGGTGGCCACAATTTTACATTTTTTCATCACATCGATGTGCGTATTGATCCACTGAATAAGCTCAGATTTCTTGTGATCATGTGCGACCAGCGCAATGGTGTATTCCTGCATGCTAATTCCTCATTATCTGTTCAGTTTGATTAATACCGTAAATCTTTCACCCCAGCAATAGCTATTGATAGGTAGTTATGCCGAAGTTGTAAAGCGTGACATGTAGCATTTAAGGCTGAATTATTATGGTAGAATCCTCGTCTATGTAAAATAATTATACATTTTTATTGCATAATGATTCATAACAAGTATTATCAGGGTGTAACACTTGTTGTTGATTAACCCAACCAGGAGAATTGCGTTTTGAGTATCATTTTTGCTCGTCATAATGTCGTAGCATTATTGCGTTTCGATATTTCTCCCATGACTTGCTACCAACGCGCTGTTGCCCGACGAAGATAACCGTTAGGTGCAGTTTAGTTTCATGTAGCACTCTTTTTACCTTTGCTGGCGTACTCGGGGCCTGCACGTCAACACTCTCGGAAGCAAAGGTAAAAAGTGAATTTTTCATTTATTCAACTTTTAAATCATCATGTTCAAAGTATCGATAATTGGTGCCAGCGGCTATGCCGGAGCACAGCTTACTGCATTAGTTCATCAGCATCCTGCCATGCAGATTGCTGATTTATATGTCTCAGCTGACAGTGCAGATGCACACAAACTTTTTTCAGCGGTAAGCGGGCAATATGCCCATCTGGCTGCGCGGCCTCTCACCCCACTCGTCTTAAACGAATGTGCGAAGGTGGCCGAATCAGTGGATGCGGTATTTTTATGCACGCCCCATGAGTTCAGTCACGATGTAATGCCGCAGCTGATTAACAAGCGCGCAAAAATATTTGATCTCTCAGGCGCATTCAGGTTGCCAGACCTTGATACCTTCGCCGCATTCTATGGATTTGCCAACCAGCATGCGTCAATTCAACAACAAGCGGTGTATGGACTGGCAGAGTGGTTTGCCGATGATATCGCTAACGCGTCACTGGTCGCCGTGCCCGGTTGCTACCCCACCGCGTCACTCACCGGGCTTTTACCCTTACAGCGTACAGGGCTGCTGGACACAACATTTCGTCCGGTGATCAATGCCGTATCCGGCGTCACCGGTGCAGGACGCAAAGCCAGCCTGACCACCAGTTTTTGTGAAGTGAGCTTACAGGCCTACGGTGTATTATCACACCGGCATACACCTGAAATCGAAAGCTATCTTGACCAGCAAGTCATCTTCACCCCGCATCTGGGTAATTTTAAACGGGGTATTCTTGCCACTATTACCGCTAAGGTGAAACCCGGTGTGACCGCCAATGATGTTGAGCAGGCATTTATTCAGCACTACCACCACCAGCCACTGGTGCGTTTAACTTCCGCCTTTCCAAAGGTAGATGATGTGGTCAACACACCGTTTGTGGACGTGCACTGGCAGGTGGATGAACAAAGTCATTATGTGGTTATCGGTTGTGCTATAGACAACTTACTTAAGGGCGCGGCTTCCCAGGCAATGCAGTGTGCAAACCTGGCTTTTAATCTGCCCCCTACACAGGGGTTACTGCCATGAAACGTGTGGTAATAAAAGTGGGTGGTGCATTGCTCGACCAGCCAAGCACCATCACCTCACTGTTTGCGCAAATCAAACAGCTGCAATCTCAGGCGCAAATTGTTCTGGTGCATGGCGGCGGCACGCTCACCGAAAAACTGTTAACGCAATTGGGTTTAACCAGCGAAAAGAAAAACGGTTTAAGGGTCACCCCGGTTGAGCACATGCCCATTATTGCGGGTACGCTAGCTGGTACCGCAAATAAAGTGCTTTGTGCGCAGGCTCATACTGCAGGGCTGGCCCCTGTGGGACTATCGCTTATTGACGGTAATATCATTAGCTGTACTCAGCTTGATGCCGACTACGGTGCCGTGGGCGTGCCTCAAGCCAATCAGAGCAGTTTGTTTGAAGTCTTAATGACCAACCGTTTTTTGCCGGTTGTCAGCTCTATTGGCTGTGATCACGCGGGTCAGTTATTAAATGTCAATGCTGACCATGCAGCCACCGCCATCGCCAAACTGCTCAATGCGCAGCTAATTATGTTATCTGATGTGGCTGGTGTGCTGGGGCACGATGATGTGCTGATTAAACAACTTGATGCTAATCACAGTCAGGAACTACAGCAAAAGGGTGTTATTGGCGGCGGTATGCAGGTCAAAGTCGATGCCGCGTTTCAGGCGGCAAACACACTGGCTCAACCGGTCGCTATCGCCAGTTGGAATGACCGGCTAAGCGATATTCTCGCAGCGCATTGCGGCACGCAGATTATCTCATCATCACGATTGGAACACGCATGAAACACGATTTATTAACGTTCAGCGATTGGACGCCCACACAAATGCAAACCCTGCTTGAACTGGCTGTCTCCCTAAAACAGCATCCGGCAGATTATTCCAACGTATTAGGCGGTCGCTCGATTGTGGCCTTGTTTGAGAAACCTTCGCTGCGAACCCGCGTAAGTTTTGAAATCGGCATTCATAAATTGGGTGGACATCTGGTTTATCTGGACGCGCAGGCCAATAGCCTGGTGGGGCGCGAAGACATACGCGACACCGCGGCTAACCTAGCCTGTTGGGCGGACGCCATTATCGCCCGGGTATTTGCCCACAACACGCTGACCACAATGGCTGCGGCAGCGAAGGTACCGGTAGTTAATGCATTATGCGATAAGTTTCATCCCTGTCAGGCGCTGGCTGATTATCTTACGTTGTATGAACAGTTTGGCGAGGTTAAGGGGCGCACCCTGGCCTACGTAGGCGACGGGAATAATGTCACTCATTCACTCCTGATTGTCGGCGCCCTGCTTGGCTGCAATGTCATCAGTGTCACCCCGCAAGGGCACGAAGCAGACACAGCGATTTTCGCGCTGGCGCAAGATATTGCCAAACAAACAGGCGCACGAATTGAAAAATCTCATGCTATTGAGGCGATAAAAGGGGTCGACGTACTCTACACTGATACCTGGTTGTCGATGGGAGACAAAACACCGCTGGCTGCCATAAAAGAAAAGTTTATGCCCTATCAGGTCAACGAAACTTTGTTTGCCAACAGTGGCGCGCGCTTTGTGATGCACTGCCAACCTGCTCATCGCGAGCTTGAAATTACCAACAGATTAATTGACAGTGAAGCATCGTTATTAATGCAACAGGCAGAAAACCGCATGCACGGCCAAAATGCCATTTTGACCCACCTTTTAGCAGGGTAAATTAACAGGACTCGGTTATGAAAAATATTAATAAAGTGGTACTGGCGTATTCTGGGGGCTTAGACACCTCTGCCATTATCCCGTGGTTAAAAGAAAACTACGACTGTGAAGTGATTGCGTTTGCGGCCGATGTGGGTCAGGGCGATGAAGAGCTGGAAGGACTGTACGAAAAAGCATTGGCCTCAGGTGCCAGCGACTGTCACATTGTGGATTTGAAAGAAGAATTTGTCGCCGAGTATATTTATCCCACCGTGATGACTGGCGCTGTATATGAGGGCGAATACCTGCTGGGCACCTCAATGGCGCGTCCGGTAATAGCCAAAGCCCAGGTCGCCATCGCGCGTAAAGTTGGCGCGGATGCGTTGTGTCATGGTTGCACAGGGAAAGGTAATGATCAGGTGCGTTTTGAAAGCGCGTTTGCCGCCCTTGCCCCTGACTTACAGGTCATTGCACCCTGGCGTGAATGGGATATGGTATCCAGAGAAGACTTACTTGATTACCTGGCCACCCGCAACATCCCCACCACGGCTTCTGCGACAAAGATATACAGTCGGGATGCCAACGCCTGGCATATTTCACACGAGGGCGGCGAGCTGGAAGATCCCTGGCAAGCTCCTTCAGATCAGGTGTGGACGCTCACCTGTTCACCGGAGCAGGCACCGGATAAGGCACAAACCGTTACCCTGTCATTCGAGCAAGGTAAGTTAGTCAAAGTAGATGACACTTTACTAAGCCCCTATCAGGCGTTAACTCAGCTTAATCAGGTGGCAGCCCAGCATGGTGTGGGCCGCAGCGATATCGTTGAAAACCGCCTGGTTGGCATGAAATCCCGTGGCTGCTATGAAACGCCGGGGGGCACAGTACTACTTAAAGCGTACAAAGCGCTGGAGACCATGGTGTTAGACAAGATGTCGCTGAAGCACCGTGAACAGCTTGCACTGGAGTTTTCCCACCTGGTCTACGACGGTCGCTGGTTTACCCCGTTATGTCATGCCATTCTGGCTGGCGCATCGGTCTTCGCCCAGCAGATAACCGGTGACGTGGTGGTGAAACTTTACAAAGGCCAGGCCACCGTGGTGCAGCGGCAATCACCAAATAGCTTGTATTCAGAAGACTTCGCTACGTTTGGCGCAGACGATGTTTACAACCAAAAGCATGCTGAAGGGTTTATTCGCCTTTACAGTTTACCTTCGCGCATCGCAGCACTGCAAAAGCAGGAGCGTTAATTATGGCATTATGGGGAGGACGGTTTACCGCAGATGCCAGCAGCATGTTTAAACAGGTTAACGACTCGTTGCCGTTTGATCAGGCAATGGCTGCGCAAGATATTCAGGGGTCAATAGCCTGGGCCGGTGCGTTGCGTCAGGCGGGTGTGCTGAGCGAACAAGAGCACCAGCAATTGCATAACGCGCTGAACGACATGCTGACTAAAGCGCAAGCAGGTGAGCTCAATTTCGCTGCCAGCCAGGAAGAAGATATTCACAGTTTTGTTGAAGCGGCGCTGATTGAGCAGCTTGGCGATGTGGGCAGAAAGCTGCACACCGGACGCAGCCGTAATGATCAGGTGGCCACCGATTTCAGATTGTGGGTCAAAACGCACGTTCTGTCACTGAAACAGGATTTAGTGCAGTTAAGACGTACCCTGCTGAATACAGCGTCACGCTATCAGCATGCAATACTTCCGGGGTACACCCATTTACAGCGGGCACAACCGATTGTATTTGGTCACTGGTGTTTAGCCTATGTGGAGATGTTTAAACGCGACAGCAGTCGTCTGGATGATTTATTGACCAGAATGGATCAATGTCCGTTGGGCTCTGGTGCGCTGGCAGGCACCACGTATGCGGTGGATCGCGCAAAGCTGGCCAGTGAGCTGGGTTTTGCCTCGCCTACCCTTAACAGTCTGGATGCGGTTTCCGATCGGGACTTTGTATTGGAGCTGTTGTTCACCGCCAGTACCAGCATGATGCATCTATCCCGCATGGCCGAAGATCTGATCTTTTATAACTCCGGCGAAGCCGGCTTTATTCAACTGGGTGACAGCGTGACTTCGGGCTCGTCATTAATGCCGCAAAAGAAAAACCCTGACGCACTGGAATTAATGCGTGGCAAATGTGGGCGCGTATTTGGCGCTTTGCAGGCGCTACTGGTTACCATGAAAGGCTTGCCGCTGGCCTACAACAAAGATATGCAGGAAGACAAAGAAGGCGCTATTGATACGGTTAATCAATGGCACAGCTGCTTGTGTATCGCCAGCGAAGTGTTGCAGTCAATCCAACTCAACGAAGACCGTTGCCGTCAGGCCGCCATGAAGGGGTATGCTAATGCCACTGAGCTGGCTGATTATCTGGTGGGTAAAGGCATTCCATTTCGTACTGCGCACGATATTTCGGGGCAGATCGTAATGGCCGCGATTACTGAAGATAAACCCATCGAAGCCCTGCCGCTTAACACCCTCAAAGCCCTCTGCGCCGACATTGATGAAGATGTATTTACGGTGCTGGAAGTGGAATACGGCATTAACAAGCGCAATAATCTGGGCGGCACCGCCTTTACCACCGTCACCGAAGCCCTTTATCGTGAGATGGAGCGTATGGACAGCGAGGAAGCCTAGTCAAATGGTACTGTCACATCAGGATGGTATTGCACTGTTTCGCAGCTCAGCTCCCTACATCAATGCACACAGAGGCAAAACTTTTGTGCTGATGTTTGGCGGTGAAGCGCTGGAGCATGACAACTTTCCTCACATCATTCACGATATTGCGCTGCTTAATAGCCTGGGCGTCCGGCTGGTACTGGTGCATGGGGCGCGCCCGCAAATTGATGAGCGCATCGCCTTACGCAACATTCCAGCGCGTTTTTCTCATGACAAGCGCATAACCGATAGCGCCACGCTGGCCTGTGTGAAAGATGCTGCAGGCTCAGCACGTGCGCATATCGAGGCGCTACTGACCACCGGCCTGCCCAACTCGCCCATGCACGGGGCGCAAATTCGGGTGTGCTCTGGCAATCTGGTGGTGGCCAAACCGGTGGGGGTGCTCGACGGTGTTGATTTTGACCATACCGGTGAAGTCAGACGCATCGATGTGCATGGTATTAACGACCACTTAAATGATGGCTCTATCGTGCTGCTTTCCCCTATGGGCTATTCCACTACCGGCGAAGTATTTAACCTGTCCCATGAAGATGTGGCTACAAAAGCTGCCATCGCATTAAAGGCAGATAAACTCATCGCGTTTTCCAGCCACGAAGGCATTTTTAATCAAAGCGGTAAATTGCTGCGCACGATTGAACGCCACCAGCTTGAGCAGCTTTACGCTGACAACCAGATAGATGCTGAACCCACCGTATTGCATGCGCTTATCAGTAGCGTGGCCGCAGGTATTCCGCGCGCCCACTGCATCAGCTACGAAATCGACGGTGCGCTGTTACAGGAACTGTTTACCCGCGATGGCTGCGGTTCGCTGGTGCTTGAACACCACTACGAACAATTACGCAAAGCCACCATCGATGACGTGGGCGGCATTCTGGCCTTAATCAAACCGCTGGAAGAAAGCGGCGCATTGGTGACCCGCTCCAGAGAACGTTTGGAGCAGGAAATTGAACATTTCTTTGTGATTGTCCGCGACGGCATGATCATCGCCTGTGCAGCATTGTATTTGTTTTCAGAAGAACGCAGTGGCGAAATTGCCTGCGTCGCCACCCATCAGGAATACCGTGGCAAAAACCGCGGCGAACGCCTGCTTGACGCCATTAAAACTTCGGCATTGGAACTAGGGCTCCAGAACCTGTTCGTGCTCACCACCCTCACCGCCCACTGGTTTTTAGAACAAGGGTTCGTGCAAGCCGACATCGACTCCCTGCCCGCAAGCAAGAAAGAACTGTACAATTTTCAGCGTAATTCCAAGGTGTTTAAGTTAACGCTTTAAATAGATTGAAGAATGCGAATGGCGCGAATAAGAAAGCGAATTTTATCCTTTTTACAAATTAATCTCGTGGCATACTGAGTTAACGAAGTGCCAAATTGGCGACTACTATTTTTCGGTTTCCAAAAGGCGCTTGAATTAGATAATACACTGTAATGTTTTTCAAACATCCCACTGCGTACTTACTCGCTAACATATTAAAACAAAAAAAGGAAAATCATGTTAAGAGTGTTGGCCGCCTGCGTTCTATTTTTTACTGTAGCTGTTGTTGCCAGTGAAAGTGTTGTGGATACTGAGAGGAATCGCCTCATTCCCATTCAGCTGTCACTCCCTTCTGATAAGTATACTTGTTCAGAAACATCCAGGTGCCCCGTTGCATTTTTAAGTGCCGGGTATGGTGTGCCGCACACAAAGTATCAATTTTTAGCGCAGACCTTTTCACAGCTGGGCTATTTGGTGGTAGCGATTGGCCACGAGTTGGCGGGTGATCCTCCGCTAGCTGTTTCGGGCAATTTATTTGAAGCACGAGCAGAAAATTGGCAACGAGGCGCAGATACATTAAGGGTCGTTCGCCGGGAACTTGGTCAGAAATATCCGGAATTCAATTTCGATAATTTAACCCTTGCAGGGCATTCGAATGGGGGTGATATTTCTGCCTGGCTCGCTCTGGAATCCTCCCCCTTTGTCACAAAGCTGATTACCTTAGATCATCGCCGGGTTCCTCTTCCACGATCGAATTCTGTGGACATTCTATCTATTCGAGCAAGTGATTTTGAAGCAGACGAGGGTGTTTTGCCTACGAAGTCAGAGCAGGCCGAATACGGAAGCTGCATATTAGAAATTCCACGCTCCAGACACAATGATATGTCAGATTACGGGCCTGCTTCACTTGCATCCCATATCCAGGCGATTGTTCATCGGTGGGTAACTGATGATTCTTGTTATTTACATGAATAACAATGACTTAACTTTTAAAAGAGTGCGTGTCACACTGGTACATTAACATTAAGGCGCTTCGTGATAGTGCCGCAATGGCACTGCCTGCAAATAGTAGTCAGCCTTCAAAATATTAAATTGATAAAAAAGGACATTTTCATGAGACGTTACTCCCTACCCTTATTGGCACTTATCGCACTCAGTTTTCAGGTTTTTGCGACCGAACCCGGTGTGGCAAACCAACCCGTTTTGGAAGACTACAGTGAAGGTGAAAAGTGGGTGTGGAAGTACAAAGGTGTCACATCAAAAGGGGAAGTACGCGCCGACGGCAATGATACTAAAGAGATCATTCTTGAGAATGGCGCGTTGGCGATGAAAACGGCCCATGCCGTTATTCCTTTAAGTCGGGTTGTACAAGCCGACACCAGTACCACACCTCGATATAAGTGGCCTTTAGAAGTGGGTAACAAGTGGAAATTCGAGCAAAGCTGGACCAGCGAAGACGGGACGCAAGGCATGACCAGTCAACACGCCGAAGTCCTGTCGTACCAGGAAGAAACAGTAGAGGCCGGAACCTTTATGGCCTATACGATTAAGTACGATGGTGAGATATCTAATTCTCAAGGTTACCGGGCTGATACTCAGGATGTTCATGTGTATGCGCCAAAGTTAAAAACGTTCATCAAACTAACGCAGACGCAGAATGACTATAAATATGTAGAAGAACTCATCGAGTACACGAAAAAGTAAGCTAAAAAATTAATAGACCGGAGCTATGCGTGGGTTATACCCCCATCGTAAACCGACAGCCCGTCTTTCTTTTAAGCAATAGAAATGAATATCCCGGTTCACTCACTGGCAATGTTTAATAGCCATTGCTAGTGGGTTAATTGGGCAACGCTAATATTTGAATACACCCCACTAACAACTATCTTTATTTAATGTTTAAGCGGCTCTGCCAGAACACTCTGCAGTTCACTAGTGGAGATTTTGGCTTGCGATCGCACTGTTCGCAGGATAGCTAAAACATGAGCATCATTCTCACCAGCTCAGGATAAAGTAATGGGACATCAAAATATTAAAGTAATTGCATTATTCGTTATTGGCTTCTGCGCTTTTAGCGCATCTGCAAAAAACCCGGTTGATAAGCAGATTCATACGTCTCTGCTGGCAGAGCAAGCCGCTTTTGGCAATAACTGTGATGAAGCGGCCATATTTCTTGCAGACAACGTAAGCTGGCACGTTGAAGGGGCAACCAAAACAAAACCGGAACTGATTAAACTTTGTCACCTCATTTCGCAGAGGAAAGGGATGCCACCGCGTAAAGTGATTAATCACAAAGCAAATGCACTTAATGCTGAGGCAGGATATACCGTATCCACCTATTCTACTGGGAAGCAAGGCGAGAGGGTGCAAGTGGTAACCAAAGTCTGGTATAAGCGCGAGAACCAATGGCAAATCGTACACGCTCAGGAATCAACCAGTCTAAAAGACGCTAATTAACGTTCCAAATTGGCTTTTTGCCAGAATATAATCCCAAGATTCATCTAACCGGAGTGTATGAAAGTGAAAATCAAATCACTGTGTGGCGTTATTATCGCTGCGAATAACCCAAAGGAATTAGCGGCGTTTTACAGTCATGTGTTTGCGGTCAACTTTGAAGAAGAAGATCATGGTGGCCTGGATATTCATTATGGGGTCGATATCGGGCAAATTCACTTGGGTATTCATCCGTCTAAAAATCTCGGCAAGACCGAAGTGGGCAATGCGTCCATTTCCATCGCTTACAATGTTAATTCGCTCAGCGACATCGCTTCTCGTTTAGCGCAGCTAAATGCGGTGCAGGTTACCTCACCCCACGATGAAGGGTTTGGCCTGGTGGCGTCGTATAAGGACCCTGAGGGTAACCTTTTCGAAGTCGTTGAACTAAATTATGAATTCGCTCCAGATGCTTAATCATTTCACATAAAAAAAGCTGCATAGATATTTCCAACTGACACTTTTAGCTCACTTTTTAAACAACTGTTCTATACTTAGTCTAGATTCCTGCGCCGTTTCAGGTTCGACCTAATTGTTAATAATTGTGCGAGCGGGAGGTGACTATGTCACGACATTACTACATCAGTGATGACCTTGACGATTTAGAGGTGGTAGAAAAAGAGTTGGAACAACAAGGCGTTTCACGTAGCCAGATACATGTGCTCAGTGACAAAGATGCGGATGTTGAAAACCATCACTTACATGCCATTACGCCATTTTTAAAGAAAGATGTGGTGCACTCTTCTGAGTTAGGTGCGTTTATAGGTGTTGCGGTAGCCGCGGTTTTACTGGCGGTGGTGTATTTACTTGAACTGCATAACTCTGCAGTGGGTTGGCTGCCCTTTTTATTTGGTGCTGCGGTGGTATTAGGCTTTTGCATCTGGGAGGGCGGACTGATTGGCCTGCAAGTGCCCAACCAGCAGTTTAAGCGTTTTCAAACATTTCTCGATAAAGGCAACCATGTGTTCTTCGTCGATACTAAAGACGAACAGGAAGCCAAACTGGCTGAGGTGATGTCACATCACCCTCGCTTACGCGAAGTCACCAACTCGCAAACTCCAGCCACACCATAATTAAAGGCTGAAAAAAGCTGGCCCGCCAATGCGGGCCAGCAACTTTATTGTGTAACCAGCACGGTTGCCCATTTAGCTGGCAGGGTCAGGGTGACCTTGCCATTTGTGTGTTCAACTGTGTCCTGGTTTAGTACATCGCGCCATTGCTGCTCATCAGCTGCCAGATTTACCGTTCGTGGCTGTTCACTGTTGTTAATCACCACGCGCACGGTCTGATGATCTTTCAAGGCTCGTTCAAAGCCGTACAGGTGTTTGTCATCGTTGACCAGTAACGTTTTAAAGCTTCCGGTCTGCAGCGCCGGGTAGCGTTTGCGGATATCGATCAACGTTTTGTAATGCAGTTGCAACTGCGTATTTACCGCAACTTCGTCGGCCTTCCGTTTACTGCCATCCGGCATCACGCTTTCGTCTGCATACTCAATATCAGGCCAAATCATCGGCTTGCGGTTGTCTGGATCATTCGCGCCCCACATTCCCACTTCATCACCGTAATAAACCATCGGTGCACCCACGTAGGTCATTTGCAGAATGACAAACAGCTTTTGCAAGTGCAGCTCTTCGGCGGTGGGTTTGCGCGGGCTGTAATCAGGATTATTGCCTACTTGCGATAGCTGGAAGTAATTTCCCCAGTCACGGAAGTTACCTACCCCACGATTGACGATATGTGAGGCAATGCGGTTGGAATCATGGCTACCAAATAGGTTCTGGGTGGCGTAAGCCACGCCTTTGGGGTAAAACTCGCGCATTTCGCGTAGCTTTGCATCGAATTCACTGGCAGAAATTGCAGCGTCGCCAGGGTTGAATAAAAACTCTGCGGCGGTAAAAGCAAAATTGTAGTTCATTTCGCCGTCAAATTCATCGCCCTGCAAATAAGGTTTCACTTTTTCCGGGCTATCCACAATTTCAGCGGTCAGGTAAGCCTCGTCATTGAGACTTTTTACGTGCTCTCGCCAATCTTTCCAGAACCCGTGGCCGACGCAAAATGCTACGTCAAGACGCCAGCCATCAATACCGTATTCACGCCCTTTATCCATTGGGTTCATCCAACGCTCAGTAATGGCAAAAATATAGTCTTTAGGCCCAGGTGCCAGGTCATGGGTGCTTTCTTTAAATTCGGGTAGTGACTTAACTCCAAACCATCCCTGATAGTCAAACGCCGTTCCCTTATCTTCATCGCGCCAGCTATTTACTGTAAACCAGTCAGCAAAGGGTGAAGCCTGTTGTTTTTGTTGTACATCCTGAAAGGCGAAACTGTTGATACCCATGTGGTTAAATACGCCATCAAAGATAATTCTAATTCCCTTCTTGTGGGCTTTTTCAATCAGCTCCAATGCCAGTTTATCGGCTTTTGTCCATACCCAGGTGTTCGGATCCCAGGGCTTTTCTTTAGCCATTAACGCTTTATCGCCTTCTGGGTCCGGCCCAAAATGCGGATCAATATGATGTAAACTGGCACTGTCATATTTGTGTAGCGACGGTGCCTGGAAGACCGGGTTCAAGTAAATAGCGTTAAAGCCCATCTCTTCAATGTAATCAAGCTTATCGATGATACCCTGTAAATCCCCGCCATAACGTCTGCGCAACAGGTGTTTCCACAACTCTTTATCGCCGTTGGCTTGTTCGTATTGTTGTAACTCATACCAGTCGCTTCCCCACGGATGCAGTTCCCAGTGTGCCACCGGTTCATTGGGATCAGCGCCCTCAATACTGGCTTTGGTCGGGTCATTGCTGGGGTCACCATTACGAAAACGCTCAGGAAAAATCTGATACCACACCGCTTTTTTCGCCCACTGCGGGACAAATTCACCCTCGGCATTAAGTTGTAACTCGCGAACCGGAAGTGTTTGTTCGCTCTGCGTACAGGCGGCGTGTGCGGTGTTGGCTGACATAATAAATAACGAGGCGGTAGTAAAAACTCTTAGTTTTGATTTCATGTAAACTTCGTGTGCTTTTTAGGTAAATGCCGAGAGCGAATGAACGCTCCCGGCGGTTAATTACTAGTATCGGAAGAAATCCTCTGCGCGGTCAACCACACCGTTTTCATCCGTTGAAGACGTTGCCGAGCGGTTTGAACCTGACTCCCAGGTCACGTTACCAGAACCATCTTTAAGAATATATTTAAACTCGAAAGATGTGTTTTTAGGTACGCTCACCGGCAGGAACCAGTCATTGTTATTAGGGTTATGGAATGCATCCAGCGCTTTGGTCGGATCCCAGTTGCCTAATTCAGGAATGCTGCCCACCACGTACACCTGTTGTCCGGCACTGGTGCCCGCTTCGACTTTAAATATCATCTGATTCTGATTGTCAGACAATACTTCAAAGTCGAAAGTGTTACTGGTCACGCCACCTTTAGTGACGGTGACCTGACGTTTTCCTGAAGCCACACCAGGCACAGTGACCGTTGCACTGTTGTAGTCATTGCTGACCACGTTCGCGGTGGTACTGCCAAATTTCACCTGAATTGCCCCATCCAGGCCAGTACCAAACAGAGTCACATCATTGCCTGCATGACCCATTACAGACTGCATATCGCCTAATTTTGGATTGCTTCCCAGTGATGGGTCGTAACTCCAAACGTTGACTTCCTGCAAGCCCAGATTGAACCCGTTGAGCTGACCATTGCTGACACCGATTGAGCTACCATCCAGGGCGCTGCCCAGAACGTCGGTATAGTTACCGTTAGGAAGTGAAGTGGACAGTGCAGGAATGTTGTAGGTGTTAAACGGACTACGGTTTACTGCAATGATAACTTCTTTGTCATAAAATTTACGCGACATCACCAATACATCGCTATTGGAATACAAAATTGATGTCATTCCATACGCTAACGCATCATTTTGCTGACGAAGTGCAGAAAGATCGCTGATGATGTTATACGCACGGGTGCTCTGGTCGAACGTGGTATCCGTTTGCATAAACACACGTCCGCCATTTTCACTGCCATCCTGTCCATTCACATACTGTTCAGTACCATAGTAAATGTTGGGTATCCCTCTGGAGGTCATGGTTAGCGCTAACGCCACGTCAAGACTGCGGGTATCACTGTTAACCCGTAAAAAACGGGGTACATCGTGGTTATCTATAAAGGTTACCGTCTGGTTTTCGTAGGCATAGTCCTGCGCAGTATATTGGTAGAAGTTAGCCAGCGCGTTCATGTTTTCACTGCCGTTACCAATCACATTGGTTACCGTGCGGAAAAACTCAAAATCCAGATTGTTAATGCCGGTGCGGTCAGGAAACGATTCATATTCGCCGTACTTTGGATCGGGTTTGCCGATAAAGAATTCGCCAAAATGGGTTACCGCACCACCCGCCGCCGCATCGATGGCATCACGGAAGCCTTTCGCGAAAGCCGGATTCATGTGCAGCGTGGCATCGTGACGATAGCCATCAATACCTTTAGCCTTCCAGAATATCGCTGCCTCTTCCAGATATTCAGCAACCTCTGGCAACTCGTGGGTAAAGTCCGCCAGTGAACCTAAATCCTTATAGCGATAACCATAACGGGAACCGTCGGAGCCTCGGTCACCAATGCGGTGGAACCAGCCAGGATTAACGGTACCATTTGGGTCCGCAATTAAGTTGTCCACGCTGCCATCGTTATTATGATCCACCGGGTTGCCGTTGCCATCAAACACGAAATTGCCGTTGCTGTCTCTATCGGGCTCGTACAGACGACCGTGTTCCGGAGAATTATTATTGGTCGGATTTTGCCAGCGACTGGTGTGGTTCGACACAAAATCGATCACCACTTTGATGCCTTCGTTATGCAGTGCCGTGACCATCGCTTCGAACTTGCTCATATCACCAAAATGTCGATTAGTGCGGTAATAATTCTTCGCATGATAGCCATGGTAACTTGACCAGACTAATTGGGAGCCCCCACCCTGATAATCAATGATAGGCTCGTCGCGGTTAGCATACGGCGCGGAAATCCAAACGGCCGTGATCCCCATGTTTTTCAGATAGGGAATTTTGTCGATGATGCCCTGGAAATCTCCACCCTGATAAAGCTTAAGATCGCCACCAGTACCGTCAAATATGGAGCTGGGCGAACCGCTTGGAATATTATTACTGCTATCACCGTCATAGAAACGGTCGGTAAGAATCTGATAAACCACATCTTTACCTGTGACCGGACCTAAATTATTTTGTGCTAGTGCATCGGATATATTAAGTGCTAATGCCGCCACCGGAATGACAGCGAGCTTGAGTAATGACCCAAGCGATTGATTACGTTTCATTTTTTCGCTCTTTTATTAAGGTTTACAATATTCAGCGCTGAGGAAATTTCATTCACCATCCTAGGTCATTAACATTTATATAACAAAATTTTGCATACGTATTCAGATAAATTTAAATTATTAAGCTGGATGATTATGTAATTGAAATTTATACGCGAAACCTATACTTACGGCTAGTTTCGACGGATTGAATGGTTGAAAATAGATGTGGTCAGATGAGCTAAAAATTAGTTTGTCTGCAATTGAATGTTGCAATAATGTTGGCACCGGCAATGTCGAACTCACTGGACAAATAGGTAACGTCTATGCCAATTTAGGTTTTGCTCACATACACAGACAATTGGACTTACCGCAGTGGCAGGCACATATACAAATAACCACCATGTGATCACCGTTACACCATGCTCAGATCTGATTAAATCCGCGGCAATGACCTATCGCAATATGCGCCCTTATTACCAACATTACGGTGTCGAATGGGATGAGCATACAGTGTGGCAGCATATTCAGGAACTTGAAAATTGGGATATAGTGCATCTGGGTCAGGTTATCGGTGCAGTTCGCTTAGCTTTCGATGCAGATGGCTGCTATTTGCGTGATCTGCAGATTGATGCTGCCTTTCAGAATCAGGGCTGGGGTGCAGAATCACTGCAGCTTGCCAAACGCATAGCCAAAGATAAAGGTGCGATAAAATTAAGACTACGGGTGATGAAAATCAGCCCTGCAATTAATTTATATTACAGAACCGGATTTGGCGTTTCTCACGAAGATGAGCGCTTTTACTTTATGGAGCAATCTATATAAACCCGTTACCAGTACTAAGTTAAATACAAAAAGTAAAAAAGTAAAAAAGTAAAAAGTGATAAGCAATTTACAAGTGCTGTTAAATCGTCGTTTAAACAATACCTTGCTGCAGCACATTCACTGTCGATTTATTTCAAGCTAAGGAATTATGGATCCTGTTACCCAAGGTGTTATCGGCGCCACAGCCGCCTTAGTAATAAGTAAAGACAAAACCCGACTGAAACACGCTGCATTTATCGGTGCAGCGGCGGGTATGGCACCCGATTTGGATATTTTGCTTCAATCCAGTCAGGATCCTTTGCTGGCACTGGAATTACATCGACAATTTACCCATGCCCTTTTTTTCATTCCCATCGGTGGATTCATTGTCGCATCGTTACTGTGGTTACTGTTCTACCGGGCACACCCATTTAAATCTATTTATTGGTGTGCCACAGCAGGGTACGCCACCCACGGTCTGCTCGATTCCTGCACCTCTTACGGAACACAACTGCTGTGGCCGTTCACCCACTTGCGCATAGCCTGGGATACTATAGGCATCATAGATTTGTTTGTGACATTGCCCCTGCTGATAGGAATTGCTGCAACCTGTTTGGTCAAACGAAAGCACTGGCTCTATTTGTCAGTTGCTTTCTTTGCTGCTTACATGGGATTAGGTGTATTGCAGCACCATCGCGCGATAAACACAGTCGATCAGCTGGTCAGGCAAAACAGCCATCAGGCTACACGCATCAAAGCGATGCCGACCATTGGTAATCTTATCGTGTGGCGAACCTTGTATGAGGCCAACCAACGCTATTATGTTAATGCAATCGCCCTTCCCATTATGGGCGAGCCGAGAATTTATCCGGGCACCGTGATAGAAAAGCTAAATATGATGCGTGACTTTCCCTCAATTGAGCCTGGCTCGGTACATGCTGACGATGTGGAGCGATTTCGCTGGTTTACTGATAACTGGTTGGTGGTGGACCCGAAGCACGCAGAGAGGATCAGTGATTTACGCTATTCAGCACAGGTAGAGAAGGTAAAGCCGTTATGGGGTATAGAGCTTAATGCAGACAAGCAGCATCAGCATGTAAACTACATAGATGACATTCCCAGTGGTAATCGTGACCTAATCCCCCTCGACAAAATATTTGATTCATCTTCCTCAGAGCAACTCAACGAGCGGTTACCTTAACGCGCGTTTTTATTAAGCTTTTGATTGAAGAACCAATGTTGAGCCACCATACCGCTTACCATGGCAGCGAAGAACAGCAGCAAGTCGCTATCAAGGGTGGCAGCAGCAACTACCGCCGGACCGGGACACAATCCGGCTATACCCCACCCTATGCCAAACAGACCTGCACCAAAAACCAGTTTAGCGTCAATTTTACGCTTAGCGGGGAGTTCAAAATGGCTGGAATAAAGAGGTTTCTCTCGTTTCCTAAGCCAGTGAAATCCTGGCAGTGCCACCGCGATAGCCCCACCCATCACAAATGCAAGCGTCGGGTCCCACCTGGCGCTCCAATCTAAAAAATTGAGCACTCTGGCCGGATTGGTCATGCCAGAAATGATCAGACCAAAACCAAATAAAAAACCGCAAAATAGCGCAGCGAGTAATGTTTTCAATTTTTCACCTGTTGTTTAAAGATATCTAATCACACTCACAGTAGCGACCGCAGTGACCATAAAGATTAAGGTCGCCACGAGCGAGCGCGGGGAAAGGCGGGCCAGGCCGGCCACACCGTGTCCCGAGGTGCAGCCACTACCCAGTCTGGTGCCGAATCCGACAAGCAGCCCTGCTATAACCATCCACAGGGTTTCAGTTTGCACAATGACCGCAAACTCGCCAATAAATGCGCGATATAGAATAGGAGAAAGTATCAAGCCGGCCAGAAACGCCAACCGCCAATGTAGCTCAATGGATTTTTGATTAAATATGCCGGCGACGATCCCTGAAATACCTGCAATTTTTCCGATACTGAATAACAGGAGTACTACGGCTGTCCCGATGAAAACGCCACCGGCCAGACCCGCCCAGGGGTCAAAGGTTGTTACTGTCCAATTCATCATTGTTAATCCATGCATAGTCAATCTTGATAAGGTATATCGAAGCTTCACGCTTAATATAAACTATTCCGCATATGGAAAAAAACTAAATTTGTTTATTATTTAATTGTCCGCTTGCAATCGACTGTCTAAAGTAATCTCAACGTAACAACGTTATATCCACCAAGTTTATCTACTGATTTTTGTGTTTGAGTAAATAATGACACCCGCTATTAAGATACTTTGCCAGGCGAACATCGCTCATCATATTCACACTTACAAGCATGCACCTGATAGAGAGTCTTACGGCCTGGAAGCTGCTGAAAAACTAGGCGTGCCCGCAGTTCAGGTCTTTAAAACCCTGGTGGTAAGCCTGGACACGAACGAACTGGTAGTGGGCTTATTGCCGGTGACGTGCAAATTGAACATGAAACAAATTGCCAAAGCAGCGGGAGCAAAGAAAGCGTCAATGGCAGCAGCGACGCTCGTCGAGCGCGCCACTGGCTATGTGTTAGGAGGGGTCAGCCCGCTGGGTCAGAAAAAGCGATTACGCACATTTATTGATACTTCTGCACATCCGTTTAAAACAATTTACATCAGCGCAGGCCGCCGCGGCGTAGAAATTGAAATGAATCCTGAAGCACTGCGCGCGCAACTCAATGCGCGCTTTGCTGAACTCACCTGCTGACTACTGCTTTTCATAAAAGAATACGTCTTGTAACGGTTTTCCAAATGCCTGGGCTATCTTAAAAGCAACTTCCAACGAAGGAGAATACTTTCCTTTTTCAATTGCCATTATGGTTTGGCGGGTTACCCCAACCTGTTCTGCCAGTGCACTTTGGGTCATTTCATCAGCAAAAAAACGTAATTCGCGAATCTTGTTGGTAATAACAAAATGCGCCATGTTTATTCACCCTTGCGGTAATAATACAGATGCGCACTGAAACGCACGATTTCTGAAAGCCAGAAGACGATCACCAATTTTAATTCGAGCGGCGCTAAGCCGAACGACTGGAAGAATGGGTTATCCGAAATGGCGGCACCTTCCGCTAATTGCTTATTCATTAATTCATTTATAATGCAAATGATGACCCCAATAGACAAACACCAGTAACCCCATTCATTAGCACGGAAGCGGAAGGTCGCCTCTCGCTCATCTTCAGGTTCATCCGCGCCTTCTTGCTCTTCCATCGCCAATAGTGCGTGCATAACCACTTCCACCACGATAAACGCAATCACAATTTTTAGCAGCAAAGCAGAAACCGCAGTGGCGTCAACGGCTGGACCGACACTGAAGAGTGCCTGTAACTGACTGCCAAAGTAGCTGGCAAGAATTAAAGAAACCAGCAAGGACACCCACACTGTTTTTTCACGATACGATAAGCTCATTTTTTTCTCCCTGAGTGAATTATGCACAAAAAGTAATCCAAACCAAACATAATGTCAAAAATTTTTAACATTATGTTCGGTATAGTTACCTGGTTCGGCATTAAATCTCAGGTAGAAGGTGTTTCTCAGGGGTGAGTTAACGTGGTGTGCACAGAAATAGTTGCTGTATCAAACGGGTGAGACTGATTAAACAGGTTCGCTACGCCAGCGAAGCAGGGCTCCACTCACTGGCGTCACGAGGAAAGGAACTAGCTTGTTGGTAACAAGACGGTATCAGTTGTAAACAGCACCTCTGTAGGGGTGCCACTGGGTGATCCTCCCAAAGGCTCCAAACTTACCGCTAGTGCGGCCAGATTGGTTATGTCAAATCCATCAACAATAGTCAGACTTCGTTTCCCTGACTTTGGTATGACCCCCAGCGAAATTGGCGCGTCGCCCTGCTTAGGTACCATCCACAGCTCATAATCCTTATCGCTGTACTGGGTTACATTCGCCGTTGCGGTAACAACGATGCCCTGGTCCTGAATATCAATCAACCAAAGAGATTTAGCTTCGCTATTTTGCACAATGGCAACCGTTTTATCTTCGACAGGTGACACCGGCGGGCGCTGGTAAATCAAAAATGTGGCAATCAGCACTGCAACAACGGCAGCAAGTCCGCTGTATATCGTCAAGCGGGATGAACTCGATTTCACTTGTCGCGGCTGGGGAGTAATTGGCACGATATTGTCTGTGTCCCCACCGGTCTCGGCAAATAACTTTGCTTCGATTTTCTTGTAAAGTGCCGGCGGCGGCTCGATGGGTAACAGCTTCGCGTTCATCGTACTGAAATAACGCTCCCAGTCCCACACCGCCTTGGTAACCTGAGGATATTCCATCATCAGTTTCTGAAAGCGTGCACGCGCCTTGCCCACCAGCGTTCCTAACACATATTCAGCCGCTAGCAATTTATACAGGTTTTCATCATTTACATAATTCATATCGATAAACACTGCTTCAAACTTTGCAACCCTCTTCTTATCCAGCTTTTGATTGTACCCAATGGCGAGCGTATATGGGTGACTGCTTCGTTGTGCGAGAGTCCATTAAAATAGACTAACTGAATGGCTTGTCGCTGCTCATCAGTCAGTGCGTTCATGCAATGTTCCAGGCGTTCACTTAATTCGTTATCTGAGTCAGCGACAGGTTGGGCGCCTTCGATAACATCTTTATCTAACAACCCTTGTTCTTTGCGAATATTCTTGCGTCTGATCATATCTAATGAGCGATAGCGGGCAATGGTGGTCATCCATGCCAATACTGTGCCTCTGCCACTTTGGTAATCAGCCGCATTATGCCAAACCCGTATAAACGTATCCTGCATGGCTTCTTCCGCCAGTTCACGACGTTGTAACAACTTTAAACACACTGCATAAATATTGGGACTGGTCTGCTGGTATAGACGGGCAAACGAGGCCCTATCCCCTATAGCTGTGTCTTGCAACAGCGCAAGTAGCTCGGTTGAATCCATCTGAACACCTGGTTTTTATTGGCAAATCTCACTCGTAGAAAACATGTTTACGATGACATCGCCGCGTCATTCTGATTATTTAGGACCCTCATCATGACGACTTTTATTATCAGTGTATAGCCTCGGCAAATCATTTGGCCCAGATTTAATCATTCAATGGAATAACGAATAAAGCAGCGCATTGGATGCAAAATAGCATCAGTTAAATTTGTCCCATTGCAAAAAGTAGCTATTTGCGGTTTACTGGTAAGACCAGATAACCTAAGAGACGATATGTTGAGCGAAAAAATTCACTGCGATGATGGCGCAATACTTACCGGCAATCTGTTTCATGCTGATGAATGCCTGGGCGCAGTGCTGATTGGCTCCGCCACAGGGATCAAACAACAATTCTATCAACCCTTCGCACGGTTTTTGGCAGAAAACGGTTTTACCGCTTTAACCTTCGATTATCGTGGTATCGGTGATTCTCTCAGTCAGCCTGTGAGTGACAGTCGCGCCACTTTAATAAGCTGGGGGGAGTCTGACATGACCGCCGCATTACATCACCTAAAAGCCCGCACTGACGATAAGCCACTTTTTCTGCTCGGGCATAGTGCTGGGGGTCAGCTTGCCGGCTTAATGCGAAATGCACAGCAATTAACCGCCATGTTTAATGTGGGTAGTTCGTCGGGCAGTTTACGCAATATGCGTTTGTTGTATCAGCTAAAAGCGCATTTCTTTATGAATTGTTTTATTCCGCTCTCAAACTGGCTATTTGGTCACACCAAATCACAGTGGCTTGGCATGGGCGAACCTTTGCCTGCCGGTGTAGGGCGACAGTGGCGGCAGTGGTGTAATGGTCAGGGTTATGTCAAAACAAGCTTCGGTAAAGACGTTCAGAATCATCAGTATGACGCACTTAAGATACCGGCAAAGTGGGTAGTGGCCACGGACGATGATATCGCGTGTGAAAAAAACGTCAAAGAAATGATGAGCGTTTACACTAACGCTGACCATTCATTGGAAATTCTTAATCCTTCGCTATGGCAACTTAAGCAAATCGGCCATATGAAATTTTTCTCGCGTCAATCGTCGGCGTTATGGCATCTGCCTCTGACGTTCTTTAGGCAGTACCTGTAGTCCGCTGAAAAAGGGAAATCCCCTTCCTCAGCAGACCGCATTGACCCGTTGTTCTCAGCTGCGCATGCGGGTTACTTTTTCTTCAATGCCTTATCGATATCTTTGCGACTGTGGCGCTCTAGCAGTTGTATTCCATCACCCCACGCCTTGTTGACAATTTTGCCGCGCTTGACCGCTTCACGCTCACCAATTTGCTTCGCCCAGCGCAACAGGTGGGTGTAATCTTCAACTTGTAGAAAGTCGCCGGCATCATACAGCTTGCCCAGTACTACCCCGCCATACCAAGGCCAGACTGCAATGTCTGCAATTGAATATTCATCGCCTGCCAGATATTCGTTAAAGCTTAAATGCTTATCCAGCACATCTAACTGGCGCTTGGTTTCCATGGTAAAGCGATTGATCGGATATTCCATTTTAAAGGGCGCATAATTATAAAAATGCCCGAACCCACCGCCTAGATAAGGAGCGGATCCCATTTGCCAAAACAGCCAGTTTCGACATTCTGTTTTCGCAGTGATTTCTTCCGGAATAAATTTGCCAAATTTTTCTGCCAGATATTGCAGAATAGCTCCGGACTCAAATACCCGTACCGGCGGATTACTGCTGCGATCCATAATAGCGGGTATTTTTGAATTGGGATTGACGTTAACAAAGCCTGATGAGAATTGATCACCCTCACCAATGTCGATGGTCCAGGCATCATATTCCGCTTCTTTAACCCCCGCCGCGAGCAGTTCTTCAAACATAATGCCGACTTTCTGTCCATTCGGCGTAGCTAACGAGTAAAGTTGAAACGGATGTTCGCCTACCGGCAAAGCCTTTTGGTGACGAGGTCCAGAATAGGGACGATTGATATTAGAAAACTTACTGCCGTCTTCTTTCTCCCACGTCCATACTTTCGGTGGCTGGTATTCTTTTTTCTTGCTCATGGTAGCTCCAATTTAGATCCTTAGATCACTACGCAGTTCAATCGATTAGGATTAGTTCGGCGCTATAATGCAGTATGCGGAGCGAGAAGAGGGGGAATAATAAGAAAAAGCGGACACTCCATTGTCCGCAAAGAAGGTTAGTAAGCCCGTTGATTTGACTTACCTGTATAAGGCTACTTCATGTTCTGTGCCAGAAAGTTTTTTAACTTTTAATTCATCAACTTATATCTATTTGCTGAACCGATGCCGGAATGTGGCAGGCATGAATGTAACCTTTCGCAGACACTGGTCATGAAAATGCAAGAAAAGAAGGGTATTTGATGGTAATTAGCAGGGTTATAAACCCTGCTATGCGAAGATGTTAAATACTTACCCGTTTGTACGGACGATACTCGGCTTTCCAGAAATTACGCTCAATTGAAGCAGTAAGCGCTTCATCGGTCATTTCCAGGGCAAGATGTTGTTCCATTGCCACCTTAGCCACTGCGAACGCAATCTGTTTACTTAAGTCTGCAATTTGCGTCAGTGGTGGTAGCAGTGAGCCTTCACCATGCGTCACCAACGGTGAGGCGTCGGCTAATGCCGTGCTGGCGGCCATCAGCATTTCGTCACTTACCAGGCGGGCTTTAGATGCAATCACCCCTAAACCAATGCCGGGGAAAATGTAACTGTTGTTGCATTGTGCAATAGGATACAGCGTATCTTTGTATAGCACTGGCGTAAACGGACTGCCAGTAGCGATAACCACATTACCGTCAGTCCACTCAATCACCTGCTCCGGACGCGCTTCTACCTGTCTTGAAGGGTTGCTGAGGGGAAAGATAATAGGCTTGTCGTGATACTGTTTCATCGCCCGCACAACCTGTTCAGTAAACAGGCCTGGCTGTCCGGATACCCCAATCAATATATCGGGTTGCGCGCAGTGCACTACATCAAGTAGCGAGGCGTATTCGCCACTAAACGTCCACGCTTTGATGTCCTGTTGCTGCTGCTGAAGCTTTTGCTGAAAATCGCGTAAGCCTTCCATGCCTTCGGTCAACAGACCGAAGCGGTCAACCATAAAGACCTGACGGCGCGCCTGCTCGTCGCTCAGCCCTTCCTGACACATTTGCTGGATCAGCATCTCTGCAATTCCGCAGCCAGCAGAGCCAGCTCCCACGAAAACCACTTTCATTTTCGACAGCGCTTTATCTTTCGCTTTACACGCAGCGAGAATAGTACCGAGTGTCACTGCTGCTGTACCTTGAATGTCATCATTAAAGCAGCAGATCTGTTCACGATATCGATTTAGTATTGGCATCGCATTGGGCTGAGCAAAATCTTCGAACTGAATCATTACATCTGGCCAACGTTTCGTCACCGCCTTGATAAACATATCGACGAACTCATCATATTTGTCCTGCTCAATACGTGGATGACGTGCGCCCATATACATAGGGTCGTTTAACAGTTTTTCGTTATTGGTCCCCACATCCAGCATAACAGGCAGAGTATACGCAGGGCTGATACCGCCACATGCGGTATACAACGATAACTTCCCAATCGGAATGCCCATGCCGCCAATGCCCTGATCACCCAGCCCCAGAATACGTTCACCATCGGTTACCACAATGACTTTCACCTTACGCTTGGTCGCATTGCGCACGATATCGTCCAGTTGGTTACGCTCTTCCCATGACAAAAACAGGCCACGCGAGCTGCGATAAATATCCGAGAATTGCTCACAGGCGTCGCCCACGGTCGGGGTATAGATGATCGGCATCATCTCTTCAATATGATTTTGAATCAGCTTGTAAAACAGCGTTTCATTGTTATCGTGGATAGCACGCAAATAAATGTGCTTATTGAGCGCATCATCAAAAGTGTTGTACTGCATATAAGCACGCTCAACCTGCTCCTCAATCGTCTCGTAGCGAGGTGGCAACAGACCTGTCAGGTTGAACTGCGCGCGTTCGCGGGCAGTAAAAGCACTGCCTTTGTTGAGTAGTGGCGTTTCCAGCAACGAAGGGCCGGAATGAGGAATATAAAGATACTTGTTAGAATCTTCTGACATGGTTTGTCCGCATTGTTAAATCTATTAGTTAGCCGTTAGTGCCTGAATCGGTATTAAAAAACTTCTTCAGGCTCTGGCTCATTAGGTGAATCCAATTCTGCAGGGTCGATGATTTCATCTTCCCGAATATAGCTTGTTGGTTCAGTACCTTGCAGAAAGTATTCGAATAGTGTCGTATGGTCTGTGCGTCTGGTCAACTTTCCAGTGGTACGATCTATTCGCACCCTGACAATATTTTCCGGAATCGGCATAGGTGAATAGGGCACCTCATTCAATGCCACCTGCATAAAACGTATCCACGCCGGACCCGCCGCTTTGGCGCCATCTTCAGAGCCAATCATAGCGTTTCCGATCCAGTTGAACCGTTCAGGATCGCGATTGATCAGATTCTGATTGCGTGTAGCCCGCCCCAGCTTTCGGTTCATATCATCGAAGCCTAACCAGGCCGTGGCCACTAAGGTGTGATGGAAGCCGCTGAACCAGGTATCGCGTGAATCATTGGTGGTTCCCGTTTTACCTGCAATATCCTCACGCTGTAAAATATTTCTGGCCCGCCAGCCGGTACCCAGCCAGTAGGTTTTATTATTCCAACTTCCATTAGCGCGCACCCCGGTACGCATCATTTCGCTGACCAGGAACGCATTTTGCGCACTAATCACCTGTGGTGCCGGCTGTTTTGCGTCTTCGTCATCCGGCATGGCAAGCGCCTGATCCTGATTTAGCTGCTCAGCAAGCAGAGTTTCAATATCTTTTTCTTCAGCGTCGGCTACCGCATCATTACACGGATTGCATGCCCATACCGGTTTAGCCTGCCATAATACTTCGCCAAACTCATCCTGAATATTGTCGATAAAATACGGCTTAACAAGAAAACCACCATTGGCAATAACGCTCATGGCGCGCACCATTTCCAGCGGAGAATGTGAACCCGACCCCAACGAAACCGTTTCATCTCTGGGAATTTCACGCTCATTGAAGCCGAAACGAGCCAGATGCTTTACAGTGGCATCCAGCCCTACTCCACGTAACAAGCGCACTGAGACCACGTTTTTTGATTTGCCCAGCGCCTTACGCATACGAATTGGGCCATCATATTCGGCTGGAGAGTTTTCGGGCCGCCAGGCAACGCCAGTGGCAGCATTCCATTGGTTTATAGGCGCATCATTAATTACCGAGGCCAGAGTATAGCCGTGCTCCAGTGCGGCCGAGTAAACGAAGGGTTTAATGTTTGAACCGACCTGACGTTTGGCCTGCGTTGCACGATTAAACTGACTTTGATAGAAACTATAGCCCCCTACTACCGCCTGTACGGCACCGTTCTTGGGATCGATGGCAATCAATGCGCCGCTGACATCAGGAATTTGCGACAAGCGCCATTGTCCGTCCTGTTCGCGAATATGAATGACCGCTCCTTCTGACACGATATCAGCTGCCTTTTCAGGTTCGTTACCCTGTCTGCTATCAGTAATGTACTCGCGAGCCCAGTCCATACCAGCCCACTCTATGACTCTTTTCTGCTCGTCTCTGTCCAACACGGTAATTGCCTGTTCGTGCACTTCTAACACCACAGCCGGAATCAATGGGGTGTAACTTGTTACCTGTTTCAGTGCGCTGATAATGCTGTCTGTATCCCACGCATCACGAGTTTTGGCCGATGACTTTTGCTGAGCTTGCGTTTCGCTGTCGGGTGTCCCATCTTCTTTTGTCAGCGGTGCGTTCCAAAGGTACTGGACTGGTCCACGATAACCATGGCGTTCGTCGTAGTCATGAACATTTCTGACTACTGCATCCTGCGCCGCTGCCTGCAAATGAGACGACGCTGTTGCGTAAACCTGATAGCCGCCGGTTTCAGCTTCTTCTTTGCCATAAATTTCAATCATTTCGTTGTAAATCAGATCGGCCAGATAGGGGGCATCCAAGGCGATTTCAGCACCATGTTTGCGCGATGAGACCGGCTGATTGGCAGCTTCGTCAAATTGCGCTCTGGTGATGAGTTTTTCATCTAACATACGCAGCAGAACGATTCGGCGACGCTCGATGGACCGCTCTGGACGACTGATCGGATTTAGTACTGACGGCGCCTGAGGCAGGCCAGCCAATGTGGCTAACTGGGCCAGGTTTAGCTTGGAAAGAGGTTTACCGTAATACACCTGTGCAGCCGCTCCGAAGCCGAAAGCACGATGTCCCAGTTCAACTTTGTTTAAATATAGCTCGAGAATTTCCTGTTTGCTTAATTCCTGCTCCATGTGCAGTGCAATGAAAATCTCTTTAATCTTGCGGATGTAGGTTTTTTCGCGGGTTAAGAAGAACCCCCTGGCCAACTGCATGCTCAAGGTGCTGGCGCCTTGCTGTTTCTCACCCGTGATCGCCAGATTAAACGCGGCGCGCATGATACCAATTGGATCGATACCATAATGGTCGTAAAAACGGCTGTCTTCTGTCGCGATCACCGCATTGATAAGTTCTTGCGGAACTTCCTCAAGTTTTACCGGGATCCGCCGTTTAACTCCATATTGAGATATCAATTTTCCGTCA
Organism: Alteromonas ponticola; assembly: GCF_012911815.1. Lineage (GTDB taxonomy): Bacteria > Pseudomonadota > Gammaproteobacteria > Enterobacterales > Alteromonadaceae > Alteromonas > Alteromonas ponticola. The sequence continues at coordinate 302,135 of NZ_JAATNW010000004.1, read as the reverse complement.
TGCGTGTAAATGCGCATGGGAGTTTGCAGACGAACGTCCTTTAGAACAGTGACACTAGGCAGGTCAGGTTTGATATAAAAATAAATACCAACCAGCGCAATACTGCCAACCAGTGTGGAAACTATAATGAATAAAATTAGATATTTGATGTACTTCACGAAGATATGATACCAAGGCAATTTCGCCAAAATGACTTATATTTTATACGTACGTGTTTTTATTAGAACCCTACTACGCAGAAAACTTGCGTAATATCCTAACATCGGAATTTTAACCTTTCAGGCCGGAACCCAGCAGATGAAAAAGCTGTTCAAACCAAAACTGCCGTCTATTGTGGGCCTAGATATAGGCACACGTCAAATAAAAGCAGTGCTTTTGGAGCAAACCGAAGCGGGATATACCCTGCAAAGCTTCGCGTGCGAACCCATAAGCAAGATAGCTTTTGCTGAGCGCGAAATAAAAGATTATGAAGCGGTAAGTTTAACCCTGAAAAAAGTTAAAAACGCTTTGAAGGTTAAAGACAAAACCGTCGCCCTGGCCGTGGCAGGCACGTCGGTGATTAATAAAATGGTGTATATGGATCCTGAGCAGAATGATTTTGAGATGGAAAGCCAGATTGAAATCGAAGCGGACAGTTTGATTCCTTACCCATTGGAAGAAGTTTATTTAGATTTTGAGGAAATGGGCCCCAGTAAAACTCATGAAGGCAAGGTCAACGTGTTGTTAACTGCTGCGCACAAAGACATGGTCGACAGCCGCATCACATTAGTTCGTGAAGTGCCATTTGAGCCCAAAATCGTTGATATCGAAGGTTATGCATTAGGTAATGCAATAAAATACTTTTACGCCAAAGAAAATACAGACACGCGGGTATGTTGCATTAATATTGGGGCATCACTACTTCAGGTTTGTGTGTGGGAAAAAGGCGAAGTGATTTACAGCAAAGAGCACGCGTTTGGTATGAATATGTTAATTCAGGATCTGGCTGCAATCCATATGATTGAGCGCGAAGATGCTGAAAAACAACTATTGACGAACACGCTTCCAGCCAATTGGGTCGACGATACGTTGCCTATTTTCTCTGCCAATCTACAGCAGCAGATTAATCGTGCGTTACAAATGTACATGTCTAGCTTTCACACGGATCGCCCGGCGAATATTCTGTTGTGTGGGGGTGGAGCCACGTTATCACCGCTGGTAGATAGTCTGCAGCAGGATTTAGGTATCAACATTGATATTTTTAATCCTTTTTCGGGCATGAAAATCAATCCCAAGTTAGATAAAGAAAAACTGGCAGCCGTCGCCCCACAACTTGCGATTGCCGCCGGCTTAGCCAGCAGGAGTTTCTCTGAATGGCACATATAAACCTGTTGCCCTGGCGTGAAAAGCAGCGTCAGGAGCAAAAGAAACAATATTTGATGGGCCTGGTTGCAGTCGCAGCGCTGGTCGGCCTGGTGTTTTGGTTTGTAGGTCAGGCAATTGATCAACAGATTTCAAATCAAAACGCGCGTAACGCTTACTTACAGAATGAAATCAGCGCATTAGACTCGCAAATTTCAGCCATTCAGGATATCAAAAAGAGCAAAAATGCAATCGAGCAGCGTATGGCATTAATTGAACAACTGCAAACCAGCAGAAACGTCGCCCCGCTGCTTTTTGATGAATTGGCCAAAATTGTACCGCCAGGGGTGTCCTTTAAGTCTATGCGCAGAATGAACAATGTCATTGAAATCGAAGGCATTAGTGATTCTAACAACAGATTATCCGAATTTATGCGTCAACTGGAACGTTCGGATGTGTTTACTGGTGGTGACCTTTCTTCGATTGTTGCCGATGATGCAACCTCCGGTGCCGTAAGTGATTTCACTCTGAAGTTTATTATCAGCCCGGCAATCGCACCGCAGCCTGGTGAAAATGAGACTGCACAAGGAGGCAAAAAATGAAGTTTGATTTTGCCCAGCTAAAAACGCTTAATGAGCTTGATTTTGAACAGATCGCCATCTGGCCTAAAGAAGTCAAAATTGTGGTCAGCATTTTTGTCGGCATTATTGTTGCCGCGTTGAGCTACTATTTTTTAATCAGTCCCAAGCTACCTGTTCTGGATAGCGTTGAAGCTAAAGAGCAAGAACTGAAGTTACAATTTGAAGCGAAATACCGTATCGCGGTCAACCTTGACGCCTACAAAAAACAATTGACCCGTATTGAAGCCGACTTTTCTTCGATGTTGCGTTCGCTACCCACCAGTAATGAAACACCGGGGTTGCTAGACGACATTACATTTGTTGGCACCACATCCGGGCTTAATTTTAGAATTTTAAACTGGCAACAAGAAGTGCCTAAAGAGTTTTACACCGAGCTCCCCATCGAAATGGAAGTAATGGGTGGCTACCATAATTTCGGTGAATTTGTAGCTAAAGTTGCGGATTTGCCGCGTATCGTCACGATTCATGACTTTACATTGACGCAAGAACAAAGCGGACTTCGGCTTCAACTGCAAGCGAAAACGTATCGAACCGCGCTGGCCCAACGAAGTGGGGAGAAAGAATGATGAAGTATTATTCTGCCCTTATGATAATGTGTGCTGTCGTGATGAGCGGCTGCTCGCCTACCCTGAATGACTTGACTGCGTATACGGCACAAGTAAAGTCAACCACTCAGGTTAACATTGAACCTTATCCTGAATTTACCAAACCGCCTTCTGCACAATACACCGCGCAGAATATGCGAAGCCCGTTTACTCGGCCTAGAGAAGTCACCACACCGGTAGCTGTTGCAAAACAGGCCAATTGTTTACAACCGGATTTCAATCGCAAAAAAGCACGTCTGGAAGAGTATGGGTTAGATGCACTGGCACTTTCCGGCAGTTTTACTACCCAGGGTACACAGTGGGCATTGTTTAAATCAAATGATGGAAGCTTGCATAAAGCACAAATTGGCAGCAGGATTGGTTTGTTTTACGGAAAAATTAAAGAAATCAACAACAAATCAGTTAGAATCGAACAATTATTACCTGACGGAGCAGGATGCTGGCAACGCAAAGAAGTTACGCTGACCATGGCCTCGGCAGCAGGAGAAAATGAGAATGTCTGAGCGATACATTTTTAACAAACGGCTTAATCGAAGCAACAGCGCCTGGTACTGGGTTGCCAGCATGGCCGCCTTTTTTGTCATCTTAAATTTTTTAGTGCAGTCCAAGGCCAATGCACAGGAAGCGGAAACGCCATTACTGGACCCATACAAGGCGGAACAGAATGCGTTTTCATCACGTTTGAAAGACGTTCAATTTACGCGTCAGGCCGGCAATCTGGCACTGACCACACTGTCGTTCAACAATAAAACGTTTGACCCTCAATTGATTGAGTCTCAAGGCGAGTTGACCATTACGCTACCTGGCACAGAACTGGCTGATGACCAACTGGTTGAATTAAATGTCGAACAGTTTGGCACTACGGTGTCGGCTATCGAAACGTTTCAGGATAAAGACGGCGCGCGGGTTGTTATTCGTTACGACGGACTGGTATTTGCTCAACACACGCAGGAAGGAAAAGTGTTGCGCATTGAAATCAAACCCATGAGTAAAGAAGAACAAGCCAAATTAAATCAGGACACGCAATACACCGGCGACCCAATATCACTGGATTTTCAGGATGTGCCGGTACGTGAAGTTTTACAAATCATTGCGCAGGTAAATGGCTTTAACCTGGTCACTACCGATACCGTTTCGGGCAACGTGACGATTCGTTTATCGGGTGTACCTTGGGATCAGGCATTGGAGATGATCCTGAAAATTAAAGGTCTGGATAAACGACTTGAAGGTAATATTCTTCTCATCGCGCCAGCGGAAGAACTCACCGCGCGCGAAACCCAGCAACTACAATCGCAAAAGCAGGTTGCGGATTTAGCACCGCTTAAATCTACCAGCATCGTGGTTAACTATGCCAAAGCTGAAGTACTGGCGACGATTTTGAAAAACCAGGACGGCGGCATTCTGTCTCCCCGAGGCACTGCAACGGTGGATGAGCGCACCAATACCATTTTGATCCGTGACACGCAGGAGTCCATCGACGAAGCGCGCTTCATGATCGAAACACTGGATATCCCGGTTAAGCAGGTATTGATAGAAAGCCGAATGGTCACTGTAAGAGATAACGTTGGTGAAGAGTTAGGTGTGCGCTGGGGTTTTTCAGACAGACAGGATGATGACGGTGTATCTGGCTCACTGGAAGGCGCTGACACCATAGCCGGTGGCGTTGTTCCGCAAATTGCCGACCGTTTAAATGTCAACTTACCGGTAATTAACCCGGCAGGACGTATTGGATTTCAGGTTGCCAGCCTGGTAGACGGAACCATCCTGGATCTGGAGCTTTCTGCGCTGGAATCGGAAAATAAAGGTGAAATTATTGCCAGTCCGCGCATCACGGTGGCTAACCAGCAGGAAGCGTACATTGAACAAGGAACTGAAATTCCTTACGTGCAGGCAACGTCCAGTGGTGCGACTTCCGTTGAATTCAAAAAAGCGGTATTAAGTTTAAAGGTCACTCCCCACATAACGCCGGACAACCGCATCATTCTGGATCTCGTGGTTACCCAGGACACCCGCGGCGAGACTGTGTCGACATCAACCGGGCCGGCTGTGGCGATTGATACTCAGGAAATTAAGACGCAGGTACTGATTGAAAATGGCGAGACCGTAGTATTAGGTGGGATTTTCCAACAAATCAATACCGACGATGTATCCAAGGTACCATTATTTGGTGACTTACCAGTCGTAGGCTCACTGTTTAGAAACAAATCTACGCTTTACCAAAAACGCGAACTCCTCATCTTTGTTACACCGAAAATTGTAACCGAGAATCTATAAATAGGGTCAGGAGGGCTAAATGCCCTCCTTAAACACCCCAGTTCCCCCTCTCCAAGTTGACAAAAACTGTTGTTTTTTTAAGTTATTTTTAAATTGCTGCCAACAAAACTTGCATCAGTCGCAGAGAAACTGAGATAATCACGCCCTCGAAATTTAAGCGAGGTTTAAGGAGTGTGCTTATTGGGCAATGAATAGGCACAAGTTTATGGGTGGTCAAGAAAGGCATATGGCACTACCCTCAACATCAAAAAAGTTGTGAAACAAGCAAATATGGCTGAAAAACGTAATATCTTTTTGGTTGGCCCAATGGGTGCAGGCAAAAGCACCATCGGAAGACATCTGGCTGACGAACTTCATCTTGAGTTTTTTGATTCTGATCAGGAAATTGAGCGCCGCACTGGTGCGGATATCGCCTGGATATTTGATCTTGAAGGCGAAGACGGTTTCCGCAAGCGTGAAGAGGACATCATTAACGACCTGACTGACAAGCAAGGTATCGTGCTGGCGACAGGTGGCGGCTCAGTAGTGAGCAAAGCCGTTCGTAACCGTTTATCAGCGCGTGGCATCGTGGTTTATCTGCAAACTACTATCGATAAGCAAGTAGCACGCACGCAACGTGATAAGCGTCGTCCATTGTTACAAAACGGTAATGCTGAACAGGTGTTAAGAGATCTAGCGGGCGAACGTAATCCGCTTTATGAAGAAGTAGCAGACTACATCGTCGAAACAGACGACCAGTCAGCGCGCGCGGTAGCGAGTCAAATCATAAGCCAGATCGGCTTATAACGGATATAGCTGACTATGTCATCAATTAATGTCGAACTTGATGAACGTAGTTATCCCATCACAATTGAAACCGGGCTGTTACAGCAGCCCGGTTTTTTAGTGCCGTACATTAATGGCCCACAGGCCGTAATTATCACCAATACAACCGTAGCACCTCTTTACTTAAGCAATGCAGTCAGAGCTTGTGGCAATAAACAGGTTGAGGTGATTGAATTGCCTGATGGTGAACAATTCAAATCGCTGGCGCAGTTTGAAATTGTCATGACCCGCCTGCTGGAAATGAACGCTGCGCGTGATACCACGTTGATTGCCCTAGGAGGCGGCGTAATTGGCGATTTATGCGGATTTGTTGCCGCAACGTATCAACGGGGTGTGCCATTCATTCAAATCCCGACCACCCTGTTGGCCCAGGTGGATTCATCAGTGGGCGGCAAAACGGCGGTTAATCACCCATTGGGTAAAAACATGATAGGCGCTTTTTATCAGCCCAAATATGTTGCCATCGATGTCAATGTGATTAATACGTTACCGGAACGCGAATTTGCCGCGGGCATGGCTGAAGTCATCAAATACGGTATCATTTACGACGGCGCGTTTTTTGACTGGCTTGAAACTAACCAACAATCCTTGCGAAGTCATCAGGCCAGTGTACTTATTGAAGCCATCAGTCGCTGTTGCCAAATCAAAGCCGACGTTGTCGCCCAGGATGAAAAAGAAGGCGGACTACGTGCGATTCTTAATCTTGGCCACACGTTTGGCCACGCGATAGAAGCCGAGCAAGGCTATGGTAAGTGGTTACATGGCGAAGCGGTTGCGGCTGGTACTGTAATTGCAAGTCAGGTTGCACAGTGTATGGGCTGGCTTTCAGCGTCAGAATGTCGACGTATTGAAAGCTTACTTGCAGCATTTGGGCTGCCGGTCTGCGGACCAGAGTCGATGGACTATCATGCCTACGTCAGGCATATGGTAAGAGACAAAAAGGTGGAAGCGGGTAAAATCCGTTTCGTTATCCCCAAAGGAATTGGTCGCGCAGTGGTCACGAAAGACGTATCAGATACTATACTTCGTCAGATTCTTGGCTAGGCTGTCTACTCATTACACTATACACATAAACTTTGCATTATTAACTCGCCAACTGGCATCGTAAGGTATTCGAAGTGCATTCAGAATTGCATGACCGATTGGAGTATCTGGTTAACTATTCCTCGCAACTCATTTTTGTGAGCAGTGATTCTGTGGCGCAACAACAGAAAACGTTGGAAGCCTTCGTTTTCAAACAGCCCAACGAAACAGACATCGCCTTCATTACGGCCAGTCAGCAGATGGAAATAGCCGATTATCGCTGTCAGCTGTGCCGTCAACTGTTAGGGCAAACTGTAGGTGGCTATGTCCGCCCACTTAGTGAATTACTGGCTGCATTAAACAATCACGACGGTCCAATTCTGATAACGATAACTCAAGCGCAGCATATGCCAGATCTGTTACTCCAGGAGTTGTGGGATTTGGTTTTGCAGAGTCGTTTTGCTGCTAATCGACAACATTTGAATGTGCTCCTGTTTGGTGAATCAACGTGGGCAGAACGCGCTAAACAATGGCTACCAGCAAAAAATACGACCACACCGTTGTTAATTAGCAGTCAATCGGTGGTGCCGTCTTCTAAAGAGCTTACCGTCGACAAGCTGATTTCTAAGCGCAGACAAGAGTTTGAAAAGCATCTCGCGGCACGTTCTTCGTCCGGTATGGTAACTCAAACCACTCGTCGTAACCCTGCACTGTTCTGGAGCCTGATAGTCGGGGTATTTCTATTGATATTTGGCGCGCTTGTAGCATGGTTGTACGGCAATAAGATAACCGCACTTTTTCGTCCATTGGACACACCTTCTGAAATAGCGCAAACAGAACCTGTCGAAGTCGGAACCGCGTACGAAACTTTGGTTGATAACCAGTCACAAGACTCAACTACCAAAGTTGCGGAAACAGTGGATGTCGTCAGCATCGATGAGCGTCCTTCAAACGATGCTTCATCTGCCGCGGATGCGTCAGCTTTAGTAGCTGACTGGCCTGAGGCGCTGGCTCAGACCAGCAATAGCAATGACAATTCTCTGCCAACAGACAACTTAGCTCAGTCAGAGCTTTCCGAGCGTCAGCAACCCCGGTTTGAAAAAAGCGCAGCGGAAAATACGTCCACGACCACACCAGCCAAAGAAACGACTGAGATTGTCGCAGAGCCTGCACCAACCGTGGAACAAGTCAGCGTTGAGGATATTCAGTCCGATAACTTTTATATTCAATTAGCAGGGTTGAAAGATGGTCAGCTGTTGGAGCAGTTTGTGAAAGATCACGACTTGGAAGCAGTGGTTAAAATGTACCAAACGCAGCGTTATGGCGGTGACTGGTATGTCTTATTATTTCACCAACCTTTCGCTTCACTGGATACAGCCAGAAGCGCAGTGGCGAATTTGCCGCAATACCCAGGTCGCGAAAAAGCATTTGTAAAATCTGGCAGCCAAATTAAAGCCGAATTAAATCAATAAGTTTAGTCTTACCGCGAATTGATAGTTGTAGCCGATCAGCTTGCCCGTTACAATCTTCATTCAGGTATGTAACAACCGCCGGCCGAGCAGAGTAAGCTCTATCATCCGAATTCGTGGTTTTTATAGTTAACACTCATGTAGATTTCGTATTACACATGGCAAAACAAAAAAACCGTGCATTCTTAAAATGGGCGGGAGGAAAATACGGGCTGGTTGAACAGATAGCATCGCGCTTGCCTGATGCGGATAGGCTTATCGAACCTTTTGTTGGTGCGGGCTCGGTGTTTTTAAACACGCACTACAAACGTTACCTTCTTAATGATATTAATCCGGATCTCATCAACCTTTATAATTTATTAAAAGCGCAGCCTGACAGACTTATCAGAGACGCGCAGGCGTTTTTCAGTACCAAACATAACAGTGCCGAGATTTACTATGCATTGCGCGATGAATTTAATCAGAGCAGCGATGTGTATTACCGCTCCATTTTATTCCTCTATTTTAATCGTCATGGTTACAATGGCTTGTGTCGATATAATCTGAGTGGCAAATTTAATGTGCCATTTGGGCGCTATAAACGGCCCTATTTTCCAGAGAAAGAAATGAACGTGTTTGCAGAAAAAGCGCAACAGGCGATTTTTACCTGTTTACCCTTTGAGAAGGTATTTAGTAAAGCGCGCGCTGGTAATGTCATTTATTGCGATCCTCCTTACGCGCCACTCAGTAAAACGGCATCTTTTACCAGTTATGCGGCCAACAGCTTTGGTGAAGCTGCACAGGATAAGCTTGCCCTGCTGGCATTGAAAGCTTCTTCACGGGGTATCCCGGTGTTAATTTCCAACCACGATGTGCCTTTAACGCGAAAACTTTATCAACCTGCTTGCCTGAGTCAGATGTCGGTTAAGCGCTCAATCAGTCAAAACGGTGCCCTTCGCAAGCCTGCGGCAGAGTTATTAGCGCTGTTTTCACCCACCGAATTGGACTCACTTTAATTAGGTGGTAATAAACGCCACCAGCGTAACGAGTCCGGTGACAAAAGCTGCCACAAAGATGATGCCAACTACAATGTAAACTACCAGTGAGCCTTGTTCGAAATCGCGCGAATAATTTTTATGCGTCTGCACGCCAAATGCGCTAGCGAAAACACTGCCAATAATCTGCAGCAATCTGGGTTTTACGGCCGTTTTCTTCTTACTCTCGTCCGTTTGAGAGATCCGAATTAGTGTCACGGTTGAGTAGCTCTAGAAGGTCAAGAAAATGAAACTGATAAGTATCTGGCTTACTGAAAAACCAGGAAAACCAGCTTACGTGTGCGGCATGTTCAAGTGCACATTGATTGTGAATGTGACTGGCCGGCAGGTTAGGGTTGAACTCAGTTGAAGGCTGGTATTCACACAAGGAGTCTGTGTGTAATGAATCAACAGATAAACCCATCCATAGCACCGCGGTTAGGCCGCCGAGCGTGAGTAAAGTTTTTGTCCGTCCTTTCTTGAACATTTCACATCACCGCTTAAATTTTCACCCATTATACGCGTTTGCCAACAATGAACAACCTGTTCTAAAGTATTATTTGGTCGATCTGGGCTACGCCAATCCTTACTTGGCGTAGGCTCCCAGAAGTGCAAAGGTACTTTTAAAAGGTTGTGCCCCAGCTTACTACCAATTTGACATCATCATCGCCCGCTTCTTCTTCGGCTTTCGACACCGAAAAAGTGAAATCACCCTTGGCGAGATCCAGTTGCACATGCCCATAGTCGCCATCACTGCCAGCATCAAAATCATAATAGCCATACAGCAGGCTGAGTGAATAATTATTGGCAAGGTCCCAACCATAAGAAACGTTGTAATAGATGTCGCCGGTATCAAACAGCATGCCGTCATCAACCTGACTGTTAACGGTGTACGCAACGCCAAACCCGAATCCCAGATAGCCGCCGTTAAAGTAAAGCTCGCCGAAATCAGAATCTTTATAATCGTCGTCAAGATACGCGTAATAAATGTAACCGACGTCATAATCGAAGCCATTCGACTCGCCACTGTACCCAAGGTATAAATCGGTTTCGGTTGAACCCCCCATCCCCCAATCAATGGTACCTACCCAGGCACCGGCATAAAACCCGCTGTCATGCGTATAATCTAATCCACCTGAAACGGACGGGTCATCGCCGCTTTGCGTAACGCCGCGCCACAAATAGTTACTGGTAACTCCAAAATTAGCCTCAACTGCTGCCGACGCCAACGGGCTGCCAGCGAGCATGGCTGACGCGCCCAACAGCAAAGTTGTCTTTTTTACCAATTTCATGTGTGTTCTCCTTGGAATTGAATATTTTGGATACTGCCGCTTATTATTATATTGTTGAACAACGCAAAACCAGTGCCTAAAAATCACCCCTTTTTCCCACAGCCCAGCTCATAACCTAACTAATTGAATTTAATTTGTTTTATTCAAATTACGCTCAGCGTCATTGTTTACTTTACCATCCCTTTTGGCAACGCAAATGCACTAATTAAATGCGTTTTCACCAACATGGGGCGTCTGCAAAGCTTTTTTCAGGCAAGGCTTTTCGCTACACTTCCCACTACGCATAAACTCATCGCATATTGACCTTTCAAATTTTAAGGGTGTAATCGTGACCACATTTACCATCGCTCCATCAATATTATCTGCGGATTTCGCCCGTCTTGGTGAGGATGTCGAAAAAGTATTGGCTGCCGGTGCCGACATTATTCATTTTGATGTCATGGATAACCATTATGTGCCAAATCTTACGTTCGGCCCAATGATTTGTCAGGCGCTCAGAGATTACGGCATTACTGCGCCAATTGATGTTCATCTGATGGTGAAGCCGGTCAATGATTTAATCGAGCAATTTGCCGATGCCGGGGCAACTTATATCAGCTTTCATCCGGAAGCGTCTGAGCATATTGACCGCTCCTTACAACTTATTGCTGATAAGGGCTGCAAGGCTGGGCTGGTATTTAACCCGGCAACGCCCCTACATTACCTTGATCACGTAATGGACAGGCTGCATCACATCCTGGTGATGTCGGTAAACCCCGGTTTTGGCGGCCAGTCTTTCATTCACTCCACGTTGGATAAGTTGCGTTTAGTGCGACAGCGCGTACGGGAAAGCGGACGCGACATCCGAATTGAGATTGACGGCGGCGTAAAAGTCGATAATATTCGCGCCATTGCTGACGCAGGAGCCGACATGTTTGTGGCAGGTTCAGCCATTTTCAATCAGCCTGATTACAAACACGTCATCGACCAAATGCGTAAAGAACTTGCCGCTAGTAAAGCGTGCTAACTGAATTAACCACCCCGAGCAGAATTTCAGGTAAACATCATGACTCAAAAACCAATTGTACTTAGCGGCTGCCAGCCTTCAGGTCAACTTACCATCGGTAATTATATGGGCGCGCTTAAGCAGTGGGTTGCTATGCAGGATGACCATGATTGTCTGTATATGCTGGTCGATTTACACGCCATTACTGTTCGCCAGGAGCCCGCAGCGCTCAATTCTGCCTGTCTGGACGGACTCGCACTGTACCTGGCGTGTGGTATCAATCCACAGAAAAGCACCCTGTTCATTCAATCGCAAGTGCCAGAGCACGCACAATTAGCCTGGGTGCTAAACTGTTATGCTCAAATGGGTGAGCTTAACCGCATGACTCAGTTCAAAGACAAGTCGGCGCGCAACGTCAATAATATTAATGTTGGCTTATACAGCTACCCCGTTTTGCAAGCCGCGGACATCCTTTTGTATCAGGCCAATCAGGTCCCAGTGGGTGAAGATCAGAAACAGCACCTGGAACTAACACGTGATATTGCGACCCGCATGAATAACTTATACGGTGAAATCTTCACATTGCCTGAGCCGTTTATTCCTGAATTTGGCGCTCGCGTAATGAGCCTGCAAGAACCGGAAAAGAAGATGTCTAAATCTGACAGCAACCCCAATAATTTTGTTGGCTTATTAGAAGATCCGAAAAAACTGGCGAAGAAAATTAAACGTGCTGTAACCGACTCTGATGAACAGGCGCGAATTTACTTTGATGTCAAAGAAAAGCCTGGGGTATCCAATTTACTGTCATTGCTATCATGTGCGACAGGCCAGTCAATTTCGGATCTGGTCCCGCAATACGAAGACAAAATGTACGGTCATTTAAAAGGCGACGTTGCTGAAGCCGTGGTGAGTTTGTTAACCCCCATCCAACAACGTTACCACGAAATTCGTAATGACCGGGCTTATCTTGACGAAGTTATGCAGCAAGGCGCACAAAAAGCCAGTGCCCGCGCAACCACGACACTCGAAAAGGTTTATAAAGCATTGGGATTCATCTCCGTTACCCGCTAATTTTAAGTGCCAGGAATACAATCGTGTTGTTGTTGATTGATAATTTTGATTCATTTACTCATAACCTGGCGCGTTATTTCTTAGAGCTTGATGTTGCGGTGAAAGTGGTACGAAACAACGAACTTTCCCTTTCACAGATAGAAGCACTTCAACCCAGTCACCTGGTAATTTCACCCGGCCCATGCACACCCAATGAGGCGGGCATCAGTCTCGCCGCAATTGAACATTTTGCGGGTCGCCTACCTCTGCTAGGTGTCTGCCTGGGACACCAGGCAATTGGACAGGTGTTTGGTGCCAAAGTCGTGCGCGCTCAACATATATTGCATGGCAAGGTATCGGCGATTCATCATTGTGGGAGTGGTATCATGTCAGACTTACCTTCACCCTTTAACGCAACGCGCTATCATTCACTGGTGTTGCAACCTGACAGTTTATCAGCCAGTCTTCGGGTCGATGCCTGGAGTGAAAACAGCGACGGGATTCATGAAATAATGGCGATTTCTCATACCTCGCTGCCTGTGTGGGGAGTGCAATTCCATCCAGAATCACTCTTAACTGAACATGGGCATGCCTTGCTGAACAATTTTCTGCAGTTGGCCAGCTGATCACGCTTCAGCGTCAGACAACGCCTTAAGCGAAAATGGTTAAATAAGCTAAACTTTATCAGAGCGTTAAACCGCTGATAGCAATAGGGTTGTAGTAGAACACGCGACGATGCATAGTGATTTAGGCAAAAAGTCAGTTATTCAAAATGTGTTATCACATACGGGAGTCGAAGATCGTTTCGATAATTTGCTGATCTCGTTGGAACGTGCGCAAAGTATGGCGGGAAAGGCTAAGCCCGGCGAGGTCGATTTTGCTGAATCAGAGCAGGCTGATGCCAGACGCCAATTGCTGTCAATTGAAAAAGTCGCAATCAAAAATCAAACTTTGCAAAATCTTAGCGACGCGTCGCTAAAAAGTGTTGTCCTGCACGATTTCCATAATTTTCTGTTTACTGCAATTCGCAAAAAAGCGACCAGTCTAAAAAAAGTCTGCAGTCAGAATCTGGGATTTTCCACCGACCTCAAATTCCTGCTGGAAATCCTTAACCTCGACAGCTCCTCACTTCGTCAGGTAGAGGAGCAGATTATTGCCCATCCATGGTTAAGTTATGAACTCATGAAGGTGGTCAATCTGCCGCAGTTTCGCAAAAAAGATGCGCTGGGAAACAGTATTCAGGTTGAATCAATCCGCACCGCGCTGAGTTACCTCGGTCTGGAAAACCTGAAGCGGGTGGTACCCTATATGATCCTAAAGCGCTCACTGCCGCAAACCACGGATCCCTTCCCGGAAATCAAAGAGCATTTGTTCAGTTTTGGCGTCTCCACCGCGGTATCGGCTTCGCTCATCGCTCCGCTGAAACAATTAAGTGCCGAAAACGCATATACGCTGGGTGCTATTCATGCGATCGGCCGGTGTATCCTGATTAAGTTGTATTTTAGACTTTTCGATTTGACCCGTGGCGAATTCATGGAGCAAGCGGCGAAAAAAAAGCGCGTCGATGTGCACCATATCCTGCGCGATATGCAACCGTCAGCAAATTACCTAATCGCCTTGCAACAGGAGTTTGCTGACGGCATTGCCGCTGATCTGTTGAGCCACCTGTCACCGCGCAAACTGGAATTAAGTCAAGATATGCGGTCGCTGGCGGACGCTAAACCTTCCGCAATGGGCCGTGTACTGGAATGGGCCAGAGAATATGCCAAAGTAAGAATGTTGTTGCAGCATCGCTGTATCAATAGAAAAATGGTAAAAATACATTTGCTCAGCATTGGCTTTCCCGCTGACGCTATCGATATTCTCAACCATACTGCCGTCGCCGCACCACCTTATGCTTCCACTTCGCGAAAGAACTAAAAATTTTATGGATAATCATTCAGCGCGCTGTCGCAGATTACTTTTGCGGTTATTTTAAGTAGATTTCGCTTACCAGGGAGATGAGTACCCTCAGCCCCTCCCTCAGCAAGCATCGTTTTTGGCATTTTCAGCGTTATTTTCAGCATAAAATCAACAGCACAGGCTGAGCTGAAAAACGCATCACAACGTAAATAGATAGTTATGCAAATATTTTGCAAGTTTCATCAAACCCCTTGAATATAAAGGGGTTCAGGTATATTCCAAGGAAGACTTTCATTCAATTTGATGGCATAATGCGCAATCAATTTGAACAACTCCGCATTCTTTCTTGCACTTAAATCAAGCCTGAATGCCAGACTCAGAGGTAATTTAAATGAACGTTACTCGCGCAACTTTTGACGAGGTCATGGTACCTAACTATAACCCCGCTAGCATGGTGCCTGTTCGTGGCGAAGGATCACGGGTATGGGATCAGGATGGCGCTGAGTACGTCGACTTTTCTGGTGGAATTGCTGTTAACGTACTGGGTCACTGTCACCCTGAACTGGTGAAAGCGCTAGAAGAGCAAGGTCGTAAGCTCTGGCATTTAAGTAATGTGTTTACAAATGAGCCAGCGATGCGTTTAGCGAAAAAGCTGACCGACGCGACCTTCGCTGATCGAGTCTATTTCGCTAACTCAGGTGCAGAGTCTAACGAAGCCGCCCTGAAACTGGCACGTCGTTATGCATTGGATAAATTCGGAGAAGATAAAAACCAGATTATTGCGTTTAATAAAGGTTTTCACGGTCGTACCTTCTTCACTGTAACGGTGGGTGGTCAAGCCGCATATTCTGACGGATTTGGACCCAAACCCGGCGCAATTGATCATTGCGACTATAACGACCTGGCAGCATTTGAAGCCCTAATTTCCGATAAAACCTGTGCGGTAATGATGGAACCTCTGCAAGGTGAAGGCGGTATCATTTCTCCTGACCCTGAGTTCGTGAAAGGGGTTCGCGCACTATGTGACAAACATAATGCCCTGTTAATTTTTGATGAAGTGCAATCGGGTGTGGGCAGAACCGGGCATCTCTATGCCTATATGGGTCTGGGCGTAACACCTGATATCTTAACCTCAGCGAAAGCGCTGGGTGGCGGCTTTCCTATTGGCGCCATGCTAACAACCGCTGAAATTGCAGAATCCCTCAAGCCTGGCACCCACGGTAGTACGTATGGGGGTAACCCGCTGGCGTGTGCAGTGGCAGAAAAGGCACTTGATATTGTTAATGACGAAGCCGTGCTTAAGGGTGTACTGGAAAAAGAAGCATTGTTCCGTTCGCTGCTTAACGACATCAACGCAAAATACCCCTTCTTTGAAGAAGTGCGCGGTAAAGGATTGCTGTTAGGTTGTGCGTTAAATGAAAAATTCCACGGTAAAGCCCGTGACTTCTTAAATGCTGCAACGAAAGAAAAGTTAATGTGTCTGGTAGCGGGTGCCAATGTAGTGCGTTTTGCGCCTTCACTTGTTATCAGCGAAGCAGACATCAGAGAAGGTATGGCTCGCTTTGAACGTGCTGTAGCTGCTGTTGTTAATGCTGATTAATCACAATGAAGTCGAGTAAGCGGACATGAAAATTATTCGCCCAATCACCTCAGCTGATTATGATGCGCTGTACGAGATTGCTGAAGAGTCAGGTATCGGCTTTACGTCGTTACCTGTCAATCAAGAGCTGTTGGAAAACAAAATAAAAAGGGCTGAAACAGCATTTTCTGCTACCCCTGACAAGCCAGGTGGCGAGTCCTACCTGTTTGTAATGGAAGACACGGCAACCGGTGAAGTTGTTGGCACCAGTGGCATTGAATCGGCTGTGGGTCTTGATGATGCATTTTATCATTACCACATGGGAAAGGTCGTGCACTCCTCCCGTGAGCTGAAAATCCATAATACCGTGGATCTCCTTACACTTTGTAATGACTACACCGGTGTCACTGAAATCTGTACGTTGTTTTTACGTGAAAGAGCGCGCGGTGGAATCAGTGGTCGCCTGTTATCTAAGATGCGTTTCTTGTTCATGATGGAGCATCGTGAACGCTTTGCCGAAAACGTGATTGCGGAAATGCGCGGTGTATGCGACGAAGATGGCGCCTCACCTTTTTGGGAATGGCTTGAAGAACACTTCTTTTCCATAGACTTCCCCACTGCCGACTACCTGTCGGGTATTGGCAATAAAGAGTTCATTGCAGAGTTGATGCCCAAGTACCCCATTTACGTCAATTTACTAAGTGAAAAGGCGCAGGCGGTTATCGGTAAAGTGCATGAGAAAACGCGCCCAGCGTTGCGCATGCTGGAGGAAGAAGGCTTTAGCTGCCGCGGTTATGTGGACATTTTTGATGCCGGCCCGACAGTAGAAGCAAATTTAAGCTGCATACGTACCGCAATGGCCAGCCGGAAAATGCCGGTTGTCATTGATGATCAGACGGCAGCTCAAGGCCAAACGCACTATATTATAAATACGTCGGTACAGAATTTTCGCGCTGTTGCAACTGAAATCGCGGTAAGTGATGAGCAACAGGTGGTAGCTATTTCGCGGCATACAGCGGCGATGCTAAACATCTCGGAAGGGGACACTATACGATTTTCCCCGGTGCAATTCAGAGACTAAATACAGGAATTTACATGCAAACAACACACTATATTAATGGTGAGTGGTTAGCTGGCGAAGGCCACGACATTAAATCCATTGACCCGGCTAAAAACCAAGTTATCTGGGAAGGCAAGTCTGCTTCTGCCAGTCAGGTGAATACCGCTATCGAAGCCGCTCGCGAAGCGTCGGTCGCCTGGGCGATGAAAACCCCGGCGGACCGCCTTGCCATCATCAAGCGCTTTGGCGAATTGTTAGAAAAAAATAAAGCGCATTTAAGTAAAGTGATTGCGAAAGAAACGGGCAAACCAGAGTGGGAAACAGCCACCGAGGTGGGCGCGATGATGGGCAAAATTGGCATTTCAGAACGTGCCTATAATGAGCGTACAGGCACCGTCGAAAACCCTATGCCAGTCGGGCAGGCGTTCATTCGTCATAAGCCACATGGTGTGGTCGCGGTATTCGGCCCTTATAACTTCCCTGGCCACTTGCCTAATGGTCACATTGTACCGGCATTATTAGCGGGCAACACGGTGGTGTTCAAACCTTCCGATTTAACCCCGATGGTGGCGCAGGAAACGGTAAAACTATGGGACGAAGCGGGCCTACCCGCGGGTGTGCTTAATCTGGTGCAGGGCGAAGTAGAAACAGGTAAGGCCCTTGCAAGTCACGATGGGCTAGATGGTCTGTTTTTCACCGGCAGTTCACGCACAGGTAAATTACTGCATGAACAGTTTGCTGGCCATCCCGGTAAAATTCTCGCCCTTGAAATGGGTGGAAACAACCCGCTTATTGTTAAGGAGGTCGCTGATACCGACGCGGCGGTGCACGATATTGTCCAATCTGCATTCGTGACTTCAGGTCAGCGCTGCACCTGCGCAAGAAAATTGTTTGTGCCTGCGGGCGAAAAAGGTGATGCATTATTGTCTCGTCTGGTTGAGGTCACCAAAAACATCAAAGTGGGTGACTATGACGCGGAAGAACAACCGTTCATGGGTGCAATGATCTCAGCGAATGCTGCCAGCATGATGGTCAGCGCGCAGAATGAGCTTGAAGGACTGGGTGGTGAAGTGCTGGTGCGCATGACACAGCAAGACTCGGCAAAAGGTTTTGTTACCCCTGGCATTATCGATGTAACAGGTATGGTAAATAAACTGCCTGATGAAGAACACTTTGGTCCGTTGCTGAAGGTAATTCGCTATACCGATTTTGATACCGCTATCGCCCAGGCAAATGATACCCGATTTGGCTTGTCAGCCGGTTTCATTGGCGACAGTGAAGAAGACTATCGTTACTTCTTTGCCCGTATTCGTGCAGGGATTGTAAACTGGAATCGCCCTATCACTGGTGCGAGCAGCGCTGCTCCTTTTGGAGGCGTCGGCGAGAGTGGCAACCACCGCGCCAGCGCTTATTATGCTGCTGACTACTGTGCTTACCCTGTCGCCTCTGTTGAATTGGACAAAGTGACGCTTCCTGGTCAGCTCAGCCCTGGCCTTTCACTCTAACGCAACAGCAGGATCCACTATTAATGCATAAAGATATTAATACCTTATTCGACAACATGTGGCAGGATTACGTTGCCATTACTCCCTCTGCGCATAAAGTACATGCGTTGTTAAAGGATGAGGAAAACAGCAGTGAAATCGTGAATGACCACGTTGCGTTTCGTACTTTTAACCTGGACAAAACGTCGCTGGATAAGTTAGCTGCCCATTTCCTTGCTTTGGGTTACGAAGAAAAAGGCACGTACAACTTCGAAGCGAAGAAGTTAGATGCCCGTCATTTTGAACATCCGGACAGCACTCAGCCTAAAGTATTTATTAGTCAGCTTCGTGTTGCTGAACTAACGGAACAGTCACAGGCGATTATCAACAAGCTAGTGGCCCAAATGGACGCAGATGCAGTAAAACACGAAGACTTCCTTTATTCAGGTCGCCACTGGGAACTCAGCAAAGAAGAATACGAAATCCTTCTTGCCGAGTCTGAATACGCAAGTTGGCTGGCCGCATGGGGCTTTCGCGCCAATCACTTCACCGTCAGCGTCAATCACTTGCAACATATTGATACCCTGGCAGAGGTGAATACGCTGCTTAAAGATGCTGGCTTTCCATTGAACACTGCAGGTGGCGAAATTAAGGGCGGTGAAGCAGTACACCTTGCGCAATCGTCGATAATGGCGGACCGTCAGGTAGTGACGTTCGGTAATGAAGAGAAGGAGATCCCCAGCTGTTTTTACGAATTTGCCCAGCGCTACGCGATGCCGAATGGCAAATTGTATCAAGGCTTTGTCGCCGAATCGGCGGATAAAATCTTCGAAAGCACCAATTCGAAATAATTTAAGAGGCTCCTGACGGAGCCTTTTTTATTGCTACTTAGGTCAAAATTGCTGACACTGGCGAACGGTTATACCCACTCGCAGCGATGGAGATAAAATTAAATGCATGTGCCCATCAGGGAGAAAATGGCTGATGCTCACGCCATTCATCAGTTTATTCAGCAATATGGCTTTGCCACACTTGTTTCGCCGTCGTTACAAGCAACCCACCTGCCGCTTTTGTTAAAACCTGACCAAGGCGATAAAGGCGTATTGTATGGCCATATCGCGCGCGACAATCCACACAGTAACTTCGTTGATGGTGAGCGGGTACTGGCAATTTTCTCCGGTCCGCACAGCTACATTTCTCCAACCTGGTACGCAACGCCTATCGCGGTACCAACCTGGAACTATTGTGCAGTGCATTGCTACGGTGTCATCAGAACGTTAAACAGAGCGGACACTCTATCTCAGGTAAAGCAGTTGATTACGCAATACGAGCCTGAGCTGGTGGATGATCGTGAGCGCATGCCCGAGGGATACCAACAGCAACTGCTCAACGGTATTATCGGCTTCACGATTACGATTGATCATATCGATGCCCGGGAGAAGCTCGGCCAGCATAAACACCAGGCCGATCAAGCTGGCGTATTTAGCGCCCTGAAGCAAAGTCAACGTAATGATGCTACAGTTTTAGCTGCCTATATGGCTAGACGCAACATTGGTACAGGAAGCGAAAAATGAGAACGATTGGTTTGCTTGGCGGTATGAGTTGGGAAAGCACGGCAAGTTATTATCGTTTGATCAATTCGTTGATAAAGGAAAAGTTAGGCGGCTTGCACTCCGCCCGGCTCGTAATGGTCAGCGTAGACTTCGCTTCCATTGCTGCCTGTCAACAACGCGGTGACTGGGATGAGGCCGGGAAATTGTTAGCCCAGGCTGCCCAACAGATAGAAGCCGCTGGTGCTGATTTTCTGGTGATCGCCACCAACACTATGCATTGTGTGTTACCTGCGATACAACAAGCTATCTCAATTCCCGTGTTACATATTGCTGATGCTACCGGCACCGAATTACAAAAGCACAATATTACTTCAGCAGGGTTGTTAGGTACCGCTTTTACCATGCAACAACCCTTTTATAAAAAGCGGCTTGAACAGACATTCGGTCTGAGTGTACTGGTACCGACAGAAGAAGATCAAAAGCGCGTTCATCGAGTGATCTTTGAAGAGCTGTGTGTGGGTAAATGCGTCGACGAATCCAAACAGACATTTTTGCGCGTTATTGAGCAATTACATCGCCAGGGGGCCCAGGGCATTATCCTTGGCTGCACAGAGATTGGACTGCTAATTTCTCAACACGACACCGCTATCCCCTTGTATGATACGGCTTACCTTCATGCAGAGGCTGCGGTAAATTTGGCGCTAGCTGGATTTGCAGAAGCGTAATGCGAAGCGCGCCATCGGCTGCAACCATCATTCAGTGACCGTAGCTGGTCACACGGTGCATTTGCCACCCAGAGGCAGACTTTTTCCACACAGTGGTAAAGCCAAAAGTACCACAATCATTGGTACCATTTTCCCTTGTTGTTAATGGCGATAGTGTTTGCGAATGAATTGGTCGTACGGCATGGGTTTTTCGAAGTAATATCCTTGAACCTGATTACAATTGGCTTCTTTGAGTAACGGCAGGTATTCGGCAAATTCAACCCCCTCCGCCACCACATCCAACTGCAGCGAGTGCAGCATGGCGATAATCCCCTGCAGCAATGATAATGCTTTGTTGTCATTGTGAATATCATTCACCAGGCTGCGATCCAGTTTTACCACTTCAAAGGTGAAGCTGCGTAAATAACTTAACGAAGAGAAACCCGAACCAAAATCATCCAGCGCGAGCCGGAATCCGGCTTCTCTTAGCGCATTCAGTGAACGAATAGCACTTTGATGGTCGCGTATAAATATAGATTCGGTCAGCTCCATTTCAATCAAATTTGGCGATACATCGTTTTCATCACAGATCGCCTTCGCCTGCTGTGCAAACTGTTTGTCTAACAACTGATTGGCGCTGACATTGACTGATAAGGGTAACATCATTCCCTGCGTATCCATCATCGAAATATAATCGCATGCGGCTTCTAATGCGAGCACACCAATATCTTTATCCAGTTGATGAGATTCTGCCAGTGGAATAAATACCGAGGGTGCAACGGTGCCCAAAATTGAAGAACGCCAACGGCACAGTAGTTCCCCGCCACGCACTATGCCGTCTAAATTGTAGCGCCCCTGAATATGAAATTCTAGACCGCCATGGTCAATGGCACGACGCAGGTCGGCAAGCATGCTGACCCGTTCTTTCATACTTTCAAGCAACCCTTGCTGATAAATATAGACTTTGCCTTTACCCGTTGTTTTAGCCTGATACATCGCCGCATCGGCATTCTGCAGCACGTTTTCAATGCTGCCGCCGTGTAAAGGAAAGTTTGCCAGGCCGATGCTGGCCGAAAGATTCAGTTCAGCGTCTGTGGTGGCAATCTTATCTGCTTCAATATCTTTAATTAGCACTTCACCGGCGTTTTTTGCCTGATCCAAACTCATTTCAGTGAGCACCACCACAAATTCGTCTCCCCCCCAGCGTGAAATAATGCTGTTGTCACCAAAGCGCGTGTTCAACACGCGAGCGACTCGCCTTAAGCAGGCGTCTCCTTGCTCGTGACCTGCGGCGTCATTAATTTGCTTAAAACCATCAAGATCGATAAACATCATAATGAAACTGCGTTTGGTGGTGGCAAAGCGGGTTAAGGACTCCCGCAGCCCGTTGCGATTTTTAAGACCGGTTAAGTCATCATGCATCGCCATCTGACGCAATCGGTCTTCATTTAATTTGCGTTCGCTGATATCGCGCAAGGTGGCGATAAAGTAGGAGGAGGTCTGGTACTGGGTCTCAAACAATGCAATCGAAAAGTCAACGGGTACAAGGTGATCGTCAAAGGTTTTCAATGTACATTCAAATCGGCTCTGACGGCGATTCTGCAACTGCTTAAGTTGTTCGCCGGCCTTAGGCAGAAGTGTATCCAACGACTGACCAAGACAAGTGTTTTTGTCAGGTAAGCGCATCAAACGTGTGAACGCAGTATTACATTCATTGATCATCAGATCGGCAGAAAGCACCAGCATGGGTTCCCGTGAACTGGAGAATGCCGACGCCATTAACTGGAAAGATTGCTCCGCCTTTCTTTCTTGCGTGATGTCGCGGGTAGTTCCCACTATATGCAACGCAGTACCTTCTTCGTTTCTTTCCAATACGCGCCCCCGCAGACGCATCCACTGATATTTACCTTTGCGCTTGAAGCGAAATGCCACTTCAATTCTGTCACTGCCGCTAAGCGATGCCAGGGTCCAGTGAAATTCAAGACTGCTGATATCATCTTTATGGACAAAGCGTAGTAACGAAAGCGCACTTCCCTTCCATTGGTATTCCTGTCCCTGCTCTAAGCCAAAACTTTTAAGTTCAAATTCATCACTTTGCGCATGCCACTCCCAAAACGATTCCTGCGATGCCCAAAGCGCTAATTCCAGCTTTTTCTGCAGCTGTCTGGATGACTGCAATGCGTTGTATAACTCCAGACTTTTATCGGTAAGCAAGGTTTCTGCTTCGCTACGCGCCTGACGCTCACGGCTGGCGCGCTTTTCTAATCTTGCCAGCTTGTTAATCAGATCAGGTCGCTCTGACACTAGGCCTCCATAAAAATGGTGAACTGATAGGTATGGGCTTCATCCAGCTTGACAACCTGGCGCTGAATCTTGTTGCCAAAATGATTGGCTGCGCCATCCATCAGCCCTTCTGCCAGGGTATACAGTTCGCGGGTCGAATAGTACCTTAACTTCATTTCGGTCGCTGTGCGTGACAACACAGAAAATTTGGGTAAATCTGCATCGGGATAGAGTTTGCGCACCTGCACATGAATATCATTGTCGAGACAATTTAATACATCCAGGATATTTTTTTTGCCAGATAACACCTGCCCGTGCTTGGCGGCGAGCTTGCCGAATAAATAGTAGCCAAAATCATATAGCAGCTGTTCTACCGGCGTACCCGTTTTTTGCTCCAGCACCAAGAGCAATTTTTGCATCTCAGAAAACGGGTAGTAACCCACCGCAGTGAAAGCGCCATCGTTCGCCAGGTTGGCCTGCTCGAGCACTTCATCAGCAAAATCAGGGGAAACGTTATCCTCAAGCATCTCAATCAGCGATGTGAATACAATGCCAAGCATGGCTCCCCCGACAGGTAGTTTTAAGTTATTTAAAAACGTAACACTCTTAACAGGTTAGCCTATTCCTGCCTATCTGTGGAATTTGCCTCCAAATTTTGTTCCTCAGGTAACGGGTCATGCTGTGTGGTACGTTCCACCTCGATCTCATCAACACGTTGTAAACCTCTGGGAAGCTTGTTTCCTCGTCTTCCGCGTTCGCCTTTGTAATGTTCCAGATCAGCTGCAGTTAAGGTCATATTTCGTTTACCTGCCACTATTTTTACTGAAGCCCCCTGCGGCACCACGGCAGCAACTTTGACGTACTCTTCGCGGCTTTGTGCTTTTGCACCGGGAATGTTGATCAGTTTATTCCCTTTTCCTTTGCCTAAACTAGGAAGGTCTCGTAGCGGGAACAGCAACATACGGCCCTCGTTAGAAATGGTTAAACACCAGTCAGAACTTGGGTCAAATACGGGTTGTGGCGTCATAACTTTCGCCGCAGCAGGAAGTGACAGGTAGGCTTTACCTGCTTTATTTTTACTCAACATATCGCTGAATGTGCCTACGAAACCATAGCCTGCATCAGATGCGATTAAATAGCGCTGGTCATCTTTGCCCATTAATACGTGCGAGAATTGTTCGCCCCCCACGATATTAAAGCGGCCAGTGAGTGGTTCACCCTGACTTCTGGCCGATGGCAGACTGTGTGCATCACATGAGAAAGCCCTGCCGGAGCTATCTAAAAATACTGCAGGTTGATTACTTCGACCGATTGCACTGGCCAGATACCCGTCGCCGGCTTTATAGCTTAATGCTGCCGGATCAACGTCGTGCCCCTTAGCGCAGCGGGCCCATCCTTTTTCAGATACCACCACGGTGACGGCTTCAGACGGGATCAGCTCTTTTTCAGACAGGGCTTTGGCTTCTAGGCGCTCAACGATTGGCGAACGACGATCATCGCCGTACTTTTCCGCGTCACTCAGAATTTCTTTCTTAATTAACGTTTTTAGGCGGCGATCAGAGCCCAGAATGGTTTCGAGTTGCTTGCGTTCTTCTTCTAACTCGTCCTGCTCACCACGAATTTTCATTTCTTCCAGTTTGGCCAAATGGCGCAACTTCAATTCAAGAATGGCTTCGGCCTGACGGTCAGAGAGTGAAAACCGACGCATCAACTCAGCTTTAGGTTCCTCGTGATGACGAATAATTTCAATCACTTCATCGATATTCAGGAAGGCTATCATCAAACCTTCAAGAATGTGCAGGCGCGCCAACACTTTATCTAATCGGTATTGTAAGCGACGGGTAACGGTATCACGACGGAATGTCAGCCACTCGGTCAGGATTGACCGCAGATCTTTGACCTGCGGTCGGCCATCCAGACCAATCATATTCAGGTTAACCCGATAGCTTTTTTCCAAATCTGTAGTGGCGAACAGGTGCTGCATTAACTGAGCGGTATCAACCCGGTTTGAGCGCGGTGTAATCACCAGACGGGTCGGATTTTCATGATCAGATTCGTCTCGCAAGTCACTGACCATAGGAAGCTTCTTCGCTTGCATCTGGGCGGCGATTTGTTCAAGAATTTTGGCCCCTGATACCTGATGTGGAAGCGCGGTAATGACAATATCACCACTTTCCTGCATGTATACCGCTCGCATTTTTATCGAACCGCGTCCGGTTTCGTACAATTTGGTAATATCATCTCTGGGCGTGATGATTTCTGCTTCGGTGGGATAATCCGGCGCTTGCACATGCTGCATCAGCTCACTCAGCTCAGCTTTGTTGTTATCTAGCAACATTGCACAGGCATTAGCCACCTCGCGCACATTATGGGGCGGAATATCCGTCGCCATACCGACCGCGATCCCGGTTACGCCATTGAGTAAAATATGCGGCAAGCGCGAGGGCAGTACCTTGGGTTCCTTCAAGGTGCCATCAAAGTTGGGCATCCAGTCAACCGTGCCCTGGCCCAACTCACTCAATAACACTTCACTGAAGCGGGATAGTCGCGCTTCGGTATAACGCATGGCAGCGAAAGACTTGGGATCGTCGGGTGCCCCCCAGTTCCCCTGCCCATCCACCAGCGGGTAGCGGTAAGAGAATGGCTGTGCCATTAGCACCATGGCTTCGTAACAAGCCGAGTCGCCATGGGGGTGAAATTTACCTAGTACATCACCGACAGTACGCGCGGACTTTTTATATTTCGCCGTCGCACTTAAGCCTAAATCAGACATTGCATAGATGATGCGTCTTTGTACTGGCTTTAAGCCGTCACCTATATTCGGTAAGGCGCGGTCCATGATCACGTACATGGAATAATTTAAGTAAGCGTCTTCGGTAAATCGCCGCAGTGGCAGCTGCTCTACGCCGTCCCGGTTTACAATAATTTCGTCATTCATGGTGTTATTATTCTGCTGGACTACCTTTCACATCGATGCAGCCATTGTGAGTCAAACTGGGAAGTAACGCAATATTGGCCGTATGCCTGATTCAATTGCTTAAATTTTTGTCAAAACTCTGGCACAGTGTTTTAATAGAGACCTCACGTTTGCTATCACAACAATTAATCAGAATAAAAATAATGTCTCCACTCGTAATGGTTAAGCTTATTTTGCTGGTACTGGTCACCTTCTGGTCAATGACCGTACAATCGCAGTCAACCATTCAATTGTTTGATGCAAATTCACAAACCAACTTAGCCAATAATTTTGCTTTTTATTTCGAAGGAGAGCAGCAACTCACCATTTCTGACGCGCTTGAACGCCGTCAAAGTTTTCAATGGCACACTGAAAAAAATCCTAACTTTGGTTTTCATAATAATGGGCTGTGGCTGGTCAGCCGCTTTTCCAATGTCAGTGATGAAACTCGCTGGGTTTTCTCAATTAATTTCAGTCAGTTAGATAAAGTCGATTTTTATCTGGTCATCAATGGTCAAGTGGTACAACAAAGCTTTCAAGGGAAACTGCAGAATGCACAACGCTTTCGCATTCCCACCTTGAGAAGCTCACTGCCGGATGCGACGCCAACCGAACTTTATATCCGAGTGGAGAGTCACTCTTCCAGCCTGATTGTGCCCCTGGTGGTGACACCTGAGCCGATTCACAGCTTCAATATGCAGCTAGACAGCTTATTATGGGGCTTGTTCTATGGTGGTCTGGTGATACTTGCCGTTTACAATCTGGTGCTTTATTTTGGTGCGCGCGAGCCTGCGTTACTGGCTTATGTGGGCTATATTACCGCTGTATTGCTCTGGCAGTTTGTATGGGGCGGCCATATCCAACTGCTTGCCAGTGATGGGATCTCACCCTGGATAGTTTCGCATACTGAATTGATTTTTATCATAATTGGCATCAGTTCCGGGCTGTTTGCCTTGTTCTTTTTGGAAACAAAAAAACACGCCCCCACCGCACACCCCGCTGTACTGTCGCTAATCGTTATACAAGGTTTACTGGGCGTGGTGTGTGCCATCGATGTGCTGCCCCACGTGTGGAAAAACAATACGGTTTATGGTGTCGGTATCGTTGCGATTCTCTGCTACATATATGCAGGCTTCGAAGCGTTCATGAATCATTTCAAACCGGCCCGTTATTTCATCTTTGCCTGGGGAATGCTGGCTACGGGAGCCGTTATTGGCATGGTAAGCCTGATTGGTGTGTTACCGTCTAATACTTTTACCACCTACTGCTTTCAAGTTGGGGTGTTTCTGGAAGCAGGCTTGTTTTCGATTGCATTAATGGAAAAAAGTCGTAGCCAGCTGGAAGCTGAAGTTGAACAAGCCACTGACGATTTGCGCAACAACATGGAGTTAATCGAAGAGCAAAACGCCAGGTTAGATATTGCGCGTAAAGATGCGATTAAAGCAAGTAACGTGAAATCGCAGTTTCTGGCTAATATGAGTCACGAAATTCGCACCCCGTTAAACGCAATTCTGGGCTTCAGTCGCGAATTGCATCACTCGCCCTTACCCAATGAACAGCAAGAGCAGGCAAGAATCGTCAGCACTGCTGCTGAGAGCTTGCTGACGATAGTTAATGATGTGCTCGACTTTTCAAAAATAGAAGCTGGAAAGCTGTCAATTAATAGCCAGCCCTTTTCGCCAAACCTGTTGCTGGAGGAAATGGTTACTCTGATGGCCAAGTCCGCGCATGCCAAACAGTTGGAATTTGTATACGAACTCGCCCCACTCCCGGAAAAACTTATCGGCGATATGTTCCGCATCAAGCAGGTGTTAAACAATTTACTGAGCAATGCGCTCAAATTTACCAACCATGGCACAATTACGTTATCGGCACGGGGTCGCTCACTTCCCCATGGTATCTATGAAATAGAGATAGGCGTTGAAGATACGGGTATTGGTATCAGCCGTCATGATAAGAAAAAGCTGTTTACCGCGTTCTCGCAGGTCGATGACTCACTCAATCGCAATTATCAGGGTACCGGGCTTGGTCTGGTTATCTGCCGGGAGCTGGTCAGACTAATGCGTGGAACCTTGCACTTAAAAAGCTCCCCGGGTCAAGGCAGCAAATTTGCCGTCACCTTACGGATGAACCAGTTGAGCCAGAAGTTTTCCCTGACCCACTCATCTGAATGGACCGGTAAAAACATAGTTCTGATCGATCCGGTACCTGAAACTCGCCATGCCAGTGCTTCAATATTACGTTATCTGGGGGCGCAGGTTACTTCGGTGGAATCGGTGAACTATTTAAAACGCCTGCCACGAACCAATCCGGACTATTTATTTGCCGTGTTACCGATAAGTAAATCCAGCAAGCGCGATAGTTATCTAAGCGAAATTATTCAATATCCTGCACAAAAAAGAATACTCTGGTATTCAGGCGCCGAACCCTTTAATCACTACCCAGGCTTGACGCAATATTTCCATACTCAGCTTCAAATGCCACTGACACTCACCAAACTGGATAGTTTACTGTACCAAAAAACCGATCCCTACCGGGATCCCAAACAAAACAAAATAGCCAATTTACCCGGTGCCCGTATTCTTGCGGTTGATGATATGGATATGAACTTAAAGCTTCTGCACACTTGGCTAAACAATTCACCCGTGGTGCTGACCACCACCATGAGTGGGCAGGATGCGGTCAACCGCTGTCAGACGCATGAGTTTGACTTGATTCTTATGGACGTTCAAATGCCTGGCATGGATGGCTTACAAGCTACTAAGCTAATTCGCAAGTCGGCTTTGAATCTGGGCACCCCTATCATCGCGGTAACTGCCCACGCCTTTAAGGAAGAACAGGAGCGCTTGCTGGCATCGGGCATGGATGATTATTTACCAAAGCCCATTGAAATAGACAGTTTGGTGGACCTGATCCAGCGTTGGTGTCGTAATATTGAAACGCCCACGCCGCAGTTGCCTTCGATTGATTGGCAGCTTGCGTTAAAACGTTCCAATCAAAATCCTGCCGTTTCAATGGAGTTGCTGGATGATTTTATTAAGATGCTGCCTGAGTCTCTGCGTATCATCAACGACACCTGGGATAACAACGAGTTTGCTGACCTGGGCGCTGAAATACATCGCCTTCATGGTGCGTGCTGTTATACCGGCACACCAAAATTGCAGGATTTAACCAAGCAAATTGAAAGCGCATTAAAGTTAAAGCAGTACCGGGTAGTCGACGCCCTGATGACAGATTTCATAAATGAAGCGGCCTGCGTGCAAATTGACGGAGCAAATAAGCTTGAGAAGCTAAAGAGTGAGCATATTTTTTATCAGATATAAGCATATCGATGGTCAGGTTCGCGAAGCGCGCGACTGCTGACATTGTTTGAGTAGTGCGGCGAACTCAACCGCAGAGCGGTCCAAATCAGCGGTTGATATGTAAACATCGAATCCCAGCCGTTGGCGCAATTGTGACATTCTATTGGCCAACATCGCCTTAACGCCAGTTAATTGCTCCCCACTTTCCAGATTGAACGGTTTATCATCAAACATGTCATTTGCGTAACACATACCGGTTTGACAATTATCTTCATCCTGTTGCATGAGTAATGGACGCTGTTCCATTAAAATATGCGTCGCTAAGCGGGGAGAGATATCACGCAAAAATGGCGAGTAATCTTTCAATTTAAACCCCACCGCTTCGAGTTCCTGGTGCTCGATGCCACGCCTTATCCGGGGACAGTCAACGCGCTGCACATTTTCCCAGTTGAGTTGCCACTGACCTAAACGATGAAAATAGCGAACTTCGAAGGGGGTAATCGCCAGACTGAATTCAGGTTCACGTAGTTTAAACCAGCCAATTAACAGGGTTACAATAGCGGCGCTGGTCAGAAAAATTCCAGCCAGAAACAGGGCATCCGGCATGAAGGAAAGCCAGAGTATGGACAAACCCAGGCCAGCAATACCCAGAAAAACAGTAACCAGACCATTACGTTTAGAGCTGGCTTTAATATTGATCACATCCTGCTCATTTAAAGACATAAAAATACACCACCATCATTATGATCGCCCAAATGACATACAACCTGATACGTTGACACACCTTACAGTCGGTTTGCCACCAGCGGGATGAGTCTGGTTTCACGAAATACTCAGCGTTACTAATTTCTTTTACAGATGATCGCTTAAGCGAGTTCAGGTTGCAAAGATTTCTGTGCGCGACGATTGATAACACCTAACACCGTTGGCGTAAAAACCAGCGACAGGATCACCGAAAACCCGACACCGCCTGCCAACACCACCGCCAGGGGAGGCCAGAACGTGCCATTACTGAAAAGTAACAGCGGGATCAGCCCGCCCACGGTGGTAAAGGTAGTTGATAAAATATGCCGACTGCACCCCATGGTTTCTTCGACGATGGCGCGGGTATCACCACTGCGTGCCTTAGCGTTGCCGTTGATGGCCGCAATGACGACAATCGAGCCGTTTATTGCTACACCGATTAAGCCTGCACTACCCAGCAGGGGATTGAATCCCAGAGGCAGACCAGACAGCCACAAGCTGAACATTCCCAGGCCAACAGAAAGTATGGCCACTACCCCGATAAGGGCAGCCTTGCGCACGCTGTTAAAACTTAAAATCAGAGTAGTCAGCATCAATACCAGTAACACGGGCGCGTAGGTACCTAACTGTCCCATTGCTTGCTGCTGTTCGTCGGCGTCACCCGCCATTTTGATGCGATAGCCAGGCGGTAGTGAAATCGTTTCATCGATCAGCGCTTTCAGCTGGTTGCTGACATCTACTGCAGGAACCCCGGGTAACAGAAACGCCTGCACTTTATTAATCCTTTCGCCCTGCTTTCGGGTGATACTATTTAAAGCAGGCAGCAACGTCACTTCACTTAATGATGCCAACGTCAGCCAAGCGGCATTATCCAGCGAGTTAGGTATGGGCACTCCCATCATTTTGCTGATTGAATCCACTTCGGAAGCGGCTATCTTCACCCGCACCGGAATTTCTTCAGTGCCCTCAAGAACACTTCCGCCGGTGACACCAGTGAGCTGATGCTGTAATTGCACGGCAATTTCACTTAACCCCAGACCGGCACTTGAGGTAACGGTTTCGGTGGTTTGCAAAGTTAGTTCTGGCTCACCGTAACCAATTGATGCGATCGATTGTGTAATGCCATCAAGGCCACTCATCAGCAATCGAATCTGTTTACCCAGTGCGTCCAATTTTGCGATATCCTGGCCGATAATATCCACTTCAATGGGTGCAGCGATGGGCGGGCCCTGTCCAAATGCCCGTACGACGATTTTCAGATCAGAGAATTGCTGTTGCAACTCCTGTTGCAGTGCACCAATTAAATGACTAGCCTGGTCAGCAGATGCAGTTGTGACCACCGCGTTAGCAAAGTATGGCGTATTATCGCGCGTCATTACCTGATTGTAATAGACCGACGGAGCTGAACCGCCTACCAGCCAGGTCACCTGCTCAATATTCGCTTTTTGCTGGAGTACGCGGTCTACTGCCTGAGCTCGGGAAGCCGTATGCTTTATCGCAGTTCCCTCTGGAGTCCACAGGTAAATTTCAAACTGGTTGCGATCAGCACTGGGAAAGAAGACATTGTCCAGGCGAGACGTTAAGGCAAATCCGCTAACACATATTGCTACTATCAGAGTGATGACGGGGAATGGCCGTTTGATCCAGCTGCCCAGATAACGATTGAATGTTTGCGACAAAACTGGCGTATTCAACCCCGTTGTCCACCAGCGATTATTGCTTACCGTGCGTGGCAGGAACCGTGCAGCAAGCGCAGCGATGACAGTCAGAGAAATAAACAATGAACCGATGAGCGCCATCACAACACTTATGGCTATTGAGCTAATGAAATCACCAATATTACCGCTTAATAAAAAAATGGGCATAAAACCGAGAATGGTGGTCAACGTCGAAGCCAGCAGCGGGGTGAACAAGTGATTAACGCTTTTAATCATTGCCTGCAGCCTGGTTAACGCCATGTCACGCAAATTAATCCGTATTTCATCGGTGATAACGATGGCATTGTCAATTAGCAGGCCAATCGCGATAATCATGCCGAAAATAGACATTTGATGAAGCTGCACATTAAACAAACTTAGCGCAAAGAGCGTGAAGGCAGCGGTCAGAGGCAATGCCAGACTAACAATCCAGGCAGCGCGATAACCCATAAACAG
Source organism: Alteromonas ponticola (assembly GCF_012911815.1). Taxonomy (GTDB): domain Bacteria; phylum Pseudomonadota; class Gammaproteobacteria; order Enterobacterales; family Alteromonadaceae; genus Alteromonas; species Alteromonas ponticola. The sequence goes on along the minus strand of NZ_JAATNW010000004.1, from coordinate 269,897 downwards.
AAATATTACCAGCACCACCACCAGACAGCCCAGCAACAGATTTCCCGATAACTCAACTAAGCGCGCCGATGTGTATTGATTTTGCTCAAAGGTCACCTTGGCAGAGAAACTACCGGCAAAGTCATGATTAAATGCATCGACTGCTTTAATGGCCTGCTCAGTCCATACCCCTGAGCGCAAAGTGGTCTGCATTCGCGCGGCGACAAACACTGTCTGTCTGCCATCAACAAACGCCATATCGCGCACCGGGGTTTTAATGCCGCGACTGATGGTAGCAATATCGGCTAAGCGCAGATAGCGACCGTCGTGATTGTGTAACACAATCTCTTTTATCACATCCAGATTGGCAAGCGGCTGGGCGACCTTGAGGCGATAATTGGTTAAATTGGTTTGCACAATGCCGGCAGGTAACTTCGCGTCAGCCAACTCAATTTGTTGGCTGACTTGAGCAAGGGTAAGCCCGGTTGGTGCCAGCTTCATGGGGTCAACATCGACCACAATCTCTTCTTCGGGGGCTCCGTACACACGCACAATCTCTGTACCGTTGACATTACGCAACCTGTCAGCCATCTCATCTGCCAACCGGGCGGTCATCGACAAAGGTGTTGCCTGATGAGCGGCTTCTATGGATAACAACAAGGTGAATGCAGTAGCACCGCGCTTCTCATCAAATATCGGTGCGCTCGCACCTTGCGGAAAGCGTGTCGACGCGGTAGCCAGACTGTCACGAATTTCGCTAAAAATTTGTTCGTTGTTAGTATTATTAACCCAATCCTGCAGCTCTAACTGAATAACCGAAATACCGGCTCTGGATGTAGACTGTATTTCTTTGATTTCGTAAATTTCGCGAAGCTGATCTTCCAACACGTCGCTGATCAATGCCTCCACCTGTTCGGCAGAAGCACCGGGATATGCAGTGATTACCAGCGTATTGCGCGTATCAATACGAGGATCTTCCAGACGGGGCAAATTGGTCAATGCTGAGAGGCCGGCAACCAGTAAAATCACCAGACTCAGAACGAGAAGATGCGGACGTTGATAGAATACGCTATACCATGGCTTGGCGGGCAGGCTCACAGGCTTGCTCCGTCGGTATGGGACTCAACTAGCGTGGCCCTTACCAGCTGTCCCGGTACCAGACGTTGCCCCCCCTGACTGACATACTTGTCACCGTCACTTATCGCTCCGCGCACGTAAGCCTCTTTTCCCGTCGCGTAAACAACTTCCACCAACCGGCTTTGCACACGTGATTTTTCCTCACCCGCTACGACCAGCAGTGACCATAAGCCACGTACTCCCTGCGTTAACGCAGTCAACGGCACCCATGCTCCCGGCTCGTCCACCCGGGTTTGCAGGGTGGTTGAGACCATATCGCCAATGATCAGGTTGCTGCGATCATTGGCAATTGCTATTAGCGCGTCTACCGTGCGTGTTTGGCGGTTTCGGGTAGGCTGTATACTTATCAGGCGGGCCTCAATGTCATCATTTCCAGTATTTACCATAACCGTTTTCGTGTTGGCTAACTGCGTTGCCAGTGCCTGCGGTAAAGCCAGGCGCGCCTGTAAATGGTCTGTTGCACCTAATGTTATGATTGGGGTAGCGGGCTGAACCACGGTACCTTCATCAACCAGCCTTGCAGCAACTACGCCGTCAAAAGGTGCGGTCAGTGTCGACTTATCCATCTCGACGCTGAGCGATGACATTGCAGCCTCAATCTCTTTCACTTGTGCAGAAACCACGTCATATCTAGCAACGGCCTCATCCACTTGCTGTTGTGAGGCCCCCCCCTGTTTCTGAAGGGTTTGCATTCGTTGTAAAGTCGATTTCGCCAGACTGACATCAGCGTTGGCACGTAACAAAGATGCCTGCAACTCCTTCAATTGGCTGCGAAGCCGGGAAGTGTCGAGGCTGGCCAGCACCTGCCCAGTAACGGTGGCATCGCCCTCTTCGACAGCAATAGACACCAGTTTGCCCGCCTGTTCGAAGCCAAGGTTTGAGGCACTGGCAGACTCCACTAACCCAAACACGCGTTGCTGACGGTGATAGAACGACTGCATGTTGATGAGGGATACATCGGCACGGGCAGTAGACTGTTCAGTTTTATGTTTATCCGCGCGACTGGCACCGGCTGAAAAAAGCAATGTCATTAGAATCGCCGTGCTCAAAGCAATGGTTAGCCATAATTGCAGTTTGCCAGAATCTGAAGAAATATTAGCCGCGGATGAATTATCTGACATACGTGTCCTTCGCTTTCGCTCAAGATGGTTCCGAAAAGTAAATGCGTGCGCGTATTTACTCGTGATAGGTTAATGCTATATTATAAATACTAGACCGTCTAGTTTGATAATTAAATTTAAGGATGTACTTTGCCTAAATCGGTTACAAAAAATGTTGGACGCCCAAAAAGTGAAGAGAAGCGTCAGCAAATACTGGATGCTGCGGTCGACCTGTTTTTAAGTCACGGCGTTACAGCTACCTCAATGGATGCCGTTGCCAAAGCATCAGGCGTGTCAAAGCAGACGGTGTATTCACACTTTGCCAACAAAGACGATTTGTATACTGCAGCAATTGAATCCAAATGTCAGGAATATTGGCTTGCACCCGAGGATTTGGGTTGTTGTGACGGAGAAACTGACGGCTTAAAGCACACACTCGAACTGGTGGGCGTCCAACTTCTCAGGCTGTTAAGTGATCCACAGGTTATATCCATGTTTCGTATCGTTATCAGCGAAGCTAAAAATGCGCCCGAAGTTGCCCAATTGTTTTATCAGGCAGGCCCAAGAAAGAGTGTTGAGGACATTGCCCATCTATTTCATAAAGCAAGTAAAGGCTTACTTACAATGGATGATTCAATTTCTCTGGCTATTCAGTTTCTAAATTTGTTAAAGGGCGATTTCCATATACGCAGCTTGTTTGGTCTGGATGAGACGCTAAGCAGCATGCAAATCAAGAAAAAGGTCGATGCATCAGTCAACAGCATCATGATCCTCTATCAAAACAAAATCAGTTAAGCAGCTGAATGGTTAGCCTGGCTAGCTTACTGAGATAAGCGCGTACTGATGTTGCACGCTTAGTTAAAATAAATGCACGGCCAAGCAGGTGTAGAGACACTGAATGTCGAACGGTTTCCCCAAATGTCCGGTAAAGCCCAAGGCTTTGTATTCTTCGATGTCCTGCGACATCACGTTTGCGGTTAATGCCAAGACAGGAATATTTAGATCCTGCTGACGAATCAATCTGAACGCATCTTTACCGTCCATCACTGGCATCTGAATATCCATTAGCACAATGTCTGGCTTTACCTCTTCAACCAGATCAACGGCCACTTTTCCATTTTCGGCAAAATAAAGTTGAGCCCCAGTTGGCTCGAGCATTGACTTGACCAACTCCCGGTTGATCTCATTGTCTTCGGCAATAACAATGACTTTGCCAGCAAGATTGGGCGGCCCCATGGTTTGTTTCGAGTTGGCAAGGGTTGGATCTTGCGTTGCACTTTGCAACGGAATAAATACGGTAAAGGTAGTACCAATACCTTCTGTGCTTGCTACACGAATATCGCCATTCATCAAACTGACGAGATTATTGGTAATCGACATACCCAATCCAGTACCGCCGAACTTGCGCGTGACCGAGGCATCAGCTTGCGTGAAACGTTCAAATAGCGTACCCACAGCTTCTTTTGACATACCAATGCCGGTATCACTAACTTTGATCAGCAAGCCTTCGACATTTTCACGGCGTTTTTCGTTGAATTGAATTTTAACGCCACCGGATTCGGTAAATTTAACAGCGTTAGAAACCAGATTCATTATGACCTGTCTGATCCTAACCGGGTCACCCTTCCACAGTTTTGAATCTGCATTTTTGAAATTGACGCGTAAACTAATCCCCTTCGAACTGGCGATAGGTAACATGTCTGACATAATTGATTCGGCGACTGCTTCCAGGGAGAAGTCGACGTTTTCCAAATCCAATTGGTTGGATTCGATTTTCGAATAGTCGAGTATGTCGTTAATAATTTTCAACAAGGCGTTGGCTGAATACAGCGCATTGGTGATCAGCCGGTCATGTTTAGTTTCTGTGGTGTCGCGTTTTAGTAATTGCAATGTACCAAGGATACTGTTCATGGGCGTACGTATTTCGTGGCTCATGTTAGAAAGAAACAAGCTCTTGGCTTTATTGGCACTTTCGGCTTGTTCTTTTGCATCTTTTAATGCTTTTTCTACGTTTTGTTGTTCGCTGATATCCTGCACTACCGACCAAATGCAGTCTTTCCCGTCCGTTGCCTTAATGCGAACGCCCGACAATAGCACCGGATAAATATGTCCATCCCTGTGAATATACTCTTTTTGATACGGACCGTATCGCCCCTCTTCTTTCATTAAAGCGAGCTGTTGATACTCCTGCTCCTTGTACTTATCAGGGGTAAGTTGCCAATAATCCATTCGATTTAATTCATCAATGTTATAACCGGTAAATCGACCAAACTCTTTATTCACGTAAGTAAATGCACCGGTTTGCAAATCGTTGATTGCAATACCTACAGGTGCCAGATTGACGAATTGCTCAAACTTCTCCTTTTCGTTCTGGTAAGCAATTTCAAAGTTTTTCGCATCACTAAGCGCTTTTTCCAACTGATTCTGTGTATGAATTAATGTACTGATGTCTCTCCAGGTAGCAAGCACATGAAAATTATCATCAACCGGGATTGCGGTTAATGAAACCAGACACGGAAACGTGGTGCCATCCAGGCGAGAATGTTCCCATTGAAAAATTTGCGGACCCTGGTTTATGGTCTTGCCGATGTGTTCTAACGCCAGATCATTGGAGAATTGACCACATGGTTGTATTTCAGGCGAAATATCAGCGGGTGATAAGCTAAGAAAGGCTGCTTTGCTCTCAACACCATGCATTGTTGTCGCTGCGTGATTGCACTCAATAAATTTGCCCGTCGATGCGTCTAAAATTGACAGTGGATCCGCAGAAATATCGAACAGTTTTTTATACCTGTCTCTTTCTTGCTGAGTGTTCTGAAGCTCACGTTTGAGTTGTTTATTTTCTTCCTCTAACGTCATTGGTCGCCTTGTTTATTATATTAATTTAGCTGGTTGTGCAGTTTTACAACGATTGAAAAGGGTGAAACCACCTACCAGTTCTTTATACAATAGTCTAGTTTTCATGAGGATACACACCATTAAGCGAGCAGGCCAGAATAATTGTAAGTTTCTGGAGCAGCACATATTTACTCTTGGTGATGAGTAGAACGGTGAGCAACGCATCTACCCGCAAAGCAAAGCATGTTTTTACTCGCGTAATTTTTGCTTTATCTGATTGGCAGCTAACGCCGAATCCTGCCACACCTGCTTTTGATCTTCAGTAAAAGGATGCTGCGCCAACTCACAAAATAGCTTCGCCATATCTTTCAAGGGTAATACAAAGGCGGGGTGGTCATTGAGTAATGCATTTAGTGGCAGGTATGGCTCGTAAGCGTCATCAGGAGACTGGGCGATTGTGATGCCACCTTGATACGTGGTTTCTTTAAGTCCTTCTACGCCATCGTTAAGTTTGCCTGTGAGCAACACCGCGATCGCACGATTTTGATATTCACGCGCTCCTGACTTAAACAGGTAATTGATGGACGGTCGCCACTCTTCGTCATCGGGGAGTTCGGAGTACATGATGCGGTTGTCGTCGATACCGATATGCATATCTTCACGGGGAAGATAGATAACACCTGATTTGACTACGTCGCCCTCCTCCGGAACGACTACACGCAACGCTGATGCATTTTGTAGAATCTTCAGCATTAATTCTTTTTTCGTATTGCTTTTACGTCTTCGATGCAATAAAAAAAATAACGGAGCAGGAAAATCATCTGGCAACGCACTGGCCAGATACGTCAAGGCTTTAACACCACCGGCTGACGCCCCGATAAAAAATACCGGATTAATTGCGGGGTATCTTCCCTCGACTTCAGTCATTTTCATCACTTAAATAGTTTTTCAGCAATCGATGTAAATCAAGTATTTCTACCGGCTTAGGCAGAAAATTATCCATGCCAGCCTTGCGACATTTTTCAATCACGTCGTTATGCACATGCGCAGAAACCGCGATAACTTTCGTATTTTTGGCTTTTTCCGGGGGAAATTGCGCCTTAAATTGTTCGAAAAACTCAAAACCATCCATGCCGTCCATTTGTAAGTCAAGCAAAACCAGTGCGTACGGCGTAGATTTTAACTGTTCAATTCCGGCTTGGGCTTCGCGCACTACGTCGAAATTGACTCCCATTCGTTCAAGATACGATTCAAGGATAAAGATATTGCTCTCGTTGTCTTCAACAATCAGTACTTTTTTATCATTGATGTTCGCCAACGTTAAATTTTGTGCAACATCAGCTGATTTGCCGGCGTTTCGCGGTTTTGGTGTCTTAAGAGGTATTGAAACGATAAAACGCGTGCCCTGTCCCTCCTCACTCTCAACACTTACCGTGCCTTGCATTAAATTTACCAACTCTCTGACAATTGAAAGTCCCAACCCAGAGCCGCCGAAACGTCGTGAAATGGAAGAATCAGCCTGAGTGAATTTTTCAAACACTTTAGACAAGCTTTGCTCAGACATTCCGATACCGCTATCACTTACCTCAAGTTTGACTTCATAAAAATCCTGATGCCATTGCCCGGTAACCCTTATGTCAATATTTCCCCGCTCAGTAAATTTGATGGCGTTGGATAACAGGTTTGCCATAATTTGCTGTACCCGCAGCGGATCACCTAAAAACTCGGCGGGTAAATGCTTATCTATGTGGGTATTAACATCTAAATTTTTTCGAGCAATTTCACCGGCGTAAACATCCATCAGATTGCTAATCACTTCCTGTACTGAGAAGTGAGTGAACTCCAGTGACAACTGGCCGGCTTCAAGCTTCGCAAAATCCAGCAAATCATTTAACAGATTTTTCAGATTTGCAGTAGCGCTGGATAATATTTCCAGTAAACGGTCACGCTTTTTAGTATCGTTAATCTGCAAACTAAACACTTCATTGACGCCGACAATCGCGTTCAGTGGCGTGCGAATTTCATGGCTGACATTGGCTAAGAACTCACTTTTCGCCATACTGGCCTGATGGGCAACTTTTCGACTCTGTTCCAGGGCTTTTTTCTGTTGCATCAATTCAGTGTTATCAATGAAACTAAGAATTGCACCGTCGTTTGACTGGTTGGCCATGAGGTAGGGAGTGACATGCAACCAGTAGTACGCTTCACCCTTTCTAAGTTGCACTGTTTGCACCCGATTGGTTTGGGTCACTTTGTCAATTAATTCGCGCAGGTTAAGCGCCTTGAACGTATGCTCGAGGTTATCGCGAAAATTATCCAGCTCGTCAGATAAGCTAAAAAACTCTCTGGCCGCTTTGTTCGCTCTTAACGCCGTAAGGTTTTTATCAACATAAACTAGCGGAAAAGCAAGCGAGTTTTTAATGTTTGTTAATTGGTTTGACATATACTCAAGCGCTGTTGTTTTTGCGTTGAGTTCATCATTCATGGTAACCAGTTCTTCGTTGGTAGATTGTAACTCTTCGTTCGTGGTTTCTAATTCTTCATTGGAAGACTGCAACTCTTCATTCGATGATTGCAGCTCCTCGTTCATGGATTGCAGTTCTTCGTTCGAGGTTTCCAACTCTTCGATAACGGTTTGAATGTGCTCCCGCGCCATCGATAGTTCATCTTCCAACTCTTTAATTCGATAATTGCTTTCCGTATGTTCGCTTGGCTCAGCCCCACTTCGCTCCTGGTGTATTATCTTGAAACACACCAGCAGATACTTATCGTTGTTATCGTCAAGCTGGACCGGATAAACACTCATGCGCACTTTAACGATGTTACCGTCTAACGTCATTTTACGCGGCTGCCCGGTGGTCATTACCTTTGAACGAATAACCTTAAACACCAGCGGTCTGACTTCATGTTTAAAGGTCTCGATGACAATTTCACACAAATTGAGCGATGGTTTACCTTTGGGTAACTTAAGGTAATGTGAGGTGGCACCATAGAGATGTTCAACGTCCAAATTATCATTAATCAGTATACTGGCATCGCCAAGCTGCTCGACAAAGGTTTCAGGTAACGAAGGTACTTTGACGGTATCCTGTGATTTTCTTGTTTCCTGTAACTCAGTCACCGCTGACTTGCCGCTTAATAAGAATCGCTGTGGATTAAAGGATGACACCGCACGTTTTTGAAAAATGCGATCCTGTGCTTTTACCGGCCTGAATATATCGGTTACCTGCGCTGTACTTTCTGACTTTCCCAAAAACAGGTAACCGCGCTCGCGCAGCGAATAGTGAAATATTCGATAAACTTTCTTTTGCAGTTCCTGCTCGAAGTAAATCAACAGGTTACGACAGGTGATCAAATCCACACGCATGAAAGGTGGGTCATCGATAATGTTGTGACCAGAGAATAGAATGAGCTTTTTTAACTCACTGATAACTTCGTACTGGCCGTTCTTTTTAGTGAAATATTTTTCACGGTATTGGGGTGGCACATCTGCCATTGACGCTTCGCTATAGACCCCGCGCCGGGCAACGGTTAACGCATCGGTGTCCACATCGGTGGCAAAGATCTGGTGATCGCTTTCGGCCAGCTTTTCAGTTCCGCCCAACATTTCTGCCAGCATAATGGAAAGGCTATAGGCCTCTTCCCCTGTGGCACAACCTACTACCCACAGGCGTATTGGATCGCCCTTGGCTTTGCCTTTACCGATATCCTGCAGTACCGATTCGAGCTGCCTGAACGTGGCTGGGTCTCGAAAAAAGTTGGTTACCGAAATTAAAATGTCTTTATACAGCAACCTGACTTCATCTTCGTCCTGGTTAAGCAGATCCACATAGTCATCAAATTCAGCAATGCCCGTGGCCAGCATGCGCCTTTCAATTCGCCGTTGCAGGGTGGCTTTCTTGTATTGTTTAAATGACACCCCGCAGGTTTTGCGAACCAGCGTAAACAGCTCCAGTAGTCTGTCCTGAATCTCTTCGTCTTGCAGGGCCGCGCGTAATTTCTGGGGCAGTTGTGAACTTAGATTGGATAAATGAGCCCCAATTTCGTTGGCCGACATAACAAAATCAACACAATCTGTATCAGTGGCCGCTCGCGGCATACCATCGTACGCTGCGCTTTCGCAGTCTTGCGCATATGTGATGCCGCCCGTGGCACGTATCATTTTGATCCCGTGGGCACCGTCAGTACCAGTGCCTGACAGGATAACGCCGATAGCACTTTCTTTCTTCTCCTCGGCCAGCGACACAAACAGGTTGTTTACTGAGGGTTTAGGTATGGCCGGATCATCAGCGTCTGCCAGACGAATTTTATCGCCCTCAACAAACACATCATATTTTGGTGGTGTGATATAAATAACATTGGGTTTCGCTTCCAGATTGTCGACGATGGTTTCGACTTTTAAGCTGGTGTTGCGTTGAATGAGTTCAGTAAGTTTACTTTCATGTTTCGGCGATAAATGTTGTGCAACAATGTAGTACATATTGGCATTTTGCGGCAATCCACTGCAAAAAGATTGTATAGCTTCCAGACCACCAGCGGATGCGCCTATTCCGACCCAAAAGTAATGTTGGTCTGTGTTGCTCGATGACATCAATTAAAACCCAAAGTTCGCAATGTATTTATGCACGGATAGTAAGCGTTAAACAGGTTAAATGCCATATTCGCACACATTAACAAGGTTTAATGTTAATGATTAATAGAAAGTTTTATTAATTTTAGATCGATTCAGAATACTCTACAGCGCGCATTGAGTTTGCTACACTTAGCGCGATTTTCACCGACAACGTTTATTGAGAGTACTTCATGGCCGATTTTACGGGCAACCATATTCTTAGCGTTAACCAATTTGATCGTGATGCAATTGATAAAGTGTTCACCGTTGCCGACAGTATGGCGCCTTACGCCAAACGTCAGAAACGCACTGAAGTGCTAAACGGTGCCATTCTGGGCAACCTCTTTTTCGAGCCCAGCACGCGAACCCGGGTTAGTTTTGGCACTGCTTTCAATTTATTGGGTGGCGAAGTGCGCGAGACCACGGGTATGGATAATTCTGCTTTGGCTAAGGGCGAATCGTTATATGACACTGCGCGCGTACTCAGTGGGTATTCGGATATTATTGCCATGCGTCACCCGTTCGCGGGATCTGTGGCCGAATTTGCAGAGGGCAGCCGGGTGCCGGTTATCAATGGCGGTGATGGTGCGAACGAACATCCTACTCAGGCTTTGCTAGATTTATTCACGATTAAACGCGAACTTGAATATCATGGTCAACATATTGATGGTTTGCATATCGCGATGATAGGTGACTTGCGTTATGGACGCACGGTCCACTCATTGTGTAAGTTGCTGTGTCTGTATAAGAACATTCATTTTACACTGATTTCGCCGAAAGAGTTGGGCATGCCGCAACCTATTATTGATACGGTGGCAAATGCGGGCCATAAACTGACCATTACCGAGCAATTAGAAGGTAATATGGATGCAGATATCTGTTATCAGACGCGTATTCAGGAAGAGCGCTTTCCCTCACAGGATGAAGCCAATAAGTTTCGTGGCAAATTTCGCTTGAATCAGGATATATATACCAAACATTTTCAGTCCAAAACGGTCATTATGCATCCACTACCGCGCGATTCACGCATGGAAGCGAATGAATTAGACAATGATCTAAACCTCAACCCTAAGCTGGCGATTTTTCGACAAACCGATAATGGCGTGCTGGTAAGAATGGCACTGTTTGCGCTTACTCTTGGGGTAGAAAACCTGGTCAGCAAATACGAACGTGATGTCATCTGGCACAGCAACAAGAGTAGCTAAAATTTATGTTTCAACACGATATACAACAGTCCGAAAAGTTATTTTCCCGTGCACAAAAAACGATTCCAGGTGGCGTCAATTCCCCCGTCAGGGCATTTAAGGCTGTAGGTGGCACCCCACGCTTCATCAGTAAAGCTGATGGCCCCTATATTTGGGACGTTGACGGAAAGCGCTACATAGATTATGTGCAATCATGGGGCCCAATGGTATTGGGCCACAATCACAGCGCCATTCGTCAGGCCGTAATAACCGCGGCTGAAAATGGCCTGAGTTTCGGTGCGCCAACGGAAGCTGAAGTGATCATGGCAGAAAAAGTCAGCGCTTTGGTACCGTCGATGGAAATGGTGCGCATGGTAAATTCTGGCACCGAAGCAACCATGTCAGCTATCCGTCTGGCGCGGGGCTACACCGGCCGCAATAAATTGATCAAATTTGAGGGCTGCTATCACGGCCACGCTGATTCACTGCTGGTGAAAGCGGGTTCAGGCGCGTTAACCCTTGGAGTGCCAAGTTCGCCAGGCGTACCTGCCGATGTAGCGCAACACACGCTCACCGCCGAATTCAATAATTTAGCCAGCGTCGAACAGATGTTTGCCGAGTATCCAGACGATATTGCCTGTATCATCGTTGAGCCTGTAGCTGGCAATATGAACTGCATTCCGCCTGTAGAAGGTTTTCTGCAAGGGCTGCGCAAATTATGTGATAACAATGGTAGTGTTTTAATATTTGATGAAGTCATGACCGGCTTTCGCGTCGCACGCGGGGGTGCTCAGGAGCGTTACGCGGTAGTTCCTGACCTTACCTGCTTAGGCAAAGTGATTGGCGGTGGTATGCCGGTGGGCGCATTTGGTGGTAAACGGGATATCCTCACGCACATAGCGCCGACCGGCCCGGTTTATCAGGCAGGTACGTTATCTGGCAATCCGGTTGCGATGGCGGCGGGCCTGGCTGCGCTGGCTGAGCTGGAAAACGAATCGCTCTATCCGCATATTTATCATCTAACTGAGGCGCTGGTTAATGGTTTTCAGGCGGCAGCTGATAAGCACGGCATCCCCTTGACCACTAATCATGCGGGTAGCATGTTTGGCATCTTCTTTACTGATCTGGACAAGGTGACCAATTACCAACAGGCGATTAACTGCAATAACGAACAGTTTAAGCAGTTTTATCATGGCATGCTGGATGCGGGCGTTTACATGGCACCGGCATCTTATGAAGCGGGCTTTATGTCCTATGCACATACCGACGCGCTCATTGCAGAAACGGTCAGTGCGGCAGAGCATATCTTCAGCAAACTGTAGTGGTCAGTGCGTACATTGCAGCGACTGTTCATCTGCACTGTGTTGTGTTCACTCAGCGCGGATGAACTAAACAAATTTATTGCTGGCCCTGCTGTCGAATAAAGGTCACTGAGGGCGCGAAGAAAGCCGCGCCCGTCTCAGCATTCGTAAAGTCGAGCCACCTGTCGTACTCACCTTCTTCAAGGCCGAAAATCTGACTGTGCAGCATGGTTTTAAAGTATCTGGCGCTGGCAGAACAGCTCACGAAAAATAATCCCTGTAGGCTCATGTCACCGTACGGCATACCTTGCTTCAATAATCCAGGCGATTCCGAGTCAGGATCTTTTGCGCTGGCGCGAACGCAATGAGATGAAGCATTTTGTTCTGAGCTGGCAAGATTGTGCTCGCGGGTCATCCCCATTATTTGCTCCTGCTGGCGCTCAGACAAGCTAAACCAGCGACGCAAATCATGCCGGTAACGCTGAACATGAACATAACTGCCACCCGTAAAATCAGGATCGCGCTCATCTACGATGGCAACTTCGCGGCGCTTCATACCCCTCGGATTTTCATACGCGTACATGAAGCCGTTTAGATCCCGTCCATCCAAATAACGAAAGCCCCTCACCTGCTCCACCATTTCTACATGGATACGCAACAATTCGACAATTTCCACACCAATCGCGTGACATATGTCCAGACGGTCGGCACGGATTTGAATGAATAAATCGCACGGCATAACGGGTGCGCTGCGATCATCACATTGCATATCGGGGAAAGGGGTTAACTCTGTTGGGATAAGGCCTGGGTAAAGTTCAGGCCAGTAGTTGGTACCGACCGCGATCATGCCGGTCACCATAGCTTCATAATGCTCGTTTTCATAGTGGTCGAAAATATCCAGCACACGCGAAAGCTTTGCCCGCACGGCCTGACTATCGTCGTCGACCACGTTGAGTAACAAATATTGAGCATGCAGATTGGGTTCAGCGCACACGCCCTTTTGAGGTTGAGTCATGCTAGGTCCGCTTGCCTTTAGGCTATTATTGTTAGCGCGAATACACCTAGTGTGGCTCAGAACCCTGCTGCTTGTCCATCTTTTCGACTTTCTGACGCACCAATATAAAGCTTTTTGCGCGGATCGTAACCAATCGCCTGATATCCGCCGTACGCCCCTATCGCTGGTTGCAAGGTGTGGCCCCAACGCATCAGCGTACGCTTTACTTCTTCGTCGATACCAGACTCAAGACTGACTACGCCACCATCCGTCATCAGCTCGCCTGTAGGACTGCTGGAACCGCTATGTAAAATTCTGGGTGCATCGCCCGCTTCCTGCACATTCATCCCGAAGTCAATCATGTTAACCAGTACCTGCGCATGCATTTGCGGTTGTGCACCGCCGCCCATCACACCAAAGCTCAACCAGGGTTGATTGTTGCGGGTGACAAACGCGGGAATGATGGTGTGAAAAGGACGTTTGCCTGGCTCGTATTCATTGAAATGCCCTTCCTGCAAGGTAAATAGTTCACCGCGATTTTGCAAAATAAAGCCCAATCCGGTTGGGGTCATACCTGAGCCCATACCACGGTAGTTACTTTGAATCAGTGACACCATATTACCCTTAGCATCAGCAACCGTGAGATAAATAGTATCTCCGTTGTTGATGCCGGCATCATACCGCTCGGCCGCTCTTTTGGGCTTGATTAACTGGCGACGCTGTTGTGCATATTCCTTTGAAATTAACCAGTCGACAGGTATGTCGTTAAACGCGGTATCCGCGTAGTATTTGGCACGATCTTCAAATGCCAGCTTTTTCGCCTCAACAAAGGTATGAATATATTCTGCTGAGCCAAACCCCATGCCTTCGATATCGTATTGTTCCAATATATTCAGGATCTGAATTGCAGCAATGCCCTGACCATTGGGTGGCAGCTCCCACACATCATAGCCGCGATAATTGGTCGAAACGGGCGTCACCCATTCCGATTTATGCGATGCCAAATCTTCATACGTTAAGAAGCCTCCCTGCTCTTTCATATATGCCGCAATAGTACGAGCGATATCGCCTTTGTAAAAAGCATCACGACCACCACTGGCCAGTTTTTCATAGGTTGCCGCCAACGCAGGATTTTTGAAAATGTCACCTTTGCGAGGTGCTTTGCCATTAGGTAGGTAAATATCGGCAAAACCTTCGTATTCACCAATGCGCTCTGCGTTGACCTTCCAGTAGTAGGCGATCAATTCCGAAACCGGAAACCCGTTCTTAGCATAGCGAATGGCCGGCGTTAGCAACTTACTCATGGTCAGCTTGCCGTACTTTTTGTGTAGCATGAACCAACCGTCTACTGCGCCAGGTACCGATACCGGCAGTGGCCCAAAAGAGGGGATCTTTGTCAGTCCCTGTTCGGTAAAGTGCGCTTTGGTAAGACTTTGAGGCGAACGGCCTGAGGCATTCAATCCAATCAGTTTTTTCTCTTCAGCATCCCAGACGATGGCAAATAAATCACCGCCAATACCATTACCCGTAGGCTCTACCAGCCCCAACATCGCATTCGCCGCAATCGCAGCGTCCACAGCCGACCCGCCTTTTTGCAGAATATCCAGTGCCACCTGGGTTGCCAGTGGTTGACTGGTTGCCGCCATACCATGTTGCGCCAGTACTTCAGAGCGGCTTGCGTGCATCTCGCCGGTTACCCTGTCATAGGCCGTCACGCTAGCAGTGCTGAATACGGTAAGAAGAATCAGTAGTAAACGCATAGCACACCTTTTGTTTTATTATTCCAACCCATTATGTCATCGAGTAACAAATTTTTTCCAGCCCATCTATCGTCCACAATGGTGCAGTCATGCTTTATTAACACGCAACGACATTAATGGAAAAAGTTTAATGAACAGTGTAGTAGCTCATTACGTAAAAAGTGGTTCCTGAGCACAAAACGTATCCCATGCACCGCGCTTATTGCCTTGTGGATTTGTAAAAATTGCTTGAGTTTCTGCTTAGCGGCCACCTTAGTGCATTCTGGCATCTTTTTTTCTTAGCAAAATCAAGCGAAGTAAACGTAATTTGGATTGGGAAGGATTTTGCATTATGAATAAGGTTATGCGGGGCTTTCTTTTTTATTTTTCCGTCTGATACAGGACGCATGTAACATTTCAGGAGGACTGCACATGCGCAATGAATTTAGTATCGTCACTATCGTTAAGGGGCGTTTACGCCAGCTATCCAATCTTATCGGCAGTATTGAAAATGCAAAACTTCACCCAAAAGAATTGATCGTGGTATGGATGGCCCCCCCTTGCAGTGAGTCGTTGATGACCAGCGATCATTTTGCCATTCACCATAAATTTGTCGCCAATGAACCCTTGCCCATCGCCAAAGCGCGGAATAAAGGTTTTCATGCATGTTCAACCAGCCGTGTCATATATATGGATGTTGACTGTATCTGTTCACCAGAATTGTTTGAAGGCATGTTAAGCTGTCTTTCCGACAAGCGTGTGGTTATTCCGCAAATAAGATACCTAAGCAGCATTCCGGAATGCGCTGATTATCATCTCTTGGCTACACAAGCCACCGGCGATCCTGCAAGTGAGTGGATGCCGCTCAACGCTGACGTCGATTTCAGCAAATTCAAAACGTTGGCCTTTGCAATGAATAAGACCGATTTTGAAACGGTGGATGGGTTTGATGAAGCTTTTCATGGCTATGGTGTGGGCGATGTTGATTTTGCCAGTCGCTGCGAGGCCGCTGGGCTGCGCCTTCATCTGATCCCCGAAGAAGTATTACATCAATATCACCCCACATTCGATCCACCGATTAACCACCTGTTTGATATCGTGAATAACGCCTCTGTATTCAAACAAAAGTGGGGCCGTTACCCACTTGAACAATGTTTGAAAAAGTTCGCCGACGAGGGGCTGATTAACCCTGATTATCAAGAAGCAGGCTTACGTGTAAGGCGCATGCCCAGTCAGGAAGAGATCCACGCCCACTTATCCATAAAACCGTTCTAATCGGGAGGGCCAGGCTCCCTCCCCTTCAATCGCATTTTCAATGTGGTTAATAAGGTTTAACCATTAAACCTTTCCTGTTTTCCCTGTGTAAAACGTTAAGCACTTCTAGAAGTTTGTGCGTCAGCCTATCATCTACGAAGGAAAAAATTTATGGCAGAATCTTTCAAATACAAAGGAAATAAAGGCTCAGGAGGGGAGCTCCATCAAAAGCCAGAGGCACAGGATCAAGTTATGACTACCGCACAGGGATGTCCGGTCAGCGATGATCAAAATTCACTTAAAGCCGGAGAACGCGGCCCCGGTCTTATCGAAGATCATGTACTACGCGAAAAGCTTTTTCATTTCGACCACGAACGCATTCCGGAACGAGTCGTACATGCCAGAGGCTACGGAGCACATGGCTATTTTGAAAGCTATGGAAATGTGTCAGATATCACCAGCGCGGATTTGTTTCAGAAAAAAGGACAGAAAACACCGGTTTTTACCCGCTTCTCGACGGTTGCAGGGAACAAAGGTTCCCCTGACTTACCACGTGACGTGCGCGGATTTGCAGTGAAATTTTATACCAACGAAGGTAACTGGGATCTGGTGGGCAATAACATCCCGGTCTTTTTCATTCAGGATGCCATTAAGTTTCCTGACCTGATTCACTCCGCCAAACAAGAACCCGATCGGGGCTTTCCCCAGGCGCAGACCGCTCACGATAACTTCTGGGATTTTATCAGCTTGACCCCTGAATCCATGCATATGGTGATGTGGGCCATGTCAGATAGAGCCATTCCACGCTCATTACGTTTTATGGAAGGATTTGGCGTACATACCTTTAAATTCGTGAATGACAAGGGAGACGAGAAATTTGTTAAATTCCACTGGAAGCCTAAATTAGGCATGCAGTCAGTGGTATGGAACGAGGCGCTTAAAATTAATGGTGCGGATCCCGATTTTCATCGCAGAGATCTGTGGGATGCAATACAGGCGGGTGACTACCCGGAATGGGAATTAGGCGTACAAGTATTCGACCGTGAATTTGCCGATAAATTTGAGTTTGACGTGTTAGACGCTACTAAGCTTATTCCCGAAGAAGAGGTGCCGGTTAAGCTAATTGGCAAGATGGTGCTGGACAGAGTGGTGGATAACTTTTTTGCAGAAACCGAGCAGGTCGCATTTTGTACCCAGAATATTGTTCCCGGTATAGACTTCACTGAAGATCCGCTGTTACAAGGTAGAAACTTCTCCTATCTGGATACGCAATTAAAACGTTTAGGCAGCCCCAACTTTACTCATTTGCCTATTAATGCTCCTAAGTGCCCTTTCAGGCATCTGCAACAAGATGGGCATATGGCGATGCATAACCCGAAAGGCAGGGTGAACTACGAGCCAAATTCGTGGCCGCGAGATGAACACAACCCAAGAGCCTGTCCAGACACCGGCTTCAAGAGTACGGCAGAACCGGTTTCGGGGAGTAAATTGCGTTATCGCTCAGAAACCTTTGCTGACCATTACAGTCAGGCTGCGCAATTTTATCGAAGCCAGACTGACATTGAGCAAATGCATATTCAGAATGCGTTAACCTTTGAGCTGTCCAAAGTTGAGACGCTCGCGATTCGCGAACGGATGGTTTCTCATTTGCTTAATATTGATAAAGAACTGGCACAGACCGTAGCTGATAACCTCGGCTTGCAGGAAATGCCAGAAGCGGCCGAAGCTGCGATGAAAACCAATACCAAGCTTAAAATATCTGATGCATTGAGTATCCTTAAAAATGCTCCTAATACATTTAAAGGAAGAAAACTGGGTATTCTCGCCACCGACGGCATGGATGAAGGCATTCTCAATGCCCTCACTGATGCGTTGAAAAATGCTGGAGCTATGTACGAAGTAGTGGCCCCAACGGTAAATGGTGTGAAAACAGATAAGGGCACGCATGTTAAAGGTGATCAGTTGGTTAATGGTGGCCCGTCCGTTCTTTATGATGCGGTTGCTATTATCACCTCTGCAGAAGGGGCGAAGAAACTGTCAGATATTCCTGAAGCAAAAGACTTCGTGATGGATGCGTTTGCGCATAAAAAGTATATCGGCTACACATCGTCGGCCATGCCATTGTTTGAAGAGACTAATCTCAAAGGAAAAATGGACAAAGGCTGTATTGAAATCACCGCGGCTAATGGAAAGGATTTTCTTAATGAGGCTAAAAATTTACGATTCTGGAAACGTAAATAAGCGGTTTGCCGAACTAAAAAAAAGCGCTTCAGTTGAAGCGCTTTTTGGTTAATTAACCAGCCCGGCCGCCGGTAAAATCGGGATAGGCCTCCAGACCACACTCACTCATATCCACGCCGTCGTATTCCTCTTCTTCGCTTACCCGCACACCCAGTACTGACTTAATCGCCAGCCAGGTGAGCAGGCTTGCACAGAAGACCCACACAAAGATTGTCAGGGCGCCGATAATTTGCCCGCTAAAGCTCACTTCGCCGTTAGTGACTGGTACCAGTAGCAGCCCTAGTAAACCAACAGTACCATGCACTGAAATAGCTCCCACTGGATCGTCGATCTTAAGCTTATCTAGAGCGACAATACTCAAAACTACCAGCACGCCCCCTGCAGCACCAAACACGGTAGCCAGTAATGGTGTTGGTGTTGACGGCTCTGCGGTTATAGCAACCAGCCCCGCCAAGGCACCGTTTAAGGCCATGGTTAAATCGGCTTTGCCAAACATCAGGCGAGCCAGAACTAAGGCTGCAATAGTGCCACCTGCTGCCGCAGCATTGGTATTCATAAAGACCACCGCGACTGAGTTTGCGCTTTCAACCGTTGCCGTAGCCAGCACTGACCCGCCATTGAAGCCAAACCATCCCATCCACAAAATGAATGTACCTAACGTAGCCAGTGGTAAATTAGCACCTGGAATGGCCACCGCTTTGCCATCTGCAGTGTACTTGCCTTTGCGTGGTCCCAGTACAAGCACGCCCGCCAGTGCCGCGGCCGCACCGGCCATGTGCACAATGCCTGATCCTGCGAAGTCAGAGAAGCCTAAATCGCCCAGGGTATACAAACCGAATACTGCTTCTCCGCCCCAGGTCCAGGAACCTTCAAGCGGATAAATCAATCCTGTCATGACCACCGCAAAAATTAAAAATGCCCACAACTTCATCCGCTCTGCGACCGCGCCGGAGACGATAGACATCGCCGTCGCTACAAACACGACCTGAAAGAAAAAGTCTGCTGAAGGGGCATACGTTGCTGGTTCTTCGGTCACGCCAGTTGCACCGTCGCCCACGATGCCATTTAAAAACAATCCCCAGTCGCCACCGCCATACATGATGCCATAGCCGCAAATCATATACATGGTGCAGGCAATCGCAAATAGTGCGATATTTTTGGTTAATATTTCAGTGGTATTTTTTGCTCTCACCAAGCCGGCTTCCAGCATCGCGAAACCGGCAGCCATCCACATTACTAACGCACCACATACCAAAAAGTAAAAGGTATCCAGCGCATATCCAAGTTCAAATGTTGTTTCCATTATTTATTCCTCAACTGATATTGTGCTGAACGTTAAATTGCATCGCCGTCTGACTCACCAGTACGAATGCGTACTGCGTGTTCAAGATCGTAAACAAACACTTTGCCATCGCCGATTTTGCCGGTTTTTGCCGCGCCAACGATAGCCTCAACCAAACGTTCCACCTGCTCGTTTTGAATGGCAATCTCGAGTTTTACTTTGGGTAGAAAATCAACCTGATATTCTGCGCCACGGTAAAGTTCTGTGTGACCTTTCTGACGTCCGAAACCTTTCACTTCGGTCACGGTCAACCCGTCTATACCAATGTCTGAAATGGCTTCGCGAACGTCATCAAGCTTGAATGGCTTTATGATCGCAGTAACTAATTTCATGATGTGCTCCGCAATGAATGAAAAACTGAATGTTGTAATTATTTGTAAATGAGTCTTTTCAAGAGCTGTACCAAAAAACAAACCTTATAATTTACATATACTTATTCAGTTTTATTACATAAAGCAGCAGTTTTTATGCACGATTTTGGTGCATTTGAGCATTTAAGCACCAGGATAAGGCAAACACTTACGGAACTAATGCGTGATTTTTGCGTCTTTAATTGCAGTTAATGTAAAGGTGTTGGTATGGACGCAGCAGTAGTCACACCAGGTTGGATTGCTCAACAACAACCGCCTGCAGAGCATGCGCAAACGAACTATTTTTGGTTGGTTTCGCTGTTAATGCATGGTGTGCTATTTTCGCTGGTGGTGATGTTCCACGTCAGTCAGGTGCCTGACGCCGTTCCACCTGATGCAACTATCAACGCCAGGCTCGTATTGCCTCCGATCATGGTAGAAAAAACCAACATCGATAGCGCGCTACAAGACGTTAGCACTTCGCCTGAACCTGCTTTAGTTGAATCGGCCAAACTCAAACAACAAACTGCAGACACACAGCCAATCACACCGCAGGCTGAAATAGTGCCGGTGGCGTCTGCGCCAGCTGACCGTGCCACTGAAAGTAACGTCAGAGCCAGGTTAAATTTATCGCCAGGCCGCGCGCTGAAAAGCCTTCAATCAGCCACACAGCAAGCCCTGGCAGACAGCGCTAATCAACAACGCAGACGTTTGCTTACCTCACCGCAGCTGATAGACCCACGCAAAGGCGCAGATGAACCTATACCGCTCAATCGGTCCCACAAAATAAACTGTGACAAAGGCATCAACCGGGCGATTGGTTTTGTCAGTGGCATCACCGGGGGGTCCTTGGCCTGCTCGGAACGCGACAGCGACATAGACCGTTTTATAGATAAACATAAAAAGTAATGACACCCACTTTAAAAGCGGGCGTAAGCTGTTTATGCTAAACCAAAATTTACAGGAATTTTTATCGTGGCCGCTGCAAACTTACTCGCTTTAATTGACGATATTGCTGCATTGTTAGATGACGTTGCTGCGATGTCTAAAGTCGCTGCGAAAAAAACCGCGGGAGTACTGGGTGACGATTTAGCTTTAAACGCTAACCAGGTCAGCGGCGTTAAACCGGATCGAGAACTCCCGGTAGTCTGGGCAGTCGCGAAAGGTTCATTTTTAAACAAGCTGATCCTGGTTCCGGCAGCGCTACTGATAAGCGCATTCGTTCCAATGCTTATTACGGTGCTGCTTATAATAGGCGGTCTTTACTTATGCTACGAAGGTGCAGAAAAAGTTATTCATCGCTTTTTCTATCAACACACACCGGATGAGCGCGCGTCGCGTCTGAAAGCGCTCGCTGATAGCGACATCGATTTAGTTGCAATGGAAAAGGAAAAAATAAAAGGTGCCATTCGCACCGATTTTATTCTTTCTGCGGAAATTATTGTTATTGCTTTAGGCACAGTTCAACAGGCTGATTTTATCACCCAGGTAGGCGTGTTGAGCGCATTGAGTATTGCTATTACCATTGGCGTATACGGGCTGGTTGCCGGTATTGTTAAAATGGACGATGCCGGACTGTATTTGCTGCGTCAATCAATTAACAGTAGTTGGAGCCGCATCAAGCGCTTTATCGGTCGCGCACTATTAATCACGGCACCCATGTTAATGAAGTTTCTTGCCGTTGTCGGCACGCTCGCCATGTTTCTGGTGGGCGGGGGCATACTAACCCACAATATCGGGTTCATTCATCATGCAGCCACGGCCATCATTCAGGTAGCCCCACAATTCAGCTTGCTTAGCTCAATTGTGTTCGACGGGATAACCGGCTTCATCGCAGGTTGTGCTGTCATGCTTCTGTTCGGGTTGGTAAAAAAAATACTGGGTAAATAACCAATATAAAAGCGGCTTTTTCGTCCCTGGAAAAAGCCGCTTTTAGCTCAATCCGCCAGCTTTCCCCGCATTACCACCAACAATGGTCAATTAGACTATTACACCAAAACTTTTTGGCTATTTTTTAGCATCATTCACACAATAGTTATTGGTTTGATTTTTTCATCAAAATAAAAAACATTTAAAATCAATTATTTATTGTTTTTTTCTGCTCTGGCACAACTATCGCTATAGGTATTGCGACTTAATCAATAACTGCCACGAAGTAAACTTAGTAGTAGAAGGTAATGAGCAGTTAACTTATCAATGAAAGGAGAAATCAATGAAAACTGTACCTCGTATCCTAACTGCTCTTTTGGTTTTATCTGCATCTGGCGTAACGATGGCCGAGTCTCAAGGCAATGATGTACTTAACCAGGTAATCACTGCAGAACTGCAACAGCATGTTGCCTTGACCAGCCAGGAACTTAACTCTGCTGCGCGCAATGATGTCCTTAATACCAGTTATCAGTTCTCGCCCAAAGTGAGCGAAAAACAGATGGTAGCCAAAGTTACCGTGCGTCAGCTTAAAGAAGTAGATTTGCGCGAAGATACCGCACGTCAACTTAAACAAGTTGACTTACGCAAAGACACCGACGCGTAATCGTCACCATGATCAGCGCAATTGCAATGCTAGGTTTGGTGTTAGCGCCTGTAGCTGCTTATTTGGCCAGCGTGATCCTATTTAACGGCGTACAAGCCATTGTACGCCGCGTTAATGCCAATTCTCATTAGTATGACCCAAATACGTCTCATATTAATGCGCATTGGTATCAACAGTGAATCTCTATCCCGTAGGGCCTTTACCTCAGGTCAATGAGTTAATTTTCAGGAAGACAAGACGCGTAATCTGTACCTCCTTTGATTGGAAATTAGCTCATTTTCCTGAGGTTTTTTTCATCATTTTTACTCACCGAATACTTTTTCCCACCAGCTTTTGTTGTCCTTTTGTTTAACCGGATTACCCGCACAGTCTTGCGCTGGCGGTGGCAGTACATCAAGGATGGCGGGTACGCTCATGCTGTTCGGGCAACCTGCAATAGTCACTGCGCCTGAGTTTGCATTGAAATGAGCGATGCCGAGACCCTTGGGAAAACGTCTGGACAGCGATTTTGGCTGCTGCAATTTCTGGTAGTTGATAAAGACGGGTAGCGCTCCCCCCGCTCCGGTAAGGTTGATAGGCTGATTGTCATCATTCCCTACCCACACGGTCACCACATTGTTTCGATCAAATCCTGAAAACCAACTGTCGCGAAAGTCATCAGTGGTACCCGTTTTGCCGGCCATATTAACATCGGGAAAGTGTTGCGCTACGCGTTTAGCTGTACCTTCCTGGGTCACCTTATATAAGGCGTAGTTCAATAAATAGGTGGCCCCTTCATCAACGCGCTGTGAATAGAATTCAGCTTTTTGCCATAGCATGCGGTTGTTTGCACTGACCACAGCACTGACAGTGTGCAAGGGTATGTAGCGTCCAGTGTTAGATAATGTCTGATACATCTGATTAGTCTCAAATGGCGTCAGAGCCATTGCACCTAAGGTCATCGACGGCACTTTACGAAACGACGATTCCACCCCCAGTTGCGCTACCGTTTGGGCAATGTTATTTAGCCCCACTTGCATGCCTAAATTTACGGTAGGTACGTTTAACGATTGGGTTAACGCCTGAATCAACGAAACCTGGCCGCGGAACTGCTTATCCTCGTTTTGCGGTGACCACATTTTACCCCCGGTACTTTTCAGGGTAATCGGTTTGTCCTCTAGCGGTGAAGCAAGATTAAACGCCACCGGGTCTTCTAATGCGGTCAGATAAACCGCAGGTTTAATCAACGACCCAACCTGTCTGCGCGCGTCTAATGCTCGGTTGAATCCCTTAAACTCAGTGTTCTTTCCACCTACAATCGCACGCACTTCACCACTGCTGATATCAGTTACCAGCATGGCTGATTGTAATGACGCCTTGCGATCTCGTTGCAAGCCTTCAAGTGTTTGTTTGACCGCTTTCTCCGCCCGCCGCTGAGCGTAAATATCCAGTGTAGTAAACACCTTGACGCCGGAATCACGTAAGCTCGGATCGGCCAGAATTTCTGTCAGTTCACGCCTGACTTTGTCCATGAAAGCCGGGTGCTTGCCTTTTGCCAGGCTATCGCCTGTGGCCAGCCCAATGGGAGCATTAATATAGCGTTTGTAATCGCCACGATTGAGCTTGTTCGCCTCAAACAGAATACGTAACACTAAGTTTCGACGCTCAATAACACGCTCAGGATAACGACGCGGATTATAATAAGACGGCCCTTTTACCATCGCCACCAATGTGGCGATCTCAGCCGGGTTTAATTCGTTCGCCGGTCGGTCAAAATAGTAATAACTGGCCAGGCCGACGCCATGTACTGCCATTTCGCCATTTTGCGCAAGAAACACCTCGTTAAGGTACGCCTGCAAAATGTCATCTTTGCTGTAACGCGCGTCGATCAGCACTGCCATTAATGCTTCTTTGGCTTTACGCACCAGGGAGCGCTCACGGGTGAGAAACAGATTTTTTACCAGCTGTTGGGTAAGCGTACTGCCCCCCTGAACCGTGCGCCCCGCTTTAATGTTAGCGATTAAAGCACGCACAATCGACAGTGGCGCAATACCATGATGCTGGTAAAAGTCTTTGTCCTCAACCAGCGTAAGTGCTGTGGGTAATAGGTCTGGCACCGTATCCAGCGTTACCAGCATGCGGTCTTCCTGACTACTGCTGACCAGCCGCGTAACCAGCCAAGGCTCAAGCCGGACACTGCCTACATCACGCCCTGCCGTATGGTCGCGAATGGTTTCGATACGCCCATTACGCCAGGTGATTTGCAAATGGCGTAAATCTTCGAAGGTGTCAGCAAAATGAAAGGCACGTCGCTGAATCACCAACGAATTGCCGGTAAAACGATATTCGCCGCTGGAATCTGGTGAACTGACACTGCGGTAACCTAACAGGCTCAGTTCCTCAAGCACCTCTTTAGGGGTGATTTCCAACTCTTTTTCCAGCACCAGCGGACGAGCAAAAATTTGTGCCGGTACTTCCCACTTGTTGCCTGAAAAAGTGTGTTTTATCTGGGCATCCAAATAAACCAGGTATGCGGTAAACACCACCAGCCCGATGAACATTAATTTGAAGAACAAACCTCGCCAACGACGGGTTTTGGGTAAATCCTGTTTCTTTTGCTTTTTAGCCACGCACTCTTCCTGACCTCTAAAGAGGGGTTGATTCTGCTACCTATACAAAAGAATTTCCAGTCCCGCCGAATAAAATAATTTGACAAATTTGATTACAGGCGTAATCTTTAGAATTACAAGCGTAATCTTTTGAGGGTCGATGATGGAAATAAGTAATGCAGAATTAGACGTTATGCAGGTGATCTGGCGTGATCACCCAGCGTCGTCCGCCGAGATCGTAGCTCGCCTCGATAACAAACGATGGCATGAAAAAACAGTAAAAACCTTCTTAAGCAGACTGGTTAAAAAAGGCGCGCTCACGTTTGAAAAAGAGGGTAGGTCATATCTTTATAGCCCTGCCATTTCGCAACAGGATTATCAGCTAAAAGAAAGCCGCTCAATCATATCCCGCCTGTTCAATGGTCGTGTCTCTCCATTGGTGGCGGGATTTGCCAAGCAATCGAAGCTGTCTAAAGATGATATCGAAGATTTGAAGCAAATTATCCAGGATTGGGAGAAAAATAATGATTGAATGGCTCTGGCAACAAACGCTTATTTGTTCATTGATCATCAGTGCCATTATGTTGCTTAAGCCTTTGGTGATTAAGCAAATGGGTGCGGTCAGCTATTACGTAACGTGGGCTATTGTGCCTGTTTATCTGCTTTCAGATCTGTTAATGCCAACCCTGTTTTCGTTCCAATCCACACAATTGACTTCCTATCTGGTGACCGCCCAGTCGCAGCAACAACTGATTTTTAATTCGCTGGCCCCACACGCATCTTCATTATTGCTGTTCTGGCTGACCGGGGTGATTGCGTTTGCCATGTGGATAGGTATTTCACATTGGCGAATGACACGCCTGCTTGATCTGCAGCAGCAGTCGTGCATTTCGCGTCTTAATTATAAAAGCACGATGGTCGCTGTCATGGCCTGTGAGAATGTTTCTGCGCCATTTATCACCCGCACACCTGCTTACACGATTATCGTACCGACTCAGTTTACTCAATTAGATCGAACGGCACGTAGCCTGATAATTCGCCATGAAATGGTGCATATGGCCAGAGGCGACTTATGGTGGAACCTGGTCGCCATCAGTTTTACGCTTGCCTTCTGGTTTAACCCGCTTAGCTGGATAGGCTACCGTGAGTTTCGGCATGCACAAGAGCTCTCCTGTGACGCCGTGGTGCTAAAGTCGCATCGCCGATCTCAGCAAATACCCTATGCAAACGCGCTGCTAACGTTTGCCGCAACACCGACCCACTCTATGTTAACCAGCTTACCTTACAGCAGTAAGGAGCAACTTAAGGAACGTATTATGAATTTAACAACCTCTATTAACCGCCCCGGTATTGTGACTGTTGTGGCCATTACCTTACTTTCTATTACCGGAGCTTTACAGGCGCTTGAATTAAGTAAGGATCACAGCGTCCACACTGCACCGGTTTATCGCGCCGACCCGGTTTACCCCGCAGCCGCGGTTGAGCAGAATATTGAAGGCGCTGTCACACTGCAATTTAATATCGAGCAAAGTGGTGCTGTCAGTAATGTCAACGTTGTTGCCGCGCAACCTAAGGGGCTTTTTGATCAAGCCGCGATCGATGCGGTCAGCCAATGGCAATATCAAAAAGGTGCACCGCAAAGCGATGTGCTGGTTGAAATAGCCTTCGCGTTAGGGAACGATACCGTGAAAGTAATTGAACGCGAACATGAAGTAGTTCAGGTAAAAAGAAAATAAAACCTGTCCATTATTTCGCATCGCGCTTTGTGACGTCATTAATAATTTGTGGCACAAAGCGCTCAGAAAAGCCCGCCACGAAAGACCAGAAGATAAGTTTGGCAATATCAGCCCCTTGCGCAGGATAGGTAGTCGTAAGGAACGCCACCACATTCTGCGTGGTCGGGGGGGTGTCAAACTCAGGGACGTAAAAAGCAGGAAACAGATGCCCCTGTACCAGGCCCGCAAGAAACAATATGTACAGCACCAGCGCAAATATCCCACCATAGACCGGGATCATCAGGATACTGAACCACGACTGCGACAACAGCTGCATCTCTTCAATATCAATGTGTTTTAAACGCTGTTGGATACTGACAAAACCACCAATAATTCCACATTCAAACACTAACCACGAAAGCATTAGACGCTGATGAAAAACAAAAGAAAGCGCAAATAAGATAGTCGTCAGAATCAGCGACAGAATGGCGAATATGATGAGTCGTCTTGAAATAACCAGCATCATCTTTGTTTCATTGAGATCCATTGTTCGCATCCGTTTGCTAGACGCTATAATTATAGTTGGAAACCCAACATTCGGCTGCAATCGGTTTCACCGATTGTCCCATTTGACTGACTTTTACATAACGGGTTTCCCAGGATACGATTTGAGGAACTGTGATGAGTATTGAAAATTACCTTAACCGCGCAGACCCTGTGCGAGCACAGCGTTTAAATGCTGTTATCAAAAAGATAACCGCGCTGTATCCCGACGTGGTAGCTTCGTTAGAGTATAAGATGCCAACATTTAGAACCGAAAATGGCTGGGTGGCAGTGGCTAACCAGAAAAATTACATCTCTTTTTATACCTGCTCTGCTGAACATATCGCCGATTTTAAAAAGCAGTATCCCAGCGTGAAGACCGGTAAAGGCTGTATTAATTTTAAAGACTCTGATGAGATGGATGTAAATGCTTTGGAAAACGCTATTCACAGCGCTCTGAACCACTCACCGCAGCACCGCTGACTCAATTTAATCGATTATTACAAATATTTATCGCCACACCCAGCAAAGTTGCGTTAGCATGAAGGTCAGCTAATAACAGGTGGATTATATGAATCGCATGCTACTGGCAATCAAAGTTGTCGCGATGACTACAGTTGCTTTCTCTTTTTCTTCTCTGGCGACGCCTGAATTCAATGAGTGCAAACTTAAATTACGTGATCAGGCCAAGCAATCTGGTGTCAGCCCTCAGGTGGCAGATAACGTATTTGATAAACTTGTTTATCAACCACGGGTGATCGAGCTTGATCGCAGCCAGCCCGAATTTGTGCAAACCTTTCCCAACTACTTTGGCAAACGTGTGACTGATTGGCGGGTGGAAAAGGGCCAGCAAATGTACGCTGAGCACAAAACTCTGTTAGACAGCCTGAACAGCAAGTATGGTATTCCTCCTCACTACCTCATTGCATTTTGGGGTCTGGAGACCAACTTTGGTTCGTACAAAGGCAAAATGCCAGTGCTGGACTCGCTGGCGACACTGGCTTGTGATCCCCGCCGCAGCGAATTTTTTACCCAGGAACTGATTACTGCGGTAAAGCTGCTTGAGCGGGAATCGCTGGATCAGGAAAAAATGGTCGGCTCGTGGGCAGGTGCCATGGGCCATACTCAGTTTATGCCATCAGCGTACGCTCGTTATGCCATTGACGGTGACAATGACGGCCGGGTAGATTTATGGGAAAGCGAGCAGGATGCATTAACATCAGCCGCTAACTTTCTGGCTGAACTGGGTTGGCAACCGGGTTTTCGTTGGGGTCGCGAAATTCAATTACCACAAAACTTTGACTACGATCTGGCCGGTTATAGCAACCGCCGCACGCTAACCGAATGGCATGAGCTTGGCGTAACTAAAGCTAACGGAAAGCCGTTGGGAGAAGACGATGTACAGGCTTACGTGGTAGTGCCTGCAGGTTATCAGGGGCCCGCATTTATCGCCTATCCTAATTTTCGCGTCATCATGCGTTGGAATAATTCTGAATTTTATGCCATCGCGGTTGGACATCTGGCGGACCGGATAATACAGGGTGAAAAGCTGGCCACGGCGTTACCCGACTTACCCACCTACTCCCGTGATG
The DNA here is from genome assembly GCF_012911815.1 of Alteromonas ponticola. Lineage (GTDB taxonomy): Bacteria > Pseudomonadota > Gammaproteobacteria > Enterobacterales > Alteromonadaceae > Alteromonas > Alteromonas ponticola. The sequence goes on along the minus strand of NZ_JAATNW010000004.1, from coordinate 240,855 downwards.
ATATTATTGCATTACAGACCGCATTGAATAACGCAGGTTTTGATGTAGGTAAACCCGATGGCATCATCGGACCGACTACACGCAAGGGCATTCGTGCGTTTCAACGACAGCATAATTTGATTGCCGATGGCTTTCCCAGTCTCGATGTCATGAGCAAAGCTGGTGTCGCGCTAAGCAGCAAAGCGGAATCCTAGGTCAACCTGAGTTAATCCCGTTTTGCTAAAGAATCAGGAAGCCTTTCCGGCTTATGCTATTGCCGCCTCACTATGTGAGGCAGTGCAAACCAACAATGTTATCGTGTCTGCGCCCCCCGGTGCAGGCAAATCTACCGTTTTACCGCTGGCCCTGTTACAACAGAAACTACCGGGCCGTATTTTGCTGATGCAACCACGGCGCGTGGTGGTGCGGAGTCTGGCACATTATCTGGCATCTTTACTCAATGAGCCCGTCGGCAAAACAATCGGTTATCGCGTGCGCGGTGAAAGTCAGGTCAGCCACGAAACAAAATTGGAAATCATTACCGAAGGTATTCTTTCCCGCCGCATCCAAAGCGACCCTGAACTCAGTGGCATCAGCGTGGTTATTTTCGACGAATTTCATGAGCGCAGTATTCACACTGATTTTGGTTTGGCGCTGGCACTTGAAGTGCAACAAGGGTTGAGAGACGACCTGCGGTTAGTGATCATGTCGGCCACGCTGGATGTGCAGAGAATTCAAACGCTATTACCCGATGCCATCAACTTACAGTCTGAAGGTAAGATGTATCCGGTGGAAGAACATTACCTCGGCCAGGTTAAAGCCGAAAGCGTTAACTCGACCATGGCGGCGACCATCGAGCACGCCTGTGGTGAGGTTGACGGTGACGTGCTGGCATTTCTTGCAGGCATTGGTGCAATTCGTAAAGTCAGGCAATTGCTTGAGGCAAAAATTAACAGCAGTGATATTGTAATACACGAACTGTATGGTGCGCTCGAAAAGTCAGCGCAACTGGCGGCATTACAACCAGACCCTTCAGGTAAACAGAAAGTTATTCTGGCGACAAATATTGCCGAGACCAGCTTAACTATTGCCAATATTGAGGCGGTGGTCGATTCTGGCCTGGAGAATGTGGCCAGCTACCAACTGGAGGGGGGCTTTAAGCAATTAAATCAGCAAATGATTTCGCAAGCCTCAGCAACCCAGCGCAAAGGACGAGCGGGACGCCTGCGGCCCGGTAAATGTTATCGGCTGTGGGCGAAAGAACAGCACGACCGACTGGCGAAACAGGCCCAGGCGCAAATTTTACAGGAAGATATCGCGCCCCTGCTACTTGAATCACTGGCCTGGGGCAGTCCCCTAAACGACTTGGCGCTGCTGGATTTGCCCAGTTCCGCGCAACAGTCAGCCGCGTTTGATACCCTTGTTCGAATTGGCGCCCTGCGTGACCAACAGCTCACCCCTTATGGCAGACAGTTGGCCACTTTCCCTTGCCATCCGGTCATCGCGCATATGTTACTTAAGTCAAGTAAGCTGGGTGACACGCAAATGGCAGCTGCAGCGCTGGTCGCAGCCCTTTACGAAGAAAACATGGCTCATACACAGTCCGTGCTGGTGACAGATATTCTTCGCCAGCTGGACACGTTCAGTAACAAACGGGTAACCAGGCAGGCAAATCGATACCTGAGTCTTATCAGCGAACGCAGTTTGCCCACGCCCGGCAGCTTGACCGACGAAGAATTCGCGACTGCGATCGCGCTGGCATTTCCCCGGCACCTTGCGTTTAAAAGTGCGCAAGGGACATTTAAATTAGCCAATGGCAAAGGGGCAACGATGCCACCTGGTGTTATCGAAACGGCGGAATGGATAGCCATATTGCATGCGCAGTCTCTGGGTAATGAACTCATTATCCGCCAATATCAGCCAATTGCTCAGGCGCAACTCAGCGCCCTCTACCCTGATTCATTTATCAGAGAAAAGCGAGTGCATTACGACAGTGCCAGCAAACAGATGCAGGCACGGCAAGTCGCCCGATTCGACAAGATCGTTCTGGATAGTAGGCCATTATCTGAAGTGCCCAAAGCGCAGTTTGCAGAAGCCTGGATGGCGCACCTGCAAACGTTACCTTTGCAACAGCTGCCTTTTGATGAAAAGGCCTGGCAATGGTGGTATCGGCTGCAAATAGCTGAAAAGCTCATGTTACCGCAACCGCAGAGCTATGATGGTCGCTGCGCTTGGCCGGTATTAACCCAACCGTTTACAGACCTGCCCGCCGAGTTTTGGCGGGATAAACTAGCGTCCTGCAAAAAATGGGAACAGGTAGAAAAACTGCCGTGGAAAACCCTGCTTAATCAGGCGCTGGAGTGGCCTCAACAACATGCCCTCGACACGTATCTACCTGAATCCTTAACGATTCCGTCGAAGCGCAATGTAACGATAGAGTACGATGCAAACGGTAGTGCCATTGTAGCGGTAAAGATGCAGGAGATGTACGGTGAGACAAAGCGCGTCCACGTAGCCGGCGGCAAGTTATGCATCACATTTTCCTTATTATCCCCTGCTGGTCGCCCTCTGCAGACCACGCAAGATCTCGGAAGCTTCTGGCAAGGCAGTTATCGTGAAATTCAAAAGGAAATGAAAGGACGCTATCCGAAACACTTCTGGCCTGATGATCCCGCCAATGCTGAACCCACCACTCGCACAAAAAAATTTATGAATTAGAAATTAAGTCATGATCAACATTTTCTCACTACACATATAAGGTTTCAGTAATGTGATGAGGAGAATAAAATGGAAATTCAACGATTCAAAGCCAAAGGGTTAGCCCAACTATCCTATTTAGTTTCCAGTAAAAACGAAGCCTTTGTTGTCGATCCTCAACTGGATTGTGAGCAGTATTTGAGTGCAGCGGCCGAGAATAATGTCACTATCAAATTTGTGATAGAGACCCACCGTAACGAAGATTTTATTTCAGGTGCCGCCGTGCTGGGCAAACAGTTGAATATTCCTGTCTACCATGGCCAACATAGCGATGCACCTATTGAATATGCTGAGTCAGTCGAAGAGGGTGACACGTTTAAAGTGGGTGAACTAAAGGTGGCCATTCTGGAAACCCCCGGGCATACAAAAGACAGTATTTGTATCACTGTCGCCGACACCAGCATCAGCGATGAAGTGATCGCCATCTTCACAGGCGATACACTGTTTGTAAATGATGTAGGTCGCACCGATTTTTATCCGGATGAAAAGGAGCAAATCACCGCCACGCTTTACGAAAGTTTACAGAAATTGAATGCGTTACCCGAGGAAACGGTGGTGTATCCTGCGCATGGGGCCGGCTCAGTATGTGGTGGAGGCATGGCCGACAGGGAGTTTTCAACGTTAGGCTACGAAAAGCGCCATAATCCCAAATGGTCGCTCTCGTCTAAAGAACAGTTCGTTAAAGAAAAGCTAAACGAGACCCACTATTACGCGCCTTATTTTGAAAAAATGGAGCGGCTTAATTCGCAGGGACATTATGACTGTATTGTCCATCGCGATATTCCCGCCCTAAGTGCACGCGATGTTACAGAAATTGCCAGACAAGCAGATAGCGGCCAGTTACAGATTGTCGATGTCAGAAACAAAGACGCATTTTGCCAGTCACATATTCGTGGCAGCTTGTTCTTTGGGGCAGGCTTAACCTCAGCTTATGGCGGCTGGTTTCTAAAGGACGATGTCGACATTGTAATTGTCTCACCTGATGCTAACACCGCTAAACAAAACGCTATCCAGTTAAAGTGTATGGGCTATGAGAAAATTAAAGGCTACCTAGTCGAGCTGCCCGTTCGCACCGGTGACAGTACTGTTGACGAAGGCCTGAACGCCATTGAGATAGTTACCGCTAAGCAAGTGGATGAACGGGCTACACAATCCCAGCAAAAATGGAGTTTATTGGATGTACGCAAACAAGATGAAAGGGATAAAGCCGCTATCGAGGGTTCTGACTACATCTATCTGGGCTACTTACCCGACAAGCTATCTGAGTTAGACAAAGAGCGACACTACACCTGTTATTGTGGTTCTGGCGTTAGGGCAACCACGGCAGCCAGTTTTCTCGCTCAGCAGGGTATAGAAAATGTGGATGTAATGGAGGGGTCAATGAAAGCGTGGAAAAAATTGAAAGGCTAGTGTTTCATTAGGTATCCTTAAGTGGTCATGATCATCCTGGATATGTTATGCGATGCTTTATCGGCTTAGACCTAAATGCTCAACAGAAACTGGCCTTGCAAAGCTGGCAGCAAAAAGCGCTGCCAGAAATTCGCAGTCGCGAGCAGACGCCACCGGCAAAACGTCAGCGTAAAGAAAATATTCGTAATGTGCACGCCGCACCCGTTGCCGTACCCGCTGCAAATTTTCATATAACGCTGGCATTTTTAGGTGACATATCAGCGTCACAACAAGAATCCTTGATAACCCATCTTGACCAGATTCATGCGCATCCAATTTCTTTGCAACTCACCCAGTCTGGCTATTGGCAAAAACCTAAAATCGTATTTGTTGCCCCCTCGTCACTTCCGCAATCATTAGCCGCATTGCATACCCAGGTAAGAAAAGCGGCCAGAGCAGCTAGTATTGAAACGGAAAGTAGAGACTACCAGCCGCATGTAACAGTGTTAAGGAAAGCACCGCCTACCCTGCCGCCACCACTTTTTCTGCCGGACATCCAGTGTGAATTTACTGCGTTTCACTTGTTCGAATCGGTGTCTACAGCCTCCGGTGTAACCTACCCCATCCGCCACAGCTGGAAGCTGACACCGAATTTAAGTACGCGGGAACAGTTACGGCGGGGTCTGATATAACTTAGACTTTTACATCGCTTTACTTTTCGGCCACTAAACAGGTACAACATAATTAAAAGTGAGACGGCCATTATCATGCAAACAACATATAGATTATTAATCGACTGTCCTGATCAGGTAGGCCTGGTGGCGGCGGTATCACAGTTTCTGGCGCAACATAATGCGGCCATTGTCGAAGCCAGCCATCACACCGATATTGCGACCCAACGATTTTTTATGCGCCATGAGATTTGCGCCGATTCGGTCAATCTGGATCACCAAACGTTTAGCCATGCGTTTGATGACATGGCGAAACAGTATCAGATGAGATGGAAATTATCTGATTCTCAGCATAAACCGCGTATTGCGTTACTTGCCTCCAAAGAGAGCCACTGTCTGGTAGATTTACTGCATCGCTGGCACACCGGTGAATTACACTGCGACATTGCCTGTGTTATTGCCAATCACCCGCAAATGCGGCAGTTTGCCGACTGGTATGAAGTCCCCTTCTATCACATTGATTTTCAACAGCAGGGTAAGGTAAGCGCGTTCGCAGAAATAGAGCAGCTTATCGATAGCCATAAGGTGGATTTAACGGTGCTTGCCCGGTTCATGCAAATACTGCCTAACCACTTATGCGAAAAGCTGGCTGGTCATATCATCAATATTCATCACAGTTTTTTACCATCTTTCGCTGGCGCCCGTCCCTATCAGCAAGCCTATGATCGTGGAGTCAAACTGATTGGCGCGACCTGTCACTACGTTACTGCCGATCTTGATGAGGGACCGATCATTGAGCAAAGCGTTAAACGTATCAGCCATAGCGATAATCCTGCTGATATGGTGAGAAAGGGCAAAGATTGTGAAGTCACCGCGTTGGCCCACGGGGTGCGCTATCACTTGCAGGACCGAGTGATTATCCACCGCAATAAAACTGTCGTGTTCGCTTAGCAATCAGCATCCAACGCTTAATTTTCGGTTAAATTTGAGCTATTCAGCGCCTTTGCGCGGTAGAAGGCGTTTAACTTCTGCGTGGCATCCCTTAGTATGGGTTCGGTTGAAATGACTAAAATGGAAAACTTCATGGGAAAACTTAAAACAACGTTAACCGCAGCAGCGGTTCTTTTAGCCTTAGGCGCGTGCTCGGAACAAAAACCTGAACAAACTGAGCAGACAGCGGCTGTGGATAAAACAATGAACGACCAGACGAAAACATACGACAATGTTTTATTGAATGAATATAAAGGCCCCTACGGTGGTGTTCCTGCGTTCGATAAGATGAAACTGGAAGACTTAAAGCCTGCCCTGGAAAAAGGGATGGCACTTCAACGCAAAGAAATTGAAAAGATTGCCAATAATCCGGAACCCCCTACGTTTGAAAATACCATTGTAGAGATGGAACGCGCAGGCAGTGAACTGGGCAATGTTTTCACCTATTACGGTATCTGGAGTGCGAACATGTCCAGCCCTGAATTCCGCGAAATTCAGGCAGAAATGTCACCGGTACTTTCTTCGTTTTTTACCGAAATCACCCAGAACAAAAAGTTGTTTGAGCGGGTAAAAGCGGTATATGAAGGTGAAGAATACAAAAAACTGGGCACTGAAGAGCAGCGTATCACCTGGTTAACGTACAACGGTTTCGCCCACAATGGTGCAGCGCTGGAAGGTGAGAAAAAAGAACGTTACGCCGAAATTAATAAAGAGCTGGCGTCACTTTACACCAAGTTCTCCAGCAACGTGCTGGCTGATGAAGAAGGATATGTTACCTATATCACTGAAGATCAGTTAGATGGCTTACCCGAGACCTTTATTAAAGGTGCGGCTGCAGCTGCTAAATCGCGAGGCGAAGAAGGTAAGTATGCGATCACTAACACTCGTTCGTCGATGGACCCGTTTTTAACCTACTCGACCAACCGCGAGTTACGTGAAAAAGTCTGGCGCACGTACTACAACCGTGGTGACAACGCAGACGAGAACGATAACAACGACATCATTAAGCAAATTCTGAAGCTTCGCCACGAACGCGTGCAGTTACAGGGTTACGACAATTATGCCGAGTGGCGTTTAGAAGATCGCATGGCCAAGAACCCTGACAATGCCATGGAGCTCATGATGAAAGTCTGGCCAGCAGCGATTGCGCGTGTTGAAGAAGAAGTTGTCGACATGCAGAAAATTGCCGATGAAGAAGGCGCGAATATTACTATAAAACCATGGGATTATCGCTTCTACGCAGAAAAAGTTCGCCAGGCAAAATACGACCTTGATTCAAACGAAGTCAAACAATACCTGCAACTGGACAAGTTGCGCGATGCTATGTTCTATGTAGCCGGTCGCCTGTTCAACTTTGAGTTTAAGGCGGTGCCGGAAGGCGAAGTGCCGGTTTGGAATGAAGACGTAAAAGTATGGGAAGTGGTGGACAAGGACAGCAAAGAACATATTGGTCTGTGGTACCTTGACCCGTTCGCGCGTCAGGGCAAGCGTTCTGGTGCCTGGGCAACCACTTACCGCAGTTACACCACCTTTGATGGCAAAGAAACAGTGTTATCCTCTAACAATTCAAACTTTGTTAAAGGCGCTGAGGGTGAGCCTACGCTGATTTCCTGGGATGACGCCGAGACCTACTTCCATGAATTTGGTCATGCCTTGCATTTCCTGTCATCTGATGTGAAATACCCCACGTCGCACTCGGGCGTGCGCGATTACACGGAATTTCAGTCGCAACTGCTTGAGCGCTGGTTAACCACCGATGAAGTGATCAACCAATATCTGGTCCATTACGAAACGGGTGAGCCGATCCCGGAGTCACTGGTAAATAAAATCAAGAAAGCGGCTACTTTTAATGAAGGTTTTAAAACCACTGAATATCTGGCGTCTGCGATCATGGATCTGAAATTCCATACTACTGACCCAGCCAACATCGACCCTGATGCTTTCGAGCGTGAAGAGTTGAATAAGTTGAACATGCCAGAAGAGATTGTGATGCGTCACCGCAGCCCGCATTTCGGCCACGTGTTCTCAGGCGAAGGTTATGCTGCTGCATATTATGGTTACATGTGGGCAGAAGTGTTAACTGCGGATGCGTCAGAAGCGTTCGCGCAGGCGCCTGGTGGATTCTACGATGAAGAGTTGAGTGACAGACTGGTGAAGTATCTGTTCTCAGTCCGAAACGCGATGGACCCGGCAGAAGCCTATCGTAAATTCCGTGGGCGCGATGCGAATGTTGAAGCATTAATGCGCGACCGCGGCTTCCCGGTACCTGAGGAAGGCGATAAATAAACGTAACAGTTCTAAGGCCGCACTAGCGGCCTTTTTTATTTCTTTGTTTTTGGCTAAGCTACTAATGCGGCTTACCTTATCTGGCCGAATAGCAATACCACGCCTGTGTAAACGAGCAATATCGAGGATTGTCAGTGGCCAAAGCATTAATTTCATTGAGCATCAAACAAAAGTTTCTCTTCACCCTTCTTATCGCCGTATTACTCTCCTGTCTGCTGGTCAGTGTTGTCAGTCAATGGATTGCCCGTGATTTAGTCAAACAGGATGTTGAGCAACAGCTCCTGCCCAGTAAGGTGAAACAAATTGCTAACCGCGTTGAAAAGGAAGTGGGTGTCATGCTTACCGTCGCCCACAGCATTGCCACCAACCCCTATATGATCGAATGGTCGGCGGCAGGCGCGAATAAGGCTGAAGAGCAAAAATTAGTTAATTACTTGCATCAGCTGGCCGAACAAAATGAGCTTGCAGCTGCGTCATTTGTGGATCGTCAAACATATAATTACTGGAATCAGGACGGCTTTCTTAGAAAACTGAAAAATGATGAATTTGATGGCTGGTTTTTTGCCTATAAAGAAAGTGGCAATCCGACCTCATTAAGTTTGTATAACGAACCCGGTGTGGGCTACCGACTGTTCGCTAATTACCAGCAAACCAATGGACGGGGTATGTCCGGGGTGGCAAAAGCCGTTGATGAGCTGCTGACTATAATTAACCGGGTTAAATTGGCTAAGTCTGGATTTATGTATCTGGTCGACGCTCAGGGCAACATCATTGCACATCCCGACACCAGCTTGCTGGGTAAACGTAAACTTGCCGACGTAAGTGACAGTGCCACCCAGACCACACTGCTGACCAAAGCAGACTTTAATTTAGCTAATATCGAAGTGGAAGGTCAGAACCTGTTAATGGCCAGCGCCTACATTCCTGAGGCTAACTGGTACGTCATCGCTCAGGTACCAGAAGCTGAGCTGTATAGTGATCTGAATGACGCTAACCTTATGGTGTTCATTTGGGCCATCGTTATCGCAATCATTTTTGCCTTTGTTGGCCGTTTACTGGCCAACAATATCTCACGTCCTTTGGAAAAACTGGCTGACGCTTTTCAGGAACTGGGGCGCGGCGAAGGTGATTTATCTACTCGCCTGGCAATACCAGAACAAAAAGAAACGGCCAGACTGGTAGAAGGGTTTAATAAATTTATTGCCAGCTTGCACGCGACTATCAGCACTGTTGCCAAAACCAGTACCCAGTTGCGGGGCTCCGCTCAGGAAGTGGCGCAAAAGTCCCATCAAACGCAAGACAACAGTAAACTTCAGCGCGACCACACTATCCAGGTTGCCACTGCACTAACGCAAATGGGTTCAACAGTAACTGAAGTAGCACAGTCGGCGTCCTCTGCTGCTGAAAAAGCTACCGTGGCCAATACAACATCTGAGCAGGGCCGCCAGTTAACTCAGGAAGCGGTGAAGTCAATCAATCGCCTTTCTGCACAAATTGAAGGGGTGGCCAAAGTTATCCAATCTCTGGACGATCATACGTCGGCTATTGGCGGCATCCTGGATACCATCAGAGGAATATCAGAACAAACTAATTTGCTGGCGCTAAACGCGGCAATCGAGTCAGCCCGCGCAGGCGAACATGGCAGAGGCTTCTCGGTAGTAGCAGATGAAGTAAGAACCCTCGCGCAGCGGGCAGCCAGTGCCACCGATGAGATACAGGTGAAAATTGACATGTTTCAGCAGGACTCTCGCGAAGCGGTTGTGCAAATGAAGTCAAGTCGAGAGCAGTCATCGCTGGTGGTGCAATCGGCCAAGGCACTGGATGAGATTCTACAAAAAATTGCACTCGAAATAGACGGCATTAATGAGATCAACACACAGGTAGCAGCTGCGACGGAAGAACAGACGGTGGTAGTGGAAGACATCAATGTGAACATTCACGAAATAAGTGATACCAGTGAAGATACCTTAAAGACAGCGTCGTCATTGGTTATTGTCAGTGACAAATTAGATAAATTGGCAAGCGAGTTGGCAGCGCAGGTTAACCGCTTTAAACTTTAAGGTGCGTTAAAAACAGCCTGCAATGTGCGATTTCAATCTAAAAAAACAGCCCGTCAGGGCTGTAAAGAGTGGTTGGGAAACACACTGTATTGGCAAAAAAATCAGAATATAATTGAGTAGTTCATTCGCAACTGGTTGTCATACGCTTTATCCCAGGATAGTCCCAGCGCAGCGTTTTTAGCACTCCAGGTTTCTCTCACGGCTGACAACGACAATTCATGGGTTTCGCGCAACCCCTTGGTGCGCATGTTTAATGCAAGCGCCTGACTGGTAGGTAGTTCGATAGTATCCGCAAGCGGAAGATTGATCTCGTGCTCAGAAACCACTCTATTACTGACACCCAGGGCGTAACCATCCAGCTGATACCAGGAAGCAAGTTGATAACCTCTGGCAGACACCTTTTGATTAAGCACACCATAGTCAAGTCTGCCTTTTTCATAATGCAAGGTTGCTTCAATCGTCATTCGCGGAGAAAGATGCTGAGCCATAGTAAGCTCGTATTCCCGTTGTTTACACCCATTAAACTTGAGTTTTTTGTTAGAAAACGTCACCGCGAAGTCGTCGGCACGATTTAAGTAGTCAGCGACAATGTCACCCAGCTCTGACGACCATGAGCTGGTCACAAAACATGATGCACCAGCCAGTGCTAACGTAGCGCGACAGATTGCTCGACTGATAGATTTCATCACTAACTCCCACTTACTCGTACCCAGGTACTTTCACTTTTCATGTTTCACTCTATAACGGGTATCTATTGAAACGGTCTTGCTCTCAAGAGATGAACAAATTATAAACAGCTTTTGTAATCTGTTGGGTATGAAAAAAAATGCTTAAGAATAAGCGGCGCGCAAAAAAAACGCTAAAGTGAGGGTAAAGAAAGTTTGATTAACTTAGACGGCTGCGTTCTTGAACCCTCTTGCGTTATCCATATTTCGCCATCCGCTCTGATACAAATGGCTTCGACCTGCGATAATCCTGACAACGCACTTGTGTATTGCACCTTATACTGTTCGGAGATTTGAGCCAGGTAGGGGGTGTATCCGGTTAAAGCATTGCCACTGTATCCCACTAGCAGAAAAACATTTCTTTGGGAATCCCAAGCGGCACCTGTCACGACGCCGGGGAGTCCATCAATGTTTGCTATAGGAGTCACTACTTGTTGTTTTTCCTCCACATCAACCTGGTAGACGTTCGCCACCCCGCTTCGCCAGCTTTTAGTAAACAACAATAACTGGCCATTGTGAACAACCATCGCTTCCACATCATAATCATGCTGATATGGAATATTTCTATCGAAACGATTGTCTTTATACGCGATCGAAACTGATGAAACTTCGCCGCTTTGACGATTCCACTTATGCACTTGCACCCGCTGACGATTGCCATGATTGTTGCCGGTATCAGCAATGTAAAGATAAGCGTCGTCAGCATCAATTGCTTCCCAATCGATATTCGGTACCGCTAATTGAATTTTGTCTACGATTTTCCCCGTTTCGTTCAAACTGAAAACGGCTGGCGCATTACCTGAATCATTAATTGTAAAAATTTGGTCCGCATGACAGACCAGGCCGGAGGTTTCGTGTAATTCCTCGGTTAAGTGAAGTTTCTCCGTTATCGAAAGTGAGTTGCTATGCGCACTTACCCTTGCGGTAAGAGCAATCGCGACCGCGATCGCTAAATTTGTCGGAAGAAACTTAAATTTCATCTATTAAACCTGACAGTCATCCAACTAAAGACAATAAAAGTATGTATCATAAGCACTTTACGTTGTTCAACGATTTTTAAAAAAATAGCAGGAACGCACCTTGTTTGATCCAATGATAACTTTAGTTCTCGTAGGTTTACTGTCTATCGGTTGCCAGTACTTTGCATATCGAGTGAAATTGCCTGCAATTTTACCATTATTGATCATCGGCATTGTCGTTGGACCGGTCTTCGATGTGATCAATGCGGATCGGCTGTTTGGTGACTTGTTGTTTCCGGTGGTTTCCCTTTCTGTCGCCATCATCCTGTTTGAAGGGGCATTAACCCTCAAATTCAAAGACATCGCCGGACATGGCAATATGGTGCGCAATTTGTGTTCGGTGGGCGTGGTCGTCACCTGGATTGTGGCTGCGCTGGCAGCACATTTTACTTTGGGCATGTCATGGCAACTGGCATTCTTATTTGGTGCTATTGTTACCGTTACCGGACCAACAGTAATTGTTCCGATGATACGTACTGTGAGACCGAACACGAACCTGGCCAACATTTTGCGCTGGGAAGGCATTATCATCGACCCCATCGGGGCCTTGCTCGCAGTACTGGTATTTGAATTTATCGTAGCTGCACAGGGATCAGCAATATCACATACCTTTCTCATTTTCGGCAAAACGATTGGGATCGGTTTGGCGCTGGGTTGGGCCGGAGGCTATTTTCTTGGTTTGTGCCTGCGCAAAAGCTGGATACCCCATTACCTGCAAAACACCGCTGTACTCACCATCATCTTAGGCGTGTTCGCAGCGTCCAACGTGGTAGCGCATGAATCCGGATTGCTTGCAGTTACAGTGACAGGCATGGTTTTGGCCAACATGAAAAATGTGAATGTTGAGGACATACTCGAATTTAAAGAAACCTTAAGTACGTTGCTGATTTCCGGTCTGTTTATCTTACTGGCGACCCGACTTAATCTGGATGCTATTGCCGACGTCGGTGTGGGTATTGTGTTGGTACTGATCGCGGTAATGTTTATCGCCAGACCCTTGTCTGTTATCGCTTCAGCAGTAGGCACCGGCCTTAATTGGCGCGAAATGGCACTTATCAGCTGGATTGCACCACGGGGTATTGTTGCTGCCGCGGTGAGCGCATTATTTTCGCTTAAACTTGAAGAAATAGGCTATGAAGGCGCCAGCATGATAGTACCGATGGTGTTTATGGTGATCATAGCGACGGTTATTATTCAGAGTCTGACAGCGGGTTATGTAGCCAAATGGCTGAAAGTGCAGGCGGCACCACCGACGGGTTTCTTAATTTTTGGTGGTAGCAAATTCAGCCGCCTGCTAGCCAAAGAAATGATGAACCAGGAAATTGGCGTGTGTATTGCCGATACCAACTGGGATGCAATACGCGAAGCCAGAATGATGGATATTCCGGTGTATTTTGGTAACCCTATGTCCGAACACGCGTCGCGTAACCTCCAAATGGAAACGATTGGCACAGTGTTAATCATGTCGCCTTACAAACAGTTGAATCCGATGGTGGCTTACCATTTCGAATACACTATGGGCAAAATGGAGGTGTTTGGTCTTTCAAACAACGAGCAGGCCGCTCGGCCGAGCCATCAGGTAAGCGAACATTATGCGAGAAAGCTGTCATTGTTCGATGAAGGCGTGACCTACGGCTATCTGGCGTCAGCGGTTGCCCGGGGGGCGTCCATCAAGACAACTCGGATTACTGATGAATTTTCGTTCACAGATTATATTGAAACTTATGGCGCACGGGTCACACCACTTGTAGCCATCGATGACGAACAACACTTTCATACGTTTTTGAGCGGCGAGGAAAAAATCCCTAAATCAGGCTGGAAAGTGATAAGTTTAATCGAGCCAGAACAAGGACAAGAAAATCAGAGTAACAAAGGTGGATAGTGAACATGATTACAACTAACCTATTTCGTAATGTACTGCTTTTGCTTTTGTTATCTGGCGCAGGAAATCATGCTATGGCATACGATGTGTATTTGACCCGACATTTTGAGAAACAGTCGCAATCAGCAGATCCTGAGCTGACTGCAAAGGGGCATTGGCGAGCCAAACAGTTGATAAATTTGCTGGAAGACGCGGAGATTGCGCGCATCTATAGCACGCAATATTTACGCACCCAACAAAGTGTTGCACCAATTGCAAAGCAGCTTAATCTTGAGGTTGAAATTTATCCGGCCGACAATTTGCAGGCACTGGCCGATCAGATTAAGACAAAACAGCTGAACGTTCTGGTAGTTGGACACAGTAACACCATCCCTCCACTCATTTCATTGCTTGGCGGAAAGTCGAAAGCAATGGCTGAAGAAGATTTCGGCGAACTGTTTAAACTACAGATAGTAGAGGGGGAAGTTAGCTCATCGTCGCAACTGGTTGGAATGGATGAGTAACACCCTCTCCCTGAGCGTATCCAAAATTATGTTACTTAGCCGCCTCGAGGCACGCAATCGTCGCATCTACTGCGCCCTGATTTTGCAAAATAACTTCATAGCCGGCCTTACCAAGCATTTGTGCCCGCGGCGGGTCTTTTAACCAGGCAATACAATGGTGTGAAATATCCTCCGCACTGTTTACTTCAATCAGCGCGCCCTGTTCTCGCAAATACTCACAGATGACAGGATTGTTGTATTGATGTGGTCCCATCAGTATAGGAATTGCAGCGGAGGCGGGTTCCAGTGCATTGTGCCCTCCCTTATTGGCAATGCTGCCACCCACAAAGGCCATATTGGCAACCTGATACAGCTGGTTGAGTTTGCCCATTTCATCAACCAGCACCACTTGTATCTCATCTTTGATTTGGCTGGCCTCGCTGGACAACGTGTACTCAAAAGCCGAATCCGCTAATAACCTTTCCACCAGCTCGAAGCGTTGGGGGTGGCGTGGCACTATGACCAACAACGTGTCAGGATGCGACGCGATAATCAGCTTGAAAGCGGTCAATAGTAACTGCTCTTCTGGATCGTGTGTACTGCCCGCTACAATAATGGGGCGCGGGCTGTGCAACATCTGCAAAAAGTCGGCTGCGCCGTCTTCATCACTTATCGCTTGATCAAATTTAATATTATTTGTCAGCGAAAGTTTGCTTTCAGGTATGCCTAATTTCGCATACTGCTCAAAATCGCGCGTACCTTGCGCACAAACATGGGCAAGTTTAAACATCATCGGCTCAAAGAGTGCACTGACTTTTGCGTATCGTTTAGCCGAACGCTCTGTCATACGCGCATTGATGACAACTGCCGGGATCTGCTTTTTCCAGCAACTATGAATCAGGTTCGGCCACAATTCCACTTCAGTGATTACCACCAGCTTGGGCTTAAGTCGATTAAGCATGGCGTGCATGGCAAAGGGTAAATCCAGCGGTAGATAAAAGTGGTGAACGCTGTCGCCAAACAGGGTATTGACCCTGGCAGACCCGGTTTCAGTGGTTGTGGTGATAGTAATGGGGATTTGCGGATGTGCTTGTTTAAGTTTTTTAATTACGCAGGAGGCGGCCATCACTTCACCCACCGAAACGCAGTGAAATAAATACCCCTGTTTCCGCTCTGGAACGGGTACACATCCCAACCTCTGCATAAAGTTTGATTGAAAAGCATCCAGTTGGTTGACTCCCCACTTTCTGAATTTCAGCCAGAACACCGGAAGCAGTAAAAAAAGCAGTAAAGTGTATAACCAGCGAGCGAGCTCTTCGTGCCAGTATGGGGAATAACGATCGTTCACCTGATTTTCCCTGGGTCGTTTCAACAGCGTTAAGCCCTACATTGTAAATCGATGCGCGCAGCTTGCAAAACTAACCTGCAATTCTTTTTAAATTATCTATGTGTTGTCACTAACCTACGCAACCGGCCTTTTACGAATCTGCTAAAAAAAACGGGATACTGATGTATCCCGTTTGCGTTTAGCGTGCTCTGATTAGAAGGTGAGTTGAAGCCCAGCTTTATAGAAACGACCAAGCGGGTCGTAGTTGCTAGGGAAGGTATTACCTGAATTTGAACTGGTGTCACCAATATCGTTACCCAATACAGGTGGTTCTTTATCAAACAGGTTGTCCACACCAAAGGTAAACTTCACATTGTCAGTAACCTGATAACTGGCATACAAATCAAAGTAATCATAACTGTCAATCTCTCTGAATTCGGCAAATCGCAGACTGGCTTCTGGTGGCTCTACGTCAACAGAATCAATGTGGCGCCACAACAGTGAGACGGTGAAGTCATCGTAGCTCCAGGTGGTTCGTTGTATCCAGCGAAGATCCGACAGCGGATCACAGCTGGTACCGTAATAACCTTTACAGTCAAGCACCGGTATTGCATCTGCGCTTTGTGACTCTTGCGTGAGATATTTATTGATGGTTGCCGACAGTTTTAAATTACCCATGTCACCCAAATCGAAACTGCTATCGATGGTGACTTCAATTCCCTCAGCCTGCAAACTTTTTAGGTTGGTTGTAAACAACTGCACGCCAGCAGCTGACCCCGTCAGATCACCTCCCACACGGATGATTTTAGCGCACTCATTGGTATTACCCTCGATGTAACATTGATCAAGAATCTCCTGAGCAGAAAACTCACCGATTATGTCTTCTATGAAGATATCGTAGTAATCAACCGAAACAGTAAAATCATTAGCAAATGATACTTCGGGTGTCCACACAATACCCGCAGTAAATGTTTCCGCTTCTTCGGGCCCTGGCAATGCATTGGGATTACTTCCCTGAAACGTATTTATTTGACCTGAAATGATATCCGGCACCACACCTACCTGTGCGTCACGCATACCAGTCGATATGCATAAGGCCCGCAGGTTAGCATCAATGTTACCGGCATTTGCTACAGAGCAGGGGTCTTGAATGGCATTATCAAGACCTGTGGTAACAGGAGAAAACAGCTCACCAATATTAGGAGCGCGGTTGGCTCTTTGCTCCATCACCCTTAACAGCAGTGAATCGATAGGCCGCCAGTTAAAGCCAAGTTTCCACGAATCAGTGCTGCCAACCGTGTCGTAATCTGATGTACGGAACCCAAACTCAATGTCCATTGAGTAAGCGAAGGGCTGACCATCAAATACAGGGAGAACGCCTTCGAAGAAGAACTCATCAACTTTGTAGCTACCATTTACAGGTAGGAGGTTCCCCCCTGCCCCACCTTGACAGCTTGCTGGCGCGAGTTTTAAACACTCATCAGGTTCAAGTAAGCCTGATTCTATCCGATGCTCATAGCCAACACTCACGGTTAATGGAAACCCGGCCGTGGGAATTTCTATAAACTCAATCGGACCATCAACAATAAACTGAATGATTTCCTGTTCGTATTTTTGCTGCTGAAGGGCAATGGCTCTAGCGTAACCGGCCATATCATCGGTAATGGTGCCAAATCCACCAAACAGGTCGATGGGCACACAATTCCCACCCACTGCGCAGGTAACACCGTCCCTTGTATCCAGCGCTTCCTGAATATTAGTTAGGTTGGTATAGCCATCTCTGACAGTAGTACGGTTAGCTTCACCGTACTGATACGAAAAGTCGTACATCCATTCATCAGTGATAGCTCCTCTGACTCCTGTCACCAATTGCCAGATATCAGAATCATAGCGCTCTGAACGTGTTCCCAACTCTAACGTACGACGACGCAGCCTCACCTGCAGTGAATCTTCTTCATCCACCACACCATTGGCATTCACATCATTCCAACTGCCACCATTGATCAAAGATCCATCAGCAACAGCTGCGTTGGCGCCATCAATAATAAAGCCTAATGCCTGATTGGAAATGAGTGGGTTATACAGTGGCAGCGTGAATTCCTCACCGAAGGTACCAGAAGGAGCCACCTGTTGAATTACCGTTGTATTTGTATAGTTGAATGACGTATAAACTTCTGCATAGTCATTAACTTCATAGTGGGCGAGTGCCGTCGCACTGTAACGTTGAGATGGTGTTTGATAGTAATTAAATGGATTAAAGTTAAACAGACTACAGTTATCACCCAGGGTACCATCTTCTCTGAATTGACCCGCCACTCCAGTACCTATTAATTCGAACCGTGTGGGTATTGCCGTAGTTGAACCTGAGCCTGAAAGGTCAACCACATTTGGGCCCTGACAACCTTGTGGTGGCAAAGTCGCCTCTTCGCCCGCACGATATTCAGCTAATCCTGAGCCTGTATTTGAATTGATACCAAACTGGCCAAGTGGTCTATCACCTAGCAACACCGGCTTACGTTCCATCCACGACACCGATGCAACAGCATTACCGCGGCCGTCAGCCAGATCTGAACCAACGGTCAGCGCGATATTGCTCTGCTCACCATCATCCTCATCACTGCGCTGATGGTTGACATCAACCTGAACGCCCTCGAAATTATTTTTAAGGACGACGTTGACTGCACCGGCAATTGCATCTGAGCCGTATACCGCCGACGCGCCCCCTGTGACAACATCGACTCTGTCAATCAAGGCGGTGGGAATATTTGCAGTGTCGACCTGACCATTGAAGTTAAATGGCACCATGCGCCTGCCATTTAATAACACCAGCGTTCGTTCGGCTCCCAATCCTCGTAAATCGACGGTTGCCGCGCCGGCTGTACCATTGTTAACGTTGCCACCATCAGCGGGGATCGTCGATGGCAGAGAACGCACAATTCTTTCGAACTCGGGTTGCTGCAAATACCCTACTTCCTCAGCGCCAATTGAAAATATCGGGCTGGTTGATTCAACGCCTGGTGATCGGATCCGACTACCAGTGATCGCTATTACTTCAACATCACTGGTATCCGTTGTCGCTTGATTTTCATCGGTGGTTTGCTGTGCTAATGCCAAAGAGGGTATGGCGACATGAATCGCCGCACTGAAAAGCAAAGTACGACGTACCGACGTACTGAGTTTGTTACGTGTAAACATAGGTTCCCCCTTCTTAACCCAATCATATGGGCAGAAGTTTTTTGCTTTTATTAGTGTCCAAATGTGCCAATACACTGTATTAGCGGATAGATAGCACAGGGCTATCTAATGCTAAGCTAAGTAGCTGGGGAAAAGTTAACCAGTGACGTTACCTGAATGGCGCAAACCGTGTGACAGATGGCTGTTTTTGCTTGATGAAAGGATTGACAGAAGGTGATCGCAGATACCAAATACACCCGCTCTATTTTTACGACCACAGTTTGCCGGTAAAAGTTCTAAGAGCTGGAAAGTTTATTGCTGGTTGTGTTTATTGCAAGCGGTGAGTCACTACGCTAAAGCGGTAAAAACGGGTTCAGTGTTGCTGTCCATTAACCCCATTTTTTCAGCCAACTGTCCTATAATTTTGCTAATTTATCCCTTTCGGATATGGTTAATATAAGTACAGTGACGAAATGTCTGATTCGATGAACGTACATCTTTCACGCTATTTTTGGGTTGTAACAGTATTTGTCTGGCTATCCATTCATTTAATCATTTCGTTGATTCAGCACAATGCGTTGACCTATACCTCTAACCCGGTTAATTTCGCGGCAGTTTGGTGGAAACTGGCGCCCTGGTTTGGCAATTGGATATGGATGACGGCGATTATCTTCCTGATTGTCAGAAACAACGACTCCCCCTCATTCTACAAACGACTGGCCTGTCACCTAATTGGATTGATCGTTTTACTGCCGTTGTATTGGTTTACGTGTGTCACTATGCGTACGCTTGCCAACGACAAGCCTTTGTCATCCATTGCCGAAACTTTGCTTCGCGTAATAAGTAATTCTGCCTTATTGGACGCCTGTATCTACTTCGCAGTATTGGGACTGGCATTTGGCATTCGCTTTTATCAAAACGCAATGACTAAACAAGTTGAACTGAATCATGTCAATGAGCTTCTGATCAAGGAACAGTTAAAGACACTGCGTTCGCAGCTTAATCCGCATTTTATTTTCAACACCCTCAATACCATCGTAAGCCTGGTGCGCCTGAAACGGGACGCGGAAGCGGTATTGGCCTTAACCGAATTAAGCCAGATGTTGCGCAAAATCTTAGAAAATAAAAATACTTCAGAGGCCAGTATTAAAGATGAAATGATTTTTATTAATAGTTACCTCGCCATTCAAAAAATGCGCTTTTCGGATAAGTTAAATACCACGGTAGAGGTTGAAGAGAATTGCCTGGATATCGTTATTCCCAACATGTTATTGCACCCGCTGGTAGAAAACGCGATCCAGCACGGTTCACAATTACAGCGGACAGTTAATAACTTTCATATGGCAATCACCAGGGACAACGGGATGCTGGAAGTGAGAATGACTAATAACGTTGGCGACAAGGATGAAGCCAAAGGATTTGGAATAGGCCTGGGTAATACACGTGAAATACTGGAGAGACTGTACACACATTTTCAATTAGAAATTAAACAGAAGTACAAAGGTACCGTTGAAACGGTGCTATCGATTCCAATAGGAGGGAGCAATGTATGATGTACTGGTTGTAGATGACGAAATACTCGCGCGGGAAACAGTCAAAATATTACTAGCCTGCGATAGTGAAGTGAACACAATCTGGGAGGCTGAAGACGCCCCCCGGGCGTTGACTATTGCGCAAAGTAAATCCCCTGACATTGTTATTCTCGATATCGAAATGCCTGGATTATCCGGCATTGAACTGGCAAAGCAACTACCTCACGATTGCGTAATTATATTTGCATCCGCGTTCAGCGAATTCGCACTGCCTGCATTTGAAGTCAATGCTATCGATTATTTGCTCAAACCATTCAGCGACGAACGCTTTAAAGACGCGATGAAACGCGCGAAGTCCCGTCTTTCCACTCAGCTTGAAGCACAAAGCATTGCACTCACGTCTGCTATGGTTGAGTTTATGGAGCAACACAAAGATTGCTATATAAGACGTTTGATCGTAAAAGATCCCGGTCGCATTCGCTTTGTTGATGTCGGGCAAGTTTCTTTTATTACTGGTGCGGGTAATTATGTCGAGGTTCACATGATGGATGGTAGTCACATTCTTCATCGGGAAACGTTAGCAAATTTAGAACTGCAACTTAATCCCCGTGAATTTGTACGCATACACCGCTCTTCGATTGTCAGAAGGGATTGTATTGCCGAGTTGCGTCCAAACGATAAAGGAGATTATGCGGTTATTCTTGATTCAGGTGACAAGCTGACCATGTCACGGCGAAACAGAGACAAAATCAGTGAACTGACCCATTGAGACTTTTCTTCGATAATACCTGTTTAGCGTTGGAAATGTGAGGCACAGGCAAATAAAAAAGGCCGCAGATGCGACCTTTTTTGATTTGCTACTAAAACCAAGCGAATTAAACGCCTGCTTTAGCTACAACGTCTACCAACGTCCAAGTTTTGTTCTTGGATAGAGGACGACACTCACGTACTGTTACGGTATCGCCTTCATTACAAACGTTGTTTTCGTCATGAGCGTGCAGTTTAGTTGAACGCTTGATGAACTTCCCATAAATAGGGTGTTTTACGAAACGTTCTACTACAACAGTAATGGTTTTATCCATTTTGTTGCTAACCACACGACCTTGTACTGTACGAATTTTTTGATCAGTCATTACGCATCAGCCTTTTGAGTCAGAATGGTTTTAACACGCGCGATGGTACGACGCACTTTCCTCAACTGGTCGGTTTTTTCAAGCTGACCGGTTGTGTGCTGCATGCGCAAATTGAACTGCTCGCGTAGCAGGTTTAACAACTCTGCATTCAGCTCTTCTACGCTTTTGTCTTTCAGTTCAGTCGCTTTCATTACATCACCGTCCGAGTTACAAAGGTTGTCTTAAATGGCAGTTTTGCCGCTGCCAATTCAAACGCTTCGCGTGCCAGAGACTCAGGAACACCTTCCATCTCATAAAGAACACGTCCAGGTTGAATCTGGCATACCCAGTACTCAACGTTACCTTTACCTTTACCTTGACGCACTTCAAGAGGCTTCTCAGTAATTGGCTTGTCAGGGAAAACTCGAATCCAAATTTTACCCTGACGCTTAACGTGACGAGTCATAGCACGACGCGCTGCTTCGATCTGGCGTGCAGTCATACGACCACGACCAGTTGCTTTAAGGCCATATGTACCGAAGCTTACCTTGCTGCCCGCAACGGCAAGACCACGGTTACGACCTTTATGCTGTTTACGAAATTTCGTACGCTTTGGTTGTAACATGATTAGCCCTCTCGCTTAGCGCTGCGGCCTTTCTTCTTAGGTTGAGCAGGTGGAGCCTGTTCTTGAGTAGTAGGCAAGCCGCCCAATACTTCACCTTTGAAGATCCATACTTTAACGCCGATGATACCGTAGGTAGTTGACGCTTCAGAAGTTGCGTAATCAATGTCTGCACGGAAAGTGTGCAGTGGTACGCGACCTTCACGGTACCATTCAGTACGGGCAATCTCTGCACCGCCTAAACGACCGCTAACTTCAACTTTGATACCTTTGGCACCAAGACGCATTGCGTTCTGTACCGCACGCTTCATCGCACGACGGAACATGACACGACGCTCTAGCTGGCTTGAAATGCTGTCAGCAACTAGCTGACCATCAAGCTCTGGCTTGCGTACTTCAGCAATGTTGATCTGAGCAGGCACACCGGCCAACTTAGATACATGGTTACGCAGCTTTTCTACGTCTTCACCTTTCTTACCGATAACAACGCCTGGACGAGCAGTGTGAATAGTCACACGAATACTCTTGGCAGGACGCTCGATCACGATTTTAGAAAGTGAAGCGTTCTTCAATTGTTTAGTCAGATACTGACGCACCTGATGATCGTTATACAGGTTGTCTGCATAATCTTCGGTATTAGCGTACCAGGTAGAAATCCATGGTTTGCTGATACCCAGGCGTATACCTGTAGGATGTACCTTCTGTCCCATTATCTACTCCTAGTTATCCGCTACAACCACAGTGATGTGACTGCTACGCTTAAAGATACGATCAGCACGGCCTTTGGCACGTGGCTTGATTCGCTTCATTGTTGGGCCTTCATCTACAAAGATTTTGGCAACGCGAAGCTCGTCGATGTCAGCACCTTCGTTATGCTCTGCGTTAGCAATAGCAGACTCAAGTACTTTCTTAACTAATGCTGCGCTTTTCTTCGGGCTGTACGTTAAAAGCTCAAGTGCTTTTTCTACGTGCATTCCGCGAACCTGATCCGCAACCAAACGTGCTTTTTGAGCTGACGTACGGGCGAAACGATGTTTAGCTAATGCTTCCATTTTCCTACCCCTTAACGTTTAGCTTTCTTATCCGCGACATGGCCGCGGTAAGTGCGCGTTGGCGCAAATTCGCCCAACTTATGGCCTACCATTTCGTCACTGACTAATACAGGAACGTGCTGGCGACCGTTATGGACCGCAATGGTCAACCCAATCATATCTGGGATGATCATGGAACGACGAGACCAGGTTTTAATTGGTTTACGATCGTTCTTTTCCACTGCAGCCTCTACCTTCTTCAGCAAGTGAAGGTCAATAAATGGACCCTTCTTGAGAGAACGTGGCATGGTGAATCCTCGCTATTACTTGTTACGACGACGTACGATAAGCTTATCAGTACGCTTGTTGCTTCGGGTCTTCTTACCTTTAGTAGGAGTACCCCAAGGTGATACTGGGTGACGGCCACCGGAAGTACGTCCTTCACCACCACCGTGTGGGTGGTCTACCGGGTTCATGGCAACACCACGAACAGTAGGACGAACACCGCGCCAACGGGTTGCACCCGCTTTACCCAATGAACGTAGCATATGTTCTGCATTACCGACTTCACCAATAGTGGCACGGCAATCAGACAACACTTTACGCATTTCGCCAGAACGTAGACGCAACGTAACATAGTTACCTTCACGTGCCAGGATCTGTGCGTATGCACCAGCAGAACGAGCAATTTGCGCGCCCTTACCAGGCTTCATTTCAATCGCGTGTACAGTGGTACCTACAGGCATATTGCGCATCGGCATAGCGTTACCCGCTTTAATTGCCGAATCTGCACCTGACTGAACTGCATCGCCAGCCTGAATACCTTTAGGAGCCAAAATGTAACGACGCTCACCATCTGCATACAGCACAAGTGCAATGTTTGCAGAACGGTTTGGATCGTATTCTAAACGCTCAACTTTAGCAGGAATGCCGTCTTTGTTGCGTTTAAAATCAATTACACGGTAATGTTGCTTATGACCACCACCGATATGACGTGTAGTAATACGACCATTGTTGTTACGACCGCCAGATTTGCTGTTTTTCTCCAGCAAAGGTGCATGAGGCGCGCCTTTGTGCAGGTCAGGGTTAACAACCTGAACTACATGACGACGACCGGCAGAAGTTGGCTTAGCTTTCATTAATGGCATTTCTAATCCCCTTCTTACTCAGCGCCACCGACAAAGTCGATGTCCTGACCTTCTTTAAGCACTACGTAGGCTTTTTTCCAGTCGCTGCGTTTACCGAAAGACATGCCGTGACGCTTAGTTTTACCTTTTACGTTCACAGTACGAACACCTGCAACTTCAACTTCAAACAGTTTTTCAACTGCTGCTTTGATTTCTGCTTTGTTCGCGTCTTTAGCTACTTTGAATACAACTGTGTTGTTCGTTTCTGCAGTAAGAGTTGTCTTTTCAGAAACGTGAGGTGCTTTAAGCACCGTCAGTAGACGTTCTTCTCTCATGCTAACGCCTCCTCAAGTTGTTTCACTGCGTCGGCAGTGATAAGCACTTTTTCAAATGCAATCAAGCTAACCGGATCGATGCCTGCCACGTCGCGCACGTCAACTTTATAAAGGTTGCGTGCAGATAAGAACAAGTTCTCATCAACATCTGCAGTTACGATTAACACATCGTTTAACTCAAGGTCGTTTAGCTTAGCAACCAAATCTTTAGTCTTTGGTGCATCTACAGCAAACTTCTCAACAACAACCAAACGCTCCTGACGAACTAGTTCAGACAGGATGCTTTTGATCGCACCACGATACATTTTCTTGTTAACTTTTTGTTCGAAGTTACGAGGCTTAGCAGCGAATGCACGGCCACCACCAACCCAGATCGGGCTGCGGATTGTACCAGCACGTGCACGGCCAGTACCTTTTTGACGCCATGGCTTCTTACCACCGCCGTTAACTTCTGCGCGCGTTTTTTGCGCTTTAGTACCTTGGCGAGAACCTGCACCGTAAGCAACGACTACCTGGTGTACCAGGGCTTCGTTGAATTCACGTCCAAAGGTCGCTTCGGATACTTCAAGAGCGCTTTGCGCATCTTTCAATGTTAATTCCATCAGTTCACTCCCCAGACGTTAGGCTTTTACAGCTGGCTTAACGATTACGTCGCCGCCTGTAGCGCCAGGTATGGCACCTTTAACCAGGATCAGGCTGTTCTCTACGTCAACACGTACCACTTCCAAAGATTGCGTAGTCACTTGCTTGTTACCAAGCTGACCAGCCATTTTCTTACCTTTGAAAACTTTACCAGGTGATTGGTTTTGGCCAATTGAACCCGGTGCACGGTGAGAAAGAGAGTTACCGTGAGTCATACGCTGAGAAGAGAAATTCCAACGTTTGATTGCACCAGCAAAACCTTTACCTTTTGACGTACCAGTTACGTCAATCTTTTTAGTGTCGTTAAAAATTTCAACAGTAATTTCACTGCCTACTTTAATATCGTCACCTTCGTTGCCTTCAAGGCGGAATTCCCACAGACCACGACCAGCGTCAACACCTGCTTTGCTGAAATGACCAGCAGCAGATTTGTTAACACGGTTCGCTTTCTTGGTTCCAGCAGTAACCTGAAGAGCGCGATAACCGTCAGATTCCTCAGTACGTAACTGAGTCACACGGTTTGGGGTCGCTTCAATAACAGTCACAGGGATAGACGTGCCATCTTCAGTGAAGATGCGAGTCATACCCACTTTACGACCGACTAGACCAATCGCCATTGTTATAACCCTCTCTTGTTAGCCCAGGCTGATTTGAACATCAACGCCGGCAGCCAAGTCCAAACGCATCAACGCGTCAACTGTTTTATCAGTTGGCTCGATGATGTCTACCAAACGCTTGTGAGTGCGGATTTCATATTGGTCACGCGCGTCTTTGTTAACGTGCGGAGAAATCAGAACTGTGTAGCGTTCTTTGCGAGTAGGTAGAGGAATTGGACCACTTACCTGAGCACCAGTACGTTTCGCCGTTTCCACGATTTCAGCCGTAGACTGATCGATCAATTTATGATCGAACGCTTTTAAACGAATACGAATTCTTTGATTTGGCATCGATTAAGCTCCAATCGAAAGAACAAAAAAATTCACCCTTTCTCTCCCTTTTGTATTTGGAAGAAAGGATGTGCGTAAACCGATGGTTCCCAATTGGAACCCTGTTCTTTTTCTAGCACGCCGTGAGAGATTCGCTGGAAGGCTTACCTTTCACACTGGCAACCACCCTAAAAGCAGTGAGGTCGCGGCTAAAAATCATGCCCTAATAGGGCAAGTGGGCGCGAATTATACTGATTAACTCGGTATTTGCAAGCGTTTACGACAAATAAATTGTTTCTTTTCTGATCAGTTCAATTGTTCGGTGGAAGAAGTCAATTTTAACGTTATTGTTATTACATGTAGACGCGCGTATCAATTAGAAAGTACGATGAACATCAATATGCTATTTGTAAAGAACTGGCTATTAACTGGGAAAACTAAGTTAACTTAATATTCGTTTTAACCTTTTGATCTGAGTGAAGAACTGTCCCTATGTTAGAAACCACAGGCCATCAGCAAAGCCTTGAAACAATCCATTCGATATTGGCAAGCCACTCATCTCTGATGGATGCATATCAACAACTTGAGCCAGTGATACTCAAGTTATTTGGCGCGCAGCGAATGAGTATCTTTCAACGCCGTCGTCAGCATCAGGATTTAGTTGCGCGTTTTAAAACGGGTAAAGAAACGCTCGAAATCAAGGTGCCTATCAGTCCGCTTTCCATTGCTGGCTACGTGGCATTGGCTCAACTACCGCTAATGATTGCCGACCCCTACGATACTAACGAGCTGGCTCAAATACATCCACGTCTTCGCTTTGCTGACAAATTCGACAAATCCAGTGATTTCAAAACATCCAATATTTTGTGTGTACCCATATTAAATGCTGGCGTTATGATGGGGGTAATGCAAATCATCAATAAACAGTCGGGTTCGTTTAATGATGCTGATCTTGAATTGGCTAAACAGGTTGCCGAAATAATTGGTAATAAGTTTCGCTATGAACTGGGCGGCACCAATCATCCATTCGATTTACTGCTCCACCAGCAGGCAATTACCGATAAAGCCCTCAAAGATGTATTGGAGTCATCGCAGGATTACCGCCACGTCATTCAGCGTTTAATCTCCGAATATAGAATACCAGAAGAAAAAATCGGCAACTCACTTTCTATTCATTACCAGGTGCCCTTCGTTTCCTTTCTGCCCGAAAAGTTTCACCTTTATGAAAGTAACAGCAAGCTCAACCCTTCTTATTTAAAGCGCAATTTTGTTGCTGTGATAGCGGATGTGAAAGACAAGCCTATCGTATTGATGGCCGAACCCAATAACGCTGCACTCATCATGGAAATTGAAAGCGCCATGGGTATTGATAGCTACGATATTGCAGTGGGCCTTCCTAACCATATCATGCAGTACCTGGGTGAGAACGCTGGCGGCGGCGCGCCGGGCGAGATGAGTGAAATTCTGGATGAGATTGGTACTTCAACGGAAGAAGCTGACGACTCTCACGATGAGCTGTCTGATGATGCGCCGGCGGTGGTCCGGTTGGTCAGCCGTATACTACATGATGCCAAGCGCCTCAACGCCTCAGATATCCACATTGATCCAGAGAAAAACGGACCCACCCGGGTTCGGATGAGAATTGATGGCGTGTGTCGCGATATGAACCAGGTACCTAACTCGCACCACAGTGCAGTTATTGCCCGTATTAAAATAATGTCAAACCTGAATATTGCCGAAAAACGTGTCCCTCAGGACGGCAAGCTCGCATTCAGGATGGGTGGTCAGTTGGTTGAGGTGCGGGTAGCCACCATTCCAACGGTTGCCGGCGAAGGCGTGGTCATGCGTATTCTGGCATCAGGCGGTGCAATGCCAATCGACAAGATGAACCTGGCGGATAGTAACATGGTGCGCCTGAAAACCATGATTCAAAAACCTCATGGCATTTTATTGGTAGTGGGGCCTACTGGCTCCGGTAAAACAACGACTCTGCATGCGGTGCTGGGCTATTTGAATACACCTGAGAAAAAAATCTGGACCGCGGAAGATCCGGTGGAAATAACGCAGGCTGGCCTGCAACAGGTGCAGGTTAGTCCTAAAATAGGCTTCACCTTCGCGAATGCATTACGCGCCTTTCTTCGTGCCGATCCGGATATCATTCTAATTGGTGAGATGCGGGATAAGGAAACAGCACACGCGGGCATTGAAGCCTCGCTTACCGGCCACCTGGTGTTGTCCACCCTGCACACTAACTCTGCACCTGAAACGATCACCCGTCTACTTGACCTGGGCCTCGACCCGGTTAACTTTTCAGATGCCTGTGTGGGCATTTTGGCGCAGCGCCTTATCCGCACTCTGTGCGGCAAGTGTAAAGAAAAATACCAGGCCACCGATGATGATATCGCGTTCATCGAGCGCCAGTATGGTAAGGCCTACCTTGACGAACTGCAGCTGGACGGGCCGCTTGAGATTTACCGCGCTAAGGGCTGTGACGATTGCGGCGATACCGGCTATAAAGGACGAACCGGCGTGCATGAATTGCTCGGCATGACCCCTGAATTGCGTTCACTGGTGTATAAAGAAGCCAGTGTTTCAGAAATGAAAAAGCAGGCAATGAACGATGGCATGCGTACGTTGGTGCAGGATGCTATCTATAAAGTAATTAAAGGCGATACCGATTTAGCCCAGGTACAAATTGTCGGCGGTGGCGACTAAAAGCCAGCGCCGCCTTTCATCAGCGTTACCTTGCCAAACACTGAGGCATTTTTGTAACCCAGGTTTTTATCGCCGTTCACCGCCTTAATAGCATGCGAACCCATGAAATGTTCACGGGTTTCACTGCCATCGTTATCGCAATAAGCCAGCATAAAGCCCAGTTCTTTACCGCCCGAAAGTTTTACCGGCTCACCGGGCTTTTCCACCCTGAAGGTATCGGGAAATAAATATATTTTTGCTTCCCATATGAGCTGATATGGTGGTTCGGTGCTTCTTCGCCAAGCTGACTCAACATGCTCATTAAGCAAAACAGGTTGAGCATTGTCGCCGATATCAACTACGTTACCGTCCAAAGCGAGATGGTAAGCGAAGGCATTATAATTACTCAGATGATTACCACCTGATGCATCCTCATCTACAAAAATCTCAAGACAATCGTCGTCCCAGTAATTGACCAATGGATCAGGGTGTCTGTCATAGATAACATCATCAATGATTTCCGCCAATAAAAACAGAGCGTCCTCGTTCCAGGCCAGTTTGTAGCGCCCCGAAAAATCATCTTTTGTGGGTATGTCGCCGATGATGTGATGATCCATTGCATGCCAATAGCCTGATTGCCACACGCTATCATCCGCAACACCATCAATATTAACTGGCGTTATCGCGTATTGATTACCTAGTGCATTGACATACATAGGTAAAAAAATAAATACCAAAAAAGGTGTAAAGTTTCTCAAAATTCTTCCGATAACAGTTGTACAGGGTTAAATTGTTTGTTAGAACGATTTAAACCGAGGTGCGTAAAAATTACACAATATCGCGTGCAGTAAATCGTACTACTTACTATCTACTACGCGACACACCAACATTTCATATCATAATAAAAGCAAAATATATTGCTGTATATCTGTCTGTCGGGGTTACGCTACCTGAGACAGATCATTAATTGTTAGGGGAACAAAGCGAAGGGTCTTGGTACAAAATATGCATTATTTTGTATGAGACAGGTATGAGGCTTAGCAATTAACTCGCTATTGCGAGAGAGGAAGTGATCATGACAATCAATCGTCTGCCTTCTAATGCGATTGAGGAAGTACGTGCAATCGCCAATGAAACACGACCACGACAAGTGGCTGCGCAGCCAGCGTTCACAGAGGACGATGCGGAAGCGGTCAATATTGCACTGCGCGAAAGGTTAGATAACCTGCGTGAGCGCCAGTTGCAGCGCCAAAGCGAGCTGGAGTCATTGCGCCGTGACCAGCGCAATGAGCTACAGACACAACAAAGCCAGTTACCGCTGGGACAAACGCAACAGTCGGTCGAAAATAACCGTCGGTTAAGTGAGCGCGTTGACGAACAAGTTGCATTACGAGAAGCATTTCAACAACGTCAGACCGAGCAGTCGGAAAGGCTGCAACAACAGCGCAACGACCGAATTGAAGAAGCGGTAGAACGTAGAGAACAACAACAGGCTGAAAGACAGCAACAGGCTGAATTGCGTGAACAGCGCGTTGAAGAACGTGTGGAACGCGATAGATTGCGCCGTGAAGAGTCACAGGAACGCATAGAAGCGCGTGAACAGCAACAACGTGAGCGTCGTGAAGAAGTTCGACAGGACGAGGAACGTCAGGAGCGGCGCCTACAAGAGCAACGTCTTGAAGAAGAGCGAGTGCAGGAACAGTTGCTAGCTGAACAGCGTGAGGAAGAACAGCGTGTAACGGAAGACTTGCAAGCGCAAAATGCACAGCAGCAATTGCAACAGGATCAAACGCAGATTGAGCAGATTATTGAGGCACAACGTCGCGCTTCCAGATTACAACAGGAAGCGTTAGATGAAGCACTGCTTGAAGAGTCGCGGTTAGAAGAGTTCACTGAGGAAGAGCAGCTTGAAGCACAAACCTCTGATGAGTTATTGGAAATATTGCGTGAAGAGGCTTTGGTGATTCAGACTATTCTCGAACGGCAAGTAGCAGAAACGGATATTTCTGATTTAAACAGTCAGTTAGCGAATGTGCAAACCGATTTGTTACAAGAAACGGAAGAGAATGCTCGTCGCCGTCAAAATTTCCAACCCGCCTCTGCGCGGCTAGGTAATTTCATTGACCAACTCAGTTAACAGCGATCGTTTATTGGAAGGGCTGCATACGCAGCCCTTTTTTATTATCTCAACAAAATAAGGGTAAAAAAATTATCTTGAATGTGGTTAAATCTAACTCCATCAACACATTCAATGCGCCTAAGCACTATGTATAAATTTGTCTTCTCCCTTTTTATCGTTACTTTTCTTACTGCCTGTAACTCATTGCCTGATGATAGTCAGCTGGCGAAAGAAGACTATGGGACATTCCCGCAGGATTATGAACTCATCATCAAAGCCTGGTATAACAAAACTGAGTCTCACCCAACATCTATGTTTATTAATTACATCACCAAACCTAAACGTTATTGGTTGGCCAATAAACTTGGTGATGCCTGGTATGGTTATTTGGTTTGCGTCACCATCGATTCAAAAAATCGTTTAGGTGCGTATTCTGGCTTCAGACGTGACGCGTTTATCATTAAAAACGATCACGTGATCAAATATATTGAAGATGGTTCATGGTGGGGTGAGAAGTTGTGTGGGGGCTAAATTCCCGTTCGCTTAGCCGTTAAAGCACGCCGACGTTTGACACACCTCTAAAATTGATTAAAAATCGTTCTCGCTTTTTTGCGTATCGATAGCAAATTTTTTAATTTCAGGAAGTAGTAATAGCATGATGCTTAAGTCATTTTCTCTTTTTGTGCTGTGCTGGGCAATGGTTGGGTGCGGCGGTTCGGGTGAGGGTCCGTCAGCGACAAAAACAGCAAAGCAACCGGCTACCAAGGAGCCGGTGGCATTAAGTTTAAAACAGGTAGCCCCTGACAATAAAGCTTTTTTCGTCGCTACTGACACCAACATACGTATATCGTTCGACGCAGATGTAAACGCATCGACCATGGAAAAGGCTTTTTCAATTGAACCCGCTACCGATGGCGAGCTGACTTACCAGTCATCCAAAAATCAAATAACTTTTACTCCCAGTGCTCCTTTGAAGGCGGGCAAGAATTATTCTGTATCTATCGACACCAGTTTAGCAAGTGAAAGTGGTGGCAAACTTGTTGCGCCAGTTTCGTTCAGTTTCACCACTCAGGGCCAGCTTGACCCTGAAAGATCGACAGCCGGAGAGATCGGCATCGTCATCCTTGACCTGACCACACGTAATGGTGAATCAAACTCGGATTATAATTCTCTGGCACAGGCATTGAGTATTGCGGGGGTAACCTTCAGTACCGCGGTAGATATTGATGATATAGGTCAACCGAACGTTTTGTTCGTAACCTCATATTTGAACGAAAACACGCTTAGTGACAGAGAGCGTGATGAGCTGAACGCATTTGTGCAGGCCGGAGGGGTCCTGATTGCCCGAACCGTAAAGGATGAATCACTATTTCCACTTTTCGGTGTGAACGGCTACACAACCAGTTCTCAACATACCAGCATCAATTTTGACCGCGCAGACGATTTTGCTGTTTTCCAGTACATGGATTCTGAGATTGAGTATAGCTTGAGCGTAGGTAAACCCGGCCTTTCCCAAACAATTAATTCATTCGCCTACACCCTTGCCAGTGCTGATACGCTGGCGAAATATGACGATGGCAACCCCGCGTTTGTGCGCAATACCGTGGGAAACGGAACTGCATACCTGTTAGGGGTCGCGTTTAACGATCTGATTCAACGCAATTTTTATGATTTAGACTACTCTGCGCAACGTGGCGGTATAAATGAACTGGAGAATTCGACTGATACCTTCATTCTATTCTTACGCGCGATATTGCAGGAACACTTGCCCAGCCTTGTGTGGAAACACACCAGTCCCGGCAACTCAAAATCCAC
This sequence comes from Alteromonas ponticola, assembly GCF_012911815.1. Classification (GTDB taxonomy): domain Bacteria; phylum Pseudomonadota; class Gammaproteobacteria; order Enterobacterales; family Alteromonadaceae; genus Alteromonas; species Alteromonas ponticola. Next base: position 208,159 of record NZ_JAATNW010000004.1, on the reverse strand, counting down.
ACTGATGGTTACTCACGACATCGACTCACAGACAGGCGCTGAATTAGCCGAACAATTCGCTGTTGTTGAGGAAGAAGCCGGCATTACCGCTACTTTCAATATTACAACACACTATATTGATGATGTTTCCGATGGTGACTATTACAGTATGAACATCGACACGTACCGCTCACTCCTCGTACGCGGACATGAAGTTGCCAGCCACAGTGTGGGGCACTTCAGAGACTTTGCTGACGACTCAATAATACCTAAGGGTTCTGCGGGTAATTCAGCGGCAACGTATTATCCCTATAATGACGGTGAAACCACCACTGGCGCTACGGTATTTGCAGAACTGGAGGTGTCGAAAGCATTGCTTGAAACAGATCTGAATACCACCGTTGATGTGTTCAGAGCAGGTCATTTAGCATGGAACAGGCATCAGGCGGAAGTGCTTGAAAGCCTGGGCTACAAGTATGATAGCTCATTCAATGGACAACACTCATTAACCAGCTTTCCTTTCCGCCTGCCCTACGATAAAAAGCTGTCTGCCGAGCTTTCATCAATTTATACATTTCCGATCACCATTTCAGACAGTATCAGTGGAGATAGCTTTAATCAGAACACTGTTGATCAATGGCTGGAGGTTTTCCATTTAAATTACGCTAATGCATCTCCTACTGTGTTGCTCATTCATCCCAACAGAAAAAGCAAATTAGAAGAGCTCAAGGCATTTGAACAGGCATTACCTGAAAATGTCGCCTTACCTGGCATGCGTGAGTTCGGTGATTTCTGGGCAGCAAGAGAATCGGTGAAAGTTCGCTACTCGCTTGGTGACAACATTCTGTTTATCATGCTTGATACGCCTGCAGCTAAACTGCCCGAAGGTTTCAGTCTGGTGATTGATAATGGGCACAGCCTGCACAACATCGTCGTCAACGATAATGCTGAAGCTGAGTTACTGTTTGACGCTGATTTATTATCCGAAAACAAACTGGTGATATTTAACTTTCGTGCGGATTAATGGCTCACAAATAACGGGCTCGGACATGAAAAACGAGCCTGCTGCGGTTCAGGGTCGAAAGCAGGTTTTCACGCAATCGCCAATATAGCCGTATGCTAATCTACCGTATGTCTGAATTCCTGCAGTTCTGCTTTCAATTCCTCACGAATAATCACTTCGTGCGAAATATCGTGAAACGTGCCATATAAGCGTACACATTCGTTAGCGACGAACTCTGCAATACCATTGGCTTTAACCCATATCGATTTATTGTTTCCGGTCAGCAGCTCCAATTCCAGCTGCCAGGGTTTTCCTGTAGTGATAGCATCCTCTATCGCTTTAGAAATGGCTTCGCGGCTGTATCCTTCTTTATAGAATTTGATCGCGGTTTCAAGATTAGGTTCATAGTCCATTGGCACTTGGTGAATAAGCTTGGTTTGATCGCTCCAGCTGAGCTTATTTGCGATTAAATCAACTTCCCAGGTACCAATCCGGGCAACACTTTCCAGCTGATTAAACATCTCAACCCGCTGTTCGTAACGGTCCAGAGTATGTTGATAGGCCAGCTCATTGCCATACCATTTGGCGAACATCTCCAGATAGCGCACATGTCGTTCTGAAAATTTACGCGAGCGTCTGGTTGATGCAAATGCAATCACCCCCAGGGTTTCCAATCGGTAAAATAGGGGCGTACCAATGAACAGGCATCGGCTCGCACCATCATCATGCTTTCCCGTTGTTGTTGCACCTTCAGCGATAACTTCCTTTCCGAACGCATTTAAAGGTACTCTAATGCTTTCAATTTTTTGGAAGGATAAGTGACTTTCCAGAAATAAAACCGACAGATCTCTGTTTCTGACATGGGCAATGAAGCCGACATCGACACTAAACACTTCCTGTCCCAGCTGTAACAGCGATGAGACCTTATTGTGAAAGGTCAGCTTCTGATCATAGATAATGTCATGAAAAGCAGTGATGTAATCCATTTAGTACTTTTTTATTTAGTGAAGTTAATTTCTGTGCCCCAGATTCCACACGTTCATACCTCTGCCAATCACCACTCTCTAGATAAGCCGACGTGGTTTAACTATATTTCGGTAAAACGTCAGTAAAAGTGTAGGCCAAAGCTAAATTCTTGCCACACTTTATGCTAATCCTCGTGGTTGTAACGCCTGCAAAAAGGCTCTGTCATCCGAAGAAAAACAGAGCCTTAATGTTGATGTCGTCCGGTTGGCCCTCAATTAACACTCGTTATGATAACTGAGGGTGGTGGAACAACTCGCTGATTATCAATTATTCAGAGATTAATTTTGCCCCCGCGGTCCATGGCCCACCGGCGTCTATAATAGCCTGTTGTAGCGCTGGGACCTGGGTATCTTGTAACGCCTTAATTTCTGCACTGACCTTATCCAGTTCCCCTAATGCGAAACCTAACTGCTCGCGATGTTGCTGGGTAGGCCCATAAGATGACCAAGCAGCGGATTTAGCATATTGCATCCGGCTGGCAATGTTCGCCGGCTTAATGCCCATTCTTTCGCGTGAGTCTAATCCATACATCGTTTGCTTGATGTCGTTTAGCGAGCTGGACAACTGCGCGAACCGGGTTTCGAACTCACTAATCTGTCCTGGCGTATTTTCGATAGCCGTGCGAATTAACGGCATGGTTGCCTGAAGGTTTTCAAACACAGCTTCGAGCGCAGAAAAACGTCTATCCGCAGCAACAATCCGTTTGCTAAATGCTGAGGTTACTTCGGCATCCGGACCTTCAAGAGCGGGTTCATAAATAGCTGTCAGCTCAAAATTAACGGGTTTGGCTAATTGGCTAACCTGGTCGCCAACACGTTGATACAGGGTTGCAGTATAGATTCCTGGTTGGGCCATTGGCCCGGTTGGGCCGCTGCGTTCCTCACCTTCTTCAGCAACACGCGCGGTTGCAATGGCTCGCTGAGAAGCGTAGGTCATATCCCAGGTTATCCGGTGCAGACCTTTTTTGGTATTGCCGTTAACCCGGTTAACCACATTGTTTTGTGCATCAGTGATTTCCACATAGACAGCGGGATTAGCCTGCTGATTTTCTGCTTCCACTTCTTGCCAGGCGGGGTATTTCGGGTATTTTTTATCCTTAACCATTTTCTTCTCAGCTTCCTGACGCTTCTCTTTATCCGTCAGCAGGCTGTCTTTAAGGTAATAGGTCAAGGTTGCACCATGGTCCGGGTTGTCCGCTACGTAGCGATCGTTGCCATCGGTTTCAGTATGATTCCCATCCAGACTGAACCATTTAACCGGACGGCTGGGGGCAAACAACAAGGCATTTTGCTCCAATGCACTTCGATCAAGTTCACGCAACGGTGCATAGTCGTCCAGAATATAGATACCACGGCCAAAGGTGCCTGCGACCAGATCGTTTTCACGACGCTGTATCTGCACATCGCGGGTTGAAATGGTAGGTATACCACCATTTAGTTCAACCCACTTATTACCGCCGTCAACGGTGAAGAAAACGCCGAACTCAGTGCCAAGAAACATCAGGTCTTTATTTTCATGATCCTGAACGATACGCCAGACCAGATGCTTTTCGGGGAGTGAATCAGCCAGAGACGTCCAGCTTTTTCCAAGGTTGGTAGATTTGATCAGGTAGGGTTTAAAATCACCGTTCTTGTGATTATCCAGTGCCACATAAACCGTGTTCTTGTCGAATAAATCAGCACGAATATCGTTTACATAAGCGGCCGCCGGAATACCTTTGATATCATCCAGCTCAATCTTTCTCCAGTTCTTACCACCGTCAGTGGTAACCTGAATAATGCCGTCATCCGTACCGGCCCAAAGGATGTTTTCATCCACCGGACTTTCGGCAAAGTTAGCGATGGTGTGAAACTCAGACATGGCGTAAAGATCCCAGCCTGCTTCAACCGACCAAGTGCGGCCCATAACCGGTTGATGCATGCGGTTGCCATTTTTAGTCAGATCACCAGACACCGGAGTCCAGCTGTCGCCGCGATTGTCAGAGCGCCATACCCGCTGAGAGGCAAAGTAAATACGCTTGGGGTCATGCGCCGAGACATTAATCGGTGCATCCCAGTTATAACGCTCAGCAGGCTCGCCTGGTCTTGGCTGTGGCCTGATGTACACATTTTCTTTGGTGTTCATATCACGGCGGGTCAGGTTACCCTGTTGCCATTGCGAATACATGATGTCCGGGTTGCCTGGTTCAATTGCAGGTTGATGACCATCACCACCCAGGGTCAAAAACCAGTCTTTGTTTTTGATGCCTTCAGCTCGGTCGGTACGTGATGGGCCGCCCTGAGTCGTGTTATCCTGGGTACCCCCGTAAACGGTGTAAAACGGTTTCGAGTCGTCTACTGCAATTTTGTAAAACTGCGTCAGCGGCAGGTTGGCCATATATCGCCAGGTTGCCATACGGTCATGTGACATGTAGATACCACCATCAGAGCCAATCAGCACGAAGTCAGGGTCGGTAGGATGAAATGCCATGGCATGGTCATCTACGTGCTTACGCTCGGTGCTGATTTTTTCCCACGTTTTTCCACCATCATCAGACACTTTGCTGTTATTACTGGCAATATACACGCGGTCGAATTGATGCTGATCAGCAAAGATTTCCTGATAATAGTGAGGGCCAGTTCCTGCGCCAACTTCATCAGACATGCGCTGCCAGCTGGCGCCGCGATTTTCTGAACGATAGAAGCCACCCTTACGGTTGTCCGTCTCGATGGTGGCGTAGATCACATCGGGTTTAACGGGCGAAATCGCCATACCGATTTTTCCCATATTGCCTTCAGGTAAACCCGTTTTGAGCTCTGTCCAGGTTTCGCCGCCATCGTCAGACGTGTGGATGCCAGAAGCCGGGCCTGTACCCACGTAAGTGGCTACGGTGCGTTGACGAGACCAGGTCGCCGCATACAATTTATCTGGGTTACGCGGGTCAATCAGTAGCGAGGTGACACCGGTCCACTCATCTGCGGGTTTAAGGACCAAATCCCAGCTTTTGCCGCCATCGACCGTTTTATATAAGCCCCGCTCTCCCCCTTTCGACCACAGCGCACCCTGCACTGATGCCCATACAATGTCAGAATTTTCGGGATGAATGATGATGTCAGAAATCCGTTCGGAATTTTTCAATCCCATGTTTTTCCAGGTTTTGCCGCCATCCAGTGATTTATAGATACCGTCACCGAAACTAATATGACGGCCACCATTGTTCTCGCCAGTGCCAACCCATATTATATTTGTATTGCTGGGGTCGATGGTGACATCACCGGTGGAATACACCGCTTGTTCATCAAAAATCGGGGTCCAGGTTGTTCCCGCGTTAACGGTTTTCCAAATACCGCCTGAGCCAACGGCAGTATACCAGGTCGATGGGTTGTTCTGATCCACTGCGATATCTGCAATGCGCCCAGACATATACGCTGGGCCGATACTGCGAAACTCCATCGCTTCAAAAGTTTTACTGCTAAACACAGCCTCATTTTCAGATTTATCAGCCGCAACGACCGAAGCGCTGGACACTAGCAAGGCTGCAGCGAGTGTAGCTTTGTTAAAAATTTTCATGTATTCCCCGGGGTGGTTATGATTATTTTTATGCGAACCCAAAAAGCTAGTTTGAAAAGAAACTGACATCAATCTGCATTCGCTGATTAGACAAAATTATACGTTGAACGTACACGCGAATAATTTCTCACTCATTAAAATACAATACAGAATTCATTTGATGTTATACCTGCTATGTTGCATGCCTCGAGTTCGCGTTTTTTCTTCCTTACCTGTGCAATAACATCATGCCCTGTTTTTGCAGATGTGTGGGAGAACGAAATTAGAATTGAAATAGTGGGTGAGGCGCCTGACTATGCATCCGCTATAGTGGGTATCGTGCCGTCAGAAAATATTATTGACCAGACACAGTTTAGTTCTGACAGTCTGGCATCGTTACTCAAGGATTCGCCCTCTCTGAATTTGAATGGCCAGGGCGGACTCTTTCAAACTATTAACATACGCGGTTTCGCGCGCTGGCGTATACAAATGCTCGTCGAAGGCGTGCCTATTTACACTGAACGCAGGGCAGGTACAGGAGTTGAATTTGTCTCTCCCTCAATGATTGAAAATGCTTACGTCATCCCGGGAGCAGCTTCTACTCAGCTGGGTTCGGGTGCGATAGGTGGAGGCATCGATTTTTCGCTGCAAACACCCTCACAAAACGCGCTATCACTGAGCTATGGACCCAACAACGACTACCGCGAAGCGCTGGTTAAAGGCAGCAGTGATGACCAGCAATTCAGCTGGATGGTTAATCATCGGCATGCCAATAATAGTCACGACGGTAACGGCAATTCAATTCTCGACCGCTTTGAAAAACACAGTGTGGTGTTGCGCAGTCAATCCGATGAAGGAGTGTTGCGTGATGGTCTGTTTTTATATTCAGACGCAAATAACGTGGCCAAAGCCAGTGCTGATTCGCCTTCTGAGCGTTTTACTCTTTACCCCACTAACCAACATTGGTTGGCGAAGGCGGTGTTCGATTGGCACAATGCAACCGTGTATGCCCATAAAAGTTCACTGACGACCCATATTGACCGACCTGAAAAACGTTTTAACAGTCTGGTCAGTGACGCTCTGACCGCAGGGTTTTATCTCAGTAATCAACAGCAATGGTCGGACTGGGATATCCACTGGCGCGCTGGATTAGATAGCCGCCTGGATGTATCGGTTGCGGAACAGGAGTTTGATTCCTTGGACCAGCCAGTTTTGCAGCAACAAAACGTCGATGCCCAACAATGGGAAGTGTATTCGGCGGTTGATGCCACCGTTAACGTATCAACCGGGCGCTGGGCGACAGGCGCACGACTCGCCCACATGACTCAGGACGATTTTATATCGGATATCACAAAGCGCGATATCAACATCAGTGCTTTTGCAGGCTATCAACATTATCTGCCTGCTCAATGGGTAGTATCTGGCTACCTTAGCCGCGGTTATCGGGTGCCCAGTCTCACCGAGCGCTTTTACTTTGGCTCTACACCCCGCGGCGAAATATTCGGTTCTACAGAGCTCGCCACCGAGCAAGCGCTCAATGCAGAAATTTCGCTGCAACGTTCGACTGATTCTTCGACATTTTATGTTTCGGTTTTTCACCAACGGATTAGTAATTACATCGAGAGAATTAACCTCTCTGATACACTGCAACAATATCAAAATATTGATAACGCCAGAATTAATGGGGTCAATTATCAGTATGCGTATAGATTTGGTATCTTTGGTCTTGAAGCTGAAACAAAACTTGGCGGACAATGGTTACAGGGCGAGCGCGACAATGACTTACCCATTGCAGATATTACGCCAGATCAACATCGTTTTTCCGTGACGCTTTTTACCGCCGATAGTCACGCATTTTTCGCATTCACCCACCGGGCCTCATCAAGTGAAGAAGTAACCGGTGAATTACCCACAAACCCAGTCAATCTACTCGAGGCAGGCTATAACCATGCATTCACTGATGAATGGACGCTGGCTCTGCATGCGCTTAATCTTACTGACGAGCAATACGTGACATCCCGCGATGATCTGGCTCCCTTTGCGCGGGGGCGAGAATTTGTAATCAGTACGCAATATAGCTTTTAAGATTACTGTTACCTTGTTATATATCATGCGTGTCTTCGCGTCACATTAACTCATCAGCAACAAGAGATAATCCTTTGCACCCAAGAATAAGACAATTCAGCCGAAAACTGCATTTGTGGTTTGCCCTGGCTATCGTGATCCCCTCACTTATTGTGATTGGCAGTGGCATTGTGCTGCAAATTAAAAAGCAATCTGACTGGATCCAGCCCCCCACACAGAAAGGCGCAGCCGACATCCCCACACTTTCCTTTGCCGAAGTGCTTGCAATCAGCAGTCAAATTCCCCAGCTCGAAGTGACCAGCTGGGAGCAGATTGAGCGTGTCGATGTGCAACCGGCAAAAGGCATGATGAAAGTTTTGGCAACCAATAACTGGGAAGCACAAATCGATGCAAAGACCGGCGATATATTGCAAGTGGCCTACCGTCGCTCAGATATTATCGAATCTATTCACGATGGTAGCTGGTTCGCAGATAGCGCCAAGTTATGGATTTTCCTACCCGCCGGTATCGCCCTTTTCATCATGTGGTGCAGCGGCTTAGTGCTGCTGGTTACTACGTTGAAGAGCAAATTCAAAAAGAAATCGCTGCGCTCAAAGTGAGTGTTCAAATCGTCCGGCTGTTGCTAGAAGAAAGGTGTCATCTTGACGACGAAGGCGAGTCATTCAGATTATAAATCGGCACCGTTCTGCGGAGCGTGTCGGTTTGCTGGATCAAAAAAGCCCCGCTAGTGCGAGGCTTCATTTCAAAACTTGGGCGAAACATCCCATCCATGGTGAAGAGCACCAGCCGCGACGTCCTGTCGCGTCGTTCCGGTAACTGCGTTATGCTATTGCGCAACGGTTCACCTACACCCCAGAGGCGGGATTGTAACGCGCCGTGCAACGGCACCGACACGTGTCGGTTTGCTGGATTAAAAAAAGCCCCGCTAGTGCGAGGCTTCTAAGAATGGTGCCCAGAGGCGGGATCGAACCACCGACACGCGGATTTTCAATCCGCTGCTCTACCGACTGAGCTATCTGGGCAAATCTGGTTGCGCTTTAGGCTTATGCCTGCTGCGTCGTGGGTGCGTATTAAACGGATTTCCGTGGCACAAGTCAACCGTTTTTCTACATATTTTCACTAAAGGCGAACTGATCGCTTATTTTTTGACTGATTGTTAGCTTTTAGGGGGGACGTAGCCTTCAATAGTCGGCTCTTTACCTTCAAACAAAAATGCTTCCATCTTTTCTTCTAAAAATTTGCGTGCCTGCGGATCCATCATATTAAGTTTATTTTCATTTATTAACATGGTTTGCTTTTTCTGCCAATCGGCCCAGGCCGGTTTGGAGATATTGTCGAAAATACGTTTGCCCAGCTCGCCTGGATATAGCTGAAAGTCCAGACCTTCGGCTTCTTTGTTGAAATGCTGACAAAAAACAGTTCTGCTCATTTTACGTGCCTTTGTTATCTGATTTATCGTAACGACCTAATTTCATTTACGATTTTTTGGGTCGGCGCAGCCAGCCCCACTTCAATGGGTTCTAGTATATCAAACCAGCGCGCATTGTCTTCAGCAATGCCCGGTTGCAAAAATTCATTCAGCTCTACCAGAACGGGGGTAATGTGTAGCTGAAAGTGGCTAAAAGTATGCACAAACGGAGTCAATGAGGTTGCTGAAAACTCATCCAGCTCATATCTTTTCACCACAGCGTCCAGCGATGCGGCTTCAATAAAGCCATACAATCCGCCCCATAACCCCATCGCTGGACGTTTAATCAGCAGTAGCTGATTGCGAACACTCACTGCCACCATAACTGTTTCACGCTGCGGTATCGCCTTTTTAGGCTTTTTGCCCGGATAAGCCGTTTGCGTGCCCTGCGCATAAGCCAGACATTCGTTCTGTAACGGGCAATGGTCACAGTCTGGCCTTGTACGTGTGCAAACCATGGCACCTAAATCCATCATAGCCTGAGTGTACTGAGCACACTGATGCGTTGGAGTGTGCTGCGCGGCCACCTGCCACAATGCCTGCTCTACTCTTTTGGTTCCGGGCCAGCCTTCAACAGCATAACAGCGGGCAAGCACCCGTTTAACATTACCATCTAGTATAGGATGCGCCTGCCCCCCAGCAATGGACAAAATAGCCCCTGCGGTGGAGCGGCCAATACCAGGTAAGGCGATGACCTTTTCGATTTCCTTAGGAAACTCTCCGTTATATTGATCAACTACGATCTTTGCGGCTTTGTGTAAATTGCGTGCCCGCGCGTAATAGCCCAATCCCGTCCAGTGGTGAAGCACATCATCCTGCTCAGCTTCGGCCAGACTACGTACATCAGGAAAGCTTTGCATAAAACGCTCAAAATACGGAATGACAGTAGCAACCTGAGTTTGTTGCAGCATTATTTCAGACACCCAGACCCGATAAGCGTTGATATTCTGCTGCCAGGGTAAGTGTTTTCGCCCATGCTGGTGAAACCAGTTAAGAACTTTTTGTGTGAACGTGTCTGACATAGCGTTAATGAGTGCAGCTACAACTAAATGGGGTGCGCATGATACCATGTTTGACGAATTTTTCAGGAGCACAAAAGACCTATGTCTGATCCCGTGTTGTTTTTGCCCGGCACGCTTTGTGATGAGCGCCTTTGGCTACCTGTGTGGCAGCACATGCCAGACATTAATCGCCGGTACGTGCCCTTGCAGTGGGCAAACTCGTTAACCGATATGCTGCAGCTAACCTCAGATCGGGTATTACCCGATGAGAAGGTGCACCTGATCGGTTTCTCGATGGGCGGCTATATTGCTGCCAAATGGGCGATACAGAACCCAGCGCAAGTCGCCTCGCTAACCCTGATAGGCTATAGCCTGAGCGGCTTGACTCAGGAAGAAGTTCAGCGTCGTGGCGATATGCTCAAGCACCTTAAGCACAATGCGTTTAAACCCAATTCTGCGTTTGTATCCCGCTTAGTCCACCCTGACAGAAGTGAGGATGATGCAGTGGTACAGCCCGTTCTTGCAATGGCAAATGATTTGGGGAAAGCAACCCTTATCGCGCATACAACGGCAACAACGCCGCGAGAAAATCTGCTCAACGGCATTGCACAGTTACGCGCAAAGTTAACCTTCGTCGGTGCCGACCAGGACAACATTGCGCCCATTAAACAACTGCAAACCGAGCAAGCGACTATTAATGGCAGTACTTTGCACACACTGGCAAACGCCGGGCATATGATGCCACTGGAATATCCACAGCATTTGGCGCAACTACTGCTGCAGTGTATCAGCTCAAACCCCTAATCGGCGGCTTTGATGCTATGATTGTTGCTATATTTGTCAGGTTGTTATTGCAAAGCGTGGTTAGGGCTGGATAATGCCGCAGCGAGATTGTAGAAGGTGGTGAATTGAACAATGAGGCAATTTAAGAATCAGGCCGAAGCTGAAGCAGCCGGCGTGTATGTCAGCAAAGTTAAAAGTTTTGTCAAGCGCGAAGGCAGATTAACCAATGCCCAGGCCCGCGCGATTGATGAGAACTGGGCAACTATGGGTATCAACTATCAACCTGAATTGCTCAATTTCGACCAGTTATTTCAGCAATCCGGGCCTGTGGTGTTGGAAATAGGTTTTGGCATGGGTAAATCGTTGGTGCAGATGGCCGCTGAATCACCTGAAACAAATTTTATAGGAATCGAGGTGCACCGCCCGGGGGTAGGCTCATGTCTGAACGATGCGGCCGAACTGGGCCTGACAAATTTGCGCGTGATGGAGCATGATGCGGTTGAGGTGTTTAAACAGATGCTGCCCGATGCCAGCCTGCAGCGTGTGCAATTGTATTTCCCCGACCCGTGGCATAAAAAGCGTCACCATAAGCGTCGGATCGTGCAACCCGAATTTGTTGCCATGATAAAACAAAAGCTCGCCATCGGTGGTGTATTTCATATGGCGACAGATTGGCAAAACTACGCCGAACATATGCTCAGTGTAATGCAACAGGCAGCAGGTTTTACCAATACTTCAGCATCAGATGACTATGTTGAACGCCCTGAATATCGCCCTATCACCAAATTCGAGGTGCGCGGTCAAAAGCTGGGGCACGGCGTTTGGGATTTGGTCTTTGAGAGAACAGAATAATGCTTAGCGCCCCCAGTCAACTGTTAGAAAGAAACATTGAACTGTTTAATGATGAGGGTTGGTTAATAATTAACCCTGCCGATGCGTATTTTACTGACCGTTTAACAGATCTATCGCTGGACGTTTTACACCAGTATTTTGATATCTATGCAGAAAGTGTTCGTGTCATTCCCTGCACTATTTTAGATAGCAGAGACATTCTTACTACGCAGACGGGTATTTTCAGCGATCAGAAAGTGGGTAAACATCAGCATTTTTTCGCTCCCTTCTTGAGCACTCCGCAACGTTATAGCAATATTGTTATCTACCTGCCCAAAGCTAAAGCGCATTATGCCATGCTGATCAAAATGGCGGCGTCTCTGGTTCAACAAGGAGGTAGTATCTATGTTGTTGGTGAAAACAAAGGCGGCATCAAAAGCGCCAGTAAACTTCTATCAAACCTAGGCCACGTTGACAAAGTGGACTCTGCCCGTCATTGCAGTCTGCTAAGGTGCGAAGTTGCCCAGCCGCAACCGGACTTTGATATCCAGCAATCACTCAGTTACTTCGATATCGCGGTAAATGGACAAGAAGCTACCATTGCCAGTCTTCCCGGGGTTTTCAGCCACGAAGAGCTGGACGAAGGCACACATTTACTGCTGGAGAAGCTTCCCTCCTCGTTGCGCGGCGGTATTCTCGATTTTGCTTGTGGCGCGGGGATAATTGGTTGTTTATTAAAGCGACAGTTTCCTCATTTAAATATTTCTTATCTTGATGTGAGCGCGCTGGCCTTGTACAGCACCGCGCATACACTTGCAGAAAGCGGCTTGACCGGTACCTTAATGGCGGCAAATGGACTGCACGGTGTCGACGAGCAATTTAATCATATCGTGACTAATCCGCCTTTCCACACAGGCATAAAAACCGATTACACCGTGACCAAACGGTTCATTGCTGATGCCGCGCGTCTTATTACCTCTGGTGGTAATCTGCATATGGTTGCAAACCGATTTCTGCCTTACCCTGGCTTATTAGCAGAAACGTTTGAACGTGTGCAGACACTCGCGCAAACCAATCGATTTTCCGTTTATCAGGCTATAAAGGTATAACCGCGATAAATTATCCGTAGCGGGATCTGCTGGCCTTGGATACACTGAGCGAAATGCTGGCGTGCACGCCGAATCAAATACACAGATTGAGGATTGTTCGTGAACATTGTATTTGCCATCTCTGAAGTGGAAGATCTGGTTAAAACGGGAGGCCTGGCCGATGTTGGTAAGGCACTTCCTATTGCCTTGAAAGAGGCCGGACATAACGTAATTATTGTCATGCCTTATTATCAGACCATAGCCACTCAATTTGAGATGGCACCAGAGAAACTCGTTTCCGCCTGCCCACAGCAAACCTTGTTTACTCAAAGCCAGGTTTATCATTTTGATGTTAAGCAGCTTCACTGGAACGATATCGACGTTTACTTTATCGATTATCCAGACTATTTTGCACGCGAAGGCCTCTACAGCAACGGTTATGACGTATATAGCGACAATGGAGAGCGTTTCAGTTTCTTTTCTGGGGCGGTATTAAATGCGTTACAGGCTATTGGATTTCAGCCTGATATAATCCATTGTCATGATTGGCACACAGCCATGCTACCGTTTTTACTCAAATACGAGCATAGTGGCTACTTTGCTGACACAGCAACGGTATTCACCATTCACAATGCCGCGTTTCAAGGGGTGCACCGACTGGAAAACATTCCCTTTTTACGCCACCACCCTGGCATTTTATCTCAGGTGCATGGGGGCTATATTAATATGCTCCAATCAGGGATTGAATTTGCGAATAAAATAACTACGGTCAGCCCAACCTATGCGCAGGAACTGTTAACTAATTTGGGTAGCCATGGTTTGCACGATCGCCTGGTGTCGCGGCAGGAAGATTTGGTTGGGATACTGAACGGGTGCGACTACACTCAATGGAACCCGCAACACGACCATTACCTGCCCGAGAACTATTCCGCCGATAGTCTGCATGCAAAGTCTGCCAGCAAACTGGCATTACAAAAGCTGGCAACGTTTCCTGAAAAGCAGAATATCCCTTTGTTTGGAATGGTGTGCCGCTTGACCGAACAAAAAGGATTCGGCTTCCTGTTGCCGATCCTCAATGAACTGATGCATCATCAAATTCAGATGGTGATCGTGGGTACCGGTGACCCGGAAGTGTGTATGGATTTAGGCGAATTTGCCCAGCAACACCCGGATAAGTTTGAATTTATTAATGGTTTCAGTACCAAGCATGCCCATTTAGTTGAAGCAGGCGCGGATTTTTTCCTGATGCCTTCGCAGTTTGAACCTTGCGGTTTGAATCAGATGTATAGCCTGGCCTACGGCACAGTGCCTATCGTCAGAGCAGTGGGCGGCTTAAAAGACACCGTTGTTGATGTCACCCAGAATAAGCAAACCGCAACCGGCTTTGTTTTTGACGAGCCCACCCCACAGGCGCTACTGGGATGTATTCGACGCGCATTACTGTATTTTTACGAACATCCTGATGAATTCAAAGAGATGCAGATAAGGGGCATGCACACACGCTTTACCTGGCAGGCTGCAGCCAAGCGTTATGCAGAGCTATATGAAATGGTGTCGAAAGTAGACAGCGACAAAAAAATCGATGGTGACAGCGAATAGTATATGCGTTTTGTCTTTTTTTACTTTTCCTCAGTATTAGGCCACTATAAGTGAAAATACTGCATTCAACGTGTTGATTAACGTAATAGATTAATGACCGATTCAAACGTTAAGTTTTCCATTCGCAGCTTGTTCCTTTGGGTTGTGATGCTCATCATCACCTTCACACTGGTTTTTTCCTCTAGCCTGTCGATGTATTCGCAAATTAAAAATTACCGTCAGGAATTGGCAAACCAGGTGATTATGCTGGCTGAACTTATCAGTCACAATGCCGGTTTTTATCTTAAAACAATGAAATCCGACGAAGCCAATATGCGGTTAAAAACGTTAGAGGCTGCAGAAATTATTCAGAATGTGGTGGTATACGAGGGCACGCCTTCACCCGATGGCAGCCAGCCCATACGTTTCGCCGAGTTTACGCCGTCAGGGAACGTTCCTATTATTCCTCCGCCTAGCATTTTCAATAATATCCGTCAGGCCCGATTTGACGAAGACTCAATTGACGTCACTCTGCCAATTCGCGAAAGTGGCGGAACCGTAGGCTACGTGTATGTGAAAGCGTCTGCGGCAAGTTTTAACGAAATGGTAGGAAATGCGATTTTCCTAAACCTTTCAGTGATGCTGGTGATGTTAGTGGTGGGTTTAATATTGACCCTGCGACTGCAGCGCTTTATTACTGAGCCAATTGAAAATTTAGCCGACTTTTTGCAATCGACCTCGCGCAAACGGGACTACTCCGCGCGTGCAGAGAACACTAGAATTAAAGAACTGAATATCCTTTCTAAAGCGGTCAATATCACTTTGGGGCGTATTCAGGAGACCATCCAAAAACAGGAAATAGCTGAAGAACAGCACCGCGAACTTAATACGCGTCTGGAAGAGATGGTTAATCAACGTACTTTGGCACTCAAAGATGCGAATCAGGAATTGATTCAGACATTGGAGAAGCTGCATCAATTTCAACGGCAAATTGTACAGAACGAAAAAATGGCCTCACTGGGAGATATGGTCGCAGGGGTTGCGCACGAGGTAAACACCCCAATCGGACTTGGCGTTACTGCGTCAACCATGATGCTAGATCGCATAGACACCATTCAAGAGCAGTTTGAAAACAAAACGCTTAAAGCCAGCACCATGGCTAAGTTTCTAAGTGAGAGTCAGGAAAACCTGAACATTATTTATCGCAACCTCAATCGCGCCGCAGAGCTAATCTCCAGTTTTAAACAGGTTGCCGTGGATCAAACCAGCGAAAACAGCCGCGCTGTTTGTATGTCCCAGCTGATCAATGAAATTTTACTCTCACTGCGTCCTCGCCTGAAAAAAGTGCATCATCAGATTGATGTCGACATTGATCCAACGCTTACGGTCAACACCAAGGCAGGACCCATCAATCAAATTATAATCAATTTGATCATGAACTCGATAATCCATGGATTTGAGGATATTGAGTCCGGCCAAATTGAGATTAGTGCGCAAATGATGTCAGCGAACAAGTTAAAGATGATTTACCGTGATAACGGTAAGGGTATTCCAGATGATATTCGCAAACGAATTTTTGACCCCTTCGTTACCACCAAGCGCGGACAAGGCGGTTCCGGGCTAGGAATGCATCTGGTTTATAATCTGGTTACCCAGGCATTGAACGGGACAATTTCGCTTTCCAGCGAGGAAGGACATGGCGTAGAATTTGTCATCGTATTTCCCGTTGCCGGTTCGAAGTCGCGGGAGACTCTGAATTTGCACCAATAACCCTTGTATTTTTACTACAGGCCCCAATTACTTTCTTTTAGTTGCCGAAGAGACTTGCAAACCAGCGCACGGCGATTAAAATTTGATCCATCACCGACTTAAATCATTGTAAAAGAGTGTGAAACAGCATGCAGACGCCGAATATATTAATTGTTGAAGACGAGGTGGTTACCCGTACCACTCTAAAAAGCCTGTTTGAGGCTGAAGGCTATAATGTTTTTGAAGCCGAAAACGGTGATCAGATGCATGACTTTTTCGAAAATAACACTATCAACCTGGTGATCATGGATATTAACCTCCCCGGCAAAAATGGCCTGATCCTGGCGCGTGAAGTTCGCGATCGAAAAAATGTTGGCCTGATATTTTTAACCGGTCGTGATAACGATGTCGACAGAATCTTAGGCTTAGAAATTGGCGCAGATGACTACCTCACCAAACCGTTCAATCCCCGTGAATTGACTATCCGCGCACGTAACCTGTTAGCCAGAACGACCAATTCAGCTGAAGATGACGATTTGCCCAGTCGCGTAAGTTTCAATGGCTGGACACTGGATGGCGACAGTCGCTCGCTAATTTCGCCTAATGGCAAAGAATTCAGATTACCGCGAAGTGAATTTCGTGCGCTGCATTTGTTCCTGAATAACCCAGGTAAAATTCTTACGCGCGAACAATTGATTATGGAAATGACTGGACGTGAGCTGCGTCCAAACGACCGCACTGTTGATGTTACCATTCGCCGTATCCGTAAACATTTTGAATCGGACCCGGGTGACCTGGAGCTGATTGTCACCATTCACGGTGAAGGTTATCGCTTTTGTGGTTCAGTAGACAGTTAAGCGCATCCTGCCATGTTGGTGGGGTGAAATACACTGCCAACATGGCCTTATCTAAGTCAGTAAAAAACGCTCTTAGGCAACGTCCCTCTCCGCCTTAACTTAATTCCCAGCTATACGCATATTGTCGATTAACACCGACCCGGTATGTACGCTTCCCCGCGCATCTTTGGTGGAGCCAATTGCCTTTATGTTCGCAAACATCTCCATCAAACTACCGGCAATGGTCACTTCGTGAACCGGATACTGGATCACACCGTTTTCGACCCAAAACCCGGCCGCACCTCTAGAGTAATCGCCGGTGACAATGTTTACCCCCTGCCCCATCAACTCAGTAACCAGAAGCCCAGTGCCCATCTCTTTCAACAACGCTTCGTCACTGTGCCCTGAGTCGCCGACAATCCAATTGTGAATGCCGCCGGCATGGCCATTGCTTTGAGTATTGAGTTTGCGTCCCGAATAGGTGGTATACAGATAGGTTGCCAATTTACCACTGTCAATAATGGTCATGTCGCGGGTAGCAACCCCTTCGTGGTCAAAACTGGAACTGGCTAACGCGGTTTTCAGGTGGGGTCTTTCTTCAATGGTCAGCCATTCAGGAAACAGTTGTTGCCCCAGTTTATCCAGTAAAAAGCTGGAGCGACGGAATAAGCTGCCACCACTGATCGCACTAACCAGATGGCCGAATAAACTGGACGCTAAGTCCCGATGCAGGATAACCGGCACATTCGCGGTGTTAATTTTTCGCGCACCCAGACGCTCTACTGTTGTTCTGGCCGCTTCTTCACCAACCTGCTGTGGGGAATACAAGCGCGTTGCCATGCGATCGACTGAGTAGGCATAATCCCGCTGCATTTCGTTATTGTCTGCGGCAATCATCATACAACTGATGCTGTAGCGACTACTTGGGTAGCCCGTATTGATACCATGGGTATTACCATAAACGCGCATGCCCATATTGGCATTGTATGAAGCACCATCTGAATTAACGATACGCTTGTCAAAATCCAGGGCGGCCGCTTCAGTCGCCAAAGCAATCTCGATAGCCTTTTCGGTATCCAGTTCCTGAGGATGATAGAGGTCAAGATCAGGAAAGTCTGTGGCTATCAGTTCTTTATCGGCCAGGCCTGCACAGGGGTCTTCGTTAGTATAACGGGCAATATCAACGGCTTTTTCAACCGTTAACGCCAACGCACTGCGGCTTAAATCAGCGGTGGAGGCGCTGCCCTTATGCTTACCCACATAAACAGTAATTCCCAGGCCACCATCATTGGTGAACTCCACATTTTCGACTTCCCGCAGGCGGGTCGACACGGCTATTCCCTCTACCTTCGACATACTGGCTTCGGCTTGTGTGGCTCCTTTTTGCTGAGCCATCTTCAATACATCAGCAACCACTTCCTGAATCTCAGCAATCTGCTGTTCTATTTGCATACTTTGTTTCGCTATCAAATGGTATGTGTCACAATATTGCTAAGAAGTGTAACACTTATGAGCGACAAATGAGTCACCAGAATGAATATTCTGACTGGGAAGATGAACCCTCTCAGTCACACGATGATGAGTTAGAACCGTTAAGCAAGTCTGAGCTTAAGCGGCAGTCGGCAGCGCTGCAAAAACTGGGCGAAGAAATGGTCAACCTGACTTCTGCGCAACTGGCAACGTTTCCATTGGACGACGAACTGGCGGCAGCTATAGCAACTGCGCAAAAAATTAATCGTAAAAAAGATGGCTATCGACGCCAACTTCAATTTATCGGTAAATTGTTAAGGCAACGGGAAACCGCTGATATTGAAAACGCGATGGCAATGTTAAACCAACAGCACGCCCAACAAAATGCGGCATTTCATGCGCTGGAAAAAACGCGGGATGACATTGCGAATAAAGGTGATTCAGCCATTCAGGAAATTCTGGATACACATCCTCAACTTGATCGTCAGAAGTTACGCCAGTTCCACCGTCAGATTAAAAAGGAACGGGAAACCTCAGCGCCTCCGAAGGCGTACCGTGAACTTTTTCAGTATCTAAAAAGCGAAATAAGCAAATAAATGGCGAACGGGGCAGCAGTTATGCTGTCCCGCCTACGGTAAGTTCATCAATTTTCAGTGTTGGCTGCCCCACGCCTACGGGTACGCTTTGACCATCTTTTCCACACACCCCTACACCTCGGTCCAGCGCAACGTCATTTCCTATCATCGAAATTTTTTGCATTACGTCCGGCCCATTACCAATTAAAGTTGCCCCTTTGATGGGTGCGGTAATTTTACCATTTTCAATCAGGTATGCTTCGGCGCTGGAGAAGACAAACTTCCCAGAAGTAATGTCGACCTGACCACCGGCAAAATTGGGTGCGTAAATCCCCCGTTCAATTGAAGCGATGATTTCTTCCTGGCTATATTGACCACCCAGCATATAGGTGTTGGTCATACGCGGCATAGGCAAATGCGCGAAAGACTCCCGTCTACCATTACCCGTAGGTTTAACCTTCATCAGGCGGGCATTTAATTTATCCTGCATATAGCCTTTCAGGATGCCATCTTCAATCAACACATTGTATTGGGTGGGTGTGCCTTCATCATCAACGGAAAGTGAACCACGACGGTCGGCCAGCGTGCCATCATCAACTACCGTCACGCCTTTTGCTGCAACCCGCTCACCAATACGACCGCTAAAGGTGGATGCACCTTTACGATTAAAATCACCTTCCAGCCCGTGACCTACGGCTTCATGCAATAATACGCCTGGCCATCCATTGCCTAATACGACAGGCATAGTGCCGGCGGGCGAAGCGACCGCCTGCATATTGATGCGTGCCATGTGCAACGCTTCTTCGGCCAGTTTCTCGTAGAGCGGCTGGCCATCATCATCGGCTTGAAAGAAAGCATAGGTATGTCTTCCTCCTGCTCCCGCACTACCGCGTTCACGACGATCATTTTTTTCTATCAGTACCGAACAGTTCAGCCGCACCAATGGCCGAATATCGGTTGCCAGCGTGCCATCCGTTGCCGCCACCAGCACTTCTTCATAAACCCCACTCAGACTGACCACAACCTGGCTGATGCCGGGTTCCTGTTTACGGATATAGTTGTCAACAGCCCGCAGTAGGGCAATCTTTTCAGCGTCTTCCATTCCTAGAATAGGATTGTCAGCCGCATACCGTGCGCTAAAGTCCGTTGATTTAAGGCCTGTCACCTTATGTTTGCCGCCATGCGCTGAAATGGTGCGCGCTGCGCCGCACGCTTTCATTAACGCTTCGCTGCTAATTTCGTCTGAATACGCAAAACCGGTCTTTTCACCACTGACAGCCCGTACGCCAACGCCTCTTTCCAGGCTATAGCTGCCGTCTTTGATAATGCCATCTTCAAGCACCCAGCTTTCATGTTGGCTGGATTGAAAATACAGATCGGCAAAGTCATTATCGTGTTGATAAATTTTTGCCAGGGCGTGCTCAAGGTCTTGCAAATCAAGCCCTGAGTCATCCAGTAGATGTTGTTTTACGTTATTTGCTAGCGTCATTCGACGATGTGGCTCCTAAATCGGTTATGTTGGGCCAGCGGCATGCGCTGTTTCAACGTGTCGCGTTCACGCAGATCGCATTCTGCAATGGCTAAACCCGGTTCGTCTGGCCGTTCAACCAGCAGGTCTCCCCAAGGAGAATATACCAGACTGTGACCATAGGTTTTACGATCGTTTGCGTGGGTACCGCACTGGTTGGCGCCAACCACGAAACACTGGCTTTCAATTGCCCTGGCACGTAATAACGTGTGCCAGTGCGCTTTGCCCGTCGCCCGGGTGAACGCCGCAGGCAAAACTAAAATATCGATATCGCCCATGGCAGAAAACAGGCCAGGAAAGCGCACATCATAACATACTGCCATGCCTATACGCCCAATTTCTGTGTCGACGGTGACGATTTGATTACCCGCTTCCGTATGTTTTGATTCTTCATAACTGCCGGTATTGTCGACCACGGCTACATCGAATAGATGTATTTTTTGATAATCGGCCAGTCTTTCACCGGTGGGTGAGTACAGTAAGGAAGTAGCGGCAAATTTATCGGGGTTAGCCGTTTTAATCGGAATTGTACCGCCCACCAGATAGCACTGGTATTTTCGCGCCAACTCAGCCATTCGCTGTTGTATAGGCCCTTCAGCAAAAGCTTCGGCCTGTTCTAACATTGCCTTGTCACTGGCACCAAAAAAAGCGAAGCATTCAGGCAACACCACCAGTGCGTTTTCTAAGCCAACGGAAGCCGAGAGTTCCTCCTCCAGCCACGCAAAATTCGCTTCAACATCCGGGCTAGACGTCATTTGCACTGCACAAAGATTAACCATTATTTACCTCCAGTTTGACCGGCTCCAAATCCTGCTTAATAGTGTCATTTTCACCAGTCGGTTCATTCATCGCTGGTAATGGCACATCTTTGCTGTCTCGGCCGACCTCTTCAAACACCGGGTTGCTGATGGTTCCCGTAACCCGATAATTAACATTAGATATCACTTTCGCTGATGTAAGCACCTGATCAAGTGCAAGCGCAGCAAGAGCGGTTGGCGGGGTGGCTAAAAAGTACACTAAGAACGGTAAGTTTCCGGTCACGTTGGGCGCGAACGAAACACGATAATTAAGCTGCTCCTGCACTAAGTCAGTGTAACCTTTAATCGTTATCTCGCCAGCACCGCCATCAACTTCCGTGTCCTGAGTAACTGCTTTCCCATCAGTAATTTGCATACTGCCTTGGATCTCATCATAAAAGAATCCTTTGGCAAATACATCTCTAAAATCCAGGCTTAGTTTTCTGATCAGAGAATTGAAACTAAACAAGGTGAACAGTCGTGAGCCTTTATCGCTTAATTCACTCAGGTAGCCATCAGATAGTTCCCATTGCAGCTCACCACCTAAACTGGCGACAGAAAAGTCCATTGGCGAGTCATTCCAGTTAAGTGCAAATGTCATCTCTGCCTCAGAATCCTTGATCCCGGTATCCAATCCGAAATTACTCAGCATCAGGCCGATTTCGTCGCTAATTACCTGGCCGCTAAGCTGAGTTTCACTGCGTTGCTGGCCATCAAACCAATTCCCTGTGGCGGCTATAGTGCCGTGCTCGCCTTGCGCCCGAAGAGTGCGTATAGACATGCCCTGGTCCGTTTTCACCATGTCCAGGGTAACCTCACCAAACTGTTTATCGGCGTAACTACACTGCTTACAGTAAAAATACAGTGGTGGTAAGGAAGCCGCTTGCCACTTTTTATCTGTCTCCGATTCAGGCAACGCCCATTCGTCAATTTGAATGTAATCAGCGTTTATATTAATGCCTTTTGTCAGCCATTCATCGTAGACGTTAATTTGAGTGCGAGCTTGATTAGAGCGCAGATCAATTGACCAATCATTGTTGTGTTGCTTGCTGACCGCGGTGACATTCGTCAGCGTAACACCGCCCAGGTTAACTTTTCTGGCGTCCAGGAAAATACGGTCAGGCAAAGTGAACAGCGGCGTAGTAGCCGTGCTGGGCGGACTGCTCATCGCAGTAATGAAGTCATACCACTCATCCACATTGACTTCATTCACATTAGCAAAGATACTCAACCCCATCCCCTGACTGACAAAGTCACTTTGGCCGACCGCTACATGAGCTCGGGTGAATTGCATCAATGGGTGACTCAGAACCCCATCGAACTGTAAATCATCTCCGGCCTTCGCCGAAACCAGCGAAGATTGCTGGTTACCTTCACTGATAATTTGCAGCGGCAGCGTAATATTTTGCTTCTTATTCAAAGGCACGGGTAACTGCGATGCAACTGCTAACAGATCAGCGTCCACTCTGGCTTTGTAGGTAAACCCGGCTTCGGGCAACCCAAGATCGACTATGGCTGTCACCGGTGCTGCCCCCTCAAAGTAGTTTACCAATGGCGACTCAACGGCCAAAAGCACTTCGCCAATGTTGACTTCACCCGTTGCCTGAATAGCCACCTGGTAAATGTCACTTTCGTTTTTGCCTTTAAAGTCAAAACTGAACGGTTGCGCAAAAAGAGAGGCGGTCAGATTAGTGGCTGTCACCACATCGTTTCTAAACGAAACTTCTCCGTTAGCATGTTCGAGCGTTAAGCCTAACGCATCGACTCTGAGCGTGTTGTCTGCTAACACCACCTTTCCTGCAGCAACCACTTCGCCGTTGTCACTCAACGGTATGGATAGATCGAGCGTTGCTTTTAGTAAGCCGTCCAGAATTAATTCATCGCTAAACAAAACGCCCAGCGATGCCTTAAGCTGACTGTCGCTCATCAGTGAAGCTAATGCGTCACCAGAGCCCTGCCCAGTCGTTTGAATGGTCAGCATCGGATTGCTGCTGAGCATGTCCGGAATGCTCGCCTGCATTGCACCGACGGAAACAGATTGTAAGGTTGCTGCCGGAGCTTGCATGCTGAGGCCGGCATTTTCAAACAACAGCGCGAGATTGAGATCAGTCAGCGCCGGCCAGCTATCAGAAAACAAAAAGTGACTATCTTCCAGCTCAACTGCCGCTTGAAAAATGCCACTGTTGTCCTGGTAAGGAAATTGGTTGAGACGGCCGTGCCAAATAACCTGCGCTGATTTAACTTCTCCCGGACCAACAAAAGCGTCGGTGAGATAACGCGCCGTTTGCTTGCCCATGGTCGTAGCCGGAAAATAGGACGCCACCCTATTTAATGGTACGCCACTTAAATTGGCCTGATAGGCTAAGTGTAGATTGTCCAGACGTAATTTAAACGACTGATCGATGGTCAATGGTTCGCTGACAACTGAAAGCCTGTCGCTAGCGACAAACCAGCTATTGTCCCGTTGGTAAAAATGCACCTTACCACGCAGCCGGTTTACAGGCAGATTGTGTGCAAAGTTGTCATCCGCAAATAAAGTGGCGTTGTCCATGCGTAACCCTACCACGCCATTATCACCATGCCAGTTGATATCAAGATCCAGTGAATCAACTCCAGGTAGCTGTCCTTGCTGGTTCCAGCCAACGCCTAATAGTTTGGCGGCAAGATAAGGTTTTCGATCCTTCCACTGAAACTGCAGGGTGGCAAGTTGCCCCTGAGGATTAAGATTTGAGTAATTGTCGTCTTCTGTATTACTCGTCAATAACGGCAACATATTCAGGAAGGGATTCACTGCCACTGGTTTAATCGTATTGATCACCACATCCCCGTCACGATAGTGTCCTACCAGATCGGTGACAATGCTCTCGTTATTAGCGTTGAAAATCAGACGATCGAGGCGAAAGTTCCAACCGGACTTATCCGGTAAGGCCTGAAAGCTTCCTCCCATAATGCCGGAATAAAAGGGCTGTGCGTTGTCTCCCTCCCACTCCAGTAAACTTTCGTGAAAATCAATGGCGATATGCTCAATCTTACTCTGCTGAATCTGAACCCAAGCCTCAAGATTGGCTTTGCTTTGTGTGAGCGGCCGAGTAGCGGCAAGACGGGGGGCAACCCACGGTGAAATATCCAGATCGACGCCTTTTGCGTAAAGCGTTCCAGACAATGCATCCTTACTTCCCTTTAAATCGATGAGAAAGGTAGCCGAATTTCGGGTCAATGCTGCCACACTTACCAGCCCTTCACCCCGATGCACACCGTCATTGTTTAGCCAGGATAAACGCTCGATATTAAATGTCTGAGACCTCTCATTACTGGCAAGCATAATGTGGCCGTCACGCAGAGAAAAACTTTTGAGCTGTTCCAGGAACAGGCTTTTCAATGCGCTGATGATAGGAAAATCTGAGTCTGATTGCTGCCCGCGGTCGGTATCGATAATTAGTTGTAGCCCGGATAAGTCGAATTGTTCTGAACTTATTTTGCCTGAAAACAGGGTCTGCCACAGATTTAGCTGAACGAAAACATTTTCGATGTTTAGGGCGACAGGCGAGGATTCGTTCTGTTGCAGGACCACATCAGTCAGAACAATACTCGGGCCATTACCTTCCCACACGGCATGAACGCTTTCGATGGATAAATCAACTCCGTATATTTTGCGGGCGTAATCCTCGAGGATGTATTTCTTGTGCTCAATGTGCGGCAGAGTGTAGCGCAATACACTTAAAATAACGGCCAATAAAATCAATAACACCGCTAATGATACCCAGAGCTTTCTGAGTACCAGCGTTGCCATTTGCGTAATTTTACTCACACAGGCACCTACATCATGACAACGTCATATTTGTCCTGGTTATACAATGGCTCGGTCTGAACTTTAATCTGTTTGGTTACAAACACTTCAAGTTCAGCCAGCATGTGGGACTCCTCTCCCAACAATGCATCGGCAACCTTGGGTGACGCATACACCACGAACTTGTCTGCGTCATAGGCGCGATTTACCCTGACGATTTCACGCATTATTTCAAAACAAATGGTTTCAATCGTTTTGACCGACCCCCGCCCTTTACACACAGGGCATTCACCACATAAAACATGCTCTAAACTTTCACGGGTACGCTTGCGGGTCATCTCAATTAAACCCAGTGCGGTAAAACCATGAATATTGATTTTGGCGCGATCTTTACTGGTTGCTACCTCAAGACTGTGCAGCACCCTTCTTTTATGGTCCTCATCAATCATGTCTATAAAGTCGATCAAAATCATGCCGCCCAAATTGCGCAAGCGTAACTGGCGGGCGATGGCCTGAGTAGCCTCGATATTAGTATTGAAAATCGTTTCTTCTAAGTTTCTATGCCCGACAAACGCACCGGTATTAATGTCGATGGTGGTCATCGCTTCAGTCTGATCGATGATCAGATAACCACCAGATTTAAGATCCACACGACGTTCCAGTGCACGTTGCACTTCATTTTCGACGTCGTACAAATCAAAAATTGGACGTTCACCCGGATAGTATTCAAGCTTACAGCTGAGTTCAGGTACATACTCTTTGGTAAATTGCACCAGCTCCTGATGAGACAGTTTTGAATCATTTCGAATACGGTCTAACTCAGTACCGACAAAGTCTCTGAGTACACGACGTGCCAGCGGTAAATCTTCGTACAGCACATTCGATTTTCTGCGCTGCATACGTTGCTGAATTTTGTTCCACAGGCGCCTTAAAAACGCAGCATCCTGAGATAATTCTTCGTGGTTCACTCCTTCTGCAGCAGTTCGCAGAATAAATCCGCCCTGATCGTCACAAAACTCCTGCACCAGCAATTTCAGTCTTTCACGCTCGCTTTCATCCTCAATTCGCTGCGAGACGCCAACGTGAGTGACACTGGGCATGAACACCAG
Organism: Alteromonas ponticola; assembly: GCF_012911815.1. Classification (GTDB taxonomy): domain Bacteria; phylum Pseudomonadota; class Gammaproteobacteria; order Enterobacterales; family Alteromonadaceae; genus Alteromonas; species Alteromonas ponticola. The sequence goes on along the minus strand of NZ_JAATNW010000004.1, from coordinate 181,938 downwards.
ATAGCGCGAGGGAATCGTGATATCCGTAGTAAGTCTGGCGCCCTTGGTTCCGATAGGGTCTTTTACTACCTGCACGACAATGTCCTGGCCGTCTTTAACTAAATCACGAATGTCCTGTTTGGTGATATCGCTGGTATTTACCTCACCGACAACTTCGTTATGAATAACGATGTCAGAAGCGTGCAGGAAAGCCGCTTTTTCAAGCCCGATATCCACGAAGGCAGCCTGCATGCCCGGTAACACGCGGCTGACTTTGCCGCGATAAATATTACCGACCAGACCACGTTTGGTATGGCGCTCCACATGCACTTCCTGCAAGATACCGTTTTCAATTAACGCGACCCGTGATTCAGACGGGGTTACATTGATTAATAGCTCCGCACTCACGGCGTCACTCCAAATTCTTTAAGTAATTGTTTGGTTTCGTACAAAGGTAAACCGATCACCGCACTGACACTGCCGTTTATAGCTTTAACAAACTGACCACCAATACCTTGAATGGCATAGCTGCCAGCTTTATCTGCTGGCTCACCAGATTGCCAGTATGCGAGCATTTCTGCACGGGTCAAGTCAGCGAAAAGTACTTTAGTATTAATACACTGACTTTTTATAACAGAAGCTGAACAGACAGTAATCGCCGTGAGCACTTCGTGTTCCCGTCCTGACATAGCAGTCAGCATTTCAACGCACGCGTTTTCATCAGCGGGCTTACCTAAGCTGTTACCATCCAGTGCGATCAAGGTGTCCGATGCCAGCACCACCGTAACCGCCCGCTGCGACTCTGGCAGGGCATCAAAAGCAGTACGGGCCTTTTGCTGCGCCAGACGAATCACTTGTTGCCGGGGCGATTCATCTGGCAGTGCAGACTCGTCAATATCCACCGCCTTTACTTGATGAGCAATACCTATTTGCGAGAGTAAAGCGGTGCGACGAGGCGAAGCAGAGGCCAATAATAATTCAGGCTGCATGACAGAGCACTCCGGTTAAGTAACACTAAACTGGCGGCGAGACTTGCGTAGTAACCAGAATATCCATGGCCATAACAGCATAGAGGTAAACGTTGGCCATAAATAATCGAATAAAAAATAGATGTCGGTAAGTAGGTGCTGTAACCAGAACACCACCAAATGATATAACGCACTCAACAAGCCGATGACAATTGCTTGTTGCCATACCGAATAATTACGCAGACGCTGATAGTTAGCGACCAGTACCCATACCGAAATGCTTAGCGCAAAACTGTGGATCCCCAGCGCGGTGCCCAGCAGAACGTCCATCGCCAGGCCCGTAATGAATGCTATACCTACGTTTACCCGATTAGGTAGTGCCATGGACCAGTAGGCTAAAACAATTAACACCCAGTCGGGGCGGTACACATCGGCTTCCAACGGTAATGGCATAATTTGCAATACGAGCGCGATAAGTAAACTGGCAGGGATTATAAAAAAGCGTGACTGCACTCTCACTGACCATTTTCCTCTTGCTGAGCGGTGTCCTGCGGCAGAAATTTATACGGCGGTAACACTTCCTCTGGCTTTTCTTGTACCAGTTCAGGCCAAATTAACAGCAGGTACTTTAACCGATCCAGGCGGGCTAATGGCTCTGCCATCACGGTTGCAAATGGAAGACTTTCGTCGCGCACGACACTGCTGACCCGGGCAACCGGATACCCTTCTGGAAATACCTGACCAAGACCGGATGACAATAACAAATCATCTTCTTTTACATCAACACTGTGGGGCACATGTTCGAGTATCAACTCGTCCAGTGAACCACTGCCACTGGCAATAAAACGAATATTGTTACGTACTGAGCGCACTGGAATTGCGTGGGTCACATCGGAGATAAGTAATACACGGCTGTTGGTTGTGCCCACTTCCATGACCTGGCCCACAATACCGCGATCGTCCAGCACTGACTGCAGTGGAAATACGCCGTCGATTGCACCTTTGTTAATCACTATCTGCTGACTGAACGGATTGTTATCCACCGCCATCAACTCCGCCACCATTTTACGCATTTCCGGTTTAACCGGTGCATCGAGCAGTTTGCGTAGTTGGACATTTTCGGTTTGCAGTATCTCAAATCGCTGTAAACGTTCACTCATCATCAGTAAGCGGTTGGTCAAACGTTCATTTTCAGATAACAGTTGCTGGTGTGAGGTAAGCCGTTGCGCACTTTCGCTTAGCATTACGCTGGGCAAATTTGCGATGTACTGAATTGGGCTGATAAGCGAGTTCAGGTACACCCGAGTTGAACTGAAACCATCAAATTTGTGATCGACAACGATCAGCATAACAGACAGCGCCAATGCCAGCGCTAATCTGCTATTAATTGAGGGGCCACGCGTAAATATAGTATCCATGAAAAAACGAAGGCAACCTGAAGGTTGCCTTTTTCATTATTCGTAGCTGAACAAATCGCCGCCATGCAGGTCAATCATGTCGAATGCTTTACCTCCACCGCGGGCCACGCAGGTGAGCGGATCGTCCGCTACCACTACCGGAATGCCTGTTTCTTCCATCAACAAACGGTCTAAATCTTTGAGCAATGCACCACCGCCAGTTAGTACCATGCCACGTTCAGAGATATCCGACGCCAATTCTGGTGGAGATTGTTCCAACGCCACCATTACTGCTGAGACGATGCCAGTGAGCGGTTCCTGCAGGGCTTCCAGGATCTCATTAGAATTCAGTGTGAATCCCCGTGGTACCCCTTCTGCCAAATTACGTCCGCGCACTTCAATCTCGCGTACCTCTTCGCCAGGATAAGCGGCACCAATTTCATGCTTGATACGTTCAGCAGTGGCTTCACCAATAAGTGAACCAAAGTTACGGCGAATATAGTTGATAATGGCTTCATCAAATTTATCCCCACCAATACGCACTGAAGAAGAATATACAATGCCGTTGAGGGAGATAATTGCCACTTCAGTAGTACCACCACCGATATCTACCACCATCGAGCCGGTTGCTTCTGATACGGGTAAACCCGCACCAATAGCCGCCGCCATTGGCTCATCAATCAGATACACTTCTCGCGCTCCAGCCCCCAATGCAGACTCTTTAATGGCGCGGCGTTCAACCTGAGTTGAACCACAGGGCACACAAACCAATACACGCGGACTCGGGCGCAAGAAATTATTGTCGTGAACCTGTTTAATAAAGTGCTGTAACATTTTTTCAGTTACGTAGAAATCGGCGATCACACCGTCTTTCATAGGGCGGATAGCGCGGATATTGCCAGGCGTTCTACCTAACATACGCTTGGCTTCTGCACCCACTGCGGCTACGCTTTTCGGGCCCGCTGCGCGCTCTTGTCTGATCGCCACTACCGATGGCTCGTTCAGAACAATGCCCTGATCTTTTACATAAATCAGGGTATTGGCCGTTCCAAGGTCGATTGACAAATCGTTGGAAAACATGCCCCGAAGCTTCTTAAACATGAAATGCACTTTCCTGTAACAGAGCCAGTTCGTCTCGTTGCGAAAACAAGGACACGAATCAGCATAGAAAATTGTTATCCCCACACTTTACCAACGGGGGCCTTCTTGGGCAAGTAATCAGGTGGTTTAACTGCATAAAAATAAGTAATTTTTTCTGTAGCTGACTGGTAACACCACATTTCAGCCAATTGCCCACCTAGTGGTTTTCGAAGTTCACCGAACCATTATCAATGTGATAATCAAAATACGGGCCACTACTTAACCTGAAGCGACACCGGGCACTGATTATTTTATCGTCTTCCAGCTTGCCTGGAAAAAACTCGCCAAACACCTTGAAACCATCAATGATCATAGGCACATTTATGAGCATTCGCCACAAATCTTCGCACCCTTCGCTACTGGGAATCACCTTGGGCCAGCCATTGCGAGCAATCCTCACCGGCCGTCTGTCGGTTTCCTTTCCTTCGGCGTTGTAGTGAACAAACATGATCATTTCCGGGCGATTCTCTGCTTCCCACTGATAGTAAGAACTCACCGCGCTGCGCTCAAATTTTACTGCTAGCTGTTGTAAAACGTTGGCTTTAAGATCAGGCTCGGGGCGATTTAATATTATGATAAGCGTCATCAAAACTACTGCGAAGACGATAATAATGATCACGTTTAAAGACATCTTTTTAGGACTAGTGTTATTTTCTCTGTTCACTCTTTTTTTACCATCTACCTATTCTCGAACCAGTTTGCTTACGCCCCAGAAATCTTCCTGTCGCTGAACAAGCGACCAACCCCGCTGACACAAATAGACCCAGGTCCACGTTTTCAATTTAAAAGGTAATCTGTAATGCGGGATGTCCATTTCCCTGAAAAGGCCATTCACTTCATCAACTTGAGCGCTACTATACATTTCAACAGATAACTGCGCGCGCTTTAAATTACTTGCAATAACGTAATGAGATGACAAATCCATCGCTGATCCTGGGTAGCTGTTTACATCCAGTTCTGCACGCTCATAGTCTTTGATCCACGGTGCAAACCCTGCTGCTGATACCCGTATATTGTCGACGCTGGCGGGTTTTCCATGACGAATAAGAATGATTTCTTTCACTTAATGACTTAACTGGTGAACAACAACGGTATAATGGCAATCTTCAACAAAAATGAACAAATGTCAAAGGTTGGTCGTGTCTATTCAAGCTGAAAACCCGTTACGAAAGCTTACGTTTAACCCCCAGCACGAATCATTCAGTGCAGCCCGCGCGCGTTGTAAGCAGCTCTGTCGACAGTTCAACTTATCTGCACCCTATGCCATGCAGGAAAAGAAAGCGCTGCTGGCTGAGTTGCTAAACGCAGACATGCCGATCTTTATCGAAGCTGATTTTAATTGCGAGTATGGGCACAACCTTCATGTCGGCAGGCAAACTTTTCTCAATCATAATGTGACGATTAATGACAGCGCACCGGTTTATATCGGTCAAAATGTATTAATCGGCCCTAATTGCTTTTTAGATACAACCTTAGAAAGAACAGGCAATGAAATCACCTGCGCCCCAATCAAAATTGGAAATAATGTGTGGGTTGGGGCTAATGTCATCATTCAGGGCGGTGTAGAGATTGGTGACAACGCGATTATTGGCGCCAACTGCAAAATAAATAGGTCGGTTAGCGAGAATGCAATAATTAAAGTCGCTCAAAAGAACAGCGCCGAATTGCCGCCACAATCGGAGAACTGATAACATAACCGAGCGAGAAGTTCGCCATAGCTATCTACGCTTGTTTTGCATCCTTGCTCGAATACTTCAGTGCGGTATTCAGCGTTTTCAGTTCCTGCTCAGTGACATTTCGCCACTGACCCGGCCTGAGTCTACCCAGTTCAAAATGCATAATGCGGGTGCGCTTTAATTTAGTTACCTCGTAACCTAAAAACTCACACATACGACGTATTTGCCGGTTCAAGCCCTGCGTAAGAATAATAGTAAATTTGTATTTACCAACGGGTTTCGCTACACAGGGTTTTGTCACCGTGCCCAGGATCGGCACCCCTTTCGCCATTTTTTGTAAGAATCGTTCGCTTATGGGCTGATTCACTGTAACTTCATATTCTTTTTCGTGGGCATTTTCCGCGCGCAGAATCTTGTTCACTATATCGCCATCGCTGGTCAGCAGGATCAACCCTTCCGAAGGCTTGTCTAAGCGACCAATCGGGAAAATTCGTTCTTTGTGGCCAATAGCGTCAATGATGTTGCCTTTGACATGCCGCTCAGTGGTACAGGTAATGCCAATCGGCTTGTTATAAACGAGGTAGGTTCGGTCTGACTTATCTTTTGCAACCGCGCCGATTCTTTTGCCGTCCACCGACACCTTATCATGCGCAAAAATCTTAGTGCCAAGCTCGGGGGCTTTGCCGTTGACCAACACGCGATTCTGCTCAATCAATTTATCAGCCTCGCGGCGTGAGCACAGGCCCGTATCACTGATAAATTTATTTAGTCGCTTACCCGAATCTTCGCTCATTATTCTTGGTCCTATAAGCTATTCAGAAATGTACGCCTTCACTTGTAAAAAAACCCTGCTCTTGCAGGGTTTTCTCGCGTGCGAAAACGTTCGCTGGTCTGCGGTATTCCTTAGAACGGAATATCATCGTCAAAGTCAAAATCTGGTTCAGGCATGGCTGGTTTTGCATTGCCCTGATTACCTGACTGGGGTGGACGACCGCCGCCCTGATTGCCCTGCTGAGGGTAACCACCCTGCTGATTATAACCCTGATTACTACCACCCTGTGGACGTTGCTGATAGCCACCACCGGCATTACCGGCATTGCCACCTTCCTGGCGACCGCCTAGCATCTGCATCTGGTCGACAATAATTTCAGTAGTATATCTGTCTTGTCCTTGCTGATCTTGCCATTTACGCGTTTGCAGTTTGCCTTCAACGTAGATTTGCGCCCCTTTTTTAAGGTATTCACCGGCGATTTCGGCCAGGCGACGATACATGGTCAAACGGTGCCATTCAGTTCTTTCCTGTACCTGCCCTTGCTGATCTTTCCAACTTTCACTGGTAGCCAGACTCAGATTTGCCACCGCATTACCGTTAGGCATATAGCGAACTTCGGGATCATTACCTAAATGTCCCACCAGGATGACTTTGTTAACACCTCTGTTTGCCATCGTTATCTCCTGCAACTTATATTTAACTTACCGCACCTATCCGTATGAATAATAAAGGGATAGGGAGTTTTCAAGCGGATGAATTACGCGTAGTATACCTTAATTCACCGGCCAGTTGATGTATTTATTCAGGCCAAAGAGCATACCGTTAAATTCAGGTGATCACCACTGAACAATAGCAGCGGTTTTCATTCCTTTTATCGACCGTTTACTGGCATCATCACAGATGTTCGTTTGAACCACGCTCTACCTTCGATAACTGACTCTTAACCAAGGATATTTAATGAAACGATTTACCAATGCAATTTTTTCTACCGGCATCATATCGTGTTTGGTTTTTGCCACCAGCGTTTCTGCTTTAGATGAAAAAATGCATGCCCAGTTGGACGAATTAAAAAGTGCTGCTATTCATTCGAATTTGTCGTACGACATTATCGAATCACTGACCACCGAAGTGGGACCGCGTATGGTGGGCACACCCGCTGAGAAAAAGTCAGTCGAGTGGGCCGTGGCCAAAATGAAGTCGTTAGGCTTTGATAAGGTGTGGACCGAGGAAAGTCAGGCTCCTGATTGGCAACGTGGCGAGCTTAAAGTGAGCTTGCTAGCTCCGTTTAATCATAACCTGGTCGCGCTATCGCTGGGCAACAGCGTCGGCACTGACACTGCGCCCATCGAAGCGCAAATTGCACACTTTCGTGACCTGGACGCACTCAAAGCGGCCGACGCACAGACACTGAAAGGAAAGATTGCCTATGTTGCTTTTGCCATGGAGCGCAGAAAGGACGGTAGTGGTTACGGTGAGGCCGTAGGTGCGCGTGTCAGTGGTGCCGCGGTCGCGGCTGAAAAAGGCGCCGTTGCTTTTGTGATGCGCTCGGTAGGCACTGACTCTCACCGCTTTGCCCATACCGGCGTGATGCGGTACAAAGATGATAGTAAGCAAATACCGGCTCTGGCACTGTCCAATCCCGATGCAGATTTACTTGAAAATGCACTCAAACGTAACCAGCCGGTAACGATGGGAATCACGTCCACTGCCAGTGGCACACTAAAGGAAACCGTGACCATTGCCAATGTTATCGGCGAGTTTACTGGTAGCGAGCAGCCTGACCAAGTGGTCACCTTAGGAGCGCACCTTGATAGTTGGGATGTGGGCACTGGAGCCATTGATGACGGTATCGGCGTAGGTATTACATTGGCCGCAGTTAATCATATTTCGACAATGGCACAACGACCCAAACGTACCATCCGTGTCATCTTATTCGCAGCTGAAGAAATTGGTTTGTTGGGCGCAAAGGATTATGTCGCCAGGCACAAAAACAACATGGACAACCACATCATCGGCGCTGAGTGGGACTTTGGCAACGGCACCATTTACAAGCTTGCGCCTGGCATGGGCGAAAACGCACTGGTGGAAATCCGAAAATTTGCCGAGTATCTGGCCCCGATGGGAGTGGAAATGGCCTCTACTAATAATGCCAAAGGTCAGTCTGATATGAGTTTACTGGGTGAAGCAGGTCAACCAGCAGTCAATTTCTACCCTGACGGTTCAGATTACTTTGATTACCATCACACAGAAAACGACACCCTGGACAAGGTCAATCAGGAAGCACTTAAAATCAATACGGCAATTTATACGACGTTTGCCTGGTACGCGGCTAACAGCGGCGTAGATTTCCGCAAGTAACTGCCGAGATGTAACAAAAATAAGGGGCCTGTGTTGCCCCTTGTTCTATTTTAGCGTCTCAACAAATTCACGATAACGTTGAATCGTTGCTTCCTGTTTCATATCATGAAAATGCGTTTGACCCGGGATCACGTACAGTGCTTTATTGTCACTGGGTGTCGCGCGATACACCTGCTCCACAAACGCAACGGGTGTAATTCTGTCGTTCTCGCCAACCAGAAACAACACGGGCCCCTTGTAATCTTTAATCGCTTCAACGTTACTCATATTGGCCAAGTCAGGATGGATATCCAATGTGGTAAACAGGCGCGACCAGCTTGGCATCATATTGGTGACAACGCTGGGTAAGTCATTTAGTGCACCATCAAGCACAATAGCGTCCACCGGGCGTTCAGAAGCGATAAATGTGGCCATCAGACTTCCCATCGACAAACCGTGCACCAGAGTCGGCAATCGTTGAGGAAAAACCTGCTTGGCATAGTCATAAACCTGCAGAGCATCAGACTTTAAATTTGCCACTTTAAGTTTGTCAGCTTTGCTACTCGCGCCCATCCCCTGATAATCAACCCAAAGAATGTTAGCCGGAATCTGGCCCAAACGGTGGATCAATCCGGAGCCTTTATTGATGGTTTGGCCATCACCGCCAAAAAACACAATATTCGCTTTCGCCTGCGGATATGACACAGCCACACCGACTAACTCCAGCCCTTGTGCATTAGTCAATTGAACTGTGGTAATCGACACCTGCGCTTCATCTCTCTGAATGGCTTTTTGCAATGAGGACGTGTCAAGCTGGAGGGGTTGTTTGTCTTGATGGATAAACGCTTTTGGGCTCACATCAATGGCACAACCGGTGACCAGTGCCAACAAGCACAATGAAGAAAAGAGTTTTAACACGTGCATCGATACTTCCTTGATAAACCTAATTCTATTAAAGCGGATGATGCACTGAAGAACAAGCTGTCGATTATTCTTTTGCGACAATTATTTGTGCTTGTTGTAAGTCAAAATCGCCGGTTACTTTTAAGTAAATTGCGTTGGCTTTCACGTTTTGGGTGACTTCTACTACACCAGGCAATGCCTGTAATTGAGCGGCTGCATCCTTCGACGTAAGACCTTTTAATTGAATCCGTTTTACCCGCGATACCTCCCGTAGCCCCAATAGCAGAACAAACCAGATAACGACCGCTACCGTGCCTACAGTATAAGCTGTTTCTGCCTGCCAGTGATTGACTGTCCAGCCCGAAATGACGCCTCCTAAAAATGCGCCAAAGAACTGAAAGCTCGCGTAGATCCCCATTGCAGTACCTTTCTCACCAGCTGGTGCAATACTGGATACCAGTGCCGGAAAGTTGGCTTCAAGATAATTAAAGCCCGTAAAGAAAAACACTACCGCAACCAGAACCACCCATTGATTGTGATCGTGCAATGCCAACAAGCTGAAGCCTGCTCCCATCAAAATCAGCGCCGTCTGCAATAAACGTTTGGGCATACGTCCCCTTGCAACGCCCATCATTACAATCAAGCCCACTATGGATGCCAGCAAAACCGGTGCATATAGCATCCAGTGACTTTCCAGCGACATGTCAAAATGCAACAGGGTGACGGGCAGTTGTACAAACAGCAAGGTAATTAACATATGCAAGAACATCACGCTCACATTGAGTCGCCACAACTGCGAAGAAAAGCAAAGCCGCTTGAGCTGGCCGGCCTGCGGTAGCGTATCCCCGCTGGCAAGCAGAGTGACCTTAGGAATACCCCACTGGATCAGGGGCAGGCACGCGATAGCTAGAATGCCGGTGATCCAAAAGATACCCGCAAGACCGAATTTTTCAGCCAGCACGGGACCAACCAGTACCGCTAGATAAAAGGACATGCCAATGGCAATACCAATAATGGCCATCACCTTTGCCCGTTGTGATTCTCTACTGACATCAGCAGCCAGTGCCATGATGGCGCCGGCGATTGCACCGGCTCCCTGCAATATCCGCCCCACAATCATCCAGACCATGGTATCAGCGCTGGCGGCGATAAAACTCCCTAGCGCAAATACGGCCAACCCCAGCAAGATAACCGGTTTCCGCCCCCAGCGGTCTGACATCATGCCCATAGGGATCTGCAGCGCAGCTTGCGTCAAGCCATACCCACCGATAGCCAGACCCACCATCATCGGGGAGTAATCCGGATAATCCATGGCAGCCACTGCCAGTACCGGCATGACCATAAAGAGTCCGAGCATGCGCAATACGTAGACCAGCGCTAACGCAATCGCCGCACGCACTTCAAGTGCGTTCAAACTTCACCTGTTTTATGCTTACTATTCGCTAATGCGGCGCAGTTTATCACAAAATAAATGCCGAGCGGCAATGACGAATATTCAGGTGGTGTAAGCGGTGTACATTTAAAACCCAGGTAGTGTGATCTGATCTGCCCCTTGCCTGCTCCGTAAACATTTCTGATTCAATTCTGAATCTATTCTGAGCAGCCGGTATATCTTTCATGCCCGGCTATGGCATACTGATCTTTTTGGCAAAATTAGCGCATCTATGGATAAAATCGACGTTCGCGGGGCTCGTACCCACAATCTTAAAAATATCGATTTAACCCTACCAAGAGATAAGTTGGTGGTCATCACCGGCTTGTCGGGTTCTGGCAAATCTTCACTGGCATTCGATACCTTGTATGCGGAAGGTCAGCGCCGGTATGTTGAATCGCTGTCGGCTTATGCCAGACAGTTCTTATCTATGATGGAGAAGCCGGATGTAGATCATATAGAAGGCTTATCGCCAGCGATTTCTATTGAGCAGAAATCCACCTCGCATAATCCACGCTCAACTGTCGGCACCATTACCGAAATTTACGATTATCTGCGCTTGATGTTTGCCAGAGTCGGCACGCCCCGATGCCCTGACCACGACACGCCGCTGGACGCCCAAACGGTCAGCCAGATGGTAGACAAAGTGCTGGCGATGCCAGAAGGTAGTAAACTCATGCTGCTGGCGCCGGTTATTCAGGACCGCAAGGGTGAACATGTTAAAGTGTTACAAAATCTGGCCGCACAAGGTTACATTCGCGCACGAATAGATGGTGAGGTATGTGACTTATCCGACCCTCCAACCCTGGATTTACATAAAAAACACACTATTGAGGTGGTGGTCGATCGCTTCAAAGTGCGTGACGATTTACAACTGCGCTTAGCGGAATCATTTGAGACAGCGCTGGAGCTCGCCCACGGCAATGCCAAAATCGCCAATATGGATGACCCGGACGCGGAAGAAATCGTATTTTCAGCCAATTTTGCCTGTCCACACTGTGGGTACAGTATTAGTGAGTTAGAGCCTCGCCTATTTTCGTTTAATAACCCAGCGGGCGCTTGCCCTACCTGTGATGGTTTGGGCACACGGCAGTTTTTTGACCCGGCCCGCGTGATCACTAACGATGAGCTAAGTTTAACAGGCGGCGCAATTCGTGGCTGGGATAAGCGCAGCTATTATTATTATCAAATGCTACAGGCGGTGGCAGAACAGTACGGCTTTGATCTGACCAAGCCATTTCAGTCGCTGCCAGAAAAAGCACGCGATGTCGTGCTGTATGGTTCCAAGGGCAAGTCGCTGAAGTTTAAATACATTAATGACCGTGGCGATGTCATGGAGCGTAAGCACCCGTTTGAAGGCGTGATCCCCAATATGGAACGTCGCTACCGCGAAACCGAATCAAACGCTGTGCGCGAGGAGCTGGCTAAATATTTAAGTCAGCAACCGTGTAATGCCTGTGATGGATCACGTCTGCGTCTGGAAGCCCGTAACGTCTTTTTGAATGAGACCAATTTGCCTAAAATTGCCGATATGTCGATAGCCGGGGCGTACGATTTTTTTGAGCAGCTCAGTTTGAGCGGGCAAAAAGCACAAATAGCCGAGAAAATTCTGAAGGAAATTCAAGACCGTTTACGCTTTTTGATAAACGTCGGTTTAAACTATCTGTCGATGTCCCGCAGTGCCGATACCCTTTCAGGTGGCGAAGCGCAGCGCATCAGACTTGCCAGCCAGATTGGCGCAGGTCTGGTGGGGGTCATGTATGTGCTGGATGAGCCGTCGATTGGATTGCACCAGCGAGATAACGAGCGTTTGCTGAAGACGCTAACTCACCTTAGAGATCTGGGCAATACGGTGCTGGTGGTTGAACATGACGAAGACGCCATACGCGAAGCCGATTATATTGTCGATATTGGTCCGGGAGCCGGGGTTCACGGCGGCGAAATTATCGCCCAGGGCCAGCTTGAAGACATCCTAAATAGTGAACATTCACTTACCGGAAAGTACCTTTCAGGAAGAGAAAAGATTGATATTCCGGCAAAACGGACTAAATACGATAAGAAGAAAGTGATTACCTTAACCGGCGCCACCGGTAATAACCTGAATGATGTCGAGCTGACTATTCCGGTGGGGCTGATGACATGTGTGACCGGGGTATCAGGCTCAGGAAAATCGACCCTGATAAACGATACTTTTTACAAGATAGCACATCGTGAACTGAATAAAGCGACCACGTCAGAGCCTGCGCCACATAAAGCCATTGATGGCCTTGAGCAACTGGACAAAGTGGTTGATATTGACCAGAGTCCGATCGGTCGCACCCCGCGCTCTAACCCTGCTACTTACGCGGGTATTTTTACCCCTATTCGTGAGCTGTTTGCCGGTACCCAGGAAGCGCGCTCGCGTGGCTACAAAGTGGGGCGCTTCAGCTTTAACGTAAAGGGCGGACGCTGCGAGGCCTGTCAGGGCGACGGTGTGATCAAGGTTGAAATGCATTTTTTACCTGACGTTTATGTGCCGTGCGATGTGTGTAAAGGTAAACGCTACAACCGTGAAACGCTTGAGATTCAATATAAAAGCAAAAACATTCACGAAGTGCTGGAAATGACAGTAGAAGATGCCAGAACCTTCTTCGACGCCATCCCTTCTATAGCGCGTAAATTGCAGACCCTGATGGATGTCGGTTTGTCCTATATTAAACTGGGTCAGGCGGCGACCACCTTGTCAGGCGGTGAAGCGCAGCGGGTTAAACTAGCGAGGGAATTGTCCAAGCGAGATACCGGTCAAACGCTGTATATTTTGGATGAGCCCACCACCGGCTTACATTTCCATGATATCAAGCAGCTACTTGCAGTACTGCACCGTTTACGTGACCATGGTAATACCGTGGTGGTGATCGAACATAACCTCGATGTAATTAAAACCGCAGACTGGATTGTTGACCTGGGCCCCGAGGGCGGTTCAGGCGGTGGTAATATCATTGCAAGTGGTACGCCAGAGGAAGTGGCAGAGTCTGACGTTTCACATACGGGCCACTTCTTAAAACCGCTGTTAACGCGATAATAAAAGAGTATTAGTATGACCAATCACCCTATGGAAACATCATTTGATGTTCGCTTTTATGAAACCGATGCTCTGGCACATGTGAGCAATACTGTTATTGTGGGCTGGTTCGAAGCCGCCCGTGAACCCGTATTTAGAATGTTTACACCCAGTCTTGATCTGAAAAACTGGCCGCTTATTCTTGCCAGTTACCACGTGGATTTTCATGCGCAAATTTTTTATGGTCAGCCAGTTACCGTTAAAACCTATATAAGCCGCATTGGCAACAGCTCATTCGATGTATTCCAGGAGCTGTGGCAAAACGAAAGCAAGTGCGCATCGGGTACCACCACAATGGTGCACTTTGATTATAAAAATCAACAAGCCTGCGCCATTCCGGAAGAAGTACGCAGCGCGATGGATGTACATTTGCGGGAGAAAAACGGATGAGTGATAAGCCGTGCGATTTTATTGAAGTTATCGATGATGTACTTTCACCCGAGTTGTGTAGGGATATTATTTCAGCATTTGAAGACAGCCCTAATCTCACCGCTGGTCGCACTGGCGGCGGGGTCGATACCGACAAAAAGAAAAGTTCAGACGTTTCTTTTAGTGAGAAGCCCGAATTTAAAGCGTTTTTTCCCCAGGTGATGCAAAAAACCGGTGAGCAACTACTGCGCTACATGGAGAAGTACTATTTTGCGCTGGTGGGCCCTATCGGACTGACCGTGCGTCACCCCACCACCGGCGAGGCGGTTAAATTGACCGGCGAAAACTTTGCAGAAGTCGGTAAACCGAATCTGCCTAACCTGCTAAATTATTTGTTTCGCGTTGGCGAAATTAATGCGCAGCGTTACCGTGCGAATGAAGGGGGCTATCCCTACTGGCACTCTGAGGTCTATCCGCAACTTCCGCACAACGATGCTTTGCATCGCACCTTGCTATTCATGTTTTATTTAAATGATGTGGAAGACGGGGGCGAAACGGACTTTTATTATCAGCAACGCTCGGTTAAGCCGAAAGCGGGCAGAATGGTTATTGCACCGGCCGGGTTCACGCACACGCATCGCGGCCAGATCCCCAAAGATAGGGATAAATATATTCTGACCTCATGGATGCTGTTTAACCGGGCTGAGGCCATTTATACGCCGCAGCAATAACCAGTGTGTCGGGCAATTAGGTAAGATGCCCTGTTAATACTTAAACTGCTGCATGATGCGGGCGAAATCTTTCGCCAGTTTTTCCAGCGACATGCTGACACTGGCAAGTTTTTCAGCGCTTTCCGCCGTGTCATCGGCACGACGATTCATATCATCGACATTAGCCGATATGCTTTGCGCAACATGTTTCTGATCACCTGTTGCGCTGGCAATTTGTTCGTTCATTTTGGTAATGCGGGAAATCGTATCGTTTATCAAAGTCAGGCTACTACCCGCTTTATTCGCTTCTTCAACGCTGGAACCCGCTAACTCTGTACCACGCCCCATCACTTTAACGGCGGACCTCGCCGCGTTCTGAAGCTGTTCGATTGTATGTTGAATTTCTTCGGTTGATTTTTGAGTCCGCGAGGCCAGAGTTCTGACTTCATCGGCGACCACTGCGAATCCCCGCCCCTGCTCGCCAGCACGGGCGGCTTCAATCGCGGCATTTAGCGCTAACAAGTTAGTTTGTTCAGCAATGCCCTTAATCACGTCAAGCACTACCCCGACCTGGTTAGAGTCAGCTTCGAGTTTGCGAATAACCTCAGCGGTTTCCTGTACCGAATTGGCCAGATTCTGAATACTACTGACTGTAGCATTAACCACCCGCTGACCATCAGTAGACGCCGACGAGGCAGCTGCAGCAGCATCGGCTGCATCAGCTGCACTACCAGCAACCTCATTGACACTACTGGTAAGATGCTCAACCGCATGCCTCGCTTCTTCAGCCGATTGTTGCTGGGCATTAATTGTGTTGCGGGTATGATCCGACACCTGATTCAGGTTGTGCGCCAAATCAGAAAGTGGTTTGGCTGACTGACCAATATCTTTAACCACGTTTTGCAGTTTGGCCACAAACTGATTAAACCAGTGCACCAGCTCACCAATTTCGTCTTTACTTTTCGTTTGAATGCGCACGGTCAGATCACCATCTTCCTGCGCAATGTCGCGCAATGACTTGACTACATCCGTGACACCGCCGCGTAGATTCAACACAATGGGTATGGCGGTCGCAAATAAAATAATGGTGGTGATAACGCCCATCACAATACCCACGGTGATCAAGGCACGGGCAGCGTTGTTAGATAAGTCGATGGCCTCTTCAAAGGTGGTCTTTCTTGCCTGACTGAATGCATCTAAGCGGGCTGTCGTTGAGTCGAACAATTGATTCATGCTGGCACTTTGTTCTGCCAGACGACTAAAGTCAGCCGTGCCATTGACCATCGATTCGCTGACAGAATAAGCCAGCGCGAAATACTCGTTGAAGTTGCTAAGAATGCTGTTGGCTTCAGAACTTAACGCTGGATTAACCTGTACTATTTTCTGCAGTTGATCACGGGTTGTGACAGCCAGCTGATTAGCTCGCTCCAGGGCTTCTTCATCACCGGTAGTCACAGCGCTGCTGAGAGTGTCCCGCACGTTCTTCATATTGAACAATGCTTCTCGGGAAAAATTTAACGCAGGAAACTGCACCCCACGGGCATTCTCCAGTAATCGAACATTATCCAATGCAGTATAGGAGGTCATCGCCAAATATAAAACGAACGCTATCGTGCTGATGATGGGAACAAGATAGAGTTTTTGCGCTATAGATAGGCGATTAAGAAAATTCATTGGCTACCTTTGAGGTTAAATTTCTGAAAACCTTAATGTTTAAATTTACAGCAAATCTGCATATTCGCAAAAAAGTTGATTTAAAACGGGGCAACCGTTTGTCCCTGAAGTCGATATCCTACCGAGGCTATTTCTCCAGACCAGCCGTCCGTAGTAAGCACACCCGTTACCCAAATTGCATCCGATAAGTTTTCTATCGGCACACCTTGCTCAAACTTAACATAAACAATCTGGTTGGATGGCGGCGGTGGAACATGAATACAGGCACCGAAGTAAGGCACAAGTAAAAATTCGGTGGTAAGTTCAGCGGTACCCTCAAGCGGCACTACAAAGCCGGGGATTTTGACCACCTGCCCGTCATAGCGAGATACCACAGGCGCGTTAGGTTGCAGTTGAGTCATACTGCCGTCATGATTGACCGATGGCGCTTGCAGCGGATTAAACCCCTCAGGCACCAGGTCTTCCCAATACACTTCCACCGGCTCAGCGGCTAAGACGACGTTACTGCTGAACAACAAAACCGTTAGCAAACATGAGTAGACAAATGCTTTCATATTTTCTCCAAAAACAAAAAGGGTTCGTATCAAACGAACCCTTTAAAATTTAGCACACTAAAACGTGAAAAGTGCGAGCAGGCATTTAGCCGTTTTGTTGCTCGCGCTCAACACTCGAGGTAATCTCCGCTTTCGCCGCTTCAGCGCCATCCCAGCCGTCGATCTTAACCCACTTACCAGGCTCCAAATCCTTGTAATGAGAGAAGAAGTGCTCAATCTGCTTCAGCAGTAATTCTGGTAAATCGTTCACATCATGCACATTGCGGTAGATAGTTGACAACTTGTCAATCGGTACTGCAATTACCTTCGCATCTTTACCTGACTCATCTGTCATGTTCAGTACACCGACCGGGCGACACTTAATCACCGAACCAGAAATCAGAGGGAACGGTGTAACAACCAGCACATCAACCGGGTCGCCGTCTTCAGACAACGTATTTGGCACATAACCATAATTGGTAGGATAGTGCATGCAGGTGGCCATAAAACGGTCAACGTACATCGCGCCAGTGTCTTTATCGACTTCATATTTTACCGGGTCAGCCTGAGCTGGAATTTCGATGATAACATTCACTTCATCAGGTAGTTTTTTACCTGCTGGAACGTTGCTTAAGCTCATTTACAAGTTTCCTTTACAATTGACAAAATAACTAACCGCACAGTATAAGGCCATTAGCACAAATTACAAAGCCGCGTTCACACGGCGTGCCCCGTTAAGACTCGTGTCTGGCGTAATAACTCAGGCAAGCTTCCACTTCCTCTTTCGAGCCTAACAAGGTCGGTACGCGCTGATGAATTTCACTGGGCATAACTTCCATAATACGACCATGACCTGTATTGGCTAAGCCGCCAGCCTGTTCCATCAAAAACGCCATCGGGTTGGCTTCATACAGTAAGCGCAGCTTGCCAGGAATTGAAGGGTTACGCTTATCAAATGGATACATAAAAATACCACCACGACATAATACGCGATGAATATCGCCCACCATCGCTGCAACCCAGCGCATATTGTAGTCTTTGCCGCGAGGGCCCTCAGTGCCCGCCAGCAGGTCGCCAATGTAATCCTGAATCGGCGCTTCCCAATGACGCTGGTTTGAAGCATTGATGGCAAATTCTTTGGTTTGTTCGGGCACCTGAATATTGGGGTGAGTTAGCAAAAAACCGCCATGGGTTTTGTCTAACGTGTAAATGTGTGTCCCTCGACCGGTAGTCATTGCCAACATGGTCGAGGGACCGTAAAGTACGTAACCGGCTGCCACCATTTGTGTGCCTGGCTGCAAAAAGGCAGAAGGATCATCCGCATCCATCCACTGTGGCGCGTGAGTAATTGAAAAAATGGTACCGATCAGGCTGTTAATCTCAGTGTTAGATGAGCCATCGAGCGGATCAAAACTGACCAGATATTTTCCTTCCGGATTACACGGTACAACATCATCTTCTTCTTCAGAAGAAATGGCTTTAACGTAACCTGACTCGCGCAATGTATCTTTTAAAATCTGATTGGAGATAACATCCAGCTTTTTCTGGGTTTCCCCTTGCACGTTCTCACTCAAAGTTGAACCCAGAACACCCGCCAGGGCACCCTGACTTACGCGGAAGGAAATCTCTTTACAACCTGCTAAAAGCGTACGTATAAGAAGAATAAGTTCAAGTGGGGCACCGTCTTTTTGTAACTGTGAATTAAGTCGTTTCATAGTGTGCTACAGCCTTTATCAGTTTTCGTAGGGTCAATCAGCGATTACGTTGCGTAATATAATTTTTGTTAGATAACGTATTTACACTGAATTTCGATTAATCTGTCATTCTAAGCAAGCTAAATTGCTTGAAGGGGCGCTGATTAATTGCACACTAATTGTACCCTCGAAAAAGTTCGAAAGGAAATCTGAGTTGCATATCAACACATTGATTCGCATCTGATAGAGTATATTAACCAAATAGTTGACTGATTATCCTATGCATGTACATATTTTAGGCATTTGTGGAAGTTTCATGGGGGGCATTGCCGCCATTGCAAAGTCTCAGGGGCACACTGTGACCGGTTCTGATCAGAACGTTTACCCGCCGATGAGCACGCAGTTGGAAAGTATAGGCATTATCCTGACCGAAGGTTTTGACGAGGCCCAATTTGATCCTGTACCCGACGTTGTGATAATCGGTAATGCCATGTCACGGGGTAACGCAGCCGTCGAATACGTGTTAAACCGCAATATACCTTATATTAGTGGTCCACAATGGTTACTGGAAAATGTCCTGCAGGACCGCTGGGTCATCGGCATTTCGGGTACACATGGCAAAACGACCACCAGCAGCATGGTGGCCTGGCTACTGGAATACGCCGGGCTGCAGCCTGGATTTCTGATTGGCGGTGTTCCGCAAAATTTTGGCATGTCCGCGCGTTTAGGTGAAAGCCCATTTTTTGTAATTGAAGCTGATGAGTACGACAGCGCGTTTTTTGATAAACGCTCCAAATTTGTGCACTACCACCCCCGCACTTTGGTCATCAACAACTTAGAATTCGACCATGCAGACATCTTCGCTGATTTAGCGGCAATTCAAACCCAATTTCATCATCTGGTGCGCACTGTACCGGGCACGGGTTTAATCTTGTCACCGTACTCCAATCAGGCGATTAATGACACTCTGGCGAAGGGTTGCTGGAGTGAGCAGCAGTTTTCCGGCCGCAATTGGCAATTTGAGCTGATTAAATCGGATGGCAGCGCATTTAAGGTGCTGCATAACAACCAGGTTGTCGGTGAAGTGAACTGGGATTTACTCGGCTTGCACAATGTCGAAAATGGCTTGATGGCCATTGCCGCAGCGCATCACGCTGGCGTTACCATTAATGATGCGATAAGCGGTCTGGCACAGTTTAAAAACGTGAAGCGCAGATTAGAGGTGCGTGGCAGCGTCAATGATATTACCGTGTATGACGATTTTGCCCATCATCCAACCGCCATCACCTTAACCTTGCAAGGGTTACGGGAAAAGGTGGGCAAACAACGTATTTTCGCTGTACTCGAACCGCGCTCTAACACCATGAAAATGGGCCACCACCAGCAAGAGTTGGTGGCCTCATGGCAACAGGCCGATCACACTTTATTACTTGAGCCAAAAGGTCTCAGCTGGTCGCTGTCAAAACTCGCGGCTACCAGCGCAAGCCCAGCCACGTGTTTTGATGATGTCAGCCAGATAGTTAATTATTTAAAGCAACACGCCGCAAGTGGTGACAAGATTCTGATAATGAGTAATGGCGGATTCGATAACATCCATCAGCGCCTACTTGACGCATTAACTGAAAAGGCAGCACACAATGATGACTAATCAAGCCATCACCTTAGCCATCACAGGCGCATCAGGAGCACCCTACGCATTACGTCTGCTTGAGTCGTTACTCGCCGCCAACTGTACGGTGCACTTGCTTATCTCTTCTGCAGCCAAAGTAGTATTCGCTACTGAAGAGGACATGCAACTGCCTGGACGACCTGACCAGATCAAAGCGTTTTTCGTTGAAACCTTTGGCTGCAATGAGGACCAACTCCACGTCTACGGTAAGGAAGAATGGTTTTCACCCGTGGCGTCGGGCTCCGCCGCCCCCAAAACTATGATTGTGTGTCCCTGTTCAACAGGCACGCTGTCTTCAATAGCGACGGGGGCCAGTGACAACTTAATAGAACGCGCTGCCGACGTGGTAATAAAAGAACGCGGCCAGTTAATACTGGTTCCACGGGAAATGCCACTTTCCTCGATCCATTTAGAAAATATGCTTAAACTCTCGCAATTGGGCGCCACCATCATGCCTGCGGCACCGGGATTTTATCATCAGCCTCAGTCAATCCGCGATCTGGTGGATTTTGTGGTGGCCAGAATATTAGACCATATCGGACTTGACCAAACACTCATGCCTCGCTGGGGCTATCAACGATGAAAGGAATACGAATGACGAAATTAGTACAGGGCGTTTTAATCGCCTCATTCACTTCTGTTTGCTTGTTTACTTCGACCCTGGCAGCCGCATGGGGGCAAACCGGACACCGGGTGACAGGTGCCATCGCAGAGCACTATCTGTCCGCTGAAGCCAAAGCAGCGATCACCGCGCTATTACCCAATGAATCGTTAGCTGAAGCCTCTACCTGGGCGGATGAAATGCGCTCTAATCCAGATGAATTCTGGCAGAAAACCGCTTCGCCCTGGCACTATGTCACTGTACCTGGCGACAAAAATTACCCTCAAGCTGGCGCGCCAAAACAGGGGGATGCCTATACGGCACTTAACAACTTCAAAACAATATTGCAAAGCCCCGATAGCAGCCGAGCCGAAAAACAAAGAGCCTTGCGCTTTATCGTGCATATTATTGGCGATCTTCATCAGCCCCTTCACGCAGGGGATGGCACCGATCGCGGTGGTAATGATGTCAAAGTGCGTTTTTTCTGGGAAGATTCCAATTTACATCGCGTCTGGGATTCACAATTAATTCAGCAACGTGAATTGTCCTACAGCGAATGGACACAATGGCTATCAGCAAAAATCTCTGCCGATGAGCGCAAACAGTGGCATGATACCAATCCACAAACCTGGATAGCCGAAAGTGTCGCGCTGAGAAAAGGCGTTTATCCTGAAGACGCTAATAATATGAATTATGACTATCTCTATCAACATATGCCCACGGTGAAAAAACGTCTGCAACAGGCGGGCGTCAGAATCGCCGACTACCTGAATGAAATTTACCAGCAATAAGCCCATTATAGGAGTCCACTGAGACTCCTTCCCTATCACGTTGATTACGAAAATTTAACTGCACTATCTTTAGCCTCGCGGGGTATCTATCCTAATTCAATCGGCAGAGACAGTGTATGAGCAAATCGTATCAGACCAATACAAAAGTAGAATGGGAATGGGGTAATGGCAAAGGCACCGGGTACGTCAGAGAAGTTTTCCGGGAAAAAGTTACGCGAACGCTGCAAGGAAGTGAAACCACCCGCAAAGGCTCTGACGATGATCCAGCCTATTTGATTGAACAGGATGATGGTGATCGTGTGTTGAAATTGCATAGCGAGCTGTTTAAAAAAGGGTAATAAAGTTTTTTAAGTCAAAATAAAAAATCAATTTTTTTATTTTTAGAATTCATATTTCAATCAAACTCTTATATAAATAACTAGGGAAACTTCAACTCAGAACTCTTTAAGAAATTGTGTGTAAAGCTACTTAAAGAATTCACTCCAAAACTTTTAGGCTAAAATTCAACTAATAAAATTCACACATGAAAGAAATGCACGGCTTATATTAGCAAGTCGCAACATACCTATACATTATCGGAAAGCGCTTTAAAAAGGCCTCATTCCTTATCCCCATAAAAAAATAAAAATCCATAACTTGTAATTATGCTATTTCGATGATAGGTTTAACGCAAATAAGGAAAGCTCTACAAAAAAAGGACTTTAAAAATGAAAAAGATAATATTTATCAATGCATTAGCATCACTTTGCTTCATACCGAGTACGTCCAATGCAATGCAGCAAATTACAAATTGCAACCATAACAATGGCTACTACCATTGCTCAACTACATACTCAAACGACGGTGGAGGCTTCAGATCTTCATATAGTTTCAATGCCTTTTATTACAGCTCATATCGCGCAAACGCATATAACTTTCGTGGTAATCCCCCTGGCGAGGAAACTACTTGGAAGGATTTAGAAATTGCTGAAGAGTCAAATTTAGATAAAACTCCTTGGACAGCAGAACAGAAAAGCGATGTCGTCAACCTTCTAGCCAAGGTAAGATTAATTGTTAACTTTCTTAAAAACTCAGATAATTTCAATCTGACTCAGGAGGCTGTAACTAAGCTTAATAAAGTACTAGATCAAAGACTACTCTTAATTGACGCTCTTCAATCAGGTAGTCAAATTACTAATCACTATTTAAACGATGAGCGAGGATTAGCTGGAAGTGAATTGGCGGGGTTTATTGCTTCTCTTGCGGCGGGTGAGCTTGTCGCATTCGTTAGCGGTACAGTGTTAGCGTTGCCGAGTGTTGTCACTGTAGGCCTAGTTACTGCTGCAGGTATAGGGGTCGCATCAGTAACAGAGGATTATCTTGATAATGTTGATTGGACTGAGCTTAGAATGCAAGCTGAGATTGAAAGCGGGTTGCTTGAAAGGCTAATGGACCGTTGGGCAATTGACTTTTTCAATTCAACTCAGCCGGCTCCACCATCTTTTTGCGAAGATTTACCACCCTATAAGCAAATACAATTAGGCTGCGAAACTCTTCCTATTTTCCTTGACCTGGATGGAGACGGCATTCAATTCACCAAACTTAAAGACAGTAGCTTTAAGTTCGACATTTCAGGTAACGGTGCTCCAGAATACTTCAGTTGGTCTACTCCAGGAAACCCTGTTCTTTTTATTGATGCAGACTTTTCTGGCTCAATTACAAGCGAACACGAGTTTGTACTATCATTGTTCTCAGTTTATAAAAAAGCAACAGATTTTGATGGATTAAAAAGTTTTGATTATAATGGCGATAAAGTCATAGACATTCTTGACCCAGTGTACGCCAAATTACGTTTATGGGACGATAAGGACAGTAATGGAAGGGTAGACAAAGGTGAGATTATTAACGTAAAAACCATCGATTTGTCGATAAATTTAAATGGAACAAAAAATAATAGTGACAAATTGATTTTTGGGAATAAAATTCAAGACACTTTTAGCTTTACTTTTACAAATAAATTAATAGGTGAAGATACACCCAAAGTGGGAACTGGATTTGGCGTTGCGCTAAAAACCAAATTCAATTGATACTTTATAAGTATTATAAATTTATTGGTGAACTGATTGAAATATAATCAAGAAAGTCATAATAAAAAGTTTATTTTTAAAAAAAGAAAAATCGAAATTTACACAACTGCCACAATCGCTTTTTCTATCGAATTATTAGTGTTAGCATTTTTACTATGGTTCATACCTGATATTAATAGTTCGGTGTACCTAAAGCATTATGGCGGTATTATTTTTACTATTCTTCTTCTTGCATACTCAATTATTTATTACGCAGATATACTTTTTTTAAAAAATGACGAAGTAACAATTATTCAAGATATCGACACATTCACTTCCAAAAATTTCAAGTTTAAAAAGAGCGAAATTGAGTCAATCGAAATTGTAAGGATGCATAACGAAATAAGAAATGTCGTCATTAAAAAAACAGATAAAAAATTAGTATCTTTATTTGGATCTAACCATCACTATAGATGCAATTCAACTATTTCTGACTTAGATGCTCATTTATCCGGATCTACAAATTCAGATTTTCGTTTATTTTTTCGCGATTTATAGAGATCAGTTTGCTTCGACAAAATCTTACTACGTAGACTCATTCACTCTATGAGAGTTTATGTCACTTAATTTCGTATTCGGAATATTGAAACAATACAGTCCCGTGTTTAGCGAACGTTCATTATAACAGGTTAATATTTGGGAGTCTTACGGGAAGAGGTTACGCGAACGCTGCAAGGTAGTGAAACCACCCGCAAAGGATCAGATGATGATCCGGCTTATTTGATTGAACAGGATGATGGTGATCGTGTGTTGAAATTGCACAGTGAGCTGTCCAAATCCAACTGAAAAAGTTGGCTCTATTTACCTCAACTATGGAAAACGTATCCCATTCGTTTTCCTCTTCCCTTTCTGTCAGCGCAAAGCACATTTAGAACATATTAAATCATCAATGGTATAATTTTGTTCTATATAAAAAATATGTAATAAATCGGTAATTTAATTCACAAACAGATCCTGTACCTTAGATCCTGCTATCTAGAATAAGCACCTAAGAAACAGGAAAAAACTATGAGAATAAGCAAAACCGGTTTGCTGGCGTCAATTCTGCTGTTAAGCACTGCCATCGCCCAAGCCCAGGTAGTTAATGGAGATTTTGAAAACTGGTCCGGCTCATCGCCGGATAACTGGACAACTATCGACAGTGGTATAAGCCTAGCTGAATCCGCTAGTCCCACTTATACCGGTAACGCTGCTGCGGCAGTGACTGTGAGTACCGGCACCCAGAGCTCCACCGATTTCAGGCAAAGTATCAGTGTTGAAAGTGGTCAGAGTTATAACTTCAGTGTATGGGTATATCATACTGAAGGCAGTGTCGCGGCACGCATGTATGCGGACGGCTATCACAACTATTCCAACCCCGCTTTAACAGGTCAGTGGCAACAACTTTCTTATCTATACACCGCAGCAGCGACGGGCACGATAGAAATCGGTTTGCGTTTTTACGATCAGTCAGGTTTTGATGGTTCTGAGGTGGTTTACATAGACAACTTCACGCCATCGTCTGGCGGTGGCTTGGGTTCAGGCTGCAATGAAAACAGCGGACAATTTTCACTGACCACAGACAACTATGGCGCAGAAACTTCCTGGCAAATCACCGACGCAACTAGTCAGGTGATCTTTTCAGGTGACAGTTATGCCAGCAACGCCAGCTATGATGAAGCGGTTTGCCTGGCTGATGGTGATTATACGTTAACCGTATTGGATTCCTATGGTGATGGTATCTGCTGTAGTCACGGAAACGGCAGCTATAAGTTAGCCGTAGAAAACACTACCATTGCCAGTGGCGGTTCATTCGGCTTGCAGGAAAACACCAACTTTACGCTGGGTAGCGGTTCCGGCGGTGGCGGCAACCCCGATTTATCGGCCTATTATCAAAGCGCATCTGGACTCACCGGCTACTCGCTTAAGACAGAACTTCATAACATTATCAAAAATCACTCTACCCAAAGTTATGGCGATTTATGGACATTTTATCTGTCGCACGAACGCGATACCTACTATGAAAATGACGGCACCATTTTAGATATTTACTCTGAAAATCCGGCAGCAGGAGACAGCTATGTATTTGCTGCCGGCACAGACCAATGTGGGACTTACCGTGGCGAAAGTGATTGTTATAACCGCGAACACGCATTCCCACGCAGCTGGTTTGGCGGCGCCATCGCACCGATGAATACTGACGTCCACCACATTTTTGCCACCGATGGCTATGTTAATTCAAAACGCAGCAGTTACCCGTACGGAGATGTTGGCAGCGCCAGTTATACGTCCGCAAACGGCTCAACATTAGGCGCAGCGCAAAACGGATTAGGCTATAGCGGTACGGTGTTTGAACCTATCGATGAATTCAAAGGTGATATCGCCAGAGCCTATTTCTATATGGCAACCCGCTATGAAAACGTAATAGCTGCGTGGGACGGCAATAGCACCTATGCAAATGCGGCATTAAACGGCACCAGCAATCAGGTCTTCGAGACCTGGCTGGTTGATATGTTGATTGCGTGGCACCTGCAGGATCCGGTAAGCCAGAAAGAAATTGATCGCAATGAAGCGGCCTTCCAATTTCAGAATAACCGCAACCCGTTTGTGGATTACCCTGAATTCGTT
Source organism: Alteromonas ponticola (assembly GCF_012911815.1). Taxonomy (GTDB): domain Bacteria; phylum Pseudomonadota; class Gammaproteobacteria; order Enterobacterales; family Alteromonadaceae; genus Alteromonas; species Alteromonas ponticola. The sequence continues at coordinate 155,481 of NZ_JAATNW010000004.1, read as the reverse complement.
AACGATATCTGGGGTAATTAGGTTTCATGCAGATTAAGCATCGCGAAGAAATATTTACTGCCTGTTTTAGTCTGCTCACTCTGTGAGAGAACCGAACACAATTGAGAATTGTCAGCAGGGTTGAGTTGCCCCTGCTCGACTTTCCCGAAAATGTTGCAAGCTTACTTAATGAAAAGAAAGTGCTCGCCCCAACTGACAACTAGGACAAATACCGCTCAAGTCCGGCATGGTCTTTATTACTGATGTAATGGAGAATATTCTTCAATTGCTCAGCGTCTATCGGCTTAACCAGGTGATGGTCAAACCCCGCTTCTTTCGTGCGCTGAATATCCTCTTCACGCCCCCAACCAGTTAACGCGACCAACACAGTATTGCGTCGCCATGCCTCCTGATTCATCAGTTGCGCCGTTTCATAACCATTCAGTTCGGGCATGCCGATATCCATGAAAATAATGTCTGGGCAAATTTCAGGTGCCATTTCCAAAGCAGCCCTGCCGTTATACACAGTATCCACTGAATACCCTAGCATCAGCACGAGCATCCCCAGAATATCAGCAGCTGACTTATTGTCATCAACCAGGAGTACCCGACAGGAATTTCCATTATTAACCTCAACTTCCGATTTGGAAGTAAGAGCTTGCTCCTCAAATTCTACTGTCGGTAAACGAACAACAAATTGGCTGCCGTCCCCGGGACTATCTGAAACGACTTCAATATTGCCATCGTGCATCTGCACCAGTTTTTTGACCAGAGACAAGCCCACACCCAGACCTTGCTCCCCCGCTTCCAACTCGTCTGCAGACTGTGAAAAAAGCTCGAATATTTTTTCATGATGATGGGCTGGAATACCGATCCCGTTATCCTTCACTGAAACTACGACGTTTGTAGCATCCATTGTAACGGACAACGAAATTTCTCCCCCGTACGGGGTGTATTTGATGGCATTGTCTAGCAGATTGGAGAAAATCTGAATCAAGCGAACCGGGTCTCCCTTCACCACGATGGACTTGTACTTAGCAGAATCGTTGACAAATTTATGCCCGGCTTGTTCCAGTTTCGTAGCCACGGAATCTATTGCACTTGCGATAATATCAGTCAGTTCAACCGGGCCAAGCTTCAGCGACATTTTACCCCGGCTAATTCGTGAGACATCCATCAAATCGTTGACCAGATGTGTTAACTGCTGACTTTGCCTTTCCATTGTGGTGCGTAATGCTTCCAGCGCCTTCAAGTCCTTATTTTTTATAGCAATCTTCATTGCTTCCAGGCCACTGGTAATAGGGGCGAGTGGATTACGCAGCTCATGAGCAAGCGTAGCTAAAAATTCATCTTTCCTTATACTGGCTTCCTCCAGCGCAGTGTTTGTGGCTTTGACCTGCGCCATCAACTGCGTTTCGCGGCGAAGAGTATAAAGTTCAGTTTGTAACTGCGTTGATAGCTCACACGAGCCAGCTTCCGGATCGTTGAAAATTTTTTCTGCCAGCTTTTCCTGTACGTCGAATAGTTGGCGTAAATCATCCTCCATCTCCAGATCAGGATGAATCTTTGTCCAATAGTGCGCGGTGCGAATAAAGGTTAAAAATACTAACAGGTACTCTAAATCTTCCGAAGAATAAGCCTCTTTCAAGGCGTCCAGGCAATCATGAGTGCGATCGGTAAAAAGTAAAAGATGCGCTACACACACAAATATGGCGTATTCTTCCTGCGAACCTTGTTCTGGTGCAGAACTTTTTGATAATTGTAACGATTTGACCAGTTCCAGGTAAGGTCCCAGCGCTTCATCTCTGGGTAATGGATTTGCTAACAGCGGAATGATTAATTCCACAGGCGATGTTTTACTCTCGGCGTCTCCGGAAGGGTGGCCAAGGCCGGCCAGAAAGCCAACATGCCTGGCGATACAATATCGCACTTCGCAAAAGCGTGAGGTATAGACAAACATCCGCTCTTTAAATAACGAAGGGAACGGGTTATTTAAATAGGCAAATTTTGCGAAACCCCAGAGATTTTCGGTGATATCAGGTGACTCTGAAGCCAGTTTGAAAAAGTTAGGCACCACACCAAATCGATTTTTTACCTCTGAATGCAGGGCTGCATGTTGATTCGTATTGCTTTCACCATTCATTTTCGCATTAACTTATCATGGTTGAGTAAATTCTGACGAAGTCCACTTTAGTGTAACTGTCTCAGCGCTGAGCTGACATTTTAGGAGAGCACGGAATTAAGACGACTTAATAGTAGCTATAGTCAAATATAGCTACATTGGATTACTCTAAAGTAACTATTTTTTGTTGCCCGGAACTGATATTGGGGTTACCGGGCAGTGTGTGTCAATTTTAATCTATATCAAGCGGCTCTGGCGACAGGATGACACCAGTGGAGTCCGCGTAGAGATGGTCTTCAGGCAAGAAAGTCACGCCACCGAAATTCACCGGCACGTCCACATCGCCGATGCTTTCGCCTTCTGCGTTAACCGGTATTGAGGCGACTGCGAGCACGCCGATGTCCAAATCGGCCAGGCTATCGACTTCTCGCACACTGCCGTAACAAACGATTCCTTCCCATTCATTGTCGATGGCAACCTGTGCTGAAGTAGCATCGATCAGCGCGCGTCGGGTTGAACCGCCGCCGTCAATCAGCAACACCTTACCGGCGCCGTTTTGCGCAAGTACACGGTCGACTAACCCACGGTCTTCATAACATTTAACTGTGGTGATCTCCCCGCCGAACGAATACCGTCCACCGTAACTGACAAAGATTGGGTCTACGACATCAACACTGTCAGCAAACAAATCGCATAATTCGGAAGTATTGTAATCCATCGGTTTTTCCTTTCGGGCGCTCAATAACTGCTTGTCCTAGCATAGCATCATTTAAGTCAAATCAAACATTTTGGTTATTTATTATTGTCACAAAGGTTTCGCACGACTGTCACCCACTGTTCATAAACCATGTCTAGCCTTACCAGCAGTAAAGCGAATGAGGCGAAGCCAATGAAGCTGAAATCTTTGACCGAATACGATACTGATCTATTTCATCGGCTATTCAGCATCACCTCTCAGGGTAATTGCCGCAGCATAATCTGGCTGTCAAAAACCGGCGACGGCTATCTGTATTTTGTTCTGGCAATGCTGTTGTGGGCGTTTGAACCTCAACACGGAGAGTTGTTTTTGTATACCGCGTTAATGGCATACGCGCTTGAACTGCCTGTTTATGTCGTGTTGAAAAAGCTGATTAAACGTCAGCGGCCGTGTGATCTATTGACTCATTTTCACTCTCACATTGTGCCTTCAGATAAGTTTAGTTTACCTTCCGGTCATACCGCTGCCGCATGGTTAATGGCAAGTATAGTGAGCTACTACTATCCGCCATTTGCCCTGCTCGCCTACTCATGGGCCGCACTCATTGGTTTATCGCGCATTTTACTGGGTGTTCACTTCCCTACTGACGTTGTTGCAGGCGCCCTGTTAGGACTATTCATTGCGTCAGTCAGTTTAACGGCACTGGGATAACAATGAAGATTCTTTACGGTGTTCAGGGCACTGGCAACGGACACATCGCGCGTGCGCGCATACTTGCTGTAGCGATGCAGAAACGAAAAGATATTGACGTGGACTTTGTGTTCAGCGGACGCCCTGCTAATGGCTATTTCGATATGGACGTGTTTGCTCACTACCGTACTTTCACAGGGCTAACTTTTAGCTGCAAAAAAGGTCGGGTAAGCCGTTTACAAACCCTGCATCAAAGCCGACTTTTACGATTTTTAGACGATGTTCGTGCACTGGATGTGTCCGCATACGACCTGCTTATCAATGACTTCGAACCCGTGACTGCATGGGCGGCCAGACAACAGAGCTTACCGTCGATTTCGATTAGCCACCAGGCTGCGTTTACCTACCCGGTACCTCAATCTGGTGCAGGTCTGGTCGATAAACTGGTACTCAACTATTTTGCCCCCGCTGATATTCAAATTGGCGTGCATTGGTATCATTTTAATCAGCCTATTATTCCGCCGTTTGTGCTGGAGAAGCCAGTTCACTATGATTGCCGCTCCCATATTCTGGTTTATCTGCCATTTGAAGATATTAATGAAATTCAGCAAATGCTGGAGCCATTGGCAGAATGCCGCTTCAAATGCTATCACCCGGCTATTTCCGCTGAAATGAATTGTGGCCATGTGCGCTGGTATCCTCCTTCCAAAAATGGCTTTCAGTATGCCCTGCAGTATGCCGATGGCGTCATCGCCAATGGCGGTTTTGAGTTATCCAGTGAGGCCCTGCAATTAGGTAAAAAGCTGCTGGTAAAACCGCTACAGGGACAGTTTGAACAATTGTCGAACGTATTGACCCTGCATAAGCTGGGTCTTTGTCAGACGCTGTTCCAGTTAAACACCGATACGGTTGAAGAGTGGTTACTCGCGCCAGCAAACGAAGCCATCCGTTTTCCCGATAATCCCCATATTTTGCTCGACTGGCTGGTGAAAGGAGATTGGAAAGAAACTCTGCCCCTGTGTAAGTCGCTCTGGGAGGAAGTAAAATACGGATACCGAACCCGGGAGAAGCTATCTTCGCTTGCATTTTAACGATGCGATGAGATGATACGACTATCGCATTTTCAATTACGACATTACCGTGTTTAAAAAGCTTTCCTTTGTCAGTGTTCTTATCAGTCTTTTGTTCATTAGCGCCTGTGGTTATCGTGGTGCCCTTTATCTTCCAGAGCAGGAAGATAACAACCAGCAGCCACAGCAAGTTGAACCCAGCCAGCAAGAGGTTCAATAGATGGACCATTTTCAATTTAAACACGATCAATTGTTTGCCGAAGAGGTGTCGGTTGCCAGTATTGCGAAAGAGTATGGGACGCCGCTGTATATTTACTCACGAGCGACCCTGGAACGCCACTGGCATGCATTCGACGATGCGGTTGGTCAGCACCCACATTTAATTTGCTACGCGGTAAAGGCCAATTCTAATTTAGGTGTACTGAGCGTGTTAGCTAAATTAGGCTCCGGATTTGATATTGTCTCTGGCGGCGAATTAGCCCGCGTTATAGAAGCTGGCGGCGATCCCGCTAAAGTGGTGTTTTCTGGCGTTGCCAAAAAACCGGATGAAATTCGTTACGCATTAGAGCAGGGTATTATGTGCTTTAATGTGGAATCTGAGCCCGAGCTACAGCGAATCAATAAAGTAGCAGAAAGCATGGGAAAAACCGCGCCTATCTCTCTGCGCATAAACCCTGATGTAGATGCCGGTACCCATCCCTATATTTCAACAGGCCTGAAGGCAAATAAGTTTGGCATTCCGCGTGAACGCGCTGTTGCCGCGTATAAGCTTGCCCACTCATTACCTCATCTTGAGGTGGTCGGCATGGACTGTCACATCGGTTCACAGTTGACTCAGGTTAAGCCTTTTGTTGATGCCCTGGACAGATTACTGTTACTTGTCGATGAGCTTGCGGAGTTGGGCATCAAAATATGTCATCTAGATGTAGGTGGCGGTTTAGGTGTCAGATATATGCACGAAACCCCTCCCCATCCCAAAGAATATGCTGCGGCTATGGCTGAGAGAATGGCGGGGCGCGAGGAACTGAAACTTATTCTGGAACCGGGCAGAGCCATTGCAGCAAATGCCGGTATTTTGGTTACTCAGGTGGAGTTTGTTAAAGAAGGCGATGAAAAGCATTTCGCCATTGTTGATGCAGCCATGAACGACCTGATCCGCCCTTCTCTATATGCTGCGTGGCAGGAAATTATTCGTGTAGACCAGCAAATCACCGCAGTTAAGCGGTTGTACGACGTGGTCGGTCCGGTATGCGAAACCGGAGATTTCCTTGGCAAGGACCGCGAGCTGGCCGTTGCGGAAGGCGACTATCTGGCGGTGCGAAGCGCCGGTGCCTATGGCTTTGTGATGGCCTCAAATTATAATAGTCGTTGTCGTCCTGCTGAAGTGATGGTGGATGGCGCAAACGTTCATCTGGTGCGTGAACGAGAAAAACAAAAAGAACTCTGGAAAGGTGAGTACAAACTTACGTAAACTAGAGGCAACTGATATTAATTTTTATAAGAATAAGAACCGTTCTATATGCAGGTGAATTTTTCTAAAATGCACGGACTCGGCAACGATTTTGTTGTTGTGGATAATGTCACTCAGAACGTTTTCTTTTCAAAAGATCGTATTGTACAACTGGCCGACCGTCATTTTGGAATTGGCTTCGACCAGTTGCTGATGGTCGAGCCGCCCTACGATCCGGAGCAGGATTTTCATTATCGCATTTTTAATGCAGATGGCAGTGAGGTGGCTCAGTGCGGTAATGGTGCGCGCTGCTTTGCCCGGTTTGTCAAACACAAAGGCCTGATCAATCGTAATCGTATCGTGGTCAGTACCACCAATGGCAAAATGGTGCTGTATCTTGAAAAAGATGGCCAGGTCACGGTGAATATGGGTAAACCAGACTTCGAACCGGCCAACATACCGCTGAAGGCGAACAAGCAGGAAAAAACCTACGTTATTCGTGAAAACGAGCAAACATTCTTTTGTGGCGCAGTGTCCATGGGCAATCCCCATTGTGTGATGGAAGTCGAAGATATTGACACTGCTGATGTCGCCACTATCGGTCCGCTACTGGAAAGCAGTGAGCGCTTTCCCGAGGCTGTTAATGTTGGCTTTATGCAGGTATTATCTTCCAGACATATTCGTCTGCGTGTGTTTGAGCGCGGAAGTGGCGAAACTCTGGCATGTGGGAGCGGCGCGTGTGCAGCCGTTGCGATTGGCCAGATTCAGGGGAAATTGGATAAAGATGTGCAAGTTGACTTGCCAGGTGGAACACTAAGAATTCGCTGGCAGGGCGGAGACAGTATGCTAAAAATGACGGGTCCCGCTGAGCATATCTATGATGGACATTTTACTGTATGAATGATTTTTCAGGACAGCCAAAGGCAACTGTACCGTTAGAGCCCCGGTATGAAGAAGCTGATACGGTTAAAGCAGAAGATGTGCGCAGTTATTTGCTGAAGCACCCTGAATTCTTTAATCATCATCCCGACCTTTTAGAACGTATGCACATTCCGCATCAGCAAAAAGGCAGCGTGTCGTTGGTTGAGCTGCAAAGCGAACAGTATCGTAAAAAACTGCGTCAATTGAATTACAAGCTGAATCAGTTAATTGGCGTGGCCAAACAAAACGAGAAAATTTACCGCGTTTATACTGATTTGAACGTGCAGTTACTCACCTGCAAATCTGTAGCAGAAATTCAGCTTAAGCTTGAAGAAGTATTGCAGGAACAGCTTTCTCTGTCTGCCGTGGTGATAAGAATGTTCAAAGGCCCGCTTGCGCTGCCTGAATTACAACGAAAACTTATTACCGAAAAGCGCTTTAAGCAGAGCTCATTTTTCTTCGGCCGTTTAAGCCAGCACGAAAAACAGCTATTGTTCGGTGACCAGGCCGCAGATTCAGTGGCGCTGATTTCACTGGGTGAAAAAAACGATATGGGTTTAGTGGGCGTAGGTAGTGCGGACGCCACCCACTTTACGCCGGACATGGATACCTTGTTGCTTAAGCAATTACAGCAAGTATTGAATATAGTGGTTCCGGATCTGCTCGGTTATTGATGGCCACTCCATCCATTGAAGCATTAACGGATGACTGCCGGGTCTGGCTGGAAAAGTTCCTCATTCACATGCAGGTCGTTCGTGGCCTCTCCAAGCACACAATCAGCAACTACCGTCGCCAGTTAATTGTTATTGCTGACATACTGGCCATTACCGATTGGCGCTCACTGACGCAGGTGGATATAAAGCGGGTGCTCGCGGCATCTAAGCGGGCCAATCAGCAACCAAGAAGCATTGCGTTGCGCCTTTCGGCACTTCGCTCTTTCTGTCAGTATCTGATTGAGCAGGGCTATCTGGATACGAACCCGGTTGAAGGTATTCGGGCGCCAAAAACCGGCCGCCCCCTGCCCAAACAACTTAACGGTGATGAAATGCAGCAATTGCTTGCCAATGACCAGGACGCCGATATCGCCTGTCGTGATATGGCAATGTTTGAGGTTATGTACGGGTGCGGTTTACGGCTAAACGAACTGACCTCGCTCAATCTGGCTGATATCAAATCCGATGGTACTGTCTGGGTAACCGGTAAAGGTAATAAGCAGCGTGTATTACCTTTGGGTCGAGCAGCCGCGAAAGCCATTCATGCCTGGCTGAAAGTTCGCGGAAATTACGCCTCCATGTATGAAAGTGCCCTTTTTGTCAGCAAACGTGGTACGCGCATCTCTAATCGCCAGGTAGGCAACCGACTTAACGAATTGGCCAACTCACAGGGAATTAACCAGCGGGTTAATCCACATAAATTGCGCCATTCTTTTGCCACTCACGTATTGGAATCAAGCGGAGATCTCAGAGCAGTACAGGAATTGTTGGGACACGCAAATCTGTCTACCACGCAGGTTTACACCCATTTAGACTTCCAACATCTGGCCAAGGTTTACGATAGTGCCCACCCTCGAGCCAAACGACGTTCGCAGAAAAAATAATGAAAATTTATCGCCCGCTTAAGCCTATCAAAGCAATGACCTTCGATTTAGATGACACCTTGTATGATAACGGCCCTATTATTCGGGCGGCAGAAGCAGCACTAAATGTGCACCTGAAAAAACATCATCCGGCTGCCGCAAATCTCGCTCCGGCCGACTGGAAAAAAATAAAAGCCGATCTCATTAAAGCAAACCCGGCGCTGGCGTCAGATATGGGACAACTGCGCATGCAAAGTTTACTCACCGCGTTGTCTGACGAACTTGCCGAGCATGATCTGGAGACTGCAGCAAAAGCTTGCTTTGACTATTTTTATGATAAGCGCAGCGATTTTGAAATTGAACAGAACATTCATGCACTGCTGGCTGAATTAGCGCAAAAAATACCACTAATTGCGATTACCAATGGCAATGTGGATCCAGACAAAGTTGGAATCGCAGACTATTTTACACATTTTTTTCACGCCAGCGTGGACTTACCCATGAAGCCAGCGCCGGCTTTATTTGAAGCGGCCATGGAAAAATTAACCTGTTCACCGGAGCATATTCTTCATATTGGTGACAATTTAATAAAAGATGTGCAGGGGGCTATCAACGCAGGAATGCAAACTGCGTGGTACGCACACGACCGTGGTATGATCATGCGACAGGAAAAGGCCACTGTGTTACCAAGTATCGAACTCCACTCATTAGATGAACTGCTCCTGCTCGTTTAACATTGGTAGTAAGTACCCACACCAAAGAATCAATACTGAATATTCCAGCCTAAAAAAGGTAACCTCACGACATCAAAGCTTTAAGCTCAACCTTCGTTTTCATCCCCTCATCGCAAGATTAACTACACGGGATTATTTATTAGTGAAATAATCTGTTAACGTAAGCACTTAGGCTTACTTTTTACATCGTTACAGAGAGATAAATGAAAATAGCGGTTTTGCTGATAAGCAGTTTGCTTATCAGCTTCAACGGATATGCTGGCCAGGACACACGTATCACTATTGTTGATCAGGACAATCAGCCGGTAATTAATGCAGTGGTTTCTGTGCCAGCCGAATCGGTAACAGCAGACCCAAATGACATCGCGATAATGGATCAGATCGATAAACAATTCTCTCCAAACGTTCTGGTGGTTAATAAGGGACAGAAGGTGAGCTTTCCCAATAGTGATAACATCCGCCATCACGTGTACAGCTTTTCTGCCATTAAACCGTTTGAGATTCGACTATACAAAGGCTCCAATGAGGCGCCGGTATTATTCGATAAACCCGGTCTGGCCGTACTGGGTTGTAACATTCACGACAACATGGTGGGCTATATCTACGTGGCTGACCAAGAACTTGCTCAGGTAACTGACAGTGGTGGTAGCGTACAATTGAGTGCACCCGATATAACGGAAGTTATGATCTGGCATCCTGATTTGGGTGTCGGCTCCGCGCAGAAGCAACGGCTGCAATTAAGTCAGGTCGGCGGGGCCATGGTAGGACAGGTGAAATTGAATAAAGTCACAGAACAGGATAAGAAAAACACCTTTAAATCCAGAAAGTTTGGTCAATAAGGACTGAAGTTGGCGGCAAAATCACTCAATCAGCAAATATTCAGACTCACTGGTGGACTGGTACTTTTATCGGCCATTGCCATTTTGGTGAATGTCTGGTTTTCAACCGTTGAGCATGCCGAAAAGCAACTGCGAGGCAATCTTCAAATTGCCGAGTCTGTTTTTAAACAAACTTTCAGTAATCGAGAAGAGCAACTTTACAATTCAGTCGACATCCTCACTTCGGATTTCGGGTTTAAAGCTGCGGTCGCCAGTGACGATGAAGCCACTATAGAAAGCGCATTACTCAACCATGGTCAGCGGGTTGAAGCTGATTTGATGGCCCAATTATCGCTGCAAGGCACCGTCATCAGTACTACCAATCCCAGCCTGGAGGTGGGTGGCCAGTTTCCTTATCAGACCTTGATCGAACAAACCAATCAACGTGGTGGTGCCAACACTATCATGATGCTGAATGACCAGTTGTACCAGGCTATTTTACTGGTGGTAGAAACCCCGCGTCCTCACGGCATAACCTTAATTGGTTTCGACGTGGATAACACCCTGCTGGAAAGGCTAAAGAGTATCACGCAACTGGATGTCACTATCAGCGTTGAACAGCAAGGTAATGTCACTTACTCAGTGAGTACGCTGCAAGCAGCTATCCAGGAGCAGGCATTGCAATTGACCACGGCTGATTTGTCGTGGTTAGACGTATTGTTATTCAGTGATGCACTGTATATCTCAAAACGTTTTTTATACGTTGATAACGGTGACAACCAGATCTGGGTGACGCTGTCAGAAAATGTGACGCGCCTATACGGCGAATTTAATCGGTTACAGTTAAAAATAACGGCTATAGCCGCAATTTTACTGATATTAACCTTGATGTTCGGCGCCATGTTTGCAAAAAAACTTTCTACACCCCTGTATGGATTGTCCCGGTATGCACGCAGGATTTCTGGTGGGGATTATGAACAGGTAATTGAGGTTGACTCAAAGACTACCGAAATCGATGCGCTTTCCACCGCTTTTGTTGCCATGCAGGCCAATATTAAAGAGCGCCAGTCGGAAATTGAGTTCCAGGCCACCCATGATTTGCTCACCGGTATTTATAATCGCTATAAAATCGCCAAAATCCTTGATGCCAGATTTAAACAGGACCGCCAGTTTGTCGTGGTAGGCGCCAATATTCATGGTTTCAGGGGGGTCAATGATATTTTCGGTTATCAAAGTGGTGACCGCTGTTTACAAGCTATCGCTGCCCGATTCGAGCAGTTAGATGGCGAATGTGCACGATTGAGTGGGGGCGAATTTTTGTGGCTTCCCGATCGTGAAATCAACGACGAAGTGCTCAGCATTGTTCAACGTAAAATAGAAATGCCGATTATTGTTGATGACGTAGTCATGAATATAAAGATTGCATTGGGTGTTCTGCAATGCCCGCAGGATTGCAGTGATAGTGAGAGTGTGTTTAAGCGGGTCAATATTTGTTTGGATGAAGCGCGTGTTACCCAGGGGCTAATCGTCTCGTACGCAGAAGAATTTGAACGTAATTACGTCAGACGGCTGGCCATTATCTCTGAACTTAAAAAGGCGTTGGTCACTCAGCAATCTGAACTTAGCCTCTGTTATCAACCGAAACTTAATCTGAATACTAATAAGGTGGACCATGCAGAAGCTTTGATCCGCTGGAACAGTTCACAGCTAGGCTTTGTACCGCCCGATGAGTTTATCGCAATTGCAGAACAAGCCGGTTTAATAAATCAGGTAACCCAATGGGTTATTAATGCCGTCATCGATGATGTGGTGACACTGCGCGAGCATGATGTACGGCTTAGTATTGCAATTAATCTATCGGCCAAAGACATTGTAGATCCTCACTTGCTCTCAAATGTCACTGACAAATTAAAAGAGTTTGACCTTCCTCATGATTGTTTGTCATTTGAGATCACTGAAAGTGATATTGTGTCTGACCCCAAAAAAGCGGTGGCGGAGCTGCAACGTTTCAGGGATGCCGGATTTTCACTTGCCATAGATGACTTTGGTACGGGTTATTCGTCATTGACGTATTTGAAAAGCTTACCAGTGACAGAGCTGAAAATTGATAAAAGCTTTGTACTTAAACTGAATACACAACGTAGCGACCAGCAAATTGTGCAGACTATTTTGCATCTGGCTAAGAGTTTTAATCTGGACGTGGTGGCCGAAGGTGTGGAAGACAAAGCATCATTGACACTCCTGCGTGAATGGGGATGCAAATGGGGCCAAGGTTACTATATCTGCAAACCAGCACCACTATCACAACTGATAAGCTGGTACACCGATAATTTAGCGACAGACTGGACGACGTGAGAAGTAAAAATTATGAACACATTTTTTCGATTAGCATGTGTGGCACTTGTTAGCATAAGCACGCACAACGTATTTGCCGCAGAAGGCAAGTTAATTGGCACGGCAGGGCTGGTACAGGTAGAAGGCAGTGGCGGCGGCGGTATTGTGCCCTGGGCCACGCTGGCAGGTTACGACAGCCGCGAGCAAATCTCGGCTACCTCGTCGGCGACTCAGGTCGACGTGGATGACTACCGACTGACCATGTTAAGTGCCAGTGTCTCTGTATACGACCGGCTGGAATTAAGTGTGGCTCATCAGCGCTTTGATTTAAAAAGCCTGGGTGGAGATATTAAGCAAAACATTTTTGGCGCAAAGTATCGGTTGTACGGCGATGTGGTGTTTTCAGACTGGCCACAGATCAGTGTGGGTATGCAGCACAAACAACTTGAGGATAAAGCCATCGCCAATGCATTAGGCGCAAAGTCAGCCTCCAGCGGCAACGACTTTTATATCGCGGCCACCAAAGTACACTTAGGTGCAATTGGCGGCTTTAACGCGATTTGGAATGTCACTGCACGCGCGACCAAAGCCAACGAAATGGGTTTACTGGGTTTTGGCGGTATCAACAATGACGATTATGAGATTATGCTCGAAGCCAGTGCAGGGATCCTGCTGTCTCGCCACCTGGCGGTAGGGATGGAATATCGTCAGAAGCCGGACAATCTCGGTTTGCAGGAAGATGACTGGGTAGACTATTTTGTCACCTATATACCCAGTAAAAATTTTAGCCTGACCCTCGCATGGGCTGAACTGGGTACGATTGCCGGCGCACAAAGTCAATCAGGCCTCTATCTTTCGTTAAATGGACAACTTTGGTGATTAACATGAAATTATTGGTACTGTTACTGCTGCTCACTGTGAGTGCGTGCACTGCGACTCACTCCTCACTTTATCAGCAACTCGGTGGCAAGCAAAAAGTGGCTGAGATTGTTGATAATTTTGTTTATGAAATTGAATACGATACGCAAATTTTGCCTTATTTTGAAGGTAGCAATATTGATCGGTTTAAAGAGAAACTCAGCGAACAAATATGTTCTTTGTCAGGGGGCCCGTGTGAATATACAGGCGACTCAATGGCGCAGGTACACACCGGCATGAATATCACCGAAGCGCATTTTAATCGAACCGTTGACCTGCTGATTAATGCAATGAATAAGGCAGACGTACCGCATCGATTACAGAATCAGCTGCTGGCGAAACTGGCACCGACCCGAAAAGAGATGCTTTATCTGTAGTTAATCAGGTAAACCATCGGTCACTCGCAAAGTGAGGGGCACTGGGAGCAGCCCATGCTCTTGTTAAAACATTGCGAGTGAAATCGGGCCTGACGTTACTGTTGGTTGGAGTAATTATCTTCCAGCACATTCTGGTTCATCGATTCACAAGGGCGCTGACAGCAGGGACGGCCAACCACTTTTGCGGGTACACCTACCACAGTTACGTGTTCAGGGACATCAGACAACACGACGCTGCCCGCGCCCACTTTTGAACCCTCACCAATTTCGATATTGCCGAGAATCTTTGCTCCTGCGCCGATCAACACACCCTGTCGGATTTTCGGATGACGATCTCCCGACTCATGGCCTGTTCCGCCTAGCGTAACATTTTGCAGAATTGATACGTTGTCCTCAATGACAGCGGTTTCGCCCACCACAATGCCCGTGGCATGGTCAAACATGACGCCCTGCCCCACGCTTGCTGCGGGATGAATGTCTACCCCAAACGTTTGTGAATTGCGACTTTGCAGAAATAACGCCAGTTGCTTGCGGCCCTGTTGCCACAAATAATGCGCTAGACGATGCACCTGGACGGCCTGAAAACCTTTGTAATACAGCAGGGGTGTAAGGTAGTCCGAGGTTGCGGCATCCCGTTTGTACACTGCGGTGATATCAGCAATGGCCGCTTCTGCAATGGCCGGTTGCAACAGGTAGGCCTGGTCGATTACCTCGCGTATGGCCAGTGCAGGCATTACGTCATCGGCCATTTTATTAGACAGGATAAAGCTCAATGAGGTTTCAAAGTTGTGGTGCGTTAAAACACAGGCATGAACGTAACTGGCCAACAACGGTTCGTTTTCCGCTACAGCGGCCGCTTCATTTTTCAGCTTGCGCCAAAAATCAATGGTATTGTTGACTGCCTGCATCGTCATACTCCGTCAAATTGTCTCAGGACACTAGATTGTAGTGCATCATACGCAAGCTGAAAATAATGGCCTACGTCTGCTTAATGGCATTTTGGATTATCTAAGAACAGAATAATCTAGGGCTAACTGATCTACGAACTCGGGCATTACCCAGCACAACCGCAAATGCAATTCTCACTGTATAAATTACCAGCTTACTGGCATAATGCACCTCAAATACGTTAAGACAGGTAAAGTTATGGATGTGTCACGGCTACTAGATGATTTAAATGACAAACAACGCGAAGCGGTAGCCGCTCCCCTTTCCAATATGCTGGTTCTTGCCGGTGCAGGTAGCGGGAAAACCCGCGTCCTGGTGCACCGAATGGCCTGGCTGATGGAAGTAGAGAACATTGCACCCTTTTCTATCCTGGCGGTAACCTTTACCAATAAAGCGGCCCGTGAGATGCGCGGACGCGTGGAAAAACTAATGCATCGCAGTATGCATACCATGTGGATTGGCACCTTCCATGGCTTAGCACACCGCTTACTTCGCAGTCATTATGCTGAAGCTAAGCTACCGGAAAACTTTCAAATTATCGATTCTGATGATCAATATCGCCTTATTCGCCGCGTGTTGAAAGCCATGAATCTGGACGAGAAGCATTGGGCACCACGTCAGATCCAATGGTATATCAACGGCAATAAAGATGAAGGTTTACGCCCGCATCATATCGACACCCACCATGACCATACGCAGAAAAAAATGCAGGAGATTTATGCGGCCTACCAGGATGCCTGTGACCGCGCAGGTCTGGTTGATTTTGCCGAACTGTTGCTGCGCGCCCATGAATTGTGGGCCAATAATCCTGACGTGCTAGCGCACTACCAAAATCGCTTCCAGGCTGTGCTGGTCGACGAATTTCAGGACACCAACAATATTCAGTATGCCTGGCTACGCATGCTATGTGGCGATAACAATACCATAATGATCGTAGGCGATGATGATCAGTCAATTTACGGCTGGCGTGGTGCCAACATCGATAATATTCAACATTTTCTAAAAGATTTTCACTCGCCTTCGACTATCAGACTCGAACAGAATTACCGTTCTACCGCCACCATCCTTAACGCGGCCAATGCGGTCATCGCCAATAATGAGGGGCGGTTAGGTAAAGAGTTGTGGACCCAGGGTAGCGAAGGTGAGCCGGTGTCCGTGTATGCGGGCTTTAACGAGCTGGATGAAGCCCGGTTTATCGTTTCGCAGATTAAAAGCTGGTTTGACAAGGGTAACTCTTTACAAGAATGTGCCATCTTGTATCGCAACAATGCGCAGTCGCGGGTACTGGAAGAAGCACTCTTGCATGAGAACTTAGCCTATCGGATCTACGGCGGCCTGCGCTTTTTCGAACGCCAGGAAATTAAAGATGCGCTGGGTTATCTGCGTTTGGTCAGTCATCCGCATGACGATGCCGCCTTTGAACGGGTAGTGAACACCCCCAGTCGTGGCATGGGCGAGAAGACGCTGGGACAAATCAGACAAACCGCGCGTAGCCAAAACTGCTCAATGTGGCAGGCCAGTCATTTACTGATCCATGAAGGCGGTATGAAAGGCCGGGCGGCCAATGCGCTGCAAACGTTCATAGGGCTGATTACTGATCTGGAACAGGAGCTTAACCAACTTCCCCTTGAGGAGCAGGCAGATAAGGCGATTCAACGGTCGGGTTTATATGCCATGTATCAGGCGGAAAAAGGGGAAAAAGCACAGGCTCGTCTGGAAAACCTGGAAGAGCTGGTCACTGCTTGTAAGCAGTTTGTTGTGCCCGAAGAAGCCGAAGAAATGACCCCGTTGGCAGCCTTTTTAGCACATGCTTCGTTGGAAGCCGGAGAAGCACAGGCAGACAGCGATCAGGATGCGGTGCAGCTGATGACCATTCATACTGCTAAAGGGCTGGAGTTTCCACTGGTCTTTTTAGCCGGGGTTGAAGAAGGCATGTTCCCAAGTCAGATGACCAATGACGAGCCAGGTCGCATGGAAGAGGAGAGACGCCTTGCCTACGTAGGTATGACACGTGCGATGCAAAAGTTGTTTATGACTTATGCTGAAAGCCGGCGCTTATATGGACAAGATAAATTCCATACCATCTCGCGTTTTATTCAGGAAATCCCTTCCGAATACGTGGAAGAAGTGAGGTTACGATCGACCATTTCACGGCCGGTGCACAACCGCTTCAGCCGTGCCACTTCTCACGAAGCATTTGAAAATAGTGGTTTCTCACTGGGGCAGCGTGTCAGGCATCGAAAATTTGGCGAAGGTGTCGTACTCAATTATGAGGGCTCCGGTGAACATGCTCGGGTACAAGTCAATTTTGCCGAATTTGGCAGTAAATGGTTGGTGCTTGCATATGCCAAGCTGGAAGAGGCATAATTGGTTAAAGATTGGGCGACAGGGACATTTCACCTGATGCACTAAGTGCGTTTAAGTGCACCTTACAATTGGAAAAAGCAATAGACCATATCACGCAGGATAAATGGTTCATGCAAAAAAAAGTGCTGGTAGTTGAGCAAAGCACATACAGTTTGTCATTGATGTCCAAACTGGTCAGAAAAGCGGGTCTGCAGCCGGTGGGCGCACATTCCCTGTCAGAAGCCAAATTCAAATTCGGCCAAGCGCTCCCAGAAGAGTTTTTGTGTGCCATCGTCGACTATCATTTACCCGACGCACCGCACGGAGAAGCGCTGGATTTTACGATTGATGCGTTTCTTCCTACGATCGCAGTAACCAACAATAATGATGCCAGTACCCGTACTGCCGTTCTTGCCAGACAGGTTGTCGATTACATTCCTAAAGAAAACGGCCAACTTTATGATTATTTAAGTCGCTTGCTGGCGAGACTGGAAAAGAATAAACATGTCGGTGTGTTAGTCGTCGATGCGTCACGACATAGTCGCCAGACGATGGTTTCCTTGCTTAAGCGTCATCATTTCATTATTTATGAAGCCGGCAGTGTCAGCGAAGCAATCGACGCGCTGGACTTTCACTCCCATATTCAACTTGTAATTCTCAGTGATCGAATCGACGAAAGTTCCTCAACTGACTTCATTGCCACGCTGCGCAAAGAGTTTTCTAAAGAGGAACTAGCCATCATCGGCGTTTCAAATATTGAAAGCGCTTTGCTGTCTGCCCATTACATCAAAAGTGGCGCTAATGATGTGTTACGCAAACCCTTCTGTTACGAAGAGTTTTTATGTCGCATTATGCAAAATCTGGAATTGATTGATAACGTAAACACGATTCGCGAAGCGGCGAACAAAGACTTTCTTACTGGCTTGCCCAATCGTCGTCATTTTTTCTATTCGGTTAACCACAGCTTCAAAAACCTGCCATCCAATCAGGCGCTGGCGTTGTTAGACTTAGACTACTTTAAAGTAATTAACGATACGTTCGGTCATGATGCTGGCGATCATGTACTAAAACATGTGGCAAAACTGATCGCGCAGGCATTTGACGACGTCTATGTTGCGCGTTTCGGTGGCGAAGAGTTTTGCATTTATCTACCGTTGTTTTCGCCTGAAAACGCGTTTGCACGGCTGGAGCAATTTCGAACCCTGGTGGAGGGGTCTGTTATTGTATATGACAACACAGAAATTTCCGTCACCACCAGCATCGGCTTGAGCACACGCCCATCACATAATATTGAAGCTTTGCTTTCAGATGCAGATAAATTGCTCTACGAAGCGAAGGCTAATGGCCGTAACCAGACATGCATAACGCAATAATCCGTCCCCTCGCGTCAGTTGATTAAATCCACCTGATCAGCTGCCGTATCTGTCTGCAAACCAAAGTGGCCAAGTGAGTAGGTGTACGTGGCATCTTCATACCAGATGCGGCTGCTGTGTACCCCGTAGACATAACAGGTGCCCGTTGAACACACTATCTGATCCATGTAGCTTTTCAGCGAATACACTTTGTCACCCAATGGAGCGCCGTAGAGTCCATCCAGGAAAGGGCTGCTAATGGATAAACCATAATACCCACAGGTACTGTTCCAGACGTTGTAGGGATAGACGCCACAACTGTGCAGTCCGCGTAAAGCGCCTGCCACACCGACAAAGGTGTCAACGTAGGACGATGCTGCAAGCTTATCAATTTGCTGCGCAGCTAGAGTAACGCCCATAGAGTGACCAATTACATCAATCTTGCCTGTACAGGAACTATTGATAGCTGAGACGATGGCATTTCTGACCGGTGTTTCTTCGGCTCCGCTATGGTTGTTACAGGCTGCGCAACTTTTTGAACCCCAGTCAGGATTGAAAATATTGGCATCCGCGTAACCGCGTGATTTGAGTTCAGCCAGCGTATTGGACCAGCTCGAAGGGGTGGCGGTATTGCCATGCACCAGCACGACATTATCTCTACATTGCGCCAACGCCTGGCCTGTGACAAGTGTTAGCAAACCCATTACAAGAAAAAGTAATTTCATAAAGCCCACTTTTGTTAATCAAGTGTTAACAAAATAGGCCATGGAACGGTTTTCTGACATAATACTTTAGTGCGTAGCGTAATGTAATTTAAACATGCTGACGCGTGTGAGGACCGGGCAAGTTGCCCCGCAATGGTATGCGGAGCCCTTACTACGTGATGTTAACGTGTTGAAGTTGCGTTATTCAAACGCAACTTTTTCTGCCGATGGTAGAACCTGAGCGAATCGAAACTGAACAACAAGAGCCCCGTCCATACAAAGGCAAAGGTGATTAATCTGGCTTCTTCCAGTGGCTCACCGTATAAAAATACCGCCAGAATAAACATCATGGTAGGTCCGATGTATTGGAAAAAACCCAGTGTCGAATACATGATGCGTCTTGCCGCTGCGGTGAAGCACAACAAAGGCGCGGTGGTCACAACCCCCGCCGCAATTAAGATAGCATTAAACTCAAGCGAGTTTTCCGCCATGTTACTTTGCGGCGATGCGAACCATACCCAGAAGATCACCGCAAACGGCAGCATCATCATGGTTTCAATAAATAGCCCCGGTAGCGAATCAACGTCAACCTGCTTGCGCAGCAATCCGTATACGCCAAACGTGCCTGCAAGCACAAGCGCAATCCAGGGCAGTTCACCATAAGAAAATACCAGTACAGATACACCCAGGATCGCCAGTACGACCGCAACCTGCTGTAAGGGCCTGAGCTTTTCGCCTAAGAAGAGGCGGCCAAGCAGAATATTGATAAGTGGATTAATGTAATAGCCCAGGCTGGCATCCAATAATTGATTACTGTTGATAGCCCAGATAAACAGTAACCAATTCGCGCCTAGTAACAGACCGGCAATCAATAAAATAGTCATCACTTTACGCGAACGCAGAGCTTTAATTACTTTCGCTTTTTGCTTAAAGCCTACAATGAGGCCCGCCAGGATGACGGCCGACCAAACGACCCGGTGCATCAGTATTTCTATAGCCGGCATAGACTGAAGTAACTTGAAGTACATGGGCGCCAGGCCCCACATGCTGTATGCCGCAATAGCGAACAGTACCCCTGCACGAGAACGCTTTTCAGCGTCGTTCGAAATAGTAGACTGGGTCAAACGAAATTCCAGAGATTAAAAGACTTAATCGTTAAAGGCGAAAATGAACGCGCATTGTCTGAAAAATAACAGCGCCATACAAGCACTAGCAGACGAATGCGCGTTATTTATTGATATAACGCCAATTACAATAATATAAGCGTGCCCAGCCCGAGGAATGCGACGAAGCCCACTACATCAGTTACTGTGGTGAGAATCACCGAACCGGATAAAGCCGGGTCTATTTTTAGCTTATCCAGAATCACGGGCACGAACACCCCTGCGATGGCGGCTGCCACAATATTGAATAGAATCGCAAAACAAATGACCAACCCAAGTGCTGCGTTGGTAAACCAGAAGTATGCCACGATACCGATAATGATCGCCCAGATGATGCCGTTCACTCCGCCGACTTTAAGCTCCTTTATCATCAACGCTTTGATGTTGGAATTGGTTACCTGCCCCAAAGCCAGGCCGCGCACGATCAGGGTCAGGGTTTGACTGCCTGCGATACCGCCCATGCTGGCCACTACTGGCATTAATACCGCCAGGGCCACCACTTCCTGTAGCGTGGCTTCAAACAAACCGATAAACCAGGACGCTAAAAAAGCGGTTAACAGGTTGATACCTAACCACAAGGCGCGATTTCTGGCGCTTTTAGCCACCGGGGCAAATAAATCCTCGTCTTCATCCATACCCGCCGAGGCCATCACCTGGCGTTCATAAAACTCGTTGACCAGCTCACTGGCTGCGGTAATGTCAAGACGCCCGAGCAATTGATTGTTGTCATCAATAACCGGCAAAGATGCAAAGCCTGATCGCTGTAATTGCAGTGAAGCGGTTGTGCTGTCATCTTTGCCTTTTAAAGCAGGAATTGTCTCCTCGGTCAGCTCAACCAATGGCACATGTTCCGGCGAGCCAAAGATTCGAGTCAGGCGCACCGCGGCTGAGAACTGCCCTGAACGGTTAATTAAAAAGATGGTGTCACAATGTGATGGAACATTGCGGCGAATCAGGCGTAGCCCATCACGTACTTTGGCGTTCAGCGGCAGTACCAACATGCCGTAATTGATCCAGTGACCAATCTCGTCATCTTTGAATTGAGATGCTGCTTTAAAATGTTTTTGTTGCTGTTCGTCTAATGCGGTAAATGCCAGCTCTATCAATTTATTCGGCAGTGAATCGAGCAGTTCGAGTAAATCTTCTGCTTCAATATCGGCAAAAATAGCGGTCCATTCGCCGTCAGGGGTGGCATCAATCAGAATTTCCCGCGGGTCACTTCGCATCTCTACCAGAATATCGAGTTTGCGATCACGCGGGATCCCCTCCCAAACACTGACCCGGGGCTCTACCGGTAACGACTCCAGCAAGGTTGCGATATAGATGTCGTCCTGCCCGGCGAGGGTAGTCAAAATCGCGGCTGGATCATCGGCTTGAGGGTTCGAGACAAACTCTTCAATTAATTCTGGTAATGGTTCTGCCATTTAGCTCTCCCGAACGTTTTTAGCTAGCCCAACATATAGGTGCCGGTACCAAAGGCGATATGGTCGCCTCGTTCATTGTGTAGCTCCATCCGACACACGGCCACCCTGCTGCCTTTACGAATAACTTGTGCGGTGGCGATAAAACGCTTGCCTCGACCAGGACGTAAATAGTCCACCCGCATGTCGACAGTGCCCATGGTGGGGAGTCTTTCAACTAACGCAGCAAGATGTCTGTCCTGCGTCTGTTTAACTGCACTTAAAATAGCGGTCAAGCCGCCAATAGTATCTAACAACGAGGCGGTTACCCCGCCGTGCAGAATTTTCTGTAAAGGATTTCCTGTCAGCTTATCATCCCACGGAACTTCGAGCCGGATACTATCATCTTCTGTCACAAAGCGTACCCCAAGAAGTTGATTAAATGGCATATTTTCTTCAAACAGGTTGACCACGCGGTTAATCACCTCAGATTGTGTAAGTGTAGACTCCGACAAACTATCTCCCATTCTTTTTAAAATGTTGTACGCTCTGCATTGTAGGCTATTACGCAGGCCTTAGCTGCATACTTGCTGTACAAATGAACGGTTTTTAAAAAATGCGTGGCTTTACTGATGAAGCCACATTAAAAAACGCGTAAACTAAGCCCCATGAACGATTCCTGCGCCATCGCCACCTCCACCGTACAAGAACAGAGAAACGCTGCTACCATTTTGGAGCAGGTGTTTGGTTATGCCAGCTTCCGTCCGGGGCAACAAGAGGTTATCGATAACCTGATTGAGGGGCAGGATGTGCTGGTATTATTGCCAACGGGCGGCGGAAAATCGCTTTGCTATCAGGTTCCCGCATTAGTGAGAGAAGGCACCGCAATCGTTGTCTCACCCTTAATATCGTTAATGCAGGATCAGGTTCAGCAATTGAAAGAGTCTGGTGTACGCGCCGCATTCTTAAATTCCAGTCTTTCTACTGACCAACAACATAAAATCATTGAGTCGTTAAGAGCGGGTAATCTCGACCTGCTCTACGTGTCGCCTGAGAGGTTATTACAGTTTTCTTTTTTGCAACTGATCAAACAGTTACCGTTAGCCCTGTTTGCCATTGACGAAGCCCACTGTGTTTCCCACTGGGGGCATGATTTCAGACAGGACTACCGCGGACTGAGTGCGCTAAAACGACAATTCCCCGCTACCCCGATTATCGCGCTTACTGCTACGGCGGACACCGCCACGCAAGCCGATATCGTCTCACAGTTAGACCTTGCTTCACCTTTTATCTTTAAGGGCAGCTTTGACCGACCCAATATTCGCTATCGGGTCATGTCTAAATACAAAGCCTTTGAGCAGGTTTCAAAGTACGTCAAAAATGCGGAAGGCAGCGGTATCATCTACTGCAACAGTCGTGCAAAGGTGGATGATTTATATGCCCGCCTTTACCGGCAAGGGTTTAAGTGCGCCGCTTATCATGCAGGTATGGATGCAGATGAACGGGAATTGGTGCTTCAGCAGTTTCTACGCGAAAAAATCGATATTGTTGTTGCCACTGTGGCCTTTGGCATGGGCATCAACAAGTCGAACGTGCGCTATGTGGTCCATCATGATGTACCACGCAGTATTGAAAGCTACTATCAGGAAACCGGGCGTGCTGGTCGCGACGGTCTGCCCGCCGAGGCCATGTTGTTATTTAACGAAAACGATGCAGCCAGGGTGCGCCAATGGATTGAGCAGGGTGAGAACCCTAATCAGACACTGATAGAAGTGCAGAAGTTTAGCGCGATGGAATCGTTTTCCGAAGCACAAACCTGTCGTCGGCAAATTCTGTTAAATTATTTCTCGCAATACAGTGATACCGCATGTGGTAACTGTGATATTTGCCTGGACCCGCCAAAGATGATCGAGGGTATGGTGCTGGCGCAAAAAGTACTCTCATGCGTTTTGCGCCTGGAACAACAGGCGTCGAGTCAGTACGTTATCGATATTCTCAGGGGCAAAGCGCTTAGACGAATTCAGGAAGCGGGTCATGACCAGCTCAGCACCTACGGCATTGGCAAAGAACAATCTGACAGCTACTGGCACAATATAATCAATCAGCTTATTCACAAAGGTTTGATTCGGGTAGATATAACTGCTCACGCCGCGCTAAGACTTACCGAAGCTGCCAGGCCAGTATTGAGAGGGCAAAGCGAATTGAAACTGGCGGCGCCAAGGCTTGAATTTAAACCCGAAAAAGACAGAAAGGTGGTGTTGGGAGATTATGACAAAGCGCTATTCAAACGCTTTAAACATCTTCGAAAGACCCTTGCAGACGAACATGAAGTTCCGCCATTTGTTATTTTCAGTGACGCAACCCTGGTCGACATGGCCAATAAGCTCCCCACTAATGCGACTGAATTTTTAGCTGTTAGTGGGGTTGGTCAGACTAAGCTTGAACGCTATGGCAGTGCGTTTTTACAACTGATTCACGACTACCAACACAGAAACGACGAACATTAAGCGTAAGAGTACTCCCCTCCCTTTTTAAGGGCTGCCTGATAAGCTGGACGGGCGTGAATACGTTGCACAAACTCGGTAATAGCTGGGTAAGATTTTGCTCTACCGGTTGCTACCAACGACTCCAGTGGAAAGCTCATTTGCACGTCAGCGCCGGTTGGCTGATTACCTGCAAACCATTCATGAGATGATAGCCAGGATTCAATATATTTCAGGCTTTGCTCAAGATTCGGACCGTAATAAGCACGGATTATCCCCTCCACCATTTTGTTTACCACGGGCTTAAACAACAGGGGCGTTTTCTCACGCGCTTTAAAAAGCACTTTCATCGCAACCAGCGGTGGCATTAATGACCCCTCTGCAAAGTGCATCCAAAATAAATATGATTGATAGTTTTTTTCGTCAGATGGCGCCGCAAATGTTGCGTCCGCGTAGTGTTTTACCAAGTACTCTATGATGGCACCAGATTCAGCCAGCGTGCCATTTTCCGTAGTTAAAACAGGTGCCCTGCCCAACTGATGTATTGCTTTTAATTCGGTGGGCGCAAGGCCAGTTTTTTGATCCCGCTGGTAAACCTCAAGTTGATATTCTGCGCCGAGCTCCTCCAGTAACCACAGAATGCGTTGTGAGCGAGAATCGTTTAGGTGGTGCAGTGTAAGCATAGGTCCCTCAATTTGGTAAATAACAGATAGACACTGCGGTCAGTGAGTCTGTGAAGATGGTGTGGTTTTTCCAACACGCTGATTATCAGTGTGTTATCAATCGATCACACACTGCTTCATGCTAAAATGCAAATTAAACTTAAACCACGCAGCAGCTTCACAGCCTGATCAATAACTAAAGCTGATAAGGGGAAAACTGTCTGTTGGGTGTTTAACTTTCATTTTCGCTCCATTACCATCTCTTCTACACCATGACTATTCTCTGATTTAATTTTCATCAAATTTATTGGCAGCTCACCAAAGTAAGAAGGAACTGATGCAACCGTTAACCCGACCACGTTTAGCTGACAACCTCCGGCTCGCGGGCAATATAATCCTTATTACTTTGGACCTGCCGGTTGATGAGCGTGAAACAAATCAATTTATCGACCAGTTAGCCCAAGCCACCCGTTCACACGTCATCAATAGCAACTGGGGAGCGGATCGTTTTCAGGCAGAATTCGAGCACGTCTCACACCGCTTTTATCTGCACATAGAGTGGAACTGTGAGGCAATGTGGTTAGAGTGTCAGCAAGGGAATGAAAATATTGCGCAGTTACTCGATTTGCTGACGCAGTAGAATTTTCATCCACATTGATAGTAAACTCGGACACACTACTAATATACGAACCACGTTTACTGTTTTCAGGTGTTGTATTGAAAAATCTGGCTTTAGCGTACATTCATACTGGTGATCGTCCAGACTATGACTCTGAGAAGAGTCGGCTGATTGCGGTAATTAATTTATTTTCGGCAGTCGGAACATCGCTAACTTTTGTTCTCGCCACCCGCGCTCTGTTGACAGATGATTTACCACTCGCTCTGTCGTTATACACCGCAAGCCTGATTTTTTTCAGTTCGCATCTGCTAATGCGCTGGCGCCGTTCGGCCGATACCCATAAATATTCTTCCACGATCCTGCTTATCTGTTTGATGGCACTGACCGCGTACCTGGTGCATTCAGGCGGGGCACGTGGCACTGGCCCTTTATGGAGCTACCTTGTGCCTTCAGTCACGCTGTTCATGGCCGGATTACGGCGTGGACTAACCATCCTGGCTGTTTACTTTTGTGTCATCAGCGCGCTGTTGTTTTTTAACGGCGGCCAGTGGTTGCTGATTGATTACGGTTACGAATTTAAAACGCGGTTGCTCTATTCTTTCTTAACCGTCACATTCTTATCCGCGTATTACGAATACACTCGCGAAATCTCGTTCAAAACGATCTCTGAATTAAGTCAGAAATTTGAAAAACAGGCCCGCCACGATCCTTTGACAGGATTGCCTAATCGCAGAGGTATGTGGGAGCATCTGACCTACGAATATGAGCGTTCCCAGCGTTATCGACTGAATATGACCGTGTTAGTTTGCGACATCGATCACTATAAAAAGGTCAACGATACCCTTGGTCATGATGGTGGCGATTTTATTTTAAAAGAGGTAGCCACGCTGATGTCTGAGCAACTTCGTAAGCAGGATATTCTGGCGCGCTGGGGCGGCGAAGAATTCCTGATTTTGTTGCCGGAAACTAATACGCAACAAGCGTTTATCGTGGCAGAAAAGATCCGTACGCAAATCGAGAATGCCGAGTTTACCTACAACGAGCAAACACTTTCGGTCACAGTCAGTTTTGGTATCGCTGATGCATCCGGGAAAAATCAGGTTGATCAGGCAATCAGTGAGGCTGATGGCTACTTGTACAAGGCAAAAAATGCCGGTCGAAATACAACATTGCCGAAGCTTTAGTTCGTGCATCCATACCTAACACCGTATTAACATATTCGCCAGTTCTGCAGTTGTTAGATAAAATAGAAACGGAATTTTCCGATGGACGGATTGAGTGCTACAGAGTAAACAGTACAGGGTAAAAAACAGACGTGTTGCGTTTAGCAGCATTATTACGGTGTTGTTAACCTGTGTCCTTTTCGTCTTCCAGGTTCATCATGCTGTAGCAGAAACGCTGCTGATAGATGAAGAATTCAGCAAAGCTAACTTGCAGCACCATAGTTTAAGTCGACTCGCTGAAAAACACGTTTCATTCTCAGAAGTAATTAACTCGACCACGGGCAAACTCAATCCGCATTTCTTACACCCCCTGGATGACGACACCCGGGTGTGGATGATGAGTCACGTGCAAAATATTGCAAATAAACCCTTGAAAATGGCGCTGACGGTAGAACGGCTTGGATTAGATGAAGTTACCATCTGGATCGTTGATGAACGCCAACGAATTATTCACTCGCATAAAACTACTGCTGAAAATCCCACTTCCTGGTTCGAGCAAACGCTTCCAGCGATAACCTACGATTTTAAATTACCCAAAAATCAGACGGTCACGGTTCTGCTGAGTATTGAGGATAACGGCTTAACCAGTCTGCCAATTTTTTTATGGCAGCACAACGCACTGACCGCGCATAGCAAAGTACATCTATTATTTTTGGGCATATTAGTCGGTAAGTTAGCGATTCTTTTTATCTATTTCTTCTTGTCTTATCTTTATCAGCGCACACCGGCGCGATTCTGGTTGGCGATGACCAACCTGTTTTTCCTGACGCTTGTCATCGCGATGCAGGGTTTACTGGACACGGTTTTTCCGGTTTCAGAGTACGCTGAGCCAATCCTAGCCGTCTTATTGGCATTTATCTTGTTTTCGTTGGCGAATGTTACCCATAATTTGTTTGTGCGCTTGCCCGTTGGCTTTCATTTTTTAAATTACATTGGCCCTTTATATCTGTTAGTGGCAGTGGCAACGCAAAATACTTACTACTTATCAATCACTATTTTGCTGACGCTGCCGATAGCCAGCCTGGTCCAGGTTTTCTCCGCGCTGATTTTTCGCGACCGTCGCAATAAGTCTTTATCTCGAATTTATTTAATAAGCTGGTTATTTCTGGTCGCGTTATTTGCGTTGCAAATTGATATTCTTGCCAATAGTTACAGCCTGACTTCTTATCATACTGCGTTGAGTGTGCTGATGCTGTCATTGGCCTGTTTAAGTTATGGTGTCTGCGTTGAATTAAAAGAGCGCAGCTTTACTCAACAGGAAATTAGTGCAAAAGAACAAACTATTAGCAGCTTAAACTACTTTTATAATTTGTTTCGTAACTCTGCCGAAGGCTTATACACCTCAACGGTAGATGGCGCACTCAAGAGTGTAAACCCTGCCATGTGTGCGGTGTTTGGTTACGAAGATGAAGACAGCATGCTTAAAGCAATAAAAAATACCAAACAGTTTTACGCAAACCCGGAAGACCGCAAGCTGCTGGTCGGTGAGTTATTGGAGAAAGGCTCGGTAATGGGCAAAGAGATCAAGGGGCGCAAAGCAGACGGCAACGAGTTCTGGTTCTGTATCTCCTGCCAGTTACAAAACGAAGATGAAGATCGCTTTTTGTATGGCTCAATTTTCGATATCACCGAGAGAAAGCAATCAGATATCAGCCTGGAGTACCTGGCCAGTCATGACAGTCTCACCGGCGTGTTTAATCGTCGCGAATTTGAGCTGCGCTTACATAGCGCGGCTAATCTGGTGGAGCAATCCAAAGCCGATGTGGTTTTACTCTATTTGGATTTAGACAGATTCAAAACCGTTAATGACACCTGCGGACATAAAGCCGGTGATACACTGATTAAAGAAATTGCCCGTTTAATCCAGAGCACTCTGGCGGGCAAAGGTATTGTTGCCCGACTCGGTGGCGATGAATTTGCTGTGCTGTTTGAACGACATAGTGAAGACGTTGCGTACTTGCAGGCGGTAAAGATTTTAAACGCAATACAAGCGTATCGCTTTATCTGGGAAAATCGCGTATTCACCCTCGGCGTCAGCATTGGCTTACTCAATTGCACCGAATACCCGGCCAATCCTGAACAACTATTAAGCATGGCTGATGCTGCCTGCTATATTGCCAAGGAGCAGGGGCGCAACCAGATTCATCGTTACAGTGACGATGATGAGAGTCTTCAACGCTACGAACAGGAGCTGGCCTGGCTTGCTGATATCAACCAGGCGCTCGAACAGAACAATTTCGAACTTTATTACCAGCATTACCGCGTGTTAAATGCCCAGCAGCAAGGTGATT
This sequence comes from Alteromonas ponticola, assembly GCF_012911815.1. GTDB lineage: Bacteria > Pseudomonadota > Gammaproteobacteria > Enterobacterales > Alteromonadaceae > Alteromonas > Alteromonas ponticola. The sequence continues at coordinate 126,604 of NZ_JAATNW010000004.1, read as the reverse complement.
ATTTTGAAATTTTAGTGCGTATGATTTCTGAAACAGGGGAGCTTATTCCTCCCTCTGCTTTCTTCCCTTCAGCAGAACGCTACGATCTTAGCGCCAGAATTGACCGCTGGGTGGTTGAAAATACCTTTAAGTGGTTTGCTCAGAACCCTGTCGTATTGAACCGCGTAAAGCGTTGCTGCATTAACCTAAGCGGCCCGTCTTTGGCGGATAAAGATTTGAAATTGCTCATTCTGAATGCGTTTGAACGATCGGGTGTGCCGTATGAAAAAGTCTGTTTTGAGATTACAGAAACTGTCGCTATCGTAAAAATGGAAGATACCTTACAGTTCATGAAGACATTTCAACAACTGGGCTGTCAGTTTGCGTTAGACGACTTTGGTAGCGGTTTCTCGTCCTACACCTACCTCAAGCATTTACCGGTAAACAGTGTAAAAATTGACGGCAGTTTTATTAAAGATATGCTGAACGACCCGGTGGACCACGCCATGGTCTCTTCCATCAAAGATGTCGCTAAAGCCATGGGAATGGAAACCGTGGGAGAATGTGTTGAAGATGAAGCAACCATGGTGGCGCTGGGTAAAATGGGTGTCAATTACGCACAGGGGTACGGTATTGCCAAACCGCGCAGCCTTAAGGAGTATGTCTCACTGGATAGCGATGCGAACACCAGCTAACACTGGTATAATTCGTTGCAGCATTATTGTATTTCACCAAACTGCCCTAACATTAACGGTTCTCCAACAGCGATAAAGATGTGTTATGACCAGCCAGCAACCTAAATATGAATATGTAAGCTCTGCAAAACTACCTACCCGCTTAGGTAATTTTCGTATTCACGGATTTGTTGAAGCCAGTGGTCAGGAGCACGTCGCACTTTCCTACGGTGAATGGAAAGAAAGTGATGTAGTGCCCATTCGCATTCATTCAGAATGTCTAACCGGTGACGCCCTATTTAGTACCCGTTGCGATTGCGGCTTTCAGCTCGAAAAAGCGATGGCAAACATGGTGGAAAAAGGATTTGGGGTGTTACTGTACCTGCGTCAGGAAGGCCGTGGCATCGGCTTATTGAATAAAATTCGTGCCTATAACTTACAAGATGCGGGCATGGATACAGTAGAGGCAAACGAACATTTAGGGTTTGATGCCGATTTACGCAGCTATGACATCTGTAAGCTCATGCTTGAAAAACTGAATGTGAATAAAGTCGAACTGATGACTAACAATCCGCGTAAAGTGGCGGCATTGGAAAAACTAGGCGTTGAAATTGTCGCGCGTAAACCTATCGACCATGGTATCACCAAAGACAATAAGCACTATATTAAAACCAAAACCGAAAAACTTGGTCATGCCTTTGACCCGCATTTGTTTAAAGATTAGCTTTAATTTTGGGTGTTGAACTTAGTTAAAGTCTGCGCAGTAAAATGAACAATCATCGATGCCAGCACGTAGGCGCAAGCAAAATATAGCACCTCGTATAAAATAGTGAATCGCGTAAGCTCATTCCATGAATGTATAAGGGGTTCATCTGTTAAATAATCAGCGCTGAAGATTATGATGAGACTTAGAAATATTATGGAAAACTTTTTCACTGCTTAGCCCTCCCAAACTGGAAAGTCGCTAAAGATGCGGCTTTTCAAGACAAATTTAAAGTAGCGGAGCGTCATAACCACGACCATTATTTTCTACTTTTTAACCAACTGCTCCACCTGCTACCCAATCCCAGTAACCATCAAGAAGCTTACTTGCACCATAGCCAGGAAAAAAATTGTACAATCCGCCAGAAACAGCTTCTAACTCATCGTTATGTAATTCTTTCATTTTATTCCTTTAAAAATTTTTGGTGAATTTGCTAAACATGAATGTTCGTCTTCGAACAATGTGAACTCTATGGGAGAGTCGATGTAAACGCGACTGTATTAAAGTGTAGTTTTATGCATCTCGATTTAACTAGTTTAAGTTTGATTCAGCTTCCGTTAATCCTCAACCCTCTATAACTCCAATTAACACGTATAAATCCTCATCGGATATATGCCTGCGAATAAGGAGTGATGATGAAAAAAATTTTGATTGCCGTATTAGCCACACTGCCGCTTGCCGGCGTGGTGCTGAGCACTCCCGTGAGCGCCACTCCGCCACCTGAGCCACAGATGAAGCAGGATGAATTCAGTGATGCGGAGCTGGACAGCATTTTAGCGCCCATCGCGTTATACCCCGACACCGTGCTCACCCACATACTGATTGCCTCTACCTATCCATTAGAGGTGTTAAACGCCTATCGGTGGCGTAAAGACAATTCGCATTTAACTGCTGAAGAAGTGGCGGAAGAAGTGGAAGTGTTTGACTGGGATCCCAGTGTGCGTGCGCTTGCGCCCTTGACGCAAGTACTGGAAACCATGAGTGACGATTTGGATTGGTTACAGGATTTAGGTGATAACGTATTAATTGACCAGGGTCGCGTGCTGGCCCGGGTGCAAGTGTTACGTCAACATGCATTAAATACTGGGAACCTTAAAAACTCTGACTATTTAACCTACGAAAAAGAGGAAGAGGTCATAGTGATAGAGCCCCGTCGACGTGAAATCGTGTATATTCCTTATTACGATACACGCGTCGTTTATGGCAGCTGGTGGCATCCAATTGCCCCGGTATATTGGCATCACCCTGTGCATGCAGTTTCTCACGCGAGTTTTTACTGGAGCCCCAGTTTCCGCTTAAGTACCCATTTTTACTTTGGTGGTATTCACTGGCACGATCGCTATGTGGTGGTTAGCCATGCACCGGTGCGTTATTACCACCATCCTCGGTATACCCGGCATGTGTACAGCAAAGGCTATCAGCGCTGGGATCATAACGCTGACCATCGTCGCACCCGTTATTCCCCAAGAGTCATTAACCGGGTCCAATCACTGCGTGAAGGTAAGCATATTCAAAGCAAAGCCAGCTACCAGCAACGCAAAATTGAACATCGCGAGCTTAACGACCAGTTGCGTCACGTACGCAGTATGCCCCGGGAAAAAGTCATCCAACAGCGTGATGTGGTGAAGACGCAATCACGCGAACTTAATCGGGAAAAACGCGATGTCACGCCTATTCGCAGGGGTGAACTGGCGCAACCGGAACGCCCGGTCATCGACAAAAAAGAGTATATGCAGCGTGAACGGCAGGTTACCCCTCGCCCTCAGGTTGAGCGTCGAGAAATTCAGCGCGAGGTGATAGAGCGCAGACAACAGGATGTTTCGCGAGAAATCTCCAGAGGCGCTATCTCACGGGACATGGCCCCAGTTCGCGATATGTCACGTCAGCAGACAGTACCCACCAGGCAACCTCGGGATGTGCATCGCAGTCGAGATCTGGACCGCGATAGATAAACGATTTACCACCGCGTTATCATCCCCGCACGGAAGCGGGGGGATAACATTACCCACGCCACTTTTCGCGATCATCTATCCAATCTGGCAATAAACGCATCCACAAAACGTTGAGGCGATTTAGCGTCGAGCGTGAAGTACAATGAGGGCTCTATCAGTTCCAGTTCCATTACTGCCCATTCATTGTTGCAGCGAATTAAATCCACCCTTGCATATAGAGCAGAATCAGGCATAGCGGCGAGAGCTTGTTCTGCGACCTGACGCATTGTAGCATCTGCATGATGTGGAGAAAGCTGCCCGCCATGCTCTTCCTGTACACGAAAATCACCCGCTGCCGGACGTTTTAAAATCGCATGACTGTATTCGCCACCAAAATAAAACAGCGAATACTCGCCTTCTTCAACGATGGTATCCAAAAAAGGCTGGACCATCATCTCCCGGCGAGTAAATAGCGAGCTTAACTGCTCAGACTTTTCCTCAAGCTCAGCAGGGGTGAGTTTAAAGGTATCATCCGCATTCGCACTTAAGGTAGGTTTAATTATCAGATGCCTGGTGTCCCATAAATCGAACTGAGCCGCTATCAGGTGCTTGTCAAACCCTGGTAACCATAAAGTAGGCACCGTGGTTATCCCCTGCTTTTGCAGATCATTCAAATACGTTTTATGCATGTTCCAGCGTTGCAGCTGAAATGGATTTTCCAGCCGCGCCGTAGATTGCTCGATAATCGTTAACGCATTTAAAAATGCGTTGGCATGTTGTTGATAATCCCATGTGCTTCGCACGATAACAGCTTCATAGTCATCCCAGTTCACATCACTGCGATGCCAGGAAATCGTATCCACATGCCAACCGGCTTGTGCAAACGGCACTACCAGCAGATCATCATAAACAAAAAAATCTTCCAGATTGTCTGTTGACAAGAATGCCAGTTTCTTCATTTACATCTCAATTATTAACTGTTCATCGCGAACTGCCATACTTCTTGGCAACTGGTTGGCGAAAATACCCAATTCCATTTCATTCATATCGAGCAATAGAATCACGGGCAACACTTTGCCCTGAATGGCTTTCACACCTTCTATCATGCCAGTGGCATCCGACATCTTATTTTCCAGAATTTTTAAATCTGACAGCACTGGCTTTTCAATCTGTAATTCTTTTTTTGCTCTGCGCCAGGCCAGTTGTCCGCTGATTTTCCCGCGCGCGATAATCACCCCTTCGGTTTTTTCCGCTTTCATCGTTACGACCATGCTGACATCATTATTAGCCACGCCTAAATCAACCTCTGGATCGGAAAAGGTTAAAATCATTCCCTCATGCAACTGCGTTTGCGGGAACGACGCTTTAGCCATCATATCTACGTCTTTTTCTGAGAGCTTGAACGTCAACGCGTAGGAAGAAACAGTGAAAAGGCAAAGCCCTAAAAGCGCAGCAAGTTTTACAACGCGGCAAATTGAATTCTGTAGGATTTTAATCATTTATCGGTGTCCTTTAGTTAGCGCCCTAATAGTTACTTTGCTTTGCTGGTTGTCGGTTCAAATCAATAGCGTTTAACTTGGCAAGCAGTTCGTTGACAGTCTATCATGCCAAAATAGATGACAAATCAACATATTTCGCGACCAAGAGAATTTAGTGTGCAAGAATTGTTAGCCGAAATCAGACAATATTTATCCTTCGAATTGTTTACCCTGTTCAAGCATACGTTCACTCTTGGTGAGTTGCTGTTTATCCCTATTGTTTTCCTGATTGGTTCGTGGGTCATTCGCAAACTGGCTCACCTTTCGACCTATCGACTACGCAAAACTGGTGCAAGCGCTGACACCGTTCATCTGTTTAAACGCATTTTTTATATTATTGCTTTTGCCATTCTCATTGTCACCACGCTGGAGATGCTTAGTGTACCGTTGACCGCCTTTGCCTTTCTTTCCGGAGCAATCGCCATAGGTGTCGGTTTTGGTGCGCAAAATATTATTAATAACTTTATCAGCGGTTGGATTTTAATGTGGGAAAGGCCCATTCGAATTGGCGATTTTCTGGAAGTCGATAACGCTCGCGGCTCTGTAGAAGCCATCAATACCCGCTCTACCCGCATTCGGCGGATAGATGGCGTACATATGCTTATTCCCAATAGTAAACTGTTAGAAAATACTGTGATCAACTGGACATTGATTGATCGCCTTACCCGCACCACGGTTAAAGTAGGTGTTGCCTATGGTTCTCCATGTAAAAAAGTCGCAGAGCTTATAGAGCAAGCGGTGACGATGCAGGAAGATATCTTAACCGAACCCAAACCAGTAGTGATTTTTGAAGACTTTGGCGATAACGCGCTGGTCTTTGAAGTGTATTTCTGGGTTAACGCTACAGTTGAACGAGACTTACGTAAGATACGCAGTGCCGTCAGGTTTGCCATAGATGAGTTATTTAACGACGCCAACATTGTAATTGCTTTCCCGCAGCGTGATGTTCACATAGATGGCTCGCTGAGTCTGGTGCGTCCCAAAAAAGAAGTTGATGCATGAATAAAGCTGCGACTACTGAAGCCTTTTTATGGGCTTATGTAATTAACGCGAATGGCAGCAGCCGTTCTCTAAATTTAGATGATTTTCCCTATTCCTGCGCTCACGATGAGTATTTGTGGATCCACCTTTGCTCTGACGTGGACGAGGTCGACAGCGTAATGAAAGCAATCGGGCTGTCGGAAACGGTTGCTGATAAACTCTCTACACTGGTCACGCGCCCCCGAACCATGACAGTCGACAAAGGTACCTTGATTTATCTGCGCGGAATTAACAAAAACCCCGGCGCTGCCCCTGATGACATGGTTTCACTACGAGTGTGGTTAGAAGAGAAATTAATTGTCACCGCCAGGAGAGCAGATCGCGGTTTAATGTCGATTAATGAAAGTCGAGACCAGGTAACCAACGACCAGGCTCCTGCCTCCTCTACGCATATGCTTATTCATATCATCGAAAATGTAGCTGACAAAATTCACGAAACCGTGGATCAGTTCGACGATACGTTAGTGGATTTTGAATTAAGCGAGCAGCTGGATAAAAAAGCCCGTTTGGCGCTCAGCGATCTACGTCGGCGCGCAGCGTCGATTAGACGCTATCTGGCCCCCCAACGGGACGCCTTAGATGCCATGTTCAGATTGCCGCATCTCTCCAATGAACAAATGTTTGCGCTAAGAGAGCAAACGGAACGTGTCACCCGATACATTGAAGATCTCGATTTAGCCCGGGAACGCGCCATCGTGTTACAAGACGAATTACGCAATTCAATTGCCGATCGTCAGGGGATGCGCATGTACGTGCTATCTTTGGTTACTGCCATATTTTTACCTCTTTCATTTCTAACCGGCGTTTTTGGTATGAATGTAGCGGGTTTGCCCGGCACCGAAACCCCTGAAGCGTTTACCCTGTTAATGGCTGGCATGGGCGGCTTAGCCATTGTTATGTTAATTGCAATGTTGTGGAAACGCTGGTTATAGACACTGTTGATGAACCAACTTAAAACAGAGGCTTATTTTCAGCTCGTTAGCTTATTTGCAGCTCGTTAGCTGAGTTCCCGCGTCAGGTGATCTTAATCTACTTAGACGTCCTACCTACCTAATAACCAGCAAACTGTATAGGGGGTATCTTATGAGTAGAGAAGCCACGTTATACCGTATGGTCACCGATCAGCATATTTGTCCGTATGGGTTGAAATCAAAAGATTTGCTTGAACGCAAAGGTTTTGCGGTGGAAGATCACAAGCTTACATCCCGCGAGGAAACCGACGCATTTAAAGAAAAACATGGTGTAGAGACAACGCCGCAGACATTTATCGATGGCAAGCGCGTTGGCGGTTATGACGACTTGCGAGAATTTTTCGGCAAAGCTGAGGAAAGCCAAAAGGGCTCACGCTATACCCCTGTTATAGCCATTTTTGCTATTGCGGCACTCTTCGTGATTGCCTTGCTCTTTTCATCACGACTACCACTCGCCCCCGAGCCCGTCATTTTGCATTTTGTCGCCTTTGCCATGGTGTTACTTGCGTTGCAGAAGCTGCAGGATGTGCGTTCTTTTGCCACCATGTTCATAACATATGATCTGCTGGCAATGAAGCATTTACGTTACGCTTATTTTTATCCATTTGCAGAAGCCTACGCTGGCATAGGTATGCTGGCGCAGCTACCTGTATTAGCGGTGGCTCCAGTGTCCATTTTTATTGGTGGGATCGGTGCGGCGTCAGTAATCAAGGCGGTCTACATCGATAAACGCGAGCTTAAATGCGCCTGTGTAGGGGGCGATAGCGATGTACCACTGGGCTTTATCAGCTTATCAGAAAACCTGTTTATGTTAGGTGCAGGCCTGTGGATGCTCAGTAAACTGATATAATGGTTGTGGGCTAGTCACACTGCTATAACAGGGTTACCCAGCCACTGGAAAGCTAGGTAACTTAACCCACGCTACGCTAGCGTCTTCTCAATACCCTTTCTACCGCCACATAAAACATTGGTACGAAGAAAATGGCCAGGAAGGTTGCAGCCAGCATACCTCCAATAACGGCCAGACCAATGGCATTTTGCGCCGCTGCGCCCGCTCCGCTGGCTAATGCCAGCGGTGATACGCCCAGAATAAATGCCATCGAGGTCATAATAATCGGGCGAAAACGTTGTTTGGCGGCGTTGGCCACTGCAACCATTAAGTCCTCACCGTGCGACACTTGCTCGCGCGCAAATTCAACAATCAATATGGCGTTCTTCGCCGCCAAGCCTACGGTGGTTAAAAATGCCACCTGCAGGTAAATATCATTGGGTAAACCAAACAGGAAAGCGGCCGTTACCGCGCCTAAAATGCCCAGGGGTACCACCAGAATAACCGCCACCGGTACCGCCCAGCTTTCGTACAGAGCTGCCAGACATAAAAATACCACCAGCACTGAGATCACATAAAGCATGGGGGCCTGAGCACCTGCCTCCTGCTCCTCATACGACAAGCCTGTCCATTCAATACCGAATCCCTGGGGTAACTGATCGACAATCTTTTGCATTTCCTGCATGGCTTCGCCAGTAGAAACACCCGGTGCTGGGCCGCCCTGTATATTCAGCGAACCGATGCCGTTGAAACGTTCCAGACGGGGCGAACCATAGGTCCACTCGTAAGTGGCAAACGCACTGAACGCCACCATCTCGCCTTGCGCGTTACGCACATACCATTTATCCAAATCATCTGGATTCATCCGATAGGGTGCATCGGCTTGCAGATAGACCCGCTTGATGCGCCCTTGGTCAATGAAATCATTAACGTAACTTGAGCCCCAGGCAATCTGTAATGTCGCGTTTATTTCGTTTAGAGGGATACCCAATGCGGAAGCTTTCTCGTTATCAATGTTGATCTTGAACTGAGGTACATCGCTAAGTCCGTTGGGTCGCACCCCCATTAGCTTCGGATTTTGCGACGCCATGCCTAACAGCTGATTGCGCGCATCCATCAGCGCTTTATGTCCTAAACCGCCGCGGTCAACCAATTGCATACTGAAACCGGTCGCGCTGCCCAACTCCATAATTGGGGGCATCATGATTGGAAATGCCATCGCATCCTGAAATTGAGAAAACGCGCCATAAGCCTGATTGGTAATGGCAAACGCACTTTGTGATTCGTCGCGCTCATCCCAGTCGACCAGATGCACAAAGCCCATGGCCGCGTTTTGTGCACTGCCGGCAAAGCTAAATCCCACCACCGAAAACATATCTTTCACCACATCTTCGTGCTGATTGAGGAAAAAATCTTCGGCTTTTTTAACTGATTCAAGTGTGCGTTCGGCAGTAGAGCCTGGCGGTGTAGTAAGTATCATCAACACGCTGCCCTGATCTTCGTTGGGTAAAAATGAACCGGGTAAGCGCATGAAAATCACGATCATGCCCGCAACGAGTAAACCGTAAACCACGAAGAAGCGTTTGAAGCGCCCCGCCATGAAAGAGGCAGAGCGCTGATATTTGTGGCGACCGCCATTGAACATACGATTGAACGCACCCAATAACCCTTTGCTTTTTTCATCATGCGGAGGGTGTTTCTTTAAAAACGTTGCACACAGTGAGGGTGATAAAATAATCGCCACTAACACGGAGAAAATCATCGCTGACACCAGGGTTATCGAAAACTGACGATAAATAACACCTGCAGAGCCACTGAAGAACGCCATGGGGATAAATACGGTCGAAAGCACGGCAGCAATCCCTACCAGTGCGCTACTGATTTGTCCCATGGACTTTTTGGTCGCTTCTTTGGGCTCCAGCCCCTCTTCTTCCATGATACGTTCGACGTTTTCGACCACCACAATGGCATCGTCCACCAGCAGACCGATTGCCAGTACCATGGCAAACATGGTTAACACATTAATGCTGAAACCGAATGAGTAAAGTACCGCAAAGGTTCCCAACAGCACCACCGGCACTGCGATTGTTGGGATCAACGTGGCACGCCAGTTCTGTAAGAACAACAACATTACCAGAAATACCAGTACTACCGCTTCAATCAATGTCTGCACAACCGATTTAATAGAAAGCTCGATAAACGGCGAAGAATCCAGCGGATATACCACTGTTACGCCTTCAGGTAAGGTTGCCTGCAGCTGATCAACCCGTTGCTTAACCCGTTCGATGGTATCAAGTGCGTTGGCCCCTGACGCCAGACTCACCGCCATACCTGATGCAGGATGCCGCTTATAGCGCACGATCGCATCATAGGACTGGGCGCCCAGCTCTACCCTTGCCACATCACGCAAACGCACCTGGGAGCCATCGGTGTTAACCCGCAGCACAATATTTTCGAAATCATTGACGCTGTGAAGTAGTGATTGCGCCTGAATGGTCGCGGTAATTTGCTGACCTTTCAATGCCGGCATACCACCTAGCTGGCCCGCAGAAATATCGGTGTTTTGGGTGCGCACTGCATTTTGCACGTCAACAGGCGTCATGTTGAAACTGTAAAGCTTGGCCGGGTCCAGCCAGATGCGCATCGAACGCTGTGCACCAAAAACCTGCACGTTACCCACCCCGTTCACCCGGGAAATCGGATCACGGAATACCGTGACCAGCATGTCACTTAAGTCATACTGTGAGAAAGTTTCATCATCAGAATAAACGCCGACCACTAACGCAAACGAGTTATTCGCTTTGGTTACGGTTACGCCCTGTTGTTGCACTTGTTGTGGCAGAAGCGGAATGGCTCCCTGTACTTTGTTTTGTGTTTGTACCTGAGCAATATCAGGGTCAGTACCCGGTGCGAAGGTTAACGATATATTCATCGAATTATTTGCGCTGGTAGCAGAGAAGTAACGCAGATTGTCGATACCAGAAAGGTTTTGTTCGATTATTTGGGTGACCGAGTTTTCAACAGTTTCTGCTGACGCACCTGGATAAAATGCGCTGACACTCACAGAGGGCGGCGCGACTTTGGGGTACTGTTCAATGGGCAGTGCCCGAATAGCCAATACCCCGGCCATCATGGTAATTATTGCCAGAACCCACGCGAATACCGGCCGTTCGATAAAAAAGTTAGCCATACAGTATCCTTACTCCCCGGTTGCGCTTGCAGATTCTGAATTCCACGGTTGCGGCGTTACCGCCATGCCGGGCTGCACTTTCTGATAGCCCGTTATAATAATTGTTTCACCCTCGGTTACACCCTGATTCACTATATATTGATCACGATAGTTACCTGAGATTGAAACAGGTCGCGCTTCCACTTTATTTTCTTCATTGACGATAAACACCACCAGCGAGCCGTCAGGGTTACGTGTCGTAGCCCGCTGCGGAAGTAACAGCGCGCTGTCCGAAGACATTTGCACATCCGCTTTGACAAACATGCCAGGCATCAGCAGGCCATCGGGATTCGGCGCTATGGCCCGTAGGGTCACCGCGCCAGTGGATTCATCCACAGTGACTTCTGAAAACTTAAGCTCTGCCTGATGTGCATACTTTTCGCCGGTTAGGTTATTCAATATCAAATCAACGGGAAGCGCGCCTTTCCGCGTCATCATTTCACGGATTTTGAGCACTTCTTTACCTGAGCTTTGAATATCGATAAACACCGGGTCCAATTGCGTGATCGTTGCCATTTGCTGGGTCTGATTGGCGTTAACCAATGCGCCTTCGGTCACTTCTGAACGGCTAATTTCACCATCAATAGGTGCGTAAACCCGGGTGTAATCCAAATTAACCCTGGCCAAATCCATTGTAGCCTGAGCCACACTGATTGCTGCTTTGGCCTGCGCCAGCTGAGCTATCACATCATCATTTTCCTGCTCACTGATGGCTTTTTTACTAATAAGGTTCTGGTAGCGTTTGGCACGCGCCTCAAGTGTATCGACATTGGCCTGAGCACTTTGTAAATCAGCTTTCGCACTATTGTATTGGGCGCGATAACGGGTATCGTCAATTTGATACAACTGCTGACCTTTTTTTACTTTTGCGCCTTCTTCAAATAGACGCTTGACCACAACACCATCCACCTGCGGTCTCACATGCGCCTGTTTAGAAGGTGTTACCCGGCCTGGCAGCGAAGTGGAGAGGGTGATATTTTCTCGCGACAATTCCATCACCGACACGGCGGGCGGCGGCATATCTTGCCCCATCCCTTGCTGGGAGCCAGACTCTTCCGCACACGCAAGCAGTAATAGCGAGAGAAAAACAGTAACGACCTTGTAAGACTGATACATTTGAAAAAACCTAAATGTTTACCGTATTGGCGATGTGGCAGGGACCTTAAAAAATACGCGTTGAGAAGGGCTTAGTCAATAATGGTGAGACTGAGTGATGGATTGTTACGCTAAAACCATGCAACCTACGAATTGACGATGTGCTTGAAGTTGATTTGCTGATATCAAAAAGCCGACATTTTTGTCGGCTTTGGTTCGTTTTAGTAAATCAGAAGATCATGGTCCTGAAAATACGATTCGTTCAATCACACCTGTGTCTGAATCTAGTTTCATCAAGCCATCGTCATGAGTAAATATTAATTTGTCGCCTCCGGCAAATTCCTCAGAGTTAACTAACACAAAATCTGTCAAACTGTATTCAGAAACTCTGTCAGCATTAACTGTGTAGACAACATTGTTGACCACATCAAAAGCCACGTCATCAACCGATGAATCATGGCTGAGAGTCATAACAAAGCTCGAATCTACGGCTGAAAAGACATCTCCACGTGCAGAAATCAGGAAGTTTCCATCCGGTGTTAACCAGACGTTTCCGCCTGTACCAGCATTGAGGTAATGCTGTTTTTCGTAAGTGAAAGTTGAACCATCTGTCGAGAATTCATAAATATCATCTGCCCAGACACGAGTTTCAGACACAAAAATATGATTCGTAATCGGGTGAAGTGCTAAGTTCGATTGTTGGTAAATGCTAGAATAGGTGGATATTGTTGAGCCATCGCTAGCGTCGACTAAGGTAATATCTGTATATGAGCCGGAACCGCTGGATATAATTAACTCGCCATTTAGCTCAACAACATCATAGGGATCGGTTGTAACATACAGTGAGTGAGTGTGCGATGGATTCACATTCGTTGATAAATCGAAAACTGCCACATAGCCAAACTGGTCTTCCTCGTACCAGCTAGAACTATGGCTTCTTGAAGGCATTGTAACGTAAAGCGTATTCCCAGCCTGGGATAGTGTCATATGCTCCACAATGGATGGCATTTGGTAATAACGTTCGGCCAATCCTGTGGCGATATCAACCACGTACACTCGATGATGATCCGAACCATCTATAACGATTTTCGTTGTCATGTAGGTCTTGCGTCTTTGGGTGTCAGTTAATACTGAAATGGGTGAGAAGTCTAAATTATAGGCTTCCGCATTACTCACAACTGTACCGTCATTAATCCCCTGGGAAACTTCAATAGTGACAGTATCAGTTGAGACTAATCCATATTCGTCCTTGACTTGAACCGCGACCGTGTAGGTGTCAGGAATAACGAACCGATACTCCAATGTGCCGCTGTAAGAAAAAAGAGAATCCCACTCACCGTCGTTATCGATGTCCCAGCGGTATACTAAAGGTGCACTACTTTCAGCATCAGAACTTGAGCTTGCGTCAAATGAAAACACGGATGTAGTAAGGTCATTATTGAGGTCAGTTTGGTAATTCAACACGGCCAGAGGCGCTGTATTTTCTCCACACTCTGAACAAGGGTGTGAATATGATTCCAGTGCAGATTCATAATAATCGGAGGTAAATACTTTGATTTCACCCCCCTGTACGTACGAATGAAACACGTCCTCCTGAGTAGTTAAACTACCAATTTGTTGCCATGATTCAGTGCTGTAATAATAAAGTTGTCGCCTGTTATCAGCGGCAAATAAAACCTTTTCATCAGGGTCAAAGGTCAATGAGCTAATGTAGGACAAGTCGCCTTCTAGCGTTGCAATTTTGGTGAAATCAGAAACCCTTATTACACTGCCGTCATAACTGATCAGGTGATTCCCATCTGGGGTTAACCAGGCATCACGTGAAAAAGGAACGTTGGCAATAAAGGGTGACGATATCAGGGATAACCCTGACACAGTTATCTGATAGCGGTATATTGTTTGATAATCCAATAACCACAGTTCTTCATTTTCCGCATTTAGCATCAAGCCATCAACATAGTTGATAGACGTTGAAAAAACTTCTTCGCCAGTACCAACGTCAAATTGTTTAAGCGTATTACCGAAAATTGCGAATATTTTATCGTCTAAGCCATCCAGATGACTCACTCTTTCATCCACTTCAAGCACATTCACCAATGCCTGCTGGCTGACATCAAACGCTGCGATAAAGTAGCGTCTGTCGGCATAACTGCTTGCATAGTCGATTAGGCTTAAATAAATATAATTCTGATCACCTGATAACGTTAAGTTCTCAAGCGCAAAAGGAAAATCGAAATAGGATTCTGGCAATCCCGTATCAGCATCGATAATCCATAACTGATTTTCATCATCCGTGACATATAACTTGCCGTGGGTACTAGCGAACACGCTTTGTAGCGCTTCAAAGTTGTAACTATTCGCTGTTGGATTGGACACCTCAATAGCTGCTTTAGTACCGTTTTCAACAACGACATCTTTTGATTTACTGTGCGTGGCGCCCGCAGCATCTTTTATTTGCAGCGTGACCAGATACGTACCTGATGCAAAATAGTCTTTTTCTATTGTTGAAAGGGAAGAAAATTCTGTATCCCATTCACCGTCACCATCCAGATCCCAACGATATTGCAACGCGCTCTCTGCATCGCGACTTGATGAGCCATCAAAAACGAATATGTCAGCAGTGGTCCCCGAAGCCGATGTATAATCGAACGCTGCGACTGGTGCAGTATTTTCTCCACAGGCAGGACAGGGCTTGGGAGACTTAATCAGTTTTGTGCCGGTACCGGTTTCACTTAGGTAGTAGAGATAATGTTGTGTTGTGTTAAAGGCTCTAACCGTTCCAATAAGCGCAAGTTCACTGATTTCAGCTAAATATTCTGAGTTGTATAAAAAAACTGTGTCGTCCTCAAATTGAAGTAACATAGTGTTGTTTGATGCGTCAAAATGAGCAGCTTCTATTTCATAACCGATACTTAAAGAGTCGGTAGCCACAAAGCTATCTTTGTTGATGATGAGCCCCGAACTTGTGAGCAGCTCCTGATCATTTGAATTGTTCCAAAATTTTCTGCCACCCCAACTGTAATTGGTGTACCTGCCCTCAAGACTCCATTCGCCAGCACTGCTGGTATCTACTGTATAAATCACGCCTGCCCATTCAGACATCGCATAAACTTGCTGTCGACTTTCGTCATAGCTTAGGTTCATCCGCTCTGGGCCGTACAATTCGGATATAAACTCTGCAGTTGCAAAGTTCCACACCCGACTACCGTCATAGTAATGAGGTGAGCTCGTAATCAATCGGTTATTGGCCGTTACAACGAAGTCATAAATTAACGTATCAAGGTCAATTTTCGACAATTGTTCCAGTGATTCCATGTCATAGGTGAAAATCGAAGATGAACCTTCGTCCCAGCGACTTCGAGCTGAAGGGGCGGAATTGGTCGCAACATACAATTTCTGACTGTCGCTACTTAAACGAATTTTTTTTGGGAAATTGTTAAAAGAGACCGTTTGCAGAGTTTCCCCAGTATTGACATCCAAAACAGTGAGCGTTTTTTCGTCTTCACTGATTAATACCAGCCGTTGGTTTAGTTGGTCGAAAAAATAATCGATCTGCGTGCCTAATGTACCGGCGATGCTGAGTATTAGTCTTTTCTCCGCATCAACATTATCCTCAACTCCATCATTATCATCATCCGAATCCGCGTTATCACCGATACCGTCTAAGTCAAAATCGAGCGTTTCAGCTTCATCCCAGGGGAACATGTCATCACTATCTGGTACGCCATCATTATCGTCGTCCACATCTTCTGCATTTGGGATACCGTCTTTGTCTGAATCCAGCACGCTTGATGAATTTAACGACTCTTCAAAGTGTTTAATCGCCTCAGAGATACTGATGAAAGTTGTTCCGCTCTCCGAATCAAAAATACCGGCGTTATTGACCGCTTGCTCAAATTCACTGACACTTTTCACTAAGTCGTCAAAATTAAGCCCTGACGCATTCAACCTGGTCAGCAAGCTTTCACTCAACACAATGCCGTTGCTGCTATCGCCGTCTTCATCAAGAGACTGTATCAAACGAATCAGGTTAATTACTGAAGCTAACCGCGTATTTTTGGTTCCCATCACATCCAGAGGGGTTACTACCTTGGCTGCAGTAACGTCTGGCAGGGTGATATCACCAATTTTAAAAGTTACCGAATCGTTTTCTTCATAGGCATACTCACCATCAATGTTCGTTACACCTTGTTGTCCTGAGGTCGTGGTAAAACCTAAACCGGCAACTGGAGAATCGAGAAAAATTCCGCTGAACACCTGAGGTACTGGATCAGGTTGTGGGGCCGGGTCAGGATCCGGTATAGGGGTGGGTGCAGGGGCCGGAGTCGGACTGGAAGAACTGCCGCCTCCTCCGCCACAGGCAGTAATAAAGAGTACTAAAAAAATAATAGCAAAACGATAAGCGCTCATACAACAGAGTCCATTCAAATGAGAAAACGATTGTATAGTAAAGTAGAATTACAATTAGCGGAATTGATTTTTGCTTAAAAAAAGCGCGACAACTGCTTATTTTTCGCACTTTACGCCTTCAATATGAAACGCAGTAATCCCTTCATATTGATTTTATTAACGTTTCGAATGCCGCCACTATGTGTTTAGATTTTTCAGGGTCACCCCCTTTATCGGGATGATGCTGATGTTGTAAGCGTCTGAACTGTTGTTTTAATAATGTCCTGCTCAGCCTGGCGTCTTCAGGTATTTGCATAACGTTTCTGGCATCGAGAATTTCGGCTTCATCATATGACTTTACCCCGGCCATTCGCTGCCAAAAATCATCCAGCATTTGATCCACCTCATCCACCTTCGTGTTGGTAAAATTATCCCAGTCCAGATAGTAAGCGGCTAGTTGATCAGGCTCAGCGATGGCGGCGCCTTGATGCACAAATGGCTCAAGCACAATATGAGTGGTATGGATGCGTAAAACTCCCGTTTTATCTAGCCGCCATCGCTGTTGAAGCTGATACAGGGCGTTGAATAAGACAAAGTGTGTTTGAAACAATGCCAGTGAATCACTCAGTGCATCTTTGTTAAATAAGGCGTATGGCTCCTGTTTTAATAATTCAATCAGATGGTATTCGCTGATCCCCTCGCTAAACGTAGCTTGAAAATGCTGCAGCGTTTCAATCAGCACAGTATTTCTTTTTGTCGTCATTGCAAAACCATACAAATGGGAAGCGTGATTACAGGTCAACACTCAATATAACAAAAATGCGACGCTCTTTTTATGTATTCTATACCAGCAACATTCGCATCCGGCTATAAACAGATTGAATACCCTCTGACCTGTAAATTAAACTTTCGATTCAACAAAAAATCATTGAAAATACTGCTTTTATAATACGCCGCCTGCTAAGCTGGCGTTTTCAATTACAGGACTACAAGCATGCCAAAGGCAAGTGAAATCAAAAAGAACAACACCATCGTGTATGACGGCAAAACCTGTATCGTCAGAGATATTGAGCGTTCGGTACCGCAAGGGCGAGCGGGCGGCAGTATCTATCGCATGCGTATGTATGATGTGGTAAGTGGCGCGAAGTTTGACGAAACCTTTAAAGATTCAGACATGTTGGAGATGGCTGACCTGGTGCGTCGTCCAGCCATGTTTTCGTACATGGATGGTGACGAATATGTGTTTTTGGATAAAGAAGATTACACCCCTTATCACTTGCATAAAGACAGTATTGCTGAGGAAGCGCTATTTTTTAACGAAGAGACTGATAGCATCCAGGTGGTTATCGTCAGTGACGCTCCAGTGGCTTTAGACTTGCCAATGAGTGTGGAACTGGAAATTGTTGAGACTGACCCGTCTATCAAAGGTGCCTCGGCCACATCTCGCACCAAGCCAGCTAAATTATCCACCGGCCTGGTGGTGCAGGTGCCTGAATATATCAGCACCGGAGAATGGATTAAGATCAATACCGAGGAACGCAAGTTCCAGAGCCGTGGTGATAAGCATTAGCATTTCAGAGAGAATAAGAAGAACCAATGAAATATTTAATATTATTAATTTCGGTCGTTATCTCAGGTTGTGCCGCGACTAAAAACAAAACAAATACAGCTTATCAAAAAAAATGCTATTCGGTTCAATACGATGCGGAAGCTCACCAGAAAGGTGTGTTTAAAACAATATATTCACCCCAACTGGTGAATGGCATCGCTCTGGCCATCGAGCAACTTAACCACTGTGGTGTCGAAAAAGCGCGAGAAACGGTAAACGCATTGTTACCTAGAGCACAAATGGACTGGCTTTTATTAGCGAGCAAACGTGCTGAAATTGAGTCGTGGTGGATGGCAAACAAGTGGGTCGAGAAGGGTGATACTGAATTAGCTATCCAATCTGGTGAGACATGGCTGGAGTTTACCGAGCAGTCGCACGACCCCTTAATCGATAAGGCGATGTTTATCGCTTACAATTTTGAAGGCAACGAAGAAAAGGCTAGTGAGTTTGCCGGCTACGCTTTTGATACTCCTGAAGCTGCTAAGGCATACCGCAAGCAATGGGAAGCGTCATTTACGCAGGTCGAAGTTGGTTCTCAGACTTCCGAAATGATATATCGCGAGTCCCCCGTTGCATTGAAGCGAATCGGCCCAAAATACAACGAGCCCGGTGTCATCCAACTTCAGTTTTACGTCGATGTCCAAGGACGTGCAACTGATGTCGAAGTGATTGAATCAACCTCCAAAGGTCTATCAAAAAGTGCTGTCGATGCACTGAGTGGGTGGCGTTTTCTTCCAGCCCAGGACACCGAGGGAAATTCTATTCGCTCTCAAATTATGAAAACCCAGTTTGTCATTGAGTAGTTAGGCAAGGCTTGCGTGTGATTGCCGTGCTAAGCTTTAACAAAAGCGTTTGGAAAGACCATGATTGCAGTAAACAACCTGTGCTTCAGCCGCGAAGACGGCGGTCATTCACATACCATTTTAGACCAGCTTAATTTGACCGTTCCTGTGGCTGAACAGGTCGCCTTGCTGGGTGACAGTGGCTCCGGAAAAACCACTCTGTTGCACTTACTTGCCGGCTTGCTGCGTGCTGACAGCGGTTCAATCATGGTCAACAATCACGAGTTGACCCGCTGTGACGAGCACCAGCTTTCACTCTATCGCAGAAAAATAGGGCTGGTCTTTCAGCATTATCAGTTACTCGAATGCCTGACAGTACGCCAAAACATTTTGTTTCAGCACAGACTCAACGCGCCTGCGCAAAGCGCTGATGATTTTGCGCACCTTGTCGGCACCCTGGGTCTTGAAGATAAGCTTTCAGCCCTTCCCCACCAGCTATCCGGTGGCGAACAACAGCGGGTTGGTATCGCGCGGGCACTTTTGCATAACCCGCAGCTGGTGCTGGCAGATGAACCCACCGGTAATTTAGACTTAAAACGCTCTCATCAGGTAGTGAAACTACTTACCACGCTGTGTCGCGAGAGAAATATAAACTTAATTATGGTTACTCACAGTCATCAGTTAGCTGAGTACTTTGACAATGTCAAAACACTCAAAGATGGCAACCTTGAGTAACGAGGTTAGACTGGTACTGTCCAGTCACCTTGCCTTTTATTACCGACATCCCTGGCTGCTCGCGCTGTTCATTTCAGGCTTGAGTCTCGGCAGCGCTCTGCTGACCGCGATTGCCGGTTTAAACCAGGAAGCACAATCGCGCTTTGAGGCGTCAGCAGCCTTGCTTACAGAGCCAGTCACCTATCTCATCAAACCCCTCACGGGCAAGCAATACATCGACGGTGAGGTTTGGCTTGAATTACGCCGCTCGGGGATTACACAGGCACAACCGGTATTGCGTGGCACGGTTAAAACCGAGCAAGGGCGGTCGCTGTCAATTCAAGGGGTAAATACACTACTGTGGCTAAAGGCCGTAAATGCTTCAGACTCTCAGCCACAAACACAGCAATTTACCGAGGAATGGTCGTTCTTACGTTTATTGGTGGATGAGCAATTTGCTTCACGAATCGTCAGCGATGATGGCCAAAGCATTCCCCTTAGCCTGCCTGTAGGTTATCGGCAACCCGAAATTCGGCTTACCAGCGACATCGGACTATGGGCGCTGACTGATTTAGCTACCGCCGATTACCTCTTAGGAGCAAATGGACAACTTAGCTTCATTGAACTATCAGCATTCACAGACAAACAGGCAGATCAAATTAACCTAATCGTCGCTGGCAAAGCGCAATTGGTTGAGGCAGCAAACCGCAATTTCACCGTTCTTTCTGAGGCCTTCTTTTTTAACCTTTCGGCGTTAGCATTGCTGGGGTACATTGTTGCTGCATTCTTAAGTTTTAACGCCATCAAGTTGACCTTAAGTTCGCGTAAAACGTTGCTGCAGCAGATGCACTTATTGGGTTGTAGCAAACAGGGGATCCGTTTAGCGTTGATTATCGAGCTCATCAGCGTCAGTTTGTTCACAGCAATCATCGGTGCCCTCTGCGGTTACCTCATTGCTAATGCGTTGGTACTGGATCTCAATCGAACCCTGGTGGGCCTCTATCAGTTTGACAAAACCCTGGTAATTGTCTGGCAATGGTCGAAAGTAGCACTGGGATTTGCGCTTAACCTTTCTGCGCTGACGGTTATCATGGTGTCGCAGACGCCATTAGTTCAACAGTATCGCCGCTGGGCTTTTTACAGCTGTCTGGCAGTTAGTCTGGGCGCTGGAATATGGCTGCTGAATGAAGCGGCAACCGATTATCAGGCACTACTGCTTTGCTTATGCATTTTGATGCTATTCGTTCTCATCGTGCCCAGTATTCTGCGTTTCACGGTCACCTTGCCACTGACCTTTAGCAATCCTCTTGCGCAATGGCTGCATGCCGACTCTCGCTTCCATTTAAAGGACCTCCATATCGCGATTGTGGCAATGGTAGTCGCGCTGGGTAGCGCAATCAGCATGCAGATAATGGTAAACAGTTTCGCTGTCACACTGGACAGACACCTGGAGACGCAGCTGAGCGCAGATATCTACCTGCGCACCGACACCCACAATGCGGATTTACGCAAAGCCTTGAGCAGCCAGTCTGACGTTGCGCTTGTCAGCATCTATCAGCAAAGTGAGGGCTATATCGACAGCATTCCGGCTACGCTGGAAAGCTACGGCGATGACAATAAGCACTATCAACATATCAGCCTAACCTCAGGCGGGAAGGTCGGTACTAGTCATTTTGCTCAGCAGGGGTGTCTGGCAAACGAACAAGCCGCCATAAAATATGGATTACAGCAACAAAACCTGGTGAGTTTTGTGCAAAATGACCAGCAATTTAATTGTCGGATCAGTGGCTTCTTCTACGATTATGGCAACCCTGGGATCAGGCTGCTTACACGCGAAGGCACGCATAACGATAGCCACCTGAACCAGGTTTTTATAGGCTATTCTATCCGCTTAGCCAATAGCAGTTCACTTGACAGATTCAGCGAGCGGTTGGTGAACGAATTTAAGCAGGACAGCACCCAAATTTACCCTAACGAACGATTCAAACGCTATGCGTCAATATTATTTAACGACACCTTTGTCGTCACCCGACTGCTCAACGGCTTTATTCTGGCAGTCGCACTGGCCAGCTTAGGTACCAGCCTGTTAAGTCTAAGTGCCGGTCAACTTAAACAACTGTCAATATTGCACAATCTGGGTGTTTCTCGCAGACAACTCCTTGTGATGAAGTTGACCCAGACCACGCTAATTATTCTACTCACTATTGCACTGACGTTGCCGTTAGGATTGGCTTTAGGTATCGCGCTGCTCAAGTTTGTCATGCCCATTGCCTTCGGCTGGACCATTCACTTTAATCCTGATATTCAGGCGCTGATCCTGACCTGCCTGACGCTGCTTGCAGTAGCTGCATTGTGCGCGTACCTGCCAATTCGTAAACTGACGAGGAGGGTCAATGCAAAATAAAACTCGTTGCTTTATTGTCAGCAGCGTTTTGCTGCTTTTAGCCTTACTGGCTTGCACACCGGCCAGCGAAAAATCCGCTCAGGATGGTTTATCCATCGCCAGCGGTGAACCGGTAAAACCAGGCCGACAAATTACATTTCCACAGGACCATGGAATTCACCCAGAGCAAGGGATTGAATGGTGGTACCTCACAGCCAACCTGACTGCAGAGACGGGCGAGACATTTGGTGTGCAGTGGACATTGTTTCGTACCTTGGTGCCGGGGCAAATTGAATCTAGATGGTGGGATGATAATTTGTACTTCGCTCACTTTGCCATTCAGCATAAGCAAGCCCATCATGCCTTTGAGCGTTTTGCCCGCAGTGAACAGGCTGGCGTGGTCAGCTCCCCATTTTCAGCCTTTATCGATGACTGGCAGTTGCGCAGTCTGAGTCAGGACTTCTTACCATTACAGTTAACCGCAGCAGAAACCGATCATGCTGTCTCACTCACGCTCGCCGACAGCCCGGTCACATTTCATGGCGACAAGGGCTACAGCCAGAAAACGCAAAGTGGTCACGCCTCCTATTACTACAGCTACCCCTTTTTAAAAGCATCTGGCAAGGTGACTTTTGCCGGCCAGACATTTAACGTAAACGGCCACGCCTGGTACGACCGAGAATGGTCTGCAAGCTTGCTGGATGAAGATCAGGTCGGCTGGGACTGGTTTAGTCTGGTCGACTCAAACCAACAACACGGATTAATGCTGTTTTGTATTCGTACCCAGGCTGGCAGCTACGATAACTGCAGCGGAACACGGATTCGGGAAAATGGCCAGGCAGAAACGATCAGCCACCAGCATATCAACATCTCAGTGCTGGCATCACTTTCACTTGGCGATAAAGTTTACCCACAAAAGTGGCAGGTCGTGTTGGCCGATTATTCGCCCATCATAATTGAGGCAATTACCCGCGATTCTCGCAATCAACTCACCGTGCCTTATTGGGAAGGGCGCATAAAGGCATCAGGCGGCTTTATTGGCAAAGGCTATGGTGAGATCACCGGACGTTAGGCGATTTTCAATTCAGAGTGTCCTGCGTGGGTCAGCGTTTTATTGCAAATAACCTTGAAACCTCATCGCTTTTTCACTGCTAAATTCAAATGGCGATATCACTGACATCACGCGGCCAGGCTGTGCGAAATTTGCACAGGCATACAAAGCTGACTACACTTTGATCCTTCTGAAGCAATCCATGAAGTATGAAGCATCGTGAATGATATCAATGAATTAAACCTTAAAAACATTCTTGAGCATGCTCACATAGGTATTATTATTCATCGATGGGACACCAGCGTCGCTTACGTTAACCCTAAGGCACTGGAGCTACTCAGGTTAGATTACGACCGCATCATTGGTAAAAGTGCCTATGACACTCAGTGGCACTTTATTGATGATAGAGGGCGAAAATTAACCGTCGATGATTACCCTGTCAACCGGGTTATCAGGACACGTAAAAAACTGTCTAACGAAATAATGGGCGTTATCGACGATTCTGCCAAAGAAATCAGTGGGTTTATGGTTAACGCCTATTATGAGGGGGAAGGGGGTAAAGGCAGTTTTGTAATTGTCACTTTTATCGATATCTCAGATGCCAAAAAAATGTTTTCGTTTGAGGATATTGTCGAAAATACTCAAGATATTGTTATTGTCACTGAAGCCAGTGACATCGACTACCCTACCGGCCCTAAAATTGTCTATGTTAACAAGGCGTTTGAGACTCTCACTGGATATACCAGTGATGAAGTTATCGGTGAGACGCCGCGAATCTTGCAGGGCGCACTGACGGACGAAGCGGCAACAAAGCGTATTCACGACGCGCTGAACCAGGGTAAAGCCATTAACGAAACCTTACTCAACTACGATAAAAATGGCCGCCCTTATTGGATAGAGTTTAATATCATACCGTTAGTGAATAAATATGGTGAAATCACCCACTTTGCTGCCATTGAACGCGATGTGTCAGAAAGTATTTTCCGTCAGGAGCAGTTAACAAAGCGAAACACCGATTTGCGCGTTCTTAAGGATAAACTGGAGGAAATGGTAGCCAGCCGAACCGAAGAACTTCAAAAAGCTAAGGCTACACTGGAGAAGATAGCCTTTTTCGACCCTTTGACACAGGCGCCCAATCGTCGTTTCTTCAGAAGTCAGATTACCAAGCTTATCAGTGCAAGCCAGCGTCACAATACGTCGGTGGTTATTGGATTACTGGATATCGATAATTTTAAAAAGGTTAATGATACTTATGGACATGATTTTGGCGATGATGTGCTGATAGCGCTAACCAACGCCATCCAGGCGATATTTCGTACTGAAGATGCCTTTTGTCGTTATGGCGGCGAAGAATTTGCTTTCGCGGTTGCAGCCAATCAACCACAAGATGCGGCGGCGCTGGGTCAAAGATTGCTGGAGGCTGCCAGACAAGTCACTGTGCAGGCGGAATCCAAAATGGTTACCATCACGGTTAGCATCGGAATGAAAATTTTAAATGCTAAGAAAATAAAAGATTTTGAACATACGCTTAGCGAAGCAGACAGTGCGCTATATCAGGCTAAACACGACGGAAAAGATTGTTACGTTATTTTAGAGTGAATTTTGCGTACACCCTACCGATTAAACCAATCTGCCGACATTGAGGTCGACAGACGGTTTAGAGGTTTTCAGGCGTCAGAGCGCTTTAGATGTCAAATTGAGTCTGCAGACTAATCTGCCAATTGTTGGTGTAAAACATCAAAAAAGGCCTCAATACGTTGTGCATTCTTGCCTAGATCGCTCATGCCTACGCGGGATTTACTGCGCACGTCCACCAGTGTTTTATTATCTTTTGCGGTCAATCTGATCACCACGTCGTCTTTGAAACCAAACCAGAAGGTAGTATCAGTTGCTTCAATGGTATTCTCCAAAGCGTTTTGCTGGGTACGTTCCCAACCCAGCTCAGCCACGGCTTTCTCTGCTGCTGTATAAACCTTGTCCAGCGGTTGTGAAAACACCTGAGTTTTAATGTTGGGGTAGGCTTCAAGCTGCTGGCGAGTCACCTCACCACCTGCATACTCAAGCGGATTGGGCGCGTCTGCGCGTTTTGGTGCCACCGCAACGAATGCCGGGGGATTACTTACATCCGTTGAAATGTCATGAATGGGCGGAACTGATTTAGCCTGACCCATCATTTGAAGCGGCATCACAATCGCTACCAGCGCCATTGCAGTCCATACCGCCGTCTTACCCCATTGCATTGTTTTGCGGGCAAACAGCAGCTGTAAAATAATCAGAACTAATGCCGCCACGCCGACAAACAGGCCAAAGCGGAAGGAAGTGAACGCGAGCCCCAGACTCAAACCAGCAAATTGGTATAGTAAACCGGGCAGCACCACCATCAAAAAACTGACGATGCTTACCAACGCAACAATAGCTTTCATTTCTACCTACTTTTCAACAATTTGAATGAATGGATTCAACATATTACAGCAAACCGCAATGACGGCAACAGGCTTCCAATCTCCTACCGCGCTAACTGGACAGGATGCCCCTGTATTTTCATCGCGCAAGCCAGTCAATTTACTTACGAACGCGTAAAAGGCATTGTTAGCAGCCGTGAAAGTCTGGCGTTACTGGACGTAGCTGGAAACTCTCGCAATCCTATATCTAACTCTTCATCCGATTGACGTGCCCGCGGTCGGTAGCTGTTAAATAAACGATCCCACCAGCTGACACTAAAACCAAAATTAGTATTGGTTTCGCGGGCGTGCTGCGAATGATGTATGCGATGCAGACGCTGCGTTATCACCAGATAAGCCAGACGGTCGTCCCATTTTAACGGTAAGCGGATATTGGTGTGGTTAAACAGCGAAAACGCATTTAATGCCACTTCAAAAATAATAACAGCCAGTGCGGGCGCCCCAACGAGTAAGATCACCCCACCTTTGATAAATAAGCTTAATACAATCTCTACCGGATGAAAACGCAGCCCTGTAGTTGAATCAACATGGCTGTCTGCATGATGTACTTTATGTAAGCGCCACAGTATTGGTACGCGGTGAAACAGTCGGTGTTGCCAATAAATCGCTAAATCCAGCAGCAAAATACTGAGTATTACCGAAACCACGACAGGTGCGCCTAACCAGTGCAGAACTCCCACACCTGACTCCTCTGCCCATAGAGCAACGCCCACCAAAGTAGCGGGTAAAACAACTCTCGCCGCCAGCGCACCGATAACCAATATGCCCAGATTTGCCCGCCAGCGCTGGAAACGCGGCAACGGCGCTTTGCGTGCGGGTAGCCACAACTCTAACGCCGCCATGAGAGCGAACACTGATAAAAAAATACTGACACGCATAATGCTGGAATCCATTACGCTACCTTTTTCAGGGTATAAAAGCCGCCTGCGATTCGGGTCACAATGGTGATGGCACACAGTACGGCAAAACCATATGCCAACTGCGCGAACCAGTACGGCCAGATACAAAACGCTACAAACGCCAGGATCGTTTCGGTGCCTTCGGTCAGCCCCTGCATGTAGTAAAAGCTCTTATGTTGAAATTGCGGCCGTTCGATAGTGTATTTTTCGGCAGCCACGGCAAATGCCAGAAAACTGCTACCAGTACCAATAAATGCAGTCAGTAAAACCAGCGCCGGAATGCCCCATGCCTGAGGGTCTGCGATACCGAAGGCCAGTGGAATAGAAGCATAAAATAAAAAATCCAAACAGATATCCAGATACCCCCCTGCGCTGGAACTGCTGTTTTGATACCGGGCGAGCTCACCATCAACCCCATCGGCAACCCGGTTTAAGGCGATGAAGATCAACGCCATGACCCACCAGTTAAGGATAATCATTGGTACTGCCAGTAAGCCTATGCAGAAGCCCGCCAGGGTGACCTGATTCGGGCTTACTCCGCGCTTATCCAGGCGCACAATAAGCGGCCTTAATAACGGCTTGATCAGGGGAGTGAGTTTTGCGTCTAACATGCTACACCTCTATTATCCGTCCACCAACGGCCTGTGCATCACCTGAGTCATGCGTTACCATCAGCGCAGGCAGGCCACGGTCCGCCAATTGCTGGATAACCCAGGGACGCAGCTGCTCTTTTCGGGTGTTATCCAGTTTACCAAAGGGTTCGTCCAGTAACACCGCTGCCGGTTTTGCTGCCAGCGTGCGCAACAAGGCCACTCTGGCCTGCTGTCCGCCGGATAGGGTTTGTACGGCACGGTCGTAAAAGTCGGCCAGTCCCACGGTGTCTAATTGCCCGACAATACGCGCACGTCTTTCGCTGGCTTTAAGCGCGTGATGTTCAGAACGGGGTAGTGCAAACGCAATATTGTCACCGACGGTGAGATGTTCATACAACAATGCATCCTGATACATAATACCGATGTTGCGCCTATGCGCGGGTATATCGTTAATCCGCTCGCCATTGAGAGTGATGTCACCCTGC
Organism: Alteromonas ponticola; assembly: GCF_012911815.1. Taxonomy (GTDB): domain Bacteria; phylum Pseudomonadota; class Gammaproteobacteria; order Enterobacterales; family Alteromonadaceae; genus Alteromonas; species Alteromonas ponticola. The sequence goes on along the minus strand of NZ_JAATNW010000004.1, from coordinate 99,187 downwards.
ACACTGAATGGCTGACTGAGTTGCCCGCTTATCGCATCCAGCAGAGTTGATTTGCCTGCACCGGAAGCGCCCATTACGCACACTATTTCGCCCGCCGCAACGCTGAAATTGACGGTCAGCAGTGGCTGGTTGAAACGGTGTATACTGACATTATCTAACGACAGCGCCATATCAGAACACTCCGGATTGTTGGCCACGGGGGTGGGCCGCAGGATTAAACAGTCGGCCAGGTAACCACCAGGCCAGCGCAAACACGATTATCGGCATAAATGCCTGGACGATTACATACACAGCGCTCAGGCGTTGGCTGCTGCCTGATGCTACTGCGACTGCTTCCGTGGTGACAGTGGCAAAGCGACCGCCGCCACTGAGTAAGGTGGGCAGATATTGACTAAAACTGATAGCCATGCCCAACCCCAACGCCACCAACACGGGGCCAAACAATAAGGGCATTTTCACCCGCCAGAACACCTGTCCGGGCGACTTACCTAACGAATATGCCAGTTTAACATAGCGCGGATCTAATCGGCGATACGGCAGCGCCAGCGAAATATAAACATACGGCATAACGTACACCAGATGACTAAGCATGACGTGAGGGAATATACCGCCACTGAAAAAACGCTGTTGGAACCAAACCAGACCAAACAAAAAAGCCACTCCGGGAACCATTAGCGGTAAATACAATGTCAGTTGTAAAAGCGAGTGCTCCAGTCGCTGCCGTTGCCATCCCAGTTTTGGTAGCACACTGACTTCTGCTTCTAACGCCAGTAATGCCACTATCACTGCCAGCACACTCACCATTGCCCCCAACATCAACGTGTTTTTAACCGGTTCAGCCAGCGCAGGCAGTGCCGTCTGCCAGTGAAGAAGCGTAATGCCGTCCGGTAGCACTGCTGGGAACGGCCAAAAGGTAGCGAATGACCATACCAGCGTACTCACTACCATTGTCACCGCAAAGAAAGTAAATAATACCAATATCAGCCAGGCAGCCAGCGTGACACGACGTGCGCCTTGCGCGCGCTGCGTATTAATCATTGAATGACGTAACAGTCGTCCCGCTGAATACTCCACCAGCCGCCAGGTTATCAACGCAACCACGGTGACCATGAGCTGCACTACTGCTGCGGCGGATGCCTGAAAGCGCATGGAAAGTTCGATATGGTTAAACCATTGCAACACGGCCACAGCTAACGTGGGTGGATTGTTTGAACCTAAAATCAGCGGAATTTCCACATTTGCGGTGGCGTAAGCCAGTACAGCCAGCACCGGTAAGCGCAGGTGAGGATAAAGCTGCGGCAGCGCGCACTTCAGAAAGGCTGTAACCGGTGCATACCCCATAGCTTGCGCATTTTTAAGATAAGCGGTAATACGCGTGTGCATCTGGGGTTGAGACAACACGCTTAAAGCCATCAAAAAAATAAACGGTAATTCTTTTAAGGCCAGTGCAAAAATAATCGTTATTCCGCTGTTATCAAAAGGAATACTCCATTGAGGTGGTAACACGGTTTGTGAAAATAGCGAGGCCACCCGAGCGAGCCAGCCAGAAGGCGACAGGATAAACAGTAATGCGATGGCGGCCGCTGCGTGAGGTAATACTAAAAGTGGGCTAAGCAGACGCTGAATAGTATGCAACCACGCCTGGTGGTAAAACGCACTCAGTAGACACAGTGCTGAAAGGGTCGCTACGGCAGTGGCAATAAAGCCGGTGAAAAATGACATCCACGCCATATGTGCGATGTGGTCCACCGTCCACAGTCGCTGGAAAACCGCCAAACTAAACGTGCTTTCACCCAACGCAGGAAAGTAACCCAGTGCCGGAAGTAACACCCCGATTGCACCGGCTAACACAGGAAGGCATAACACGCCAATAAACAGCCAGCGGACCAGATGCGAGACACGGTGAAACTGCAGCATTACCAGCGGGCCCCATAGCGGACGAACCAGGCTTCACGTAATGCATCCGTCCAGCTGGCATGGGGTTCGGGTAGCAGACGATAAATCGCGCCGGGCGGCAGTGCTGCTGGATGTAAATCCTCCACGGCAAACAGCCTTTGGGTTTCAGCTGACAGCATCGCAACATCCAGCACCGTTTCATCACCCCACACAGCTTGTTGCTGCTTCTTAGCCTGGGCTTTCGGCGAAAGTAAAAAGTTTACTACCTGCTTGGCCGCTTCAGGGTGAGCCGTGTTATAACTAATACCGACAAAATGCACATTGCCCAGACTGCCTTCCTGCATCGCATAGGTGCGCGTGCGCTCAGGTAAGTCATAGCGTGTCACCGCTCCGGGGATTTCCGCTGCGGTGAACGAAAATGCCAGCAACACCTCACTGGCGCTCATCAGTTGCTGCAATTGTGACGCTTGTCTTACCATGTGCGAGCCTTGTCGCCACATTAGCGGGTGCAACTGATCCAGAAATGCCCACAAGGGCGCACTTGTCTCGTCAAAACGGGTTGCAGTTACTGGTGCATATAGCGGTGCGGTATTGTCTTTATTCAGCACTAGCAGCGCGTACTTTAAAAAACTGATTCCAAGATAATCGCTTGGCAGTGGATAGCTGAAACGACCGGGATGCTGTTTGGCGAACTGCATTAGCTGATTCAGGTTTTGCGGTGGTTCAGTTACATGTTGCTGGTTATAATAAAACACCATCGCTGCTCTACCCCACGGCGCTTCCTGACCTTGAGTGGGCAGACCAAAATCGGTCACCATTGCAGGATTGTTCGAGGGGTTAGTCAGCGCAAAGTTGGGTAGTTTTCCAACCCAATTTTTTAACAACAGGTTATGCCTTTGCATGGCGGCGAAGTTTTCGCCGTTAATCCAGATAAGGTCGACCGCCCCCTGAGAATGATTGCCAGCTGCCTTTTCTGCCAACACCCGGGCCACCGCATCGCTGGTGTCCGCCAGTTTAACGTGATTCAGGGTAATGTCATGCTGGTTGCGGACTTCATCAGCTACCCATTGCAAATACTTATTCACCTGCGCATTGCCACCCCAGGCATGAAACTGCAAAGTAGTCGCGCTGACAGCCTGCGCACTCATCCCGAATGCAATCAATACCAATATGCGCAAACGGTTAACGTACCTCATTGAGCGACCAGTCGTAATCCAGAAAGGTAATCGGAATTTCGCCGTCGCGTAAGCGGTTTGCGTCGGCGTTATTTAAGGAAAGAGCCTGGGCATACTGGGCGAGAAAAGCGCGCAGCCCGGACAAACCACGCCATTGCTCAAAATCGTCTTCGTACCAGTTAAAAATCTTTGACACTAGCAGTTTACCCTCAGCAAAACGATTGCGGCTGGGATCGCTGAGAAAAAGCCGTGTTTGCTCTGCAAGCTGGGTTTCCAGTACGTCACCACGATATGCCTGCCGGCGCAGCGCGGGACAACCGATACTGGCACAGTTAACCGCAAAGTGGATGCGCGGCTCGTTAAACCCTTTGTCGCTCCGTATCATGTCATGTTCAATTTCATCCAGCGTCCGCACTTCACCCAGCAAGGGTGCGATCTTTTTAGACCAGGGTGAGGAGAAGAAACCGCCGATATCGCGGATGGAATCAATATCAGCATAATGCTCTATGACCAATGCCACCGTATGCGCATTATAGGCATTGATTAAAAATGCCAGTTGCTGGTGTGCTGACCAGCCTCGGTAATTTTCCTGAGTTACCGCTGCAAGTTCCGCCAGATAGGCTTGTAAACTGGCCTTATCTTCGATAAAACCGGCATAGTCGACGCGTGTGTCATAACCCTCTTTCGAGGCAACAACATGCTTTTTTAAGAGCTTGTCCCAACCGTTATGTAACCCCTCATTGGCAAACACTGAGGAGCAACAAAATATAACGAGCAGTGCACCAAACACACTCGCCTGGCAATATCGGCTAACGACGCCATGCATGAAATTTCTCCACCCAACGTAACAGCTTCTCTGGTGCGTTGGCTCGCTTCCAGTTACCGGCCGTGTATTTGGTACCTTCTGCCCAGGTAGGATAAGCGTGGATGGTACCCAGAATTTTTTCTAAGCCCAAATTGTGCTTCATCGCCAGCACAAATTCGGCCATCAGGTCGCCTGCGTGTTCAGCGACTATCGTGGCACCAAGAATCGTATCTTTACCGGGAGGCGTTAGCACCTTGATGAAGCCCTTGGTGGCGCTTTCGGTTACAGCCCGGTCCAGCTCAGCAAATTCAAAGCGGGTTACTTCTACATCAATATCCTGCTCTTTGGCCTCGGTTTCGTTTAAGCCGACCCGTGCCACTTCAGGATCGACAAAAGTGGTCCAGGGGATCACTCGATAATCTACCTCAAATTTTTTAAATGTGCCGAATAGCCCGTTAACCGCCGCGTACCAAGCTTGATGAGCCGCCACATGGGTAAACTGATAGGGGCCGGCGACATCGCCGGCAGCATAGATATTCGGAAAACGAGTTTGTAAATACCCATCTGTTTCCAGCGTTCGCTCATACCGAATGCCTAATTCATCCAGACCAAACCCTTCAAGGCGCGCCTTGCGTCCTACCGCGACGATGACTTCATCATAGTTCAGTGCTGTCTCTTCATTGTCGTGACTTACGATCAGTCGCCGTATGTTGTCATCCTGTTCAAAGCGCTCAGCGTTATGACTGGTCAACACATTTACGCCGTTTTCGCTAAGCACCCCACGCACATATTCTGCTATTTCCGCATCCTCGCGGCCCATGATCTGGCTTTCCCTTTCAACCAACGTGACCTGGCTACCCAGGCGCGAAAAGGCTTGCGCGAGTTCGCAGCCGATCGGCCCTCCACCCAGTACCAGCAATCGCTCAGGTGCGGTATCGCGTTTGGCAAAGGTCGACCAGAGCGTGTCAGAGGTTACATAACCACTGTCTTTAATCCCTGGCAAGTCTGGTACGAAAGGCGCCGCCCCTGTGGCAATCACGATACTGCGAGCGGTGAGCGTTTGCGACTCGCCGTCTTCGCCAGCTATCTCTACCGTCCATGGATCGCGCAAACGAGCGTAGCCTTTGACTACATCGACCCCCAATTTGGTATAGCGTTCGACACTGTCATTAGGCGCAATCGCCGCAATGATATTATGTATACGTTGCATGACATGCTTAAACGGTACGGTTGGGCTGGTTTTTTCCAGACCATAGGTTTCTGCGTGACGCATCTGTTGCGCCACTTTCGCTGTTTTAATCAGTGCTTTACTGGGCACACATCCATAATTCAGGCAGTCTCCGCCCATCTCTCCGGCTTCTATCAGGGTAACTTTAGCCTTTACCGCCGCCGCAATATAGCTGGTAACCAGCCCACCGGCACCTGCACCAATCACAATCAGGTTGCGGTCAAAGGATTTAGGTTTGGAATACCCTTTGTAGACGCGTCGACGATTGACAATGGCAACGATCCCTTTTGCAATCCACGGAAAAATACCCAGCAAGATGAAAGAGATGATGAGTTCAAAAGAGAGTATGCCTGAGACGCTGTCGACCTGTGCCAGCTGAGTACCGGCGTTGACATAAACAACGGTACCGGCAAGCATGCCTACCTGACTGACCCAGTAGAATGTCCAGGTACGGATACTGGTCAGGCCCATCAGCAAATTTATTAAAAAGAAGGGAAATACAGGGACCAGGCGCAAGGTGAAAAGATAAAATGCTCCTTGTTTTTCTACACCGGCATCAATCTTCTTCAGTTTTTCTTTAAACTTGCTCCGCACGGTATCACGTAACACAAAACGCGCGACCAAAAACGCCAGCGTGGCGCCTATGGACGAGGCGAATGATACTATCAGCAACCCGGTTGCCAGACCAAACAGGGCACCGGCGGCCAGGGTTAAGATGGCGGCTCCGGGCAATGAGAGTGCTGTGACCACTACATAAATGGCGAAAAAGACACCACCGCTTAACCAGGGTCGCTCATTAATCGTAGCCTTAAACGCATCTAACTCACCTTTAAGGCCTTCCAGCGTCAGGTAGCTGTTTAAATCAAAATAGAAAAATCCAAAAATGGCCGCACCAATAACGGCAAGAAGCGCAATTTTTTTAACCATTGTTGTTTACTCCTTGTGGTTTTGCGCTTAAAACGCGTATTGCAAACTTACCTGGGCATGACGGGGTACATTAGGCATCGCCAGGGTTGCGCCAAAATAACCGCCTTCAAAAACGGGTTGCCAGTTTTCTTCATCCGTCACATTTATCACATCAATCCGGCCTTTTAGCTGACTACTGAACTGATAGTCAGCACTTACATCAAGCTGCATTTGATCGCGTATTTTGACCGTCGACAAGAAATCCAGTGCGAATGACTTGGTATAGATCGCCGAAAATCCCAGTTGCAAAAAGTCTGATACTTGCCAGCCACCATTCACCGTTGCAATCTGTGGCGGCACACCCTGAACACGGTTTGTAGATGGGGCAAACGCAGTAAACGAGGGCGACCCCACACCGGTGCCGATAATTATCTCCGGACGACTATCGTCGAAGGCATCAATCACTTTAGCGGTGTCCTGAAACGCGGCAGAATGATCGAAGCGCGCATCCAGGTAGCTATAGCTGGCGTTCAACCAATAATCACTGTATTCATAAAACATCTGAATTTCAAAACCCTGCGTTGCTACGCCGCTGTTACTGCCATCACGATTTCGCAAGCTGCGCGTCTGGTCGAACAGCGCAGCTTCAGCATACCAGTTGGTTTCCGGCGCATATTTGATACCGACTTCATACAGCTGATTTTCAGTGGCAAAATTAAGCGAATTAATGGTGCCATCAGCAGTCAGTGTGGTACCGCCACCCATGCTGTTTGATGTGGCATCATTATCGGCAAACACTGCGTACAGGTTGATCGCATCGGTGAGCTGGTAGGTTGCACTTAGCTGCGTACTGCTAAGCCAATCGGTATGTTCATCGAATGCACGAGTTTGTCCGCCGGGCGCCAACGGATCCTGCGCCTCAACGTCATAGTAGTCCAAACGAACGCCCGCTATGGTTGACAATCGCGGCGTCCATTGCGAGCGCTGTTGCAACATCAACCCAGTTTGCCAGCTTACCGAGTCGGTGGTGTCCGAAAGGTTAAAATCACCATTGCCATCACCGTCGATGTCATATTGTCCACCGGGTGACACATAGACACCGGGGCGTAGCAATACCAGACGCATGCGCTGGGCTTGATTAAGTGGAATTTCGCGATTACTAAGGGGACCAGTTAAATCCACCGGGTTATCCGCTTCAGTGGTGAACTGGCTATACCCTAATACCGCATTGTAGCGCAACGCGACCCCAACGGTTGTCAGTTGCTCATCGCTCAAGCGATAGTCTATTTCTGTTCGATTCTCTACCGTGTCCGCATCAGCAATAATTTCTACAAAGCTGTTACGTGCGATTTCCTCGCGAGTGAGATGCTGATAGTAAGTGTGGTTGCGCAATGTCGCCTGAGCGGAAAGCTGTTGTTCGTACCGGCTTCTTAATACCGTAGTCTGCGCGCCATTAATATCATCGGGATGGGTAAAAACGCGGTTGCGCGGGAGTCTGACTTCTCCGGTGGGTGATATAATGGCTCCAGCGCCCGGCACCGTGCTGCCATTGCTCTGAACGCCCTGCCCGGCGATATATATCCCGTTATCAATCAGGTTTTGCGTGGGCCGGTTTATGCCAGCAATGTCCGGATAATCGGCATTATAATACTCTGCGCTGATATCCCAGCTAGTCGCATTGGAAGGGGTCATACGGTAGGCGATAAATACGTTTTCGCTTTGCCGCTCGGCGTAATCGTAGAAGCTATTATGATCGAGCCACTCCAGGCTTACTCTGATGCCATGTTTGTCAGGCTCAATGGCAGTAGTGTAGTCCAGTTGTGCGCTGTACTGATCCCAGCGCGCTCCCCGCAGAGTCACGGTGCCTTCGCTACCAAAGGTCGTAGCGCGCTTGGTCTGTAAATTAACGAAGCCGCCGTTGCGTTGGGTGCTGCCAAACATCACCGGTGACGGCCCCTTAACCACATCAATCTGCTCAACGCTGTTAAAACTTAATGGTAAACCGAAGCCATTGTTACCCGCCTGTCGACGCACACCATCCTGAAACAATTCACCCAGTTGACCGCGGATACTCGGCAGGCTTGGGGTTCCAAAACCACTAGAGGCATAGGCGTTAGGCGCGGCTTTGACAATATCATGTAAATCGTCAATGTTAAGTGCATCCATCAGCTCAGCCGATAAAACCGTAACCGATCGGGGCGTCTGTGCAGCCGTTAGACCATCGCCAAATAAACCCGAGAGGGTTTTATCTCCTGGATTCAACGTTCTGGCTGCCTGTTTGTCACCGGTCACCTCTACCACCTCAATGTCAGTAAGATCCTGCCCTTGGACTCTGGGTAAAGATAGTAAAGTCAGTGCACCTAAAGCCAGCGCCAGCGTATTATTCATTGATTATTTCACTTTTCACTTATTGATTGATGTGCCTGAACAGACCCGGCAGCACACTTTTCTATTTCATTATTTTTTTAATGCGCGATAGGCTATCTTATTAATTATTACATTAATTATTGAAATAAAAGTCAGTTTTCCCCTTTCTTAATTTGATTAGCAAAATTTACCTCTGATTTTTCCACAAATGAATCAGGTATATGCATCACAGTCATTATTATTCAGGAGCACTTATGCAAACTAATACACCAACCGGATCGGCTGAACTCAACACACGCCTGACCTGGTCTCTTCTGGCATTACGAATCACGGTTTTTGTGGTGATGTTTGTGTGGACGTTAGACAAATTTGTTAACCCTGCCCATGGCGCAAAAATAATGGATGCGTTTTATGGCATCGGTAATGTACCGGAAACCATGATTTATCTGCTGGGCGGTTTGCAACTGATCTTGGTGCTGGCTTTTGTTGCCGGACTGGCAAAACGTTTTACTTATGGTCTGGTATTTATCTTACATGGCTTGTCCACACTGTCGTCTTATCCACAATATCTTGACGCATTTAACAACCTGCTATTCTTTGCCGCCTGGCCAATGTGGGGTGCGTGTCTGGCGCTTTATCTGTTGAGAGAAGCCGATACCAAGTTTACGCTGGGAAAGTAGTTTCAACCTAGTTTGCTCACTCTACGGTATTCTCTCCAATGATGGATTTGCTATAAAGATGGGATACTAAGGAGTACGAGTTGCACTCCGGGGCTCGCGGCCCCGGAAAGATTTATTGGTTATTTTGCGGCTAACGAGCGTAACATCCAGGCCGCTTCTTCATGCACGCCAATGCGCGCGGTCAGTAAGTCAGCGGTGTAAACATCGTTCATTTCTTCCGCTTTACCAACTGCTTTTCTCAATCGGCTGGCGACCAGTTCGTTACCTTTAATCAGGCCCTGCAGCATTTCAGCTGCGCTACCTGCTTGCTCTTCACTGTCTAACACAGACAAGCGCTCAAATTCGGCAAATGACGAGGGAGAAATTTGCCCTAATGCTCTGATGCGCTCAGCAATTTCATCCACTGCGTCAGCCAGATCTTCATATTGCTCTTCGGTTAGCTTATGCACACTGTAAAATGATGGACCCACTACATTCCAATGCACACCTTGTGTTTGTAGGCGTAAAATATAGGTATCAGCCAGTGCGCGCGATAAATGCTCTGCCAAAGGCTTTGTATCTTTATTGTCTATGCCGGTTTCGAGAGACTCGCGTTCGGCTTTTACATCTAAAACGTTAGAACCTGCCATAGTGTATCCTGTCCTCAATTTTAAGTTAATTTACCTGCAAGAATTAGTAGGCATTCTACGTGTTTTAGATCAGTTTGATTTCTCCCGAGTCAGATTCTCTGCGCCCGCGTTCACCGGAAGATTTAACGGTTCTTTAAAGTAGGGTTTGGCCGTTCAAATCAAAAAAATAAGCTTTAATAAAATCAATTTGTTGTTGTGCATACACAATTACGCAACCTGCCCTGCAGCCCAGCCACTGCTCCAGGCCCACTGAAAGTTATAACCACCGAGCCAGCCAGTCACGTCAAGCACTTCACCAATAAAGAACAGGCCTTCTACGTTTTTTGCCATCATGGTTTTTGATGAAATTTCATTGGTATCGACGCCCCCTAATGTCACTTCTGCGGTGCGATAACCTTCGGTTCCATTTGGCTTAATTTTCCAGCTCTGTAACTGGTTTTCCATCATATTGAGCTGATGTTCAGAAAACTGTTTTATGGGGAGGTTTTGCCATTGGTTTATGTCAATCAACACTTGTGTGAGTCGCTTAGGAAAGTGCTTGGCAAGCACCGTAGAGAGCTGAGCGTCGGGTGACGTTTTTCGGGCATCCTGTAAGATCTCCGCCTGCGCCGCTGCTAACAGGCTAACGTCGATTGCTTCACCTGGCTCCCAGTACGAAGAAATTTGCAACATGGCGGGGCCGCTTAAGCCTCGATGGGTAAATAACATGGCTTCGGTAAATGAGTTACGTTGATTACCCGCAGCTACATCTACCGCGATACCGCTCAAATCCGCGAACACCTGTTTATCTTTATCGTGCAGTGTGAACGGCACCAGACCTGCACGGGTAGGCAATACGGACAAGCCGAACTGTTCTGCTATTTTGTAACCGAAGGGTGTGGCCCCAAGTTTGGGCAAACTCAAACCACCGGTGGCGATAACTATCGATTCTGCCCTGTAATCCCCAAGTGAAGTGGTGACAGCAAAGCCCTCATCGACTTTTTCTACACTGAGGATTTCACAACGGGTAGTCACTTGTGCGCCGTACTTGGCGCATTCGCCTAATAACAGGTTAACGATATCTGCTGCTGAATCGTCACAAAACAGCTGACCTAAGGTTTTTTCGTGATAGGGAATACCGTACTCCGCGACCAGAGAGATAAAATCCCATTGGGTGTATCGACTCAGCGCCGACTTACAGAAGTGAGGGTTCTGCGACAAAAAGTTTTCTGGAGAGGCATACATGTTAGTGAAGTTGCAGCGCCCACCACCGGACATAAGGATTTTTCGTCCTACTTTTTTGGCGTGATCAAGAACTTCGACTTTGCGACCGCGTTTTGCCGCCTGCGCCGCACAAAACAACCCGGCAGCGCCTGCGCCAATTACCACTACATCCCGCTGCTTCACCATTGCCGATTAACCTGTATTAAATAAAACGCCGCGATTATACAGATAATCGGCTTAGGTAAGGTGAAATTCGGTTAGATTTTTACAAGCTAGCTAACATCGTTTGTGCATCGCTGACTTCAAAGTTGCCCGGATCTTCAATGTTTAGTTTGCGCACAATGCCATCTTCTACCAGCATGGAGTAACGCACAGAACGCACGCCACCAAATTCGCCTGTATCCACGTCCATTCCGATGGATTCAGTAAAAAACGCGTTGCCGTCGCCAGCCATAATGATCTCTTCTGCATTGGTGCTTTTGCCCCAGGCGTCCATCACAAACGCGTCATTCACAGAGAGACAGATGATCGAATCAACACCTTTGGCTTTAATTTTGTCAGCTAACGCAACGTAGCCTGGTAGGTGAGTCTGGGTACAAGTAGGGGTAAATGCGCCCGGTACCGCAAACAATACTACCTTTTTACCCCCAAACAGATCTTGTATATGGGGGTTAGTCATCTTGCCGTCCTTTAACACGCTTAGTGTCACTTCTGGTAGCGAGCTTCCTACTTGAATCATTAATTTCTCCTATTAAATATTCGTCAGGTAGACATCAAATCGATGTTTCTTACTGGTGATTGCCATCGTTGGTTTGCAATCGTTTAAAATGGGGGCGCTGTTTGGCCGCTTTACCACCACGCGGGATTTCGCCAACGCTAATGCCGGGGCCAATAATGCATCGGCATCCGGGTCATGTCCTAATAATTGTTGAAAAACCCGCATTTCCTTTTTAACTAAAGCAGATTTTTTACGATGAGGAAACATGGGATCCAGATAAATACCATCAACCTTGTCCGAAGACCAATTTAGCATTACCGATTTGCTATCCCCATAGACAAGTTTAAGGCGCTCTGCTATCTCCGGTTGCTTTGTTGTTAACCGCGCTATGCCATCGGCCAGTAACGCAGCGACAACATTGGAGCGCTCGACCATAGTAACGTGGCAACCTACGCTGGCCAGCACAAATGCATCACGCCCCAACCCTGGGGTGGCATCAACGATGTTAAGCGTCTGCGTGGATTTTACTGCAAAGGCTTTAGCCAGAGGCTCTTTAAATGCACCACCATGCTGCTTGCGGTACTGGCTTTGTGCTGAGAGAAAATCCACGCTGATCCCAAGCTGTTTTGGTGCCGAGAAATCTTTTAAAACCAATTGTTCTTGTTCAAAGCATAAACCCAACTGGTCCGGCTCCTCTTCAACCAGATTAAATCCCCAGCGTTCACTTAGCTCATTGGCTTGTGTTCTTTCAGTCGCGGTGTCGCCAGCGAAAATTGGTACCCTATCAGGCATGTCCGTATTGCTCCTTCACGCCAATCCAGCGATTGATTATTGCCTGAGCGTTCGACGGATACTCTTCCCATAACCGGGCAGCAATATTCTGTACCTGCGGGATCAGCTGCGCATCGCGCACCAAATCGGCTATTTTCAGATCGGCGATACCCGTTTGTTTGGTTCCCATTAACTCCCCTGGTCCACGTATTTCCAAATCCCGCTGCGCGATATAAAAGCCATCGCTGCTTTCTCTTAATACGCCTAAACGTTGCGTTGCGGTCTTCGATAGCGGACTTTGATACATTAACACGCACTGACTCTCGACCGCCCCACGTCCAACCCGGCCGCGCAACTGATGCAGTTGCGCCAGCCCCAATCGTTCAGGGTTTTCAATGATCATGATGCTGGCGTTTGGCACATCCACACCCACCTCAATGACCGTGGTTGCCACCAACAAATCCAGATTGCCCGCTTTAAACTCAGCCATGACCTGCTGCTTTTCATCGGCCTTTAACCGCCCGTGGACCAGCCCGATACGTAATTCAGGTAGTGCAGTGCGCAAAGTGGTCGCTGCGTCTTCTGCCGCCTGACATTGCAACACATCAGACTCTTCAATCAATGTACACACCCAATAAGCCTGCCTGCCATGGGTTTTGCAGGCGTCATACACACGTTGAATGACGTCTGCGCGGCGGGTATCAGGCAGCACCACCGTAGTCACCGGCGTTCGACCTGGCGGCAATTCATCGATTACCGACGTATCCAGATCGGCATAAGCGGTCATTGCCAATGTGCGCGGAATAGGCGTTGCCGTCATGATTAACTGATGCGGAAAGCGTCCCTGCACCCGGCCTTTTTCACGCAAAGCAAGACGTTGATGAACACCAAATCGGTGCTGTTCATCAACAATTACCAGCGCGAGTTGCTGATAATCGACCGCTTCCTGAAAAATAGCATGGGTGCCCACTAGCATTTGAATACCACCGGCAGCCAGTCGAGCAAGTAACTCCTCGCGCTTCTTTCCTTTTAGTTTACCGCCTAGCCATCCCACCTCGATTCCCAGCGGCGCCAACCAGCCTTCAAAGTTAATCGCATGTTGCTCGGCAAGTAGCTCGGTGGGCGCCATTAGCGCGACCTGATAACCGTTACCTATGGCGGTAATCGCCGCCAGGGCCGCCACCAGGGTTTTCCCGGAACCTACATCGCCCTGAACCAGACGCATCATCGGACGCGGTTTGGTTAAATCAGCCAGAATGTCTTCACCCACGCGCTGCTGTGCACTGGTAGGCTTAAAGGGCAATGAATCGAGCAATTTTTTACGTAGCTCAGACGCATCCTTTAAAGGAATTCCCGGCTGCGCGTCGGACTGCTGGCGCACTTTCAATACGCTCAAATGGTGGGCCAGCAGCTCTTCGAGTATCAAACGTTTCTGCGCAGGATGTGCTCCGTTCTCAAAGGTATCTATGGCGACATCGGGTGTGGGTCGATGCACCGTTTGTAAGGCCTGGTGTAAGGGGAGTTGTTGTTGGTATAACCCCTCAGGCATCAGATCGGAGAGATTTTTTTCGCTCAACAGTGAAAGCGCCTGTTCGGTTAGCTTACGTAGTGTAAGCTGCTTAACCCCTTCTGTAGTGGGATATACGGGGGTCAGGGTTTCTTCGGTGTGTTCACTTTCTTCTGCCTGTAAGGCAAACTCTGGATGCATCATTTCCAGACCAATTTTACCGGTGCGGATTTCGCCAAAACAGCGTAACCGATTCCCCGGCGACAGCATGGTGCGTTGCGCAGCGCCAAAATGAAAAAAGCGCAGCGTGATGGTGCCGGTACCATCAGACAGTTTAACGACCAGCATGCGCTTGCGGCCATATTGGATATCCGCTTGCATGACCTCGCCAATGACACTGACATGGGAGAAGGGCCGGCATTCAGACACACTGTAAATGCGGGTTCTGTCCTCATAACGGGCAGGAAGGTGAAAAAGTAAATCCTGCACCGTGTGGATCCCGATTTTTTCAAGCTTTTCGGCTACTTTCGCCCCTACTCCCTTCAGCTGGGTCAGAGGCATGTGCGCTAGAGACTGCATCGCAGCCAGTTCCCTCGGCTATTTATTAGTAGCCGCAGTATAACCGCAAAGCGTCTCCAGCGTGAAGCCGATTGCACTCAGTTTTGCGCGGCCTGTTGACCCGTTAGTGCTTTTGCCATGGCCAGTACCAGGCCTGCCGAGGGGCGAACCTTATAGTCAGGATTAACGTAGCTGAGTTGCACTACGCCCTGTTTGTCCACAAAAAACAGGCTGGGAGCGGGTAACACGGCCTGTCCCTGTGCGTTCTCAGTCAGAGTAATATCGTACCCTTTGTACTTGGCAACGGTCTCATTATCCAAAACAAAGCCCACGCCAAAACCGCTGATAGCCTCCAGGTTTTCATCGGTTAACAGGGTTACCGCCTGATTCGCATCAAACTTTTGCTCCTGAAGTTGTGCTGCGGACTGTGGAGAAATAGCCAGAACCTGGTACCCAAGTTCAATTAGCTCAGCTTCAATATCCTTCAATCCAGCCAGTTGTCTGTTGCAGTACGGGCACCAACCGCCGCGATAAAAAAGCACAACACTGGGCTTTTGCATAAACAAAGCTTTAAGGCTGAAAGGCGAGCCCTCTGCATCCTTTACCGTCAGGTCGGGCACCGTCATACCATTGAGCAAAGGTCTGACTTGATCTTCTTGTGGAGCAAATTCGGGGATATCAGCCAACAAAGAAGTGCTGAAAATAACTAATGCTGAGGCCAAGGCCAGCCTGAGTGATTGGATCATAGATCGTGTCCTTTAACAAAGCTTGGCTAGATGACCTGCATTGCACCATTTTAATTTCAAAAAATTATGAAGCTTCATCTGCTTTCAGTGCCGTCATCGCTTTTGGTGTTAGCTGCATTTGCTGCCACCAGCTTTCATCCGCTGCTATTTGGCCATTTTCATCAATAGGCGGGTAGCCGATACCTTTCTGTTTACACATTCGGTAAAGACGAGGGTAGCCCCCCTCAAACAGAATTTCCTGACAAGTCTGTTCGCTAAGGTGTTGTTTGTTGTACATACCGGCAATTTCACGCTGTCGCTGGGCTTCATAAAGTACCAGTGCAGCCGCAACGGACACGTTTAACGACTGCACCATACCCAACATGGGAATGACGATGTCCTGGTCTGCCATCGCTATCGCTTCATCGGTAACACCATACTTTTCCTGGCCGAACAGAATCGCGGTAGGTTTGGTGTAGTCAATTTCTCTGAAATCTACAGCTGAGTCAGACAGGTGGGTAACGAGCACCTGCATACCCTGACCTTTAAGATGGCTAAGGGCATCACTGATATTGTCGTGATTAGTTTGTCTTACCCACTGCTGACTTCCCATGGCGGTGCCGCCGCGCAATTTGTATTTTTGCTCCCACACCGTATGCACACGATGAATACCAACCGCATCACAGGTACGTACCACAGCAGAGACATTATGAGGTTTGTGCACATTTTCCAGACATACGGTCAGGTCTGTCTGGCGTTTTGCCAACACGGTTCGAATGCGCTGATAGCGGTCAGGTGACATAAGTTCCTCGTTACAACTGGGAAGTGTGTTCTTAAAAGGCTGACTTACTCAGGTAATTCCATGATGCCATCGATTTCAATTTGTGACGACTTGGGCAACTGCGCAACGCCAATGGCTGCTCGGGCGGGATAGGGTTTGTTAAAATACTGGCTCATGATTTCGTTCACAGTTGCAAAATGCGCCAAATCCAGTAAGTAAATATTTACTTTAACCAGATCGTTCATCGAACCGCGAGCAGCTTCGCATACTGCCTTAAGGTTTTCAAAAACCTGTTTAGCCTGCGCTTCGAAATCCTCTGAGACCAATTCCATCGTTTCTGGATTTAACGGGATCTGACCAGACAAATATACTGTTGTCCCCGCTTTCACAGCCTGGCTGTAAGTACCAATTGCTGCTGGAGCGTTATCGGTTTGAATTATCGATTTAGCCATAATAGTTCCTGTTTTAGTGTTGCGCTTTAGTTACGAGACTGACTGTGACGTGAAACTCTTTGCACTTCAGGCATGGTTCTAATCTTTTTCATAATGCGAGCAAGATGTACGCGATTGTGGGTAGTCAGTTCGATATCGACAAAATAAATATTACTTTCTTTTTCTTCAGTTTGCAGACCAATTACATTCGAATCACAACTTGAAATCATATTAGTCAGCGTAGCCAGTGTACCTTGATGGTTATACAACTCGATACGGCATGCGGCTTTAAATTCACCCTGCGGTTTGTCGTCCCATTGCATCGGCAGTACCCGTTGGGGTTCTTCACGGGTAAGCTTGCGAATGTTTTTACAGCCCGTCTGGTGGATAGTCATTCCGCGACCCGGGCTGAGTACGGCGATAATTTCATCATCAGGAATGGGGTGACAACAACGTGAGTAGTGGACCAACAGTCCTTCTGTGCCACGGATTGCGACATTACCTTTACGATCTGGGATTTCAGCGCTGTCCCCAAGCAAACGGCGGGCGACGATGGCGCTAAGTTCATTACCTAAACCAATATCCACCAACAAATCATCAAAAGAGTGATGCTTGGTTTCAGCCACCACACGGTCGATATCTTCCTGTGTAATATCGTCCAGTTTCACTGATCCCAGAGCATGCCGTAGTAGGCGATTACCCATGTTGACCGCTTCTTGTGAATGCTGTTTGCGCAAATACTGTCGAATTCGGGTGCGTGCCCGCGCACTGACGACAAAGTTGAGCCAGTTGGCATTCGGCTTAGCCTTAGGCGAAGTGATAATCTCTACTGTCTGGCCGTTTTCTAACGGTTTGCTCAAACTGTAGTTTCGGCGCTCAACGCGCACCCCAACGCAAGTGTTACCAATATCTGAATGCACCGCATAGGCAAAATCAACCGCGGTAGCGCCCATGGGTAGCTCAATAATGCGGCCATCAGGCGTAAACACGTAGATTTCTTCCGGAAACAGATCTGTTTTAACTGATTCGATGAATTCGAACGAGGTACTCGCACTTTGCTGTAACTCAAGCAACGTTTGCATCCACTTGCGCGCACGTAACTGAGCGGTGGTATCACTGTCACCCGGTGACTTGTATAACCAATGCGCGGCAACCCCTTTATCGGCCATTTGGTCCATGGCGCGGGTGCGAATTTGCACTTCAACTGGAATACCGTGCGGCCCCACTAAGGAGGTATGCAATGACTGGTAACCGTTGGTGCGGGGAATGGCAATATAGTCTTTAAAGCGGTTCTCAATGGGTTTATACAGGCTGTGCATTGCGCCTAATGAGCGATAACAGTTGTCTACCGACTCCACCAGGATCCGAAACGCATAGATATCCATGACCTCGTTAAACATCAGCTCCTTATTCTTCATTTTGCGATAAATGGAATACAGATGTTTTTCGCGACCGATAACTTCGCCTTCGATTTTATGCTCAAGCAAGCGGGTAGACAGTTCCTGGCGGATATTGTCGATAATTTCTTTGCGATTACCACGGGCCTGTTTAACGGCCGACTTTAATGCGCGGTGACGCATGGGATACATGGCCAGGAAACCAAGATCTTCCAGCTCGTTTTTGATGTCGTGAATACCTAAACGGTGAGCAATAGGCGCATAAATTTCGAGGGTTTCAAGCGCAATCCGGCGTCGCTTGACGGGTCGCAGCGAACCTAATGTGCGCATATTGTGCGTGCGGTCGGCCAGTTTAATCAGGATCACCCGAATATCCTGAACCATCGCCATCATCATCTTGCGAAAGTTTTCCGCCTGGGCTTCCTGTTTGGTACTGAACTCTATTTTATCCAGCTTGCTCACGCCTTCCACCAGCTCAGCCACCGTCTGACCAAATTTACTGGACAAGTCGTCAAAGCTGTAGTGGGTGTCTTCTATAACGTCGTGTAACAACGCCGCCATAATGGTTTCGTGGTCAAGATGCATATCAGCAAGAATGCCAGCCACTGCCACCGGATGGGTAATGTAGGGATCCCCACTGGAGCGCATCTGGCCATCGTGGGCATCTTTTGCCAAAGCAAACGCTTCCTGCACCAGTAACACCCGCTCTGGTGACAGATATTCAGAAAGTTTTTGTTTTAGCCCTTCAAATAAGTACACAGAACTGAGGCTTCCGCAATTTATGGTAACTAATTAAAGGATACGAAGAAAAAGTGGTATTGCCAATGCCAAAACGCCAGCGAAAAGTAACTCACTGGCGTTCGTATCTGGCAACTTACTAAACTGCTTATTGCTCAGAAAGAATATTTGCAACCGATGCAAACTCAGCGCGTTCCTGCTGTTCCTGATCACGCATCTCGTCTTCTTCCAACGTTTTGGTAGTAACGAAACCTGCTTCAATTTCGCGTAAAGCAGTTACGGTAGGCTTGTCATTCGCAACATCTACCATTGGATCTTTGCCTTCAGTTGCTAATTGGCGAGCACGGCGTGCAGCGACCAAAACCAGGTCAAAACGGTTGCCAATTTTGTCTACGGCATCTTCTACGGTTACGCGAGCCATGTATATCTCCGAAATTGATTAGTGCGAATATAAAAAACGGCCGCACAGTATACACCTGTTAAGTGTTAAGGTGTAGCCCTTATTTTGTACAACTCAAATATTAATTGTGGTTACCCACTAACTGGCTAAGTAAATCAACATTACGCAGTGCCTGTTTTTTAGTGCGTAGACGCTGAGTGCACACCAGCGCCTCCAGCTCAGACAGCGCGGTGGAGAAATCATCGTTGATCAGCACATAGTCGAATTCACCAAAATGCGACATTTCCGCGACCGCCTCATTCATCCGGCTTTCGATCACATCATCAGAATCCTGACCACGTTTACTCAAACGTTCACGGAGTGTTTGTATGGAAGGCGGTAAGATAAAAATACTGCAGGTATCCGGTAGAATTTTTTTCACCTGTCGCGCGCCTTGCCAATCGATATCCAGAAACACATCGATACCGCGATGCAGCGTTTGTTCGATGGTGACCCGCGAAGTGCCGTAATAGTTGCCAAACACTTCGGCATACTCAAAAAACACGCCTTGCTCGATCAGGGTTTCGAACTGCTCACGACTAACAAAGTGATAATGAACACCATCGACTTCGCCGGGACGTGGTTTTCGGGTGGTGTGGGATACCGAGACTTGTAACGGATAGTCTGGGCAATCATCATGTTTTTCCAATAGCGCTTTGATCAGGCTGGATTTTCCCGCTCCGGACGGCGCTGCGAGGATGAATAAATTGCCAAGTAATGATGCCATATTCAGTACAACAATGTTATCTAGTGGTGGTGATTTTCAAAAGCAATGGTAGCATAACCTGCTATAAAGCCGTAAATATTTACTTTTTTCGCTGTTGTATGTTTTTTTGTTATCGCATTCGCATTTATTTTATGTAATTAGGAACACTGCCATGTCAGACTCTTTGCTCCCTTTTGTTGAAGTTAATCCAAGCCAGGACGCTGACGCCTGCGTGATCTGGATGCATGGATTAGGGGATTCCGGTCACGGTTTTGCTCCCATTGTGTCGCAACTGGCACTGCCACAGTCCCACCGCATCCGCTTCATCTTTCCGCACGCACCAGAACGCCCGGTTACTATCAATGGCGGCATGCGCATGCGCGCCTGGTACGACATCAAGTCGCTGGATTTTAATAGTCGCGCTGACGTCACTGGCGTGGTTGAGTCGTCCGCTCAAGTGCGTCGGTTGATCGAGAAACAGATTACCAATGGCATTCCGGCAAACCGCATCCTGCTAGCTGGCTTTTCTCAGGGTGGCGTCATTGCCTTACATGAAGGTACGCGCTTTAATCAGAGCCTGGCTGGCATCATGGCACTTTCAACCTATATGTGCGAGCCCGAAAAACTAGCGGGTGAAGCGCACGCAGCCAACAAGCAAACGCCAATATTCGTCGCTCACGGAGAGCAAGATGAGGTGGTACCGGCATTTCTGGGTAATACCGCGTTTAAGGTACTTAAAGAAAATGGCTATAATTGCACGTGGCACACGTACAATATGCAACACAACGTATGCATGGCAGAAATCAATGATATTTCTGCGTTCATCAATCGTGTGTTACCGCTTCAATAGCTGATAGTTAATCGTAAACTCCGAAATAGAGAATTTCATGTCCACGACCGCATTTTCCCGCCCCATCCGTATCGCTACACGTAAAAGCGCGTTGGCGTTATGGCAGGCCAACTATGTTAAAAGCCAGCTTGAGCATCATTATCCAACGCTCAGTGTAGAGCTTGTACCTATGAGTACGCAGGGTGACAAGATCCTGGATACGCCGCTGGCCAAAATTGGTGGTAAAGGTTTATTTATTAAGGAACTGGAAATCGCCATGCTGGAAGGACGCGCTGATATTGCAGTGCATTCAATGAAAGATGTGCCTGTTGCCTTTCCTGAAGCGTTTGGGCTGTATGCCATTTGCGAGCGTGAAAATCCCTTCGATGCATTCGTCTCCAACAGCTATTCAACTATAGACGCTCTTCCCCAGGGCGCCATTGTCGGTACATCCAGTCTACGTCGACAGTGCCAGATCAGACGCTATCGCCCGGATTTGGATATTCGGGATTTACGCGGCAATGTAAATACCCGTTTGGCTAAACTGGACGCTGGTCAGTACGATGCCATCATTCTGGCGTCTGCGGGCCTGATAAGGCTGGATATGGCGCATCGGATTACCCAGCCCATTCCCGCTGACATCTCATTGCCAGCAGTTGGCCAGGGCGCGGTTGGCATAGAATGCCGTAACGACGATCAGGAATTGATTACGTTGCTGGGTAAATTAAATCATGACACCACGTCCATTCGTGTGCGTGCCGAGCGTGCGATGAATGCCCGACTGGAAGGCGGTTGCCAGGTTCCTATTGGCAGCTTTGCAACTATAAGTGAAGACTCACTTACCATTACTGGTATGGTTGGTAAACCTGATGGCACCGAATTACTGTTCGCTAGTGCGACTGGAAGTGCGTCACGCGCGGAAGAATTGGGCACCGAAGTTGCTGACGCCCTGCTCAAGCAAGGGGCAGGCAAGATCCTGGCCACGTTGAGCTAGATATGTACCTGCTCACGCGTCCACGCCCTAAGTTAGCTGCCAGTTGTGAGCAATTTTTAGCGCAGGGAATCGCGGTTACCGGCATTGCTACTGTTGATATACAAGCGTTACCTTTTTCAACAGTGCAAAGCCAGACCGTTACTAAATTATCTGTCAATGACTGGCTTATCGTCACCAGCACCTTTGCGGCTGACGTCTTTGCCAGCACCCTCTCAGTCAGTGACATCAAGGCCCGGTGCGCTGCCATCGGTTCCTCTACGGCAAAGCGCCTGCGTGAACAGGGTTTTAACGTAATCGCGCCAGATGTTCCTACATCCGAAGGGATGATGAATTTGTTGACGATGAAAAATGCAAAGAATTGTCAGGCGGTTATCATTAAAGGCGAAGGCGGCAGAGAGTATCTTGCTGAAAGTTTAACAGAAATAGGAATTCCGACAGCTGAACTGGCCGTTTATCGACGTATTCCACTTTCTCCGCCTGAAGAATCAAACCAATGGCAATGGGCTGACGTAAAAGGCATTATTACAACGAGTGTAGAAATGGCAACGCCGTTATTTACATATTATGATTCAGATAAGTTAACCAGTGTTCCCTGGTTAACGGTAAGCCAACGCATAGCCAACACCCTGATTTCTTATGGGGTGAAGTCGGTTGGAATTGCACAAGGCGCCAATGATGCAGCGCTTATCAAATGGGTACACGAAAACTGGGAGTCCTGATGGCAGATAACAAAGACAATAACAAGGAAGCGTCGGCATTACCGGCCATTGAAGGTAAGGTGACCGGTAAGCGCGAAACCCATCCTTCTTCCCAGCCTAAGCAAAAGGCCGAGAACAGTACAACCCCCAAAGCGCGTTCGCGGACCATGCTGTGGATCATGATAGTGATATGCCTGCTGGGTGTTGCTGGCGTCGGCGGAGCTGGTTATTGGTTTATCCATAACAAACAGGACAATCAGGAAAATCTGGTCAAAACACAAGGCCAATTACTTCAGGACCAGGAAAATCAACGCGCACGTCTTGAAAAACTTAATCAGGAAAATGCAGCGTTACAACAGCAACTGCGAGAGTTCGAGCAAAGCCGCCAGGAGCTGGCGCGAGCAGTTAATGACTTAAGTGATAGCAGTCGCACGATGCAACAGCAAACAGAGTCAGCATTACGCCAATTACGTGATTTGGAAGGTAAGCGCCCTTCTGACTGGCTCATAGCGGAAGCAGATTACCTGGTAAGAATGGCCGGCCGTAAAGTCTGGCTGGAGCGCGATATTCGCACCGCCATCATGTTACTGGTCAACGCCGACAAACGATTGAAGTCGCTATCTGATCCTTCCGTGTTGCCTGTTCGCGCTTTGATTGCTGAAGATATTCAAACACTGCAACAAGTCAATCCGGTATCACGTACATCAGTTGCGTTAGCGATTTCAGGCTTGCTGCCCCAAATCGATAAATTGCCGCTGGACACTTTTGAACGCCCCGCTGACCCTACTCAGGAAGATGTATCTGGTTCGGTGGATGACTGGAAAGCGAATATCAAGCGCGTGTGGCGCGCGCTGGTAGATGATTTTATCAGTGTTAAGCGCACTGACACGCCAGTTGAGCCACTAATGAGCGAGCAGCAGCAATGGCTCAATCGAGAGCAACTGAAGTTGGCGCTTATGCAGGCGCAGTCGGCAGCAATGGGCGCTGAACATACGCTCTATCAGCAGTCGCTGACAAACGCGTTGACGTTACTAAAACAGAAATTCGATCAGGATGACAGCAAGGTTGCGGGTATGATCAGCGGCCTTGAGAATCTGCAAGATACGGATGTGAGCAAAGAGTTACCGAATAAACTGGCTGCTCAGGCCCCCTTGGAAAGCCTGCTTGAACAACGGGTTAAAAACGTATTTGGTCAGGGAGAGAGTGCAATATGAAATGGCTGATAATTGCGGGCGTTTCAATAGCATTGTTACTTGCCGCCATGATTGTGGCGCCTGAGGTAATTGGCGATAAAGGCTACGTGCTTATCGCCATGGGCACATTAACCATTGAGATGACGGTGGTGAGCCTTGTTATCAGTCTGATCGTAGCAGCAGTACTTCTTTATCTACTACGTTACCTTCTTAAGCGCGTGTGGAGTGTGTTTCGCGGCTCCCACCACTGGTTTGGCAGTTGGGGCAAGCGCAAGCGTCAACGGGCTTTCTATCGTGGATTTCAGGCCCTGGCCGAAGGCGAACTCAAAGAAGCAAAAACCTCTTTCAGCAAAACCACCGACGGTGACTTTGATGGCGTAAACTATCTGGCCGCAGCACAGGTTGCGCGTCATCTTGATGAGAAGGACCGCATGCGCGCCTTACTGGAACAGGCAAGCGAGTATGCTCATTCAACCCTTGCCGCCGAATTGGTGCTGACGCGGCTTGACTTAGAAGAAGGCAAGGATGAAAGCGCGCTTAAACGGCTAGAAGCGCTTGACCCCAAACACGCTAAGCACAAGCAGGTGATCAAGTTAAAAACCGAAGTGTTGGCCCGGTTGGGTCACTGGCAGGAATTGCAAACACAGCTACCTCACTGGAAGCCCGTGCTTAAAGACGACTACGTCTTATGGGCACAGCGCATAGCCAAAGGTAAATTTGCCGAAATCGCGAGCAAACATGGTGCCGCAGAACTTAAATCTCACTGGGATACATTACCACGCAGACTACGTACCGATGATGCTTATCGCTGCGCCTATGTTCGTCAGTTACTTGAACAGGGTATGCACCAGGATGCCCAATCCTGTTTAGTAGAATGGCAGCGCAAAGGACCGAACCAGTATTTGTTTCCGTTAATGAAAGATCTTTATCTGCCTAACCCCGCGTCATCAGTGCGGTTACTGGAGGAATGGATTAAACAGGACGATACCAATGCCAGCTACTACTCTACGTTAGGTCATATTGCCTTTAATGCGAATGACGATGTACTTGCAGAAAAAGCGCTGATGAAATCGGTTAAACTGGCTGAGAATAAAGAAGATTTATTGATGCTGGCAAAAATCAGTGAGCGTAGGGAAGACAATGTTCAGGCGTTATCGCTGTATAAACAGGGCTTTTCCGTGAGCTAAAGAAAGCCTGAAAGAGGATCAGGCTTTCTAGCGCACAGTAAATCAGTTCGCCTTGCTTTTTTTAGCCTCTCTCAACTTTTCAACCTGATTTGGCGATAGCTTGATCACGCTGCCAGGGTAAGGTCTGTTCTGCTGGTAATTCCAGTCACGTGGTGTGACTGACTCTGCAAATTCGTTAAACGCGTTGCAGGTTTTTCTACTGGGCTTTTCACCCAACCGTTTTGCATAAGCTTTTAAATATCGGGGGTCCACATTCTCGCTTTTCAACAAGCAATACGTTTCTGTTGAAAACTCTGTAGTATCCCAATCAATATCATTATGACTCCCTGCATAGGTGGTACTCGAAAAAAGCCAGGCGGTACACGCTGCCAAAGCCAATTTGCTATATTTATTCATCTTCTATCCTTTAATTGCACAACAAAAAACTACAGTTAAAGCAATAGCCTATTTACAGCGAATTGCAAATTTCATCTTTACAAAGGTTGATTTTTTTCGCTTAGCATCTTTATACTGAATTAAAACTACTTGTCGGAGTGCTTTGGGCAGTGCACCAAAGCTGAGACCGTGAATACGGGATCCGTTGAACCTGATCAGGCTAATACCTGCGAAGGGAACAAGGTGAATACACAGTTGTGTGGCAAGATCATTGTTGCGCTGTGTATTTTCGTTGATCTTACAACCACTCCTGACAAGCATTCTAACCCAGCAATAAGGCGAAAATGCTATGTCAAACAGACGTGAACAGCGCAAACAAGCGCAATCATTTATCCAGCAGTTAAGTGGGAACGCGTTTCCTAATTCCTCCCGTTATTATGAACCGGGCGATCGTGACGATATTCGCGTGGCTATGCGCCTTATCCACCAAACCGACACGCAACTTGAAGACGGTACTTCAGAACCCAATCCACCGATACCGGTGTATGATACCTCTGGGCCCTATGGCGATCCAAATAGCCAGATTAATGTCTATCAAGGCTTGGCGCCTTTGCGAGAGCAATGGATAGCTGCGCGCTCAGATACGTATGAGCTAACCGAGTCCAATTCGAGCTATACGCAAGCCAGGCAACGAGATATTTCCCTCGACGAGATCAGGTTTGCGCGGCAACGTCCGAGTAGAAAAGCGAGTGAGGGCAAATGTGTTACCCAACTGCATTACGCGCGCAAAGGGATCATCACGCCTGAAATGGAATATATTGCCGTACGTGAAAATATGGGGCGTACACAGATTAAGGATGAGATTTTACTGACTCAGCATGCCGGTAACGACTTCGGTGCCCACCTGCCAGCCCAGATATCGGCCGAATTTGTACGCAATGAAGTTGCCGAAGGGCGCGCTATTATTCCAGCCAATATCAACCACCCTGAATCAGAGCCGATGATTATTGGGCGTAATTTTTTAGTGAAGGTGAATGCCAATATTGGCAATTCAGCGGTGACCTCATCAATAGAAGAAGAGGTGGAAAAACTGGTTTGGTCAACCCGCTGGGGTGCGGATACGGTGATGGACCTTTCTACCGGACGTAATATCCACGAAACCCGCGAATGGTTACTACGTAACTCACCCGTCCCTATTGGAACTGTTCCACTTTACCAGGCGTTGGAGAAGGTGAATGGCGTACCCGAAAAATTAACCTGGGAACTCTTTCGCGATACATTGATTGAGCAAGCCGAACAAGGGGTAGATTATTTCACTATTCATGCTGGATTGCGATTAGCCTACATTCCTCTGACCGCCAAGCGTCTTACCGGCATCGTCTCGCGGGGCGGCGCAATTATGGCAAAATGGTGCCTGAGCCATCACCAAGAAAGCTTTCTGTACACCCACTTCGAAGAAATTTGCCAGATTTGTGCCCGTTACGATGTGTCGCTGAGCCTGGGCGATGCCTTGCGACCTGGCTCTGTTGCCGATGCCAACGACGATGCGCAGTTTGCAGAATTACGTACACTTGGAGAACTTACCCAGATTGCCTGGAAAAGCGATGTGCAGGTGATGATTGAGGGGCCTGGTCATGTTCCCATGCATTTGATCAAAGAAAATATGCAAGAACAGCTAACCCATTGCCACGGTGCGCCTTTCTATACATTGGGCCCGCTTACCACAGATATCGCACCCGGCTATGATCATTTTACCTCAGGTATTGGTGCAGCAATGATTGGCTGGTACGGCTGTGCCATGCTTTGTTACGTTACCCCTAAAGAACATCTGGGCTTGCCGGACAAAGAAGATGTTAAGCAGGGATTAATTGCTTATCGTATTGCCGCTCACGCCGCTGACCTGGCGAAGGGACACCCGGGCGCGCAAATTCGAGACAACGCTATGTCTAAGGCACGCTTCGAATTTCGTTGGGAAGACCAGTTCAATCTTGCACTCGATCCGCATACAGCGCGGTCTTATCATGACCAAACGTTACCTCAGGAATCCAATAAGGTTGCCCACTTTTGTTCAATGTGCGGACCCAAGTTTTGTTCAATGAAATTATCTCAGGAAATCCGCAAAGATGAGGCGCAACAGAAACGGGAAATGAGCTCAGGCATGCAAGCAATGGCAGAGGCATTCAATGCCGGCGGCGCACGTCTATACGTTCCAGCGGTTAAGGAAGACGGATAATGGGCAAACCCGTTACCATGTGGAGTATTGGCGGCCTTGACCCCAGCGGAGCCGCAGGAATCACTCGCGACTGCGTTACCGCCGAACGGCTTGGGGTGCACGTGTGCCCCATTGCCACTATGCTAACTGCACAACCGTTAAGTTCAACCTCCGGCGGCGCCAAAATGAGTGTCTCCGCGGTGAGTCTGGAGATGTTTAAGCAGCAGATAAACAGTCAGCAGACTGAGCCTCCCAACGTAATAAAAATAGGCGCGCTGGCCAATGATGCGCAGATAGATACGCTGATTAATACCCTCATCAAGCTACGCTCACATAACGATGCCTGCAAGGTAGTGATGGACCCCGTATTAAGCACCACCACCGGTTTGCAGCTTTCGTCTTGTACACCGGCTGCAATTTTATCACTGTTACCCTACATTGATGTTATTACGCCAAATATCGAAGAGTTAAGCTGGTTAACTCAGCTAGAGATACACGGCACTGATGAGGCCAAACATGCAGCAACTCACTTATTAGCGGCTGGGGTTAACGCTGTATTGATAAAAGGGGGCCATGCGAACTGGGATAATCAAGCGACAGATTGGTTGATTACTTCCACCGGCGAGCATAGTTTTGCTTCGTTGCGCTACGAAAAAGTTGCCTTACGTGGCACCGGCTGCCGATTAGCCAGTGCACTGGCTGCTGCATTGATAAAAGGCCATACCCTTGACGATGCAGTGTGTTTTGCCAAGAGCACAATGATGCGCAAACTGAATAAACTACAGCCATCGCAGTGCCTTCTAACGTCAAATTCAACGTTTACCCACCTATTGCCTTACGTCGGTCCTGCTCAAATTTCGACATCCGCCATGTTTCCCCCTCTTATAGATAACAATATCGGAATTTACCCTGTGGTAGACAGTGTTGAGTGGATCAAGCGATTGTTACATACTGGAATTAAAGTCATTCAATTAAGAATTAAAGCTCCTGTTAAAAACCTTATGTCGCAGATTAGAGAGGCGGTTGCAGTGACTGAGTGCACGGGTTGTCAGTTGTTCATCAACGACTATTGGCAGGAAGCCATCGCAGCAGGTGCATATGGCGTCCATCTGGGCCAGGAAGATCTCATTGATGCCGACTTATCTACGATTGCCCGCGCGGGTTTACGCTTAGGCGTTTCAACCCATGGTTATGTTGAACTCGCCAGAGTCCTACCAGTGAAGCCGTCTTATATCGCTTTGGGTCACATATTTGCGACCACCACCAAAGTGATGCCGTCTGCCCCGCAGGGAATAGCACGGTTAGTTGAATATAAAAAATACTGCGGCAACATCCCGACCGTTGCTATCGGAGGGATCAATTCAACCAATTTTTCGTCCGTGGTGAATACCGGGGTTAATGGTGTTGCTGTAGTTTCAGCTATTCTAAAAGCGGGTGACCCCATTCAGGCTAGCCATACGTTACAACGCAGATTTATGTCGGAGCAAAACAATGCTGACTAAAGAGATGTATCAACGCTATAGCCGGCAACTGTTAGTTGAGCAGTTTGATGAAACTGCTCAACAGCGCTTACATAACGCCAGTGTGTTAATTATCGGCGCCGGTGGCCTGGGCTGTGCTGCAGCTCAGTATCTGGCCGGCAGTGGTGTTGGTCATTTGTTAATTATGGACCACGATAATGTGGATCTATCCAACCTGCAGCGTCAACCCCTCTATCGGGAAGCTGACGTTGGAAAGAATAAAGCAGAGTCGGCCGCCAGGCAGTTACTGACGTTAAACAGTGAAATAAGAATTTCGCCGCTAGTGTATCAAGCGACACCTGCGCTGCTGGAAGCGCTCATGCCTGTGGTCGATATTATTCTGGATTGCACCGACAATCTGCCGACCCGACTGATGATTAACGAAGCCGCATACTACTTTGACAAGCCTTTATTTATCGGTGCGGCCAGCGGAAATCTCGCTCAATTTATCGCCCTTTCTCCGAGACAACGTCATGGTTGCTACGCGTGTCTATACTCGCCAGACCAACACACCGGAAACAACTGTCTGACCCAGGGGATCCTGGGACCGGTAGTAGCGATCGCGGGTAACTATCAGGCGCTGGCCGCACTGTACTATTTGTCCAACATAAACACACCAGAGTGGGGACAACTGCACGTTTTTGATGGCATGAAAATGCAGTGGAGTCAGTATGCTATCCCTAAACGTGCAAACTGTTCAATATGTGGAGATCGCTAATGACAATTACGGTAAACGGTAAGCTTCTGGATTTTGCTGAACATATCAACGTGGTGTCATTGCTTAAGTATCTGAAAATTAAGCCAACCGGTGTCGCCGTTGCAATTAACAATCAAATAATTTTCAAAGATGACTGGTTATCAGCTTCGTTAAACGACAACGACAATGTTGACGTGTTTCAAGTTGTTGCGGGGGGATAAATGCTAACAATTGCCAATAAATCTTTCTCAAGTCGCCTTTTCACCGGTACCGGAAAATTTCGTTCAGCACAGACGATGTCTGCTGCTATTCAGGCAAGTAAAAGTGAATTAGTGACCCTGGCCATGAAACGCGTGGAGCATGGCAGAAAGGCAGATGAAACCTTGTCTGAGCTTGACCGCCTGCACATCAATCTATTGCCCAATACATCAGGGGCCGTCAGCGCGAAAGAAGCCGTCTATGCGGCACGTCTGGCCCGTGCGGCGCTAGATACTCCCTGGATAAAACTGGAAATTCATCCTGACCAGCGCTATTTGCTACCCGATCCAGTTGAAACCTTATTGGCAGCCGAGCAACTGGTTAAAGAAGGATTTGTGGTATTGCCTTACTGTAGCGCTGATCCCGTGCTGTGCAGACGCCTTGAAGAAGCTGGTTGCGCAGCAGTGATGCCGCTGGCCGCCCCGATTGGTTCTAATCGCGGCTTGCTGACAAAAGACTTTCTGCACATCATCATTGAACAAGCCAGCGTTCCTGTTGTAATTGATGCAGGGATTGGTAAACCCAGTGAAGCGATGGCAGTGATGGAGATGGGGGCTGATGCCGTATTGGTTAACACGGCTATCGCTACCGCGCACGATCCTGTCAATATGGCGGCTCTCTTTGCCCAGGCGGTCAGTACCGGCCGCCGCGCTTATGAAGCAGGTTTGGCGCACTCGCGGCTATCCTCCTCCGCGTCTAGTCCCCTCACACGATTTTTGAATGAAACGTAAGCAATGAAAAAATGGAATTTGAGAAGAGCCTTGCATGCGTGTAGCTGACTATTTAACTCATCTTGACTGGGATGATATCTCTATGCAGATTGCGGCCAAAAACGCCGTGGATGTAAGGTGTGCACTCAGCGCAACCCAGCCCACGCTGGACGACTTTCTAGCCTTGGTGTCGCCAGCAGCAGAACCGTTCATTGAGACGATGGCACAACAATCCGTACAACTTACCCGGGCACGCTTTGGCAATACGATATCGTTTTTTATTCCCCTCTATCTTTCTAATTTATGCGCCAATGAATGCACCTATTGTGGCTTCACGATGAGCAATCGCATAAAGCGAAAAACTCTGAGTCCTGATGAAGTAGCAAGCGAAGCCGTAGCGATTAAAAAAATGGGTATTAACAGCGTGTTAGTGGTTACCGGCGAACATGAGAAAAAAGTGGGAATGGCCTATTTCAGACAAGTCATTCCGTTACTTAAGTCATTTTTTGATTACCTTACCATGGAAGTGCAGCCTCTGAGCACACTAGACTATGCCGAACTAAAGCAGTTAGGCGTGGATGCAATACTGGTTTATCAGGAGACCTATCATGCAAGGCGGTATGGACTCTTTCACCAACGCGGGAATAAAACAGACTTCGACTACCGCTTAGATACCGCCGATAGAATTGGTCAAGCCCAACTGGATAAGATTGGACTCGGTGCACTGTTAGGCTTGTCAGACTGGCGCACTGACAGCGCATTTGTCGCGGCACACGCGCTGGCCATCCAAAAAAAATACTGGCGCAGTCGCGTCTCCATTGCGTTTCCACGCATTCAACCCTGCACAGGCCAAAACGACCCGAATATCACCCGCGGTCCATCGGAAAAACAACTGGTGCAATTAATCTGTGCACATCGCATTCTCAACCCGCAGGCGGAGCTTACCCTATCCACCCGCGAATCGGCTCATTTTCGCAATAACGTCATCCCACTGGGCATTACGCACATTTCAGCCGCTTCACAAACTCAACCGGGGGGCTATAGCAATGCTGAAGAAAACCTCAAACAATTTGAAACCGACGACTCACGCTCAGTTGCAGCGATGGCCACGCAAATTCACCGCTCAGGACTCGATACGGTATTCACGGACTGGCTGCCGGGCTTTTCTTGAGTATACTCCAGCCAGAAAAGCGAAGCTGCCAGCCTGCATTTTTAAAAATGTGCTTACCAATCAGTCACGAGAACGATGGTAAAAATCGTATAGAGAGTTCGCGTTAAAAGAAGGTGATAAATTGTGTTTTATAGCAATCCTACGAATCGATGCCGCCATAAGGCCTATCGTGACAATAGCACACAGACACTGCGCGACAGTTATGATGAATGACTTTTCAAATTCAACAGAGAAATACAAAATAACCTGATTAAGCACACCATGCGCAAGTAACGGGAGCAAGATAAACCATTTATAATTTTTAGTTGTCAGGAAGTAGATCCCTGCGTAAGTTAGATAGAAGTGAACAAATATCCTTAGTATTTGATATCCAGTAAAAATAACGAGTTCGGCCGCAGGCAAATTCCGCTCAAGCTTATCCAGTAAAAGCTCATGCTCAGTGGGTAAACTTTCCTGTAAGAATTGGTACCCTTCACTGAGTGCGCTTAGAATATAAAGCCCTTGGGTTGATGTCTCATAAGCAGCGACGAGCGAGCAAAATGCAAGAGTAGCTTTTCTTACCTGGCGCTGGGAAAGCGTTTCAAATGCTACATAACAAAATAAAACTTTAGCCCCTTCCTCCACAATTGAACGAGAAAAAATGTCTATATATGCATGATTTTGCTCGATGGCGGAAAGATTGAACATTGGCACTGCACTTACCCCAACCATAAAGATGCAAAAAGTAAAAAATGAGAACAGCACTCGCCACCAATTGTTGAGAGCACAATCTTTTAACGCAAAATAATGGGATATTACCAAGCAAGCAAATAGCCATGTTGCAAGGTAAAAATACGTAATGTCCAAGAAGATAAGGGCCGACAACAGCCCTTTCCTATTAAAGACGGTTGTAAGCGGAAATACGGTTAAATCCATAGGTGCTGTTCGCGCCATCGTAGTTCCCTGAATAGGAAAATACTTCATAGGATAGCTCGAAACCAAAGGCCGTTATGTTGCAACAACTGAACGTATAGTCACCAAATTTACCACCGCTTACTTGTTCAAGTTCAGTATGAGAAAGTTCTAAAATTTCCATTTTCATATTCCTTTTCATTTAATAGAGTCAGTTTGTGAGTTTATGCCCACCTAATCAGTATGAACTTAGTTGAAAGGAAAAGAACTGTACCGTACAACTGTTTATTAAGCTGAAGCCAAGTTTTTAATTGGAGATTGTTTTGTGTGAGCAAGTGGGTAATTAGTGCAAAGTTTTCAAGTTAGCGCTTAGAACGTAACTTTCCCATGATCCTGCGTTTAACCGAATACCAGTGGTTTTTAGGAAAGGTCGGTGCCTTTTCCAACATCGCAGCCAGCACGCTGGCAGGATTATCCAACGGCTTTACATGCGCGCAGTACAGAGTGTTCACCTGCATCGCGGCGACTTTTGTCAGTGATTGTTTATACTGGTTGGGATGACAGAGGGGATATGGAGGGACTAACTCACCTTTAACCTTGACCACCAAATCGGCCACATACAGCTGCTTGGTCGGCACGTGCAACACTGAGATGTCATGATTGGTATGACCGGGGGTGTAGAAAATCTGGAAGTCCGAGAATTCAGGTAGCCTATCGCCATCGGTAAGCAGAATATCCGGTTGTAAAAGTGGCGGATACCAAACTTTCCTTTTAGGTTTGCCAAGACGCCCGGCCACCCACCAGGTAAGTGCCACATCTATCGCATGCGCGGTCCTTCCTGCCAGCCCTGCATACCAATTACGCGTGTTTGGGTGCGCGGCAATTTTTGCGCCCGTTAAGGCCCTTAACTTATGCGCACCACCGGCATGATCAGGGTGCATGTGAGTAACCATTATCAATTTCAGATCGGACAAGGGGCGTTTCAGTTCCTGCAGAATAAACCTGCACACTTTTTTCACATCCGCACGGCTACACCCATCAAGCAATAGCAAACCGTGCTCGTCTTCGATGAGGTAAATAAACTGAATGTAGCCGGAAAGCGTATGTAATTTCATGTTAGTGAGTTACTGGAAAAACGGCAGACACGATACCACTTTGCCAGAGGTTAGACCAGATGACCTAGCTCAATTTAGCGGGCTGCCCAAAACTGTCATAAAAGATAGCATTCGAACCGATCCCTTCTTGGGTCAAACGTTCAATGGTTTGCTGCATCATAGTTTGAGGGCCACACAGGTAAAACTGCGCATCGCTGAAGCCTTTGATCTCTGCCTGCGACTTAAACATCACTTCCTGCGCGTAGCCTACCTCACCCGTCCAGTGCATCCCGGGTTGCGATAACACCGGGTAATAATGAAAATTGTTATGGCGACGATGAAGTTCGGTGAATTCCTCTAGATACAACAGGTCATCGTCAGTGCGGGCACCGTAGAAAAAGTACACAGGTTGCTTGTGGTCTTGCGCTAACAACGACTGGATCATTGCTCTGAGTGGCGCCATCCCTGACCCGGCGCCAAGCAACATTTTGGTTCCTGTGTGTTTAGTGTCAATGGCAAATCCTTCAATTGGGCCAAGGGTGCTGACCTCATCACCAGGCGAGAGCTGACAGAGGAAATCTGACCCCACACCGGCCGGAACAATATCGTCTGGCGAGGGATGGTGGCGTACATTAAACACCAGATCCGCGTCTTCACTTGGCGTTGCAATTGAATAGTGGCGGTACGTTTTCGTGTTGGCACCGTTGGTATCGGGAATTTCGAAGCGCAAATGCGCCCCAGCCTGATAAGCCGGTATCGCGTTGTTTACCGGCTCAAATGTAAGCTCCTTGATCACAGGGCTTAGGTACCGTTCAGAACGCAATTTCAATGTATGTCTGGGTAAAGGTTGCTGTAACTCGGGCACGATAACATGATTGAATTTATTGGCTTTATGCTGGCAGGCCAGCCTCCATCCCTGACGCAATTGTTCTGTACTAAGCTGCTCTTTATCCGCTGATGAAATGTCTATCTTTCCATCGGTTTTAACACGACATTTGCCGCAGGTACCGCCTCCTCCACAGGTAGACGGTAATAACATTTCTTGTTGCCATAAACTATCGAAAAGCGAGGCGTCAGCTGACAAGGTCACTTCGTTCTGCTGCTGTACATCCAGTACATCGACCGTGACCTTATGTTGTTTGTCAGTCAAGGTAATGCTCAATTGCCCCTCTCTGAATAGATTCACCGTCCACATCAGGCCCGTCAACGCCAGCCATAGCGTCAATATAGCCAGGATAATAATCTGCAGGTTATTAAAACTGCCCTCATTCGCGTAATCCATGAAGTGCAGCATAAAGAAGAAATCGCGTAAACGTGTATGGTCATCCACATGCCCGGCAATTTGCCCGGTTTGTTGCCGCAGGTAAACGGCGGTATGAATACCGTCACTAAAACTCACCTGCCACACCGGGTTTTTCTCCTTGGGCAGCTCGCTAAGCGGCGGTGACAATTTAACAGCACTGGTCACCTCGCCAGGGCCATTGTATGACGCTTGCGCGAGGCGTTTGGCAAACTGTTCGTCTATCACCACCCTGTCACCCGTCACCGCATTAAACAACTGGTATTGCCCTTTCCAGTACGAGTACAAAGGTTCGCTAAGGGTCACGCGATAGTAGGGGTCGCCCAGTAGATAGATTACGCCCACCCCTTTAATTGGCGCGGTGAGCGGAAGCTGCGCAACGGGGGTAAATGACTGCGTACTCGTTACCACGGGGTTATGGGCACGATAGGTATGTCCGCCCGCCTTGTGGTGGTCCATCAGGTTGAAGTAAAGCCCACTGCCAAGCCAGATGAGCATTTGGATAACCACTAGTAGGGAGACCCATTTGTGAGAAAGCTTAATAAACTTCACGATGTTTCCCAGTTGGGTTTACGAAAATGCGAAATATCACCAGGATCAGACCGGCAATAGCGGCACAGACACCAAGGAAAGCAATAAGAGTTAAAAACAAATTGCTGATATTTTCACCATCGTCGTAGTCCATAATGTGCAAACGCCACATCCAGTCGAACCCCCGCCAGAACGTATGGCGACGGGTGACAACTTCGCCATAGCCCTGACTGACGTAAAGCGTGGGGCTGGCTACATTGTCAAACTCAACCCGCCATACAGGGAGGTGCCGTGAAGACAGTTCTGACGGCGCATTATCAGTGATCAGCGTAATGTTACGAATTTCTCCATCGCCGGTATAAGCAGTTTGCGCAATGGTAGCCGCGTCAGATTGCGTAAGCGATGATAACAACTTCCCATCAATCGCGGATACGGCTACCTTTTCACCTTCATTGGTGAAACGCCAGACTGGCCGCGCCCCTAGCAACCCCAGCCGGAGACTCTGCGCTTCAGGATAAGCCCCTTTAACGTCATTAACGGTAAAGCCCACCAGTGCCGGGTCGACATTTTTTGGTTGGTGGTGGGTTAAGGTATCACCATGAATGTAATCGATATCCATTATGACCATGTAGGTGCCACTGACAGCCCAAAGTACAAACTGGATGCCGACAAATGCCATCAGCCATTTATGCAGGCCACGAGCTTTGCTTACCAGCGATTGACGATGCGTTGGTTTAGGTGCATGCGTATGCTGCTTCCACAGATAGTAAACAGCCGGAAGTACCAGTAAGGTTAAGATTAACGCGCTAAACGTGCCTCCCACCATAGGTGCAGCAATCCGACTCATCACTTCAGAGCCCGCGCCGCCGCCATACATCACCGGGAGTAAGCCAATAATGATGGACAGTGATGTCATCATAACCGGGCGTACACGCAGGCCTGCGCCGTCTTCTATCGCCTGTTTAATTTCATCCTTTGAAGGCATCGCGGTGCGAGTGGTGAGTTCAGCAAAGCTTTGATTGAGGTAGACCAGCATCAAAACACCTATCTCAACGGCGACACCGGCCAGCGCGATAAAGCCCACCCCGACTGCCACCGAAAAGTTAAAGTGTTCGAAATACATTAACCAGATACTGCCTACCAGGGCAAGGGGTAGCGTCCCCATGATGATTGCCACTTCGCTGAAACTGCGAAAATTCAGATAAAGCAAAACAATGATAATGGCTATTGTCAGCGGCACTACGTACTGCAGCTTGGCTTCGGCGCGCTCCATATATTCATATTGACCAGACCAGTTAATGGAATAGCCAGGCGGTAGCTCGATATGCCTGGACACGGCGGCTTTCGCATTTTCCACATAGCTGCCAACGTCCACATTACCGATGTCGACATATACCCAGCCATTGATCCGGGCGTTTTCGCTTTTTATGCCGGGGGGGCCATCTTCAATGTAAATGCGTGCCACATCCCCCAACGCAATTCTTGGTCCATTGGGTGTTACCACAGGTAAGCGAGCCAGCGCTTCTGGCGAATCCCGGTAGTCCTGTGGATAACGCAAATTGACCGGATAGCGTTCAAGCCCCTCAATGGTTTGCGTTACGTTCATGCCGCCAATGGCAGTTGCCACTACTTGTTGAACATCAGCGATATTCAAACCAAACCTCGCGGCCTTTAAACGATCGATGTCTACACGCAAATAGCGCCCACCCGCCACACGCTCGGAATAAACTGACGCGGTCCCCGGCACTTCCATCATTACCTTTTCTAACTGCTGACCAATTGATTGAATAACATCTAATTCAGGCCCGGCCACCTTAATGCCAACGGGTGTTTTGATCCCTGTCGCCAGCATATCGATACGGGTTTTGATCGGCATGACCCAGGCATTGGTTAAGCCTGGAAAGTCCACCAGGGAATCAAACTCCTGTTTCAGGGATTCGGTGGTAACACCTTCACGCCATTCTGAGCGCGGCTTTAGTTGGATAAAGGTTTCTATCATGGTTAACGGTGCAGGGTCGGTTGCGGTCTCAGCCCGCCCCACTTTTCCAAATACCGTCTGCACTTCTGGCACCGTTTTAATCAGTTTATCGGTTTGCTGCAACAGTTCACGGGCCTTGCCGATAGAAATCCCCGGGTAGGTGGTGGGCATGTACATCAAGTCCCCCTCATCCAAATCAGGGATAAACTCGCTACCGATTTTACTCAGTGGCCATGCACTCAGTAACGTGAGCAACAATGCCAGCAGCAGGGTTGTTTTGGGAAAAGCTAATACCGTGCGTAAGGCAGGTTTATACACAGCGATGAGAAAACGGTTAACCGGGTTTTTATGTTCAGCGATCACCTTGCCACGCACAAAGTAGCCCATCAACACGGGCACCAAGGTGATGGCTAACGCGGCTGCCGCTGCCATGGCATAGGTCTTGGTAAACGCTAAAGGCGAAAACATACGCCCTTCCTGCGCTTCCAGGGTGAAAACCGGTAAGAATGAAACGGTGATGATCAATAGCGAGAAAAATAACGCGGGCCCCACCTCACTGGCCGCCTCTGTCACCACCTGCCAGCGATTTTCACGGGTCAGGGGCGTTTTTTCCATATGTTTGTGAAGATTTTCAATCATCACAATGGCGCCGTCTATCATCGCGCCGATAGCAATAGCAATCCCCCCTAAGGACATAATATTGGCGTTGATGCCTTGTAAGTGCATGACAATAAAGGCAGCGAGGATGCCAATGGGCAAGCTGATAACCGCCACTAGCGACGAGCGCACATGGAACAGGAACACCACGCACACCAACATCACCACCACAAACTCTTCAGCCAGTTTGGTCCAAAGGTTGTTTACCGCTTCGCCAATTAAGCCAGAACGGTCGTATACGGTGACAATCTCGACCCCGTCTGGCAAGCCTTTCTTCAGTTGTTGCAGTTTGTCCTTCACACCATCAATGGTGTCCTGCGCATTTTCACCAAAGCGCATTACTACTATGCCGCCAACGGTTTCTCCTTTACCGTTTAATTCAGCAACACCGCGGCGCATTTGCGGGCCAACTGAAACGGTAGCGATATCGCCGATGGTTAAAGGCGTGCCTTGTTCGTTCAAACCTAAGGGAATCGCTTCGATATCGGCAATACTTTGAATATAACCACTTGCGGTGACCATGTATTCGGCTTCGGCCATTTCAATCACCGATGCGCCGGTTTCCTGATTACCCAGTTTAAGTGCAGTTTGCACCAGGTTTAGCGGGATGTTGTAGGCACGTAATTTATCCGGCGAAACCTGAACCTGATATTGCCGCACCATGCCGCCCACCGGGGCCACTTCTGACACGCCCGGAACCGTTTGTAATTCATATTTCAAGAACCAGTCCTGAATACTGCGTAACTGGCTGATGTCGTGCTGGCCGGTTTTATCCACTAACGCATAGAGGTAAACCCAGCCCACGCCGGTGGCATCCGGGCCCAGTTGTGGCCGTGCATTTTCAGGTAATGAAGGTGCGACCTGGCTTAAGTATTCCAGTACGCGACTGCGCGCCCAATAGAGGTCGGTATCGTCATCAAAAATCACGTACACAAAGCTGTCACCAAAAAAGGAGAAGCCGCGAACGGTTTTCGCCCCCGGTACCGATAACATCGCTGTTGTCAGCGGATAGGTCACCTGATCCTGAACGACCTGTGGGGCCTGCCCTGGATAACTGGTTTTGATGATTACCTGCACATCTGATAAATCAGGAATGGCATCCACCGGTGTATTTTTGATTGAATAAATACCACCCAGCACAATAAACAACGTAGCCAGCAAGACAAAAAAACGGTTGGCTACCGACCAGCGTATGACCGCGCCAATCATGATTTCGTCCCGTTGTGGCTGCTCATGTCATGCTGGCGGTGGTCCATTTCCATGGTGTTTTTCGCTTGCATTTCGATGATGACGAAGTCTTCACCGACTTCAAATGTAAAGGAGACTTCCTGCCCCTGTTTAAACTGGGTAAGATCAATTTCATCTGCTGCCACAAAATCCATGGTGGCCGCGGGGCGATCCCATTTTTCGATGGGGCCTCGGCTGATATTCAGCACCCGCGTGGTCAAATCTATTTTATTGATCGTACCTACAACCGTGGCCTGATTAACGTTACTGTCTTTTTCGGTCATAACATGAATACCAGTAACCTGATATTCGTTATTCTGCATCTTGGTTATCTCAAAATGCAGCGTATCCGCTTTCGCCAAAGCGTCTATATCTACGGACTCAGCGACATCGAAGTCCATGGTCATTTCTGGCCAATCCCACTCATCGACAGGTTGATGGGTGATATTCGCCATGCGGTGACCAGTCATCACACTGTTCACCTGACCTTCTGCCCATACAGACGTTACTTGCTCGGCCTGGGACATACGCGCGAAATCGGACGATTTACTTGACTCGGAATCAATTAAAAACTGGGCAGATGTGACCACGCGGTCATTCGCCTTCAGTCCTGACAGAATTTCTACATGTTGTTTATCTGAAAGGCCTGTTTCTACCGCGACTGATTTGAATTGGCCATCTCCCAACGCTACCACCACTCTGGCTTGTTGACCGGTGCGGATCACCGCTGATTTAGGCACATAGGTTACAGCGTTGCCTTTTTCAGCATGAATAGTGACTTGGGCAAACATGTTCGGCTTTAATCGGCGATCGGGATTATTAAACTGCAAGCGCAAGCGCAATGTGCGATTTTTCGCATTTAATGAAGGGTAAACATAGTCCACTTTCCCCTGCCACTGCTGGTCGGGAAAATAATCTACGGTCATCGTCACCGGTAACCCTGACTGAACACTGGCTGCGTCACTTTCAAAAACTTCGGCATCCACCCAGATTTTCTCCAGCTGGCCAATACTCATCAAGGTGGTACCGGGCTGAATATAAAAACCTTCACGAATATTGAGTTCATCAAGCACACCGGATTGGGGTGCATTAAAGGTAACCGTTTGACTGACCTTGCGCGATTTCTCTAATGTTTGTATGAAGTGCTTAGGCAGTTGCAGGGCATGTAATCGTTCACGGGCTGCGTTTAGCAATGAGGTATCAGCCCGTCGCAGCGCAATCAGGAATTCTTCCTGAGCATTCACCAGTTGTGGCGCATAAAGCGTGTATAAAGGTTCACCCGCCTGCACTTCCTCGCCCGCTGCGTCTACGTGTAACTTTTCCACCCAGCCTTCTACCCGGGGATGAATATGCAACAATGAATCTTCCGCGTAGCGAATGTAACCCACAGTGTGAATAACCTTGTCGATCGCCCCTGAAGATACCGGCGCTGTGCGCACCCCCAAATTATTCACCACAGTCGGTGAGATTCGGACCACACCGGGCCCTTCGTCAGCACTGGCAGAGTCTTCTTCATACACGGGTACCAAATCCATGCCCATGGGTGACTTACCCGGCTTATCGCGACGATAATTACTGTCCATTGGCGCTACCCAGTAAAGGGGCTTTTGCTCTGCTGTATCCGCCGCTTCATCCGCCTGCTCAGGTGAGTCGATTACATACATGACGGCTAGACCAATTAGCACGCCTACCGTTGCAGTTATAATGTGGGAGGTAGTTAATTTCATGGCTGTACTCCATCCAGAACCCAGTCAGAGAAATTAGGTGCCAGGTAATAATTCAGCTGAACAATGGTCTTTAATATTTCAACGTCAATTTCCAGCGCAGCAATACGACTGTTTAGCAAGGTGATCCGCGAGCGCACGACTTCAGCAAACTCACCATCATCGTTGGTGTAAGCAGTTAACGTGGCATCGGTTTGTTCTTGCATTTGACTCAGTAACTGTCCGGAATAAAGTGCTTTTCGTTGCATAAGACGGCGTAGCTGCTGACGTAATGAGTTTACATCAGCCATCATTTTTCTTAATAGTAATTGCTGCTCTGTTTTTACCGCCTCAGCCTCAGCAACCGCAGCGGAAACCCCTCTATCCTGGCGGTTTTGCGTAAACAGGGGAACATCAAAACTCACCCCCACCGAAAAAAAGTCGGCGCGGCTCATTGTGTCAGCTGACTCATCGCGCCAGGCGTAACTGGCTTCCACTCCCCATTGCGGTTTGTATTGCTGTTTGGCTACCGCAACCTCTTTATTCGCCACCTGATAGTCAATAGTGAGTGCTCGCAATGCTGGATGGTCATTCAAAATCGATGCGAGGTCTTGCAACGAGAGGTCAAACACTTTGGTGTGTGGAACAGCGAGTGGAATATCCGGCTTATGTAATTGCGCACTGTTGGCTGCCACAGGCATGTCCAGCCACTGACCCAACGCGGCGATAGCCATCTCCTGGCGTTGCTGCTGAATGGTAAGACGATCGCTCAGCTGCACTTTTTCCAGTTCGGCTCTGATTAAATCCTGCTGCCGGGTGGAGCCGATGGCAGACGCATAATTTGCCTTCACTATATCCACCAGTTGGTCAAACAATACGGTATCATTGTCGATAAGCTCGATTGTTTGCACGGCCTGATACCAATCCAACCAGCGCAGACTCACTGCAACCGCGAGCTGCGCTCTGCGTTCGGCGCGTAACTGGGGAAAGCGGCTGGCTTGCAGGCTT
The DNA here is from genome assembly GCF_012911815.1 of Alteromonas ponticola. Classification (GTDB taxonomy): domain Bacteria; phylum Pseudomonadota; class Gammaproteobacteria; order Enterobacterales; family Alteromonadaceae; genus Alteromonas; species Alteromonas ponticola. The sequence goes on along the minus strand of NZ_JAATNW010000004.1, from coordinate 57,294 downwards.
AACTGACCTTGTCTCAGCGCAAGGACATCACCACGGGGAAACATCTGACTTACCCCTACCTTCAGTTGCGTCATGGCTTCTTGTGAAAAATCAAATGTATCTACCGGCAGATTCATCATACCAATTGAAACCGATGGATCGGGTAACGTACCGGCAGCAATGCTCTTATCTTTTACGGCCTGCTCACGCAGTTTAGCGCCGGTTAATTTAGCGTCGTTCGCAAGGGCCCGGTCGATCAGAACAGGTAACGCAATCCTGTCATTTTCTGTTTGAGCTACTACCATCGATGAGCTAGACACATAAGCGCCTAATGCAATTAGTTTTATACAGTAGGCGCCGTGGGAAAAGAACGGGATAACGAGGTTTTCCAGGTTAGCCTTACACCACAGCCCTCTGATTGACAGAGAGGTAAACCAATTCGTCATGGGTATATCCATTATTTGTGCAATCAAAACAAAGCGACGAAAAACGCTCGTTTCTTCGTCTGTTAAATTAGATAAAACGAATGGTTAGCTTATTGGAGGACGAAAGAGCGCAGAAGGGAGGGTGCGCGTGGCCGCATTGGTAAAACGATAGGCCTCAGAGCTTTTCGCATGAGCTGGAAGAAACGCGGTATGTACAATAAATTGCGAAATATTTGTGCAAATTTGAATAGTACACGTACATTCTTCTTCGCAACAATTCGCCTCTTCCATGACTTCAGCCACTTTCGCTTGCCCACAGTGGCTATCGTGCTCGCTCATGTCGTGGGGGCGAGTCTGCGAATGGTCGTTTTGGTTGGGCGTCTGCTCTGTGATTAAACTGTCGTGGCTGTGATGAACACCATGCACGCTATATTGCTGTGCCAATGCCTGAAGACTGACAGCTAACAATAATAGAAAAAGGCAGGTATTACGAAACACTTTATTAGCCCAACTGATTAAAACGCAAGGAAAGTATAGCCTGCTTTGCGTTTGATTTACACTGCAGTGTTTCCACTGAAACCCCGCCACCCGGCAATGAGAACAAAAATAAATTACTCCACGCTAATTTTCGAATTTATTGGCTCTTCGAAAAAATCCCTGCGAACCTGTTGAACAAAGGCATGCTGCTTCACTTTGTCAGAGCGTTGGGTGAGCGGATTATCAAGCGTGAATAAGGTTTTATTTTTCATCAATTGCACCGCTTGCTGGTAAAAAGGCTTAGAAGATAATAAGCGATAAACGTCGCCGTCTTTGAACGCTTTTTTCGCCCCGTACTGCAGACGTCTCACCAGTGCCTTGTTGTCTTTTCTCACAAAAAAATACATGAAGCTTGGATAGAATATGGCGTGATGGGGATCAATCACCAGGTTGGGGTGCATCTCTGCCTCAGAAAACACCTCGGTAATAGAACGCGGATATAAGTCAGCCAAACCTCTTTCCACAATGCCAAAACTGGAGGCGTAATCGGCATCATGCACATTAAAGTTGTTCAGTGCCAGCGTGCGGTAATCTGGCCACTCGATACTTTGAATAGTCAGCATTTTCTGTAGTTGAGTTAACCTGAGTTTCCTGGTCAGCGTAGAACTGTTTTGTGCAACGAGAAACACCCGATAGCCAAACAGGCCGCCGGTTAATGGAAAGTATACCGGCCGGTAATTCTGTTCTCTTTCTTTATTGGTAATGCTCCATACCACATGAATCTCGTCATGTTCCAATGCCCGCAATTGGCGTAATCGGTTCATGGGGATCGCCGTTTTCACAATTTGAGCCTCACCGAACTTCGGTTCACTTTTTTCTACAAAAAGCGATAACAATTCAACAAAATAGTCGTATTGATCGGTAGCACCTTCAAGCAGTGTAGGCACCACGATGTTTTCCCTGGCGGACGCAGTAAACGATGAAAAGAGGAGAGAAATGGCCAGCAGCAAAATCCCTGTATTGTTCATATTGCCTAATCCTCACCATATTACGTTTACTTAATATACTGCGGGCTAGCGGGGAAATCGAGCGCAACTCAACATTTACTTACATTAAATACCATTGTGTAATAGATTTTCAGCAGGGTAGTAGCTTGTTATCTGCCCGTGATCGATCGGTGAGCTTCTTCACCACGCCAAATTGGCAATGCATAAGCCTGTTAGTACAAATCGTTGTAACTAACCAACGACCATGTTTTTAAAAACACGGCATCCGCTGGTTCATTGCGGATGCCTATGTCCAGGTGACAACTAGAAATTCCAGCGTAATGTCACGCTATAATCGGTTGGCGAACCAGCGAATGTCTGCTCTAGCAGGAGTGAACCTAAATACTCTTCGTCAAATATATTATCGACATTTAAACTTAATGATAACTGCTCATGAAAGGCGTAACTTATATAACCGCCAACCAAGCCGTAGCTGTCTTGCTCAATGCGCCCAAACGCAGTATCGGCATACACCTCACTTTGCCAGCGAACTGACACACCGGCGTTTACGTCTTCGTTCCATTGCGGTGCATAGTCGGCTAATAACTTGAACGTTTTACGCGGAATATGCGTTCTCGCATCGCCCCCGTCTTCGTCTCTCATGTTCAGCACTGTCAGGCCACCCAGAACAGACCATTCATCATTTAACGGTCCCGAAACCTCCACTTCAAAGCCATTCGATGCCACTGTAACCCCGCGATATAACGCATAGGTGAAATCATCAGAGTAATCTTCGTCATCGACGCCGTCGCCATCGTCATAGCCAAGAAATTCATACAGGTTTTCCTGTTCTGTTCTGAACAAGGCGAAGCTCACCAGGAAGTTATTGTCAAAGCGAGTTTTCACCCCCACTTCGTAACTGCGTCCTTCAGCCGAACCCAGTGGTTGCAAATCTTCGTTCAGGTAATATTGTGGCTGATAGATGTCGCTATAACTTCCATAGAAATTCACGTTATCGATTGCTTCATAGGTAAAGCCAAGATAAGGACTGGTGCCGTCTTCAGTGGTAGAGGTAGATGCGCCCCATGACTCACCTTCGTTTTCATAGTCAATAAAGCTGCCGCCCAGAACCAGATCAAGACGATCAGTAACCGCTAGCTGCATCGCTCCATAATAGCGGTTCAACTGAACGACAGAGAAGCCCGCTTCAATCGGTGCAGCCCACTCTGGCCGGCTTACTTCGTTACCTGTCCAGCCAGGAAATGCGGGCATCACATCGAAGCCACTTAATGCAGCAGAGTCAAGATCACTGGTGTCAGAATCCGCCAGGCTGATGCCCACTATAAAGGTATGCTCTTTGCCCCAGGCGCGGAAATTTCCTTGCAATGTATTATCCCAGATAAGCGTCTCATCTTCGGCTGAAAACTTGCCCGGGTAGCCGAGCAGGCCCAAACCGGTTTCCCGATCGAGTCCTGTGCTCCAATAGGTGTAAAACAACTCGGACTGATCTTCGTAATTGATGTGGTTTAGTTTGCTGGTAAAGTTAAGGTTGTCATTGATAAACCAGCTTACTTCGGCAAAGGCATTGCGATTTAATGTATCCCAATACGTCCAATTCATTGCTGTGGTGGTCGATACAGGAAAATCTGCCTGAGTGCCGTCAGCGTATATTTGCGGAACCGCACCCCACGTGTTGCCCTCAGCATTGTTGTCGTGATGCGAATAACCAAATGTTAAGGTGACCGCGTCACCCAGCTGACCATCAACAACCCCGTAGAAGACGTTGCGGGTATTGCCATATAGATTCAACCAGCTGCCCTTATCCTGATGCACCACCACTGCGCGTGCGGCCCAGGAGCCAGACTCTGTCAGCGGCGTCGAAACATCAGCCACCGCACGCATGTTAGACCAACGGCCATAGGTTAAGTCGATGTTGCCTGCAGATTCGTTCTTTGGACGTTTGCGCACATAGTTAACCGTCCCCGAGGGGTTACCCAGCCCTGTGATCAGGCCATTGGAGCCCCTGATGAATTCTACTCGTTCATAAATGGCGGTATCCATGTCACCGACGAAAATATTGCCGAAAGGAACACCAGACCCATCGACATGCATGCTGGTGATATCGAAACCGCGCGAGTTAAAGTAGGTGCGATCCGTTTCAGTGCGGTCAATGTTGATGCCGGTGACGTGTCTGAACAGGTTATTAATATCGTTTAACTGATAATTAGCGATCGTATCATCTTCGACGATAGACACAGATTGTGGGGTATCATAACTGTCCAGCCCCAACCCCGTAGCGCCAGTGCTTATACGCTGAATGCGGCTCTCGACGATGCGAATAACTTCCACATCATCCTCATTTACTTTACTTGTATCATTGGTCGCAGAGCTTGCTGATTGAGCATGTAAGTTTAACGCCAACACAATGGGCGATAACGCAAAAATCTTTTGCATGGTCATAGTGTTCTCTAGAGTTTGTGTGTTTAAAGCGGGAACATTATATATAACGGGCATCACTTTTCAAATGATAATTATTATTATTTGCATTATCTATCAAGCAACCCTGTACCATCATCTCCAGGTTCGATATTCTGCTTAATACGATGTTTTACGTGTGATGATGTGGGGCGTAAACGGGGATTAAATTTCAAACAAAAGGTAGTAGCCGTACCCTACAACAAAGGCCGGTATAGCGGAATAAAGAGTGGCCAGTAAAGCTGCCTTAGGTGCAAGTGCAATGGCCGGAAACAGCGCATCACCATCATTGCTGATAGCATTCCCCAATTGTGCGGAGAACGGAAGCGCACCGTTTAAATATAAAGTGGTGACAACAATTTGGGGCCCACAGCCAGGCACAAAGCCGATCACTACAGCCATTGCTACGACCCAACCCCCTAGTGAGTTGAATACAGAAACCAAATCGAGCTCCAGCCACAGCAATGCCAGTTCAAAACATAAAAAAGCCACCACTACCCAGGCCAGTACAAATTGAGTGTCCAGTGCCGCCTTTTTGTACCAATGAACGGGCGGGTTTACCTTCTCTTCACTCATAATCTCGCAGTAAGCAGCGCCAGAACTGGTTAACGACCACAATATGGCACAACTCAACGCCAGTGAAGCGCCAATGAGCGCGAGAGAAGAGGGCTTTATATTCAGTAAGGCGGCTACGTCCACTTGAAACGCCATAAGTACTGCGAGAATTAATGATGGCAGCCATACTAGCGTCCAAAAATGGGTTGATATACTGCTGATTTTATTATGAAAAACACTTCCTTTGTGACAGGTTTCATCAGCAAAACCGGGCTGCTGATTTTGTGAAGTGAGTGCGGGCTGATAGTTATGCAAGCGATTTACCACCCACCCTGTTAAGGTGCCGATAACGACACCAATTAACATCACTGTGAGACCATCAACAGGCGACTGGGTAAGCAGTAAAAATGCCGCATCCCCCATGGTGCTGGTTAATACCGCAACTACCGCCCCGAAACTGCTGACCCCTTTGGTGTACTGGGTAACAACAATTATTGCCCCCCCACATCCCGGAAGTGCACCTAACATTGCTGCCACACCTACTTCGAATATTGGTCGCTCATGCATAAACCGTTTTATCCGCTCCGGAGCGATACGCAGCGTCACCATATAGTAAAGTGCCAATGATACGTAAACGAAAACAGCAACCTGAAAGTATGCATCTGCTAATACCTGCAGTGTTACTTCGCGACTGGATGGCAGCCACAGCAAGATAACCAGGGCTATAGGCAAACAAAACCGCTTGTTAATCAACCAATGTCGACTCTCTTCGGCGTCGTTTTGCGCAGAGATAGGAGAATTTTTCATGTTGACGTCCATACTTTGACAGAGCGGTGATGATATTGATAATTGTTATCATTATCAAACAATTTGCTGTATAGTTAGCGTCTGATTTAATACATGCGTGAAAACATAGCGAACAGATCAGTTGATTTTACATGCGCTGATTTAGTGAAGAAATTTGGAGTTATGCAATGAGAAACCTGACCAGTGCAACCGTTACTGAAGTACATCACTGGAACGATACATTATTTAGCTTTAAAACTAAGCGCGAACCTTCGTTTCGATTTGAAAGCGGACAGTTTGTGATGATTGGATTAGAAGTTGATGGACGCCCCCTACTGCGCGCCTACAGTATCGCCAGTGCCAATTATGCAGATGAGCTTGAATTTTTCAGCATCAAAGTACCTGACGGTGCACTGACCTCCAGGCTTCAGCATATCAAACCGGGATGCAGTGTCATGCACTCGGTCAGACCCGCAGGAACTTTGGTTCCCGGCCATTTACTGCCCGGCAAGCGTTTATATTTACTTGCTACTGGAACAGGGCTGGCACCGTTTATGAGTGTTGTGCGTGACCCGCTGATTTACGAACAGTATGAAAAAATTATTCTGGTTCATGGTACCCGCTGGGTGTCAGAACTTACCTACCAAGATGAACTGCTTGAACAGCTCCCTAACAACCCCTACTTTGGTGAGGAAGTTTCGCAGAAGCTGATTTATTACCCTACCGTCACCCGTGAAGATTATCTGTTCTCCTCTGACCCAGAGCGAAGTGCGCCCAGACTGCATAAAGGACGCATTACCACATTGCTGGATTCCGGAGATCTGACCGATTCCATCGGCCAACCTGCTCTGAACCCGGAAACCGACCGGTTTATGTTGTGTGGTAATGATGCGATGTTAACTGATTTGAGCGATATGCTGGTGTCAAAGGGGTTCAGTAAAGCAACGTCAAGAATGCAGGGCCACTTTGTTGTCGAGCAGGCGTTTCTGGAAAAATAATTAGCATCGATAGCGGGCACTCAGTCAGGCTTGATGCATTTGGCTACTCGCCAATGCAAGAGAGTGCAATCAAACTCTGATATGGAATGTTGATTGTCACCCGGAAAACCAATCCCTGTCTTAGAGACCTGTAACGTGCCCCTGCCCACGCGCTTTACAAGTCATGAATGATGTCTAACTGCGCAGACGCGGACTGGCTGAAACCAGAGCTTCCATGGTCAAATCGTGAGCGACACCTATTGACGTAACCGCCTGTAGCAGTCTTCTTGTGCGTGTAGCTATAGCCTGCTGGTAATCGAAGCGTTCGAGTACTTCATAAGCCTGCGCCAATAAACAATTTAGCGAATGAATTTTATCAATTAACTGAGAATTGTCATTTTCTTCCAACTATAACAGTATCGCCGCAATATCAAACGCGCATCCAAGATATGGGATGGATTCGGTAAAGTGCCATTCGTCAAACAGTATTACACCCTGCAATTCGTCACGATGAAGAAGGTGAATTGTGTGTTGAGGATTATTATAATTCCAGTTTCCGTGTTTTGGACACAAGTAAGATAGTTGCATAGTGTCGTCCTCCTGAAACTCACCTTAGAGGACATTACCAACCTATACAGAAAACAATGTTATTATTTTTACTGGTGCGCTAACTTGAAGCGCACCAGTACGGGTTAGTGAGCGCGAAGGGAGGCAGATGGACTGTCGGCTTCTTTTAGATAATTTAACCAAGTCGATTCGTCAGCGTGAAGGACATCCTTAGTAACGGTAGTCCCCACAATTTTCTCAAGCTGATCATTCATTTTTTTGCGAATTTTGCCGAGAAAAGCAGGCTCTGCAATGAAATCAATATGATAAATTTTTTCAGAGCAGCGTTTTTTATCCAGCCAATCCACTACTGACGCTGAAAATTCGTCGGCCTCATGCTCGGCAGCATCCTTCCGACTCATAGTATCGACGCCAGGAACCTGAGCACTAGGAGCAGAAATTGACCCGGGCCGATCTGTGACGATATCGCTGTCCGATTTACGCCCGTCGCGATTATTAAGCACGGTGACAGGCTCCAGTTCAGTGGCATTATTTCTGATCTGAAATATCTTTGCTTCACTTCGATTTGCAACTACCAGATAAGACTTACCGATCATAATTACTCCTCATGTTAAGCGTAAAAATTAAGTGTAGTTAAACAAACAAAATCAGCCACTTTTCTACCGCCAGGTTACGCTATCTTCATCTTTGGCGAAATTAGCTAACGATGTATTTCGTTTGTCGGTTTCAATTCACAGCATGGTGTGAGCACGCATTATTGCGTTAATATTATTACCATTTGAACCTAGGCCACGATCACAGTTGACGTCTGCTTGAGTCTGCACAATGGTAATTAAATTTTAACAGTGGGTATGAGCGAGGCAGGCGACATCTAATTATTTATCTAAACGAATGAGTATTAATTCAACGTTTAAAACAAAAAGGCCGCTCATGTGAGCGGCCTTCAGAATCTTACTTAACTATATTACTTGGCTTTTCTGCGTGTGAAGCCAGAAAGAGCTAGTAGACTTGCAGCGAAGATAGCCAGAGTTGATGGTTCTGGTGCGTCGATTGCGCGCACTGCGAACTCAGCATTCAACACGTTAACGCCTCTTTCACTGGTAGCAAAACCAAGGCCATCAAACGCAACATCAAGACCACTTAAACGGGTGATAAGCTCGTAATCTCTGTGGTACATGCTTGCATCTACGCCCGTAACTTTAAACTTAACCGAGAAATCAATGAAATCCGGGCCGGCAGCAAGTATATTTAAACCACTGGCGCCGCCTTCAAATCCAATCACCTGAAACAAGTCGGAACAACCTTTTTCATTTACAGAACCGGGAGTACCTGCAGTAGGGCCGAATGGGCATGTTCCATCACCTTCTACACCACGGTTTGGCGTTTCCCAGAAATCAACCAGGAAAGACAGTTCAGGAGCATTAACCTGAAGACCTTCAGGCATAGTAGCTTGTAAACGCAAGCCATCCTGAATGGTTACGGTATCAAGAAACTGACCAGTGATTGGGAAGTTCTCATGACGTATCGCTGTACCCTGTTTAAAGGCACCAGTGTAATCACCGTCGATTGCAACAGTTTGCACGTTGCCTTGAGGTGCACCATCATTGATATCTTCAAAAACACCATTCTCGTTCCACGATTGCGTAGATTCGCTAGTGACCTGAGAATTAATGCTAAGACAGCTTTGTTGAGTTGAGTTACCAACCGGGTCACCCCAACATAGGTTATCTGGCAGAGAGCCACCAGAAAGAATTGACGTACCGCCATCGGCGCTGTCACCTGATAAGGTTGGCTCATTGGTGGCATTCGCAGGTTTGTTTGTCGCTGTAAAATTAGCAAAACCGGCTTCGTTGATGAACGACCATTCTTGGATTATCATTGGATCTGCATAAACCGACGCACTGGTAGAAACGACGATTGCTGCTGCAATTGCTTTAATTGATTTCATACTTCTTACTACCTACTAACCTGAAATTATTACAAAAATTTAACTCGCCTAGATTAACATAAGCAGAATGCATGCCATAGAAGCAAGGCGTTGAATTATATAGACATTATCTCTTGCGAGAAAGTGAATATATTGACAAGTGTAAAGTAAGCTGACAGTTTAAGAGAGTCTGTGTACTAAGAATTGATATCTGTTGTAGGGAGAACTTTGGCAGTCGAGGTTTGGTGCCCCAATGGTACGTAAATAAAAGCCGCCTCGAGGGCGGCTTTATCAGAACAAACTCACGATCGGGATGTTATTTTTTAGCTTTTCTGCGTGAGAAGCCTGCTAGGCCTAATAAACTCATTGCAAAAACAGCTAGCGTTGATGGCTCAGGAGCGTCAACTGCACGAATTGCGAATTGTGCATTTAGGATATTTACGCCATTCTCACGGGTCGCAAAACCACGTCCATCGTCAAACGCAACGTCCAAACCACTTAAGCGCGTAATTAGCTCATAATCGGTATGATACATAGATGCATCAACACCTGTTACTTTGAACTTCACCGCAAAATCGATATAGTCTGCACCCTGGCCAATGACTTTCATGCCGTTGCCCATGTTGCTATTGAAATCGATTATTTCAAATAAATCAGAGCACCCACGCGCGTTCACTGAGTCAGCGGTGAAAGCTGATGGACCGAATGGACAAGTACCATCTCCATCAAGACCCGCATTGGGTGTTTCCCAGAAATCAACCAGGAAGCTCAACTCTGGCGCATCGACGACCGTGCCGCTAGGCGTTACTGCAGTTAGCTGCAACGCATCTTTAATCGTTACTGTATCAAGATACTGACCAGTAATCGGGAAATTATCATGGCGAAGTGCCGTGCCCTGCTTCAGCGCGCTGGTATAATCTTCACCAATGCCCACTGTCATAGCGTTGCCTTGTGGAGCGCCACCGTTAAGATCTTGCATCACACCATTTTCATCCCAGGTTTGGGTAGTGTTGTTGCTTGCCGGCGAGCTGATACTCAAACAGCTTTGCTCACCACCACTTCCGCTTGCAGGATCACCCCAGCAAAGATTATCTGGTAACGAACCACCCGCCAGAATAGAAGCACCGCCATTTGCGCTGTCACCTGAAAGAGTCGGTGAATTAACCGCATTCGCAGGTTTATTAGTGGCTGTGAAGCTTGAGAAGCCAGCTTCGTTGATGAAAGACCACTCTTGAATAATCATTGGATCAGCGAAAGCTGATGTACTAGCTGTTAATGCTGTTGCAACAGCTATCATGCTTAATTTTTTCATAGTTGTAGAATCCCTGTTGTGTTCCGAAAAACCAAAGTGTTTTCGACTTTCGAACTACTAGCACCTGGCATGCCACCTACCGGACTGGGAAAATGAAATTTATGTAAGGAAAATACTAAAAGTTAGTTGCTGGACAACTGCCAAGGATAGCTGGTCTGGGAGGCTATCAACGCTTTACGGATACATCAGAAAGACGTGTATCGTATAAAAAGCAAACTACGCAATAGCACTTCGCGCCAGCAATAATGGCATGCAGTTCCATAACTAATTATAAAAATTGCAAACTGATGAGTAATATTCTCACACCTTTTTCGCACAGCCGATGAAACCTGGAAAACAGGCTCCAACAAGTTACTTTTTCAAGTCAGTCATGAGTAAATTAGCGGTTAAAAAAAACACACATTTAGTATTTTAATTGTATTATCATGTACCTATCAGGCTGAATCTGCGTGTAAGAAATTTGCAACTCTCTTATGCTCATTTCACAAATCGTTAACGTAAAAAATATAAATGTTTGATTGAACTATCGGTTTATCTTGTCACACTTGCGTTTCACCCAAAACATGGCTTGATCGCCTCTTACGTAGGTACATAAGTTAGCGTTTATGGTATAAATAGATTAGCGACTATTACCAAGTAAAAAGTAAAATAAACAGAATTCGAGTATCAGCGGTGTTCCCTTTAGTAAAAGAAGCGTTCCCTTCCACATTTGTTTGTAAAGTATTAAGGATGTTGCATGCAGGTTGTGCGAAGCACTGATTGGTATTTCTGTATAAAAAATCAGGAGCTTATATATCTGGATGGCAAAGTGGTAGTCATTCAGACGCGACTGGCCCGCTGTCTGGAAGCACTCATCCTGCATGCTGGCGAAACCATCAGCTATGATGAACTTCTGCTTAAAGTATGGAAAACTGAGCACCGCGACTCCAGCACAATATCTTCTGTCATTGCAGAACTTAGAAAATTAATAAATTGTCGCAAGAATGGACCCACCTATATTAAGACGGTGCCTAAGAGGGGCTATTGTTTTGTCGGCAGCGTGGAGTTCCTTGAGCTATCACCGCAGCAGATCACCTTATTAAAAAACCCTGAGAAGCCTGATGCGGCAAGCCTGAGCGCAGCACAGCCCCAGGTTGTTGTGAAAGAGGATACAACACTCACAACGAATCAGCCTCCGGCATCAGATAAAATTGATAATCTTCCTTCTTCGCAACCAAAGCCTGGTGTCTTGCAGACAGCGAAAAAGTGGCCTTGGTTAGCTGCTGGCGCATTGCTCTTTATGATGGTGCTGATAGCGGTATTCTGGTTCAGCCAGAGTCAACAACCCAAACCTCCGGCCGAAAGTCTTTATGATAACTTACATATTTATACTTATGAACCAGGCCTGGAATTAGAATTTGACGTCAGTGTTTCCGGTGAATGGATGGTCTATGCCCACCAGAACTCACTGTCGACTCCCAAAACAATCATCTTGAAGAACCTGCTGTCCAACAAAGTTTTTTACTACGACGCAATAAGTGATGAGAGTGTATATTCACCGAGCTTTTCACCGGTGTCGAATAAAATTGTGTTTATAAAAAGCACGGACGAGGAATGTCAGGTCAGAACAATTGAATTCAGTGAAAGTGGATTCACCACGGATACGGATGAGTACTTGAGCAGTTGTGGGTTGTCCAGAATATGGACCACTACAACCTTCTCTGCTGACGGTAACAATGTTTTCTTCAGTCGCTCAAAGTCATTGGCCGATCCCCTGAAAATTATAAAGCTAAACCTGGAAACCGGATTCGAACGACAGATTACATCACCTGCAACATCTGGCCGTGGCGATTATTCGTTTTCACTCTCGCCAGATGGAGAAAAATTAGCGATTGTCCGTAACCATCTGTGGAAGAGCTCTAATATTATGGTGCTGGAGCTGGATTCGGAAGAAATAGCCAAAGTTCAATCACTTCCCTACTTGATCTTAGGGGTCGGTTGGAAAGATCATAACACGTTGCTGTATGTTGATTCTGAAAAACGTTTAGTTGAATTTGACCTCTCAGCCAATGTAGAAAAGTCGATTATTAGTAATGAAAGGTTACTTAATTATCCCGTAGTTCGGAGTAATCGCATTTTCGCAAGTAGAGGAGATATTCTTGATTACACAATATGGAGTTTTCCCATCTCTGAAGACCCCACAACGATGCCCACTCCATTCATTGATACTCCTTATAAAGACCAAGCGCCTGTAGCAACTAAAAACGGTATCTATTTTATTTCTGACAGGACTGGAAAAAATCAAATTTGGTTGCAGAACGAAATGGGGTTATCCCAAATTTCTTCCTTTAATGAACCAAACAGGATAACTGAGATTGTATATGCGCCAGCTTATGAGCGTTTAATAGGATTAGTTAATCATAGGCTATTCAGTTTAGACTTAGACACTCAAAAGCTGACCTATCTTTCTGAAAGTTCTGGAAGTATCAAAAATTTTACACTTTCCTCTGATGGACACCAACTGCTTTATGCACTCGAGGAAGAAGAAATATGGTCTATTTACAGATACGATATTGAGGCAGGTACGCACGAATATCTACTGCGAGGTTTTTCAGTTAAGTCATTAGGAAATAAACTTTATTTCACTAAACTTCGAGAAACGGGTTTGTGGGAATATAACTTGGTTTCTAAGACCGAGGAGCTAATTGTAAATCTCAATGATTTTAAGGCAACTCAATTTTGGCATATAACCAAAAACTACCTTATTTATATTGCAGATAGTTCGGTTCATTTTTATTCGTTTAAGGAAAGTCGAGAGTTATGGAAAGCAGATTTAGACAATCGCTCAAAAAATCTCTCTTGTTATAATGCTACAAATACTTGTTATCTAGAACAGTCAAGCTCAGGAAACACCGAAATTATCGAGCTCAGAAAAAACAAGGAATTTTAAAGCTAATTTCACATTACATTAGTTTCAATTTCATGCATTGTTTTCTTCAGCAACAGCAGAATATACAATTCAATGAAGGAAATTAATTATGAAAAATCTACGTAAAATTTTGGTATTAGGTTTTTGTGCAACTATCTCTTTAGCAACTGTTAATGCTGTTGCGAATGAGTCTGGAACATCTGCAGACAAAAAGCCTAAACCTGGCTCTACAATGGGCTCAGATATGCCTTGCAGAGAATTCCCTCTTTGTTCTTCGAAGTTTCAGTAAAACGAAGCAAATCAATCAAGCACTCACTCACTTACATTTGGTGAAGCACTGCTTAAGTGCTTCACCAATTTTTAAACGGTTCGCTCAACCGCTTTTTTAATGGCAGCAATCCCCCTTTTTTTTTAAATCAGTTCTCTGATGTGCTCCCATTGGATGCCTAATTACCCCCTTTTGATTAGGCTTTTTTTATTGGCTTTTTTTATTGGCTTATTTTATTGGCTAATTTCAAACCCCACTTTGCGACGGGTTTTTGTCTTGCTCCAGAAGAAAACGATGCTCTCATCAAAGGCATAGTGAGTCTTCCAGCTATCATGTGTAAACCAGCATAAAAATTGCGCAGAATAACTCTCACTGGCCCATTAACAGCCCAGTATCAAGGTTACAAAAAACATGAAAAAAGAGCCCTATCCAATTGAAAGCATTAGATATTTCCAATCAAGGAATTACGGAGGATTTGTCAACGAACTTATTTGCAGAAATCTTCAATAGTGTTGTTGTGGTAAGCGAAACTTGCATCTGAGTTCTCGCATCGCACTAAGTTTTGAGGGAAATTTGAAATGCATAACTCCAAAAAATTTATTGGCATTCACGAGTGGTTTGAACATTTTGCCAAGACAACACCCGATAAGATTGCATGCGTATTTGGCAACAGCAAATTGACCTACTTTGAATTAAATTGTCGCGCAAATTTTTTAGCACACATAATGATCGAGCGCGGCGTTAGCCCCGGAGATGTGGTTGCGCTGGCAATGATGCGTTCAACCGAACAGGCCGTTGCAATACTGGCGGTGCTTAAGGCCGGCGCGGCATATCTGCCTCTTGACGCGTCATTATCAGAATCACGTACCCACGAATGGTTGGAACATGCCAACATCAAATATTCAATTATTGATCAGCAATGGCCGGTCAATGTAGTCGATAAATCATTCAACGAGCGAGAATATATCAGTACCAGTGACGGCGAACTATTCGTCGGTTACAGTGAAGAAAACCCATCCGTGCCCACTTCTCCCGAGCGACGCGCTTATGTGATGTTTACACGCACTAGTACAGGAAGTCCCAAAGCGGTAATGGTGCCTCATCGTGCCGTTGTTCATTTGGTAAAACACTCAAAATATATCGAGCTTGATGCAGAGGACACCTTGCTCCAGTTTGCCCCGCTATCTCATGATGCCTCAACGTTTGAAATCTGGGGTGCATGGTTAAACGGCGGTAAGCTGGTACTTTATCCGGGCCGAGGCATCAACCGTAATTTACTCGCCAAAGTAATCATAGAGAATGAAGTCAGTGTTTGCTGGTTTACAGCAACGCTATTTCATCTGGTCGCAAAAAACCATCTCGATATGTTGCGCACTATTCGCGTGCTCATCGCGGGCGGCGAGATGCAGCCTGAGTTGGTTAAAAAAGTACTGGAGGAGTTCCCCTTACTAAGCCTTATTACCGGTTATGGCCCGACAGAAAATACTACCTTCACGTGCTGTCATTCAATGACAAAAGAAACTGATATCACTGCGCCTTATCCGATTGGTAAACCGATTGGTGAAACTCAGTTACACATTCTCGACTCCAACCGACGACCCGTCATGCAGGGCTTCCCGGGTGAGTTGTATGTTTCCGGACCCAGCGTGGCACTGGGATACCTCAATACCGCCAGTGACGACTTTTTTATCGACCCTAGCATTGCGCAAGGGTTGATTTACCGAACCGGTGACATGGTAACGCAAAACGCCGCCGGTGAGCTAAGTTTGATCAAGTGCTGTGATGACCCGTTAAAAATGCGTGGATATCAGGTTTCCTTAAAAGAAATGGCTCAAGCGGTATACGCGTATCGAGGTTGAAATCGTGTTCAGTCATCATGCGCACTATCAAACTGTCACTCGCAATCAAAGCGAGTGACAGTGTCATCAAGTGTTCATATTTAACTGGCAAGGTAATGTCGCGAATATTCAGGAAACCGCGTTATGGGACTAAAAATTAAAAATCTGCTGTTTTGGACTACGCTTCTTGCCATTCCCTTATGGCTTATTTGTCTCGCCACCCTTTTTCAAAACCCAGGCTTTGAGGCGTCAACACCTGAGCTTGTGTTCGTTTTGCTGGTGCCCCTTTTTATGTTCTTCAATTTAAGAAGACCAAAGACAATTAAAACCTCAATTCGCTCATAGCAAACCCACCTGACAAGATGAATTAAAAAAAATATTTAGCTCTTCTCAGAATTAAAATTGAGTATAAATAGCCTGTTTTTTGAAAAAGTTGTTTAAATTAGAAGGAGCAAATCAGGCATAAAAAAACCGACAGAAAGTCGGTATTTTTGTAGATGGCGCACCCGATAGGATTCGAACCTATGACCTTTGCCTCCGGAGGGCAACGCTCTATCCAGCTGAGCTACGGGTGCGTATTGTGTAAAACGTGTTTCTGACCCATCCATGGTGGGCCATTCCTGCCGCAACGTCCTGTTGCGGCGTTGCGTGCCTTGAAGCGTGACGTTAAGTCACCCCTCATCGCCTATCGGCGACCGGTACTCACCCAGCTGAGCTACGGGTGCGTATTGTGTAAAACGTGTTTCTGACCTGTCTGCAATTCTGCTGACAGGTCAAAGCGGGCGTAATGATACTGATGCTTCACCTAGGGTTCAACTAATTTTGTTAACGGGTGTTGCGTAGTGATGAAATATAATTAATCCCTTCTTTTTATAAGTATTTGCTTCTAAACAGTTGTAGGCGAAGGATTAACCGTTATAAACTTGGTAGTTGATAAGAAATAAATTCAATTGCCTGGAGACAGATGTGAAATTGAAAACGTGGTTAGGTATTTTGACAGCAGTCGTTGCTGTTTTCACCGTTCAGGCTCAGGACATGAGCGAAGAAGCAATCAAAGAACGTATCAAGCCCGCAGGCTCTGTGTATGTTGCCGGAGTTGAGGCAGAAACAGCTGCCGCCGGTGGTGGTGTGAAATCGGGTGAAGAGGTCTACAATCAGGCATGTATGGCTTGCCATGGTGCAGGTGTGCTAGGCGCGCCTAAGTTGCAGGTTGCTGCAGAGTGGCAGCCTCGCTTGGATGAACGCGGCCTTGATGGTATTTGGCAAAATGCCCTGGATGGTATTAATGCCATGCCTCCTCGCGGTGCATGCGGCAATTGTAGTGATGATGAAATTAAAGCTGCAATTGAGTACATGATTGAAGGAATTTAACCAAATTTCATTATATTAACGCCACTAACAATAGTGGCGTTTTTATCTGAAATCGGTTAATTTACGTCCTGAATCTCTCTATCTTCATTAGAATTGGCTGGCAAGATGTCATCGGAGTCAAAGCACGAGTTGTCTGAAGAGGAGTTAAGGGAACTCATTCCTCAGCTTCAACAACTTACCGACAAATATAAACGCGCTGAGCGAGTGCAAAAAGCGTTGTTTGACATATCAGAACTTGCTAGCTCAGTTAGCAACCTTAGCCGCTTGTACCCTGCGATCCATGAAATTATTGGCGATTTTATGAACGCCGATAACTTTTTTGTGGCGTTTTACGAGCGGGATGCCAATGTTATCAATTTCGCCTATTTCGTTGATGAGTATGACGAGCAGACAATTCAACAGGTTCCCGCTGATCAGTTGATGGATGGCATCACCGGTTACATTTTGCGCAGTGGCAAACATGTATTTCTTGACGATAAAAACACGCAGGCGTTTGAAGATGAAACCGGGGTGAAACTGGTTGGCGCGTTACCGCATCAGTTTTTGGGTGTGCCACTTAAACGCGGTACGCAGGTCATCGGTGCGATGGTCGTGCAAACCTACGATAAGTCGGTCACCTATAATGATGAAGACCTGGAAGTATTGCTATTCGTTTCACAACACATTGTCACTACCGTTGACAGGGTTAAAAGCCGTGAATTAACGGAACGGACGATCCGTGAGCGTACTCGCCAGTTACGTAAAATTAACGATGATTTACAAGAAGAAATTCTTGAACGCCAAAAAGTTGAATCACTCCAACAAGCTTTATTTGAAATCTCTGAGCTGGCTGCTGCGCTGGAAGGCGACATGGATATTTTCTATGCCAGTCTGCATGAAATCCTGGCTCGCTTGATCAGTGCGCCCAACTGCTTTATTGCGATATTAGACGAGACGAAAAAGTCGCTCGATTTTCCTTATTTTAGTGACATCCTTAGTGAAAGCGCCGATCGACGCCCGTTAGGCATGGGCTTAACCGAATTTGTCCTGCGTACGGGTCAGGCAGAGCTGATAAACCCACCGCGGGTGTTAGAGTTGGCTGAATCAGGTGAAATCGATGTGTCGGTAGCACAGTCAATGTTGCAAAGCGCGAACTCCTGGTTAGGCTCGCCACTGGTGGTTGAAGGTGAAATTTCAGGTGTTATCGCCGTACAAACCTACGGTAAACACGCTAAATACACGGCTAAAGATTTAGAACTATTACGCTTTGTATCTCACCATATTGCTGTTGCAATGGAACGTAAGCGCAGCACCGAAGCTATTCAACGGTACAATCAGTTGCTCGAAGACAGAGTACAAGCGCGTACCGTCGAACTTGATCAAGCCAACCAAATTTTAAAACAGCAAATTGAAGAGCGTAAGGAAATTGAGTTAAAGCTTATTCACGATGCGCATCACGACTCGCTCACCGATTTGCCCAATCGCGCTATGTTTACCAGCCGCCTTGAATTGGCCATTGCTAACAAACAGCGCTATTCAGAAAACCTGTTCGCGGTGTTATTTATCGATCTCGACCGCTTTAAGGTGATTAACGATACCTTAGGCCATCACGCCGGTGATGAGTTTTTAGTCGAGGTAGCGCGCCGAATCTCGTTATGTATTCGGGGCCACGACCTGCTGGCCCGTTTGGGTGGCGATGAATTTGTAATACTGCTGGACAACTTTGACGAAGTAACGGACGTTGAAGAAGTCGCTTCCAGAATTATCGAAGCTGTCTCAGAGCCATTTACTCTGGAAGGGAAAGAAATGTATTCCGGTGCCAGTATCGGTATTGCGCATCTTGAGCGCTATTACCGCACTGCGGATGAGGTACTGCGCGATGCAGACGCAGCAATGTATCAGGCTAAATCGCTGGGCCGTGGCCGTTTTGTAATGTTCGATAAAAGCATGCGGGAACGTTTGCTGGAAGAACTGGAACTTGAGAACGAGTTCCGTAAAGCATTGCGCGACGGTTCACTGGAATGCTTCATGCAGCCTGTGATTGACACCCGGGATGATCAGCCGCTTTACCACGAGATGTATGTACGCTGGAAGCACCCTATTCAGGGTTCGGTCAGTCGTGATCAATTCCGTCAGGTCGCAGAACAAAGTGGTTTAACCATGGATCTGGATATGTTCCAGTTAACTAAAGCATGTGAATTACTTAATGCCTGGCACGGCGACACTGACCGTCCAAAACGGATTGCCGTTAATATTTCTATCAATCACTTATTGCAATCATCATTGGTCAATAAAATTATTTCGGTGGTTGAAAATACCGGTGTCTCACCTAGTCAGCTGGTGTTTGAATTTAACGAGAATGATTTAAATCGTCGCTCACAATTCATTTTACCGTCGATTAAGAAATTGAAGCGTGCGGGGATCACCTTAGTACTGGATAATTTTGGTAGCGGGTTGGCCTCATTAAGTTACTTGTTTGCCTACCCGTTTGATTACATCAAGATTGATCATCGATTTGTTAAATCCTTACCACGTTCACAGCGCAATCTGAAGCTTATCCAGTCAGTCATGCTCATATCAGAACACCTTAAATTCAAGGTCATTGCCGAAGGCGTGGACTCAACCTCCCAACTTAATGCCTTAGCAGATATTGAGTGTCATTTTGGCCAGGGTAAGGTACTTAGTGAAGCCAAGCCGCTTCCTATCAAGAAGCTGGCTGGTTAAGCGCTCTTATTTTTTTGCCAGCATGTCGCGTAGATTGGCAATACTGGTTGCGCCTTTTTGCTGACGCTCTTCTGCACTGACCTTCTTCTTCTGATTTTCCCACTCCAGGTCATCTGGCGGCAACTCGTATAGAAACCGGCTCGGCTCTGGAAAAATGACTTCACCAAACTGTCGACGCTCTTTTGCGTGAGAAAAGATCAGTTCACGTTGCGCACGAGTAATGCCCACGTAGGCAAGTCTGCGTTCTTCTTCCACGTTGTCTTCATCAATACTGCTTTGGTGAGGCAACAAGCCTTCTTCCATACCGACCAGAAACACAATGGGGAATTCCAATCCTTTAGAGGCATGCAAGGTCATTAATTGCACCTGATCGGCATCGCCCTCTTCTTCACCCCGTTCCATCATATCTCGCAGGATCAAGCGATTTACAACTTCCGGCAGTGACATCGGTGGTTCTAGCTCACTGCCCTCTATCATTCCGGTAATCCAGCCAAACAAGGTACTGATGTTAGCCATCCCCATTTCTGCTGCCTTCGGGCTGGCACTGTGCTCATACAACCACTCTTCGTAGCCCATTGACTTAATCATCACACGCAAGGCTTCTTTGGTATCACCTCGGGCGGCGTTGTCTGATAATTCCACCAGCCAGCGGGCAAACCCGGCTACTGATTGATAAGCTTTGCCTCCCAATACGCCACTCAAGCCACTGTGGGTGGCCGCGGAAAAAATTGAAACACCGAGACTGTTGGCGAAATTACCCAGCTTTTCCAGGGTGGCGCGGCCAATTCCTCGATTAGGCGTATTGATTATACGCAGCAATGCATTGTCATCATCCTGATTAACCAACAAACGCAGGTAAGCCATGATGTCTTTAACTTCAGCCCGGCCAAAAAACGACATACCGCCACTTATTTTGTATGGAATGCGGTTACTCATTAGTAACTTTTCGAACAAGCGGCTCTGATGATTTCCCCGGTACAAGATTGCATAGTCTTTAAAACGGGTACGTTGCATGAACTTGTGCGCAAGCAACTCTGCCACCACCCGCTCTGCTTCGTGCTCCTCGTTTTTGGCCGTCAAGACCCGCAATGGCGCTCCATAATCGAGTTCAGAAAATAGTGTCTTATCGAACAAATGAGGGTTGTTCTGAATCAGGATATTGGCGGAATGCAAAATACGCCCGGAAGAGCGGTAATTTTGCTGCAACTTGATCACGTTTAAGCGCGGAAAGTCTTGTTGTAACAGGTTCAGGTTCTGAGGTTTAGCGCCCCGCCAGGAATAGATCGACTGGTCGTCATCGCCTACCACTGTAAATCGTGCGCGCTCCCCCACCAGTAACTTCACCAGTTCATACTGACTGGTGTTGGTGTCCTGATACTCATCCACCAGCAAATAGCGGATCTTTTGCTGCCATTTTTCACGCACCTGCTGATTTCGTTGTAACAATAACGTCGGCAGTAAAATCAGGTCGTCAAAATCCAGTGCATTGTAGGCTTTAAGGTGGTTTTGATATTGCTGGTAAGCGTGGGCGAATTGTTTCTCTCCGCTACTGGTGGCGCTTGCGTTCAGCGCTTCAGGTAACATCAGATCATTTTTCCAGTTGGAAATACAACTTTGTAACAAGCTAAGCTGGTCTTTGTCTCCATCTATCGTATCAGCAGTTAAGTCATTAAGCAGCGCCATAGAATCTTTATCATCAAACAATGAAAAGCCCGGCTTTAAACCAAGCTCTTTCACATGTGCTTTTATGATGTTCAGACCCATAGTGTGAAAAGTGGACACCTTTAAACCTCTGGCTTCCGGCTTGCCTAAAGTTCCTGCCACCCGCTCTTTCATCTCGCGCGCCGCTTTATTCGTAAAGGTAACCGCTGCGATATAACGCGCAGGTAAATCACATTCTCTTACCAGATAAGCAATTTTATTGGTAATTACACGGGTTTTTCCGCTACCTGCTCCCGCAAGAACCAGACAAGGGCCTGATACGTACGTAACAGCAGATTGCTGAGCGTCATTTAATTTCATGAACTAGACTTATCACTTATCAGTTATCACTTTTTATTTATCACTCCCTACTGTGTTCTGGCTGCCAGTGCGACTTGTGCTAACGGTTCTGATTGCAAGTCGTCAAGATGGTATTAGAATAGGTACAACGATTACGAAGCGCATTATAAGGGAAAACCATGCTGGATCCGAAAAAACTCGAAGAACTTGCTAAACAGATTGCCGGTGCTGTTCCACCAGGCGTGCGAAATATGGCCGAAGAAGCCGAAGGCAGAATTAAACACGTACTCCAATCTCAGTTATCCAAGCTTGATTTGGTCACCCGCGAAGAGTTCGATGTGCAGAGTCAGGTATTGATCAGAACCCGGGAGAAACTTGAATTGATGGAAGCACGCCTGGCGGCTCTTGAACAAAGCAAAAAAGAGAAATAAACACAGGGCTTGCTATCCAAACAGTTATCTAGCCTCTGTTTACACCATCAACAAATAGTGCATTAATAACCCTACAGTAAACACCATACCCACTCGATGGTTATCTAAAAAGGCCTGGAAACAGGCTTTTCTTTCCCGCTTCACAATCTGCTTTTGCTGTAGTACAAACAAGCCTAAACAACACAAAATACTTAAATAAACGGGCCAGGTCAGTTTCAGCATTTCCGCCACCACGGTCAATAACACAATAGTAGCCACCTGAAGTCCACCGATAATATAACGATCATAGTGGCCAAACAGAATCGCGCTGGATTTAACCCCTATTTTGACATCGTCATTACGATCTACCATGGCGTACATCGTATCGTACGCGATTGTCCAGCACAGGTTGGCAACAAATAACACGATACCCCACGCGGGTACCGTTTCTAATACCGCTGCACATGCCATCGGAATAGCCCAGCCAAACGCTAATCCGAGCACGGCCTGGGGCATATGGGTATAACGCTTCATAAAGGGGTAACTGGCCGCCAGTAATACAGCCGGAACAGCCAGGAGTATCGTTAGCCAGTTCAAAAATAACACCAGCACAAAGGCAACAAAAATAAGCAGCGCAAACAACTGTAGGGCCTCTGTCGCGCTCACTTTGCCACTCACGATTGGGCGCTGTGCTGTACGCTCAACTTTGCCATCCACTTTCCTGTCTGCGTAGTCATTGATCACGCAACCAGCCGATCGCATAACGACTACACCGGCAATAAAAATCAGTGTGATGACCAGAGGCGGCATTCCCTGTGCAGCAATAATGAGCGCCCATAAAGTAGGCCATAGCAGCAAATAAATACCCACAGGTTTATCCATGCGCATTAATTGCCAGTAGGCGCCCAAATTTTTTGCGGTTAACTCAACATGCATCGGTGTTACCTGTCAGGTACGCTGGTGCTTGAGGAAGAAAGACTTCAGCAACCAACATATTCACGTCATTAAATGTAAATTTGGAGCGCCTGCCCCACAATGTACGGTGTTGTTGTGCCGCGCAAAGAGACGTCAATTGATGACTGTCAATTTTGCACAACTGGAATTTACTGCGAGTAAAGCGCTGATCGTTAAATATAATTTTGCCCAATGGCTGTGACCCTATATTGGCCAGCTCACCTTCAACCAGTTGATGTGGGATCACCGAACGAGCAAATACCCAGGGCTGCTGATCGCCGAATAAAACGACTTCGCGTACGTACCACCGGCTCACCTCTTCTTTGCTCAACCATTCACGCTCGCATTTATGCAGCATCTGTTCCGCTTGTCCGAGTTTTTGTAACGCAAAGTGTCTACTCATCGACTGCAAGCGTTCAGTCAATGAACCTGTATCTAGCAGCCAATTTTTTAAATACGAATTGGGTATGCTCACCCGATCGGCATACACCCACTCTACATCCAGGCCCACTGGAAAAGAAAGATTATTTAGCAAAACAATATGTATCCTGTTGAAGTGCGGCCTATCTTAGCATTTTGCTAAGTTTTAAAACCATACCCGCGTATTTTAAAGTGGACGGGAAAAGTAAAATCCCTACTAGTGATTGCTATAAGGAGTTTGTTACACTATAAGATAATGCCTGGATTAACTCTTTTTAATTGGTAAATTCACTCAATGCCTTTTTTCCGTTATTTTGCGTCAGCTTTACTTTTGTTCATTCTGCTTTTTACCAGCGCAGTTGAGGCTCAACAACGAGCGAATTATGCCTATTTAGGCTTGGAGCCTGACATTGTTACTAATTATGTAGGCCAAACAGCGGTACGTCTGGGCTATGTGCGCGTTACGGTTGAATTGATGATCCACGATGTTGATCAACTGGAAACGGCAGAGCACCATATGCCACTTTTACGTGCTACCGCTATCGAAATTTTCGGCAGCCAGCCAGAAGAAAAGGTAAAATCATTGACTGGCCGCGAGGACATTCGTCGTTCGCTGTTAAAAGCGATGCAAAATCACATGAAGAAAGAAACCGGTGCGGAAGTGGTCAGAGACGTAATCTTTACCAAATACCTGTATCAAAGTTAATTTTTCGGTTTCCAGGTCACGCTTAGTAGCAACGCGAGTGCACAGCCCGATATCAATCCTACCGTGTGTGCTGTGTTCGCCATTTCTACCCACAATACATCGGCATAGCCAATCACCAACCACACCAGCATAAAACCTACGATCGCTTTGGGTAATCCGATGCCCCACGATGGACGTAGCCAGCCAGCCCACCATACGAATCCCAACACCGCATAAACAACCCCTGAAAGGCCACCAAAATTGGGACCACTCATCAACAATTGTGCGCCATTAGAGATTGCAGCTGAAATGAGAAAGATAACCACCAACATGGAAGTACCCAGCTGTCGTTCAATTTGTGCACCTAACATGCTCCACCACAACAGATTGAATATGATATGCAGCACACTGAAATGAATAAGCGCAGGTGTAATCAGACGCCACCATTCGTTAGTGTAGGTCAGAACATTAACTGACTGACTTAGAAGTACCTCAGCGACGGCTCCGAACAGACCAAAGATTGAAAGCAGATAGACAAGCAGGCAGGTAAACAGAATTATCGCGGTAAAAGGAACGTCTTTAATGTAGCGGATAACATGGGCAGTACTGACTCCACTTTTAGTGTCCAGCTCCACCCCTGCACCTTGCTGCCAGGCGATGTCCTGGTACAAGGGATGCTCTGGGTCGCGCACAAAATCCAGGCAATGCTGGCGAAAGGTTTTGAGATCCGTGCCTTCAGGCACGGATAACATGTATTCCCCATTTGGCTCAACGTTTACGCTCACATCAAACCCTTCCGAGGTTAAATAGTTAGCCAATAAACGGGCGTAGGGTTCATGTTTAAACGCTATGACTGGTATGGACACAAACTACTCTGCAATCACCGGTTGTTGTTGACGCCATGCTTCAAAGCCGCCGTCCATGCTATACACCTCAGCAAACCCCTGGGCCGCGATGACCCGCGCCGCCTGCTGGCTGCTGATACCGTGATAGCACACTACCACCACCGGGGTGTGCTTTGGGGTTGAAGATAAAAATGCGGCAAAGTTGTCATTCGACAAATGCGTCGCACCAGGCATATGACTTTGTCCGAACGACTGCGGATCGCGAATGTCAACTACCGTGACCTCCGCGCCGCGTTCAGCCACATCTGCTACCGAAATATGATGAAAGGTATCCACATTAATCCCAGTTCAGAATCACTTTACCAGATTCGCCCGAGCCCATGGTTTCAAAGCCCTTTTGGAAATCATCGATACCGAATTGGTGAGTAATAATGGGTTTCAGATCCAATCCGCTTTGGATCAGACTGGCCATTTTGTACCAGGTCTCAAACATTTCACGCCCATAAATCCCTTTGATCACCAGACCTTTGAAAATAACCTTGTTCCAGTCAACCGCCATATCAGAAGGAGGGATGCCCAGCATGGCAATTTTACCGCCGTGGTTCATCTTATCCAGCATGTCACGGAATGCCGAAGGTACACCCGACATTTCCAGACCCACATCAAATCCTTCGGTCATGCCCAGTTCTTTAACGACATCTTCCAGTTTGGTGTTGCTGACGTTGACGGCGCGGGTTGCCCCCATTTTTTCAGCCAGTGCCAGACGATACGGATTAATATCGGTGATCACCACATGACGCGCACCCACGTGACGGGCAACCGCAGCCGCCATAATGCCAATGGGACCGGCGCCGGTAATGAGCACATCTTCACCCACTAAATCAAACGATAGCGCGGTGTGCACCGCATTTCCGAACGGGTCGAATATCGACGCCAATTCGTCGCTGATATTGTCAGGAATTTTAAACGCATTAAACGCCGGGATGGTGAGATATTCTGCAAAAGCACCTGAACGGTTAACCCCCACACCTTCCGTGTTACGGCACAAATGGCGACGTCCGGCCCGACAGTTACGGCAATGTCCACAGGTAATATGACCTTCACCTGAAACTCGGTCACCGACCTTAAAGCCAGTCACTTCCTGCCCCATATCCACCACTTCACCCACATATTCATGTCCAACGACCATGGGTACAGGGATGGTTTTTTGCGACCACTCATCCCAGTTATAGATGTGCATGTCGGTGCCGCATATCGCGGTTTTACGAATTTTAATCAGCAGGTCGTTATGCCCTACTTCAGGTTTTGGCGAGTCTTTTAACCAAATACCAGGCTCTTTATGTAACTTCACCAATGATTTCATTGAATAACTCCAAGCTCTTTACCCACTTCAATAAAGGCGTCAACCGCTTTATCAACATGCTCTATGGTATGGCCCGCTGACATTTGTGTACGGATACGCGCCTGTCCTTTCGGTACAACCGGAAATGAAAAGCCTACGACATAAATACCTTTGGCCAACATTTTATCCGCCATCTCGCTGGCTAGTTTCGCATCACCCAGCATAACCGGAATAATCGCATGGTCTTTACCTGCCAGGGTAAAACCCGCTTCTTCCATGCGTTTACGGAAGTGAGCCGCATTTTTCCAGAGCTGTTCACGAAGCGCACTGCCATCGGCCATCATATCGAACACTTTCAAAGATGCCGACACGATAGGCGGCGCAACCGAGTTTGAAAACAAATAAGGACGAGAACGCTGACGTAACCATTCAACCACCTCTTTCTTACCCGAGGTATATCCGCCTGAAGCCCCACCAAGCGCTTTACCCAGCGTACCTGTGATAATGTCGACACGTCCCAGTACGTCACAGTATTCATGACTACCGCGACCATTGTCACCTAAAAAGCCGGTGGCATGACAGTCGTCAACCATCACCAGTGCGTCGTACTTGTCCGCTAAATCGCAGATGCTTTTTAAATCGGCAATAACACCGTCCATTGAAAATACGCCGTCAGTGGCGATGATTTTAAAGCGCGCACCATCGGCATCAGCCTGTTTCAATTGATCTTCCAGCGCTGCCATATCGTTATTGGCGTAACGATAGCGTTTCGCTTTACATAAACGCACACCGTCAATAATACTGGCGTGATTCAAGGCATCAGAGATAATCGCGTCTTCTGGACCCAGCAGGGTTTCAAACAACCCTCCATTGGCATCGAAGCAAGACGGGTAAAGGATGGTATCTTCAGTTTTTAAGAACTGGCTGATCTTGCCCTCTAATTCCTTGTGTATATCCTGCGTACCACAGATAAAACGCACCGATGCCACGCCGAAACCGTGGCTTTCAAGGCCTGCTTTAGCCGCGGCTATCAAATCGGGATGATTCGCCAGTCCAAGGTAGTTATTCGCACAAAAATTAATCACACTATTACCGCCGGATACGTCGATATCCGCTTTTTGCTGACTGGTAATTACGCGCTCTTTTTTATACAGCCCCTCTTCTTTGACGTTGTCTATTTGCGTCTGCAGGTGAGCAATAAATGCCTCGGACATGGGAGTCTCCGTTTCGCTAAAAAGTGCATAGTGTAAAGAAACCCAGCGTAGGCGTACACTATTTGTGGTGCGCTTTAACGCGATAAAGGTTGATTTGATGTAAATTTTTTCGCACAACCCAGGGTTTATGGTTTGCCGTTCAATACGGGCAACGGACGTGTCCAGATTTTATTATCGACATTTTCCTTCAATTGATTCCATAAGTTGGCTTCAGGAATGGGTTTGCCAATCAGATAGCCCTGGCCCTGATGGCAGTTAAACTGGCTCAGCATTTCGTACTGCGCGGCCTCTTCTATGCCTTCTGCAATCACCTCCAGCCCCATGTTTCTGACCATTGAGATAATAGAGAAAATGATGTTCTGATCGTCTTTGTGATCAAGCATACCGGCAACAAACGAGCGATCAATCTTGACGTAATCTGTGGGTAAGGCTTTAAGGTAACTCAAGGATGAATATCCCGTACCGAAATCATCGATGGCAATTTTGCAGCCTAAATCGCGTATCGATTTCATAATTTTGGTGGCCCGTTTCAGGTCGCTGACCAATGCGGTTTCAGTCAATTCGAGACAAATACAGGCAGGGTCTATCTTGTTTAACTGAATTTGTTGTTGCAGAAAGTGCGGTAAAGAAGGATCGGTAAATTGTGCCGACGACAGATTAATAGCAAATTTAAGATCCTGGAAACCGTTCCCGTTGAGTTCGCTGAGCAAGCGGGCACCATGAGCGATGACCCAGTAATCCAGCTCTAACATAAACGCGGTGTTTTCCAGCAGGGGTATAAATTGGCCCGGCATAATCAGGCCTTTGGTAGGATGCTGCCATCTTATCAGTGCCTCAAAACCCACCAGCTTGCGGGTTTTTAGATCTACCTGCGGCTGCAACGCTAAACTGAACTGGTCTTCTCTTAGCGCGATACGCGCTTCTGACTCCATTTCAACCTTTTGCATCACCCGCAAATTCATGCTGCTATCGTAAACCCTGAATGAGGCGCCGTGATCTCCCTTGGCTTCGTACATAGCAATATCAGCATGACGCAGTAACTCAATTGATGAGATCTCCGCTTGTCTGGCAATCGCAATACCGATGCTCACCGAAATATAAAACTGCAAATCATCCACTTGCAGGGGTTCGGCAAACACCTTTAGTAACTTTTCAGCAACGACATTAACTTGCTCACGGTCAGTCAGATTATCCAGTAACACGACAAACTCATCGCCACCAAATCTGGAAGCGATATCGGTTTCCCGGATAGGTTTAACTATGCGTTGCGCAGCCGCTTTCAATAAGCGATCGCCCACATCATGCCCATAACTGTCGTTTACCTTTTTGAAATCATCAAGGTCCAGAAACATGAGGGCAACGCTATTCCCGTTTCGTGCAGAGGCGGCCAGATGCTGTTCGATTTGAAAGGTCAGCATATTGCGGTTAGGTAAGCCAGTTAAGTTATCAAACATGGCCATCCGTTCAAGCTGCGCAGTGTTGAGCGCCATCTTGCTGTCGATTTCTTCCAATTGTTCAGCCAGGTCGCGGGTCACACTTTCCAGCACATCCAGCTCATCCGGGAAACTCCCGTGTTTCCACACGTGGGCTTTTTCACTTTGTAAATAGAAGTCCTGATAGCGATGCTGCGCTAGAAGCGGCAAGCGGAAGCTAAGATCTAACAGCTTTCTACGATAATTGTTAAAAAACAGATACATCAGCGCAAAGAAGATAATGAAAATGGCTACGGCGCTACCGACCACAACGCGCTGATAGTTGCGATTGGTTTGCATGGCCACCGATATATCTTTAACAAACAGCACGTAATGGCCGTCTGTAGCAAATTCGTTAAGAGGTATTACATTGACCAGATAATCGCGTTCGTTTAGCGCAACCCGGGCACCTTTAGCCACCAGATCATACACCTCAGTTTCAGCAGGTAGCAGTTGCAGTACTTGAGTGAGTAATATTTTATTTCTAGACGATGTAGGGCCCACCAGTTTAAGTTCAGGATTATTTGTCTGACTATTAATTTGCTTTATTATGCCGTGACCATCCAGGCTACCTGAATCATTCAATAGCGCCAGTAACCATGTCATCTTGCTTGAGAGGATAAACACCGCCACTTCCCGCTGCGCAGTCATAATTGGTACCAGAATATAAGAATGACACTCGTTGACACACTCTGTTAGCAGTATTGGCTCAAGTTGTTGTTTGACTTGTGCTATTTTCTGAAATACCGGTACGGGTAAGTTGCCACTATTGCCGTAAAGCAAAACATTTTTGTTGTTGTAAAGCCACGCGTCATCCACATGCAATGTCATGTTCAGCGGCTCACGGGCAGTATCTATCATTCTGCTCAGCTGGTTGATATCTGCCCTATCGCTGTCAGCCAGTGATGACACGCTCTCCACCCACAACAGCACGTTTTGCATAAACAGGCGCTTATACAACGAAAATTTTTGTGTATTGACCAGCTGCTGCTCTAACTGCCTTTGTGCAAGTGACGAATTAGACTGCACAATCAATAGCGAGCTGATTGCCAGTGTCACTGTAAAGATCATGACCAGCATGATGGTCATCATTTTAGTAGTTAATGAGACTGAAAAGCGCATTTAAAACCAGTACATCAGTTGTATCGACCACAACCGCCAGTTTTCTTCGGTTGACCTGATAGTGACGGGATCAACCACCCCTTGAATCCTACCAGCCCCTTCGACCCAATGATGCTCTCCCTGCAAACGCCAGTTACTTGCGATATCCCATCTGAAGCCTATGGTTGTGGTGTCCATGTAACCAAAGTAAGCGGGGATCATGCCGCCAGTTGCCTGCTGCAACTTAGTGCCGTTGCGATCATTTTTATCCACATCATAGGTATCGTAGCGCACTAATGCACTTATCGAAGGTGTCAACATGTAGCGACCCTGAATGTAGCCACCCTCACCTGTACGATATTGTCTGAAGGTAGGCGAAAAGCCGCCCCGATTATCACGTTGCTCTTGCAGGAGCTCGGCGCTAAGCTCCCATTTTTCACTGAAATATTGCAATGAGAGTACAAATCGCTCTATATCGGTACTGCCGTCAGTAAACGTGTCTACAGGAGCTGCATCATAATAAAAATCAGACGCGAGATAGCTCAAACCTAAGCGCCAGTTTAGTGAAACGGGTTGCCAGTAAAGGCTGGCCTGATGTACGAAGTCCTGTTTTGAACTTCCCTTTGCCAACGGGCCAAGAAATGCTCGGGTTTGTTCTCTGCTCACCTTGGACCGTCCCAGACTCCAGTTGAACTGCCATAAACCGGTATCAGTTCGGAACTCGGACTGCCAGAAGGCACCGTCGCTACCCAGCGCAATGTCACGGAAACTATCAAAGTACACAGATTGCGGGAGGATAGCAGTGTCGCGGGTATGCGGCACATCGCGGGTTGCTGAGTACAACCAGTGATGATTCTTGTAGCGGCCAAGATGCAAATGCGAGGAGGTCACTTCGCTTTCAATTAACGCCCAATCCAAGAACAGGTAGTCAAGGCGACTGCCCTGTTCGAACCGGTTGCCTCCATCGAGGTAAACCAATTGTCCCACCAGCGCCAGCGATGCGTTAAATTGAATACGGCCATTGAACCCCAATTCTGTGAGTTCTGCGGTAATTGCGTCGTTATCAGTAACAAAGCGGCTGTTTATCGATTGAGTAACACCTTGTGAAATATATCCATGCCAACTGGTTTGCTGGGCAACAGCGCCAGTCACAACCAACAACATACAGGCAAAAATTATCAAATTGTTCATTCAGCATTATTCCGTAATTTGCGTTTTATTTGCTCGATAACATTTTCATCGGCGTAGCCAATGGCACCTGGAGTAGTTAGTACCGCTTTGATTATCTCGTCCTGCGAATTTTTTAGTAAAGGTGGGTCGCCTTGTCCTGAATAGGTAATTTGATTCCACAGCCTTTCTAATTGGTACGGAAACATATTTAAGTTCTGTTGACAGAACTGTTTATGCTGCAGTGAATCTGGTGCCAGTACAAAAACCGTTATTTTACTTCCATCTTCCCAAAATTGTTTGCGGGCACTAAAGATCTGTCTGATTTCGGATTGTGAAAAAGTTGTCTGTGTAACAGAGGGGTTGGTAATAATTGTCAATGTTTGCGCGTAAGCGCCTGACACGATTAGTGAGCACCAAAACACCGCTGCTTTAAGCAGGCATAAGTAAATTGAATTGTTAGCTATTTGGAGGCGATCCATTTGAGCCACTAAGTGCGCTCCCTATCAACGCTACTCGCACTTCAGGCGATGTTATTATAATTGTAGTTGGGAAGCGCTAAAGTGCCGTCTAAGTTAGCCAATTTAATGAAAAATGCTGCTTATTCTAGTCAGTTAGTAGCCTGTCTATCCGCTCAATAACAGCGTGAAGACTAATTCTTTCCATCAAATGCTCTCCCTTAGCGCGCGTGCCCCACGGCAATCTTTCCCAGTGTTTATTATATTGTTCCTGCACACATTCGTCGTACACAGAGACAACGTTGTCCAAATCGTTATACGGCCCCGTTCGCCGCGGATTGGAGTGCGCATACAGCCCAATAACCGGTGTGCCGACGGTTGTAGCCATATGTGTCGGCCCTGTATCAGGCGCTACTACAAGTTTGGCGTGTTTGATTAACGCCTGGAGTTGGTGCAACGATGTTTTTCCAACATAGTTTCTCGCAACCTGATCAGTGTGCGACAAAATAGCATCAGCGGTACGCCTATCCAGCTCACCAGGCCCGCCACATAGTACAACTGGCAACGACTTCGCATGCATATGATCAATGATACCTGCGTATCGCTCAGGTAACCAATTGCGTTCCTGCTTGCTGGCGGCGGGGCTAATGATAGCAAACTCACCTATTTCTGCGACCTGCTTCGCCGCCCAGGCCTCTGCTTCGGTCTCCAATGGGATATTCCATTGCGGTGTGGCAACTTGCGGCACCCCTATCGCATCGGCGAAATCCATAAACCCATCCAGCACATGAGCATTAATCCGCGGTTTTACTCGTTTATTGGTAAATAGCCAATGTAGCTCTTTGCTGCGTCGCCAGTCGAAGCCAATGCGCTGTTTGGCTTTGATGGCAGTAGAAACCAGATTGGCCCGAAGGGCTACTTGCATAACAAACAGGGCATCGAACGTCGTATCTGCCAAGGTGGCTTTTAGCCGCTTAACACCTGCCTTCCCATCTTTTTTATCATACACCACAAAGTCCACATCGGGCATCAATCGTACCAGTTGATATTCAATTTTGCCTATCACCCAGGTGATTTGCGTTTGTGGCCAGTGGTGTTGAATACGCTTTACCATCGCGACGGCATGACAAACGTCACCAATTGCAGAGAGTCGGATTAAACAAATTTTTTTCACAAACCGCTACCTTATAAGGCTGAAATGTATGAACAATTGGTTACAATGAGTAATTTACCATAACAGTTAAGTGAAATGACGATTAAACAACAACAAATTGGTCGCCGACAATTTGCGCTTTACGATGAACAAATAATGCCTCGCCCCGAAAAAGCATTTTTTAGTGCCAAACATTGGCAACGACAAAACAAAGTGATCGGCAGTGCGAAGGGCAGAGGCACAACGATGTTTATCAAGCCACTCAATGACATTTGGGTTTTACGCCATTTCCGACGCGGCGGCATGATAGGTAAATTTCTCAAAGACCAATATTTGTTTACCGGCCTGGCACGTACACGTGCATTCGCTGAATTTAATTTGCTTAACACCATGAAAGCGTTGGCTCTTCCAGTGCCCACCCCCATCGCAGCTTATGTATCCAGACGTGGCTTTTTTTACCGTGCCGACTTATTAACAAGGCTTATCCCGAATAGTGAGGACTTACACAGTATATTGTGCCAACGTACGCTTACGCCTGAAGAGTGGCAACACGTAGGCGCTACCATTGCGCGTTTTCATGCGGCGCAAATATATCATCATGATCTTAACGTCAGGAATATTATGTTGAATAATCAGCAACAGGCGTGGTTAATCGATTTTGACCGATGTGGAAAACGAACGGGACACAAATGGAAACAGTCTAATTTGAATCGGTTATTGCGTTCCTTAATTAAAGAACGCGGTAATCACACCGCGTTTCGTTGGAATGAAGCGGATTGGCAAAGTTTGCTCGAAGGTTATAACCAGGCATAACGTAGCGTTAAATAGACCGCCACCTCACTTTCGTTTTCCGTACCAAGCTCTCGGTCCTGATACTCGGCCCCCAGTTTCACTAAAAAATTTCCCAGTGGCTGCTGATAGTAGCCACTCACAACTTTTACTTCCTCGCTGAGTGAGTCCGTAAGCACAGGAGAGGGTTTGAGCCCATCGGGATTTAGTTCAACCTCAGACAGCTTTAGCATGGCCGAGCGACCGTAAGCGCCACGCCACTGCAACCCCAGCGTGGTCTGCTTGGCGTCTGAATCGTAGGTACTGCCAACGGCGCGGGTATAATGGCGGTAACCACTGGTATAGATACTGTGCTCGTAATAGCAGTTTGTTGCCGTGTTGTCGTTGCCATTACAGGCAATATTGGTATCACTGTTTTCTACATACAGTTTAAAAGGACCGATATACGTACTCACCCCTATTAAATTGGCGTTGTCTGTGACTTTATAGTCTTTTGCATCTTCACCGATACGCTGAGCGTACACCGTGACAGGACGCTCAAACAGCAAAAATGAATATGCCAGATCGAAACCGGCGATATGGTTTCCTGTGGTGGTATTTAACTCATCATCGCAGCTGACTAACTCATCAATACACTGAGTTTGAAACGTAAGCACATCAAGTAAATCACCTAGTGAATCAGGCTGACCCGCACCGCCCCACATGGCAGCCCATGACATCCCCACAGTTAGTCCTTTAAAAGGCTTCGCAGTAAAACGGGCACGCCATAATCTGGCCCCATCGATCTCCCGGCTATCTCGAAATTGTCCAATTTCAGCACTGGCATACCAGGGACCTAACCAATTTAACCAGGGCGACTCCGATTCTACGGCACTGCCTCTGAACAGGCCAACCGTAGGTACTGGACGCGCATTGGCTGACAGGATCAGGCTGGAGTCATTAGCGGGCCCCCAAAACTGGTCGGTAGCGCCGGCTTTTAATACCCAGCCGGCAACATGCATGGCTAAATACGAATTATCCAGGTTCATCTCGCCGTCATCAATCATGTTAGCACTAAGTTTTGCCGACCACCTGCCGCTGGTAATTTCAGCCTGATGGGTTAATTTTTCTTCTTGTCCATAGGTAGCATGGACAGAATCAAACCGTTGGGGTTCTGACGCCAGATGGATGGAAGTCATTTGGCGCAGCACATCCGTTTGCCGGTTTTTTAAATAGTGCAGTAATCGATTGGCGGCGCGTTTAGCGGGTGCGGGTAAGTTGTGTACATCAAGCGCACTAAGCTGGCTGTCGATGCCACGCCAGGGAACCGGATAACTGATGGCCACGGCGTCGATCACCTGAAACTCCACCAGCGTCCGCAAGTCCTGATGTAGCGATTCGTCATTGGTGCCAATCCATGGTGATGCCAGGCTGGCAGTTGATGCCATTAGCAGCAAACCCAAAATACTATGTGAACGCACAATCTTCCCTTTTCCTAAACCGAACTGAAGTATGGTAGCGCAAGAGTGTTAAGACGCAAAGCACAAACAGGATTGCATCAAACCAGGATTCTGGTTAAGGTGCTCAAAAATTTTATTGGAACCTGATTATGCATACCCGTGCGATATATCCTGGAACATTTGATCCTATTACCAATGGCCACGCTGATTTAATTGAGCGTGCCTCACAAATGTTTTCCCACGTTATCGTAGGCATTGCGTCTAATCCCAATAAAAAACCACTGTTTTCCCTGGAGGAGCGGGTAAAATTGATTCAGGCGGTGACCGTGTCATTACCGAATGTAGAAGTGCAGGGTTTTACTGGCTTACTGGCCGATTTTGCCGATAAGCAAAACGCTACCATTCTTATCCGTGGTTTGCGCGCGGTGTCTGACTTTGAATATGAATTTCAGCTCGCCAATATGAACCGCCGGCTTAATCCAAAATTGGAAAGTGTATTTTTGACCCCCGCTGAAGAAAACTCGTTTATCTCATCAACGCTGGTTAAAGAAGTGGCACAGCATCACGGTAAAGTGACTGAATTTTGCCATCCCGAGGTGGAAAAGGCATTGATCGCGCGTTTTAAAAAGTAACGTGCAGCTGTGCGGTTAGCGCTGACAGCGGGGACAAAAAAAGGTATTACGCTGACCAATCACTACGCTGTTGATGATGCCCTCACAAGCTTCACATGCCTTTCCCGCACGGCCATAGACACGTAAATGCTGCCTGAAATAACCAGGACTGCCATCGCTTTGGGTAAAGTCTTTCAAGGTGGTGCCCCCTTGCTGGATGGCGCTGGCTAGCACTTCTTTTATCTCTTTGGCGAGCTTCTGGTAACGCTGCAACGAGATCCTGCCGGCAGCGCGACGGGGATCGATATTGGCCATAAACAGCGCTTCATTGGCATAGATATTACCTACCCCAACTACCACATCATTGTCCATGATAAAACTCTTTACCGGCGCTTTGCGGCCGCGTGAAAGCGCGAACAAATGCTGTGCGGTAAAGCTTTCAGTTAGCGGTTCGGGCCCTAGGTTTTCTAGCTGGGGGAGTGTCTCGCCATCAGCTTGCCATAAACAGGCACCAAAGCGTCTGGCATCATTGAAGCGCAAACATTTGCCACTGCCTAACACAATGTCCAGATGATCATGCTTAATGGGTTCCAAGGTAGCCGGTACCACGCGCAGTTTGCCCGACATCCCCAGATGCAAAACAATCTGGGCAACACCGATGTCTATCAGCAAATATTTAGCCCGGCGTCTAACCGCTTTGATTTGTTGCCCTTCAGCCTGCTTAAGCTCTTCAGCTACCGGCCAACGCAGCTTAGGTTGTCTGACAACCACCGAAGTGATGGTTTGCCCGACTAAATGGGGTGAGATGCCTAAACGGCTAACCTCAACTTCTGGTAATTCTGGCATTAGTTATCCTGATAAGTAAGATCAGACAACCAGGGAATAAGCGTCGCTAACGCTGATTGCTGTAGTTGAAACCAGCTATTCTCGTAGCGTACAAAAGTGGCTTGTTCAGCCTGGTAGAACGCAAACACAAGTCCGTCAGATTTACCTGCTAACCAGACTACGGCAATAATGGGTGCGCTGTTAGAAAAGTCAGTTGCAGTCGAACTGACAGGTTCAAGAACCGCGGCTTGCCACGCATTAATTTGTTGCTCTGGACTGATCGCGATCTCGCTGTTATCGGTTATTTGCCGCCAACGCTGACCATTGCGCTCAATTCGACCCGCATCAGTTTCAATTTTCAGTATATACGCGTCGGCGGGTAACAGGCTTTGTGTTTGCGCCGTTGACGGCTTAGGTAGCAGCGTATCCAAATTGAACAACGCAATCATGATCAACATCGAAAATATAACGATGTTATTCATCGCTTTGGTGGATATTCTGGCCAAACGTTTTCCTTACTGAAACCCGTAATGGGCAAGTTAGAACAACTCAGGACTGCCAGTATAGCAAGAGAGAGGAAAAAAATAACACAAAAAACCCGGCGTCAACCGGGTTTTCGTGGAGACAAAAGCAAGTGTAATTACTTGATTTTTGCCTCTTTAAACATAACGTGCTTACGTACAACAGGATCGAATTTTTTAATTTCCATCTTGCCCGGCATGTTACGCTTGTTCTTGTCAGTGGTATAGAAGAAACCCGTACCAGCAGAAGACACTAATTTGATTTTATCACGCATGGTTACGCTTCCTTAGATTTTCTCACCACGGGCACGGATGTCAGTTAATACTGCATCAATACCTTTCTTATCGATAATACGCATACCTTTAGCGGTTAGACGTAATTTTACGAAACGGTTTTCACTCTCAACCCAAAAACGGTGAGATTGAAGGTTAGGCAAAAAGCGACGACGGGTCGCGTTTCTTGCGTGTGAGCGGTTATTACCTACCGCTGGACGCTTACCTGTTACTTGACATACTCTTGACATTGTATTTGTCTCCAGAACAACGATAACTGTCGCGCCAAACGAGCCCTTCAATCTTTTTGTCCGGGTCAGATGACGTTTTAACTATAATTAAGAGGGCGCATTTTATACAGCAAATCACAGCTTAATTCAAATAAAATTCGCAAAAAAAGCGATCCGGGATCAAAATCGGGATCCTGGTGGCTGGTTTATTCATGCCTTTTGGATACCGAAGGGTGTCCACACTTTCTTTTCACTTTTCGTACTTAACCTGATCACATGATTCTTGTCGCGCATTTCCTGCGTGACATAGCCGCGGGCATGATCTAAATGCACACAAACCGCTGAATATCTGATTTGCTTGGATTTTATTCCGCGATTGAACATGCGCTCACCCAATTCGCGATCCTCGCCGCCGTACTGCATTCTTTCGTCAAAGCCGTTAACAGCGAAAATATCCGCTTTCCAGGCGGAAACATTGTGACCATTCCAACTGGCATTTGTGGGTGTTAGCGCATTGAGTAATTTGGCTCTCCATCCTTTCGCGGTCAGCTTCATGGTTTTATGGTTTTTTGTTAAGCCATTCGCGAGCAGCCAGTCTAATTCAAATGGCCTGCCGTGGGCAATATCGTCCCGAGTGATCGCTTTGCTGGTGCTCATGGGTAATTTGAAATAACCGCCGGAAAGAAAGTAACCTGCTTCGCGGTAATGGTTATGCACGGCAAGAAAATCATTTCGCATAATGCAATCACCATCAGTAAAGACGATATAGTCCCCTTCTGCTGCCAGTAACGCCTTATTCAGAATGCGCGTTTTTTGAAAGCCCTCATCCGGCTGCCAGACATGTTTTACTTTACGTTGGCTTTCCCGCTCAAAGTTTTCGATACGCTGCTTGGTTTCTTCGGTGGAGCCGTCATCGGCAATAATAATCTCAAAATCCTGAAAGGTTTGGTAATGCAAACCCCATAGCGTTTTTTCCATCCAATCGGGTGAATTGTAGGTCGAAAATATAACTGAAAACATAATTTATGATTGCTTTAATATATTTTTATTTTTTATTCAAAGTGGCAAGCCTGGCTTTTACGTGCTTTGCATTGTTAATTAAAAATGCAGCCTGTTGCCTGACTTTGAGCCAGGTATTTTTTTGTGTCTTATGGCGTTGCTTTACTTTATCAATTTCACTTGGCGCGTCATCTTTAGGTTTCACCGGGTAAGGCTGCAGGCCAAATATGTTTAAGTCTTTTTCCCACCAATACTGCAAGTCGATATCAATAGGACGATAAATTTTTTCACTTGCAGCCAGCAGTTTGCGGGCACCACTTAAGCTTACGGCCTGGGCGCAGGTGCGTGCTGGAATTTTGTCATAAATTACCCGGGTGAAAGGGTTTACAGACTCCGAATGTACTACGCCTCGTCTGCGGGTGTGTTCAGCCAACTTGATATAATCCCAGTCATCCACCATTGATGGCAGCGTATCAGCCACAGCGCTTAAGTCACCAACAATATCCACATCATCTTCAAGGATAATTGCCTGTGGGATCTGTTCGTCTACCATTTTCTGCCACACCTTTCGGTGGCTCAGATAACAACAGATTTCACCCTTGTTTAACTGCTTATGGTATTTCAACGGACTGCTCAACGAATAGTACCGTGCAATCACATCCTCAGAAATCGAGGCACCATCAACCGCACTGATCCGCTCGAAGTCGATAGATTGCGTCGAAAACTGTGATGTCATATTTACCATCCGTTGTTGTGAACGGTCTAAATTAATGACAAAACAAGGCACCATTGGTGTCACAAAATTATCTTCCATGTTGACTAATAGTTACATATTGCTGTGCAATGTTCAGATGATCAAGGTGCATCAACAGCGATGGATCGATGGGGACGGGTTGTTGAATCACTTTTTTTAACGCCGCCGCCAATGCATCAGCATCCGCTACTGGCACTAGATAGTCGTTCAGCTTGCCTGTGAGCAGTTCATTCGGCCCAAACGGGCAATCTGTCGATACCGCAGGCGTTTGGCAAATTAATGCTTCAGCAACCACCATTGAGAGCCCCTCAAAATCCGAGCTTAAGGCCAAACATTTTGCCTGTTTTATCCACGGATAGGGATTTTGCTGGAATCCAGGCACAATAATTCGATCATTCACGCCCATTTTTTCTGCCAGCTTATTTATCCCTTTCTGATTTGCCCCCAGGCAGACCAGTTTTATCTCTTCAGGTAATTGCTTCAGGGCAGTAAAGAGCACATCGTGGCGTTTTTGTTTGGCATATCTTCCCACATGGATGATATAGGGGCTGTGCGGTATCTGTGCATTATCTTCTGCTGCAAGCTGACGAATTTTAGCGATATTGAACGGATTGTAGATGCGCGTCACTTGCGCAGGCTTAAACAAAGCGATGTTTTGCACTTCATTTTTAAGCCCGTCAGATACAGTGATCAGTTTTTTTCCCTCAAGCGCAGAAAAGAGTCGCTTTTGACGCCACCATTTTAACGGGCCCATTCTACGCGCTCGTTGCAGGGTCTGATTAATGGCATTATGAATAACGTAGTACACATTTGGCAGGTTACAGGCACTCAAAATGTAATGGCTATAATCCAGATTAGAAAAAATGGTATGAACTACGCCCTCATTTTTCTCAATCTCGTCGAGTGTCGCCATCATCTTCTGGGCATGGCGTTGGCGTTGCCAGGCACTATGCAGCGCTTTTTTACGCTCCTGATAAACAAAAAACACCGGAATATCTGCTGGGATATCGTAAGTCGCGCTCTTGGTCAGACTCACTAAAATTGCATTATGCCCAAGTTGCTGAATAGCTCTGGCCAGTTCAATGACGACTTTCTCAGCGCCACCACCGGCTAATGAATCGACCACCAGCACCAGATTTAAGTTGCTTTTGTTATCCGTCAAAATGAATCCTGATTATTTGGTTCGCGCCGAGTATATCATTGTGTCTGACCTGGGCGGGTAGTTTTATATTATCCCCCGCTGTGCAAAAGACGTGGTATGAATATCGGCGACAATAATGTGATCGAGTACCGCCACATCAATAAGTTCAAGTGCTGATTTTATTTGCCGGGTAATACGCACATCCGCGTCGCTCGGCTCGGCGATCCCCGAAGGATGGTTATGTACTAAAATTACCGCCGCCGCGTTGTCTTCAATCACCTGTTTAACAATTTCTCTGGGATAAACCGCGGCACTGTTGATGGTACCCTTGAACATAACTTTGTATGCCAGCATTTGATGCTGACTATCCAGCAACAGTAACCCAAACTGTTCTGATTGCTGATCCTTTAATTTTGCCAGTAAATAGCGCTTAACGTGTTCTGCGTGATTAAATGACTCGCGCACCTTCAATGGCTCTCCTAGCTGTCGGGTAACCAATTCAACCGCCGCTTTTAACAAGCAAAACTTGACCTCGCCCACGCCTGCAATAGCACACACCTGACTTTTTGATGCTGTCATCACGCCACGTATACTACCGAACTTACTTAGTAACTCCCGCGCCACGGTCACAGCACATTTTCCATTGAGCCCTTTGCCAATCATGATGGCCAGTAATTCTGCATCAGATAACGTTTCTACGCCCAGATTTAACAGTTTTTCCCTGGGCCGTTCCATTAGCGGCCAGTGTTGTATGCTCATCGTCACTCCATTTTTGAAAGCTTGATTTTACGCCAAACACGCTGCGATTAAGCCTGCTCAAAGAGACAGTTGAGTGTCTGACTACACAGCTTAAGGAAGTCGTGATAGGCTTATGCCAATTTCTTATTGAAAGCACGTACAACATGTTGCTGGCAAATAAACATATTCTTCTTGGCGTAACCGGGGGTATTGCAGCCTACAAGGCCCCGGATCTGGTGCGCAAGCTTACCGCACAGGGCGCGAACGTCCGTGTAGTGCTGACTAAAGGTGCGGCAGAGTTCGTCAGCCCAATGTCACTCCAGGCGGTGTCTGGAAATCCGGTTCATCATACCTTGCTGGACCCCGCCGCTGAGGCGGCGATGGGCCATATTGAACTGGCTAAGTGGGCTGACCTGTTACTGATTGCCCCCGCTACCGCCCACTGTATGGCAAAATTGGCCCATGGATTGGCTGACGATTTGCTCACCACTTTATATCTGGCGACCACAGCAAAAGTTGTGTTGGCGCCCGCCATGAATCAACAGATGTGGAAAGCGCCCTCTACGCAGGCAAACCTGAGCATACTTCAGCAGCGAGGCGTTGCTATACTGGGGCCAGCAGACGGTGAACAGGCATGTGGTGATGTGGGCGTAGGCAGAATGCTTGAGCCGATGGATATCGTCAACCAGTTAACCACCTCGACTGCACAGGTTTTGCAGGGCAAAAAGGTGGTGATCACCGCCGGACCTACACGTGAAGAGCTTGATCCAGTTCGCTATATTTCTAATCACAGCTCAGGCAAAATGGGCTATGCGATTGCACAAGCTGCAGTGGCGGCGGGCGCGCAGGTCGAACTGGTGTCTGGACCCGTCACTCTGCCGGTACCTGCAGGGTGCGCTATTCATCGCACGGTAAGCGCGCAGCAGATGCACGCACAGGTAATGCACAGCGTCAAGGATGCTGACATCTTTATCGCCACCGCCGCGGTGGCAGATTATCGACCTAAACAAGTTGCCGCTCAAAAAATCAAAAAAAATAATGATGAGTTAACACTTACTTTTGTTAAAAACCCTGATATCCTTAACGATGTAGCGAATCTACCAGATGCGCCTTTTACAGTCGGTTTTGCTGCTGAAAGCGAAAATGTCGAAGCCTATGCAAGAAAAAAGCTGGCGTCGAAAAAGCTGGCAATGATTGCCGCCAATGATATTTCGCAACCAGGTCTGGGCTTTAACAGTGATCGTAACGCATTGCATGTGATTTGGAATGGCGGTGATAAAAAACTACCGACAGGCAGTAAGATGATGCTGGCAGAAGCGCTGATAAGTTTGATTGCTGAACAATATAATAAAAGCTAAATCTACATCATGAACGTGTCGTGGTTGTCGATATAATAAAAAGCTAAAAAATTAACAATAACATTGGGCGAAAGCCCCTTTAACATGGAACGCGGGTTTGCAAGCCCGATAGCGGAGGAATGACTCACGTTATGCCAGCTGTGAAAAAAACAAATCGTCGTGCGCAAATACTGCAATCTCTTGCAGGTATGCTTGAAACTAACCCGGGACAGCGCATTACTACTGCAAAGCTAGCGGAAAAAGTGGGGGTGTCTGAAGCTGCCCTGTATCGTCATTTTCCAAGTAAGGCCCGGATGTTTGAAGGGCTCA
Organism: Alteromonas ponticola; assembly: GCF_012911815.1. Lineage (GTDB taxonomy): Bacteria > Pseudomonadota > Gammaproteobacteria > Enterobacterales > Alteromonadaceae > Alteromonas > Alteromonas ponticola. Next base: position 14,531 of record NZ_JAATNW010000004.1, on the reverse strand, counting down.
TCGAATTTATTGAAGAAACACTGTTTTCGCGCATCAATAAAATAATTAATGAAGAGAAAGACTCGGCTGCACGCTGCCAGTTAATTTTGCATCTTATTTTAGGGTTTGCTGAAAAGAATCCAGGCATTACCCGTATTCTAAATGGCGATGCCTTAATGGGAGAGCAGGAAAGACTGCGTGCGCGTATAGCCAAGCTTTATGAAAGGCTAGAGTTGCAACTTAAACAGGTTCTGCGTGAACGCAAATTGCGTGAAGGTAAAGCTCTGGCGGCTGACGAGGGCGTGATTGCCAACATGCTGATCTGTTTTACGGATGGTCGTATCAATCTATATATCCGCAGTGGTTTTACCCGTAAACCTACTGAACAATTCACTGAACATTGGCAGTTATTAAAACAAAATTTTCTTTAACTGTTGCGTTTACAAAGACGCAGCTTGCTCACTGCGTCTTTGTTGAATGAGTTGACTGAATTCATCCGTCTGCGTTAATCGTCTGGTTAGCGCTTCAAAATTTTTATTTTCCGCCTTCGCCCAGCTCTCAGGAATCACATAGTAAGCCTGGATAAAGCTTAAAAATTGCTTTCGCAAGGTGGCATCAAATGGCAATTCATTTAATGAATTAAGTGCATGGCCAAGGTCTTCTTCGCTGCTTACCGAATGACTGACGCCAGGTACAGAGTAGCAGGCGCTTCCCATCACCAGTACGGGCTTATTTAGTAACAACGCTTCCAATCCCACTGTTGAATTAATCGTTAATACCGCTTGGGATCCCGCAATCAGCTCCTGAGTGTTACAGTTATTCGCAAATTTTATTCGCGGATGCTGATGATGAAGATGATCAAACCGCTTTATTTCTGAAGGGTGCTCTTTGATGACGAAATGCAGATCAGCGTTGCGACATTGAGAAATAACCGACTTAAGATGTCCATAGAGTTGTTCCATAGACTTAATCCACGACGAATTACTAATAATCTGGCTGTCTGTCTCCACTTGAAACGGTACAAAAATATAAAAGGAAGGAAGTGCAGAGTTACTGACCCCAGGGGCTTTCGATTTAGTGGGCGCACGCGGAACAAGGGTTTGCGGTAACACCGTTTGCAGATCAAACTGGTTATAAAAGTCAGCTTCTTTCGGTAACGAGTTGTGACAATTTACTCCCTGCCAATCGCACGTGGTTGAGTCAGGCATAATGCCATTTTCAAAAAACACCACATCTTTGCCGATTAATTTGGCTGCAAGAGACACCCCTTTGCTGGGTGACTTCTGGCCATTCCAGACGCCCACCACATCCGCTTGAGACCGGGTAATGATCCCACAGTATTTTGCAATCTCAAGTTTAACTGAAGCAAACAAATAGTATTCGTAGATCAACCATATCCATGTCCGCGATAAGACGGGGAATTTAGTCCGCTTTTTAGCGAGATGGGAAGCAAGATAGTCGTGTTTATTTATACTATCGGCAAGCTTTAAAAACTTAACATAGCCAGGCAAAAAGAAGGTTCTGTTGATTCGTATGACCCTGACAGAGAGTTTCGTCACTTCGGCAAAACGTTTGAAATACCGAATGTGCGATTTGCCTCTGGCAATCAATACGAACTTTTTATTTTCAAGCTGTGACAATGTAACGACCTACTAGTTAGTCAGGTGAAAAGCAAAACTAAATAAGTGCTTTTCACCTGAAGTGATCACATCGCACACATCCCTCGTTAAGGTGATCTTTGCTGATTGTTTAGTTTTGGCTATTTGCCAAAGGTGTTTCCGAAAAAGTCTCCCTCATTCCATTGGGTACGTTGCGCTTGATTGGCCAGAGTCTGCCCGATTTCGGCATTTACCCGGGTAAACGTTTTAGCCGCTTCCCAGTTGAATGGCTGGTTAATATCATCGCTTGGCTTGTGGTAGTGCGTTGACAGGAACTCGCCAAACACTTTACTGCCATCAACTTCAGGATCTTTTGATTTTAAGCCTGGCACCAAGAACACAGCGGGAATTCCTTGCTTCACAAACGCGTAATGGTCTGAACGTGTGAATAATGCCTGTTCAGGCCACGGGTCTGCGCTTAAGCTTAAACCTGCGTTTTGGGCTGCATCTGAAACAGATTGTTTCATGTCACTATGCTCAGCACCAAAGGCAATCACATCGGCAAATTCATAGGTCAAAATTGGCATATCCAGGTTCACGTTGGCGACCATCGACTCCACTGGTACCGTAGGATTACGTGCAAAGTAATCTGCGCCTAACAGCCCTTTTTCTTCACCAGTGACCGAAACAAATAATAACGAACGTTTTGGTTTGGTTTCCATTTGGCTAAATAATCGCGCCGTCTCCAGCATGATGGCGGTACCTGATGCGTTGTCCATAGCGCCGTTATTGATATTGTCTTTTTTAACCGTCTTGGCAATTCCGATATGATCAGAATGGGCTGAGAACACCACATATTCATTTTTCAGTTCCGGATCGGAACCTTCTATAATTCCGGCCACATTAAAACTATCAATAGTCGAATGAGTACTTTTGCGCTTTAGCGAGAACTCACCAGGTAAAGCAAAGCCATCTGGCGATTTATCTTCTTCCAGATCGGCGTAAATGTCTTCCAACGATACCGGTGCATCAGCAAAGAGTTTTTTTGCAGCAGGCTGACTTAAGTAAGCACTGCCCTGTAATTGCGGGAAGCGATTGGCAGGTTCACCGTTACTATCTAACCAGGCCATACTCGGGGTGTGCAGGTAACTTAACATTGACTGATAAGGGCGTACCTTTTCCGCCAGTGGCGTTGACAGTGTAACTATACCAATTGCGCCATGCTCTACCGCATACTTCTGTTTTTGATAGCCTGAAGCAAAATGCGCCCCTTCCTCGCTGGGAAATGATTTAGGTTTACCAGACAGCATCACTACGATTTTGCCCTCAACATCCAGGCCCTGATAATCATTGTGATTGAGTTCATCGGCAACAATCCCGTAGCCAACAAATACCATTTTACCCTGCATGGAAGTTTCTGTGCGCAGCAAATCTGGGCCGGTAAGGTATTCTTTCGGGTATTCAAGCGCGGTTTTTTCACCATTCATGGTAAAAAAGACTTCCGGTGATTTCTGTTCCAGCAAGGCCTTTCTAAATTTGACATTCTGCATGAACCCATCCGTGCCCGCCGGTTTCATCCCATATTTGGCAAATTCCGTTGCAATATACAATGAAGCGATATCGTGGCCTTTAGAGCCAGTATCTCGCCCTTCCAACAGATCATCAGCCAGAAAAAACAAATGCGATTTGATGTGGCTGACGTTTGGATTAAATGTGTGCGCGTTCGAGCTTTCAGCATTGGCAGCAACACTGGCTGAACCAATTAACGCTGCAATTAATAGTTTTTTTAACATATCTACTTCAGTTTGAGTGATTGAAACAATACCAGCATAAAAGCAATTTACACGAAGTACAATTGTCTGACTGACTTTGCATTTAACTTAGCTGTAAAGCCAACATAAATTACGCAAAAGTGGTTGAATATTCTTCGTTTTTAGCTAATCTCAAACGTGGATTAAACAAGAATATATAGTTTCATGCCACGTACCGCGCTTTACGATGTTGAAAAAATACTTGATCAGGCGATTGATATCTTTTTAGAGCACAGTTTTCACGGTGCCATTATGGATGAAATTATTGCCAGAACAGAATTCAATCGGCGTGGCTTTTACATGGAGTTTGGCAGTAAGCAGGCCTTTCTTTACCGAGTCTTAGAGCACTACCAGGAAACACAACTTATGCCGGTAGTGAAAGAGCTTGAAGAACATCGGGGGCTAAGTGCGGTTCACACTTTTTTTGCATTGTACATCTCGTTAATTCACAAACGTGGCTGCCTGCTGATTAACTGCGTCTGTGAACTGGGTCGGCAGGATCCGAAAATTCGACAGATGGGCAGGCACTACCTTGACCGACTTCAATTTGATTTTATTGGCTGTCTGGAAAAAGCACAACGAATGGGAGAATTGCCCAACCACGTTAATATCGAGTCGGCCGCGTTGCAATTAACCAGTTGCGTTCAGGGGTTTGCCGCTAATGCGGTAGTAGCGGAAAGTGAAGAAGAGATGCGAATAGCCACGGCGGCATTACTTGCCCCTTTGCAGGGTCTGCAATCGTGATAAAATAGCATTTTGCTTTTTATCTTAGTCATGCATGCAGGAAATGAGTTCATGAGCGGTCACTCCCCTCTTTATAGAATCCAGTTTATCAGTTCGGGCGAAAAGTACGATCTCTACGTTAAGGAAGTCAGCCAGGGGGCCATGTTTGGCTTTGTGGAAATTGGCGGATTTGTCTGGGATAGTCACACCAGCCTGGTAGTGGATCCGAGCCATGAAAAGTTAAAAACGGAATTTAAGGATGTCACCCGCACTTATATTCCCATGCACAATGTGCTTCGAATTGATGAAGTTAAAAGACAAGGGACTGCCAAAATTTCACAAATATCTGATAAGGTAGCTACCTTCCCAAGTCCGATCTATACACCTAAAAAAGAATAAGATTGGGCATCTGTCTTATGTCTGGAGAGAATATGAATAATAAGCACTGTTACCGTTATCTTGGTTTAGCAGCTCTGCTCCTTTTCTTGGGTCTACCAACCATTGCCGCCGAAAATGAAAGCCAGAAACTTGCTACGCTACTGGATGAAATCTGGCAATACGAGCTAAGTGTTTCACCGCTGATGGCAAGTCGTGAAGGTGAAGCTATCAATCCGGACAAACTGGCCGATATTTCTCCAGCCGCACTGAAAAAACAACACCAGGCCTGGCAACAGTTCAGCGCTGAGCTGGATAATATAAACAGCAATACACTAAATGAATCCGAACAAATTTCATTGTTAATGCAAAAATACCGTCTGGATAATTACATCGATGAGTATCGCTTTAACGCTCACCTGGTGCCGATTACTTCTGAATACGGTTTTCACAGTGCAATGGCGTCCTTGCCGCGCTCTATGCATTTAAAGGAAGTGCAGGACTTTGAAAATTACCTGGCCCGCCTCGCTGCCATTGAAACAAACTTTGCACAATATATCGACTACATGCGCGAGGGTATGCGCGTGGGCATGACTCAGCCTAAAGCCGTGCTGGCGGGGTTTGAACAAAGCGTGACTCCCTACCTGGTTAACAACCCTGCTGACAGTGATTTTTATACCCCATTTAAATCTATGCCTTCCCATATCAGTGAAGCGACGCAAAAAGAGTTACAGGCACGCGCGGAGAAAGTGATTGCCGAGTCAGTCGTACCGGCCTATCAGGCTGTGTATGATTTTTTAGTTGACGAATATATTCCTGCAGCGCGCGACGATATTGCGGCTAAAAACTGGCCCGATGGTGAAGCTTTTTATCAAAACCGCATCAAACATTACACCACCACCGACATGTCAGCGAAAGCCATTCATGAGCTGGGATTAAGGGAAGTAAAACGCATTCGCGCAGAGATGCAGGCAATCGTTGATAAATTAAAGTTTGATGGATCGATTGATGAGTTCATTCATTTTTTGCGTACTGACCCGCAATTTTATGCCGAGTCTGCGGAAGAACTGTTAAAAGAAGCCTCTTTTATTGCCAAAAAAATGGACGCGAACCTGCCTCAGTTGTTTGAATATTTACCGCGCACCCCTTACGGCGTGGAAGCTGTACCTGAAAGTATTGCCCCTAAATATACCACCGGCCGTTACATCTCGCCCTCGCGTGATGACCAACCGGGTTATTACTGGGTGAACACATACGCGCTGGACAAGCGTCCGCTTTATGCATTGACTGCATTAACCTTGCATGAAGCCGTACCGGGTCATCATCTGCAAATTTCGTTAGCAGCAGAAATGACCGATTTGCCTAAGGTCAGACAAAACACCTATATCTCAGCGTTTGGTGAAGGCTGGGGCTTGTATTCTGAATACCTCGGTATAGAAACGGGTATGTATAAAGACCCCTATGATGACTTTGGTAGGTTAAGCTATGAGATGTGGCGAGCTTGCCGGTTAGTGGTTGATACAGGTATGCATATGTTTGGCTGGTCCAGACAACAAGCATTAGATTTTATGCTAACCAACACGGCCCTTTCAGAGCACAATGTGACCACGGAAATTGATCGCTATATTTCCTGGCCGGGACAGGCACTGTCATACAAAATTGGCGAAATTAAAATTAGAGAATTACGCCAGCAGGCTGAGCAAGAGCTTGGCAGCCATTTTGATGTGCGAAAATTTCACAAAGCATTGCTCGAGCATGGCTCAGTACCGCTTTTTATTCTTGAAAGAAATATTAAGAAGTTTATTCAGTCAGAGTTAGCAAAGGTAATGTAAGCACATGTTGTTAGGACTTTTCAGCATTATTGGGATACTGGTCATTGGGTTGATTTATTTTGTACTGAGAGTGCAAACCTGCCAGCGAGAACTGGTGCTGGTGAGATCTACAGCCCGAATGAATGCTAAAAAGGCCAATGTTGCTTTTACTAATCTGGTGATGTTATCTACTGAATTACAAAAAGTATTCACTCAGAGATTAGAAGCAGCAAATAGTAAAGGGTTAGTCGTAGGGGATGATTTTAAAGCCGCGAAGGCGGTAATTAAACATTTTTCCGATGTGGTAATGGATTGTTGCGAAAAGGGCAGTACGGTTGAAGAAGCTTTGACCCGCCGACTTAATAACAGCGGTGTGTCTATGAATGAAGTGAAAAACTTCATTAAGGAACGTCCAAATGATGTTCGCATGTCCTGGTCGAAAAATACGCCCGACGGCTTTATCACAGCATGTAACCTGTTTAGCCAGTCAGCGCTTACTATTGATAAAACCGATCAAAAACAGGAAGTGAGCTGATTAAAATAATAATCTTTTTATAAATCAAAGCACGCACATTTAAAGCGTGCTTTTTTTATACTTAGAAACTTGCGGTAACAATCGATTACCCTATAATACTGTATATATGAACAGTATTATTAATTATGTCTGATAACTTACATCTGTTAACTAAGCACCCCCAATTGTGGCGTGCCAGTTACCCACCATCAACCGACGACGTAACCAAAGTTGCGTCGGGCTTTGCTTTGTTAGACGATGCACTTGGCGGGGGCTGGCCCACGTCTGGCCTGGTCCGCCTGCGTTCGTATCAGGGAATAGGCGAGGTTGAACTGTTTTTATCTTTGCTCAACAACATTCGTCATCAACGTTTACTCATGTTCATCAATGCACCCGGTCACATTCAGGCTGGCTGGTTTACAAAACATAAAATTCCGCTGGAAAATATTTATGCGTTATCAGGCGATCATGATGACTGTTTATGGGCGGCGGAACAGTGTCTGAAAAGCGCAGTTTGTCAGGTGGTCATGTTGTGGTCCACGCGTTGCCTCAGCCTCACTCAGGCACGACGTCTACAGGTGAGCGCCAAACAACACCACTCAACGTGTATTCTTTTTGAATATGAGCATGTGTTGCGACAATCGTTACCCGTTGAGCTAGATCTATCAGTGGCGCGAGCCCAAAACCAGGTTAATCTGAATATCGAAAAGCAGCTTGGCGGTTGGCCCCGCGCAGATATTCCGATTTCCTATTCTCCTATCCCAACTAACCAACCTATATTGTCTGCTTTTGCCCATTATGTCGCGCCAAATGCTGAACGCACGAAGGTTAGCTAAAGGTATAGAGTTGTTATGCTGTGGCTATACCTGGATTTTTATCAATTAACTCTCGACATGTTAGCGCCCATTCAAACCGAGTTGCGAGTTCAGCCTTGCATCATTTATCGGGCGGACACCAATCAGGTTCTCCAGTGCAATGCGCTGGCACATGCTGCTGGAATTGAGTCAGGCATGGGTATGGCTCAGGCAGCGTCTTTATCTGGTGAGTTAAATATTATTGATTATAAAGAACAAAGAGAAGCGAATCATTTAACTGTGTTGGCCAGCGCCTTATATCCGTTAATTGGCGATATTGTGCTGGCTCCACCTAACAGTTTAGCCTTACGACTTGATCCCTCAATAAAATATTACGAAGGCCTGCAGCCTTTATGGCAAACCATTATTAATGAATTGACCAGGCAAAAGGTCACCTATCGATTTGCTACGGGCTGGAGTATTGAGTCTGCTAAAGTTTTGGCAAAAGCAAAAACTAATACCATTATTGCCAAGCGCACTGATATTCATCATGCCTTACAGCAGTGCCATCTGAAGCACACTGATTTATCTACTAAGCAGATAACCTCACTGTCCCGTGTGGGTATTCACAATATAAAAAGCCTGCTTGCATTACCCGCAACTGAATTAGGCAAGCGTTTTGATAATGCCTTAATTTCTTACCTGACCGCGCTTAGAGGCGAAGTGTTTCCTCATTGCAGCTATTTTCATCCTGAAGAAACCTTTTCAGCCACCATTGAGCCAGCTTATGAAATTTCACAAACGCAGCATCTTATCCCTTGGGTCAATCGTTTGCTGAACCAGCTTGCCACATTTCTTCGGCTGCGCAATCAGCTGACCGCTTCACTTACTTTAACCTTATATTTCCGTGAAACCGAAAAACAAATTTACCAGGTCGGCTCTGCCTGTCCACTTTCAAAAGCCAGTAACTGGGAACCTCTGTTCGTTCTGCTGATAGAAAAATTAACGCTAAGTCACCCGGTGACCGCCATTGGTTTATGTACTAACGCAACAGAAGAAATCAGTGATCAGAGCAGTGATTTTTTTAGCGATCGTGTTCATTATTTTGCCAAAATGCAATTATTGGGCAGGCTGCAGGCAAAACTGGGTGCGAGCAATATTTGCCAGCCCGCTAGTATTAATGACCATCGCTTAGGTCAGCTTGCACACACACAAGCCTCAGCAATGTTATCCGAACCCTGTGCCTGGCAGCCGCTTTTTATTGCTTCCCAGCCTGTTTTACTCACCCAGCCAAGTCATATTCAGTTTGGCCCGGTACGGTTGCAAACAGGCTGGTGGGATGGGGAATCCGTAAAACGTGACTATTTCATCACTCAAACTGCACGAGGTGAATACGCTTTGGTGTATAAAAGCCCTCCTGCAGAGCAATGGTATATAGAAGGATGGTACGGTTGACATGGTCTATAGCGAGTTATACTGCCAGAGCAATTTTAGCTTTTTAAATGGCGCATCCGATCCTGAAGAGTTGGTAAATACCGCTGCATTTTTAAATTATCAGGCCCTGGCCATTACCGACGAATGTTCTGTTGCGGGTGTAGTAAGGGCCCACGCTGAGATCAAACGCAATCGATTGCCCTTAAAATTGATCATTGGCGCGGCATTTACCCTCGCTGAAAACTTTTCATTTCTGCTGCTTTGTTCCAATAAACGCGCTTATTCAGAGCTTTGCAGAATAATTACAAACGCTCGCAGCCGTTCTGCCAAAGGCGAATACCAGCTTGCTGAGTGGGATATCAAGTCAGTACGGCACTGCATCATTATTTGGTTGCCTTCATTACACAAAGACACCGACCATCATTGGGGTACATGGTTACAACGTTACCATTCACAACGTTGCTGGATTGGTGCACAACGACTGCTGGATGGTGTAGATCACCAACGGTTCACGTTACTGACTGAATATAGTGAAACCTTTTCATTTTCGCTTTGTGCCTGTACCGGGGTGCTGATGCATCACGCCAAACGCCTACCGCTACAGCATGTGATGCATGCCATGAGACTTCACACCACGGTCGCTCAAATAGGGAAAGCCGCGCTAAGCAATGCTGAGCGCACACTCAGGCCGTTAAATAAATTAAAAAAACTGTATCCTGCCGGCTGGTTAGAAGAGACCAGCAAAATTTATCAACTCTGCCAATTCTCTCTCGACGAGCTCAAATATCAATATCCACAGGAACTGGTTCCTGCAGGTTATACTGCCACTTCTTACTTGCGCGAATGCGTTGAAAAGGGGATAAAAAAACGATTTCCTGAAGGGCTGTCAGTGGAAGTACGCGAGACCATTGAAAAAGAGCTGAAACTGGTAAAAGAACAAGCTTATGAGTATTTCTTTTTAACTTTGTATGACATCGTTCAGTTTGCCCAACGCCAGGGGATCCTGTATCAGGGACGCGGTTCGGCTGCCAACTCTGTGGTGTGTTATTGCCTGGAAATTACCGCAGTTGATCCACGCCAGATTAGTGTTTTATTCGAACGCTTCATTTCCAAAGAGCGCGATGAGCCACCTGACATAGACGTGGATTTTGAACATGAAAAGCGTGAGCAGATCATTCAGTATATTTACCAAAAGTACGGTCGCCAGCGAACGGCATTGGCCGCCACCGTCATCACGTTTCGCTTTCGCAGTGCTTTTCGTGAAGTTGGAAAAGCGTTAGGTTTTGCTGAAAGCCAGCTTAGCTATGTGCTCAAGAATATTAACCGTCGTGACAAAGCGCTTCCATGGCAAAGCCAGCTTAGTCAGTGTGGTATGGACCCATCACAAGCAAAGGTAAAACAGCTAATTGCATTAGTTGAGCAAATTGTCGGATCACCCCGCCATTTATCTCAGCATGTAGGCGGCTTTGTTATTTCCAACGGCCCCCTGCACGACCTGGTGCCCACCGAAAATACAGCGATGCCGGAACGCACTGTAATTCAATGGGATAAAGATGACCTGGAAAGCCTGGCACTGTTAAAAGTCGATATCCTGGCATTGGGCATGTTAACCGCTATCCAAAAAAGTTTTGATCTACTTAATAAACAATTTCCTCACTCTGTCGATATCCCATTTATTACCCGTCTGGGGGATGATAAACAAGTGTATGACATGGTATGTAAGGCTGACACCGTTGGTGTATTTCAGATAGAGTCCCGTGCGCAAATGACCATGCTGCCCCGCCTGAGACCGCGCTGTTATTACGATCTGGTGGTGCAAATCGCTATTGTCAGACCAGGCCCCATTCAGGGCGAAATGGTGCACCCCTACCTGCGCCGCCGTCATCAGCTGGAACCCGTAATCTACCCCTCTAAAGAAGTTGAAAGCGTGCTCGGCAGAACCATGGGCGTGCCTATTTTTCAGGAGCAGGTAATCCAACTTGCCATGGTGGCAGCGGGGTTTTCAGGGGGCGAGGCGGATCAACTCAGACGTGCGATGGCCAGCTGGAAAAAGAATGGCAGGCTGTATGAGTTTCAGGAGAAAGTAATCACGGGTATGACTAAGCGCGGCTATGACAAGCACTATGCCAATCAGATTTTTGAACAGATAAAGGGCTTTGGGGGCTATGGATTTCCTGAGGCACATTCTGCCTCCTTCGCCGTTTTGGCTTATGTATCGTGCTGGTTAAAATATTACTTCCCGGTTGAGTTTTATGTTGGGTTATTAAATAGCTGGCCAATGGGGTTTTATACACCCAGCCAACTTGTTCGCGATGCGCAGCAACATCACATAAAAGTGTTACCTATCTGTATTAATGCGTCGGCTATTGCTCACGAGATCGCCTATATGGGCACTGAAAAAGCGATAAGACTAGGTCTGACCCTGGTAAAAGGGTTATCTGATAAAGGTAAACAGTGCATTATCGAACGAAGGCCAGCTCCAGGCTATCAGTCATTAGCGCAGATTCAGCAACTACCTCTAATCCGTTCTGATCTCGAAGCCCTGGCCAGTGCTAACGCATTTCATCAAATCGCTGACAACAGATACCAATCCCGTTGGGAAATGATGGATGAGCAGAAGAGTTTACCGTTATTTACCAATGAACCGACCCAGCAGAATTTTCACTTTGCGCCAACATCCATCGAAAACTTACTGGAAGATTATGCTGCAACGGGCTTATCTGTCGAACATCATCCCATCGCACTGCTGGCGAAACAAAGATCCCTTGATCGTTTTAGCTGGTCAAATGACCTGATCAATAAAGCGAATAAGTCCTTCGTTCGTATTATCGGCTGTGTGACAGGTCGACAGGCACCAGGTACTGCATCGGGGGTAACATTTATGACACTGGAAGATCATACCGGTAATATTAATGTTGTGGTGTGGCAGTCGACAGCGCGTCACCAGCAGCAACCCTACCTGAAAGCTAACATCTTACAGGTTGACGGCATACTGGAACGCTCGCCAGAAGGAGTTATTCACGTTATCGCAGGTAAACTGACTGATCGCTCTGACTGGCTCACAAAACTCAGTGTACCGTCCAGAGACTTTCATTAGTCAAACTATAGTCTAATAAAATCACGTATTTTTTTCACTTTGTCTATACAAGTGACACACTTTTATCCACTACATTTTTCTCTGAAACTTTTATCCTGTTGTTTTAAATTATTTTTTTTCGATGGCACGGATGATGAATTACTATTTTCGACAACTTGCCCCGCCAGCAGTATACAGGGGGTTAATCCAAGAAGGAGTTTCTAATGAAAAAGCTTACATTAGCAGTTTTAATTAGTAGTGCGTTATCAGCTGGTGCAGTTGCTGGTGATTGGAAGAAAGATAAGATGGAAGGTGCTGACAAAGACCAAATTGAAAGCACTTTCGCAGAACTGGATAACGATGAAAATGGATTCATCAGCAAAGAAGAAGCTGATGATGATGATATTTGGGAACATTTCGCCAAAATCGACACCAATTCTGACAATCAGTTAAGTCAGGAAGAGTTCGATACCCACTTACAGACTATGCCTCAGCATTATGAGGACGACGTTACCGCAACAGCACAAACTGGTGCATTAGGTGACATTGACCAAGAAGATAGTGTTACCACTGAAACTTATGTCGATGCTGATCTGGAAAGTGACGAGCTCGAAAAAGACTATGATAGTGACACAACTACTACCGCACAAGTTGATGCTGAAGCCGATATGGAAAGTGATGACATAGAAGGAAACTATGATACTGATACTGAAACCACTATCGCAGCAGAAACAGAGCGTGACACTGATGTAGTTATTACAGAACGTGGTCAGGACAGTGATTTAAATACCAATTCAGACATGACTGCACGTACCGACAACGAAGTCGACCTGCAGGAGCAGGATCCTATGGTCGAACAGGATTCAACCACTGAAATGGACGCTCAGATGGAATCCGAAGCCGTTGTTGCTAACAATGAATTCGATATGATGGACACCGACCATGATGGCCAGTTATCGAAAGCAGAAGCAGCGCAAAGTGGAGTGAACGAGTCGTTCGAAGATATTGATGAAGATAACGACCAACTTATCACACGCATGGAATATGCTGAGTATCGTCAAAACCGCATGGACGATTATGACGAAGAAGATGAAGAGTAATTAGTATTACTTAACTAAAAAAGCCTCCCCCGGGAGGCTTTTTTAATGTCTAAATGAATTAGCTTTAGGCTTTTACGAGTTTAAATCCAAACTAGCTAAACTAACTTGAGCTTAATCGAAGAAACGCGTCCTTGAAGTGCAAGCCTCTACCTCCCAATCTGCTATTGTAAAGCCAAAAAAATTATAGCTGAACAACAGACACGCAATGCCAGTGTATACCTGCTTCGCAATTAAGACCTTGTTGTTTTAAGTATACGATCAAACGCTTGGGGTTGCGGCCTGCGCCCCAATGACAACAGTTCTTTTAAGTTCATCAACTTCCGATTCACGACATAAGAGACCGTCAGTTTTGATTTAGTGCTTCTGAAAGTGTCAGTTTAACTTGAACGGGCATACTTCTCTCACATGGGGGCGGAGGTAGACCGAATGTCCGGTGGACATTCGCAGCTGCCGTAGCGGCACGCCATGGATGGCGTGACTGGACAACCTACCAGGGACGGCTTGTTACTCTGAATCATTGCAGTAAGGCAAACCTAAACTGTTACCCGATGGGTTAGGTCTTGCTATGAGGGAGTGGCACCTTGGTACTACTCCAAAAACAAAAAACCCAGCTTTCGCTGGGTTCTTTGTTTTTAGAATGGGAGCCCCGTAGCCGGCAAGGAACACTGTGCTACTCTCACATGGGGGCGGAGGTAGACCGAATGTCCGGCGGACATTCGCAGCTGCCGTAGCGGCACGCCATGGATGGCGTGACTGGACGAGCTACCAGGGAGGGGTTGCTACGTCAGTTCTTAAGCAGATACGCAACGCCAAACTGTTACCCGATGGGTTAGGTCTTGCTATGAGGGAGTGGCACCTTGGTGCTACTCCAAAAACAAAAAACCCAGCTTTCGCTGGGTTCTTTGTTTTTAGAATGGGAGCCTGGCGGTGTGCTACTCTCACATGGGGAGACCCCACACTACCATCGCCGCTAATGCGTTTCACTTCTGAGTTCGGAATGGGATCAGGTGGTACCGCATCGCTATGGCCGCCAGGCAAAAAAGGTTGTTACCGAATTTATCGATAACTTAACAATTCTGGAAAATCTGATATCAATTCAATCAAGAGTACGCTTTACTCTACTTTTTACTTTAGCTAGTCTTTCACACACAACACTTAATCAGCGATTCATTCTGATGAATGAAGCCATTTAGGCGTTGTATGGTTAAGCCTCTCGGGTAATTAGTACAGGTTAGCTTAACGCCTTACAACGCTTCCACACCCTGCCTATCAACGTCATCGTCTTTAACAACCCTTCCAGGACTTACGTCCAGGGA